>NZ_JBQYMC010000001.1:0-1386471 GCF_052683155.1 Altererythrobacter sp. Z27 | reverse complement strand
GTTGCGGTCGACACGCTGACCTCGGGTGCGACGGACTCGAGCGGGCAGGACTTCTACAACACCCAGTACGGCTCGATCTCGGGTTACAAGTACGAGGATGCGGACGGGGTTGAGGGCGGCGTCGGCACTCCGGTCGATAACTGGAAGGTCACGCTCTACAAGGCGGAGAACTACGACCTGGTCAACGGCGTCCCGACCGGCGCTGCGGAAGGCTTCGTCTACACCGGTACCGGCGAGTGGGCCGACGGCTATTACGAGTTCACCGGGCTTGTTCCGGGCGACTATGTGGTGGTCGAGGAAGGCAAGGAGGGTTGGTTCAACGTCACCCCCACTGCGGTTGCGGTCGACACGCTGACCTCGGGTGCGACGGACTCGAGCGGGCAGGACTTCTACAACACCCAGTACGGCTCGATCTCGGGTACGAAGTTCATTGATGCTGACGGAATTGAAGGCGGTACCGACCAAACGCCGTACAGCTTCGATTCGGAGGATCCGGAGGATCCGCATGCCGGGGGCTGGACGATCTATCTCTATGACGGCGATCCCGACGATGGCGGCGTACTGATCGATACGACATGGACGGATGAGAACGGGGACTACAGCTTCGAGGGCCTGCCGTTGGGCACCTATTGGGTGCTTGAGGAAACCAAGGATGGCTGGACCAATGTCAGCGCCACCAAAATCGAGGTCACCGGAACCGGCACTTCGGGCTTTGATGTGGGCGATCAGGACTTTGCCAACTTCGAGTTGTTCGACATCTCGGGGACGAAGTACGAGGACGAAAACGGCAATGCCGCGATCGATGATGGGGAGGCTGGCCTGGAAGGCTGGAAGATCTACATCGACGAGAACAACAATGAGCAATGGGACGAAGGCGAGAAATTCGACATCACCGACGAGAACGGTGATTGGGAAATCACCGGGCTTGACCCGTCATACAATGGAAAGATCGTCCGCGAAGTAGACCAGAATGGTTGGACTCAAACCGTGGGTCCGATCAGCGCAATCGTTGCCATGTCGGGTGACGACAGCCAGACGTTCGACTTCGCCAACTTCCAGGACATGTTCATTTCCGGCTACAAATGGGCCGATGCGAACAACAATAGCGAGTGGGACGAAGCCGATACGGCCGTCCTGTCGGGTTGGACAATCGTCCTCGACCAGGACGACGTTCCTGACAATGGTAACGAGATCGACGTCCAGGTCACGAATGTGGACGGCTACTACTCGTTCACGATCACCTATGACATGATCGTCGATGACGCCGACGGTATCCTCCATGTCTACGAAGTCATGCAGGACGGCTTTACGCAGACCTATGGCGGGGAACTCGGCTACTTCTCGTTCAGCGTCGAAAGCGGGCTGATCATTTCGGGTAGCCTTGGCGAAGCAGAGGACGGCAACTTCGGCAACTATATGATGCAGGGTGCCAACCGTACGCCCGGCTTCTGGCAGTCGAAATTGGGTTTCTCGCTTTACGATGGCAATGACGAGAACAATGGTGATGCCAATGGTGACGGCTCACCAGACGGCGACAAGGACTTCGATGCGGAAGGCTGGTCGACCACCGACTTGCTGACCAAGTACGGCATCGACACCGACGGCGACGATGTGAACGACCACTTCGTGCTGTGGGACGCTGATTGCGATGGTGTCTTTGACGAAGGTGAAGATATCTATCTGACGCCAGAAGAGCTCCGCGCCTGGGTCTCAGGCGGCGGCAAGGGTGGGAATGGAGGCAACAGCAACTACCTGACCAGCCTTGAGCGCGATCTGGGTGCAACTTTCCTGAATTCGATCAACAACCATTCGCTGACCACCCCGGACAGCGAAAGTGAAGATCCCTGCACCGGAATGGACGCGCTCAATCCCGACATCGCGGATGACTACGCTACTGCGGTCAGCTTTATTCTGCAGTTCGATCCGGATCTCAACGGAATGGCAAGCGGTGGCAAAAAGGCCTGGCAGGATGCGTGGAAGGCCGGCGGTTCGGAAGCGCATAACGAGCTGGCTATGTTCAACGAGAGCGGCGAAGCGACGGTCAACGGATTCACGACTCAGGTCGCAATGGACGGTGACGACTATTCAAGCAGCCTGGTCCAGGGCTATTTGGATACGCTGGCCAAGATCGCCCCTGACTCGCTCTATCAAACGAGCAGTCTATTGCCTCCCGAGGATCTGTCGATGTTGGCGCAAACCAATCTGACGGTTTGACTTGCCGATGAAGACAATATTCCGGCGCGAACGCGAGCGTCCCAATATCGTACGGTTGTGCCCGGAGGGTTTCCCGCATGCATGCGCATGATAGGCTGCAACTTGCGGGTAACCGGGGGGCGGTAACTGGAAACAAAGCCGGTTACCCGACGAGTTCGGAAAGGGGCCAGGCGGATGGCAACTGACCAGGTGGAAGTGCCCAAAGGCCGGATGGCCGAGTGGCTGGCGGTGCCTTTGCGCGCCAATCGTTCGATCTATCTGAAAGTGGCACTGGCCGCTGCGATGATCAACGTGTTCGCGCTGATCACCGCATTGTTCACCATGACGGTCTATGACCGTGTCGTACCCAACAATGCGACCGACTCCCTGATCGCTTTGACCATCGGGCTTGCGATCATCCTGCTGTTCGATTTCGTCCTAAAAATGCTTCGCGCCTATTTCGTCGATGTCGCAGGCGCTCGCATTGATCGGGACATTGGGCGATCCATGTTCGAGCAGGTCCTGAAGATGCGCCTCGATACGCGCAAGCACTCGACCGGCGGGCTTGCGGGCATGGTCCGCGAGATCGACACATTGCGAGATTTCTTCGCCTCTGCGACGATCACGTCGATTGTCGATCTGCCATTCATTCTGATCACTCTCGTTGTCATCGCCCTGATCGGGGGATGGCTGGTGCTGGTCCCGCTGGCAATGATCCCGCTGGTCGTTGGGGCCGCACTTGCTTCCCAACCTATGATGCGGCGGCTCTCGGCCGAGACGCTAGGCGAAGCCCTGAGCAAGCAATCCGTGCTCGTGGAAACGATTGGCAGCCTGGAAACCGTAAAGTCCGCCAATGCCGGCAAGATCGTGGCGCAGCGTTGGGAGGATGCCGTCGGGCGGCATGCCGTGGTTTCGTTGCGTCAGCGGGTGACGTCGAACATTGCCATCACAATCGCTGGGACCGCCCAGACCATGGCCTATACAGGCGTTGTGATATTTGGCGTTTTCGCGATCGCGGAACAGTCGCTCACGATCGGCGGCCTGATTGCCTGCTCGATTTTGGCAGGGCGGGTTGTAGCGCCCCTGGGCACGATTGCGCATCTCCTGACCCGCATAAATGCCACCCGGACGGCCTATTCCCAAATCGACAAATTCATGTCCAATCCGGTCGAAGGCCCGAACGGCAGCGGGCTGGGCGTCGCGCGCGTTTCGGGTACGATCGAGTTTCGCAATGTCGATTTTCGATACCCGGAAGCGCCCGAGTTGGCGCTGTCGAATATCAATCTGCGGATCGAAGCCGGGGAACATGTGGCGCTGGTGGGGCCGATCGGTTCAGGGAAATCGACTATCGCCCGCTTGATGATCGGCCTGTACCCTCCAACAAGCGGATTGGTGCTGATCGACGGGGTGGACATCAGGCAGCTGACGCCTTCTGCGCTCAGGGCCCGGGTCGGTGCGCTGTTTCAGGAAAGCACGCTTCTGACCGGCACGCTCAGGGA
Source organism: Altererythrobacter sp. Z27 (assembly GCF_052683155.1). Lineage (NCBI taxonomy): Bacteria > Pseudomonadati > Pseudomonadota > Alphaproteobacteria > Sphingomonadales > Erythrobacteraceae > Altererythrobacter > Altererythrobacter sp. Z27. The sequence continues at coordinate 1,382,779 of NZ_JBQYMC010000001.1, read as the reverse complement.
CAATATCCTGCTTGGGAGGGACGACGTAGACGATGCGGAAATGATCCGTGCCGCCAAGCTGAGCCGGGCACACAATTTCATCAGCAAGTTTCCGAATGGATACGATCTGCAACTCGCCGACAGGGGGGATGGCCTGTCGGGAGGCCAGAAGCAATCGATCGGTTTGGCAAGGGCGCTGGTGGGAAGGCCGCCCGTGATCATCCTGGATGAACCTACCTCTGCGGTCGATGCCGACACCGAACGCGGCATCATGGAAAATCTGCGCGAGGAATTCGCTGACCGGACACTGATCATCGTTACGCACCGCCCGTCCCTGTTGCGCCTGGTGGATCGTATCGTCATGCTGTCGGAAGGGCGGATTGTGATGGATGGGACACCCGATAGTATTCGGGACCGGGTTGCCGACATCCGATCTGCCATGAGGAGCAACGATGGCAGAGCTGCTTGACCTCCTAAGCGATGGCTCAATCGATGTAGACGAGCAGGAAATCGTCGCCAGGAAATCCGCCAATCTGGTGTTGTGGGTGATTGTCGCTTTCTTTGTGATTGCGTTCGTCTGGGCGGGCCTGACACAGATCGATCGCAGTGTCCGCGGCATGGGGCGCGTAGTGCCGAGTTCCAAACTCCAAATTGTGTCCAATCTGGAAGGCGGGATCATAGAAGACATTCTGGTCAAGCCGGGGCAATCCGTGCGCAAGGGCGATGTCCTGGTGCGGCTGTCGCCCACGCTGACCGGGGCGGCGTTCGGAAGTACGACGGCAGAGGTCAGCGCGCTACAGGCCAAGATTGCGCGGCTCGATGCGGAAGTTCGCGGATCCAATCCTGACTACGGCTCGGCACCAACGGGCCAGATCGAAATCGAACAGGCGCTGCATCGTGCGCGTATGGCAGAACTGCAAAGCGCAGTTAACGCCGCGAGTGCCCGGGTGACTCAGGCTCAGCGCGCAGTGATCGAGGCGGAATCCCTGCTCGAAGCGCGGCGTTCGACGCTCGAGGCCACCACCAAGGAGCTGGAGATGATCCGGCCATTGGTGACCACTCAGATCATTCCGAAGGTCGATCTGATAAGGGCCGAAAACGAGGCCAAGGTCGCCCAAAAGGAGGTGGACTCCGCGCAGGCGGCACTTGCGCGTGCAGGGGCCGGAGTGGCCGAGGCGCAGGCGCAATCCGCGCAGGCCCGAGGCGACTGGTTGACGCGATCGGCCAGCGAGCTGTCGCAGGCCCAGGCCGAACTGAGCTCCAAGCAAGTCCAGCTGCCTGCATTGTCGGACCGGGTCGATCGCACAACAATTCGTTCGCCCGTAACCGGCAAGGTGAACAGGGTTCTGGTAACAACCGTAGGGGGCTCGGTCTCGGCAGGGTCCCCCATTGCCGAAATCGTGCCGTCGAACGATGCGCTTTACGTTGAAGCAATGATCCGACCGGCGGATATCGCCAACGTGGGTTTGAGCCAGCCTGCCCGGATTGAAATCACCGCATACAATCGCGCGATTTACGGCACTCTGGATGGTGTGGTCACGTCTATCTCGCCCGATGCAGTAAAGGACGAGCAAACCGGCGAGTCTTTTTATACCGTTGAAATACAGACAAAAAGCCGACTAATCGGAAGGGATGGGCAGCCCCTGAAGATCGGGCCGGGCATGGTCGCCAATGTCAATCTGCTGGGCGAGAAACGCTCGGTGCTCTCATACATCTTTACCCCGATCACGAGGCTGAGTGAGACGGCGTTTCGGGATTGATTGGCTTGCGTCGAATTCTCAAACATGAATGGCTGGCTATTGCTGCCTCACCGCTGCCAGATCCGCGCAGAAGTGCTTGGTCCATGCCTGGACGTTGTCGTCGCGGATCGTTCCGATCATCGCCTGGTAGCGAGCCTTGCGCTCGGCGCGCGGCATGTCGAGCGCGATGCGGATCGCGTGGCTCAGGTCGTCCGGGCTGTGCGGATTGACGAGCACGGCTCCTTCGACATCGGTTCCCAATTGCCGGGCTGCCCCGGCGAAGCGCGAAAGGATCAGCGCACCGGGATCCTCAGGGTCCTGCGCGGCGACATATTCCTTGGCGACCAGATTCATCCCGTCCCGCAGCGGCGTCACCAGGCCGATTTTGGATGCGCGGAAGAAGCCATAGAGTTCGGCATGCGAATAGCCGCGGTTGACGTAGCGGATCGGCACCAGGTCGACTTCGCTTCGCGCACCGTTGATCTGGCCGGTCTTCTGCTCGAGCAGCGTTCTCATCTGCTGATAGGTTTCGACATCTTCACGGCTTGGCGGCGCAATCTGGATGAAGACGAGATCGCTCACGCGCTTGGGATGCTGGTCGAAGAAACGACCGATGCCATCGATCCTTTCCGGCAGTCCCTTGGAATAATCCAGCCGGTCCACCCCGATCATGGCCGTGCGCAAGCGCGTCGACGATACCAGCCGCTGCTCGGCCTTGCGCGCCTCTTCCGTTTGGCCCTGCGCCTGGAAGTGCTCCCAGTCGATCCCGATGGGGTATGCCCGCGCGATCACGGTGCGCCCGTCGAGCGTGATCGAGCCTGAACTCTCGTCGACTTTCGCCCCCAGCTCCTTGCGGCAATAATGGAGAAAACTCTCGCGCCATTCGTCGGTCTGGAACCCGATCAGATCGTATTCCAGCATGGTTCGCACCAGCCGCTCGTGGAACGGCAGCGACACGAACAGCCGCGTCGGCGGCCACGGAATATGCAGGAAGAAGCCGATCCGGTTCTTGAGCCCGCGGGCGCGCAGGCGGTCTCCCAGCGGCAGGAGATGGTAGTCATGGACCCAGACGAGATCGTCTTCCTCGATCAGCGGGCTCACGCATTCGGCAAAACGTTCGTTTACCCGCTCATATCCCTTGCCCGTCTCCCGCTCGTATTCGGTCAGGTCGAGCCGGTAATGGAACAGCGGCCACAAGGTCGAATTAGCATAGCCGTTGTAATATTCGTCAACATCGCGGCTTGAGAGATCGATCGTTGCGATCGTCACGCCGTCATTGCGCTGCAATTTGACGTTGCCGGTGCGGTCATCGCTCTGCTGGCCCGACCAGCCGAACCAGATGCCGCCATACTCCTTCAGTGCCGAGTTGAGTGCGCCGGCGAGCCCGCCCTGTGCGCCCGCGGCGCCGCGCGCCTTCGGTACGGCGACGCGATTGGAGATGACAACGAGACGTCCTATCGTACCTGGCTCCATGGTTTGGACAGCAGCCCGGCGCAGTTGATTACGCCGACCAGCGAATAGGTCTGGGGGAAGTTACCCCAAAGTTCGCTGCTCTCATAATCGAGGTCTTCGCTGAGCAGGCCCGAACGTGTGGTGTGGCTGAGCATTGTCTCGAACAGCCGCCGCGCTTCCTCGTCCCGACCGGCGAGATGCAGCGCTTCGATCAGCCAGAATGTGCAGACGTTGAAAGCCGTTTCGGGTTTGCCGAAATCGTCCTCTGCGGCGTAGCGCAGCATGAAGTCCCCGCGCCGCAAATGCCGTTCGACTGCGGCGAAGGTCGACTGGAAACGCTCGTTGTCGGGCGAGAGGAAGCGCAACTCCACCATCTGCAGCAGGCTGGCATCGAGATAGTCGCTTTCGAAGCTTGCGCCGTAGTGGCCGCCTTCCTCGCCATTCTCGACCCAGGCTTCTTCCTCGATCCTGGCGCGGATCACATCGGCCCGCTCGCGCCACAGATCCGCGCGTTCCTGCTTGCCGAGCCATTCGGCGGTCATCGCCAGCCGGTCGCAGGCCGCCCAGCTCATCACTGCGGAATAGGTGTGCACTTCTTGCCGTGTGCGGAATTCCCACAGCCCGGCATCGGGCTGGTCGTGCATCCGCCACGCCATCTCGCCGACTTCTTCCAGGCTTTCAAAATCGCGCTCATCCGCCATTCGCAGCAAGCGCCGGTCGATGAATCCCTGCACTGTCGGCAGAACGATCTGGCCATAGCAATCGTGCTGGATCTGCTTGTAGGCGGCGTTGCCGCGCCTTACCGGGCCCATCCCCCGATAGCCGGCGAGATAGGCGGCGGTCGTCTCGTCCAGCTCGCTTTCGCCCATCACCGAATAGAGCGGCTGGATGCTCCCGCCCTTCGCTGCATCGACGATGTTACGCAGGTATCCCAGGTATTTCTCCAGCACATCGAGCGCGCCCAATCGGTTCAGGGCCTGCACCGTGTAGTAGGAATCGCGGATCCAGCAGTAACGGTAGTCCCAGTTGCGCTGCGAATGCGGCGCTTCGGGGATCGAGGTTGTGAGCGCGGCCACGATCGCACCAGTCTCCTCATGCTGACACAGCTTCAGCGTGATTGCGCAGCGGATCACTTCATCCTGCCACTCGAACGGAGTGGCGAGCCCCCTGACCCATTGCTGCCAGTATTTGCGGGTCGCCTGCTCCATGCGGCGGATTTCCTCGCGCAGATTGCCCGCGAAGGGCTCGTCCGGGCCAAGGAAGAAATGCGTGTCGTCCTCGATCCGGAAACTGCGCTGTTCGAGGATGTAGCCCACCGGCGCATCGGTGCTGAGCCGCAGCGCCTGCGGGCCTACGAGGTAGCGGACGTGGTTGGTACCATTGGTCGTTGCGGCAATCTGCGCGCCGTAATTCTTCATCGGGCGCAGCACGACGCGGATGCGCGGATTTCCCGATACTGGCCGAACGATGCGGCCGATGGCCACTGGCCGGTACATCCGGCCCTTGCCTTCGAAGCGCGGGCAGAAGTCGAGCACTTCGACCGCGCTGCCGTCTTCCGCTTCCAGTCGCGTGACCAGGATCGGCGTGTTGCGGATATATTCCTGGCGCGCGCTGACCTGGTCCTCGAGTTCGAAGCGCCAGACGCCTGCTTCGCTTCTGTCCCCATTGAGCAGCGAGCAGAAGACCGGGTCGCCATCGACCCGCGGCACGCAGCCCCAGACGATCGCGGCGTCGCGGTCGATCAGGGCGCTGACCTGGCAGTTGCCGATCGGCCAGAGTTCCAGGTCTGCGGTCACAGGTTCAGCCATTCGTAAACGTCCCCTACGTTCTTCAAGCGATAGCGCGCTTGGGTGTCGCTGCGCTCTCCCACCAGGATGCCGAAGCCACCCATCCGGCTGCAGGCAATGAATCCGTCTTCATCGGTCACATCGTCGCCGATGAATACCGGCATGCGGCCCTTGAAAGGAGCTTCACTGGCCAGCAGTTCGACCGCGCCGCCCTTGTCGGTTCCGGGCCACACGATTTCGATCACGCATTTGCCTGACTTGGTCCCGAGCCCATGCTCATTGGCCAGACCGCGCGCAAAAGCCTGAGTCTCGGCCTCCATTTCGGGCTTTTCCCTGTAATGCAGCGCCGCGCCATGCGCCTTGGGCTCATACAACAGGCCGCGCTTGCTGGCGAAGCTGCCAAGCGCTTCGCCTACATGATCGGACAAGGGCCTGGTTTCGAGCAGGGCGTCGCCATTCGGCGCAAGCACATGGCCGCCATGGGAGCCCGCGAGGTGCAATGCAACAGGCCCCAGATATTGCCGGAGATCGACGATGCTGCGTCCAGTCACGACGGCGAGCGCGCCGCCCAGCCGGGCAGCAAGATGTTCGAGTCCCTTGCCAAGCGCCCCGGGCACCGCGATTGCATCGGGCCGGGCCGCAATCTCGACCAGAGTGCCGTCGAAATCCAGATAGAGAGCGACCGGTGCAGCCTTCAGAAAGGTTGCCAGCGGCGGCGGAGCGGGAAGGCCGGTCTGCAGGTCCATCGAACCGAGTTTAGGCCTTATGAGGCCTGCGTCAAACTTCCCTTCGCAGATGCAGCAATTCTACATTAGCGCGAAGCTCGGCGACATTGCCATCAAGCGATGCGCCGGGGCGCTGGGGCGTAGCGATCTTCAGCCTCGGCGATCGTCCAGGCCAATGCCAGAACTGCCATGCCCATCGTCGAGACGAGCAACGCCACGGCAGATGCGGACGCTTCTCCGGAGAGCCAGTCCCGCCAACCGACAGACATGATCGGAGCAGACGACAGGCTGACCCAGCACATTGCGACGCCGATGAGCATCCCGGCAGCCATGGGCCATTGAATGCGACGCCGCCGGGCGGGCAGCCGATCCATCACGCGATCGCAGAAATCGCCGACCGGCACCGGCCCTTCGAACTGATCGCGCAGTAGGGCGTCCAAAATGTCTTCCATATCGTCGTTCATGACCCAATTTCCTCCGGAGAAGTCGATTGCCAGTCTGCCAGCAGTTCGCAGAGCTTGGCCTTGCCGCGTTTGGCATGGGATTTCACGGTGCCGAGCGGCATGGCCAGCACATAGGCGGCCTCATCATGGCTCAATCCGAGCTGCACGACATGCAGCAGCACAGCTTGCTCGGGAGCGGACAAGCGGCGCATCGCGCGCTCGACATCAAGCCGCAGCTCGACCGCATCGCGCGACGATGTTCGCTGTTCGAGCGTGTCGCCATCGATGTCCTCAGCAGCCGACGAGCCTTTTCGCCGATCCTGAAGAAAGCAGGAATATGCGATGCGGTAGAGCCAGGTCGAAAAGCGCGCCTCGCCGCGAAACTGATGCAGCTTGCGCCATGCCAGCAGGAACGTCTCCTGGGCGAGATCGTCGGCCTTGGCCTCGTCGCCGTGAAGCAGGCGGCGCAACTGAGCGCGCACCATGCCCTGATGGCGCCGCATGAGTTGCTCAAACGCGCGCCGATCATCCGTCAGCAGCGCACGCGCCACCAACGAATGATCGACTTGCACCGAGGCAGGCTGGTCAGCCACGCATGTCATCGCGCCTGTTGAGCCACCAACTCGCGAAGTAGCCAAGGCCCGTCATCAACGGCAAGAGGCCGATGCCCCACAGGCTGGCGAGGCTCTGTCCGCTGTGGAACTCGAACGGCAGCGCAAGGAACATCGCCATCAGTCCCAGGCCGCTGCTTACCAGCACCAGCGCCCGGCGCCGATCGGCGTCGGAAGCATGCGGTTCGACCAGCAGGTCATGCGGCAGTTCCACCCCCTTTTCCGCGAGCTGCAGCAGCGTGCGATAGCGCTCCTTCGTAATCTGCGCGCGATAGCGCAGGAAGATCAGGAGGATCCCTACGGGCGCGAGCATCACCACGAAAGGAATGAACAGCATTGAAAAGTCCATCAGCGTGACTCCCCGGAAAGTTCGATGAATATCAGATGGTCGCAAGCGAGCATCACGGTTTTTGCCCTTGCGATGCGAGCATATCTGCGATGCGCTCGCTCAGCAGCATCGCGGTCGGCGTATCGCCTTGATTGCTGGTCACTGCGACCGCCGCCCCGGTTTCCCAGACCATCGCGAGATTTGCGCTCATGCCCGGTGCGCCACCCGCATGGCCGCGAATCTGGCGGCCGTTCGACGGGCGATCACCGAAACCGGCCGCGTACTTGCCGGGCCCCACCCGCACGCCGTCTTCGAACATCTTCTGCAAGGTCGCAGGGCCAACCAGCTTTCCGCCTTGGAACGCATTTGCAAACTTCAGCAGGTCTTCATTGGTGGAATAGCCGCCCCCGGCGGGGCTGCCCTTGAAGGGAAGGGTCATCCAGTTGGCCTTCCATGTGGTGGCAAAGGCACCATCCTTGAAATAGCCGGTCGCCAGCTTTTCGGTGACGTCTTCCAGGCTGCCGAATCCGCTGGAGGTCATGCCGGCAGGCTCGAAGATATGGCGCTCGACGTAGTCGAAGTAACTTTCGCCCGAGACGTTTTCGACGATCCGCCCCAGCAGGATGTAGCCCGCGTTGCTATAGCTCCAGTCGGCACCTGGCTCGAAAACAATTGGTTGGCGGGCAATCAGATCGAGATAGTCGCCCGGATTGACGAATTTCTCGCGATTCTGGAAAAACTCCGGAACGAAGAAGTCACCCAGCCCGGATGTGTGGCGCAGCAGCTGCCACACGGTGATCTTTGCCGCAGCCGCCTGATCGGGATATTCTGGCATCACTTCGGCGAGCGACGCGTCCCACCTCAACTTGCCCGATTCCGCTAGCTGGGCGATCGCAACCGCAGTGAACATCTTGTTCATCGATCCGATGTGGAATTTCGTTTCGCGATCTGTCGCTACGCCAAACGTGCGGTCAGCGAGGCCGCGGCATTCATCGAAGAAGGTGGTCGCGCCGTCCGAAATGCTCAGGCATCCCGAAAAGTCGGTCGTATTCGCGAGCTGGTCCAGTGCAGCCCCGGCGAGACGGGCAATGTCAGCCTGCGACGCGCCCGTTTCGGGCCAGCCATCATAAAGCGTGGGATCATCGATCGACACCATGTCGACCATTGCCAGCTTTCCGGGCTGCTCCGGATCGGGGAGCAGCACGAGAGCGACCAATTGCCCGGTCCGCCGCCCCTTGATGGTCACGACCAGCATTCCCGGAGGGCCTTGCGTTCGCGCATCGACGAAGTCGACGCCGCCGCTGTCGCGAACCGCAACAGCGAGCTGCTTGAGGAAGGCATCCTGCATGCTCGCGTCAATCGTCGGGGCGAGGATTGTCGAGGCCCACTGCTGGATGCTTGTCTGATCATCGGCGTTGATGCGCGCGATCACCATCTCGCCGATCTCGCCCGCCTCTGTGTCCGGCATGGTTGTGCTGACGGGGCTCGCGCTCGCGGCAGTACTGGCGACGGCGGCGGTTACAGTCAGGATTGGCACCAGCACTGACGATACGAATCGGTTTGGCCGAAAAGGTAGCTTCATTGTCGAATTTCCTGTTGTCGCCCAAAGGGGGGCGGGATTGGTTTCGACAGGTTAGATGCGGCATCCGGCCCATTTGGATGCAACAAATTTCGAACCGGGCACACGGGCTTGACCAGCAAGTGCATCGTCAGACAAGGCTTGCCAAGCTGTCCAGGTAGAACTGGCTCAGGCTCCGAATCGTCTTGCGGGTCACCACGCAACATCGATCGATGATCTGAGGCGAGGAAATCATAGACAGGGAAAAGTGGTGATCGGAGCGGCGAAGCCGCCTCACTCAATGGTCTCTTGCCCAGGCGCGTAAGATCGAACGTGGGAAACCCCGCAGCTCTGCGCCATTCTTGGCGGAGTTGATGCCCGAAGGCGAAAATCGGATTGTCAGATTAACTGTTTGGTGCGGTCGAGAAGACTCGAACTTCCACGGCCTTTCGGCCACAACGACCTCAACGTTGCGCGTCTACCAGTTCCGCCACGACCGCACCCAGTCGTTCGAAAGGCATGAAGCCCGTCGCGAACAGGAGGGCGCCACTAGCAACAGAGGTGCGGCTCCGCAAGCACTTTACCATCGCGTTTCGCGATATTTGCGGACTAGGGCGACCAGCCGATCTCGATCACCCGTGCCGCGCGCGGCACATCGACCATTGCTTCGCTTATCCGCATGGTTTCACCCGGTGCAAGCTCGCGCTGCGGTGGAACGATTTCCCAGGTGTAGACGATCTGGTCCTGCTCGTTTCGGAGCGCGATCATGATCGAGGGAACCGAAGCGGTCGTACGGCCGGTATTCGCAACCGACCCGCTGACTTCGAGATATTCGGTGCCGTTGGGAAGCGTCCGCAGGTCTTGCTGCTCGGGTGGGAAGTCGAGCTTCAGCCCGGGCTTCTCCATTCCGAACACGGGGCGCTCGAACGGCAGCCAGCTCGGCATGCCCCAGATATTGATCGCCGCGATCGCACCGAAAGCGGAAACCGCGAACAGCAATGCTGCGGCGGTCCAAATCTTGAGCGGATTGCGCCGCGCGCGAAAGGGCGGTTCATAGTCGAAGCGCGAATAGCCGCCATCGTCCTCCACATAGTCGGTGGCTTCGGCTGGCGCGCTTTCACGTTCGACTGCGGCGGGCGGCTGCGCTTCCTTCGTAGGAGTAGGTTCCGCCGGCATCGGAGGTTCGGGCTCAGGTTGCGGAGCCACGACCTCTGGTTGCGGCGTGCGCCAGAAATTCACCGATGGCTGCGGAGCAGGCGCTGGTGGGGCTTCAGGCTCCCGCTCGCTTTCTTCCGTATCGCTCACATCTGCCGCCGTTTCAGGCTCGGGTGGAGCAAAATCTGGTGAGGGCGCAGGCTCAGGAGTCGCTTCTTCCCGCGGCGGAGTCGCAGGTGCAGCTTTGCTAGCTTCAGGCTCGGGAGCGGGTGTTTCTTGTGGCTGAGGCGCAGGAGCAGCTTCGCGCGCCTCAGGCTGAGGCCCGTCCTGGAACCAGCTGTGCTTGCATTTGGCGCAACGCACCGTGCGCCCATCGATGCCGATGGCCGTGTCTGGCACAACGTAGCGTGTGCGACAGGCTGGACACGCAATTATCATGTCACTCAGTGCATTAGGCGGCATGGCGCAGTGCAACAAGTGCAGAGAAGCCATGAGGCAAAGAAACCCGCTCTTTTTCCACACCGAAGCCTCGCAATTCTGCGCTCCGGCGATGATTGGCCTTGCACTGCCTTCCCCTTCGGATAGAGCCACGCGATGACCGAGGGGACAGGCGAAATCGTGACCTTCGACAATGTCGGGCTGCGTTACGGCACCGAACCCGAAGTGCTGCGCGATCTGTGCTTCACGCTTCACCCCGGCCTGTTCTACTTCCTCACCGGCGCCAGCGGGGCAGGCAAGACCAGCCTGCTCAAGCTGCTTTACCTTGCCCAGCGCCCATCACGCGGGGCGATCCGGATGTTCGGCAAGGACACGATCACTCTGCCGCGCGAGCAGCTCCCCGCCTTCCGCCGCAAGCTGGGGGTGGTGTTCCAGGATTTCCGCCTGGTCGAGCATCTTTCCGCATTCGACAATGTCGCGCTGCCGCTGAGAGTAGCCGGGGTGCGCGAGGCGGACTTGGCAAAGCCCGTGGCCGACATGCTCGAATGGGTCGGCCTGGCACAACGCATGGATGCCGTACCCGCCACCATGTCGGGTGGGGAGCAGCAGCGGGTCGCTATCGCACGCGCGGTAATCGGCCGGCCCGATTTGCTGATCGCCGACGAGCCGACCGGCAATGTCGATCCCGACATGGCGCTCAAGCTGCTGCAATTGTTCGAGCGGCTCAATCGGCTCGGCACCACCGTGATCGTCGCGACACATGACATCCATTTGCTGCGGCAGGTGCCGGATTCGCTGATCATGCGGCTGCAGAAGGGCCAGTTGCTCGACCCCACGGGCGCGCTGCGATTCCCGCCGCGGCCTGCGCCCCGTCCTCAGCAGCGGGGAAGCGAGGCATGAGCCGCGCTCCGCTGATCGACCGGTCGCTTGTGCGCGACCTCGTGCCGTTCAAGGGGCGACGCGCGGCGCGGCTGGTTCCGCGCAATCCCGCCAGCGGGCCAATGCCATGGGTGATCGCGATCATGATCGCGCTGACCGTGATGGCGGCTGCCGCCGGGCTTGCACTGGGCAATCTGGCCGACCGCGCGCGGACCGATCTGTCCGGTGCGCTGACGGTGCAGATCGTCGAGGCGAATGCGGAAACGCGGGCGGCACTCGCCAAGCGCGCCGCCGAAATCCTGGTTGCCGACCCTGCCGTCGCCAGCTTGCGCGTGATCCCGCGCGAGGAACTGTCAGAGATGCTGGCGCCATGGATCGGCTCCGGCACTGATGCGGAGGAAGCGGTGCCGATCCCCGCGCTGATCGACGTCCAGCTGGAAAGCGTTGCCGACACGGCGGAGGTCGCGCGGCTGAACGCTCTGCTGCTTGACGAAATCCCGCAAGCGCGGGTCGATGCGCAGTCGGACTGGCTGCGCCCGGTCTATGATGCGCTTGCTTCGCTGCAATATCTTGCGCTGGCGCTGATCGCCTTGCTGGCCCTTACCAGCGCGGCCGCGGTGTGGCTGGCGGCGCGAAGTTCGTTCAACAACCATCGCAAGACGGTGGAGATCGTCCACCTATTGGGCGGAACCGATCGCCAGATCGCCCAGGTCTTCCAGCGCAGCATCACGATCGACGCGCTATTGGGCGGGGCGATCGGCCTGATATTAGGGGTGCTTGCGATTGGCCTGATAGGCAGCCAGTTTGCGGCTATCGATTCGGGCATGGTCGCGGGGGGCAATCTGCGCCAGTTCGATTGGCTTGTGCTTACGGCAATTCCGCTTGCCGGGGTCTTGCTTGCGATGCTGACTGCGCGCATCACTGTAATGTCCGCTTTGAAACGAATGTTATGATCCTAAGACTCCTCTCCGCTGTTTTCCTCGCCTGGGCCTTCGGCTTCGTGTGGTTCTTCGCCACGTTGCCCGCACCTGCGGGTGACATAAAGACCGATGCGGTGATCGTGCCGACGGGGGCCGCCGGGCGGATCCAGCGCGGGCTCGAAGTGCTCGACAATGGCTGGGCGGACCGGATGCTGGTGAGCGGGGTCGACCTCGAAGTGCGTCCTGACGAATTCGCCGCAGAGTTCGGCGTATCGCGGCGGCGGATGAATTGCTGCGTCGAGCTGGGCTTTGCCGCAGTCGATACGCGCGGCAATGCAGAGGAAATCGCCAAATGGGTGGAGAAGCGGGGCATCTCCTCGATCCGCCTCGTCACCAGCGATTGGCATATGCGCCGCGTGGCGGGCGAACTCAGTCGCACGCTTCCGAGCACGGTTACGGTCGTGCCAGACGCAGTCAGGACCGAGCCGAATTTCGGCGTGCTGCTGCTCGAGTATCACAAGCTTGTGGTGAGCCGCCTGACTGCCCTGATCCAGTCGTGAGCTGATCGAAATGTCGGTCCTGCGCAGCCTGCTCTATTATCCCGTGTTCTACATCGGGAGCATCTTCCTCGTCAGCGCCTCGGTCGCTGCGGTGCCATTAGGCAGCGCGCGCCTGCGCAAGGTGGTGCGGGCATGGTCGCGCTGGCATCGCTGGTGCGTGGTGCATGTGCTCGGGGTGGAAGTCGCGGTCGAAGGCGAACCGCCCGATGGGCCGGTGCTCTACGCGATCAAGCACGAGAGCCTGTTCGAAGCGATCGACATGCCCGCCTTCCTCAATTCGCCGGCGGTCTTCGCCAAGCAGGAGCTGTTCAAGATCCCCGGCTGGGGGCATTCGGCGCTCCAGTATGGACTGATACCGGTGGCGCGCGACGAAGGTGCGCGGGCCCTGCGCCAGATGATCACCAAGGCGCGCGAGCGGATTGCCGAAGGTCGGCCGCTGGTGATTTTCCCGGAGGGCACGCGCGTGGCCCATGGCACGAGCCCCGAACTCCAATCGGGCTTTGCCGGGCTCTACAAGCTGCTGGGGCTGCAGGTGGTGCCGGTGGCGGTGAATAGCGGGCCGCTCTATCACCGGTTGTGGAAGCGATCGGGCCGCATCACCTACAAGATCGGCGAGCCGATCCCCCCGGGCCTTCCGCGCGAGGAAATCGAAGCCAGGGTAGTGGCAGCGATCAACGCGCTGAACTGACCGGCTTAGTGTCCACGCCCGAAGTCGGGCGAAGGATCGTCCTGGCCTTCCTGGATGATCCCGCGACGGATGGCGCGGGTGCGGCTGAACAATTCATGCAGCGTGTCGCCATCGCCTGATCGGATCGCGCGTTGCAGTGCCGTCAGGTCTTCTGTGAATCGCCCGAGCATTTCGAGTACGGCCGCCTTGTTGTGCAGGAATACGTCGCGCCACATAGTCGGGTCGGACGCGGCAATGCGGGTGAAGTCACGGAAGCCGCCGGCTGAGTATTTGATCACTTCACCCTGCGTCACTTCCTCGAGATCACTCGCAGTGCCGACAATCGTATAGGCAATCAGGTGTGGGATGTGGCTGGTCACCGCCAGCACCAGATCGTGGTGTTGCGGGTCCATGATTTCGATCCGCGCGCCCAGCTTGCGCCAGAAATCCGCTAGCGCTGCGACCGCGGCTTCGTCCGCACCCGAAGGCGGCGTGAGGATGCACCAGCGGTTGACGAACAGTGTGGCGAAGCCAGCTTCCGGCCCGCTCTGCTCTGTGCCCGCGACCGGGTGTGCCGGGATCACCCTGGCGCCGGGGAGGGCGGTCGCGAGGTCTTCCGCCACGCTCTGCTTGGACGAGCCGACGTCGCTGACGATCGCATGTGGGGGCAGCACATCGGCAATTCCCGCCGCAGCCTCGCGCATCGCGCCCACCGGAACGCACAGTATGACCAGATCGGCGTCGCGCACCGCATCGGCGGCGCTGTCGCACACTGTGTCTGTCAGACCGCGCTCTGTCGCCTTTGCGCGCACGGCAGGATCGGCGTCGAAGCCGCTCGTGGTGATGCCCGGCGCGCGCGCCTTGGTCGCCAGCCCGATCGAGCCACCCAGCAGGCCGAGGCCGATGATCGCGACTTTCTCGATGCTCATGCACCTTGCTCCACCAGCTTGCGCAGTGCCTCTGCGATCGCGTCCATATCTTCGCTCTTGCCAATCGTGATCCGCAGCGCATGCGGCAGACCCTGGCCCGGCAAGTGGCGGACGGCGTAACCCGCTTCGCCGATTGCTTCGAGCGCCTGCGCAGCGGTCAATTCGCCTTCAAACAGCACCAGCAGGAAATTGGCTTTGCTCGGGACAGCGCGCAGCCCGTGGTTGCCCAGCGCTTCGATTGCAGCGGTAAAGCGCGCCAGTTCGGCCGCATTGTGATCGCGCGAACGTGCGACAAAATCCTGGTCGCCCAGCGCAGCAAGTGCTGCGGCTTGCCCGCTCGTCGTGACGTTGAAAGGCCCGCGGATGCGGTTGAGAACATCGACCAGTTGCGGTGCGCCCGTAGCCCAGCCGATCCGCTCGCCGGCAAGGCCATAGATCTTGGAAAAGGTGCGGGTGACCAGCACGTTATCATGGTGTGCAGCCAGTTCGATCCCGCCGTCCTCATTGCCCGGCGCGAGATACTCGGCATAGGCCTGGTCGAGCACGAACAGCACGTCCGAGGGCAGGCCGGCGTGCAGCCGCTCGACTTCGCTTCGCGGCAAATATGTGCCGGTGGGATTGTTGGGGTTGGCAAGGAACACTACGCGCGTCCGCTCGGTCACTGCGGTCAGCAACGCGTCGACATCGTTGGCGTAATCGCGGTCCGGCGCCTCGACCGGGGTTGCGCCGCAGCGCCGCGCGGCGATGTCGTAGACCGCGAAGCTGAAGCGGCTGAACAGCACTTCGTCGCCCGGGCCAGCGAAACCTTGTGCGGCGAGGTTGAGCAATTCGTCCGAGCCAGTCCCGCACACGATCCGCGCCGGGTCGATCCCGTGCAGGGCACCGATCGCCGCGCGAAGTTGGCGTGAGTCAGGGTCGGGATAACCGGCTGCGCGGGTAAGCGATTTCCGTGCCGCCAGTGCCGCCTCGCTCGACCCGAGCGAGTTCTCATTCGCCGAAAGCTTGACCAGTGTGCGCCCGTCTGCACCGGTGGCCTTGCCGGGCACATAGGCATGGATGCCCATGATCCAGGGTTTTCCTTCAGGGCGAGGGCGGTTTTGGTCGGTCATGGAGCGGCGGCGCATAACCGCTTTCGACCTCGAAAAACAGTGCAATTGACTTAAGGCGTGGGCTCGCCCAATCGAAGCGGCCCATGGCGCCTGTGATTGCCTCGAAGAGCCTGACGCTCAGCCGCGACCTGCCGCTCGACAGCGGACAGGCCCTCAGCGATGTGCAGATCGCCTTTGAGACCTATGGCGAACTGGCGGATGATAGGTCCAACGCGATCCTGATCTGCCATGCGCTGACGGGCGACCAGTATGTCGCGTCGAACCACCCCATTACCGGCAAGCCCGGCTGGTGGGAACGCATGGTCGGCCCCGGCAAGGTGGTCGACACCAACCGGTTCCACGTCATCTGCGCCAATGTGATTGGCAGCTGCATGGGATCGACCGGACCTGCCAGCGAAGCGGCAGACGGCCAGCCCTATGCCATGCGTTTCCCCGTCATCACGATCCGCGACATGGTGCGCGGGCTCGTTGGCCTGCTCGACGAGTTGGGGATCGAGCGGCTGCACACGGTGATCGGCGGGTCGATGGGCGGGATGCAGGCGCTGAGCCTTGCGGCCAATTGGCCTGAGCGCGCGGCACGTGTTCTCGCGATCGCAACCACGGCGCGGCATTCGGCGCAGAACATCGCTTTCCATGAAGTGGGGCGCCAGGCGATCATGGCCGATCTCAACTGGCGTGGCGGCGACTATTACGGCGCTGAGACCGCGCCCGACGCGGGGCTGGCGGTGGCGCGCATGGCGGCGCACATCACCTACCTCAGCGAGGAAGGCCTAACCGAGAAGTTTGGGCGAAACCTTCAAGACCGCGACACAAAGAGCTTCGGCTTCGATGCCGATTTCCAGGTCGAAAGCTACCTGCGCTATCAGGGATCGGGCTTCACCCAGCGGTTCGACGCCAATTCCTATCTCTATATAACTCGTGCGATGGACTATTTCGACCTCGCCGAGGAGCATGGCGGCAGGCTGGCAAACGCCTTCGCGGGCTCGAGCGCGCGCTTTTGCGTGATCAGCTTCGACAGCGACTGGCTCTATCCTACCGCCGAAAGCCGCCACATCGTCCACGCGCTCAACGCGGCAGGCGCGCCTGTCAGCTTCGTCGAACTGAGCGCGCCATTCGGGCATGACAGCTTCCTGCTCGACGTACCTGCGCTCGACCGGGTGATGAAAGGCTTCATCGATGGCTGAGACGCTTCGCCCCGACCTTGCCGTGATCGCGCAGAATATAACGCCCGGCAGCCGCGTGCTCGATATCGGCTGCGGCGACGGCAGGTTGATGGCGGAACTGGTTGCGCGCCACGGAGTGGATGCGCGCGGCCTGGAAATCGATGCCGCGCAGGTAGAGCGCTGCGTCGCGCGCGGCCTGTCAGTGGTTCAGGGAGATGCCGATAGCGACCTGGCCGATTATCCCGACAAAGCATTCGACTATGCGATTCTGAGCCAGACGTTGCAGACGGCGGCGCGGCCCGATCGGATGCTCGATGAATTGCTCAGAGTGGGGCGGCAGGCCTTCGTCAGCTTCCCCAATTTCGCGCATTGGCGTACGCGCAGCGCCTTGATGCTGGGCGGGCGCATGCCCGTGACCCGGGCACTGCCGGTGAGTTGGTACGAGACGAAGAACATCCACCACGTCACCATTGTGGATTTCCGCGAGCTGGTCGCGGCCAAGGGTGTGCGGGTGGAACGAAGCTGGTTCTTTTCAGGCGGGCACGAAATCGGCCCGCCGGCGGTGAACTGGCGCGCGGAATTCGCGCTGTTCCAGCTCAGCCGCTAGCTTCTGGCCTTTTCCCTTAACCTGCGCGGTGAAGCGCGCAGAGCTTGTTGCCCGAGGGATCTCTGACATAGGACAGGTTGAGCGTGCCCATGGCGCTGGTGCGCGGTCCCGGCGGGTCTTCGATGCTGGTGCCGCCAGCGGCGACGCCTGCGTCATGGAACGCCTTTACCTGCTCAAGGCTGTTGCAGGCGAATCCGATGGTGGAGCCGTTGCCCGCAGTGGCCGGATTGCCGTCAATCGGCGTCGAAACCATGAAGACCCCGCCGCCGTGGATGTAGAGCAGGCGCACAGTGCCGTCGTCCTTCACATCGCGCGCCGGTTCGCCTGCGCCGAGCACGCCCAGTACGGCGTCATAGAATTTCTTCGAAGCTTCGATGTCGTTCGATCCGACCATTATATGGCTGAACATTATCCGTTTCTCCCTTGGTTGCGGCGCATGCCTAAGCCAGCCCAGATAGCACGACAAGCACGATGGTAGCGCACTGTTCATTTTCACTGGTATAGGGTTCCGCCATGAACTTCATCCTGATCGCCGCCGCCATCGGCCTCGCCGCCCAGGCGACCGCGCCTGTCGCGCCCGCAACTCCACCTACCGCCTCGCTTTCTCAGGAGAACCAGGCGCTGGTCCGCTGTTCGGCGGCCTTCGCGCTCGTTTCCTTTGGCCAGGAAAGCGGCAATGCGGATGCGCAGAAATGGCCCGCAATCGATCCGCGCGGGCGTGAATTCTTCGTTCGCGCGCTGGCGCAGGTGATGGACGAGACGGGGCTGCAGCGCGACGCGGTGGCCGGAATGGTGCAGGCCGAGGCGCAGCGCCTGCTCGACGAATCGCAGGTTGATGCAGTCATGCCCGCCTGCCTGACGATGCTGGAGGCTTCGGGGGTCTGAAAACCCGCGATTTTGCGATTACCGCCGGTGGATTTGCCGCGCGATTTGCGGCATGAACACCGGCAATTATGTGGCGCCTCTACCAATTCCCGCTTTGCCCTTTCAGCCGAAAGATCCGCCTGCTTCTGGGCGAGAAGAACGTCGCCTACGAAATGGTCCGCGAAGACCCCTGGTCGGCCAGCGACTATTTCTGGAATCTCAACCCTGCGGGGCGCACGCCGGTGATGGTGCATCAGGAGCGCGATACCGTGCTGTGCGACAGTCGCGCGATCGCCGAATATTTCGAAGAGACGGTCGACAAGGCGCCGATGATCAACGGCACCGCCGCCAATCGCGCGGAAATCCGCCGGCTGGTCGCGCTGTTCGACGAGAATTTCTACAATGACGTCACCGCACCTCTGCTCAACGAGCGGATGAAGAAACGCATTGTGCTCAACCAGCCGCCCGATTCCCGCGTGCTGCGCGAAGCGATGAAGCTGGCGCATGGCCATCTCGACTACATGGACTGGCTGATCGACAATCGCCCGTGGTTGGCGGGTTCGACCATGAGCCTGGCTGACCTTGCGGCCGCAGCGCAGATTTCGGTGGCCGATTACCTCGGCGGCATCGACTGGGCGGGGCACGAGCAGACGCGCGGCTGGTATTCGGTGTTCAAGAGCCGGCCGAGCTTCCGCCCGCTGCTGACCGAGCGGATGGGCGTGATCCAGCCGCCGTCGCACTACGCAAAGGTGGATGGTTAGGAGAGAGTCATGGCGGACAAGGTCGAGCTTTCCGAAGAAGAATGGCGCGAGAAACTGACGCCCGAACAATATCACGTGCTTCGCGAGGCGGGGACCGAGCGCGCATTCACCGGCAAGTATGACAAGCATTACGATGTCGGCGAATATATGTGCGCGGGCTGTGGCACCAAACTGTTCGGAAGCGATGCCAAGTACAATTCGGGCTGCGGCTGGCCGGCCTTCACCCGCCCGGCGGATGAAGAGACGATCGAGGAGCGGCGCGACGTCTCCTACGGCATGATCCGCACCGAAGTGCTCTGCGCCAAATGCGGCGGGCACCTGGGCCACGTCTTCCCGGACGGGCCGCCGCAGGAAGGCGGATTGCGTTACTGCATCAATTCGGCGTCACTCGACTTCGAGCCTGAGGACTGATCGCGGCGGCGGAAATCCCGCTGCGAGCCGTTCACCCGAGGTTACAACTCGCCTATGCAAGCGAACACACCGGTCAGCCATACAGGGTCGTCACCTAGTTCACTATGTCGAAGCGCGGAAACAGCCTGGTGAACAAGAACAAGCGCGGCAGCCGCCGCGCTGCGGCAGAGCGCGCCCAATCGACCCCGCCATCGCGCCCGCGCAAGCACAAGAAGGGTGGAAGCGGCGGAGGCTCGCGTTTTTCACGCTTGGTGAAGCGTATCGCGATCTGGGGTGGTGCCGTGGCGCTGCTCGGGCTGATCGTGCTCGGCGTCGCGGTCGCGTCTGCTGTGCAGTCGCTGCCGAGCTATAACCAGCTCAAGGCTACCCAGACCGCCCAGACCATCGTGGTGCGCGCGCGCGACGGGACCGAGATCGTCGAGCTGGGGCCGAGCTATGGCGAATGGCTCGACTATGACGAGATACCGCAAGTGATGAAGGATGCGATGGTGGCGGTGGAGGATCGCCGCTATTTCTCGCATCTGGGCGTGGACCCGATCCGCCTGACCGGCGCGATCCTCGAATCCTTCGTCGGCGACAAGCGCATCGGTGGCACGTCCACCATAACCCAGCAGCTCGCGCGCAATCTGTTCCTCAACAACAACCGCTCGCTCGACCGCAAGCTACGCGAAGCGGTGCTGGCCTTCGCGCTCGAATGGAAGTTCTCGAAGGAACAGGTGCTCGAGCTCTACCTGAACAAGGTCTATTTCGGCGGCGGTGCCTATGGCATCGACAGCGCCAGCCGCAATTTCTTCAGCCATCCCGCGACCGATCTTTCGACCGCCGAGGCTGCGATCATCGCTGGGCTGGTCAAGGCTCCTTCGCGCTATTCGCCCACCGCCGATGTCGATGCGGCGGTGGGCCGCGCGCAAGTGGTGCTGCGGCTGATGCGCGAGCAAGGCTATATCAGCGCGCAGGCATCCTCGGTCGACATCGATGCGGTCAACCTCAAGGCGCGGGTTGCGCAGAACTCGGCGCGCTATTTCACCGATTACGTGTTGCCGCAGCTTGACCTGCTTCTGCCCGAGACGTTCGAGCCGATTGAAGTGTGGACGACGCTGGATGTCGACATGCAGCGCGCGGCGACCTCAGCGGTCAGGGCCAACACGCCGCCGGGCTCGCAAGGCGCATTGGTCAGCCTCGACCGCGACGGTGCGATCCTGGCGATGGTAGGCGGCACCGATTACGTCGAGACTAATTACAACCGCGCCACCAACGCCCAGCGCCAGCCGGGTTCGGCATGGAAATTGTTCGTCTATCTCGCCGCGCTCGAAGCCGGATACACTCCCGATGACAGGGTGGTCGACACGCCGACAGAGATCGACGGCTGGAGCCCGCGCAATTCGAACGGCAAGTTCGTGGGCGAAATCGATGTGCGGACCGCCTTTGCCTATTCGATCAACACAGTTGCGGCGCAATTGGGGCAGGATGTCGGTTTCGGCTCGGTCGCCTCGATGGCGCGCCGCTTCGGCATCACTTCGCCGATCTCGACCTTCCCGTCGATGGTGCTGGGTTCCAGCGAAGTGCGGCTGATCGACATGACCCGCGCTTTCGCCGCCGTTTCGGCCAAGGGCACTTCGGTCGAGCCTTACGGCATCATGCGGGTGACCACTGCGAGCGGTCGCGAGATCTACCGCCACGAACGCGCCCGCTCCAGCCAGCTGGTGCCGAGCTACGTCGCTGCGGGCATTACCGACCTGCTGCAGACTGCAGTCAACACCGGCACCGGGCAGGCGGCGCAGATCGGCCGCCCGGTTGCGGGCAAGACCGGCACCACCAGTTCGAACAAGGACGGCTGGTTCGTCGGCTTCTCCTCGGGGGTCACCACTGGCGTCTGGATGGGGCGTGACGACGCCAAGGCTGTGCCGGGGCTGCAGGGCGGTCGGGCACCCGCGCGCGCCTTTGCCGACTACATGCGGGTCGCCGTGAAGGACCGGCCGGTCGAGGAATTCGAGACCGAAGTGAAGCTGCCCGGCTGGATGCTCGAACCCGACGATGAATATCTCTACGGCAATCCCGAGGATTACTACTTCATCGACGAACAGGGCAATCTGATCGAACCGGGGCGGCGCGAAAGCGGCCAGCCTTTCGGCGTGGAAGGCGAGCAAGGGCCGCGTCCCCAGATTCCCGTGCCCCAAGGAGAAGCGGGGCAAGCAGCGAGCGACGATTTCCTCGAGCGCGCCACCGGCCAGCGGGCGCCCGCCGATGCACCGCCGATGCCGCGCACCATCCGCCCATCGGATGCCGCGCGCGAGCGATCAAACCCGCAATAATCGCAGGCCCACCAAGGCAAGAAGAAGGGCGCCGAAGCTGTGCCCCGGCGCCCTGCCTTGTTTCAGCCCGTTAACGGCTAGCGATCAGCGAAACCGCACCGCCACATAGCCCGGAGGGCCGCCGCGACGCTGGATTTGCAGCAGCACCGCTTCGCGGCCGGACTTCTGTACATCGGTCACCACCGCTTCGAATTCGGCGATAGTCGCAACCTGGCGATAGTTGGCGGTCAACACGATGTCGCCGCGCTGCAGCCCCTTGCGGGCGGCATCGGCATTGGGATCGACCCCGCCGATCACCAGGCCGACGGTGTTCTCCGCGGCGCCCAGCTGGCGGGCGATCTGCGGCGTAAGCGTGAGGAGCTGAATGCCCAGCTTCTCTTCGATCACAGTGCTCGAATCCGCCGGCGGTTCGGGCTGCTCTGCATCCGGATCGAATGCTTGCTGGCGGCGCAGCTCTTCCTCGCTCGGGCGCTTGCCGACCGTGGCCATCACGCGCACTTCCTTGCCGTCACGGATCAGGTCGATCGGGATGCGGGTACCCGGCTTGATATTGGCGACCAGGAACGACAGCGTCTGGTCATTGGTGACCGGCTGCCCGTTGATCGTGGTGACCACGTCGCCAGCCTTGATCCCGGCGCGATCGGCAGCGCCATCGGCCTGCACCGTCTGCACGAATTCACCGCGATTGCGTGGCAGGCCGAGCGAATCCGCCAGGTCTTCGCTGACCGGCACGATGCTGACGCCGAGGAAACCGCGCTCGATCTCGGTGCCGGACCGGAGCTGTTGGACGATCGGCGCGGCGATTTCCGAAGGAATGGCAAAGCCGATCCCGACGCTGCCACCGTTGGGCGAGATGATCGCATTGTTGATGCCGATCACATTGCCCTTCATGTCGAACAGCGGGCCGCCCGAATTGCCGCGATTGATGCTGGCATCGGTCTGGATGTAGCGGTCGTATGCGCCGCCGCCGGTGTTGCGCAGCACCGATGAAACGATCCCGCTGGTCACGGTGCCGCCAAGCCCGAAGGGGTTGCCGATCGCGATCACCCAGTCACCCACGCGCGCTTCGCTCGAATCGCCGAAGGTCACGAAGGGGAAGGTACGGCTGCTCTTGATCTTGAGCACCGCGAGGTCGGAGGCCGCATCGGCGCCGACAAGTTCAGCCTCATACTCGGTGCCGTCAGGCATGGTGACGGTGATTTCTTCCAGCGTCGCGCGGTTGTCGGGCGCGATCACATGGTTGTTGGTCACCACATAGCCGTCGGCGGAGATGATGAAGCCCGAACCCAGCGACTGGCCTTCGCGGAACTGAGGCCGGTTCTGCTGGCCGTTGCCGCGCTGGCCGAACAGGTCGGCGAAGGGCGTTCCGGCGAAGGGGTTGGTGTTGACCTCGATCCGTTGGCGGGTCGAGATATTGACCACCGCAGGCTGCAATTGCTCGGTCAGATCGGCAAAGCTGCTGGGCGCACCCACGCGCGGCACGATCCGTTCGATGGCCGCGTCGTCATTCTGGGCCACTTGCGCGCCCGCGGGAAAGCCGGTGGCGAGCGACAGGGTGGCACCGCCAAGCAGAAGGGCACTGGTCAGTCCGTATACGTAACGCACAGGCTTATCGTCCTCTCGTTCAAGTCAAATTCGTTTCAGGCTTCCGCAGAACGGGGCCTGACACTTGCAAGCAAGGTGCACCTTATGGGGTCAGGAGCACTTAACGGCGTTTGAACGGCGCACAACACCTGCAGGGTTTTGTCAGCCGTTCGTCGGTTCCTTCGACACGCGCTGTCCCCCGACCGTCGCTTAGCGACGGCCGCGGAACTGGCGGAAATATTCGCTGTCGTCGGACAGGATCATCGAGCTGTCGGCATCGCCCTGTTCGAAAGTGCGGCGATAGCTCTCCATCGCGCGGTAGAAATCGTAGAATTCCGGATCCTTGCCATAGGCGTCGGCATAGGTCGCCGCGGCTTGCGCTTCGGCCTCGGCACGAACGATCTGGGCGTTCTTGCGACCCTGTGCGCGGATTGTCTCGGCTTCCTGCGAGCGGTCTGACTGCATGCGGGTGAAGGCTGCTTGCAGCGGAGTGCCTTCAGGCAAGTCGGCGCGCTTGATCTGTACGTCGATCACCTGCGCGCCATACTGCCGTGCCGAAGCGTCGAGCGCATCGCGGATCCTGGTCATGGCATTGCCGCGCTCTGCGGTGAGCAGCGAAGCGAAAGTGCGGCGACCGAGTTCCTGGCGCAGCACCGAAGTGAAGATCGGGGCGAGCTGCAGGCGGACGTTCTCTTCCGTCCCGGCATTCTCGATCATCTGCACCGGGTCGATGATACGGAAGCGGGCATAGGCATCGACCTGCAGGCGCTGCTGGTCGCTGGTGAGCACTTCCTGCCGCTCCATATCGAGATCGAGGATGCGCCGTTCCACTATCTGCACGCGGTCGACGAAGGGAATGCGCCAATAGAGACCGGCCTTGGTATCGCCGAATTCGACATTCGGCCGGAAGATATTGACCACCTTAAAGGGTTCACCCGTGCGGATGATCACGGCCTGCTGGCTCTCGGAGACGACGAACAGGCTGGAGAATGCTGCCGCGACCAGCGCAATGATTGCGACCACTGCGGCCTTGTAGTTCTGCCAGATGCTTTCCATGGCTTACTGCCCTCCTGCCCGCTGCTGCGCTTCGCGCGCGCGCCGCTGCACTTCGGGGAGCGGAAGATAGGGGGTCACCCCGTCCGCTTCGATGATGGTCTTGTCGGTCTTCGACAACACGCTTTCCATGGTTTCGTAATAGAGCCGGCGCCGGGTAACTTCGGGCGCGAGGCGATATTCGCCATAGATCTGGTTGAACGCCGCCGCGTCACCTTCGGCGCGCGCCAGCAATTGCTGGGCATAGCGGCGCGCCTGGTTGATGTCGCGTTCGGCGTCCTGCTGCGCGGCAAGCACATCGTTGAAGGCTTCGATCACCTGCTGCGGCGGGTCGGTCTTGTCGATTTCGATACCTTGCACCGCGATGCCTGCGCGATAGGCGTCGAGGATAGCTTGCATCCGGTTGCGCACGCTTTGTTCGATATCGGCGCGGCCTTCACCCGACAGCACAGTGTCGAGTTCCTGCTCGGCCACCGAGGCGCGCATCGCCGCTTCAGCGGCTTCGCGCACGGTTTCCTCTGGTTCCTGAAGGTTGAACTTGAATTGCTTCAAATCCTTGATGTTCCAGCGGATCAGGTAGGAAAGGTCGACCAGGTTCTGGTCGCCGGTCAGGATCAACTTTTCCTGATTGCCATCAGGAATCTTCTCCGAACGGATTTCGCTGACGTTTTCAACTTCGACCTGCTGGATCGGCCAGGGCAATGAGAAATTGGTGCCGGGGTTAAGCGTGCTCGAATATTTCCCGCCCAGCCAGGTAACAATGCCCTGTTCGCGCGGCTGGACGAAGTGCACACCGGTGGTGAACAGCCACACAGCGACCACGCCGCCCGCGAGCAGAGGCAGCCAGCTCTTTCCGCCAGGCCGCTCGGGCAGGCTAAGCCGCGGCCCGCGCGGGCCTCCGCCGCGACGCCGCGGACCCTCGGGGCCACGATGCTTGAAAATATCCTCGATGCTGGCCGAACGGCGCTTGTCGTCCTCGCCGCCGGGCAACCACGGGTTGCGCGGGCCGGTGCTTCCATCGCCTTCGTTTGCCGGTGGCTGATCGCCATCTGGGGGATTCTCCCCGCCGCTGCCGCCTCCCCAAGGGTTTTTCTTGCCGGCCATTGGAAGGCCGATCGATTTTCTGAAACTGTCGAACATATCCATGTCACTCTTATAGGTGCGCTTCCCGCGAAAAACAGGGGTTGCGCGCGCGAAATTGATGCTAGGGGCTGCGGCCATGGAAAAGCAGGATTTGCTGGCACATCTCCCCGAAGCGATCGCCGCGCGAGTTGGTTCCGCCAATATGGTGGGGGATCGTGCTGTGGTGGTGGTCGATGCCACAGGCCTCTCTGCCGGCGAGCGTGAGGCAGTTGAAAACGAGATCGTCTCCGCACTTGGTTCGCTAGAAGGCGTTGGTGATGTGCGCGTGGCGATGATGGCAGACCGCGTGCGCCGACGTATCATCGCGATCGGATCGGGCAAGGGCGGGGTCGGCAAGTCCACGCTCACCACCAACCTCGCCGTCGCGCTGCACCGGATGGGGATCAAGGTCGGCGTGGTCGATGCCGATATCTACGGCCCGTCGCAGCCCAAGCTGCTCAAGCTTGAAGGCATGAAGCCCGAAGCCGCTGACGACAAGCTTGTTCCGGTGACCGGCGAGCACGGCGTGCCGGTGCTGTCGATGGGCTTCCTGGTCAAGCCGGCGCAGGCGCTTGCCTGGCGTGGGCCGATGGCGGGCAATGCGCTGTCGCAACTGATTGACGCGCTATGGGGCGATGTTGAAGTGCTGCTGGTCGACCTTCCGCCGGGCACTGGCGACGTCCAGCTTTCAATGCTGCAGAAGCACAAGCCGGATGGCGCGATACTGGTCTCGACCCCGCAAGACCTTGCCCTAATCGATGCGGCCCGTGCAGGCCAGTTGTTTGATACCGGCAAGGTGCCGGTGATCGGCCTGGTCGAGAACATGGCCGGGTATCAGTGCCCGCATTGCGGCGAAGTGTCCGATCCATTCGGCAAGGGCGGGTTCGAAGCGATGGCCGAAAAGGTCGATATTCCATTCCTTGGCCGCATCCCGCTGGCGCTGCCGATCCGCGAGGCGGGCGATAGCGGCAATCCCCCTGCGGCGGAAGATACGCCAGAGGGTGAAGCCTTTGCAGCAATCGCGCGCAAACTGGCCGACTGGCTGGGGCGGGAGAACGCCTGACCATGCATGTCACTCGCCGCGGATTGCTGACTGGAGCCGCGATTGGTGGCGGGTTGCTGGTCGCCTGGACATTCTATCCGCGCCAGTTCCCCAATCCGCTCGAACCGCGCGAAGGCGAGCAGGTGTTCGACGCATGGCTCAAGATAGCTGCGGACGGCGTGATCACCGTGGCTGTGCCGCAGCTCGAAATGGGACAGGGGGTGACCACCCTGCTGCCGCAGATCGTTGCGGCGGAACTGGGCGCAGACTGGCGCCAGATCGGCGTCGAACTGGCGCCGATTAGCGGCCAATACGCCAACGTCCCGCTGGCAGCGCGTTGGGCGCCGATGTGGATGCCGCTTGCAGCTGACCTCGCCAGCGAACCCGATGCCTTCCTTGCGAGGCGATTTGCCCAGAACAATCGCTTCTGTGCGACCGGCGACGGCACTTCGCTCGACGCATTCGAACTGCCTTGCCGCGAGGCCGCGGCATCCGCACGGGCAATGCTGGCGCAGGCGGCAGCGGACCGTTGGGGCGTATCTTGGGAGCAATGCGAAGCGGCCGATGGCTTCATTAGCCATGGTGACCAGCGGTTGAGCTTTGGCGAGCTTGCAGCGGAGGCGGTGGAGTATGATGCGCCTGATCCGCCGCCGCTCCGCTCGGCTCCCTACAGCGAAGAGGCTCTTTCGGGCGAGACCGCGGCTGCCATTCCCTATCACCGGCTTGATTTGCCCTCGAAAGTCGATGGCACGTTCCAGTTTGCGGGCGACGTGCGTTTGCCGGGCATGGTCTATGCTGCGATCCGCCATGGCCCGGTCGACAAGGCCGAACTGGTCGAATTCAATCCCTTCAACGCGCGCAATGTCCGCGGGATCGTGGGTGCGGTGAAAGGCAAGCGCTGGCTGGCGGTTGTTGCGACCAGCTGGTGGGCGGCCGAGCAGGCGCTCGACACAATGCATCCGCGCTTCAGCGTCGACTATCTCGTCGACAGCAGCGAGATCGAGCAACGGTTCGATGAGGCGCTTGCGACCGGCAAGCCTGAGCGGATCGCAAGCCGCGGCGATGCCGATGAAGGGATGGACCAACCCGATCTCGCGCTGCGCTACGACGTCGAGCCGGGGGTTCATGCCACGCTAGAAACTTCAACTGCCACTGCCCGGTTCACCGACGGCAAGCTGGAACTGTGGATCGCCTCGCAGGCACCCGAACAGGCACGCATTGCCGCTGCCCGCGCGCTCGACATCGGCGTCGAGGACGTGGTGCTCTATCCCATGCCCGCGGGCGGCAGTTTCGACCGCCGCTACGAGCATGACCATGCGATCGAAGTTGCGCTGATCGCGCGGCAAATCGGCCGCCCGGTGCAACTGGTGTGGTCGCGCTGGCAAGAACTGCTCGCCGCCCGCCCGCGCTCGCCGGTGGCGATCGTCCTGCGCGCCAAGCTGAGCCAGGATGGGGAAGCCCGGATCGATGCGCTGCGTACCCGCATCGCGATGCCCCCTGCCAATCTCGAATTCGGCCAGCGCCTGTTCGAGAACAAGGCGAGTTGGGCGGCGATCAGTGATACCGAAGGCGCAGCGGATTCGCTCGCTTGCGAAGGCGCTATCCCGCCCTATGCCATCCCCAATGTCGCGGTCGATCATATCCCGGTCGAGATCGGGCTGCCGGTCTCGCGCATGCGGGGCAACGCGCATGGCTACACCGCCTTCGCGGTCGAGAGTTTCATCGACGAGATCGCCAGCCGCAACAAGCGCGAGCCTCTATCCTTCCGCATGGCCATGCTGGGAAGCGACCCCCGCCTTGCTGCGTGCCTGCAACGCGCCGCGCAATTGGCCGAATGGAACGGCGGTGTCGAACAAAGCGGGCAGGGGATTGCCTGCCATCGCATCGGCGATGCCGAAACCGGCGGAAGGATCGCCTGCGTGGCGACCGCGCGCGCGGGCGAGGGCGGCGTGCTGGTCACGCGGCTCGTGGCCGCGGTCGACATCGGCCGCATCGTCAATCTCGATATCGCGCGCCAGCAAATCGAAGGGGGGCTCGTGTTCGGCCTCGCCATGGCGATGGGGGCGGGCACGCGATACGCTGGCGGGCTGCCGACGTCGCAGCAACTCGCCGCGCTCAACCTGCCGCATCTTGCCGATTGCCCCGATATTGAAGTCGATTTCATTGCCAGCGAGGCTGCGCCCGCCGATCCCGGCGAATTGGGCGTGGCGGTGGCGGCGCCCGCCATCGCCAATGCGCTATATTCGGCCACCGGCTTGCGGTTGCGCCGACTGCCCCTACTTTCGGGCGGTCTATGACCTGGCAAATGCAATCGACCCCGTCCGATCACGCGCCTGTAAAGAGCGGTCGGATTGGCGTGCTCGTGGTCAATCTCGGCACGCCCGAAGCGCCTGATCCCGCTTCGGTGAAGCGATATCTCAAGGAATTCCTCTCCGATCCGCGCGTGATCGAGATCCCCGCGATCGTCTGGCAGGTGATCCTGCGCGGGATTATCCTCAACACGCGGCCGAAGAAGAGCGCACAGGCCTATTCCAAGGTCTGGACAGACGACGGATCGCCGCTACTGGTCATTACCCGTGACCAGGCGAGCGGATTGCAGCAGCGGCTGGGCGATGCGGTGATCGTGCGCCATGCCATGCGCTATGGCCAACCTTCGATCCCGAGCCAGATAGAGGCGCTGCAGGCCGAGGGCTGCGACCGTATCCTTCTCGCTCCGCTCTATCCGCAATATTGCGCCGCGACGACCGCCACTGTTGTCGACAAGGCGGCCGAGACGCTCGGCGCAATGCGCTGGCAACCGGCGCTGCGCACCTTGCCCGCCTATCACGACGATCCGGCCTATATCGACGCGCTTGAAGCTGACATCGCGCGCCAGCTTTCGGAACTCGAATTCGAGCCCGAAGTGCTGCTGCTGAGCTTTCACGGCATGCCGCAGCGGACGCTCGAGCTGGGCGATCCCTATCATTGCCACTGCCGCAAGACCGCGCGGCTGCTGGGCGAGCGGCTCGCTGCGCGTGACGAATTTCCCAGTCTGCGGATCGAGATCACGTTCCAGTCGCGCTTTGGGCGGGCGCAATGGCTCGAACCGGCGACCGACCACACTCTGGTGGCGGAAGCAGGCAAGGGCACAAGGCGGCTGGCGGTCGCAGCACCGGGCTTTTCGGCCGATTGCGTCGAGACGCTGGAAGAGCTGGCTATCGAAGGGCGCAAGGAATTCCTGGGAGCGGGCGGCGAGCATTATGCTGTGCTGTCCTGCCTCAACACTTCCGATGCCGGGATGCAGATGCTCGAAGCGATTGTTCGGCGCGAACTTGCAGGCTGGATTTAGCGCAGCGAATTACTTACACTGAGGTAAGTAACCAGATCGCCCGCAATCCAGGACTGCATATCGATGGCCAGCGTCGCTCAAACTGCCCCACGTACCGAAGCTCCTGCCGAAATCCGACCGACGCATTGGTCGCAGCGCCTGCCCGATGGCGCGCTCGACCATATTCCGGGCGATGGCGGCTGGCCGATCGTGGGCAATACGTTCCGCATGCTGGCCGATCCGCACGGCTTCGCCCGGCACATGGTCGAGACATATGGCCCGGTCTACAAGAGCCGCGCCATGGGCGGGTGGAACGTCATGCTGGTCGGGGCCGACGCCAACGAACTGGTGCTGTTCGACCGGGAGAAAATCTTCTCGAGCCAGCAAGGCTGGGGGCCGATCCTCGACCAATTGTTCCCGCGCGGGCTGATGCTGATCGATTTCGAGCATCACCGGGTCGACCGCCGCGCGCTGTCGATTGCTTTCAAGCCGGAACCGATGCGCCACTATTCGGGCGCGCTCAACAGCGGCATCGCGCGCGAAGTGGCCAAGTGGGGCGGCAGCCCGATGCTGTTCTATCCGGCGATCAAGCAGCTCACGCTCGACCTCGCGGCGGACAGCTTCATCGGCATCCCGTGGGGGCCGGAAGCGGAGCGGATCAACCAGGCCTTCGTCGACATGGTGCAGGCCTCGATCACTCCGATCCGCAAGCCCTTGCCATTCACTCCGATGAAGCGCGGGGTCGACGGGCGGGCTTTCCTGGTCGATTTCTTCACTCGGGAAACGCATCGTCGCCGTGCCGAGGGCGGCGGGCAGGACATGTTCAGCCAGTTCGCCACGGCAACGCTTGAGGACGGCTCGCTGATGCCGGTCGACCAGGTGGTCGACCACATGATCTTCCTGATGATGGCGGCGCATGACACGATCACTTCCAGCGCCACATCGCTCATTTACCTGCTGGCGAAGAACCCCGAATGGCAGGACAGGCTGCGGCAGGAAATTGTCGCGATAACCGGCGGGACCGACGCGCAAGGTAATCCAAGGCCGCTCGACTACGACGACCTCGGCAAGCTTGAGCTCACCGAAATGGCCTTCAAGGAAGCGCTACGGATGATTCCTCCGGTTCCGTCTATGCCGCGCCGTGCGCTGAAGAACTTCGAGTATGGCGGACATCGCATCCCGGCGGGTACGCCGGTGGGGATCAATATCCACCTCGTCCATCATTCCGAGGAATATTGGCCCGAGCCGGAGAAATTCGATCCGATGCGCTTCACGCCTGACAAGGTGAAGGCGCGCCACAAATATGCCTGGGTGCCGTTCGGTGGCGGGGCGCATATGTGCCTGGGGCTGCACTTCGCCTATATGCAGGTGAAGATCCTGATGGCGCAGTTGCTGCCGCGCTATTCGATCAAGATTGCCGAAGGATACGATCCGGCGTGGCAGGCTTGGCCGATCCCAAAGCCGAAGGACGGGCTGAAGGTAATGTTCAAGAGTCTTTGATTTCCGCATCCCATCCGGGCTGCGATATCCTCGCTCACGCGGCCTGAAGGCCGCATCGCTGCGGGCGGCCGGTCGGCCTTGCGGCGGCTAGCGCCGCCGTATGGTTGCAACCACAAATCTCGGGCTTCAAAAATCTACGGCGATGCCGTCTTTCTCCCAATCGCCATAGCGTGTGGGGGAGAGCTTCTCATCGACCTTGCCCGGTTTGGGCGCGGGCGGCGGATCGTTCGTCCAATGCGCCGGCTTTTCGAATTTCTTCGCCGCTTCGGATTTCTGTTTGGCCATGGTGCAAACATGCGCCCACTGGCGCTTGGATTCAATACCGACTAACCGCCGCGCATGGCACAGCCTCCCGGAATCCATGCGCGCCGCGCCGCCCTGCAAATGCTCGATGCGGTATTGCGCCGTGGTGAGACGCTCGAACAAGCGGAAGGCCCGGCGCTGAAGCAGGTGCGTAGCGCGCCGGACAAGGCCTTGGCGCGCGCCATCGCCAATGAAGTGCTGCGCTGGCTGACCGATCTCGACGCACTGATCGACAGCGCTACCAGGCAGCGACTCCCCGATGACGCGAAAGCTCGCGCGGTGCTGCGGCTGATGCTGGTGCAATGGCTGCGGTTCGACACGCCTCCGCATGCGGTAATTGCGACCGCGCTGCCGCTACTTTCCGGCGGCCCGCGGCGGCTGGCGCATGGCGTGTTCTCGACGCTGTCCAAGCGCGAAGCATCGCTGCCCGACGTGCCGACGTTGCCAGAGGCTGTGGCATTGCGTTGGGGCGGAATGGCATCCGAAATCGCGCCGGGCCTTGCCGATCCGCCGCCGCTCGACCTTGTCCTGCGCGATTTCCAGCACGATCCGGAACACACAGCGCAATGGGCGGTCAAGCTGGGCGGAGAGGGCTATTTGCCCGGCCATGTGCGCCTTTCACGCGGCGCGGCGGTTGAGAAGATCGAGGGCTTCCGCGAAGGCGTTTGGTGGGTGCAGGACCTTGCCGCTTCGCTTCCTGCACGGCTGCTGGGTGAAGGGCAGGGCAGGCACGCGCTCGACCTCTGCGCTGCGCCTGGCGGCAAGACCATGCAGCTGGCGGCGTCAGGCTGGAAGGTTACCGCGCTCGATCTCAGCAAGCGGCGGCTCGACCTGCTCAAGGACAATCTCAAGCGGACCGGGCTGAAGGCCTCGCCGATCCGCGCCGACGCGCTGAGCTGGGAGCCGAAACACCAGTTCGATGCCATCCTGCTCGATGCGCCGTGCACCGCCACCGGCACCTGTCGCCGCCATCCCGATGTACTCCACCGCATCGGGCAGCGGCAGATCGCCGAAATGGTGGAGCTACAGGCGGGGCTGCTCGAGCGGGCGGCAGGCTGGCTTAAGCCGGGTGGCGTGCTCGTTTACGCGGTGTGCTCACTCGAGCGCGAGGAAGGCGAGGACCAGGCCGAGCGGGTCACGCTGGAACCGCTTCCGATCGCGGCGAACGAATTGCCCGCCGGTATTGCACCGACGCCCGAAGGCTGGCTGCGCACCCTTCCGGGCATGCTGGCCGAGCACGGCGGGCTCGACGGGTTTTTCGTCGCGCGCTGGATCAGGCGCTGAGTAGCTCCCAACGCAAGGTCAATTGCGCGCAGGGCTTGTCCATCTGGCTGACTTGCATCGTAGCCGATGCATCATCCTGCCCGGTGATGGCGATGTCGAATGCGCAATCGAGCTCGATGTAGCGACGCATGTCCATCTCGCCGCCGGTGACCAGAAATGGAGCGCCGTCGCACATCAGGCTCACGACCTGTCGGGCAATTTCGGCAAGGTGGGGCGCATTCACGTGGTCGCCCGAGCCGCTGAAATAGGGATGGCCGGGCATCAGTCCGTTCGCCTTGGTCACGAGCGCCGTGGCGCATTTCCCGGTCAGGCAAGACACCAGCGGCAACTCGCGCTCTGACAGGCCGAGAAGCTCGCGCGGCGCATAGGCGAAACCCGCCGGCGCATCGTGCGAGACTTCACGCTTTGCCTCGGCTCGCCAGGCTTCGAAATTCCTGTTGCGGAACACCACCCCGCGCCCACGCATGGTGACGATCAGCCTGCCAGCGGTATCGAACAGGCGCGTTTCGAACGCCAGCTTGTCATCCACCAGCGTCCGGGAGAAAGTGCCACGGGCGGCCATGCCTGCCGTTCGGTCTCCCAGTTCCCAGTCGGTCCAGGTGAGTGCGCTCCACTTGCCTTCTTCAAGCGTACCCAGTGCAGCGGATGCGCCCACGCTGGACCAATAGTTCTGGGTCTGGAGCGGGATCGGGTGTTGCGGCGGCAATTCAAGCCAGGGCCATGCGTCCGTATCGGTCGAGCAAAGGAACGAAACCGTGCCGTCGCCCTCGACCTTGTGGCCGTATGTATAGGCTTGGCTGCTTGGTGCCGGCATATCGCTCAGCTGTCCGATTTCACCTTCGCGGCGAAGCTCTTGCGCAATTTCTGCAGCTTGGGCGGGATCACTGCCAGGCAATAGGGATTGCGCTGGCCTTCGCCTTCCCAATATTCCTGATGGCAATCCTCGGCGTCATACCATTCGGCAGGTCCTTCGATCGTGGTCACGGCACTTTGTCCGGGATGTTCCGCATTCCAGCGCGCGATCGCGGCCCCGGCTGCGGCGCGGTCGAGATCGCCCGAGAGGAAGATCGCACTGCGGTATTGCGTGCCGATGTCATTGCCCTGGCGATTGAGCTGCGTCGGGTCATGCGTGCCCATGAACACGTCAAGCAAGTCGGCCAGCGAAAGCACCGCCGGATCGAAAGTCACGCGGATCGCTTCGGCATGGCCGGTGTCGCCGCTGCACACTTCCTTGTAGGTCGGGTTGGGCTTTGTGCCGCCGATATAGCCGCTTTCCACATCGTTCACCCCCATCACGTCGCGGAAGACCGCTTCGGTGCACCAGAAACACCCGCCCGCAACGATCGCCTGCTGCATTCCGCTCATCGAAATCTCCTTTGTGTCGCGAGATAGGGAACGCCTTTGCCATTGTCATCGTTTGCGTTTCAACTACCGCACAAACCATGGATATCCGGGAAAGGGACTGAACCAATGAAGAAGCTGATTCTTGCTGCTGCACTGCCGGCACTTGCTCTGGCAGGGGCGGCACAGGCTGATCATCACCAGGCAGGCGAACACGCAGGCCATGGCCAGCATGGCGAGCACGCCCAGCACACAGTTGAAATGTTCATGAAGCATCACGGCGAGGCGCTGCCAGGTGCGATCAACCATCCGACCCGCGCCGAAGACCGCGCTCGGGACCAATTTCGCCATCCGGCCGAGACGCTGGCCTTCTTCCATGTCGCGCCGCACATGAAGGTTGCCGAATACGCTCCCGGCGGCGGCTGGTATTCGCGCCTTCTCGGCCATTATTTGGGCGGCGAGGGGCAATTGGTTGGCGTTTACGCCAACCCCGTCAGTGCCTCCAGCGATCCCGCACGCCAGCAGGCGGTTCGCGATTCTGCGGCGAAATTTCCGGCTGAAGTCGAAGGCTGGACGGGCCTGCCTGCAGAGCGCTTCAAGGGCATGACGCTGGAAAACATTCCCGAAGACCAGCTTGGCACTTTCGACCGGGTGCTGATGATCCGTGCGCTACACGGCATCCTGCGCGACAATATTGCCGATAGCGAGATCCGCGCATTGCGCAGCCTGCTCAAGGATGGCGGAATGCTGGGCGTGGTCCAGCACCGTGCCCGACCCGATGCAGCCTTTGGCTATACCAGCGGCAACCGTGGTTACCTGCGTGAGGCAGACGTGATCGCGCTGATGCAGGTCCATGGCTTCGAACTGGTCGACAAGAGCGAGGTCAACGCCAATCCTCAGGATACGGCAGATTACCCGCAAGGCGTGTGGGAGATGCCGCCGAGCCTGCGGACCAAGCGCGCCGACCTTGCCGATCGCGGCGAAAGCGACCGCATGACGCTGCTGTTCAAGAAGCGGCCGTAACGCTAAGGGCGGCGACATGAGAGAAATCACTGTCGCCGCCCTCCAGCTGCCGCTCGGCAGCGACGACGAGGCCACCAACATCGCCGCAGTTGGCGAACTGGTCGAACAGGCCGCCACGCGCGGGGCGCAGATCGTGCTGCCGCCCGAACTCTTCTCGGGGCCCTATTTCTGCCAGGTCGAGGACGAGGCACTGTTCGCGCTCGCGCGGCCCACGCTCGAACATCCCTCCGTAATCGCCATGCGCAAGCTGGCCGCGAAGCTCAAGGTCGCGATCCCGACCAGCTTCTTCGAACGCGATGGCCATCACTACTACAACACGCTGGCAATGATCGGCCCCGACGGGGACGTGATGGGAACCTATCGCAAGAGTCACATCCCAGACGGGCCGGGCTATGAAGAGAAGTTCTATTTCCGCCCGGGCAATGACGGTTTCAAAGTTTGGGACGTGATGGGCGCGCGCATCGGCATCGGCATCTGCTGGGACCAATGGTATCCCGAATGTGCGCGGGTGATGGCGCTGAAGGGCGCGGAACTGCTGTTCTATCCCACTGCGATCGGCTCCGAACCCTACGACTCCGGGCTCGACACCAGCCGCATGTGGCAGCGCGCGATGCAAGGGCACGCCGTATCCAACTGCATGCCGGTAATCGCCGCGAACCGCATCGGGACCGAAGGCGAACAGAGCTTCTACGGTCACAGCTTCATTACCAACGAATGGGGCGACATGGTGTGCGAATTCGGCTCGGCTGAGGAAGGCGTGCTGGTGGCAACGCTCGACCTCGACCAGGCGGCAAAACACCGCGCCGGGATGGGCTTCTTCCGCGATCGCCGCCCGCAGCTCTACGGGCGGATCTGCGAGGACATCTGAGCAGCACCTATCTCATCGCGCTGGGTTCCAACCGGCGGCATCATCGCTTTGGGTTGCCAGCGGGCGTACTGGCAGCTGCGCTGGAGGAGCTGGCGGCGCTTGGTACCGTGCTTGCCCGCTCACCTGTCATCGCGACCGATCCGCTCGGCCCGGCACAGAGA
Organism: Altererythrobacter sp. Z27; assembly: GCF_052683155.1. Lineage (NCBI taxonomy): Bacteria > Pseudomonadati > Pseudomonadota > Alphaproteobacteria > Sphingomonadales > Erythrobacteraceae > Altererythrobacter > Altererythrobacter sp. Z27. The sequence goes on along the minus strand of NZ_JBQYMC010000001.1, from coordinate 1,346,794 downwards.
CGCTTTGCCAATGCGGCGGCCATCGTCGAAAGCGAGCTCGACCCGCAGGCGATGCTGGCGGCACTCCAGCGGATGGAACGCGAATTCGGGCGGCGGCGCTGGCGGCGCTGGGGCGACCGCGTGCTCGATTGCGACATCGTGCTTTGGGACGGGGGCGTTTGGGAAGGGCACGATCTGGTGATCCCACACCCTGAATTCCGCCTCCGTGACTTCGTGCTGGCCCCTGCACTGTCCATCGCACCGCAGTGGCACGACCCCGTTTCGGGTTTGTCGATAAGCCAGCTCCATGCGCGCTTGACCAAGCCGCGACCTGTCCTTAGGTGAGCGCGCGGACACAGTCCGTCCCCGTGGGGGCCCTTAGCTCAGTCGGTAGAGCAACTGACTTTTAATCAGTAGGTCGCTGGTTCGAGCCCAGCAGGGCTCACCACCTTTTCAGACATTTCCCAGCTAGCGGCTTTCGCACTCTCTGCGTGGGACCTATGCCGACTACGCCGTCAGGCTGGCATGGAAGGCCCCGCCTTCTATCGACGTCTCGAAGTTCCAGCCGATCCTTGCCGCAAGTCTTCCCGCTATGTCGATGCCCATGCCGAAACCGGGCCTGGCATCATTTTCCCGCAAGGGGTTGCTTATTCGGACATGGTTCGGGCGAAGCGCAATCGCCACTGCTCCCGGCCCGCCATGCTGGACGGCGTTGAACAGGAGGCTGGCCAGCAGAGTTTCTAGGATGTCCTCAGGCATATTGACGACCCACTCGCCTTCGCTGGCGACCGTGATTTCCTGGCCGGCGCGCTGCGCGAGCGGCTCGAACTCTGCGGCAAGCTGGCCAAGCACCGCGTCGACCGACACCGCGCTGTCGCTTTGCACGATCCGGTCCGAACCCAGCCATAGCGCCGTATTGCTCGCTCGCGTCAGCCTGGCGATGGCGCGGTTCAGCAAGCCGTGGACGTGGCGGCTCGCTTCATCTTCCTCCAGCAGCGCGAGTGCGTTGCGGGCCGACTGGAGTGGTGTGCGCAATTCATGCGACAGATAGCCGAGCATCTCGCGTTCCGCTTGCACCGTCTTCAGGTGGGTGTCCCACAGGTCGGCGTGCAAGCGCGCGAATTGCGCCATTTCCGCGAAGCGCTCCGCACCGGCAGTGGCCCGCAAGCTGTCGGCATCGCGCGCATTGAGCATAGCGTCCCCCAGCCGCTCGGCATCGGACGCGATCCCGTCGAAGAATCGCCTGAGCGAAATCCACGCCCCGCCGACGATCAGCAGCAGGAACAAGGCCAAAGCCCAGACCAGATTCCCGAGCAGGTCGTTGACGACCAGCTCGTCGGTCGCATCATAGACGAGGAATTTCGTTCCGGTTCCCGGATCGGCAATCGGCAGGACATGGACGTAGCGACCGTTTGCGCGCCGCATCTCGAAGATTTGGCCGTTCTGGGCATCGGCAATCTGCGCACCGATATCGAGCGGCAATGACAATTCATCGTAAGCGCTGATCGGACCTGGCTGCTCTTCTCCTTGCCTGTCAACCTGCGCCGCTGCCGACCTGAGCCTCTGATCGATAAAGCGGTCTTCCACTATGTAGAGTGCGACCAGCGCCGCGCCCGCGATCGCGATGATCGAAAGCGACACATAGGCCAGCCATCGGGCGGTCAGAGCCATTCGCAAGCTGCGGCTGCTAGGAGTTCCCGACGAAGCGATAGCCAACTCCTCTCACGGTTTCGATCAATGGGTGCCCGAACTCTGCCGTGAACAGTGCCCGCATCTGGTGGATATGCATCCTCAGCGGCGTACTCTCGGGAATGTCGTCGCCCCACAGGGCATCCATCAGCTCCTCGCGATTGGCGCTGCCGGGGCTTGCCTCCATCATGCGCCTCAGGAGCTTGCGCGCCGATTTCTCGAGCACGATTTCGCGGTCATTGCCGGTCAGCAGGCCTGTCAGCGGATCGAAGTGATATCCTCCGGCCCTGATGCCGAGCCCGCCCTGCCGCTGCGAATGCTGCGTCAGGGCCCTGATCCGCGCGAGCAGTTCAGCCGGGGCGAAGGGCTTGACCATATAGTCCGTGCCGCCCGCGTCGAATCCGCCAAGCCGGTCTTTGAGTGTGCCCAGCGCGGTCAGGAAGATGACGGGCGTTTCGAGCCCGCTGGCCTTGAGCTCACGGCACAATTCCACGCCACTGCCATCGGGCAGTTGTACGTCCATAATGACAATGTCGAAGGCGCCATCCCGCAGCGAATTCCTTGCCCCGGAAATGCTGTATGCGAATTCCAGGCCAATACCCCGGCTTTCGAGATAGGCTGCAAGCCCTGCTGCAACGTCGAAGTCGTCTTCGACCAACAAAGCTTTCAGAATGGCGCCCACGCTTGTTTCGGTCTCCGGGCTCAGTGCGCCAGGCGCTGGATGTGATAGGCGTGGGCGAATTCGCCCTTCATCGCTGCGATCAGCGCATGAAGAAGGATGAGGCGCTTGTCCGAGCCACCCGATTCGGCGTTGGCGCGCTTGGCAGCGTCGAAGCCTTGCCCGTAATAGGTCGCGAGAACATCTACGGCCTTTTCTTCCATCGTCCGTTCCCGCTGGGCGAGCTCATATCCCATGGCTTCAATCATAGATTCGGCGACTGACCAGGTCGACCACGGATTCTGCCCGGTCACGATCCGCTCGTCCGTGATTGTCTTGTCGAGATACATCGGGCCCTCCACGAACCTTCGGGCCTTCATCATCAGGCCGTCTTCAAGCAGGAAGGGGAAGACTTCGCGCGCGTTGTCGATAAGGAAAAGCTCTTCCTCATTGGTGAAGCCGGTTACGGTTTTGCCTGCCAGGATCGGGCTGCCGTCTGACAGTTTGACGTCCACCAGCGCAACCGGCCCATGGCAGACCGCGCCGACCACGCCGCCGCGTTCATAAATGTTCGCAGTGATGCGCTTGACGTCGGGATCGTTCGGGAAATCGAACATCACGCCCTTGCCGCCGACGAAGTACACCGCCGCATAATCTTCGGGCACAATCGAGCTGAGCTTCTTCGTATCAGCCAGGGCTCCACGCACGCTTCCGTCGTTGAGAAAGGCGTAGTCGGTTTCGGTGAGTTCCTCATCGATATTGACCGGCGCCCGCCCACCAAGCGGGCTTGCAATGTCGACTTCGAAGCCATTGGCCTGGAATACGTAATAGGCGCGGGCGAGCTCTGTCAGCTCGTAGCCCATGTTCACATCGGTCCCGGGCGCGGAACCGGTGCTGGTGACGACCGCCAGGATCTTTCCTCGTTGCAACTGCGGTGCTTGCTTCAGGAAGGCGAGGTCGCTCGGGCGGGTGTCAGGATTGGCGAGCGGCTGGCTGTCAAGGTCGAGGCTGTGCCAATAGGCTGCCGATCCGGCAAAAGTCGCTCCCACGAATAGCGCAGCGCCGAAAAACATCGTCCTGAATTTCTGTCTCATTTGAGCTGCCTTGCTGGTCTGGATTGCTTGCTTCGACGCGCTCAATAGCGAGGCAATGTATTGCGACTGTAAGCCGGGCGGTATGCGAAATGACATTCGCAATACATTGCCCTGCGATTGGGGAGGCAAATGGCGACGAGGACCGACTTTTGATGCGAGCTATGTTTTCTGTGACCTCCCGCTTCCTGGCGCTGGTCCTTACGTTCTGCCTGGCGGCTGTTCCCGCGCACGCCGATGGCACTGCCCGCATCGATCGGGAAATGCGCGATGCGCTGGCGCAAGAGAAGGTAGCCGGTGCAATGTGGAGCACCATCGAGGGCGCGAATATATCCGTCGGCACTGCCGGTTTCCGCAACGCCAATGCAGGCGAGAATATGCGGCCGGACGACAAGGTCCTGGTCGGGTCGGTTACGAAGACCTTCGTAGCGCTGGGCATTCTGCGGCTGGTTTCGGAAGGCCGGATCGGGCTCGACACGCCGGTCGAGAGCATCCTGCCGAACATCCGGTTCCAGAACCGGTGGTCAGCGACTGATCCTGTGCGCGTGCGGCACTTGCTCGATCACACTGCCGGGCTTGAGGACGCGCGGATCTGGCACGTCTTCAGCAGCAGCAACACACCGGACATGCCGCTGAGTGCCGTGTTCGATGATGATCCCTCAACATTGCGGCTGCGGACCCGCCCTGGCGAAGTGTTCTCCTATTCGAACATGGGATACTCGCTGGCCGGGATGATCATCGAGAAAGTCACTGGCGAGCGTTACGAAAAGTGGCTGGAGCGGGAATTGCTGGAGCCGCTCGGCATGACCGACAGCAGCTTCTTCTTCGTGTCGCAGGCAGGGCAGGGTGCCGATCCGCGCCTTGCGTGGGGGCATCTGGGCGGCGGTTCGCTCGCTCAAGCATGGCCAATGGCTGTGCGGCCGGCCGGACAGTTTGCGACTACCGCCAGCGATATGGCGAAGCTGGCGCAGTTCATGATGAGCGATGGCATGTTGGGTGGTCGGGAAATCGTCCGGGCCGACTTGCTCCGGCAAATGGGCCATGTCACCGGTACGGCGGCTGACCGGGCCGGCCTCGATTCAGGATATGGACTGGGCCTGCAAGAGCGCGATCGCGAGGGCCGGATCGGCTTTTGCCATCAGGGCGACACCTTTGGCTATCATGCGCTTTTCTGCATCTATCCATCTGAAAAGAAAGCGTTCTTCCTCGCGCTCAACAATGATGGCGACGGGGTGAACCTGCAGCGCTTCCACAAGACCATGGTCGAGGGGCTGAACCCCCGCAAGGTGCAGCCAGCCGCCACCGCGGGCACGGCGCCAGACCTTCGAAGCTGGGAAGGCTATTATGTGCCGCTGGTCACAAGGTTCGCGATCGAGCGATATGCCGATTTGCTGGAAGGCGGTGTCGAACTCGCGCGGAGTGGCGACCACCTTGTCTTCACCCGAAGCGGGAAACCCCCACTCGATCTTTACCCGCTCGACGATCACAGGCTGCGCGCAGCCGACCGCGTGAGCACAAGCCACGTGCTGTTCGAACAGAATGATGCCCGTATCCTCTCGGACGGGCAGCGCAGCTACCGCATGACGTCCAAATGGCTGAACCATGCAATGTGGCTGAACCTGTGGGCTGGGCTCGCGGGCATCGCCTATATCCTGCTTGCATTGCCGGTGCTGGCTTTGAAGCGGCATCGCGGGATTTGCGAACCTGCCTTCTGGGGTGTGCTGTCGGTCGTTCCGGCGGGCCTGCTGATGTACAATCTCCATTTCATCCAATGGGGAGACATGTCGCTGGCAAGCGTGGCGCTGGCCGTTGCATCAATGCTGATTCCAGTCGGAGCGCTGTTGCAGATCGTGAGAGCGTGGAAGCACAAATTCCGGATGTGGAAATGGGACGTTGCCGCCAGCCTGTGCGTAATCCAGTGGATGGCGGTGTTAGGCTATTTCGGCCTTGTGCCGCTGCGCGTCTGGGCCTGAGCTGTCAGGCCGGGCTCCGTCACCCGGCCTGGCAATTCTCGGCGATGTAGTCCGAATGCAGCGGCAGCCTTGCCACTGCCTTTTCGATCACCGACCGCAAATCGCCCATGAACTGGCCTAGCTGTGCATCGCTCAGCTGGTCGGCCATGGGGTTGTAGTCTTGCGGCATGATCCCCTGGCCCAGCATCACCTGTACCCAGCTGGCATCGCGGAACAGATCGTCGACATCGCGCCCGATCCGTCCTGACGCTTCGAACAGATCGATCTTGCGCGCAAGCGGTTCAGGGATTTCCATGTTCCGGCAGTATTTCCAGAACTCGGAATCCTCGCGCCCGGTCTGGTGGTAATGCAGGATCAGGAAATCGCGGATCTGTTCGAACTCATGGATCGTGCGGCGATTGTATTCGTCGCGGTCTGCCGCGCGCACATGCTGCCGCGGAAACAGCTCTATCAACCGGCTGACGTTCGACTGGATCAGGTGGATGCTGGTCGATTCCAACGGCTCGAGGAAGCCGCTCGAAAGGCCGATTGCGACGCAATTATTCGCCCAGAACTGCTCCCGCCGCCCGGTAGTGAAGCGGATCGGGCGCGGATCGTCGAGCGCCGGGGTCTCGAGATTGGCCATCAGCAGTTCGGCGGCCTCGTCGTCCTCCATGAAGCTGCTGCAATAGACATGGCCATTGCCGGTGCGGTGCTGGAGCGGAATGCGCCATTGCCAGCCTGCCGTGCGCGCGGTTGCGCGGGTGTAGGGCGGAAGGTCGGGCAGGCGTTCGCTCGGCACCGCCAGCGCGCGGTTGCACGGCAGCCAATGCGACCAGTCGCGATAGCCAATGCCCAGTTCCTGCCCCAGCAGCAGCGCGCGAAAGCCGGTGCAGTCCACGAAGAAGTCACCACGCACTTCGCGCTCGCCATCGAGCCTGATCGCGCGGATATCGCCGCTCTCGCTATCCCGCTCGACCGCCTGCACAAGCCCTTCGGTCCGTATCACGCCGCATTGTTCGGCATAGCTGCGCAAATAGCGCGCGTAGAGGCTAGCATCGAAGTGATAGGCATAGGCAAGGCCGGTCATCTGCGTGTTACCGACCCGGTCGAGGTGGGCGAAGCGCGATTGCGAAGCGGCCAGTTGGTGCAGCGAGTAATGCCACAGGTCGGGCACCTCGCCCGCCATCGCATGGCGCCGCCAGTAGTGGTGGAAATGCACGCTACCCAAATTCAGCCCGGCATCGCCGAACGTGTGCAGGTAACGCTGGCCCAGCTTCCCCCAGTCGACGAATTCGATGCCGAGCTTGAAAGTGCCGAAAGTGTGCTTGAGGAAATCGTTCTCGTCGAGGCCCAGGATCGTGTTGAGCCGAATAATCTGCGGAATGGTGGCTTCACCGACGCCGACCGTGCCGATCGCTTCGGATTCGACCAGTTCGATCTTCAGGCCCGGCCCGAGCAGGCGGGCAAAGGCGGCCGCCGTGATCCATCCGGCCGTGCCGCCGCCCACGATCACCAGCTTGTTTATGCCTCGTTCGTCCATGCCCCGAATTCCAACCCTCTCTTTTGTGTCGCCGTGCCTCAAGCCGCAGGAGGCCGCAGGAAGGCATTGATCGTAAGCCGCCCCTCACGCGGGTCCAGTGGCAGCGGCGCGTCATTGTCGATCACGCCGCTATGCAGGATGTTGCCGCGGTAGAACACCGCTTGGTTGAACGCGCCCGGTGCAGCATAGGTGCGTTCGAACAGCGGTCCGCCCTCGGTGACATAGGCTGCCGGGGGAAGCCCCGTTTGCGCCACTTCGCGTTGCAGCGCATCGCGATAGCGCGGAAAGCTCTCTTCGGTCAGCGCTTCAAGCCCGGTCGATTTGTGCCGGAAGAATGCCGTTCCGCCATGACCGGTGCGGTGGAGGTACAGCATCATCGCGATCTGGCCGGGATCGGTGCCATCGACATGCGGCAGCCGCTGGATCGGAAGCAGCTCGGCCGGGGGGCAGGTTACGATCGAGTACCAGGCGATCATCGACCACTTTCCGGGCCGCGACTCGAAGGCTGAACACAGCATTGGCGAAAGCGCGCGGAGCAGTTCCTCACAAGCGGCCGGATCCAGCGGCGCGCGCAAGCCGGGATATTGCGGAGTAATCTTTGCAAATTTTTGCAAACAAGCACGTTGGATCGCCAGTTCGGGCCTCTCAAGAAGGCCCTCGATCGTCACAAGCCGATGTTTTTCGGATGAAAAGCTTCCAGCTGTGATGTGTGACAGGGAAGTGCTCCAGTCCTGCATGTCGATCCTGTGATTTTGCGGTCGCTCAAATTCTTCGGGGCAAGGCTATCAAACATCTCGGCCCAATCAACGATGATAAATTAAGAGGCTATAATACAACATAAAAAACGCAGAAACCGGCTTCCAGGAACCGGGCCGCACGACCGGTGGAAGCTTCGAGGCCAATCGCTCTGGGCCCGCCATGTGTTCTGCGCGCAACAAAGCGGTTGGCATGTGGCTTTGTCATCTGCGGCATGCGCCCGGTGGGGAATCTACAAGATATTGAAAATACGTTATAAAAACCCGTGAATACGTTTGCATGACCTAGTGCTGATTTCCGATTTACCTGCTCGCGCATCTGCGCTATGTAAAAAATTGCAAATAAACGTTCCATAAGTGATTCATGGGGGAGTGCATAAATGAAACTCGGACGTAATTCCGTGCACGCGCGGTTGCTCTGCGGTGCAGCAACGGGCCTGGCGATGGTGGCTGTAGCCGCTCCGGCCATGGCTCAGGACTCGAATCCGGCCCAACAGGCCGACGAGGTCGACGAAAACCGTATCATCGTTTCCGGCATTCGCAGCGCAATCGAAACCTCGCTCGAGGCCAAGCGCGAAGCGACCGGCATCGTCGAAGTGATTTCGGCTGAAGACATCGGCAAGCTGCCTGACCTTTCGATTGCGGACTCGCTGGCGCGCTTGCCCGGCGTTACCGCGCAGCGCGTACGTGGCCGCTCGCAGCAGATCTCGATCCGCGGCCTCGGCCCGGACTTCTCGCTGGCGCTGCTCAATGGTCGCGAAGTCGTTTCCGCTGGCAATAACCGCGGCATCGAATTCGACCAGTTCCCGTCCGAACTGATCGGGCAGGGCATCGTCTACAAGACTCCGAATGCCAGCCTCGCCGCAACCGGTATCGCCGGAGCGGTCGACCTGCGCACGATCCGCCCGCTCGATTTCAACGAGCGCAAGATCAATCTTTCGGCGCGTTACGTGCTGGCCGACATCGGCAAGCTCAACCCCGACTATAGCGACCAGGGTTATCGCCTGTTCGGTTCGTACATCGACCAGAACGCCGATGGCACGATCGGCTGGTCGCTGGGCATCACGCACCAGTCGAACCCGACGCATTTCATCTCGCGCGAACTCAAGACCAACCGCAACCAGGTCGGTCGCACGGCGGGCGATTTGATCTATCCCGCGGACAATCCCCGCCAGGGCGTCGTCTCGCGCGATTTTGAGCGTACTTCGGTCGCTGGCACGCTGCAGTTCGAACCGAATGACAAGTTCCAACTGACGCTTGATGGCTTCTATGGCGACACGAAGGACATGGGCATCTTCCGCGGCACGGAAACGCCGATCGCTTCATGGAGCGGCGCAAGCTTCGGAAGCGCCACCGGTGACGGACCGTTTGCCGATACCGCCACCTATAATGCGGTCGTGCCGATCCTGCGCACCGATACCGAGGGCAACAAGTCCCAGATTTATGCCTTTGGCGGCAATTTGTCCTACAATGTCACCGATCGCCTGAACCTCGAGCTCGATTATGGCTATTCGAAGCTCAACCGCGACGACATCGACTACGAATCCTATGCGGGTACCGGCCGTGCGCGGTCGGGCGCACAGGACGTCCTGACCTTCACCATGCCTTCGAGCGGACGCTACAGCATCTCTTCGCAGCTCGATTATACCGATCCGGGCCTCGTCTTGCTGACCGATCCGGGCGGCTGGGGCCAGGTCGGCTTCATCAAGGAGCCGAAGATCAATGACGAGCTTCACCAGCTCCGCGCTGAAGCCGATTACGAGCTCGACAGCAGCTTCCTCTCGAGCATCACCGTCGGCTGGCTCTACACCGATCGCGACAAGGGCTTCGACTCGAACGAGGCATTCATTCGTTCGAATGCGTCGTGGACCGATGGCTCGCTGGCGATCCCGGCCGATGCCATCATCGGCAAGACCAAGACCGGCGGACTGGGGATGGACATCATCGCCTATGATCCGTCGAGCTTCTTCGACGATGGTACCTATTTCTACGACAAGGCGACTTTCGACACGCAGTGGCGCGTGGCCGAAAAGGTCCACAACATCTACGCGATGGCTAACATCGACGCGATGATGGGTACCGTTCCGGTGCGCGGCAACGTCGGCCTCAAATATGTTCGCACCAAGCAGGAGTCCTTCGGCACTCTCGGCGGTGGCCTGACGAACGAGATCAGCGATTCCTACGAAAACTGGCTGCCCAGCGCGAACCTTTCGTTTGAAGTGGCAGACGGCACCTTTGTGAAGGCGGCGTTCTCGCAGTCGATCACTCGGGCGCGGCTCGACCAGCTGGCGGCGAACCAGAATATCTCGGTCAATCCGCTTAGCTGCATCGACACCAATGGCGACCAGATCCCTGATACGGTGATCGCGTTCAATCCGCCGCAGCTTACCTGCTTCAATCTCAGCGGCGGCAATCCCTATCTTCGCCCGTATGAATCCACTTCCTATGACCTTTCGTTCGAGAAGTACTTCTCGCGCGGTACGGCACTGGCAGTGGCGCTGTTCCACAAGGACCTGTCGAACTGGGTGATCCAGTACAGCGACACGATCGACATCGAACAGCAGATCATCAACGCTGGTTACGGGTCGATCCTTACCAATGCGCCCGAACTGGCCACCGCATCTTTCAGCGGCCCGGTCAATTTCGCCAACGGCAAGATCACCGGCATCGAAGCAACCCTGCGGCTTGATTTCATCGACCTGACCGATGCGCTCGATGGCTTCGGTGGCAGCTTCAGCTTCACCTATGCCGACGCCAAGGTCGACGACCAGAACGGGGACTCGCTGCCGATCCCGGGCTATTCGGAAACCGTCTGGTCGAGCGACCTGTTCTACGAAAAGAACGGCTTCCAGACCAAGCTGAGCGCCCGTCATCGTGGTGGCTTCCTGTCCGAAGTGCAGAACTTCGACGGCAGCCTCAGCGGCGCAGAGGCGCGCAGCGAAACGATCATCGACGCCCAGATCGGCTATACGTTCGAAGATCGCGACGATTGGCTCGGCGGGTTTGGCTTCCAGTTCGAAGTGTTCAACCTGACCAACGAACCCTTCGTCACCGAGAACGCGCTGTTCGATGCCAGCGGCAATGAGGTTGGCAACTTCCCGAGCCGCCATGAACTTTATGGTCGGACCTTCAACTTCACGATCAAGAAGGAATTCTGATCGCGAAGGGCTCTCTCGAGGGTCGCTGACTGGGAGGGCTCGCCGGAAACGGCGGGCCCTCTTGCTATGCAGGCTAGCGAAGCGAGGTCAGTTGTGCGGGCTTGGTCAGTTGCGCGCCAGGAACTCCGCATGCGCCGGCATTTCCGCGACCGCTTCGCGCATGGCTTGTTCGATGGCGGCGAAGCGTTCGGATACCGGCACGGCGTTCCGCAGTTCGGCGATGGCAGGAGCGCGCCGCGGCGCGATGCCTTGCCCCAGATAGACCGCAATCCAGCTCGGGTTGTTGAACAGTTCGCGCTCGTCCGAAACGATCAGCCCGTAATTGCGGAAATGATCGATCTTGTATTGCAGGCTGTCGGGGATCTTCATCGCCGCGCAATAGCGCCACAGCTCCGAATCCTGCCGTTCGGTGGCCTTGTAGTGAAGGATCAGGAAGTCCCGGATCCGTTCGTATTCCGCCAAGGTCTGGCGATTGTATTCCTCGGCCAGCAGCGGCGACATTTCCCGGTCAGGGAAAAGCGCAAGCAGCCGCAAAATACCGTACTGGATCAGATGCAGGCTGGTCGATTCCAGCGGCTCCATGAAGCCAGCCGAAAGTCCGATAGCCACGCAATTGCGGTTCCAGAACTTGCGCCGCCTTCCGGTTACGAAGCGCAGCGTGCGCGGATCGGCCAAGGCCTCGCCATCGAGCGAACCGAGCAAGGCTTCGGTGGCGTCGCCCTCGTCGATGAACTCGCTGCAATGAACATAGCCATTGCCGGTGCGGTGTTGGAGCGGGATGCGCCATTGCCAGCCCGCCGCCTTGGCGGTCGAGCGCGTGTAGGGGGCGATCTCGTCACCCTTCGAGCACGGCACAGCGATGGCACGGTCGCACGGCAACCAGTGCTGCCAGTTTTCGTATCCGGTCTCGAGCGCATCCTCGATCAGCAGGCCGCGGAAGCCCGAACAGTCGATGAAGAATTCTGCAGCGAACTCGCGCCCGTCAGCGAGCGTCACCTGCTTGATGTCGCCGCTTTCGGGATCGAGCGCGACATCTGCCACACGGCCCTCGACGCGAGTGACCCCGCGCGCTTCGGCGAAGCGGCGGAGGAACCGCGCATAGAGCACGGCATCGAAGTGGTAGGCATAGTCGAAGGTCGACTGGATCTGGCGGCGATCGGGCGATGGATGGGCAAACTTGCCTGCCTTGGCCATGGCCCAGGCCATCGAGAAATCGTCAATCGGGCCTTCGATGCGGCCGGCGAGGCTTTCGCGCATCCAGTAGTGATAGAAGGGGACCTGGTCGAATTCGGCGCCATGTTGCCCGAAGGGATGGAAATAGCTGTGCCCGACCCGGGTCCAGTCGACGAATTCGATGCCCAGCTTGAACGAGCCCGAGGTCTCGCGCACGAAAGTTGCCTCATCGATGCCGAGGCGGTTGTTGAAATAGCGGATCGGCGGAATGGTCGCTTCACCGACACCCACAGTGCCGATCTCTTCGGATTCGATCAGGGTAATCTTGCAGCGCGGGCCGAGCGTATCCGAAAGCGCCGCAGCGGTCATCCAGCCGGCGCTGCCACCGCCGATGATCAGGACATGTTCGAGGGGAGAAAAACCTTGCGCCACTCTTGCGTCCCCTGTGCCGTCAGCCGCCGCAGCTCTCGCGGATCAGCAGGCTCGTTTCAAGCCGGTCCGAAGTTGCAATACCGCCTTTGGTATCGATCAGCTTGGAAACGAGCATTCGTCCGGCGAGGTTCGCATCCTGGTCGATTGTGGTTAGCGGCGGCGTGACCAGCCGTGAGGCCGGGATATTGTCATAGCCGACCACCGAAACATCGCCAGGTACGCTCAAGCCGGCGCGCGTGAGCGCCCGGATTGCGCCGATTGCGATCAGGTCGCTGGCGGCGAAGATCGCATCGAAGCGTGTGCCGCGGTCGATCGCGGCCCGCGTCGCGGCTTCGCCCGAATGAACGTCGAAATGGGCCGAGACGTTGAGTTCCTCGCGGAATGGAATGCCCGCCTGTTCGAGCGCCTGGCGATAGCCGCGATAGCGCTGTTCCATTTCCGGCGCTTCGGTGTCGCCCAGGTACAATATGTCCTTGCGGCCCAGTCGCGCGAGATGGGCCGTCGCCCTGCGCCCGCCTGCGACATTGTCCGAACCGATCGAGCAATATTGCGCATCGCCGAGCTCGGCACCCCACACGACGAAACGGTTGTCGCGCTTGGCCAGTTCGTTGAACGCGTCATGCAGAGAGCTTTGCCCGATGAAGATCACGCCAGTGGCGCGGCTGGTTGCCATCGCGAATTCGATGTCTTCCGACGTGCTGGGGCTCAAGTGACTGATCAGCAGGTCGGCGTTGCGCTCGCGAGCGGCCTCTGCAATTCCGGCGAGCAATTCGAGGAAGAAGGGGTCTGCTACCCGCGTTTCACGCGCCTGCGGGGCGGGCACGACCACGGCAATGGTGGCCTGTGCGCCAATCGGGCCCTTGGGCATGTTGACCCTGAAATCGTAATCGTGCTCGCGCGCGATCTTCCAGATCCGCTGCTTGGTCCGGCGCTTCACGGCCGGGCTGTCATTCAAGGCACGCGAGACTGTGGCAATCGAAACGCCCGCCTCGCGCGCGATATCCTCAAGCCGGGCACCCTTGTTCGATGTGCGCTCGGCAGCCGCCATCAGTCTTGCCCGCCGTTCGCGACAGCCCAATAGCCGGACATCGGCGCCATGTTCTCCGGCAGTTCGCCCATCGTTCCAATTTCGCTTTCATTCGCCACGACCACCGCCTTGCCGAATTCGGGCCCGGGTGACCAGCCCACATTTCGATCGGACAGGTTGAATGCGCAGAGCACGCTGCGAGCGGGGCCACTGCGGACGAAGGCGACGATCTCTTCCGGAGTGTCGAGCAGGCGGATTTCGCCATCGACAAGCGCAGGGAGAGTGCGCCGTCGAGCCAGAAGATCGCGCGTGTATTTGAGCATCGAGCCGGGATCGCCCGACTGCCGGTCAATCGCCAGTTCGGCATGCGCCGGGTCGAGCCTGAGCCAAGTCCGGTTGGCATCGGAGAAGCCGGCATGCGGTGCCGTGGCGATCCAGGGCATCGGGGTGCGTGCGCCGTCCCGGCCAAGCGTGTGCGGCCAATTGGCGATCGCTTCGGGATCCTGCAGGTCCTCGAAAGCCACTTCGCCCTGCGGCAGGGCCAGTTCTTCGCCCTGATAGATGAAAGCGTTCCCCCGAAGTGCAGTGAGCAGCAGCAGTGCGAGCCGTGCTGTGCGCCCGATATCGTGGCCTTCGCTCCAGCGGGTGATCGCGCGCGGCGCATCGTGGTTCGAGAAAGCCCATGACGGCCAGCCTTCGCCAGCGCTGCCATCCCATTGCAGCAGCGATTTCCTGACCAGCGGGGCGGTGAGCCGCTCGGCATAGAGGAAATCGAAATTATAGGCGGAATCGAGCCGCTTCCCGTCAGCGGTAAAGGCCTTCATTTCACCGAGCGGTTCCTTCCCGCCGACTTCTGCAACAGTGAAGGTGCCGGGATACTCGTCCATCGTGTGGCGGACGCGTTCGAGGAAAGCGGCAATGTCCGGGTGCGACTGGTTGTAGACCTTGTCCTGCATGTCGAACGGGCGGGTGACCAGTTCGATCGGCAAGCCTGAAGGCGGATTGTCGCGCAATTGTGGGTCGTGCATCGCGAAATTGATCGCATCGAGCCGAAACCCGTCGACCCCACGATCAAGCCAGAACTTCGCCACTTCGATCAGCGCATCCCGCACTTCGCGATTGTGCAGGTTGAGGTCGGGCTGGCTGGTGAGGAAATTGTGTAGGTAATACTGCTTGCGCGGGCCATCCCACTGCCAGGCCGAGCCCCCGAACACCGATTGCCAGTTCGACGGCGGCGATCCGTCCGCCTTTGCATCGGCCCAGACATACCAGTCGGCCTTGGGATTGGTGCGATCCTGCCGGCTTTCCTGGAACCAGGCGTGCTGGTCCGAAGTGTGCGAATAGACCTGGTCGACGATCACTTTCAGGCCGAGCGCGTGCGCCTTCGCGATAATCCGGTCGAAATCGTCGAAATCGCCGAAGCTGGGGTCGATCCCGCAATAATCGGCCACGTCATAGCCGAAATCCTCCATCGGGGAGGTATAGAAAGGCGAGATCCAGATCGCGTCGACGCCGAGCGAGGCAATGTAATCCAGCCCTTCGACGATTCCGTTGAGATCGCCGATGCCGTCGCCATTGGTGTCGCGGAAGCTGCGCGGATAAATGTGATAGAAGATCGCGCCGCGCCACCATTGGTGGCGGGCAGCTTCGCTAGCCTGTGCCTTGTCGAGAGACGGCGCATTCACAGGATCAGTACTCCGATTTGCAGACGACGAAGCCGGCCGAAGGCACGTCCAGCTGATAGGAACCAGGAGCTTTCGACGAAACGCCACAGCTTCCGATGAGCGATGTCCATGAGACGGCCCGCCCATCCACCGGAAAGGCGATCGTGCGATCGCTATCGCCGGCGTTGAAGGCAATGACCACTTCCGATTTGTCTTCAGGATCGAGCCTTGAAATGACCAGCACGCCGCCGTCATGATCGGCATGGCGGGTTACCTGCTCCCCATGCCGCAGTGCGACTTCGCCCAGCCGGACTTTCGCCATTTCGGCGATCGCGCGGTAGATGGGATGGGTGGTGTCGAAATTGTCGTCGGCCACGGTCGCGTCGGTCGCGACCAGATCATTGTCGAGATACACGGCGGTTTGCGATGGGAACATCGTTTCGCGCGCATTCTGGTCGTTGCCGTCCGAAATGAAACCCTGTTCGTCCCCGTAATAGATCGTCGGTACCCCGCGCGAGAACATCATCAGCGCATGGCCCAGTATCACCCGTTCGGCGAGTTCCTCGTCGGAAGCATCGGGCCTGCCCTGCTTCACGAACATGGAGAAACGACCCATGTCGTGATTGCCGAGGAATGTCGGCAGCTGCTTGGCTGTTTCGAAGCCCTTCGCATAGGCGGCATCGGCTTCGAACAGATAGCTCAGCCGTGTCGCCGGGGTGCCATTGGCAATTACGGCCTGCACGCGGCTCTGGAATGCGAAGTCCAGCACGGTCGGCAGCTTTCCCGTTGTCGTGAATTTGGCCAGCTGTGCCGGTTCGAATTCATAGGCTTCGCCGAACATGTGGAAGTGCTCGATTCCCTCAGCCTTGGCATGATCGAGGATGGCAGGCGCGAATTGCTGCCAGAATTCGAGATTGACGTGCTTGGCGGTGTCGATCCGGAAGCCGTCGACGCGGAAATCGGTGATCCACTGCTTGTAGATCTCGATGAAGCCTTCGACCACGCGCGGGTGCGATGTCATCAAATCGTCAAGGCCAGAGAAGTCGCCGGTGACGCGGCTCTCGCCTTCCCAGATGCTGTCACCGCGATTGTGGTAGTAGATCGGATCGTTGAGCCAGGCGGGGTTCTTCACCTCGCGCTCTTCGCTTGGGACGTAGGGCGTATAGGCCCAGTCGGGACGCGTCAGCTTGGCGAAGTTTTCGGCAGTGAGATGCTTGCTGTCGGTGCCGAGAAAGCCCTGGTTGATCGGCTCGCCGTCGGGTCCGCCTGCCGTGGTGTAGGGATAGTCGCCAAGCGAGCGATAGGGGCAGCTCAGGTTTTCGCGATATTCGGCAGGGGCCGAGGGGCCGTGGCATTCCTCATTCTTGATCACGTCGGCGGTATGGTTGGTGATGATGTCCATATAGACCTTCATCCCGCGCGCATGCGCCGCCTCGACCAGCGCCTTGAAATCTGCGCGCGTGCCAAGGTGTGGATCGACATTGAGGAAGTCGGTGATCCAATATCCGTGATAGCCGGATGATTCCCGCCCCGGCGGGCCTTGAACCGGCTTGTTCTCGAAGATCGGGGTGAGCCAGATTGCGGTTGCACCGAGCCCCTGGATGTAGTCGAGCCGCTTGATGAGCCCTTTCAGGTCTCCGCCCTGGAAGAAGCCCTTGTGGGTGAGGTCGAAGCCGTGGTCCAGCCGACCACCGGGAATCCCGCCGCGATCGTTGCTGGTGTCGCCATTTTCGAACCGGTCGGGCAGGACGAAATAGATGATCTCGTCTTCAGGGAGGCGGTCCTGCGGTGCGGGCGCGCTGGCACTGGCCGCAATCGGCCAAAGCGCTGCCAGAATCGGAACCAATACCTTTCGCATCGCCAAGACTCCCCCTGAAGCCCATGACTGCCATGTTTGCAGCCATTTTACAAATTTTTGTTTTCACAATTTTGCATGGCGAAAATCAGGAATATCATTGAATTGTGGCGGTATCATGCGAATTGAAGCATGCGGAACGGCAATCGACAGGCCTGAATAACGGAAAATCTTGCAAAATTTTGCAATTCAGCCAGACTGCGATTTGATTGGGATTCCGGCCGCGCCCGCCAGAAGGCTGCGGTATAGGATAATTAAGGCCAGAGGTCACGCATTTGGCGGGGCGCTTTGGGCCAGGGATGGGGAAGGTCAGGCGAATGCAGAAACCGGCGATGAATCCGGCGCAGATCTGGAACATGAGTTTCGGATTCCTCGGGATCCAGATCGGGTTTGACCTGCAGAACGGCAATGTCAGCCGCATCTTCCAGACGCTTGGCGCGCAGGTCGACGAACTGGCCATCCTGTGGATCGCCGCGCCGATGACGGGGTTGCTGGTGCAGCCGATCATCGGGCACCTTTCGGACCATACCTGGGGCAGGTTCGGCCGCCGCCGCCCCTATTTCCTCGCCGGCGCGATCCTTGCCAGCCTCGCCCTGTTCATCATGCCCAATTCGCCCGCATTGTGGATTGCGGCGGGCATGCTGTGGATGATGGATGCGTCGCTCAACATCACGATGGAGCCGTTCCGCGCATTCGTGGGAGACAATTTGCCCGACGAGCAGCGCACCATGGGCTATGCCATGCAAAGCTTCTTCATCGGGGTGGGCGCCGTCGTTGCAGGGGCCTTGCCCTGGGTGATGACCAACTGGATGGGGCTGAGCAACACCGCGCCTCCGGGGGAAATACCCGAGACGGTGCATTGGGCCTTCTACATCGGGGGAGCGGCCTTGCTCGCCGCTGTCACCTGGACGGTCTACAAGACCAAGGAATACAGCCCCGAACAGCTCGCGGCTTTTGAGGCGGCGCGCAAGGCGGGGCTCGGGGGCGAAGCGGAGCAGAACGTGCAAGCGCAGCGCAGTGCAAGCCAGTTCCGGCGCGGCGCGGCAATCTGGCTCATCGCGGGGCTCGCCTTCGCCGCCTTTGTCTTCTTCGGGCGGCAGGATCCGCGGCCGGCCGCGCTCGACTTCCTCGGCGAAGTGCAGATTTCGCAGGAATTGTTCGTGCTTGCCGGACTGGTGGCGGCCTTCGGCGTGATCCAGCTCGTCGCCGGGATGCTCAGGAGCAAGGGATGCGATCGCAACGGCTTCATGGAAGTGGTGAACGACCTGTTCGCCATGCCCGCCACGATGCGCCAGCTTGCAGTGGTTCAGTTCTTCTCGTGGTTCGCGATGTTCGCGATGTGGATTTACGGCACGCCGGCGGTTGCCGAGTATCATTTCATGTCGCCCGATCCTGCGACCCGCGGTTATCAGGACGCAGCCGATTGGTGGAGCCTGCTCGGATCGGTGCGCAATGGCGTGGCGGCAGCAGCGGCGCTCGGCTTTATCTGGATGGCATCGCGGATCGATCGGCGGCGCCTGCATTCGGCCAACCTGCTGATCGGATCGATCGGTTTTGCGATGATGTTGCTGATCCGCGATCCGCAGCTGCTCTGGCTCGCCATGATCGGGGTCGGGATCGCATGGGCCTCGATCGTGTCGCTTCCCTACGCGATCCTCGCAGGGTCGGTGCCCGCGTCGAAAATGGGCATCTACATGGGCATCTTCAACATCTTCATCGTGGTGCCCCAGCTGGTTGCGGCGACGTTGCTTGGCTTCCTGCTGACGACCTTCTTCGACGGCGCGCCGATCTGGGCGCTGGCGATTTCCGCCGCGTCCTTCGTCATCGCCGCCATCGCGACGCTGTTCGTCAATGACACGGCCGCAACGGCTCAATTAGCGGGAGCGCAAGCATGATGCGCAAGTTTTTCTTTTCGGCACTTGGCGCACTGGCGCTCGGTGCGTGCAGCAATGGCGGCGCTGGCGATTATGAGCCAGAGCCATATGTGAAGCTGGAGCATGCGGATTGGACCCGCGATGCGGTGATCTACCAGGTCAATACCCGCCAGTTCACGCGCGAAGGCACTTTCAAGGCGGCGCAGGCGCACTTGCCTCGCCTCGCGGAGATGGGGGTCGACATCGTGTGGCTGATGCCGATCCATCCGATCGGCGAGGTCAATCGCAAGGGCGAACTCGGCAGTCCCTACTCGGTGCGCGATTATCGCGCGATCAATCCCGATCTCGGTACCGAGGCCGATTTCCGTGCCTTCGTCGAGGAAGCGCATCGGCTGGGGATGCGCGTGATCCTCGACTGGGTGGCCAATCATTCAGCCTGGGACAATCCGCTGACCAGCGAGCATCCCGACTGGTACATGCGCAATCCCGAAGGCGAGATGATGCCGCCGCTGGGCACCGACTGGAGCGATGTGGTCACCTTTGATTACGACCAGCCGGGCCTGCGCGAATACATGACCGAAAGCCTCGCCTATTGGGTGCGCGAATTCGACATCGACGGCTATCGCGCGGACGTGGCAGGCTATGTCCCGGTCGACTTCTGGGACACCGCCCGGGCGAAGCTGGATGCCATCAAGCCGGTCTTCATGCTGGCCGAGTGGGAAAGCCGCGACCTTCACGCACGCGCCTTCGATGCGACTTACGGCTGGAGCTGGAAGAACGCGATGCAGCGCAGCGCAAAGGACGGCGGGGCAGGGGCCATACGTGCCTATTACGGCGAGCAGCAATCCGCCTGGCCCATGGCGGCATATCGCATGGTCTATACCGACAACCACGACCAGAACGCGTGGGACGGGGTTGCGTCCGAAATCTATGGCGATGCCTATGAAGCGGCGATCGCGCTGTCATTTGTCGGCAGCGGCATCCCGCTGATCTACAATGGTCAGGAAGCCGATCTCGACCATCGGCTCGAATTCTTCACCAAGGACGAGATCGCCTGGCGCGATGGCAGGCATGCCGACCTTTTCACAAAGCTGATCGCGCTCAAGACCGAAGAAAAGGCGCTGTGGAACGGCAAGTTTGGCGCGGCGATGGTCGAAGTGCCCAACAGCGCCAGCGCCAATGTCTACAGCTTCGTGCGCGGAGGCAAGGGCGAGCGGGTGTTCGCCGTGTTCAACCTCTCGCGTGAGCCGCAGGACGTCGCTTTCTCGCTTGAGCGACACACCGGCAACTACATCGACGCGCTGAGCGGCGAAGGGGCCAGTTTTGGCGCAGGCGACGGGCTGAAGCTCGGGCCCTGGGGCTACCGCATATTCCGCGAGGCCGACTGAATTGAACAAGGAGAAGATGATGCTCGCCCTGCCCAAGAGGCTGTTTTTTGTCGTATTGCTGCTCTTCGCGCCGGTCGCTCCTGCCGCGGCAAAGGAGGTAGTCGCATCGCCTGACGGGCGCATCGTGGTGACGGTGGACGTGAATGGCGAGAGCCGGCCGTTCTACCGGATCGATCTCGACGGCGAACCGCTATTCACCGAAAGTCGGCTCGGCTTCCTGCTCACCGATCAGGACAAGCTCGAACGGCGCCTTTCGATCGTTTCAGGCGAACTGGGCGGCAATGACAGCACATGGGAACAGCCCTGGGGCGAGCGCCGCTTCGTGCGCGATCACTACAACCAGCTGACCGTTCGCTTCGAGGAAGCCAGCGAGCAGAAGCGCCGCTTCGGCGTGGTGTTCCGCGTTTTCGACGATGGTGTGGGCTTCCGCTATTTGTTCGACGATGCGAGCGTGGGCGAGACCCTGCGGGTCGCGGACGAACTGACCGAGTTCAACCTCGCCAGCGACGGCAAGGCATGGTGGATTCCG
The DNA here is from genome assembly GCF_052683155.1 of Altererythrobacter sp. Z27. Classification (NCBI taxonomy): domain Bacteria; kingdom Pseudomonadati; phylum Pseudomonadota; class Alphaproteobacteria; order Sphingomonadales; family Erythrobacteraceae; genus Altererythrobacter; species Altererythrobacter sp. Z27. The sequence continues at coordinate 1,326,027 of NZ_JBQYMC010000001.1, read as the reverse complement.
GCAGGTGAGTGGAACCGCTACGAATATCTCTATGAGGAAACTCCGGTCTCGGCAGTCGGGACAGCGCTCACACCGCTCACCTTCAAACTCGAGCGCGGAACGCATGTTGCGATCCACGAAGCGGCACTGGTCGACTTTGCGGGCATGTTCGTGAAGCGCGTGCGCGGCACGCATTTCCGCGCGACGCTCGCGCCGAGTGGCAGCAGCGCTGCCCGTGCAGAGCGCGATGTGCCCTTCGCCACGCCGTGGCGCACGATCCGCATCAGCGACAATGCCGCCGGGCTGGCGATGAGCGACATCGACCTCAATCTCAACGAGCCGAACAAGCTTGGCGATGTCAGCTGGTTCAAGCCGCACAAATATATCGGCGTGTGGTGGTCGCTCCATTTGAACGAAGAGACCTGGGGCTCTGGGCCAAAGCACGGCGCCAACACCGCCAATGTGAAGCGCTATATCGATTTCGCTGCCGAGAACGGCTTCGAAGGCGTGCTGGTCGAAGGCTGGAACGTCGGCTGGGATGGCGACTGGTTCTTCAATGGCGAACTTTTCAGCTTCACTCAGGCCTATCCCGATTACGATTTCACCGAACTTGCCCGCTATGCCGCGGAAAAGGGCGTGCCGATCGTGGGCCACCATGAGACTTCGGGCGATGTCGGCAATTACGAGGCGCAGCTCGAAGCGGCGCTCGACCTGATGGCCGCGCGCGGCGTGAAAACCATCAAGACCGGCTATGTCACCGACGCCCACAATCTGCGCTTTGCGCATGCGGACGGCAGCGAAAGCCGCGAGCACCAGGAAAGCCAGATCACCCAGCGCCATCATTTGCGCGTGGTGACCGAAGCGGCGAAGCGCAAGATCGCGATCAACGCGCATGAGCCGGTGAAGGATACCGGCCTGCGCCGTACCTATCCCAACTGGGTCAGCCGCGAGGGTGCGCGAGGCATGGAATTCAATGCCTGGGGTGTGCCGCCCAACGGCCCAAGCCATGTGCCGATCCTGGTATTCACCCGCATGCTGTCAGGCCCGATGGATTATACGCCCGGCGTCCTCAGCCTCGAAGGCAGCGGCCAGCCGATCCAGATGACGCAAGCTCGCGCGCTGGCCGAATATGTGCTGATCTATTCGCCGATCCAGATGGCGGCGGACCTGCCAGAGCATTACGAAGAGCACAAATCCGCCTTCCAGTTCATCAAGGATGTCCCGGCGGACTGGTCGCAGTCGCTGGTGCTCGATGCCGAAGTGGGCGATTACGTCGTCACTGCGCGCAAGGACCGCAACAGCGAAGACTGGTATGTAGGTGGCGGTGCCGACGAACAGGGCCGCAAGGTCGATCTCAAGCTCGACTTCCTCGACAAGGGGCGGCGCTACACGGCGCAGATCTATCGCGACGGGCCGAACGCAAATTACGAAGGCGATGCGCGTTTCGACATCGTGATCGAGCAGCGCCGCGTGACGTCAGGCGATGTGCTGGCTCTGGCGATGGCGCCGGGCGGCGGCTTTGCGATCCGCTTCAAGCCGGAATGAGGTTCAAGCGGGCGGCTCGAAAGGGCCGCCCGACAACCTCGCCTTGGTCGATCACGCCTTGGCGTCGAGTTTCTTGGCCAGCGCCACGCCACCGGTGATCAGGAACGGCACCAGCACGAAGCTGAGCGCGACCTTGGCGATCACCTGGCCGATCATGAGGTTGGTGATGTCGAATTCGCCGTAGAAGGCGAGCGTCACGAAGATTACCGAATCGACCGCCTGCGAAAGCGCCGAAGCGATCGCGCCGCGTACCATCAGCCCCAAGGTCGTCGCTTCCCCGCTGCCGCGCAGCTTCGAGAAGATCCAGACGTTGAGCAGGAGCGAAGTCAGGTAGGCGGCCGGGCCAGCCAGCCATACGCGCCAGGTCGATGCATGGACCCGTTCGAAACCGGCAAGATCGTCCGGCCGGAATTCAACCATCTCGGTCGAGGGGGGCAGGTTCAGCACCAGCTGCATCAGCAGGGCGGAGACGACCAGCGGGACGAAGCCCCACCACACGATGCGGTTGGCGGCCTGCTGGCCGTGCAGCTGGGCGACGGTGCTCGAAATCACCACCAGGATCAGGAAGGCGAAAATGCCTGCTTCGACCGAAAGGTCGGTCGGGGGCAATTGCACCTGCTTGAAGGCGAGGACGCCGGCCAGCACGGTCATGCCGCCATAAAGCAGCATATAGACGGTGAGCGAGCGCGGCATGGCCGGAGCGGCGATAGCAGGGGCTTGGTCTGTCATCCCAGCTGTCTAATCCGCGCGCGGGGCAAAAGAAAAGCGGGGGACAGCAAGCTTCTGTGGGTCATTCGCGGGTTTGACTGATTGGAAACAAAAGGCGAAGTCCGTTCCAGAGCCTAACGTAAGGGCAGTGTAAGGGGTCTTATGCCGCAGTTCCTCATCAGCCTCGCGGGTATCGCCGCGATCCTCGCCATCGCTTTCCTGCTTTCGAACGGGAAGAAACGGATCAAGCCGCGCGTCGTGATCGCGGCATTTGCCCTTCAAACCGCCATGGCCTTGCTGGTGCTGCGCATGCCGTGGGGCGTCACTGCCATCGAGGGGCTTTCGAACGGCGTGATCGCGCTGCTGTCCTATTCCAAGATCGGGATCGAGGCGGTGTTCGGCCCGATGGGAGCCAACCCCTTCGCCCATACGTTCGTTATCGCCGCATTGCCCGTGATCCTGTTCTTCGCCGCGCTTGTCTCGATCCTTTATCACTGGGGCATCATGCAGCGGCTGGTGCGCTGGGTCGGCGGCGCGATTGGCTGGATTACCGGCGTCAGCAAGGTCGAAGCGCTGGGCAGCGCGGCCAACATCTTCGTCGGCCAGTCCGAAAGCCCGCTGGTCGTGCGGCCCTATCTCGCCGCGCTTCCGCCCGCGCGCCTGTTCACGCTCATGTGCGTCGGCATGGCGGGCGTGGCGGGCACCATCCTTGCCGCCTACGCCAGCTTCATCGGCGATGATTCGGTTCCGTTCCTGCTCGCCGCCGCATTCATGTCGGCCCCGGGCGGGATCCTGATGGCGAAGATCATCTATCCCGACGAAGAGGGTGACGATGCTGCGGACGAACAGCCGATCACCGTGTCCGAGACTTTCGAGGAAGGGCATCACCCCGCCAATGTGATCGAGGCCGCGGCGCAGGGCACTCAAACCGGCGTCAAGCTGGCGGTGGCCGTGGGCGCGATGGTGCTGGTGTTCGTGGCGCTGGTCGCGCTTGCCAATGGCATCCTTGGCGGTGTCGGCGGCCTGTTCGGCTATCCCGATCTGAGCTTCCAGCAGATCATCGGTTTCGTCTTTGCCCCGGTGATGTTCCTGATCGGCATTCCATGGGAAGAAGCAGGCATCGCCGGCGGGCTGTTCGGCACCAAGGTCGTGCTCAACGAATTCGTCGCTTTCATCGAACTCGGCCAGCTTGACGTTTTGTCCGATCGCAGCCGTGCAATCGTGACATTCGCGCTGTGCGGCTTCGCCAATTTCTCCTCTATTGCCATACAGATGGCGGTGACGGGCGGGCTTGCGCCAAATCAAAGACCGGTCATCGCACGGCTCGGTATGAGAGCGCTTGCCGCCGGTAGCCTCGCCAATCTAATGAGCGCGGCTCTGGCAAGCTTGTTCCTCCCATATTAAGAAGAATCATGACCGAAATAGCATCCGTATCGCTCGACCAGCCGCTCGAGAATATTGCCGACGAACTTGGCCGCAGCTTCGCCGAATTCGGCTTCGCCGTGATCCGCGACCATGGCATCCCGCAGGAACTGATCGACCGCGCCGAAGCGAAGTCGAAAGAGTTCTTCGCCCTGCCCGAGGAGGTGAAGCGCGGCTATCACATCCCCGGCGGCGGCGGCGCGCGCGGCTACACGCCGTTCGGCACCGAGAAGGCCAAGGACGCCGAAGTGCAGGACCTCAAGGAATTCTGGCACGTCGGCCGTTCGCTCCCCGAAGGGCATCCGCTCGCCCAATACATGGCGCCCAACGTCTGGCCGAACGAAGTCGAGAGCTTCCGCGAGACTTTCAGCGAGCTCTATTCCGCGTTTGAAACCGCTGGCGGCCGCGTGCTCGAAGCGATCGCGCTGCATCTCGGGCTCGATCGCGACTATTTCGCGTCGACGGTTGAAGACGGCAATTCGGTGATGCGCCTCCTGCACTATCCGCCGCTTGGCGAGGAAGCGCCCGAAGGTGCGATCCGCGCGGCTGCGCATGGCGACATCAACACGATTACCCTGCTGTTGGGCGCAGAGGAAGCGGGCCTCGAATTGCTGACCAAGCAGGGCTCGTGGAAGGCCGTGGATGTGCCCGAGGGCGCGCTGGTGATCAACGTTGGCGACATGCTCGACCGGCTCACCAACAGCCGCCTGCGCTCGACCACGCACCGTGTGGTGAACCCCAAGGGAGCGGCTGCCAAGCGGGCGCGGTTCTCGATGCCGTTCTTCCTCCATTTCCGGCCGGATTACGTGATCGAGACCTTGCCGGAATGCATTGAGGAAGGCCACGAATCGGAGGCTCCGGCGCCGATTTCGAGCCACGAATTCCTCCAGCAGCGGCTGCGCGAGATAAATCTCGCCTGATCGCCCCCTCAATTCGGCCTGAATTTCAAAAATTTTCAGGCTGTTGCCCTGTCGCAACAGTCGCAGGAGTCGAAGGGATTCTGCGGCTTTGCGGCGGGCAAGAGGAAGCATGACGCCTGAAGCAGGTTAACCACGGCAGGGCATTTCACAGATTTGTCACAAATCTGCCTTTTTGCCGCAGCGCAACACGCTTATCGCCGTGTTCAGAGAATCACTTTCGTTTCCCATTCTCACCAGGGGCAATACACATGAAACTCAAGTATCTTCTGGCAGCGAGCGTTGTCAGCCTTACCGCTGCGACGACGATCGCAACGCCTGCCGTGGCGCAACAGATCACTTCCGGCATCGAAGGCCGCGTTGTGGACGAAAGCGGCACCGCGATTTCGGGCACCGTCACTGTCACCGACACGCGCACCGGCCAGGTCCGCACGCTGTCGACTGGTTCCGATGGCACCTTCCGCGTCGACAGCCTCGTCACCGGCGGTCCCTACACCGTCACGGCGACCTCGTCGGGCTTTGAAGGCCAGACGCTCGAGAACGTGTTCCTGACCCTGCAGGGCAATACCCAGCTGGTCTTCAGCCTGGCCGGTGCATCGGCCGGCGGCGATAATGTGATCATCGTGACCGGCGCCCGCGTGCAGCTCAGCCAGCGCGCAATCGGCCCGGGCCAGTCGTTCGGCGTCGAAACCATCGAAGCCTTCCCCTCGATCACCCGCGACGTCCGCGACATCATCCGCATCGACCCGCGCGTCAGCCTCGACCGTTCGAACGAAGTCGATCGCGTGTCCTGCCTTGGCGGCAACGACCGCTCGAACGCCTTCACCGTTGACGGTATCGCCCAGTCCGACCTGTTCGGCCTCAACGGCACGCCGTTCGCAAGCCGCAACTCGCTCCCGCTTCCCTATGATGTGGTGCGTGAAACCTCGGTCGAATTCGCACCGTTCGATGTTCAGTATGGCCAGTTCACGGGCTGCGCGATCAACGTCGTCACCAAGTCGGGCGGCAATGAATTCACCGGTTCGGCATTCTACACCTATGCGAGCGACAGCCTGCAGGGCGACACCGCCGGCGGGCGTGATTTCAGCGCCAGCCCCTATAAGGAAAAGCGCTGGGGCGCGACGCTGGGTGGCCCGATCATCAAGGACCGCCTGTTCTTCTTCCTCGGCTACGAAGCGACCGACCTTTCGGACAGCTTCGAATATGGCCCGGCGGGCGAAGGCTATCCGAACGAAGTCGACTATGTGACCACCGCGCAGTTCGAACAGTTCTCGCAAATTCTCAGCGACGTCTATGGCTTTGAAACCGGCGGCCTCGCGCGTAACCTGCCGGAGAAGAACAAGCGCTATTTCGGCCGTATCGACGCGCTGATCAGCGACAATCACCGCCTCGAAGCGAGCTACCAGCGCCTCGAGGAAACCAACGTCGAGAGCGACGATTTCTCCGACACCAACAACATCTTCACCGGCTACAACAGCTTCGAAGATGAAGGTACTGAGAGCGATTACTACTCGGTCCGCCTCTACTCTGACTGGTCGGAAGATTTCTCGACCGAGATCCGCGCCAGCCGCGCCATCGTGCAGGACATCCAGGGCCCGGTCGGCGGCGGTGAAGCGCAAGACGCCAACCCGATGCCGCGCTTCATGGTCGGCGTCACCAATGGCGGCGAATTCGGCTCGCTGCTGGCAGGCCCGGGCTTCTCGCGTACTTCGAACGACCTCAAGACCACGGTTACCCAGGTCAAGGCGCTCGGTCGCTGGAACAAGAACGATCACACGATCACGATCGGTGCCGAACTGAACGAACTCAAGGTATTCAACCTGTTCGCGCAGAACTCGACCGGCACGCTGACGTTCAACAACCTGACCGATTTCGCCAATGGCATCCTGTCGGGCGGTTCGAACACCAACCCCGGCGGCGCTGACGTCTACAATGGCAACGGCGCAGGCGCTTACGGCAACTTCACCGCAAGCGGCGACATCAACGACGCTGCTGCACGCTGGAAGCGCCGGACCTGGTCAATCTATGCTCAGGACGAATGGAGCCTGTCGGACCAGTTCGACGTGATCGGCGGCGTTCGCGTCGAATGGCTTTCGGGCGATGCACCGACTGCGAACCCGAACTTCGTGGATCGCTACGGCTTCACCAACCGGATTGGCTTCGGCAAGATCGATCCGGAAATCCTGCCGCGCCTCGGCTTTACCTACAAGCTCTACAATGACGGGTTCTTCTCGAACACGCAGGTCAAGGGTGGTGTGGGCCGTTTCACCGGCGGCGACCCGGGCGTATATTTCTCGAACGCCTTCTCTAACAACGGCTTCGTGACCGGCTTCGCACGGACCGGCCAGAATGGCTGCTTCGTCGGTACGCAGGCTGACGTGGTCACCAATGGCCAGTTCACTGGTATCCCGCAGTGCGTGCTCACAAACGCGGGGGCACAGTCGGCGCAGGGCCTGGCTGACACTCAGTCGACCGATCCGAACTTCAAGATGCCGACAGTGTGGCGTGCAAACCTGGGCGTTTCGACGACCTTCGGCGCCGAAAGCGGCTTCTTCAGCGACTGGAACCTGAACCTCGACTTCATCTATTCGAAGTTCAACAATCCGGTCGATTTCGTCGACCTGTCGCAGACCGTGAACACGGCGCTGGGCCTCAACGGTTACACCGTTGACGGTCGCCCGATCTATCGTGCGATCGACCCGACCCGCACGGGTTGCGACGCGGTACTGCAGAACCAGGGCGGAAGCCCGCCGGTGTGGAGCGGTGTCACCGCGGCCTGCTTTGGCACCAGCCGTGACGACGAAATCCAGCTGACCAACGGCAAGAGCTACGAAAGCAAGATTGCTTCGGCGATCCTTTCGAAGACCTGGCGCAGCGGCATCTTCACCGAGGGCGGCAGCGTCCGCTTCAACCTCGGCTATGCCTACACCGACTCCGAGAACAACCGGAACAACAACAGCTCGACGGCCACCTCCAGCTTTGACATCGTCGCGGCTGCGGACCGTCAGGCTGCGGACGTTGCTCGCAGCGAATATTCCTCGAAGCACAACTTCACGCTTGGCCTGAACATGCGCGAAGAATTCTTCGGCGACTATGCAACCAGCTTCGGTTTCATGTTCGTTGCCCGCTCCGGTCGTCCGTTCTCGGTCGTTTGGGACAACCTCCCGAGCGAAGTGCTGAACGACAGCTCGAGCGGCGACTTCAACTCGCTGATGTACATCCCGACCGGCGTGGGCGACCCGAACGTGGTGATTGCCGATGCTACGTTCGCTCAGGCGCTCGACGACTTCATTTCGAAGACGCCGTGCATCAACAAGTACCGTGGCCAGACGCTGCCGCGTAACAGCTGCAGCAACCCCTGGTTCTACGACCTCGACCTGCGCTTCAGCCAGGAACTGCCGGGGCCGATGAAGGCATTCGGGATGAAGGACGATAAGTTCCGCCTGTTCGTGGACTTCGACAACTTCCTGAACCTGCTCGACTCGGGCTCGAACGTCTTCAAGCGCTACAGCTACACCGAAGGCCTCGTGCGCGCCGCGGCGATCGACTCGCAGGGTCGCTACGTCTACTCGCCGATCACGGCGCAGTATGATGCGACTGCCGGAACGACCGGCTTCCGCGATCCGGTGGTCCAGTCTTCTTCCTCGCTGTGGAAGATCCAGCTGGGCGTGAGCTACGAGTTCTAGAACTCGGCAACATTGCTGGAACAAGTGAAGCGGCGGGGCCCATGGCTCCGCCGTTTTGCTTTGGGGTGAAGGCGCGATAAGCTGCCCGGATGGACAGGCCCGTGCAGCGCTATTCGGAAACCAGGCGGCGCCTGCACCCCGGCCTGATTGCCCTGATTGTCCTGCTGCACATCGTGGCGCTCTATGGCCTGACCCGCGCTTTCGCTCCGCAAGTGACCGCCACGATCGAACGCAACGTAGTCGAAGCCTTTACCGTCACGATCACAGCCCCGCCTGACGACGTGCCTGAAGTGCCTGACGAAGGCATGGCGGGCGATGCTGGCAAGCAGGCGGTGCCGCAGCCGGTCACCGCTCCCACGCCCAGAGTCGCGCCAAAGCCCGATCGCCAGATTCCGCGCGCGTCCTCGACCGGCGATGCCGCTACTTCAGGCGCGCGCGACAGCGGCGAGGGCACCGGCGCCAGCGGCAGTGGCGCAGGCACCGGGTCCGGCGATGAGGGCAGCGGGCAAGGATCGAGCATGGCGACAGGGCCGGTCAAGATTGCCGGGACGATCAATTCCGCGCGCGACTATCCCGTGCCAGAGGGCGGGCGCGAAGTGCGCTTTGGTACGTCGGTGCGGATCGCGCTGCTGGTCGGCACCGATGGCCTGCCGAAGCGCTGCCGCGTGTTCCGCTCAAGCGGGTTGCCTGACACCGATGCTCGGACTTGCGAGCTGGCGATGGCGCGCTTTCGCTTCGAGCCGGCGCGCAACGCAAGGGGGCAAAAGATCGAAGCGGAATTCGGATGGGAGCAGCGGTTTCGCCGCGCGGACTGACAATTGGCGATGGTGCGATTGCCCGGGCTTTGTTAGAGTATTCCCATGTCGTCCGATCGCCAGAACTCACTGATTTATCCCGTTATCCTGTGTGGCGGCGGCGGTACCCGGCTATGGCCGCGCAGCCGCAAGGCGCACCCCAAGCCGTTCCTCCCGCTGATCGGTGGGCGCACGATGCTCCAGCAGACAATGGCACGTTGCGCGGAACCCTCTCTTTTTGCGCCACCGACGCTGGTCGCGGGTGCCGACCATGCGCCGCTGATCGAGGAGCAGGTGCCGGGGCTCGGTGCAACTGCGCTGATCGTCGAGCCCGCAGCACGCAACACCGCGCCCGCCGTGGCGCTCGCTGCCGCAAGGCTCGATCCCGATGCAATCATGCTGGTGTGCCCGAGCGATCACCATATTGCCGATGTGAATGCGTTCCATGCCGCGGCAAAGGCCGCGGCCGGGCTGGCGCATGGCGATTGGCTGGTTTCGCTCGCGATTACGCCGGATCGGCCCGAAACCGGCTACGGCTATATCAAGCCGGGAGAACCGCTGCCGGGCGGCGTCAAGGTCGAACGCTTTGTTGAGAAGCCGTCGCGCGAGCTTGCCGAGCAATTCCTGGCGGAAGGGGGATATGCCTGGAATGGCGGGATATTCGCGTTCCGCGCGGGCAAGCTGCTGGAGGAGCTGGCGCGATACCGTCCAGACATGGCCGAGGCTGTCATGCGTTCGGTGGCGGAAGGGCGCGTCGAAGGCATTCGCTTCCATCCGGCCGCAGAGCCCTTCGCTGCAATTGTCGGAGAGTCGATCGACTATGCCGTGATGGAGAATACCGATCGCGCGGCGATGGTCCCGGCGGCAATGGGCTGGTCCGACATTGGCAATTGGGCGAGCCTGCAGGATGCGCTTCCGGCCGATCCGGCGGGCAATTACGCGCCTTCCAATGCCGAACTGGTCGATTGCCAGCGCGTGTTGGCAGTGAGCGACGGGCCGCGGATTTCAGTGCTGGGCCTTTCCGACGTGTGCGTGATTGTCGACGGCGACGAGGTTCTCGTCACGACGCGCGACGCGGCGCCGCATGTCGGCAAGCTGCGCGGTGCGAGCGAACAATGACGTTCGCGCGGACACTTGCGACCCTTACGGTGGAGAAGGTCTGGGGTCGTGACGAGCTTCCTGCGCCCTTCGTGGCGCCTGCCGGCCAGCGGATTGGAGAGATCTGGTTCGAACCCCCGCCCGAACTCGACAGCCTGCTGGTGAAGTTCCTGTTCACGAGCGAAAGGCTTTCGGTCCAGGTCCATCCGTCCGACGCGCAAGCCCGAGAGGGCGAAGAAGGCAAGGAAGAGTGCTGGCTTATCCTGGATGCCGATCCCGGCGCGGAAATTGCGATCGGCCTGCGGAACGCGGCGAGCGAAGAGCAATTGCGCGACGCGGCAATCGATGGCTCGATCGAGCATTTGCTCGAATGGCATGAAGTGCAGCCCGGCGATTTTTTCTACCTGCCCGCAGGCACGATCCACGCGATCGGCGGGGGGCTGAGCCTGGTGGAAATCCAACAGAACAGCGACACTACCTTCCGCCTATATGACTATGGCCGCCCGCGCGAATTGCATCTCGACCGCGCGATCGACGTCGCGCAACGCGCGCCATATCCGTCAGCCATGCGCCAAAGGATATCGGATAGTAGCCAGTGCCTCGTCGATGGGCCGCATTTCCGGCTCGACCGGATCATCGGTGCGCCCGACGCTGCGATCCGCGCGGCATATGATGACGCGCTGCTGGCGCTACCGATTGAGGGGGAATTGCGGATCGGCTCGTCCACTTTGGCAGCGGGCGCTTGCGCCTACGCGCCGTCGATCGATGAAGTGGATTTCGCCGCCGCTGCAATCACCCTGCTGGCGCGCCCTGCCTGACCTCTATTTCGGCGCTTCCAGCAGCCTCGCGCCGTCCTTGCGGATCGCCTTTTCGATCATCGGTTCGACGAAGGACAGCATCCCCGGCAGCTTGATCTCGAACACGACTTGCCTGTCCTCGACATGGATATGGCCGGTGAGGTTCTGGCCCATCGCCGAAATATGCAGCGCCATGCTGTCTTCGCCAATCCAGTCAGTTTCGACCTGGGCCAGCCCACCGGGCATGTGGTCGGCGATCTCGTGGCTTCGCTCGCTCAGGCGGCGGCGCACTTCCTCGCGGCCCAGATCGTGCGGCAGCGCGACTCTCACTTGCTGAGATCCTCCAGCGCTTCGGCGCCTCCGAAACGGTAGTCGAGGTAGCGGGACTTGATCGCAAGATCGTCGAGCGCGCCTTCGGCCAGGCGGCGCGTTACGCGATCGATTTCACCGCTGAGTTTGCCGAGGCTTTCGGTCACTCGCTCGTCCGCAGTCTTCCCGGCATGGTCTTCGCCGCGCAGGTGGGCAGGTATCTTGCGATAGTTCTCGATCGTCTCGGGAATATACTCGCCCACCAGCTCGCGCACTTCGTTCACCGCCGGATCGTTCTGGTCGATGCTCTGCAACTGCAGCCCCAGTGCATCGAGCTGCACACCCAACTGGTCCACGATCTGGACCGCCGGCGCGGGCAGGGCGGGGCGCTGCGCCTCAAGCCACAGCTCGGTGCGCGCGACCATCGCCTTGGCATCGCCTTTCTTCAGGTCGGCGCGTTTGGGCACCTTGATCTTGGGGTAATTCGCCAACAGGCCGACCGCGATCACCGCGGCGAACAGCGTCAGCATGATGCCGGTAAACCCGATCCCGTCGATGATCAGGCCGGCAATTACCGCTGTCGTCCAGATCGCCCCGAAGGCAATCAGGATGCGACCAAGTTTCTTCTTCCAATGCTGTGTCTTGAGTTCGGCCGAGCCGCGCCCGATCGAGGGGCGGCGGTGCACGCCGCCATCGCGCTGCAGCGCCAGCGACTTGCCCGCAGCGTTCAGGATCAGGTCGGACTGATGAGTGGAATCCGCCATCAGCTCTCCAGCGCCAGCAATGACGGCTCAAGCGCCTTTTTCTGTGCTTGCGCCTGGCCTTCGGCACGCGCGATATAGCCCTTCGATTTCTCGACTTCCTGCGACAGCGTTTCGACCGTCTGCTTCATGCTGGCGAGCGCCTTGACCTTGAATTCGTCGACTTCGTCCATCGTGTCATAGATGTTCTGGAAGGCGCGCTGCAGCGTTTCGAGCGGGATCGTGCTCGAAGCAGCTTGTTCGTGGATCTTGCCGGTCTGCTCGCGCAGCATGGTGCTGGTCGAATCGATGATGTTCGAAGTCGTTTCGTTAAGCGACGTGATCTGCTGCAGCACGAGCCGCTGGTTGGTCATCGCCTGTGCGACCGTTACGGCAGTACGCAGCGCGCCCACGGTGGTGGTGCTGGCGCGGTCGACACCCTTCACCAGTTCGACATTGTTCTTCTTGACCAGGTCGAGCGCGAGATAGCCCTGCACGCTCACCGCCATCTGGGTCAGCAGGTCCTGCGTGCGCTGGCGCACATAGAACAGCGCGCTTTCGCGGATCGCCTTGGCTTTGGCCGGGTCCACGCTCTCGATCTCGTCGGCCTTGGCTTCGAGCCTTTCGTCGAGCGTCTTGGCGATGTGGATCATCTGTTCGAGCTCGCCCATCGCGGCCCACAGCTTCTGCCGCTCGACGTCGATCGCGGCATTGTCTTCATGCAACTCGCGCTTGCCCGAGGAAAGCCGGTCAAGGATGGCCTGGATGTGCCCCTGTGCGCTGGTATAGCTGTCGAAATAGCGCTGCAGCTTGCCGCCAAACGGGATGATGCCGAACAGCTTGCGGCCTGCCATCTTGCCCTTGCGACCCGGATCGAGGTCTTCGACCGTGCGGCGCAGTTCGGCCAGATCCGCGCCTACGCTGGTGTCGCTGTCCATCGCCCGCACCGGCCGGTCGAGGAAGCGGTTCGACATGGCGGCTGCGGCGCGAATCTGCTCCTGCCCCATGCGCGTGATCTGGTCGACCTTTTCGCCGAAAGCAGGCGAATTGGCATCTTCCGCGATCAGGTCGGCGACAAAGGCATCAACCTTGTCATCGAGCTTCGAGCGTTTTTCCTCATTCACAGGCACGAGCCCGGCTGCCTTTTCCGGCGCGACAGTGGGCACCGGATCGGGCGGCGACAGCTCGAAATCGGTAGCCGTCTTGGTGGTGGTTTCCTGCGTGCTCATGGTCGGTCTTCAAGCTCCCTGGGGGCGGCGACAAGCCGGTTTCTGATACTGTATTAGTGCCCTAAGACACGAAGTTCAAGAAGTGTGCCGCAATCGTGCGCTCACGTCCATGCTTTCGTTCGAAGAGACAAGGAGGTAGAAAGCCAAAAGCCAACACTTGCGATGGATGGAAAGTTTGACAGAAACCCCCGCACAGCAGAGCCCGGCGTCCGAAAAAGGCTTCGCCAGCGTCAGTTCGAACTTCTCCAGCGTCCTTCTCAGTTTCCGCCTCTGGTGGCGACAGGACGTGGTCGGCACGGTCGACCAGGCTTCTGTTATCGAGAAGCGGCGCGAAGATTGCGGGCTGACCGAGCGCTACCTGTTCATGACCGCCATGTCGGGCGGCATCGCGATCCTTGGCCTGTTGCTGTCGTCACCGGCAGTGGTGATCGGCGCGATGTTGCTGTCGCCCCTGATGGGGCCGATCATGGGTTTGGGCTTCGCTCTGGCGATCGGGGATTACCATTGGCTCAAGCAATCCGCGCGCTCGCTGGCGTGGGGCAGCCTGATGGCGATCATGCTGTGCGCAGTGGTGGTTTTCATGTCGCCTATACAGACGGTCACACCCGAGATAGCGGCACGGACGAGACCCAATCTCTTTGACCTGATGATCGCGCTCTTCTCGTCGCTGGCCGGCGCCTATGCGATGATCCGAGGGCGCGAAGGCACGATCGTGGGCGTGGCGATCGCCACCGCCTTGATGCCGCCGCTGGCTGTGGTGGGCTTCGGTGTGGCGACGGTCAACTGGACGGTCTTTTCGGGCGCCCTGCTGCTGTTCGTCACCAACCTGATCACGATCGCGCTGACCGCATGGGGCATGGCGCGGCTCTATGGCTTCCGCAGTAGCCTGAGCGAGCGGCAATCGCTTTTTCAGAACGTGGCTGTCGCCGCGGTATTCGTTGCGCTGGCGGTGCCGCTGTTCTTCACGCTTCGCCAGATCGGCTGGGAGTATAATGCGGACCGGATCATCCGTTCGGAGATCATGGAAAATTTCGGCGGGCGTTCGCGGCTGAGCGAAGTTGCAAGCGACTACGCGACCGAGCCGGTCAAGGTCAGCGCCACCGTCTTGACCCCCACGCTGAAGCCCGACGCCGAATCGCGCACCGAGCGCGCCTTGACTGAGCGGCTCGGACGCCCGGTCGAGCTGACGATTACACAGTACCAGGTCGGCACAAGTGCCACGGCGGCGCAGCAGGCCGAACTCTCGGCATCGCGCGCGAGGGAAGAAGCGGCGGCGATTCAACGTGCAGAGACGCTGGCCCAGCGGCTTGCCCTTGTGGCTGGCGTTACGGACGAAGATGTGATCGTTGACCGCCAGCGGCGCAGGGCAGTGGTACGCGCGAAGCCGCTCGATGGTGCTGCACTTTCGACCTATCGTGTGCTGGAACAGCGGATCGCGGCAACCGAGCCTGAATGGCGCATTGAGCTGCTTCCACCACGCCGTTCGCTTCCGGCCATCCCCTTCGCCAATGGCGAACCCGATGACTCGGGTCAGGCCGCTCTGGCGCTTATCGGCTGGGCCGCACAGCGGCTTGATTCGCCGGTAGTGCTGGAAGGCCCTTCCGCGCAGGCGGCGCGTGCTGCCGAATTACTTAGGGAACAAGGCGTCACGGTGACGCTGGCTTCGACATCGCAGCGGACCGGCGCGGTGCAGGCGCGCTGGGCCAGTACCGCAAACTAGGTCGGCCCTGGCAGGCGTTCAGGCCGCCAGCTGGATCGGCTCGATTTCGCCTGAGAGGTAGAGCTTCTTCGCCTTGGCGCGGCTGAGCTTGCCCGAGCTGGTGCGCGGCAGTGTGCGCGGCGGCACCAGTTCCACGATACAGCTCATTCCCGTGACCGAGCGGACCTTGTCGGCGATCTCGTTGCGCAGGCGCACGCGCTCTTCCGGATCGGAAACGCGGCAATGCACCAGCACGGCGGGCGCTTCCTCGCCATTCTCCATCTCGATCGAGAATGCGGCGATGTCGCCATGGTTGAAGCCCGGCAATTGTTCCACCGCCCATTCGATATCCTGCGGCCAGTGGTTCTTGCCGTTGATGATGATCATGTCCTTCGCGCGGCCGACGATGAACAGGTAACCGTCCGCGACATAGCCCATGTCGCCAGTGTCGAGCCAGCCGTCGACGAGGCAATCCTCGGTCGCTTCCGGATTGCGGAAATAGGAGTGCATCACGCTGGGGCCGCGGCACCACACCTTGCCGATCTGGTGATCGCCCCGGGCCTGGCCGGCTTCGCCGCGGATTTCGACATCCATGTCGGGCAGCGGCTTGCCGCAATTGACGATCGCGCGATAGCGCGCGGGGCGCGACAGATTGCGCTCCGAACCCGAAAGGCGCTCTTCCTCGACCAATTCGACGCGGATGCCTTCGCCCGGAGGCATCACCGTCACCGCCAGAACCGCTTCCGCGAGGCCGTAGCTGGGCGTGAAGGCGCTGGCCTTGAACCCTGCCTCGGCAAAGGCGTTGACGAAATTCTGCATCACGTCGGGGCGGATCATGTCCGCGCCATTCCCGGCGACCCGCCAGCGCGACAGGTCGAAGCGTTCGGACACATGGCTTTGGCTGGATATGCGGCGGGCGCAGATGTCGTAGCCGAAGGTCGGTGAATAGGAGAGCGTCTTGCCCTCATTGCGGCTGATCATGTCGAGCCAGGCGAGCGGCCGCCGCGCGAAATGATCGGGCTTGAGATAGTCGCAGCTCACCTGGTTGGCGATCAGCGACAGGAAGCAGCCGACCAGCCCCATGTCGTGATACCACGGCAGCCAGCTGACCACTCGGTCGCCCTGGCCCAAGTCCATCGAAGTGGCATGGCCGTATAGGTTGTGGAGCAAGGCACGGTGAGTCACGGC
This sequence comes from Altererythrobacter sp. Z27, assembly GCF_052683155.1. NCBI lineage: Bacteria > Pseudomonadati > Pseudomonadota > Alphaproteobacteria > Sphingomonadales > Erythrobacteraceae > Altererythrobacter > Altererythrobacter sp. Z27. The sequence continues at coordinate 1,309,916 of NZ_JBQYMC010000001.1, read as the reverse complement.
GACGCCGGTCGGGAAACGGGTCGAGCCGCTCGAATATTGCAGATAGCAGATGTCTTCCGGATCGGCTTCGGGCAATTCGCATTCGGGCGCTTCGCGCTTGGCGAAATCCTGCCAGGATTCGCTCGGGCAGCCTTGCTTGGCGGCGGCGGCCTGCGCCATCTCGGTGATTTCTTCCGGATAGATCAGGATCTTGGGGTCGGAGCTTTGCAGCTGTACCGCAAGCTGGTCGATATAGCTTTCCTTGCCGCCGAAGGTGGTCGGCAGCGGCAGCGGCACGGGCCATGCGCCGACATAGACGCAGGCGCAGAACAGCGCCGCGAAATCGGGGCCGGTTTCGGCGATCAGCGCAACCCGGTCTTCCTTGCCAATTCCGGCAGCGACCATGCGGCGCGCCATGACCAATGCGTCCTTGCGCATCTCGGAATAGGGGTAGGGGCGCTCGATCATGCCCCGCATATCGTGAAAATTGAGGCCCTTTTCGCTCTGCGCGGCGTAGTCGATCGCTTCGTTGAACGTAGCGAAGTCAGACCGCCTGCGCGGCAAGGGGCAGTCGTTCGGCGTCGGCGTGAGTGCGGCGTCGGTCATATTTTTAAGCGATACCCGTTATATGTGGCGCAAAATGGCGCTTTAATCGTCCCCAATGCGGAAGTCTCCCCATGTCCGCACCCATTCCAGCTTTCCCATTTGATAAGGAGTGTGGCACGAATAAGGCGAAATGGTTGCAAAGCAAACCACCTTGTCACGCAAACGTCGCACCCCGGCACCGCTCGACCGTGCAAAACTGGAAGAATTGGCGCTGACCTATCTGGCGCGGTTCGCGACCAGTTCGGCCAAATTGGAGGCCTATTTGCGGCGCAAGATCCGCGAGCGAGGCGTGGCGGAAGGGGCGGAACCGCTCGATGTGGCGTCCCTCGTCGAACGCATGGTCGAGCTGAGATATGTCGACGATGCCGCCTTCGCCCGCACGCGTGCCTCGGGCCTGTTGCGCAAGGGCTATGGCGCAAGGCGCGTCGACGAGGCGCTTCGCGCGGCCGGGATCGACGAGGAATTGCGCGAGGATGCGGCACCGGAAGAAGCTGTCGCGCGCCGCGCCGCGCTCGCTCTGGCGCGCAAACGCGGCTTCGGCCCGTTCGGGGCGCTTGCGGAGGATGACGAGGGCCTTGATCGCGCAAGGCGCGAGAAACAGATTGCGGCGATGATCCGGGCGGGCCATGGCTTCGATGCGGCGCGCGCGCTGGTGGATGCCGCCAGCGTGGAGGATGCCGAGAATTGGGCATGCGAAGCAGAGGAGTGGGATTGATGAGATCGAAATGGCTTGTCTCCTTGCTGGCCTTCGCTTCGCTCGGCTGTTCGCCCAATCCGGACGCCACGGCGCGGCAAGGGTCGAGCGATGCGGAATCGGCCCCGGCTGCCGCCAGCCGCCATCCGGTTTCAGGGCTTCAGGTGATCGACCTGTCGGTCGTGTCCGGGCAAAAGAGCCACCCATTCCGGGTCGAGCTGGCCGACACTCCGCAAGCCCAGGCGCGCGGGCTGATGTTCCGCACCGAGCTGGGCGATGGCGAAGGAATGCTGTTCCCGTCCGATATTCCCGACGTGCGCAGCTTCTGGATGAAAAACACCCCGCTCTCGCTCGACATCATCTTCGTCGGGGTCGACGGGCGGATCATCAACATCGCCGCCAATACCGAACCCTATTCGCTCGATTCGGTCCGTTCCGAGGGGATTGCCAGCGCAGTGCTCGAACTGCGCGCGGGCCGGGCAGCCGAATTGGGCATCGCGCCGGGTGACAAGGTCGAATACACCCTGCCTTAGAGTCAGCTTCGTGCTTGGCGCGGGCATGCTTATCCGCTAATCGCGCGGGCCATGGGTATCTTCAGCAAGATCTTCACCTGGTGGGATGGCGCCACCATCGGCACCATGCTCTTCACCGCGCGCAAGGGCGAGCACGTCGGCACCGATGCGCAAGGCAACAAATATTACCGCTCGAAGCCCAAGGCTGGCGAGCGTGAGCGCCGCTGGGTGATCTATAACGGCAATAACGATGCCAGCCGCGTGCCGAGCGAATGGCACGGATGGTTGCACGGCGCATTCGACGATGTGCCGGAAAGCCGCCTGCCGCCTCCGCGGATCTGGGAAGCCGATTATACGCCCAACGCCACCGGCACTTCTGCCGCCTACCGGCCGCAGGGTGCGCTCGAGCGCGGCGGCAAGCGCGCGCGCGCGACCGGGGATTACGAAGCGTGGAGCCCGGAAGGCTGAACATGCGCGCCCCGCATATCTGCCTGGCCCTAGCCGGTGCGATGGCGCTGGCGGCATGCGATGGGGAACCTCCGGCGCCCAAGCCGGTTGAAACCGATTTGCCGCAGGATTTGTCGACGCCAGCATCCCCGCTACCGGCTGACGCAGCGGGCAGCGCGGGAATTGGCACGCCGATGGAAGATCGGGTGGCGACGCTGGGCCTGCTCAACAAGCGCAACAATTCGAGCCAGGATATCGAGCTGAAGCCGGGCGAATCGCGCCGGATTGGCGACATCATCATCCGCCTGCAGGCTTGCGAGCGCACCGCGCCGTGGGAAATGCAGCGCGAAACCGGCGCTTTCGTGCAAGTGCTGGTGCAGGATCGCGGCTCGGAGGATTTCCGCCGCATCTTCTCGGGCTGGCTGTTCAAGAACTCGCCCAGCCTGAATGTGGTCGAACACCCGATCTATGACGTGTGGGTCAAAGACTGCGCGATGAGCTTCCCCGACGACGAGTGATCCGCCTCTGCCTCGCGTAGCAGCGCGGCATAGGCATCGAGCAGGCTCATGGCGGGATCGCCGAAAGCGCGCGCCAGCCCTTCGAGATATTGCTTCTGCTCGATCTCGACAGCGCCGAGTGACTGCAAATGCTCGGTCATGAACTGGCAATCGAGCAGGCGGTAGCCCGCGCGCCGCATCAGGGCGACCAGCCAGCCGAGCGCGACCTTGCTGGCATTGGTCCGGCGGCTGAACATGCTTTCGCCGCAAAATACCCGGTCGAAGGCGACTCCATAGAGCCCGCCAACCAGTTCCTCGCCGTCCCAACATTCGATCGAATGGGCATGGCCCAGTTCGTGGAGCTGGCGATAGCTCGCCATGATCCTGTCGCTGATCCAGCTTTCCGGATGGTCTGTGCGCGGCTGCGCGCAGGCGGCGATCACGGCGGCGAAATCGCGGTCGAGCGTGACGGTGAAGCGGTCTTGCCGGATCGCCTTTCTCAGGCTGCGCGACAGGTGAAAGCGCTCCAAAGGCAGGATCGCGCGCTGGCGCGGCTCGACCCAGAACACCTCCGGGTCGTCGCGCCGGTCCGCCATCGGGAAAATCCCGCTGCGATAGGCCAGCAGCAGCATCTCGGCCGGGATCGGGGCGGGATAGGGAGAATGCATGATGCCGCTCTATAGCAGGCGAGGAGGGCGCATCGCCAATTGCAAATAGTTCTGCTCAGGCGCCAAACTGGCGTGTTGCCATGTGCGACGCTTGGCTATAGAGGGCTGCGTCGCCTGCAGGGGTGTAGCTCAGCTGGTAGAGCATCGGTCTCCAAAACCGAGGGCCACGGGTTCGAATCCTGTCACCCCTGCCATTTACTGCTGGCGGCAAAATGAAAGGGCCGGCCCCGCGTGGGACCGGCCCTTCCTTTTTTCAGATTGCCGTCAGTACTCGTTCGGCTCCTCCGGCGTTTCGCGACCGAAGGTTTGCCCCGCGGTCTTGTCGCCCTGCGCCAGCTTGAACACCACGCCCGAAAGCAGGGCCAGGGCCAGCAGGTTGGGCAGCGCCATCGCCGCGTTGGAAATGTCGCCCAGGCGCCAGACCAGCGTGAGGTCCTGCGTCGAGCCGACATAGATCACCACGCACCACAGCAGGCGCCAGATGATGTGGAGCACCTTTTCGCCGCGACGGGTCGAGCCCGGGACGCGGTCGTAGAGGAAGGTAATCGCGCGTTCGCCGTAATAGCTCCAGGTGAGCAGGGTGGTGAACACGAACAGGATCAGCGCAGTCGAAGCGACCAGCGTGCCCAACGGGATCGAGAAGATCTGCGTCGGGAAGGCTGCCGCAAATGCGCCGCTGGTCATGGCGAAGCCCTGTAGGTCCGAATTCCACGCATGGATGACCTGTTGGCCGCCGCCGGTGAAATTGCCCTCCACCGTCAGGATCACCAGCGCGGTCATGGTGCAGATCACAATCGTGTCGATGAAGGTGCCCAGCATCGCCATGCGGCCCTGCTGCGCCGGGTCGCTGGTCTGCGCCACGGCGTGGGCGATCGGGGTCGAACCCTGGCCTGCCTCGTTAGAGAACAGCCCGCGTGCCACGCCCGCGCGGATGGCGAGGGCGATTGCCGCGCCCACGAAGCCGCCGGTCGCTGCTTGCGGGTTGAACGCGCCGTTGAAGATCAGGCCGAAGGTTGCGGGAATGTCCTGTATGTTCAGGATCAGCGCAATGATCGCCATCACGATATAGGCGCCGGCCATGAAGGGCACGACCTTCTCGGCGACGTTGCCGATCGACTTGATCCCGCCGATGATCACGATGAACACCAGGATCGCCACGATCAGGCCGCCCACGGCTTCCTCGATCCCGAACAATTCGTTCAGCCCGTCAGCCACCGCATTGGCCTGGATCGAATTGCCGGTGACCATCGCCGAGAACAAAGTGCCCAGGCAGAACACGATCGCGAGCCAGGTCCATTTCGGGCCAAGGCCCATCATGATGTAGCTCATCGGGCCGCCGCGATAGGTGCCGTCGCTGGTCTTTTCACGATAGCGGATCGCCAGCGAACCTTCCGCGAAAGCGAGCGCCATGCCGATCAGCGCGGTAACCCACATCCAGAAGATCGCGCCTGGCCCACCCAGTGCGATCGCGGTGGCGACACCGGCGAGGTTGCCCGTGCCGACCTGCCCGGAAAGCGCGGTCGAGAGCGCGGCAAAGGGGCTGATTTCCCCGTCGCCCTGGCCCTTGCGGCCTGCGAACAGGCCCTTGAAGGCGCTGCCCAGCTGGCGCAGCGGATAGAATTTCAGGCCGATCATGAAGAACATGCCGACACCCAACAGGATGATCGTCATGGGAGGGATCGGTTGGCCGCCGATGGAAAGCCAGGGAACAAGTTCCCCTTCCCACGTGCCGCCCCAGATGAAATCGGAAACATTCGTCACGTGATCGATCAGACCGACCGACCCGGAATCTGTAACTGCCATGTGTGGCTTCCCCAAAAGCAACCCTTAATAAGCCGCGCACGCTAGCCACGACATGCGCGCTTGGCCAGCCCCCGATGCTCGCGCATGCACAGGGCGGCTGCGTTGCGGCCGCGCTAACGCCGCTTGCTTTTGGTTCGGGCCGGTCCTACATGCGGCATCGTCTTCCGACATTGGAATCAGGCCTTGCCCCTCCCGGACCTTGTTCGGGGCGGCGAAGAACCCTACCTGAAACCGATCCCGGAAGGCGGGAACGAAATTTACCGAGGACGAAAGGTCAGACCATGGCCGATGAAAAGAAGCGCAAGACATCGCCCGCCGAGTTCGTGAACCAGGTTCGCAGCGAAACGAAGAAGGTGGTGTGGCCGACGCGTGAGGAAACCATCCGCACCGCGATCTTCGTTTTCATCATGATGGTGATTCTGTCGGTCTTCTTCCTTGGCATCGACACTGTCTTCAGTGCGATCGTGCAGTGGCTGCTGTCGCTGGCCTGATCCGCGCCTTCAATATTCACGGGAACACACCATGGCTCGCTGGTATATCATTCACGCCTATTCGGGTTTCGAGAACAAGGTCCGCGATGCGATCATCGCCGAAGCCGAGCGGCTGGGCCTGAGCGATGCGGTTGAGGACGTGCAGGTCCCGACCGAAACCGTGACCGAGGTGAAGCGCGGCAAGAAGGTGCAGGTCGAACGCAAGTTCATGCCCGGCTATGTCCTTGCCAAGCTGAAGATGACCGACGACGTGTACCACCTCGTCAAGAACACTCCGAAGGTGACCGGCTTCCTGGGGCAGGGCAACAAGCCCCAGCCGATCAGCGAAAAGGAAGCCGCACGCTATTTCGGCGGTGTCGAAGAAGCCAAGGCCGCACCCAAGCGCGACATCAGCGTCGATTACGAAATTGGCGACCAGGTCAAGGTGCTCGACGGGCCCTTCGCCAGCTTCAACGGCGTGGTCGAGGAACTCGATTTCGACAAGGCGAAGGTCAAGGTCTCGGTCTCGATCTTCGGCCGTGCGACGCCGGTCGAACTCGACTTCGAACAGGTCGAACTGGTCAAGTAATCCGGCTGCGGCCGGAATTCCGATGCATCAGTACATCGCCGGCGCTCGCGCCGGTGGGCTTCACGCGCCATTGTGGGCGTGGGCGCTTGCCTGTCCTGCCCGGACGATGACCACGGATGCACCATGCCGCAATTTCTCCGCCATTGCCTTCTCCTGCTGATCGGGATGGCAAGCTGCCTCGCCTTCGCGCCGTCTCCCGCGCAGGCGCAGATGCGGATGTGCGGCCCGGGTGAAACCCCCGTGGCGGTGGATACGTCGAACCCCAGCGCGCATGTCCCGCTCTGCCCCGGTAACGGCGGCGAGGCGGTTGCCGTCGCACAAAGCCACGCCGCATTTGCCTGGCACGTCGACGCTGCGGACATCTGGGTCGACGGGGGCTACACCGGCCCCAACAATGCAGGGCCTGCGAAGGCGCTCGCTGCCTGCGCCCGCGCGATGGGCGAAGGATGCGTGAGCGGCGGCGAATGGTCCAACTCCTACATGGAATTCTATCGCAATGCCCGCGGCGAGCTGTTCTCGGCATGGGCGAATGACAAGAACGCGGTGAAGAAGGCGCAGGCCGATTGCCGGGGCGACGCCATCCTCGCCTGCGAGCGGGTGCACCGGCTGGGTTCGAACACGAGCGAACGTTTTCCCGGCGCGGAAGTGCGCAAGAGCTATCTCGTCGCGGCCTGGGTCAAGGGGCTCGAGGGCTATGACGGCAAGCTCTACATCGCCAGCGGCCAACCCACCTATGCGGCGGCCGCCGAAATGGCGATCGCGGCATGCGGCAAGGCCAATCCCGAGCGCGAATGCGGGGTGCAGGGCTACACCGGCAACGGCGTGATGCAGGTCTATCTGCTCGGAGCCGACCATGCCGCAGTGGTCGAAAACAGCGGTGACCGGGCGAGAAGGTCGGCGCAGGGCTGGTGCAAGCGCAGCAAGGCGAAACCCTGCACGATGCAGGCACAGTATGACGCGCGGCGGCAGGGGCTGTTTGTGCACGAGTTCGAGCCGGCGCCCGCAGGCTAGTTCCACCGCAGGCCCGCCGGGCGGAATCGCTTGCATCTGGCGCCGAAAACGCTATGTGCGCGCCTTCCTAAAGCGACAGCTTTGGAGAACCGTGCGGAAGGGGTGCCTCGGTACCCTGTTTGACCGCTTAACATGAGCCAAGGATCGCAATCCGCGGCGACAGTGTGAAAGGAATGACCTCATGGCCAAGAAGATTTCTGGCTATATCAAGCTGCAGGTGCCCGCGGGCATCGCAAACCCCTCGCCGCCGATCGGCCCCGCACTGGGCCAGCGCGGCGTGAACATCATGGAATTCTGCAAGGCGTTCAACGCCGCGACCGACAGCCTCGAAAAGGGCATGCCGATCCCGACGATCATCACCGTCTATGCGGACCGTTCGTTCAGCTTCGTCACCAAGACGCCGCCGGCGACCTTCCTCATCAAGAAGGCTGCCAAGCTGAAGTCAGGCTCGAAGGAGCCGGGCAAGGTTTCGGCCGGAACCATCAAGCGTTCGCAGCTGAGCGAAATCGCCGAAATGAAGATGGCTGACCTCAACGCCAACGACATCGAAATGGCAACACGCATCATCGAAGGCTCCGCGCGTTCGATGGGCCTTCAAGTGGTGGAGGGCTAAGACCATGGCAAAGCCGACCAAGAAGCAAAAGCTGCTGGCCGATCTCGACCACGAGAAGCTGTATTCGGTTGAAGAGGCGCTCGCTACGCTGCGCCAGTTCAAGGGCAAGTTCGACGAAACCGTCGAAGTCGCGATGAACCTGGGCGTTGACCCGCGTCACGCCGACCAGATGGTGCGCGGCATGGTGTCGCTGCCTTCGGGCACCGGCAAGGACGTGCGCGTTGCCGTGTTCGCTCGCGGCGACAATGCCGACAAGGCGCTGGCCGCCGGTGCCGACAAGGTGGGTGCCGAAGACCTGATGGACGACATGGCCGCCGGCAACCTCAACTATGACCGCGTGATCGCGACCCCCGACATGATGGGTGTCGTCGGCCGCCTCGGCAAGGTGCTGGGCCCCAAGGGCCTGATGCCGAACCCGAAGCTCGGCACCGTCACGCCGAACGTGGAACAGGCCGTCAAGGACGCCAAGAGCGGCCAGGTTGAATTCCGCGTTGAAAAGCAGGGCATCATCCACTCGGGCATCGGCAAGCTGAGCTTCGACGATGCGGCGCTGATGGCGAACTTCAAGGCGCTGACCGAAGCTGTGGTGAAGGCCAAGCCGAGCGGCGCCAAGGGCAAGTATGTCCGCAAGGTCACCGTCACTTCGTCGATGGGCCCGGGCCTCAAGGTCGCCCTGTCGGAAGTCGAAGGCGCGTAAGCCTTCCCGACCAAATCAAATTTCGAAGGGCCGGGGGAGCAATCCTCCGGCCCTTTGCTTCTGCGGGGTTGGGAATGGCCGAAATTGGGTGGATAGCGGTCATAGACCAGCTGCCTCCCACACAACCCATGCGCCAATAGCCAGAAACAAAAACGCCGCCACGATCCGGACGACCTTGAGCGATACGCGTTCAACGATAACATTGCCGAAATAGACTGCGGGCACGTTGGCGAGCATCATGCCCAGCGTTGTTCCCAGAGTGACGTGCACCACACTTTGGAACTGTGCGCCCAGGGCAATAGTTGCGACCTGTGTCTTGTCGCCAATCTCCACAAGGAAAAAAGCAATAGTCGTCGCCACGAACGCGCCGAAACGTGGTTCCTTGGGTTCATCACTCTCGTCGAGCTTGTCCGGAACGAGAGTCCAGAGGGCCATGGCAATAAAACTGATGCCGACTGCGTAGCGGAACCACTGCCCCTCGAGCAGGCTTGCAACCGTTTGACCCAGAAAGGCAGCAATCCCATGATTGGCAAGGGTCGCGACGAGGATGCCGAGAATGATCGGCAACGGTTTGCGAAACCGGGTGGCGAGGACAATGGCGAGCAACATTGTCTTGTCGCCGATTTCGGCCAGCGCAACGACTGCGGTAGAGGTGAGAATAGCTTCCAATGATTATCTCCGGGCCGGGCTTCAAGACTGCAACAGCACCTGATTTCCCGCCCAGCCAGACGGAAATTAGGTGCCATTGGTCTTGCCCGAACGGAAATCTTCGAACCCCTGCGCCACGACCTCTCAGCCGAGTATGTTGACGCGAGGGAACCGCCGAAGGCGGCGGGCTACTCCCCAGATGACGCGCCGCAGATAACAAGGCGCCTACGAAAGATCAACGTCCGCAATTGGGTCGCTAGCGGGCATCTGTGAGCAAACTATCCCATCGTCATTCCCGCGAACGCGGGAATCCATAGGCCAACTGGTGCTGATAGTTCGTGGATTCCCGCGTTCGCGGGAATGACGAGTTCTGAACCGTCACCGGACAATCCGATTTTCCTACTTGGCCGCGTTCTGGCAAGAGCACGGCGCTCTTTGCCATCGTCGCATCACCCCAACGCTCCATCCCTCGTATCGTCGTTGCGAAAAGGCGCAGCCGACGTGGCAATCCACCTTGGCTCGCGTTTGCATGGATTGCTTCGCTACGCTCGCAATGACGAGCCGAGAGTTTTCTGCTTAGACAGTGTCGCATGTGTCGCATGTGTCGCATCGCTGAGCGACGAACGGCTATGTCATTCGGGCGGAGAAGCGCTCGGCGTTCCCCTCAGCTGCCGGGCATAGACCCAGCCGATCCCGATCAGGCTGAAACCCAGCGCCATAAAGCTGGCGATCCGCAACAAGCCCTCAAGCCCGGCGGCGTCCCACAGGAACACCTTGGCCACGGCCAGCAGCATGAAGACCAGCGAACCGATCCGCCAGCTGCGTTCGGCCAAGCGGTTCCCGATGAAGAGGAAGCCTAGCGCCAGAAGTATGCCAAGCAGCGAGCGCAGCAAATCCTCCGCCTGCGTCATCGGCACATCGACCAATATGCTGCCTGCAAATGCCTGGCGCAGGAGCGCCAGCGCGGCCACGCCGACCACCAGCATGATCGCGCCGTCGACAATGGCGCGCGGCAGCCCGGCGGCATGGCGCCGCAGCATCAGCGCGGCAATGCTGGCGATTGCCCCTGCGGCGAGCACGAGGTTGGCAATCGGCGTCGGCCCGACTGCCTGCCTGCTCCACAAGGGGTTGTGCAGCATACCGGTGAACCACAGCGCATGGGCCAGTGCCAATCCGGCGACCAGCGCGCCGAGGCGCGGCTGCGGGCCCAGTTTCGGCAGCCCGCGATCGAGCGCCACCGCCGCTGCCAGCAATAGCGCTTGCCACAGCGTCCGCTCCGCCATGCCATAGTCGGTGAAGCCCGTAACCGTGTCGATCGCGAACAGCTGCTTGTACAGCGTGTGAAGGATCACGAAACCGATCGGGATTGCCAGCAGGTAGGAGTGCGGCAGCCAGCGGCTCGATCCCTCGGGCAGGGGCAGGCGCACCGCCGCCAGTACTGCAGCGAGCGGCAGTACCCGGACCAGCAAGTCGCGCATGGAGGGGAGGTCGCGCCAGAGCATCGGATCGCCAAGCAGGGCGGCCACGCCTCCGGCAAGCCATGTGGCGAGTGGCGCAATCGCCCACAATGCGGTCAGCACAACGAGTGTGAGCTGCGCCGCGATGCGGCCCGGCTGCAATTGCCACAGCGCGATCGCGCCGACCGCGGCGGCCCAGGTCAAGGCTGTTTCGGGCAGGAACTGCGCCACCAGGCCATAGGCGACCAGTGCCGCCAATACTTCGGCGATGCCGCGCCCGCGCTTGTCACTCTCGGACCAGGCTAGGACGCACCATGGCAGCAATGCCGCCAGCCAGCGGATCCCGGCTGTCAGCAAGTCGCCATCGCTGGTCCCGCCGCCAAGCCGCACCATCTCGGCGCCGAGATATGTCGATCCGAACAGGGCAAGCAGGGATATGGAGGCAGCGGCCCAGGGCAGGGCGTGCAAAGGCATGTCGCTGCGTTCGCGCAGCAAGGCGAACAGCCCGGCAAAGACCAGCGTCGCCATCGCCACCGCCAGCCAAGCGGGCGTGACCAGCAGCATGGCCCCGAACAGCATGAGCGAGCCGATCGCGAGCAGTAATGCGAGGTCGCCGGACTTCTCGCCGTTCCAGATCCGCCACGCGCCCGCCAGCGGGAATGCCGAAAGCGCGGCGACCGCTAGCGCAAGCTGCAGCTCGGGAACGTCCGCATCGGGATCGCCGAACGTCGCATAGGCCACCAATGCGAGCGCGATGGGCGCGCCAGCAAGTTGGAACAGGTCGATCCGGGTCGCTTCGCTGCGCCAGAGATGCGCCAGCGGCACCGCCGCGTAGACGGTCGCGATGCCTGCGGTCACGAGCGCGAACATCATGGGCTGGGCACCGTCCCACTGCGCCAGTAGCAATATGGCGACCACCGCGGCGACCGCGCTCGTCTCGCGCAATTCGGGCTTGCGCCATGCAAGGAAGGCAAGCGTGCCACCCAGCAGCAGGTAGAGCCCCCAGACCAGCGGCGAATAGCCGGCCTGGTCGACCAGCAGCGCCAGCTGGACGCTGGCGACCAGCGCGGAGCCGAAGCGCAATGGTCGTTCGAAGCCTTGCGCCCCGGCAAAGGCGGGAAGCACTGCCCCCAGCACCACGAAATAGAGCCCAAGCGCGATCACTTCGGCCACGCCGGGATCGCCTGCCAGCAGCAGCACTGCGCCCCAGCCAAGGCCGAAAACCAGCGCTGCGATCGACAGCCATGGGCGGGACTGGCGCTCGCCGGTTACGGTCAGCCCGGCGGTGACAAGGCCAAGGTAGAGCGACAGCAGCGGCAAATTGGCTTCCTCGCCGCCGACAAGCGCCGGCGCGGCGAAGCCTCCGACAAGGCCCAATACGGCGCAGGGCAGGCCGAAGCGGAAGGACAGCGCGATGGATCCCGCGGTGACCGCCGCCAGCCCAAGGAACGCCACGGTCTGCCCGACCAGTCCGTATTGCGTCCCGGCGAGGTAGAACGCGGCATAGAGCGTTGCGAGGCCCGCTCCGGCGAGCGATTGGCGCACGCGCGGATCGGCTACCTTCTCTTCGTTGCGCCAGGCCCATTCGGCACCGCCAAGCAGCAGGAAGCCGAAGAGGAAGGCCAGCGCCACCCGCACCACGGGCGTCAACAGGCCGGATTCGATCGAGTACCGGACCAGGAAAACGCCCGCGATCGCCAATGTGATGCCGCCGGCCCAGATTGGCAGGCGCCTGCCGAAAACATCCTCGAAATCGAACTGGAAGCGCTGGCTCGGCTCTTCGACCGCCTGCTCCACTTCTGGCGCGAGATCGGGCGCGGCCTGGCTCGCCCATTCAGGCTCCCATGCGGGTGTTGGTTCGGCAGGTGGGGGCTCGGCCTCTTGCGCCACCGCCTCCGGTGGCTCTTCGCTGCGTGTTAGCGGGACGCTCGGGCGGGAAACAGTAGCAGCCTCACTGGGCCGCTCTTGCGCTTCGATCCGATCTTCCTGTGCGCGGGCTTCCTTCGCGGTGCGGTATTCGAGCGTGGAGATGCTCTGCTCAAGCCGGTTCACCCGCTTCCACAGCCAGACCACGGCAGTGCCAAGCAGCAAGATCAGAAGGAAATTCATATCGTGCCCTCTCCCCTTGCGGGGAGGATAGGGCGAGTTGGCAGAGCTACAAAGGCCGAATTGTTACTAGGCCAGTGCCTCGCTGACGTCAGATGCCACCGGGCGTGAAGTCATGACCGAGTTCGCCCAGGCCTTCGCACAAGACATGCACGCAACTTTGCAATGCGTCGGCATCGGTCGATCGAACCACGAAATTGGCGCCCACGCGGCCTTCGCGGAAGAAAGGATAGCTGCCAATCTGGCACTTCTCATGCGCCTTCTCGACCTCGCGCAGCAGCGTGGCCACTTCGCTTTCGGGGACCCAACAGCCCACGGTTTCAGAGAGCAGTGGAGCGCCGCCCTCCAGTGTGCCCGTAAGGGCATCGAGCATGCCTGCGGTGATGTGCGGCACGCCTGCCATCAGGAAGACATTGCCGAGCTTGATCCCAGGCGCGCCGGACATGCGGTTGGGAATCAGCTCGCCGCCTTCGGGCACGCGGGCCATGCGCAGCCGCGCTTCGTTCAGGCCGCCCGGCTTGTCGGCATAATAGCGTTCGAGGATGGCGCGTGCCTGCGGGTGGATGACCACCGGCACGCCCAGCGCCTCCGCCACCGCGTCCACCGTGATGTCGTCATGTGTCGGGCCGATGCCGCCAGTGGTGAAGAGGTAATCATTCTGCGCACGAAGTGTGTTCACCGCCTCGACAATGCGATCGATGACATCGGGCACCACGCGCACTTCGGCAAGGCGAATGCCCTGGACCTGCAGCCAGCTCGCCACCTGGGCGATATTCTTGTCATGGGTGCGGCCAGACAGGATCTCGTCGCCGATCACGACGAGCCCTGCGGTCCAGATCTTATCCGATGCGCTCATATTCCAGGCGTTAGTGGACAGCGCAGCGCGAGGGAAGGGGGCTGTTATTCCGCCGCTTCAAGCTGTTCTTCCTCCATCACTGCATTGGCCCCGGCGCGGGTGAAGCTCAGCAAGCCGTCGTCGACATCACCCTGCCGCAGCACCTTGCGATCGAACACATATTCCTGGTTGAGCCGCCATGGGTAATCCTTGGCGCTCTTGGGCATGATGTGCTTGCCGCGCTGGATATAGCCCGAGGAGAAGTCGAACAGGTCGTCATCTTCGATCTTCGCTTCGGCCGCCGCCGTCAGCACAGGGGTGGCGAGGTTAGTCCCGGTCGCTTCCATGTGATTGAGCACACGGCAGACGAATTCGGAATTGATGTCCGCGCGCAGCGTCCAGCTGGCGTTGAGATAGCCGAACACCACCGCAAGGTTCGGCAGGTTCGAGAACATGCAGCCCTTGTAGTAATAGCGCTGGCTGAAATCGACCGGTTCGCCCGTCACGCTGATCTTGATCTTGCCGGCGATCGCCAGCTTGAGCCCGGTGGCGGTGACGATAATATCGGCCGGAAGCAGTTCGCCAGACGTCAGCCGGACGCCGTTTTTCTCGAACTTGGCGATATTCCCGGTGACGACCGATGCCCGGCCCGATTTCATCGCGTCGAACAAATCATTGTCCGGCACGAGGCACAGCCGCTGTTCCCACGGGTTGTAAGGCGGGGTGAAGGCTTCCTTGTCGTAATCCTTGCCCAACGCCTTCTCGATCCGCTTGTGCAGAGCCTGCTTCACCTTCTCAGGCTTGTTGCGCGCCGCCTTGAAGCTGAAATCCTGCATCGTGATGTTCTTGAACCGAGTGATCGCATAGGCGACCTTTTCCGGCAGGACCTTGCGCAGGAAATTGGCGATTGCATCCTTTGCGGGGCGCGAGAACATCCATGTGGGCGTCCGCTGCAGCATGGTGACATGGGCTGCCTTGTCGGCCATCGACGGCACGATCGTGACGGCGGTCGCTCCCGATCCGACCACCACAACTTTCTTGCCGGTGTAGTCATAGTCCTTCGGCCAGAACTGCGGATGGATCACATCGCCTTCGAATTCGCTGAAATCGAACCCGGCGTCATAGGGATCGTCGTAGTCGTAATAGCCGGCGCCGAGATAGATGAAGTTGGCGGTGAGCAGCTTGCGCTCGCCATCGGCCAGCTCGACCGTGACGTGCCAGCGTGCCTCGTCGGGCCGGAAATCGGCCGAGACGACCTTGTAGCCGAAGCGGATGTGCGGCCTGATGCCGCGTTCATCGGCGATGCGATTGAGATATTCGAGGATCGATGGGCCGTCGGCGATCGACTTTTCGTGCTTCCATGGTTCGAACACGAAGCCGAGCGTGTGCATGTCGCTGTCCGAACGGATGCCGGGATAGCGGAACAGGTCCCACGTGCCCCCGATCTGATCGCGCCGTTCGACAATGGCGTAACTGCGGCCGGGGCACATCATCTCCAGATGTGCGGCCATGCCGATGCCGGAAATGCCGGCGCCAACGATTAGGACATCGAAATCGGGCGGGGTTGCGAGCATCGAATTCTCTCCCTTACTTACACCGATGTAAGCATAGTCCATCCCAGAATGGTAGTTCGAATGGCATTTTGCAACTGACTGGAATGAGAGGATGGGTTAGGGCGCGCGCCATGTCCATACCTGCCCGGCTTTTCCTGACTGCAACCACCGCCCTGATTGCGATCCCCGCTGTCGCTCAAGACAGCACGCAAGCGCCCGACGAAGCAGAAGGCGAAATCGTGGTCATAGGCGAAGGCCTGGCCCAGGCTCCATCCGTGGTGGCCTATGCGGTGAGCGAGATCGAACGCGCTGAAATCGTGGCTGCGCCTTCCGGCCGGATCGAAGACGTGCTGGTCAATGTCGCGGGCTTCCAGCAATTCCGCCGATCGGACAGCCGATCGTCCAACCCCAGCGCCCAAGGGGTGACGCTGCGCGCCCTGGGGGGCAACGCCACCAGCCGGGCACTGGTGCTGCTCGACGGCGTTCCGATGGCTGACCCGTTCTTCGGCTATATTCCGCTGAGCGCGATTGCGCCGGAGCAGCTGGCCGCGATCCGCGTGACCCGGGGCGGCGGCTCAGGGCCATTCGGCGCGGGGGCGCTCGCGGGGACAATCGAACTCGAGAGCGCCGATGCCGCTGCCCTTGGCCCTTTTGCGGCGAGCCTGCTGACGAACGATCGTAGTGAAACCGAAGCCAGCGCATCGCTGGCGCAGGAACTGGGCAGCGGCTTTGGCGTGCTGAGCGCGCGCTGGGATCGCGGGCAGGGCTTCTACACCACACCGCGAGACGAGCGTGTGCCCGCCAGCGCGCGTGCCGCCTTCGATAGCTGGTCGGTGGGCCTACGCGGCGTCGCGCCTCTGTCGGACACGGTCGAACTTCAGGCACGTGTGCTGGCTTTCCGCGATCAACGCACCTTGCGGTTCGATGGCGCGGATTCGTCGAGCGAAGGCCAGGATGCCAGCTTGCGGCTGGTCGGGCGCGGCGATTGGCAGTTCGATGCCGTGGCCTATGTGCAGGCGCGCAATTTCTCGAACGTAGTCGTCAGTGCGACCCGCTTCGTGCGTGTGCTCGATCAGCGCAACACGCCGTCGACCGGGCTGGGGAGCAAGTTCGAGCTTCGGCCGCCCGTGGGTGGGGACCACACGTTGCGGCTGGGGATCGACTATCGCCGCGCCGAGGGAGAGCTCCAGGAAGAGGCCTATAGCGCCTTCACCGGCAACCTCAGCGAAAGGCGCCGCGCGGGCGGCACCAACACCAATCTCGGCCTGTTCGTCGAAGATGACTGGCGGGCTGGCGCGCTCACGCTGACCGGCGGCTTGCGGGCCGACCGCACTTCCATTGCCGACGGCTTCTACAGGGCGGTCGATGCGCTTGGAGCTTTGGTGGACGAGACCGTGGCCTTGGACCGGGCGGATTGGGCGCTGTCTTGGCGCGCAGGGGCAGCATTCGATGCAAGCGACGCATTGCGGCTGCGCGCGGCGGCCTACACCGGGCTCCGCTTGCCTACACTCAACGAGCTTTATCGACCCTTCGTGGTGTTCCCTGTTGTTACGGAAGCCAATGCAGAGCTTCGCAACGAGCGGCTCGAGGGCTTCGAAGCCGGGTTCGATTTCTCGCCGAGCGATCGTTTCGAACTTTCGATGACCGCGTTCGAGAACCGGGTCGAGAACGCGATAGCCAATGTCACGCTGACGCAGATCCTGCGCCAGCGCCAGAACCTTCCTGCGATCGAGGCGAGGGGCATTGAGGCCTCTGCCAAGGCTGTGCTGGGAAGCGTAAGGCTGGATAGCTCGATCGTTTACAGCGATGCTTCGATTGAGGGGCGCGGTGCCTCCGCCGATGTCGACGGAAACCGCCCGCCACAAACTCCGCGCTGGGCTGCATCGACAACCTTCGCCTGGACTCCCGCCGTGGGCTGGGAGCTTGCTGCGACGCTGAGGCATGTCGGCGCGCAATATGAGGACGAGCAGGAAACCGACCGCTTGCCGCCCGCCACGACTTTGGGCTTTTTTGCGCGAGTTACGCTGCGCGATAAGCTCCAACTCGTGCTGAGGGGCGAGAATTTGACCGGCGAGAGGATCGTGACTCGCAATTCCGGGGGCTCGACCGACCTTGGAGCCCCGCGTACCTTGTGGGCAGGTCTACGCTACGGCTTTTGAGCTTTCGCGAAACTCCCTTTTTCCGTCGTGCAACCGCAACTGTGCCAATTTTGCATCGGGTGAACATTGTCTCGGCCGCTTGGACGGCAGAGCTCTTGTTACATGAGTCGCCTGAGTGATAGCTTTCGCGCACAAATATAAGGTTTTTTGGGAGAGGAACCTATGCAACGTAAGTTGGCGACTTTCGCAGCGGGCCTGCTGGCAGGCAGCTTTCTGACATCACCGGTACTTGCGCAGGATGCCGGCTCGGCCGCTCAGGCAGAGTCGGAAATGGACGAAAACGTGATCATCGTCACGGCCACGCTGCGCGCGTCGGACGTGCAGGATATTCCGATCGCGGTGACTGCGGTGACCCCGCAGGAACTGCAGCGGCAGGGCATCACCAATATCCAGACGCTTTCGACCGTCGCGCCGAGCTTCAATATCCAGTCGTCACAGACGGAATCGCAAGGTACCTCGATCCGTATTCGCGGTATTGGCACCACCGGTAACAACATCGGGCTTGAAAGCGCCGTCGGCGTCTTCATCGACGGCGTCTATCAGTCGCGCCCGGGCATCGCGCTCGGCGAACTGGTCGATGTGCAGCAGGTCGAAATCCTGCGCGGCCCGCAGGGTACCCTGTTCGGTCGTAACACCACCGCTGGCGCCGTTGTCGTTCGCAACAATCCACCCGATCTCAACGAGTTCGGCGGCTTTGTGCAGGCGAGCTACGGCAATTACGACTTCATGAACGTGCAGGGCGCGATCAACGCTCCTGTTGGCGAGACTTTAGGCGTTCGCCTTACCGGTGCCTACCGCAAGCGCGACGGTTTCCTGATCGACGCCAGCGGCAATGACGTGAACGACAAGGATCGCTACATGATCCGCGGCCAGGCGCTGTGGGAGCCGACCCCCGACATCAGCCTGCGCATCATCGGCGACTACCAGAAGGCCGACGAACTGTGCTGCGATGCAATCACGCTGTCGCCAGGGGCCAATTACACCGCGCCATTTGTTGCTGCGGCCTATCCCAATGGCTTCGTCGCGCCGTTCCTGCCGGCGGCCACGGGCCAAGTCTCGCTGCCCTCGATCAAGAAGAACCAGCTGTTCGGAAACTCCGAAATGTTCGTGAATGGCAACGAGCAATGGGGCATCTCGGGTGAGCTGAGCTGGGACTTCGGGCCGGCAGAGTTGACCACCCTGGTGGCCTATCGGGACTTCCACGCGAAGAGCATCCAGGACGACTTTCAGGGTGTGCAGGTCTATTCGGTCGCGGGTGTAACAGAAGACAACCTTCCGCCGACCTTTGACGATATCATGACCTTCACTGCCGAAGCACGACTGCAAGGTTCCGCCTTCGATGATGTGCTCGATTGGCTGGTTGGCGTCTATTACGCAGACGAGAAGATTGTCGAAGAAGCCAGCCTTACCCTCGGCCCGGACTTTCAAGCCTATGTCGGGCAGGCCAACTTCGGCAGCGTGCTCGGCGCGCTTGCTCCGGCCTACCTCGGCCTGGTCGCGCAATCGGGCGCCTATCTCAATTCGGTGCTTGCGGGATCGCCCAATCCGGGCATCTTCTCGACGCCGATCAGCGCTGACAATAGCTATGGCTACAACCATTATGAGCAGAAGGGTGAGAGCTTCTCTGTCTTCACTCACAACATCATCAACATCACCGATACGTTCAATCTGACACTCGGTGCGCGCTATGTCGATGACCGGAAGGATGGCAGCTATGACCAGCTCGCCGCCAGCAATCCGGCCTGCCTCGCCGGCCTGACGCTTGCGGGCACTCCGCAGGCGGATGCCTTCGCAGCCCTGCAGCCGATCCTCGGAAGCACGGTAGCGGGCGCACTTGCACTTCCGGCACTGAACGGCCCGGCCGCCTTCATCAACTGCTTCCCCTTTGCTGCTCCGGCGCTGGGGGTCAGCTTCCTGCCGAAGGAATTCGACCTCACCTTCAAGGATGACGAATTCATCTACACCGCACAGATCGGCTGGGAACCCAATCCCGACCTGCTGGCCTATGCGGGCTTCACTCATGGCTACAAGGCGGGCGGTTTCAACCTCGACTCCACTGCGGCTGCAAGCGGTGGGGACCCGCGCTTCCAGTCGGAAGAGATCGACTCCTATGAGGTCGGGCTCAAGGCCACTATCCTCAATGGTCGCGGCCGCGCAAACTTTGCCATCTTCTATAACGAGCTGGCGAACTTCCAGGTGCTCGAATTCACCGGCACGCAGTTCCAGACCTTCAACGTCGACGATGTGACCGCGAAGGGTGTCGAAGCCGAATTGTTCGCCGCCTGGACCCCGCACCTGAGCAACTCGTTCTCGGTGACCTACACTGACGCGAAATACGGCAGCAATTGCGATGCGCGATATACCGCTGCGGGCGGGCCCAATCCGGCGCTCGAACTGTGCGGGACCTCGCTCACCAATGCGCCGAAGGTCGTGGGCGTCTGGGGCATGACCTATGACGGTCCGATCAGCTCGGATACCGGATGGAACCTGCTGGCCAACGTCAATGTCCGTTACGAGACCGAGCGGCGCACCAGCACCAAGGGGCTGCTGTCCTCTGGTGGCGTGATTACCGGACCTGTCGCGTTCGATATGCAGGATGCCAATGTGAAGGTGAATGCCCGCCTCGGCATCAGCTCGCCTGACAAGAGCTTCGCGATCGAATTGTGGGGCCGCAACATCTTCAACGAGATCACCCGCGGCATCACCTTCAACACTCCGCTCACCGGCAGCGGGCTGGCGACAGGCCGCAGTGCCTTCATCGACGACCCGCGGACTTACGGGATCACGGCGCGCAAGCGCTTCTGATCGTCGGTCGGCCAAACAAGAGGGGCGGCTCGCTTGCGCGGGCCGCCCCTTTGCATTGCAGCGATGTAAAGTCGTAGCAACTTACATCGAGCGCGCGATCACCATCTTCATGACTTCGTTCGAGCCGCCAAAGATGCGAGTGATGCGGCTGTCGCGATACATGCGCGCGATCGGGTAGTCGTTGATGAAGCCTGCGCCGCCGTGGAACTGCAGGCATTTGTCGACCACTTCGCCTTGCAGCTCGGTAACCCAGTATTTGGCCATGCAGGCCGTCGCGACATCGAGCTCGCGCTTGATGTGGCGCGCAATGCAGTCATTGACGAAAATGCGTGCCGCCGTGGCGCGCGCCTTCAGGTCGGCCATCACGAACTGCGTGTTCTGGAAGTCCCAGATCGTCTGCCCGAACGCCTTGCGGTTCTTGACATAGTCGATCGTGGTTTCGAGCGCTTTCTCGATGCTGTTGATCGCACCCACCGCAATGATCAGGCGCTCTTGCGGCAGCTCGCCCATCAACTGGTAAAAGCCCTTGCCCTCGACCCCGCCGAGCACGTTTTCCGCCGGCACGAAGACATCGTCGAAGAACAGCTCCGAGGTGTCGGCTGCGTCGAGCCCGATCTTGTCGAGCTTCTTGCCGCGCTTGAACCCTTCTGCGCCTTCGGTCTCCAGCAGCATCAGCGAAATGCCCTTGGCGCGTTCATTTGGATCGGTCTTGGCGACGATGATGATGAAGTCTGCGATCTGGCCGCTCGAAATATAGGTTTTCGCACCATTGATCCGATAGCCATTGCCGTCCTTGACCGCAGTGGTCGTGATCGACTGCAGGTCCGAGCCGACGCCCGGCTCGGTCATGGCGATCGCGCTGACCAGTTCCCCCGAAACCAGCTTGGGCAGGTATTTCTTCTTCTGCTCTTCGGTTCCGTGGCGGACGAGGTAAGGCAGGATCACTGTGTTATGGAGCGAGGCAGCAAAGCCCTCCACCCCGTGCTTGCCCTGCTGGTCGATCACTACCAGGTCGTGCCGGAAGTCGCCGCCGTGGCCACCGTATTCCGCGGGTACCGAAACGCCGAGCAGCCCTGCCGCTCCGGCCTCGTTCCAGAATTCGCGCTCGACCTGGCCGTCCTCGCGCCATTTCTGGATGCGTTTTTCCGGGGCATGCTGCTGGTAGAACTTGCCAACCGCGTCAGCGAAGATCGCGATTTCCTCGTCTTCCATGAACTCGGGCTGGGGGACATTGAGTACGGACATCTTATTTCCCCTTCCAGTTGGGCTTGCGCTTCTCGGCGAATGCAGCGGCGCCTTCGCGCGCATCTTCGCTCATGAACACTTGCGGCAGCAGCTTAGCCTGCTTTTCCCAGCGTTCATCCGGACCCCAGCCGCGCGATTCCTCGATGATCTGCTTCGAAACGCGTACCGCCAGCGGGCCGTTTTCGTTGATTTTCTGGGCCAGCTCGATCGCCGCATCGAGGGCCGAACCGTCGACGACGCGGTTGAGCAAGCCGAGTTCATAAGCGCGCTGGGCGTCGATGAAGTCGCCCGTAAGCGCCAGTTCCATGGCGATCTTGGGCGGAATCATGCTAGGCAATTTCATCAGGCCACCTGCTGCTGCCGCCAGCCCGCGCTTCGTTTCGGGAATGCCGAACTTGGCGCCTTTGTTAGCCACGATCAGGTCGCAGCTGATCATCAGCTCCATCCCGCCTGCCAGCGCATAGCCTTCGACGGCAGCGATCAGCGGCTTGATCGGGCCCTTTTGCGTCAGGCCGCCAAAACCGCGCCCTTCGATGCTGGGCGATTCGCCGCGCAGGAAGCCCTTGAGGTCCATCCCTGAGCAGAACGTACCACCTGCACCGGTGATGATGCCGACGCGCAGATTGTCATCCGAGTCGAGCCGCTCAAGCGCTGCCGCGATCCCTTCGGCCGCAGCCTTGTTCATCGCGTTCTTGGCCTCGGGCCGGTTGATGGTGATGATCAGTATGCCATCACGCTCTTCTGTCAGAAGCTCTTCGCTCATGCGCCGTCTCTCTCCAATATAGCAGGTGTTGCGTCTCGATTTGCGACTTATATAACTAGGTGGAACAGCATGTCCACGGGAAGCCCGTGGCCCCATCAAAAGGAATAAATCGATGGCTGAAGCCTACATCATCGACGCGGTCCGCACTCCTCGCGGAATTGGCAAGCAGGGCAAGGGCGCGCTCGCCGCCGAGCACCCGCAGCATCTGGCAGCAACCGTGCTCAAGGCGATCAAGGATCGCAACCACTTGGATACTGCAACCGTCGATGACGTGATCTGGTCGGTCTCAACGCAGGATGGCCTGCAGGCAGGCGACATGGGACGCATGGCCTCGCTCGACGCGGGCTTTGACATCACTTCCAGCGGCACCACGCTGGACCGTTTCTGCGGCGGCGGGATCACTTCGGTGAACCTCGCGGCGGCGCAGGTGATGAGCGGCATGGAAAACTGCATCGTCGCTGGCGGCACCGAAATGATGAGCCTTACCGCTCAGATGGCGAAGGAGAAGATGCAGGCCGGCCTCAAGCCGCCAATGATGGGTAGCTATAATGAGCGCCTGCAGAAGGTGCATCCGCAAAGCCACCAGGGCATTTGCGGCGACGCCATCGCCAGCATGGAAGGGTTCACTCGCGAAGAGCTGGACGAGGTCGGTTACCGAAGCCAGCAACGCGCCGCCGAGGCCATTGCGGCCGGGCGCTTCAACAAGTCGATCGTGCCAGTCGTGGACGATGAAGGCAACGTCCTGCTCGACCATGATGAATATCCGCGTCCGCAAACGACGTTGGAAGGCCTGGCGCAGCTCGAACCCGCCTTCACGAAGATTGCCGATGCCCCGCTCGACGCAAAGGGCACGACCTTCCGCAAATTGGTAAACCAGAAGTATCCCGATCTCGACATCAAGAACTTCCACCATGCGGGCAATTCGTCCGGCGTGGTCGACGGGGCGGCCGCCGTGCTGGTGACGAGCGCGGATTACGGCCGCAAGCACGGGCTCAAGCCGCGTGCGCGGATCGTTGCCACCGCCAATATGGGCGATGATCCCACGCTGATGCTCAACGCGCCAGTTCCTGCGGCGAAGAAGGTGCTGGCCAAGGCAGGACTGTCGATTGACGACATCGACCTGTTCGAAATCAACGAGGCCTTCGCGGTCGTCGCCGCAAAGTTCGTGCGCGATCTCGGGCTCAGCTGGGACAAGGTCAACGTCAATGGCGGATCGATCGCGCTCGGCCACCCGATCGGTGCGACCGGTTCGATCCTCATCGGTACGGTGATCGACGAACTTGAACGGCGCGGCGGGCGCTATGGCCTTGTGACCATGTGCGCCGCAGGCGGCATGGCTCCGGCGATCATCGTCGAGCGGGTCGACGACTACGTCGACTGAGGCACGTACATGATCGCAGACAACACGCCCGTAATCATCGGGGTAGGGCAGTATTCCGAACGTCCTCAAGACGAGGGCTACGAAGCGCTGTCCTATATGGACCTCGGCGGACGGGCGCTCGCGGCTGCGATCGCGGATGGCGGCGCGAGCGGCGATCTGGCGGGTTCGATCGACACGCTCGCCGCGATCCGCCAGTTCGAGATGTCGCGTCCGGGTGCGGAGCGCCCCTTCGGCGGTGCGGACAATGTCCCGCGTGCCTATGCCAAGCGTGTGGGGGCGAATCCGCGCCGCGCGATCCTTTCGACCACCGGCGGGCAGACGAACCAGCAAATGTTGGGCGAGTTTGCTGCGGAAATCGCCGCTGGCGAAAGCCAATGCGCCGCGATCGTCGGGTCCGAAGCGATCTCGACCGTACTGGCTCTGTCTGCAAAGGGCATAAAGCCGGATTGGTCCGAAGAAGTGGGCGGCAGCATCGAGGATCGGGGCTTCGGCCTCGATGGGCTGCTCGAACCGGGACTGATGGCACATGGGGCAGCGGGCGCTATCCCGCTCTATGCGCTGTGCGAGAACCGCCGGCGCGCCAATCTCGGGCTATCGCTCGAGCAATATCGCGTGAAAATCGGCGAACTCTTCGCACCGTTCAGCCGGGTTGCTGCGGCCAACCCCCATTCTGCCGCGCCGGTCGAGCGCAGTTTGGAGGAGCTTGCCACCGTCACCGATCGCAATCGCATCGTGGCCGAACCCTACACTCGCATGACGGTGGCGCGCGACCAAGTGAACCAGGCGGCGGCGATCATCGTCGCCAGCGCGAAGCTGGCACGCGAACTCGGCGTTCCGGAGGACAAGTGGGTGCATATCCATGCAGTCTCGGCCGCGACCGAGCTTGACCTGACGCAGCGGCCCGACCTCAGCCGCAGCCCGGCGTCGATCGCCTCGCTCGAGGCGGCGCTCGGGCGTGCAGGCAAGGGCATGAGCGACATGTCCTACTTCGACTTCTACTCATGCTTCGCGATCCCGGTGTTCAACGCGATCGACCATTTCGGCATTGCGATCGACGATCCGCGCGGGCTGACCCTTACCGGCGGGCTGCCTTTCTTCGGCGGGGCCGGCAATAATTACTCGGCCCATGCGATGTGTGAAGCGGTCGACCGCGTGCGTAGGGATCGCGGTTCCTATGCGCTGGTGGGTGCGAACGGCGGTTGGATGAGCAAATATTCGACCGGCGTCTATTCGACGACACCGGCGGATTGGTCCGCGAACGATCGCTTCGCCAAACTGCCCAAGGCTGACGATGGCGTTGCTCGCTGCGAAGGGGCTTTCGATAGTGCTGTCGTCGAGACTTACACCATCAACCACGGCAAGAATGGCAGTGCGGCGATCTTTGTCGGCCGCAACGAGGTCGGCGTACGGGTTTGCGGAAATGCCGACCTTTCGCACGAGCCAACGCGCGCGCTATTCGAAGGCGGAGAGCCCTTCGAGGGAAGGCTTGCGGTGACCCAGGACGAACGCGGGCGGAATATCGGCCGCGTCGCCTGAACCGGCGGAACCATGGCAGGATTGGCGCGCTTTTGACAAAAGGCGCTTTTTGACGTATTTAGTTTCAAACGAAACTATCCTGATTCTGTCCGAGGAATGGCATGACCAAGCACCCGACCGACCTGTTCGACAATCCCGCTGGCCTCGACGGCTTCGAATTCGTCGAGTTCTGCGCCCCGGAAAAGGGCGTTCTGGAGCCCGTGTTCCAGGCGATGGGCTTTACCCATGTCGCGACCCACCGGTCGAAGGACGTCCATTTGTGGCGCCAGGGCCAGATCAACCTGATCGCCAATTATGAGCCCAAAAGCGCGGCATGGTTCTTTGCGCGCGAGCACGGCGCCTCGGCTTGCGGCATGGCGTTCCGCGTCCGCGACGCGCGCAAGGCCTATGCCCACTTGCTTGAGAAGGGCGCCGAGCCGGTCCAGGTCCAGACTGGCCCGATGGAACTGCACATCCCCGCCATCCGCGGGATCGGCGGCGCGATCCTTTACCTGGTCGATCGCTATCCCGATGCCGCAGGTGAAGGCCTGTCGATCTACGACATCGATTTCGAATATTTGCCGGGCGTCGAGAAATTCCCGGTCGGCGCGGGCTTCCAACTGATCGATCACCTCACCCACAACGTCTACACCGGCCGCATGAAGTACTGGGCGGACTATTACGAGACGCTGTTCAACTTCCGCGAGATCCGCTTCTTCGACATCAAGGGCGAGTACACCGGTCTCACGTCCAAGGCGTTGACCGCGCCTGACGGCAAAATCCGCATCCCGCTCAACGAGGAAGGTGAAGGCGGCAAGGGCCAGATCGAGGAATTCCTGCGTGAATTCAACGGGGAGGGTATCCAGCACATCGCCCTGATCTGTGACAATCTGGTCAAGTGCTGGGACAATCTCAAGTCGCTTGGCGTGCCCTTCATGACCGCGCCGCCCGAAACCTATTACGAGATGCTCGACGAGCGCCTGCCCGGCCATGGCGAGCCGGTCGACCAGCTCAAGATGCGCGGCATCCTGCTCGATGGCACCACAGAAGGCGGCCAGCCGCGCCTGCTGCTGCAAATCTTTGCCGAGGCGCAGGTCGGCCCGGTGTTCTTCGAATTCATCCAGCGCAAGGGGGACGACGGCTTCGGCGAAGGCAATTTCAAGGCGCTGTTCGAAAGCATGGAGCGCGACCAGATCCGCCGCGGCGTGCTGGAAGTGGAAGGGGAGCCCGCAGAATGAGCGCGATCAAGCCTTCGGGTATCCACCACGCCGCCTATCGCTGCAAGGACGCGAAGGAGACGGTCGAATGGTATGGCAAGGTGCTGGGGATGGAATACACCACGGCCTTTGCCGAGGACCACGTGCCGTCAACCGGCGCCTATGACCCCTACATGCATGTCTTCCTCGATGCGGGGAATGGCAATGTGCTCGCCTTTTTCGAACTGCCCAACCAGCCCGATATGGGGCGCGACGAGAACACACCGCAGTGGGTCCAGCACCTCGCCTTTCGGGTCGCATCGGAAGAGGAATTGCTGGCTGCCAAGGCGCATATCGAAGGGCTGGGGATCGATGTGCTCGGCCCGACCCACCATGGTATCTTCAAGTCGATCTATTTCTTCGATCCCAACGGCCACCGGGTCGAGTTGGCGGCGGATATCGGCACGCAGGAGCAGTATGACGAGCTGAAGCGCGTCGCGCCGGTGATGCTCGACGAATGGAGCCAGACCAAGAAGGCGCCGCAGCACGCGGCCTGGTTGCACGAAATTGCGCGCGCCGAGCACGGGCTGGAAGCCCGCGATTGAGCGAGCGAACTTCTAGACTGCCGAGCTGAAGCGGCGCTGCGAATCCTGCCGATAGGGATCGAACAGCGCGGCGATGCTGCGCGAATAGGGCAGGCCGTCCGGCTTAATCCTGAGCCATTCGTCGTCGACCGTGGCCAGCCCGCGCGCAATGAACGGCTGCAAAGCAGTCCGCGCTTCGCCCATGAGCCGCGCACCCAGCCGCGCCTCTCCATCGCATAGTAACCGCTCTATCACCGCGCCGCGATAGCGGTCGTCGGCCGAACGCCTGATGCCGTGCGCCACCGGAAGGCGGTCTTGCGATAGCAGCATGCGATAACGTCCATTGTTCTTCTCCGTCTGCGCCAGCAGTTCGGGAAAGCTGCTGATTGCTGAAGCGCCCAATCCGATCAGGACTGAAGAACTGTCATCGGTGAAGCCCTGGAAATTCCGCCGCAACCTGCCGGTGGCGGCTGCAATGGCCAGCGGATCGGTAGCTGCCCGTGCGAAATGGTCGAACCCGACCGGGGCATAGCCGCGAGCGGTCAGGTAGTCGAAGCCGCGCGCGGCCATGTCGAAGCGTGCCGCCGTGCCAGGCAAATCATCCGCCGGTATTGCTCTTTGGCGAGGGATAATGTGCGGTACATGGGCATATCCGAACAGTGCGATCCGGTCTGCGCCCAGCGCCAGGCTGCGCTCCAGCGTATCCTCGAGATCCTCCCACACCTGCCCGGGGAGGCCATACATCAGGTCGAAATTGAGCGACGTCACGCCAGCCTGCCGCAGCCAGCCAACCGTTCGCTCAATCATCTCGGTCGGCTGGACGCGTCCGATTGCCTCCTGTGCCTTTGCCGAGAAGGTCTGCACACCCAGGCTGGCGCGGGTGATGCCGGAACTGCCGATCGCTTCGGCCCAGTCTTCGGTCATCGCGCGCGGATCGACCTCGATCGAGATGTCGGGGCTGGCGAGCCGGAAATGTACCGTCAGGCAGCTGAGCAGGCGCGCAAAGTCGAGCGGAGTGATCGCGTTGGGACTGCCGCCGCCGAATGACAGGCGCTTGACCGTTACCCCCCGCGGCAGGTGATCCGCCAGCAAGGCTGCTTCGCGGTGCAAGGCATCGAGATAGGTCTCGAGCCGCTGCCGGCGCCCCGCCGCGGCGGTGTTGCACCCGCAGTAGAAGCAAATCTTTTCGCAGAAAGGGATGTGAACGTAGAGAGAGACCTCTCCCTCGACGCGCTCAAGCGCTTCGATAAAGGCATGCCCGGGGATCGGGCCAAATTCAGCCGCAGTCGGGAAGCTGGTGTATCGCGGTACCGGCGTTGCCAGCAATTCAGGGTGATAAGGCCACATGCGAGCCTGATGCCGCTGTGGACGCTTCAGGTCATTGCGATCGGTCAAATTGCTTTCGGCAACTGCCCGCATGGCAAGCCTTGAGCGGGCAGGGCTCGGGCAGTGGTGCCGGTTCGTCGCCAAGCGGGATCGTGATCGTGCCGCCGGTGCAGAGCCGGGCGGTGATGGAGGGGCCATCGGCTTGCGCGGGCGGCGCGGGCAATGATGCCGCCACCAGCGCCAGAGCCGCCATGCGCGCGATCAGCACTGTTCGTCCTCTTCGTCATCGTCGATCAGGATGCGCTGCGCCGCTCCGTCGAGGTCCTCGAACTGGCCGTCGCGCATCGCCCAGAAGAACATCGCGAGCCCAATTGCGCCCATGCCGAGCGCCACTGGGATCAGCAGCATCAACCCGTTCATTTCGCCGCTCCTGCCAGGCGCAGCGAATTGCCGACCACGATCACCGAACTGATCGACATGGCGATCGCGGCGATGAGGGGGGTGACGAGACCGGCCAGAGCCAACGGCACGGCAAGGACGTTATAGCCGATTGCGAGCACGAAATTCTGCCGCACGATCCGCATTGTTGCCTTGGCCACCTGCACCGCCTTGGCGACCGGGATCAGCCGCTCGCCGATAAAGACCGCATCGGCCGCTTGCTGGCTGGCGTCGCTTGCGGTGCCGGGTGCGATGGCTGCATGGGCGGCGGCGAGGGCTGGCCCGTCATTGAGCCCATCGCCCACCATCAGCGGATGGCACCCTTGCGCCTTGAGGCCATTGAGCAGGTCGAGCTTGTCCGCCGGCGAAAGGCTGCCAGCGCTCGCCAGGCCGAACTTCTTTGCGACCGCCTCGACAGCATCTTTTCGGTCGCCCGACAAAAGCTCGGATTCGAGCCCCAGCGCCTCCAGCTCGTGCAGGGTCTCTGCAATGTCCTCACGCAGAGGATCGGCATAATGGATCAGCTGGCGTTTCTCGCCGATGCGAAGTTCGCTCATCGGGTGTTCCGACGTCTCGGATGGACGCGCGAGCGCCACCGGCGTCGTGCCGGACAGCGCGAAAATGCCTTCGCCCGGGCGCTCGGTCACATCGGTGAGTGGGGCGGGGAGCACGCCTTGCGCGAGCAGCGCCTTCGCCAGCCCCTTGCTCAGCGGGTGTCGGCTGTGCTGTGCGAGGCCAAGAGCAATCGGTTTTGCTGTATTGTCCAAGCCGCTCAGGTCAGGGCGCGGTTCGCCCAGCGTCAGCGTGCCGGTCTTGTCGAAGCGCACGCAATCGACCTCAGCCAGGCGTTCGAGCGCGGTCCCGTCCTTTACCAACAGGCCCTGCTTGATCAGCGTGTTGCTGGCAACGACTTGCGCCGCCGGTACCGCCAGGCCCAGCGCGCAAGGGCAGGTGATGATCAGCACTGCGATCGCAATCAGCAGCGACTGGTGCCAGCCGACGCCTGCCAGCATCCAACCGACGAAGGCGAGCAGGGCGAGCGTGTGTACTGCAGGCGCATAGGTGCGCGACGCGCGGTCGGCGATGCGGACATAGCGGCTGCGCGACTGGCCTGCTTCGTCCATCAGGCGCGCGATTTCGGCAATCCTCGTGTCGCTCGCCACTTCGGTTGCGCGCACCCGGATCGGCGCCATCACATTGATCGTCCCGGCGTGAACCTGGGCGCCGGGCGCGACCGGCTCGAGCCGGCTTTCTCCGGTCAGCATCGAATTGTCGATTGCGCTCGATCCGTCGATCACTTCGCCATCCGCCGCCAGTGCTTCACCCGCAGCGACCAGCATCACCATGCCCGGGCGGATATCTTCCGCAGCTACCCGGCTGGTGCTGCCATCTGCAGCCAGCACCGTCGCGCTCTTGCCCATGCGTCCCAGCAGGGAATCGATTCCCGCGCGTGTCCGGCCGCGCATCATCGCGTCGAGCGCTCGCCCGCACAGCAGGAAGAACAGCAGCATGACCGCGCTGTCGAAATAGGCGTGCACGCCGCCGGTGGCGGTCTCGTAGAAGCTCAGCGCGGTCGCCAGCAGCACGCCGATCGAGATCGGCACATCCATATTGGTGCGGCCATGGCGCAGCGCCATCCATGCGGAAGCGAAGAAGGGCCTGCCGGAATAGGCGATCACCGGGATCGCGATGATTGCGGAGAGCCAGTGAAACAATTGCTTGGTCACGCCGCCGGCGCCCGACCATACGCTGACCGACAGCAGCATCACGTTCATCATGCCGAAGCCCGCCACAGCGGTCGCGCGCAGCAGCATGCGGCGGTCGGCATCGTCCTGCCCCAGCGGATTGTCCTCAAGGCGCTGCGCTTCAAAGCCGAGCGCTTCGATCGCTTCGATCAGCTGCTCGCCCGTCAGGCCCGGATCATGGCGCAGCGCGACCCGCTTGGCGGAGAAGTTCACGCGCGCTTCGGCTATGCCTTCCACCTTGGGGAGCTCGCGCTCGAGCTTGGCGATGCACCCTGCGCAGCGCATGCCGGGCACCGTGAAGCGGCTGTCGACAAGTTTACCCCTATCGGCCTCAGGAAAGGCGTGCGGTGCGTTCACGGCAATTGCTGTTCCTCGCGCCAGGCTTGCCCGGCGGCGTCGATTTCGAGCCGGACGATCCAGCGCCCCGGATGCAACGGCTCGGGCGAGTTGAAGTCGGTCGGGTTTACCTGCTGCAGTTCGATCTCGGTCGGCTCCAGTTCGCCCAGCGGGCGGCGCAGGAAGGCGCGGACCTTGGCGGCTTCGGGAAGTCCTGCGGTTTCGACCACGAGTCGCCCATCGTCTGCGCGAGTCGCCTGCGCTTCCCAGCCTAGTGCGCGCTGCCGCTCGGCTTCATCCAGCCAGCCGTTGAACTTCTGGCTCGCGACATAGGTATTGTCGACGATCAGCCCGCCGAAGCCGCTGGTCGCAAGCCCCGCCATGTAGAAATTGACTGCCATGACGATCCCGAAGCCGGTGACCATCACTGCCAGCATATGGCGACCGGTAAACTCGCCTCGGATTGATTTCCTGGCCATCATTCGCCTCCGGGTGCGTTGAACAGCGTTTCGGAGCTGTCTTGCTCGGCCTGTTCATCGCGCGAGGTCAGGACAAAGGAGAAGTTCTGGCGGGCCGTTCCAGAAGGTGCGGCGACATAGGCGCGCACAGTCCGCGTCTGGTCCGGCCCAACCTCGAGCACATGGCTGCGCGCAGCATCGGTCTGCGCAATCGTGTCGGTCCACAGCACCGCGCCGGGAAGTCCCTCCAGCGCGATTTCCATGTCGCGCGGGCGGCTTTCCATATTGCGCAGCTTGAGCGTGTAGGCATTGCGCACGGATCCGTCGCGCAGCAGCATGAACGGCGGGTTGCGATCCGGCGACACGGTCAAGTCTGTATGGTTGCGCACGCCCAATGCGAACAGCAATGCGATGCCGATGCCGCCCCAGATGCCGGAATAGATCAGCGTGCGCGGATGCATCAGCGCCTTCCATGCCGAACGCGGCGGCTCGCCGGCCCGTTCTGCCTCGCAATCTTCCAGTGTGGCGTAGTCGATCAGACCGCGCGGGCGACCGATGTCCTTCATCACACGGTCACAGGCATCGATGCATAGCGCGCAAGTGATACAGCCGATCTGCGGCCCTTCGCGGATATCGATGCCGGTGGGGCAAACCGCCACGCACTGCAGGCAATCGATGCAATCGCCAAAGGCGCCGGGATTCTTCCCTGCCTTCTTCACGCTGCCGCGGGGCTCGCCGCGCCAGTCCTTGTAAGTGACGATCAGCGACTTTTCGTCGAGCATCGCGGTCTGGATGCGCGGCCAGGGGCACATGTAAATGCAGACCTGTTCGCGCATGAAACCGCCCAGCGTGAAGGTCGTCGCGGTCAACACGCCCACCGTCGCATAGGCCACCGGCGCTGCCTGCAGCGTGAAGAAATCGCGTAACAAGGTTGGCGCATCGGCGAAATAGAGAATCCACGCGCCGCCGGTGGCAAATGCGATTGCGAGATAGATCGACCATTTGAACAATCGGCGTGCGAGCTTGGACGCAGTCCAGGGCGCCTTGTCCAGCCGCGCGCGGGCGTTGCGATCGCCGTCGACCAGCCGGTCGACATGCTGGAACAAATCGGTCCACACGGTCTGCGGGCAGGCGTATCCGCACCAAGCCCGTCCCACGGCGCTGGTGACGAGGAAGAGGCCGATACCGGCCATGATCAGCAGCCCGGCGACGAAATAGAATTCGTGCGGCCAGATCTCGATCCCGAACATATAGAAGCGGCGGTTGGCGAGATCGACCAGCACCGCCTGGTCCGGGGCATAGGGCCCACGGTCCCAGCGGATCCATGGCGTGACGTAATAGATCGCCAGCGTGACCAGCATCACGAACCATTTGAATCGACGGAACGGCCCGTTGATCCGCTGGTTGTGAACGGTCTTATGCTTCTCGTAGAGCGGTTCGGGAACAGGCGGCGGAGCGGGTTTGCGCCCCGCCGCTTTTGGCGCTTCCGCGCCGGTCACAGCTCTCTCCCAGCGCTGGTCAGCGCCGGGATTGGCAGGTTGGTCGTCAGGGTTGTTCATTGCCCTCTGCCGCTGGCCCAGCCGCAGCCTCCGGTGTAGCCTCGCCGCCGCCCAGCGAATGGACGTAGGCAGCCAGCATCTTGATCGTAACCGGATCGAGGCGACCTTGCCAGGCCGGCATCACGCCATGCCGCGGGTTCAGGACCTGCGAACGGATGTCCGAGGCGGTGCTGCCATAGAGCCAGATCGCGTCATTGAGCGCAGGGGCGCCAAAGGCACGGTCGCCGCCGCCAGCGGGGCCGTGGCAGGCAAGGCAATTGTCCGCATAAAGC
The DNA here is from genome assembly GCF_052683155.1 of Altererythrobacter sp. Z27. Taxonomy (NCBI): domain Bacteria; kingdom Pseudomonadati; phylum Pseudomonadota; class Alphaproteobacteria; order Sphingomonadales; family Erythrobacteraceae; genus Altererythrobacter; species Altererythrobacter sp. Z27. The sequence goes on along the minus strand of NZ_JBQYMC010000001.1, from coordinate 1,276,949 downwards.
TGCGCCCCGGCGGCATTCGACTGGCCTTGCCCACTGAGCGAGAGGACATGCCCGACAAGGCCGTTGACCTGCGCATCGCTGAACATGCCAGCAAATGCAGGCATTAGGCTCAGATGGGTCTGCTCGTCGCCTTCCCAGCGGATGCCATGGCGGATTGAGAGCTCGATCGTTTCCAGATCGCCGCCCCACAGCCAATCGTCATCGTTGAGGTTGGGGTAGCCAGCCGATCCGGCTGCGCCAGAGCCATGGCATTGCACGCAATTGACCTTGAAGGCGGCCGCGCCACCGGCAGCTGCTTGTTGCAGCAGCTCGGGATTGGCGGCCAGCTCTGCAGTCGGGATCGCCGCGATCTGCGCGCGAACGGCGCTGCGACCTTCCTCTGCCTTGGCAAGTTCGTCGGCCAGCTGTCCGCGGCTGGTCCAGCCGATCATGCCTTCTGTGGCCTGGCTCAGCATCGGCCAGGCCGGATAGGCTACCGAATAGGCGACCGCCCAGGCGACCGTCGCGTAGAAAGTCCATAGCCACCAGCGCGGCAGCGGAGTGTTGAGCTCTTCGATGCCGTCCCATTCGTGGCCGACGAATTCGGTGCCGGTGGGCTCGTCGATGCGGTTCGGGGTGTTCGGATCATTCGCCATCGTCATGGTCCTTCAGGATCGAGTGGGCGGCTTCATCGTTGCGGTGTTTCGCTCCCGGGCGGAACGGCCATGCGCACAGCACCAGGAACAGGACCATCATGGTCAGCAGGCCATAGCTGTCTGCGAAATGGCGCCAGGTGTCGTAGTCGCTCATCGGCCTTTCTCCTCGGCCAGTTCCTGCTGCGCAGCGGCGCTGTTCACGTCGACCAGCGTGCCGAGCATCTGGAGATAGGCGACCAGGGCATCCATTTCGGTGACGCGCGAGGGATCGCCGTCAAAGTCGCGGATTTGCGCCTTGGGATAGCGTGTGGCCAAGTCACCCGGATCGGCATCGGGATCTGCCTGTGCGATCATGTCAGCAGCGGCCTTTTCGATGTCCGTTTCGGTGTAGGGCACGCCAACGCGGCTGAGTGCGGTCAGCATGGCCGACGGATCGGCCACCGTGAGCGTATTCTCCGCGAGGAAGCCGTATTGCGGCATCACGCTTTCCGGCACCACGCTTTGTGGGTCGGTAAGGTGCTGGACGTGCCAGGAGTCCGAATAACGCCCGCCGACACGCGCCAGGTCCGGACCGGTGCGCTTTGAGCCCCATTGGAAGGGGTGGTCGTACATGCTTTCCGCTGCAAGGCTGTAGAAACCGTAGCGCTCAACCTCGTCACGGAACGGGCGGATCATCTGGCTATGGCAGACATAGCAGCCTTCGCGGATGTAGATGTCGCGCCCGGCCTGTTCCAGCGGGGTGTAGGGACGCACGCCCTCGACCTTCTCGATCGTATTGTCGAGGTAGAACAGGGGTGTGATCTGCACCAGCCCGCCGATCGCGACCGTCACCAGAGTGGCGACTGCCATCAGAGTGACGTTACGCTCCAGCTTCTGGTGGCGCGTCGAGACTTGTTCGTTCTTATTGCTCATGGATCGCGCTCCTATTCGGCCGGAACTGCGTTGACAGGACGGTCGGCGTTCTCGTCATGCGGCGTCACAGCCATCGGCGCTTCGTCGCGAAGCTTGCCGAGCAGCGTCATCCAGACGTTGTAGACGAGCACTGCGGCACCGGCGAAGTAGAGCAGGCCGCCGAAGACGCGCAGGCTGTACATCGGTTTCAGCGCGGCAACCGTGTCGGCAAAGCTGTTCACCAGATAGCCGTCAGCGCCATATTCGCGCCACATCAGGCCCTGGGTGATGCCTGCCACCCACATGCTGGCCGCATAGAATACGATGCCAGCGCTCGCGAGCCAGAAGTGCCAGTTGATCATCCTCAGCGAATACATCCGTTCGCGCTGCCACAGCCGCGGGACGAGGAAGTAGATGCAGGCGAAGGTGATCATGCCGTTCCAACCCAGCGCGCCGGAATGGACGTGGCCGATGGTCCAGTCGGTATAGTGCGACAGGCTGTTCACAGCCTTGATGCTCATCATCGGGCCTTCGAACGTGCTCATTCCGTAGAAGGCCAGCGCCATCACCATCATGCGGATGATCGGATCGGTGCGAACCTTGTCCCACGCGCCGTTGAGCGTCATCAGGCCATTGATCATGCCGCCCCAGCTGGGCATCCACAGCATGATCGAGAACACCATGCCCAGCGTCTGCGCCCAGTCGGGCAGGGCGGTGTAGTGCAAGTGGTGCGGCCCGGCCCAGATGTAGAGGAAGATCAGGCTCCAGAAGTGGATGATCGACAAGCGGTAGGAATAGACCGGCCGCTGCGCCTGCTTGGGCACGAAGTAATACATCATCGCCAGGAAGCCGGCAGTCAGGAAGAAGCCCACGGCGTTGTGGCCGTACCACCACTGCGTCAGCGCGTCCTGTACCCCGGCAAAGGCGCTGTAGCTGCGCGAGCCGAGAAGGCTGACCGGCATCGCCAGATTGTTGACAATGTGCAGCATGGCGATGGTGATGATGAAAGCGAGGTAGAACCAGTTTGCCACATAGATATGCGGCTCATGGCGCTTCACGATCGTGCCGACGAAGACGATGAAATAGGCCACCCAGACCAGCGTCAACCACAGGTCGACATACCATTCGGGTTCGGCATATTCCTTCGACTGGGTCACCCCGAGCAAATATCCGGTCGCCGCCAGCACGATGAACAGCTGGTAACCCCAGAACACGAAACGGGCGAGCGAGGGAAAGGCCAGCGTGGCGCGGCAGGTGCGCTGCACGACATAGAAGCTTGTCGCGATCAGGGCATTGCCGCCGAACGCAAAGATCACCGCAGAGGTATGCAGCGGCCGCAAGCGCCCGAAGTTGAACCAGGGTTCGAGGTTGAGCTGCGGGAAGACCAGCTGCAGCGCGATGAATACGCCGACGAGGAAACCGGCCATGCCCCAGAAAATGGTCGCGATGACACCCCAGCGGATGGTGTCGTCGTCATAGCGCGAGGGCCCTTCCGGCATGCGGAAGATGCTCTGCGCCTTCGCCAGCGGATCGTATTGCCTTGCGGTCACTACGATAAAGATGAAGGCGACGATTGCGACGATCGTCATGTGAACGGCAAATGCCGCGTCCTTCGCCCCTACGATCGCAGCGATCGCGGCTAGCAGGACGACGGACCAGATGCCGATACGGCCTAAAACAGCTTGCATTGGTTCAACCCCCGTTACTCACCCGACCATAGTCGGCGATGCTAGGTCTTTGTTTGATGTTGCGCAATTTTCGGTTTCGACTTTCTGTGAAGCGATTTGCCCCGCCCGTACTGCAAGCCCGTCCAGATCATGAAGCCAGACTAGCGACCGGCCCGAAGTCGCGATCAAATGGCTGTCGCGCAATTCGGTGAACTGGCGGCTGACGGTTTCAATCGTAAGACCAAGGCTGTTGCCGATGTCACGGCGCGACATGGGCAGGTCGATCCGAATGTCCGTGCCATCGGGAATGCCGATACGTTCGGCCATCGCCAGCAGGAAGTCTGCGATTCGCTCCTGCGCGGCTTTGCGCCCGAGCCGGATGGCCTTGTTGCGGCTGCGCTGAAGCGCAAGCAGGGACCGGGCCAGGATGGTGCGCAAAACTTCAGGTTCCTTCTCGGCAGCGTCAAGGAAAGCATTGGCAGGAAACGAGATTGCGCGGCAATCGTCAAGTGCCACCAACTGCAGCCGGTCGCCTTCCCGATGGGGAACATGGACCATGTCCCCGGCAAAGTGGAATGCAAGGACCTGCTCGCTGCCATCGGGCATCTGCACCACCAGCTTGGTCGCGCCATCGGCCAGGAACACCAACTGGTCGACGTTGGGATCGAGCATGATTTCGTGGCCGCGACTTGCCCGCCTGAATTCGCTGATTTCGGACAGGCGAACAGGCAGATCGCGCGATTGGCAGCGCGACAGGATCGACCTGCGAAACCTCTCGAATGATGAAACTGGCACGGGCACTCCGCTTTGGTGACTGGAGCGCTTGTGCTGCATCGACCGGGATTAGTCTTTGATCAGGATCAATGAATGGAGGTCACTGGTGCCACTATTGATTCGCCCAAGCTGCAAAAATCCTGGGCCGCAAGGGGTGGCCGCTGCAGCTTAGGAATATGACAGATGAAGATCCTACTGATTGCTTCCACCGCCGCGCTGGCAGTGCTGTCCAGCCCCGCAATGGCGCAGGACGATCGCACGGGCGACATCCAGGTCAAGCTGCTCGGCACCGCAGTCCTGCCTGACGGCAAGATTACCGACGTCAAAGTTGATCCGGGCCTTCCCAATGGCACCCAGACCGCGGCCAATGACAATGTCGTGCCGACCGTCGCGATCGAATATTTCTTCACAAACAATTTCTCGGTCGAAACCATCTGCTGCATGACACAGCACGATGTCGACGGCACCACCGGGCTGCCGGGCGCCGAACTGGTTTCGAACGCGCGCGTTATTCCGGCGACCTTCACCGCCAAGTATCATTTCGATGCCGGCGGCGTTAAGCCCTATGTCGGCGCCGGGGCGACCTACTTCCTGTGGGTCAGCGACAAGCCCGGCGCGGCGACCACGCCCGCTCCGTTCAACGTGACCGACACCGATCTTTCGAACGAGTTTGGCTTCGTCCTTCAGGCCGGCATCGACATTCCGCTGTCGGACAATGGCTTTGGCCTGAGCCTCGACGCCAAGCGCTACTTCGTCGACACGACTGCAACCTGGCGTGCAGGCAGCACCACCGTGATCCAGACCGAGCACAAGCTCGATCCCTGGGTGCTGAGCGCGGGTGTAAGCTTCACGTTCTGACGCGCAGCGCCATCAAAACTATTCGGCACGATCCTCGAGCGCATAGCGGTCGAGGATCGTGACCGTCCTGCGCGAGGGCAGGTCGATCAGCCCTTGCGATTTCATGCGCGTCATCTGCCGGCTGACTGTTTCGATCGTCAGCCCCAGGACGTCGGCGATCTGCTGGCGAGAGAGCTGCAGGTCGAAGGTGATGCGATCTTCCTCGCCCGAATCGCTTTCTCCGGCGCGATCGGCGACCTGTAACAGGAAGCTGGCGATCTTCTGTTCGGCGTTCATACGCCCCAGCAGGAGCATCCACTTTCGCGTTCGGTCCAGTTCCGACAGCGTTCGTTCGAGCAGTTTGTGCTCGAGCCGCGGGTGTTCGCGCGCGAACCGGTCGAAGTCGCGCCGCTCGAACACGCAGACCTGCGCTTCCGTCAGCGCTTCGACGCCATAGGGGGTCGAGCCGCCGAAGGGTCGACCGAGGAAATCCGACGGGTATGCAATGCCTAGGATCTGCTCGCGCCCATCCGAAGTCTGGCTCGAAAGCTTCAACAGCCCGTCGATCACATTGGCGACCAGCACGGCTTCATCGCCTTCCCAGATCAGCTGTTCGCCTGCGCGCAGCTTGCGCTGGCGGCCGATACTGTTGAGCGCATTGAGTTCGTCACGGCTCAGATCCGAGCAGATCGCCCGGTTGCGCACCGTGCAGGTGTCGCAGAAACTCGAGGGTGCAGCGCTTTTCAACACGTCCATAGAGGTCCCATAACCCAGTCTCGCGATTGATCAAACAGCTTGCCCTTTTTCGCGCGTCTTGCGATGCACGCGCTCCATGCAAACCGCTCTGATCGCTTTGTTACTTATCGCGGCCACGATCGCGATTCATTACGAGGTTTTGAGAGTAACCTCGCTGCGGCTCACGCACCTCAAGATTCCGGGGCGCATGCGGATCATCATCATCCTTACTGCGGCGCTCGCTTCGCACCTGCTGCATGTGCTGCTTTATGCGATGACTTTCCTGTTCCTCGAAGATTTTGGCGGGTTCGGCACGATCGACGGCGACCGCGGGCATAATCTCGAGGACGCGTTCTATTTCTCGATCACAAGCTATACCACGCTCGGGATCGGCGACCTCGTTCCCACCGGCGAGCTGCGTGTGATTAGCGGAACGGAAGCGCTCAACGGACTGGTGATGGTCGGCTGGACCGCCTCGATGACCTATCTCTACATGGAGAAGTTCTGGCACCTCGACGGCTGGAACAATTCGCGCAAGCACAAGAAAAAGTAGGCAAGCGGCGCGCAAGCGCCATGCTCGAAAGCCGAACGCTCCTGTTGATGGTGCGGCATGCGCTCGACACATAAGTCCTGCGATGTCGAATGCTTGCAATAGTTTGGCGGATGGTATGTTATGCCCGCTCCGGGGGGAGCGATGGCAGAATTGTCTTTCATGACAAGAGTTCGCGGCTTGGGCACAGCGCCCGGGCTTGGCTGCTAGGTGGCGACACGAAAGACACGTGTCGCCGTTATCGGCGGCGGCTGTGCGGCCATGGCTCTGGCCTGGCAACTTTCCCGCCGTGAACTGCAAGATCGCTACGAAGTTACCATCTACCAGGAAGGCTGGCGGCTGGGCGGCAAGGGGGCGTCTGGGCGCGGTCCCAGCGGGCGGATCGAGGAGCACGGCCTGCATATCTGGCTGGGCTTCTACGACAACGCCTTCCGCATGATGCGCGAATGCCATGCCGAGCTAGAATCGGCAGGCAAGGGCGCGCTTTACGGCGATTGGCGCGAAGCATGGACGCCCGAGAACGACATTGCACTGTGTTCGCCGCGCGAAGGTGGCGGGTTCGAGAAATGGGCGGTGCACATGCCCCCGCGCGACGGGTTGCCCGGCGATCCGTTGCCGCCAGACGTCGTGTTCACTCTGCCCTACTATATGGCGCGCGCCTTTGAGCTGTTCCGGGCGCTGATCATGGACACCAGCCGCGATGGCGCAACCGTCCTTTCCGGCTTCGAGCGCCCACCGGAAGGCGATGTCGTCGCGCGGCTCGCCTATCTGGCCCGCTTGGGCACCTTTGCCGGTGCGGCCACTCTGGCCGAAGGACTGGGTGTGCTTGCAGCACTTCTTCGATCAGTCACGCCGCAAGGTGCAGACGGTCTGATGCGGGCCGCCGACGGATTGTTGGGGCGCTTGCGGCAATGGGTTGAGGATCGCTGGATCGCGAATGATCCCAACCGCTTTATGTGGGAAGTCGCCGACCTTACACTCGCGACGATCACCGGGCTGATGCGCTATGGCGTGATGGCCGATCCACGCGGGCTCGACGCGATCGACGATTACGAGTGCCGCGAATGGATGCGGATCAACGGCGCATCGGTGCGCGCGCTGCAATCACCCTTCCTGCGCGGCTTATACGACCTGTCGATGGGCTATGAGAATGGCGACCCCGACCGGCCTGCGCTTTCGGCGGGGCAGGGGTTGCGCGGGACCTTGCGCACATTTTTCGGCTATCGCGGCGCTTTCATGTGGCGGATGCGGGCGGGGATGGGCGATGTCGTCTTTGCGCCGCTCTACACCGCGATGAAGGCGCGCGGGGTAAAGTTCGAATTCTTCCACCGACTCACCAACATGGGGCTAGCAAGTTCCAAGGATCACATCGACACACTGACTTTCGACGTCCAGGCAAAGATCAAGCGCGGGCGCGAATACGATCCGCTGGTGCCGGTGCACGGCAAGCCGTGCTGGCCTTCGGAACCAGATTACGATCAACTGCTGCAAGGCAGCCGGATGCGTGCACAGGGCTGGAACTTCGAATCGCACTGGGACCGTAGGCGCGCGGAAGAAGAGACCCTGCGTGTGGGCAAGGACTTCGACTTCGTCGCGTTGACGGTTGGCGTCGGCGCGGTGCCGCACGTTGCAAGCGAATTGCTGGCGCATGACAAGCGGTGGCGAGACATGTGCGCCAATGTGGCCAGCGTCGCCTCGCAAGCGTTCCAGGTCTGGCTGACCGAGGATCTGGAAACCCTCGGATGGCCCGGGCCGACCTATATTACCGGAGCCTTCGCCAAGCCATTCGATACCTGGTGCGACATGGCTCATGTGGTGCCTGAAGAAGTATGGTCCGAGCCACCGGCGACGGCGGTCTATTTCTGCGCAGTTCTGCCCGACCCGCCAGAGCCGCCTTCGGATGACGACATCGGTTATCTTCAGCGGCGGACCGACGAAGTGCGCGAAAATGCAGCAAACTATCTCGAAGGTCCGATCCGAGCTGTTTGGCCCGGCGCATTCGAGGCAGACGGGAACTTCCGTTGGGAGATTCTCAAGGCAGCCGATGACGGGACGTCGGGCGCCGATCTTACCGGCCCGGCCCGCTTCGCCACGCAATTCTGGAAAGCGAATGTAAACCCTTCGGATCGCTATGTAATTCACACGCCAGGCAGCTGGCGGCATCGCATTTCACCACTCGACCGCAGCTATGACAATTTGACTCTTGCAGGCGACTGGACCGATAGCGGTTTCCATTCGGGTTGCGTCGAAGGTGCCGTGATGTCGGGGCTTTTGGCCGCACATGCCCTGTGCGGGTCCCCCAGGCTGGAGGATATTACCGCGTATGACCACCCGTAAGCCCGGACCGTCTGGCAAGAGCGCGCCTGCCAAGCGCATTGTTCGCCCCAAGGCTACGCGAAAGGGACCGGACCGTTCGGGGAAGGCAGCCAAGGAAGAGGCTGCGGCACGTCGCAATGCGTCTGCGCCGCCGCCACCATCACCTCCCCCTCCTCCCCCACCACCGCCGCCTCGCAATGATGGCCCGCAGGCGGCGATCGACGAAGCCGTGGCCGAAGCGGTCAAGTCAGGATACGATGTGCTGTCGCAGACCATTGCGCAGGGTCGGCAGGCAGCCGAACATTTCCGCCAGGGCGAATACAATATCCGCGATGTCCCGCACGATCTGCAGAAATTGACCCTGCACCTGCTGGGGCTGGCGCGGCAGCTCAGCGCGACGACGCTTGACCTGTGCGAACAGCTGGTACGCCAGATTCCTACCACCGGCGGCCCTCCTCCTCCGGGCGAAGTCGCCGCCGCAAACCCGCCATTCCGCGATTATAAGCCCGGCGATCCGGAGGATTCGACGCCGATCGAGGGCGGGCTGATGCAGAGCGCGCCGCGCACTGCCGCACCGGTTGCTTCTGCGCCCCCGGCTGGCGGCATGGCGCTTTCTGCCCAATTCACCGGGACCAATAAGGCGAAACTTTTGACCCCGATGCTGGCACGTCCGGATAACCCGACTGCCGTCTGGCAAATTACGGCCACCCCGCTTCAGCCTAATGCCGGGAAGGCAGCTCCGATCGGCAAGATCGAATTCGAAGCGGATTTGTCGCATGGCGGGGTGATCGCGACGATCGCCGTGCCCAAGGGGCAGCCACCCGGCGCCTATAGCGGGCTGGTCTTTGCCAAGGATCAGACCGTGCCTCTGGGCGCACTTGTCATCGAACTGGGCAAGTAGGCGATGGCGCGGGGGGAACATCGCTTCGAAGCGCCGCCGCCCGACGGTCTCCCCCAGCAATTGCTCGACGATTACGCAGAAGCCACGCGCGCCGAGCTCAGGCGGTATCTCTCAGCAGAGGCACCTGCCCCCTTCCTCGATCCGCTGATGAACGAATATCCCGGCCGCGGGGGCAAGATGATGCGCCCCGCGATCTGCATCGCCAATGCCTGCCTGTTTGGCGGGCGGGTCGAGGAAGCGGTGTGCTGCGCTGCGGCGGTGGAAATGCTGCACAATGCGCTGCTGATCCATGACGATGTCCAGGACGGCAGCGACCTGCGTCGCGGCAAGCCCACGCTGCATGCGATGCATGGCGTGCCGCTGGCCATCAATGCCGGTGATGCCTTGTTGTTCACGGCCTTCCAGCCCTTGCTCGAGTCGATCCGTCCGCTCGGCCAGCAAGCCGCCGAACAGGTGATCGAAGCGACCATGATGATGGCCCGCCAGACCGCCGAGGGGCAGGCGCTCGAACTTGGCTGGCGCGACCGCAACGTCACCGATTTGGTTGAAGCCGACTATATCCGCATGGCACTCAAGAAGACCGCGTGGATGGGGATGATCTGGCCGGCGCAATTGGGCGTGATCATCGGTTCGCGCGGAAGAGTCGATCCGGCGCGCGTGATCCGCTTCGGCCATTTCCTGGGCGTGGCATTCCAGATCGAGGACGACCTGCGCAATCTTTCGGACGATCCGGGGTACGGCAAGGAGAAGAACGGCGATCTCTACGAAGCCAAGCGCACGCTGATGCTGATCCATGTGCGGGCGCATGCCACAGCAGCGGAGCGCAAGCGGATCGATGCCTTGCTGCGGTTGCGCCGCGAACAGCGCAAGGACGGCGAGGTATTGTGGCTCGCCGATCTGATGCATCGAAAGGGTTCTGTCGACCATGCACGGCGGGTGGCTGCAGCGCTGGCAGGATGCGCACTCGAAGAATTTGCAATCGCCTATGAGGGCTGCCCGCATGACGACAACCGTGCCTTCCTTTTGGGGCTGGTGCGTTGGATATTCGACCGGAAATGAGCGGCCCGGTACTCCTATATGGTGCGACCGGATATACCGGGCGGATAATCGCGCAGCACCTTGCCGGAACGATCGAGCTGGTGCTGGCCGGGCGCAATGCAGAGCGGCTGGCGCAGCTTGGTGATGAATTGCGATTGCCGTGGCGCGCGTTCGACCTTGCGGATCCCGCGCCAGTGGTGGCTGGCCTCAAGGGTTGCCCCGTGTTGTTGAACGCCGCGGGCCCCTATGCCGATACGGCAATGCCGCTGGCGCAGGCCTGCATTGCCAGCGGCACGCACTACCTCGATGTCGGGGGCGAGTGGCCGGTGTTCGAAGCTCTGATGGGTGAGAGCGAGAAGGCCCGAACGGCGAAAGCGATGCTGATGCCGGGGCTGGGGCTGACGATCGCAGCCAGCGATTGCCTGCTCAAGCGCGCGATCGAACAATGGCCCGATACCGTGCGGCTGTGCCTGGGCATTTCCCGTGCGCATGCAATGAGCCGCGGCAGCGCGGCGACAGCGGCACGTTTGTTCGAGAAGCAGGTGATGGTGCGCCGCAAGGGCAAGCTCAAGGGCGTGCCGCTTGGCAGCCTTACGCGCTCGTTCGATTTCGGCGAAGGCTTGCGCGAGACGACTGCGATGAGCTGGGCCGATGTCGTGACTGGCGAGCACACCACCGGGGTCGGCGATATCGAGGTCTATTCCGAATTGCCGTGGTGGCAGCGTGCGGGCTGGCGCGCTTCCGGAGTCTACGCCTCTCTCACCGGGGCAGGCATTTGGCGCGCGGCAGGTGGTGCGATTTCAAAGGCCTGGCCGCAGGACCCCGGCGCGAAGGTTCGCGAAGAGGGGCGCTATATCATGGTTGTCGAAGCGCTCGACCGCTGGCGCCGTCCGCGCCAGCTGCGGCTGCACACGCGCGACGGCTATGGCACTACCGTGCTGGTCGCCGCAGAGGCGCTTCGGCGCGTCCTCGCCGGCGCCGCGCGGCCCGGTTTCCAAACGCCGGGGGCGCTGTTCGGCTCGGCCTTCATCGAGCAATCCGGCGGCGGTGTGTTCGAACCTTCGAGAGGGAGCAGCGCCGCATGAAACATGTTCGCCCATCCATTCCTTATGTCCAGTCTTCATCCAGCCAGGACGTCCCGCCGCCGTATCACTTTCCCGATGTGACGGTGAACGCCTTCATCTGGCCGGCCCAGGTCGAAGCGGTACAAAATTACTGTGACACCTTTCTCAACCTTGGCACGCGAGACGAACGCGGCTTCGAATATCGCCCGGCCGCGGCATGGCCATATGCCATGCTGTTTTTTCTCGATTATCCAGAGATGATCAGTTCTAACCGCGAGCCACAGGACATCGGCGAATGCCCCTATCCGGAGCGCGGGATTACCACCCAGCGCGAGGTCTTCGTATCATTGCCGGTCGTTCGTTACGGCAATGGGCCGTTGGGCCTGATCGCTAATAGCGACATCGAATGCGTGCTGCCGTTCATTGTCGTCGACAAGCCCTGGTCGTGCATCTGCGGCCGTGAAATGCTGGGCCTGGGCAAACTGCTGGCCAAGATCGAAATGGATGAGGGGTATTACCCTGACAGCTTCCAGAGCCGGGTCAGGATGCCAGGATGGAAAACCGGCCACCCTGGCGAGTATCTGCAGGAGCACACGTTCCTCAAGGTCAAGACCGGCCCGGCGCTGCCGACATTTCGGCTCGAGAAGGCCCCTGAGAAATCGCTAGCAACGCTGTTCCAAAGCCCGGCTGCGAGCCTTGGCATTTCAACCATGAGCGATTTTGGCAATTTCATCGATTTTGCATCGGCCGGCCTGTTCCCCACCGCGATGCGCTCGCTTGGGCTAAAGCAGTATCGTGATGCGAAGTATCCCGAACGCGCGATCTACCAAGCGCTGGTTTCGTGCCGATCGCAATACGGAAATCTGCGCGACTTGCGGCTGTATGACGAGAAGAACGTCAAGATCAGGTTCCGCGATACGGGCAGCTTCCACCAGATACTCAAGGTATTGCTGAAAGTGGGCCCATCGCCGAGCGGGAAGAAGATCAAGGCCAAGCCCATCGCCGCGCTCCGGTTCAAAGCGGACATCGATTACGACCATATGCGCGTCGTGCACGAATTTCCGATTACGGGCGGAGATGGGATCGTTGGCAGGCCGGCGCATAGCGACCTGTCCGCGCGCTGGTTCCGGCCGCTCAAGGGCTTCTTCGGAAAGCGGAGGATGCCGTGACCAAATTCGTCGAGTCATTCACGACGCAGCAACTGATCCCGCCCTGGATAAGCAAAGGCGCGCGGGTATGGGCTTTCGTTATCGAAACAGATCTGAATTGCATGCAGAATTACCTCGATACGCGTTTCAATTCGCCCGGCCCGGATTATTCGCCCTATCACTACCTTTGCTCCTACCAGACCGGGCACGGCCTGCTGATGGTGGCGGATCACCCGAATTTCTCGAGCGGCGCGCGCAAAGGAGTCGAAGGGTGGGATACGCTGGCGCACAAGGAGATATATTGGTCCTTCCCTGCCACGCGCCACGAAGTGACCAAGGACAATTTGCTTGGGCGCGGCCACCCCGTGTGGATTCAGCCGTTCTATTTCGACGACAGCAGTTCGGTCATGTTCTCCAGCCGGGAAATCTGGGGCAGCGAGAAGCAGGTAGGCCAGATCACACTCCAGCAAGGGGAAACGCCGGATCACCTTCATATCGATCTGGCCACCCAGGGATTTGCGAAGTTTTCACCTCGAACCAAGGCGCGCGACCTTGCGGTTTTGCATATCGAGATCAAGCCGAGGAAGAGCGGTAAGCCAATCGACCTCGCCGAAATCTTCCTTGCGGACGGGATGGGGGATTTTGCCGGTACATTGCTGGCCGAGTTCGAACTCCTGGGCGAGAAGACGGCGAACATTCCGAACATCCGCCACGGCATGGAAATCAATACGCTCAAGCAGTTTCGCGACGTGTTCGACATGCGCGCTGCGGTCTATCGCGCCATTGTCGCTTCCCAGGTCACTCGCAAGAATGTCGAGGATGTAATCTATTATTCGAGCGACCAGATCGAACTCGACTTCATGTGGTCGGACACGATGAAGGAACAGTTCGAGCAATTGTTCGGCCTGACCGAACCGAGCGGTAAAAAGGTGCGCTTCGGCCATGAAGGGAAAACCCCTCCGCCGGGCGATTTAAAGGCCGACTGGAAACTGAAGAGGCAAAGAAAGCGCGTCGAGTTCGCTGTCTCGTTCACTTCGGATGCCCTGTTCGAAGTCCTGGAGACGCTACATACCTATGGAGCGGCGGGCGCGAAATAGCGCCTGTTCACCCCGCGGCCTGCGCTTCTTCATGCGCGCGCTGTACTTCGGCCTTGAAATCGTAGGGCGTCCATTCGACGCAGTCCGGCCAGGCGCCTGTTTCGATCCAGTATTGCGACAGCCCGAGCCGCACGCACAAACTGGCAAAGCGCGGCTGCTTCATCGCGTCGCTCCACGGGCCCAAGATGGTTCCAGGGTAATAGAGGCTGGGCCGATCGCCCTTGGGATCGAAAATATAGTCGTAGGAGGCCTTCTCGGCGAGATCGAGGGCACGGTCGACCTGGTTGAACGCGGCAATCGAAACGACAATGTTCAGCGGCATCGTACCGGTTTCTTCGAGCAGTTCCTTGTAACGGCCGATCCTGCGTTCGATGAGGTCAGGATCCATCGTCCGCCGGGCATGATGGAATGCGCGCGCCGCGCGCATGTCTTTCGCCTGCCAGCCGTCAAAGCGATCGATTTCGCGCACGGCTTCGTCATGCGCCTCCCAGAAGCCGAGCGTGCCAGCGGTGTTGAGCAATGACAGCAGGATGCCTGCATTGTCGGGCCAGCGCCGCGCCAGATCGCGTGTCATCGAAATGGAACCGGCATAGTCGCCAATATAGGCATGCATCTGCGCGACATGGAGCCGCGCGGCGGGCATCAGCGGGTTCAGCTCGCACGCCTTTTGCGCCATCGAAAGCGCATCGCGGAACCGACCGACGCTCCAGTAGAAATCGCTGATTTCCGTCAGCGTGGCCGGATCGTTGGGCGACAGCTCAAGCGCCTTGAGCAGCAGCCTTTCGCGCTGGCGATAGGCTCCCCATGGCTCGAGCAGCGCCAGCGCGAGATATGCACCCCCGCGCCTGGGATCGAGCCTTAGAGCAGTATGCGCCGCTTCCAGCACATCGTCGCGCAGGGTTGCATAGTCGCCTTCGAAATGGCCCGAGCGAAGCGCGGCTGCCCGCGCCGAGGCGAGGATTTCCCAAGCGGGTGCGAAATCGGGCGCAGCCCCGGTCACTTCCTCAAGCTGCGGAATGGCACGTTCGGCGGAATCGTCGAAAGTCGCGTCGCCTTCGGCCAGTTTGCCGCGCGCACGCAGGAATTTCTCGTAAAGATCATTGGACAGGCTGACGTCTCCCGCTTGCCGCGCCAACGCGACCTTGAGCGCATTCGCGACCTGTTCGGCTATGCGTTCCTGGAGCGCGAAGACATCGTCATAGTCGCCGTCGAAACGGTCGCCCCACAGCACGCGCAGCGATCGGCACTCGACCAGTTCGGCGCTGATCCGCAAGCGTTGCCCGCCACGCCGGACAGATCCATCGAGCAAGTGCGATGCACCCAGCGCGGCCGAAACATTGGCGGTATCCTTGTCGCTGCCGCGAAACTGGAAGCTGGATGACCGGGCCACTACTCTCAGATTGCTCCCGTCACTGACGGTGCGCTGGATTTCCTCCGATACGCCGTCGCAAAAATAGGTGAGTTCCTCGTCACTGGAGAGATTGTCGAAAGGCAGGATGGCAAGCAGCGGGTCGCTTTGCTCTTGCATGACCCAGCCCGTCGTCGGCAGGGTTCCTGCAAGGCGCGGATTTGCTGCGCCCCTTGTCCCAGTGAGAGCGGCGATGCTGGCGGCAACCTTGCGCCATTGAGGGCTATCGGTCTCGCCATTCCATCCGGCGGCCATTTCGCAATGGACGCGGTTGAACGGCAAGGGCGGCAGGACGCCGTCAATGCTCATCTGCACCAGCTTGTCGGCGTTGAACGCAAGGTCGGCCTCGGCAGGTACCCAGCGCGACGCCCGTGCATTTTCGCTCCACAGCACCAGCACGGCCTTGGCCTCGTTCAGCCGTTCCTCGATGACGGTCGAAAACACCCGATGCGCAGGCAGGTCGTCGTCGATCCAGACCTTGTAGCCGTCGGCAATCAGCGCGTCGGCGACCTGCCGTGCCTGCGGATATGTACTGCGAGCATAGGAGACGAAGACGTCGGTCAAGCTGTTTCCACCTCTCCAATGCGACCGCCGTGCAGGATAGATGGCCTTCGGGGCCAAGACAACATGCTGTTACGGGAAGCATTTCGCCAGTCCGCCGAGTCTAGGCATGGACCTGCTGTGCGCGGCTGGTAAGGAAGGCGCCAAGAGTCGAAGGAGGCAATGTGAGCAATTATCCCGAACTTCAGCTGCTGGTTGCAGGCGAGCAAATCGGCAGCCCGAGCCGCGAAACGATCGACGTGCTCGACCCTGCGACGGGCGAAGCCATTGCTGCGCTTCCCAAGGCGACTACTGCCGATCTCGATGCTGCGCTCGAGGCGGCGGCGAACGGTTTCCGGCGCTGGCGCGCGACCTCGGCCGACGAGCGCGAGGCGGTGTTGCGCAAGGGTGCGGCGCTGATCCGCGAACGCGCCTCGGTGATCGGTGCCGCAATCACGCGCGAGCAGGGCAAGCCGTTCAAAGAAGCGGTGGGCGAGACGATCTATTGCGCCATGTTGCTCGAATTCTACGCGGGCGAATGCAAGCGGCTCTATGGCCGCACGCTGGTGCGTCCCGATGGCCAGCGCGTCGAGGTGCGGCATGAGCCGGTTGGCCCCGTGGCGGGCTTCTCGGCATGGAACTTCCCCGCGCTCAACGTCATGCGCAAGGTCGGCGGACCGCTCGCTGCGGGTTGCCCGGTGATCGTCAAGCCGTCGGAAGAGACGCCCGCGGGCGGCCTCGGCATCGTCCAGGCACTGCTCGACGCAGGCGTTCCGGGCGATGTGCTGCAATGCGTATTCGGCGTTCCCGACGAGATCAGCCGGCACCTGCTGGCCAGCCCGATCATCCGCAAGGTCACTTTCACCGGCTCGACCGCGGTGGGCAAGCATCTCGCCAAGCTCGCGGCGGAAGACATGAAGCGCACCACGATGGAGCTGGGCGGGCACGGGCCGGTGCTGATCTTCAACGATGCCGATATCGACAAGGCGCTCGATACCATGGCGGGCAACAAATACCGCAATGCCGGGCAGGTCTGCGTCAGCCCGACGCGCTTTCTGGTAGAGGAAGATGTGTTCGAGCGCTTCCGCGACGGCTTCATCGAGCGTGCGAAGGCGGTGAAGGTCGGCAACGGGATGGATGCGGACACGCAAATGGGTCCGATGGCGAGCCAGCGCGGTCCGGACGGGATCCAGGCCAAGCTTGCCGACGCGCTCGACAAGGGTGCAAAGCTGGGCGCAGGCGGCAACCGCATCGGCAACCAGGGATTCTTCCACGAGCCGACCGTGCTGAGCGAAGTGCCGGTGGATGCGACGATCATGAACGAAGAGCCGTTTGGCCCGGTCGCCCTGATCAACCCGATGAAGGGCGAAGCGGCGATGCTCGAGGAAGCCAACAGGCTGCCCTATGGCCTTGCCGCCTATGCCTGGACGCAGGATGCCAAGCGCCGGATGCGGCTCGCCAGCGAAATCGAGGCCGGCATGATCGCGATCAACAGCGGCACGGTGAGTGCGGCTGACGCGCCCTTCGGCGGGATCAAATGGTCGGGCTATGGTCTCGAGGATGGCGCAGAAGGCGTCACCGCCTGCATGGTCTCGAAGACCGTCCACGAAACCGCTTAGTAGCAATCCCACTGGTAGAAGACCTTGCTGAAGTCCCGCTTCAGCAAGTCTTCGCGCCGGATCATGAATTGGCCTTGGCCGCTGTCGCCCCACATCAAATTTTCATCATCGGTCCATAGCTGCAGGAGCACGCGGTCAACGTCCTGATACTCAGGCCGAATGCGCCAGTCATTCTGTGTGAATTCCGGATGGCCGCCGACCCGGCTCTGGCCAAATCCGTCTTCGATTGATCGACTGTCGGCGTATTTGTAAATCCGGTCCCAAGCATCCTTCTCGTTGGCAGACGGCAATTGCGCTGCATCACGTTCCATCAACCAGGAATCTGTCGAAGGCTTGTGTAGAGTCGCATAGGGCACGAGCCGCACACCCTTCGCAATCGTTTCGGGAAAGATCGGCGTGTAGTCGTCGAACTTCAGGATCCCTTTGGTGCTGCCGAATACCAGTCGCCCCCGTTCATTGATCACCTCGCGGTAGATCACGCGAAAATCGCCATTCTCGGGCTTCTCGAAATCCATGCCATACAGGTCACCGGTGCGGCTGATGAAAAATTGCAGCACACCTGACGTTGGATAGTCCGGCAAGGGCGGCATCTCCGCAAAATCGACCTGCGCCAGGAACACCATTGGTTTGCGAGCCCGGTCGAGCGGCCAAGCCTCGCCCTCAGCCAGCCATACGGCCCCACCGATACGGCTACCCCCTGAAGCGCGCGGCGCCTCTCCTTCCGGGATCAATGCTACTGCGGGTAGGGCATGGGCTTCCTGCCAGGCACGAAACTGGAGGATGCTCGGGTCGTTCGACAGATCGATTTCTGCCGGTTCGGCAGTGGCCGCGGCTCCGCCGATCAATGCAAGCAAGGCAGCAAGGAAGGAGTGTGGGAAGCGTTTGCGGTTCATGCGGGTTGCAATATGCCGGGCCAACCTCGCCCGCCACAAGATTTGTGTACTACTTGCCTCGCTGGCCGAGTCGCTCCAATCGGGTGACGAACAGGAGAATCGACCATGAAGACCCGCGCCGCCGTTGCCTTCGAAGCGAAGAAGCCGCTCGAAATCGTCGAAGTCGACCTTAAGGGGCCGAAAGAAGGCGAAGTGCTGGTCGAGATCATGGCGACCGGCATCTGCCACACCGATGCCTACACGCTCGACGGGTTCGACAGCGAAGGCATCTTCCCTTCGATCCTGGGCCATGAAGGCGCGGGGATCGTGCGCGAAGTCGGGCCCGGTGTCACTTCGGTGAAGCCCGACGATCATGTGATCCCGCTCTACACGCCCGAATGCCGCCAGTGTAAATCGTGCCTCAGCGGCAAGACCAATCTGTGCACTGCGATCCGCGCGACGCAAGGCAAGGGGCTGATGCCCGACGGCACGAGCCGCTTCAGCTACAAGGGCGAGACGATCTTCCACTACATGGGCTGTTCGACCTTCTCGAACTTCACCGTGCTGCCCGAAATCGCGGTCGCTAAAATCCGCGAGGACGCGCCGTTCCAGACCAGCTGTTACATCGGCTGCGGCGTCACCACCGGCGTGGGTGCCGTGGTCAACACGGCCAAGGTGCAGGTTGGCGACAATGTCGTGGTGTTCGGCCTGGGCGGGATCGGCCTCAACGTGATCCAGGGTGCCAAGCTGGCGGGGGCGGGCAAGATTATCGGCATCGACATCAACCCCGATCGTGAGGAATGGGGCCGCAAGTTCGGCATGACCGACTTCCTTAATACCAAGGGCATGAGTCGCGACGACATTATCGCCAAGGTGCTGCTGATGACCGATGGCGGGGCGGACTACAGCTTCGATTGCACGGGCAATACCGAAGTGATGCGCACCGCGCTCGAATGCTGCCACCGCGGCTGGGGGACCAGTGTGATCATCGGCGTGGCCGAATCGGGCAAGGAAATCAGCACACGCCCCTTTCAACTCGTGACAGGGCGCAATTGGCGTGGCACAGCATTCGGAGGAGCCAAGGGTCGCACCGACGTTCCGAAAATCGTCGACTGGTACATGGACGGGAAGATCCAGATTGACCCGATGATTACCCATGTGCTGACGCTGGAAGAGATCAACAAGGGCTTCGACCTGATGCACGCAGGCGAGAGCATCCGCAGCGTGGTGGTATATTGATGGCTTCTAAGGTAAATCTTTCCGAAAAATTCGCCCTGTTTTCAGATCATTGGGCTCCCAGATTGGCCGCGCGCTACAATGGCAACGAAGTTCGCCTGTGCAAGGTTGAAGGCGAATACCACTGGCATCAGCACGATGACACGGATGAGCTGTTCCTAGTGATTGAGGGTGAGCTCGACATGGAGTTTCGCGACCATACAGAGCGTATGGTGCAAGGCGATCTGATCATTGTGCCGCGAGGGACCGAACACCGCCCCTGCGCACGCAAGGGTGAGGTCAAGCTGTTCGTGATGGACGCCGATGGCACGCCCAACACCGGGGACGAAGCAACCGCGTTCAAACCGATCGAGATCTAGGCCTGCACCACTTTCTGCTCGATCGCGCCGAAGATCGAATGGTTGTGGTCGTCGCGCATCTCGATCCGCACAGTGTCGCCCGGATGCATGAAGCGCGTCTTGGGCGCACCGTCATAAATCGTCTCGATCATGCGGATTTCGGCGATGCAGCTATAGCCCAGCCCGCCTTCGCTCACCGGCTTGCCCGGTCCGCCGTCTGCGCCCTTGTTGCTGATCGTGCCGGTGCCGATGATCGTGCCGGCGCAGAGATTGCGCGTCTTGGCGGCATGCGCGACCAGCTGAGCGAGGTTGAAGGTGGCATCCACCCCGGTATTGGCGCGGCCGAAGGGCTCGCCATTGTAATCGACCATCAGGGGCAGGTGGATCAGGCAATCGGCCCAGGCCGCTCCAAGCTCATCGGGCGTGATCGCCACGGGTGAGAAGGCGCTGGCGGGCTTCGACTGGAAGAAGCCGAACCCCTTGGCCAACTCGCCCGGGATCAGGCCGCGCAGCGAGACGTCGTTGACCAGCATCAGCAGCTTGATGTGCCCCGCGGCTTCTTCAGCCGACAGGCCCATCGGCACGTCATCGGTGATGCAGGCGACTTCGCCCTCCATGTCGCAGCCCCAGGCAATGTCGCCCAGCGGGATATCATCGCGCGGGCTGAGGAAGCTGTCGCTGCCGCCCTGGTACATCAGCGGATCATGATAGAAGCTCTCGGGCACTTCGGAATCGCGCGCTTTGCGGACCAGCTCGACGTGGTTGATGTAGGCCGAACCGTCCGCCCATTGGTAGGCGCGGGGGAGCGGCGACATCGCTTCGCGCTCGTGGAACCGTTCGCACGGCACCGCTTCGTGTTCGACATCGCGCGCCAGCACTTCGAGTTCGGGCGCGACCCGGTCCCAATTGTCCAGCGCCGCCTGAAGCGTGGGCGCGATATTGTCTGCGGCGCAATAGCGCGTCAGGTCCTTTGAAACGACGACCAGCTTTCCGTCACGGGTTCCGTCATTCAGCGTAGCTAGTTTCATGAAGTCCTCTCGGGCCAAAAATTATGGGGCGTCTATCTGGTTATCGGGGTGCGCGCGCTGGAATTCGGGCAGGTCAAGGCAGGCCCGCTCGATCCGCTCGATATGCGGCTTGTCGCTGAAATCGAAGTCGAAGCGCCGCGCGTTATAGACCTGCGGCAGCAGCACGACCTCGAAGAAGCCGGGGCGTTCGAACAGGAAATCGCCTGTGCCGAGCTGTGCCAGCCGCGCTTCCAGCGGCGCGAAGGTGCGCGCCAGCCAGTGGCGATACCAGATGTCGATCTCTTCCTGCGAATGGCCCAGCGGGTCCTTCAGATATTTGAGAACCGGCAGATTGTTTACTGCATGCGTTTCCGTGGCGATCGCATAGGCCAGCTCGCGCGCGGTGTAGCGGTCTTCGATGTCGGCGGGCAGCAGGGGGCGGTGCGGATGGGCCTCGTCGAGCCATTCGAGTTGCGCCATTGATTGCGCCCGGTCGCGCCCGTCCGCCTCGAGCATCGGCACGCTGCCGAAGGGGTTGCGGCTGGTAAATGCCTCGCCCTTCTGCTCGGAAGTGAGCAGGTTCACCGGGACATATTCGTAGGCGATGCCTTTCAGCTCGAGCGCGATGCGCAGGCGATAGCTGGTCGAGCTGCGGTAATATCCGTAGAGCTTCATGCGCATGCCCCCCGCTGCGGCCGTGCGACACATGCGACACTGTCTTGAAGTAAAAAACCTGCCCCGCCGAAGCCTGCCATCGGCAGGGTGCGGTCAGCGGGCGGCAGGAATTGCTGCATGGGCGAACCATGCCAGCGGAGCGGCAGGTAGGAAAGCGCTGGTTTGCGACCCCGGTTCACGGTTCAGAACGCCGGGATGCCCGTGATGCCGCGGCCAAGGATCAGCGCATGGACGTCATGCGTGCCCTCGTAAGTATTGACCGTTTCGAGGTTCACCATGTGGCGGATCACCTGGTATTCTTCGCTGATCCCGTTGCCGCCATGCATGTCGCGCGCTTGCCGGGCGATCTCGAGCGCCTTGCCGACATTGTTGCGCTTGACCACGCTGATCATGTCGGGTGCGAAGCGGCCTTCGTCCATCAATCGGCCAACGCGCAGCGAACCCTGCAGGCCCAGCGCGATGTCGGTGAGCATGTCGGCGAGCTTCTTCTGGAACAGCTGCGTCGCGGCCAGCGGGCGGCCGAACTGCTTGCGATCGAGGCCATACTGCCGCGCGGCATGCATGCAGAATTCGGCAGCGCCCATCGCGCCCCAGCTGATTCCGTAGCGCGCACGGTTGAGACAGCCGAACGGGCCCTTCAGCCCCTGGACATTGGGCAGCAGCGCATCGGCGCCAACCTTCACATCGTCCATCATGATCATGCCGGTGGTGCTGGCGCGCAGCGAGATCTTGCCTTCGATCTTGGGCGCGGAAAGCCCCTTCATGCCCTTTTCGAGCACGAAGCCGCGAATGCCGCCGCCGTGCTCCTCGCTCTTGGCCCAGACCACGAAGACATCGGCGAAGGGGGCGTTGGAAATCCAGGTCTTTGATCCGCTGATGACGTAGCCGTCGCCATCCTTGCGGGCGACGGTCTTCATGCCTGCAGGGTCCGAACCGGCATCGGGTTCGGTCAGGCCGAAACAGCCGATCAACTGGCCCGAAGCGAGGCCGGGCAGATATTTGCGGCGCTGTTCTTCGGAGCCATAGCCATAGATCGGGAACATCACGAGGCTCGACTGGACCGAAGCCATCGAGCGATAGCCCGAGTCGACCCGTTCGATCTCGCGCGCAATCAGGCCATAGGCGACGTAAGAGGCGCCAGCGCCGCCATATTCCTCGGGGATGGTTGCGCCCAGCAGGCCGGCCTGGCCGAACAGCGGGAACAGTTCGGGCGCGTCGATCTCTTCAGCGAATGCCTTGATCACGCGCGGCTGCAGCTCGCTCTGCGCGAAGCCATGCGCCGCGTCGCGGATCATGCGTTCGTCTTCGGTCAACTGGCTTTCGAGGTCGAAAGGATCTTCCCAATTGAAGGGAACCATGCCCGCCACAAGTATCTCCCGTAACTAGTTTGCTGTCCCACTTTGCAGGGTTGAGGCAAAGCAGCAAGGGCTCAGTAGCGGGCGCTGGCCAAGTCCGAAAGGGGATTGGCGCGTGCAGGGCAGATCGCGGCGGGAATCGTCAGGCGGTGTGCAGCACCTCGTTCACTGCGGCGATGATCTGGGCCGGCGGGCAGGGCTTGGCCAGCGTGGTCGCGCCGGGGAATTTGTCGAGCACTTCGTCGCGCGTGTAACGGCCCGAATGGAAGATGATCGGCACATGTTCGTCGGCCAGCTTGCGCGCCAGCGCATAGGCCGTGCCGTCACTCAACTGCACGTCGAGGATCGCGACATCGGGCCTGTGCTTCTTGAATGCGCGCATGGCGGAGGAAACATCGCAATGCGGGCCTTCGACATGAAAGCCGGCCTCTTCGACCGTTTCGCACAGGTCAGCGGCGATAATCCATTCGTCTTCGGCCACAAGGATGCATGGCTGTGGCATGCGCAGCTCCTTTCCCCGACCCTTTCCAAGCCAGCGAGCTTAACACAGGAATCGGCCAAATCCGGCAGGGATTCAGCCGTTCTGGCCGAACTTTGCCACGAAGCCGGATTCGTCGCCTTGACTCAGGAACTTGGCTTGCTCGACCCAGGCGTCGCGGCGGATGCGACCCTGGAATTTGCCGAGTTGCGCGTCGATTCTGTCGATCTCGGCATCGTCCCAGCGGGCAATATCGGCGAATCGGGCCACGCCCATTTCGTTCAGCATGGTCGCGATCCGGGGGCCGAGTCCCTTGATGCGGGTCAGGTCGTCGCCCGAAGTCGCTGGCTGCGATTTCGGCAGTTCGGCGGTCGCCGGATCGGCTGCGCTGCGGGGCGCGTCGATCAGGGCCTGGTTGCGCTGGGCCGGAGCGGCGCCTTCGTCGAGCACGTCGCGCCGGTCGGTGACGACCGAAGTCTTGCGGTTCGAGAGGAACAGGAACCAGCCCACCGCCAGCACGACAGCAAGGGTGGCAAGCAGATAGGGCCAATAGGTTTGGATCGTTTCAGCCATGCGTGTTCCATTCGCTCGAATTCAGGCGAGCGGCCCATAGCAGCGCGCCCGCAGGGAAGCCAAGTTTAGCTATCGGGCTTGTCGCCGCCGATATTGCGGCGGAACAGCACGCGATCCTCGGGGCCGAAGCCGCGGCGCCAGATCACCCAGCCATAGGTGCAGAGGATCAGCGGAATGCCGATGATCAGCTCGGCCCATTCGGGCATGAGCGTGGCGAGATAGCCGACCAGCACTGCCGGGGCGACCGCCCATACCAGCGGCCAGCGCCAGTTGCCTACCGGATAGCCCAGGATGCGCGCGAGCAGCCATGCCTTGACCAGGCTGGCGCTGCCGAGCGCGAGCATCAGCGCGATCGCCGCGCCCGCCGCCTTGAACGGCTCGCCATAACCCAGCCGCTCGACCAGCAGCATCGCGCCCACCGTCAGCGCGGCCTGCAGCGCGATCGTGCCGAGCGAGATCGCGAGGTTGCGCTTGCGCGCGACGTAAACCAGCGCGGCTTCGGACACGACGGCGGTCGCGGCCACCACTTCGGCCAGCAGCAGGAAAGCGAGTGCGCCGGTGCCGCCGACGAAGTTGGGGCCGACCAGCCCCATCACCGCTTCGCCCGGAATGCCCAGCGCCAGCGCGATCCCGGCCTGCGCGGCGATGATCCAGAAGCCGACCTGCCGCACCTGCGCGGCGATCGCGCCATAGTTCTTTTCCTTGAGGTTGCGCGTGATGACCGGGCCAAGGATCGGCTCGAAGCTGGTCTTTAGCTTCTGCGGCAGGCTCGCGACCTGTTGCGCGACGTAATAGATGCCGACCGCGACCGGTGCCGCAAAAAAGCCGAGTATGAAGATGTCGAGCCGCCGCGTACCCCATTCGACCGCATCGGCCACCGCCAGCGGGAATGCCCGGGCGCTCAGGCGAGCCATCTTGGCCGGGTTCGGCCTCCATCCCTTGGGTAGTCCATAGGTCCGGAAGAAGGGCCATGCCGCCGCCGCCAGCCCGGCGAAGATCGAGGCGATATAGGCCAGCGCCAGCCCGCTGTCGGACCAGGCGGTGTAAAAAAACACCCCTGCCATGATCGAGATCGTCCACGGTTCGATCACCGCGCGGGCGCGCACAGTGGTGGCGATATCGAAGCGATAGGCTTGCGCCGCCAGCAGGATCTCGGTCAGCGCATAGGCCGGGATGGCGATCACCAGCAGCTTGTCGAGTGCGGTGTAATTGCCCGAGGGGAACATCGGTGCGGGGAAGAACCACAGCACCACTGCCGCCACGGTCGACAGCATCAGCGCCAGCAGCATCCCGTCGAGCACAAGGTTGACCGGCTCATCATCCCCGTCGGTGAGGCGCTGCGCCAGCCCGCGCTTCTCGCCCATCGAGCAGATTAGCGCGATCAGTTCGATCACCACCAGTGCGCTGGCGAAGCGGCCCAGCGCATCGGCTCCGTAAAGCCGCCCGGCGATGAACAGGAACGGCAGTCGCGCGGCAAGCCGCAGCAGGAAGCCGAAGAAATTGGTGCGGCCGCCCTTGGCGAGGGCAGCGATATCGCCCTGGTCGCCTTGCGCCGGTTTTTCGGGAGTGGCCGAGGCGCTCACGCAGATTCGTCCCGCTCGGCGGTCAGCGGGCGGGCCAGCAGCTTCTCGACCACTCGCGCGGGCGCAGCACCGCCCAGCAGCATGTTGACCGCACTGACGATCGGCATGGCGATGCCGCGCTTTTCAGCGAGCTCGTGCAGCACCGGCGCGGTATGCGCGCCTTCCGCTACGGTGCGCCGGTCGGCCATCAGCGTTGCCGCGTCGCCGCCTTGGCCCAGCGCCTTGCCGAGCGAGAAATTGCGGCTCGAGGTGGAGCTGCAGGTCAGCACCAAATCGCCCAAGCCGCACAGGCCGGCGAGCGTCTCGGGCTCTGCTCCCATGGCTTCGCCGAAACGCAGCATTTCGGCATAGCCGCGCGCGATCAGCGCGGCCCGCGCGTTCTGGCCGAGCCTGAGCCCTTCCACCACGCCGCAAGCGATCGCGAGCACGTTCTTGATCGATCCGCCGATCTCGGCGCCGGTCACGTCTTCGGAGAAATAGGGGCGGAAGGCGGGCCGGGCGATGGCGGGAGCCAGCCGATCCCATTGCGCGCGTCCGCCGCTGCAGGCGAGCGTGACGGCTGTAGGCAGGCCTGCTGCGACTTCATGCGCGAAAGTCGGGCCGGAAAGCACGGCGACATCGCTGCCGGGCAGGGCTTCCTTGGCGACATCGTTCATCAACCGGCCGCTGCCCGCCTCGATCCCCTTGCTGCACAGCACGAGATCGCGCGGGGCGCTGGCCATCTTCGCCAGCACGCTGCCAAGGTGCTGTGCGGGCGTGACCGCGAGCACGATCTCTACCCCTGCGAATTCGGCAAGATCGCCGGTCGCGCGGATTGTCGGGTTGAGAGAAGCCGAGGGCAGATAGGGCGTATTGCGATGGCTGCGGTTGATCTCGTCCGCAACCTCGGGCTCAAGCGCCCACAGCAGCACATCGCGCCCGTCACTGCTCAGCATCTGCGCGAGTGCAGTGCCCCAGGCGCCGGCGCCGAGCACACCGACCGGGCGATGCGCGCTCATGCCTTCACCCCCGCGCCGCGCACCGGCGCCGCATCCGGATCGAGCGGCCAGCGCGGGCGCGCAGACACGTCGAGCGGGTCGAACTGGCCCAGTTGCAGGCGTTCGCAGCCTGCCCAGGCGATCATCGCGGCATTATCGGTACACAGTGCCATAGGCGGAGCGGTGAAGCCCATCGCGAGGCCCGATGCAAGCCGTTCCAGCGCGGTGCGGATCGTGCGGTTGGCCGCGACGCCGCCTGCCACCACCAAATTCGGGACCGGATCGATCCGTGCGAGCGCATGCGAAAGGCGATCGGTGAGGCAATCGACCGCGGCTTGCTGGAAGCTCGCAGCAATATCGGCATCGGCATGCGCCCCGCTTTCCTTGGCGCGCAGCACCGCGCTCTTGAGGCCCGCGAAGGAGAAATGCGGTTCGCTCGATCCGGCCAGCGGGCGTGGCAGCGGCACCGCGCGCGGATCGCCCGATTGCGCCAGCTTCTCGACCGCCGGGCCGCCCGGATAGCCGAGCCCCAATATCTTCGCAGTCTTGTCGAAGGCTTCGCCCAGCGCATCGTCGATCGTCGTGGCAAGGCGGCGATAGCGCCCCACGCCTTCCACCAGCAGGATCTGGCAATGCCCGCCCGACACCAGCAGGAGGAGGTAGGGGAATTCGAGTTCAGGATCGGCCAGGCGCGGGCTCAGCGCGTGGCCCTCCAGATGGTTGATCGCCATCAGCGGCGTGTCGGATGCCATCGCCAGCGCCTTGGCGGCAACCAGCCCGACCATCACTCCACCGATCAGGCCAGGGCCGGCCGTGGCGGCAATCGCGTCGCAATCGGCCAGCGTGACGCCCGCTTCCTCCATCACCGCTTCGAGCATAGGGGCGAGCCGTTCGGCATGCGCGCGCGCGGCAATTTCCGGTACCACCCCGCCATATGGCGCGTGCTCGGCATGCTGCGACGCGATCCGTTGCGCACGGATCGTCCGGTCGCTCGCGACCAGTGCCACGGCGGTTTCATCGCAGCTGGATTCTATGCCCAAGACTATGCGGGGCTTTGTGCTCATGCCGCTTTCCCTTAGAGGTTTGCGGGGTTAGAGCAAGCACCGCCATGACACAGGCTTCGCCCGCAACTCATTATCCCGACGCGCCGATTTTGCGACTGGGCACGCGCAATTCGCCATTGGCGACGGCGCAGGCGCATGAGACGCGCGACCGGCTGTGCGCGGCGCATGGATGGGATCAGGCGGCGGTCGAACTGGTCCCGGTGGTCGCCAGCGGCGACAAGGTGCTCGACCGCCCGCTTGCCGAAATCGGCGGAAAGGCGTTGTGGACCAAGGAACTCGACCAATGGCTGCATGAAGGCCGGATCGATGCCGCGGTCCATTCGATGAAGGATGTCGAGACGCTGCGCCCGCCCACGCTGGCAATCGCAGCGATATTGCCGCGCGCAGACACGGCGGACCGGCTGGTCGGGGCAGCCAGCATCGAAGAAATTCCGCATGGGGCGACGGTGGGGACCAGCGCGCCGCGCCGCGCGGCGCAGCTGCTTCATGCGCGGCCGGACTGCAAGGTGGTGACCTTTCGCGGCAATGTCGCGACCCGGCTCGGCAAGCTCGCAAATGGCGAGGCCGATTGCACCTTGCTGGCCGCCGCCGGGCTCGACCGGCTGGGCGAAGATAGCGTGGGCGCGCGGCTCGATCCCGAGCAATGGCTTCCGGCTCCGGCGCAGGGCGCAATCGGGATCGAGTGCCGCGCGGAGGACAGCGCCGCACGCGAGCTGCTTGCCGCGATCGATCACGCACCCAGCCGCCACGCGGTGATGACCGAGCGCGCCCTGCTCAACGCGCTGGGCGGAAATTGCCACAGCCCGATCGCCATGCTGACCGAAGCGGACGGCGGACAGCTGACACTGCGCTGCGCGCTGTTCAGCCCCGACGGCGCGGACCGGATCGAGGAATGCGCGAGCGGCCCTGCTGGCGAGCTGGACTGGGTTGCGGCGATGGGGGCGGGCCTCCTTGCGCGCCTCACTTCGAACATGGCGCCGCACTTCGGGCATCACGGCACTTGATGCAGGTTTTTGCCATCCGGCCCGAGCCGGGGCTTTCCTCGACCATCGCCGCCGGCGCCGCGCGCGGCCTTCCGATTGCAGGATATCCCCTCTCGGCGGTCGGGCCGTCGGGCTGGACCTTGCCCGATCTCAAATCGGTCGATGCCCTGCTGGTGGGAAGCGCGAATGCAATTCGTTTCGGCGGGGAGAAGCTGGAATCGCTTTCACACCTGCCTGTGCTGGCCGTGGGCGAGGCCACCGCCAATGCCGCGAGGCTCGCCGGATTTTCGGTCGCCGAAACCGGTTCGGGCGGGCTGCAGTCGCTGATCGATGTGCTTAGTCCGCCCTATCGCAATTTGCTGCGACTGGCCGGAGAAGACCATGTGCCGATTGATCTGCCCGATGGCGTGAATGTGATAACCCGTGTCGTCTATCGCGTGCAAAATACATATATTTCAGAGGATTTTGCTGACAGGCTGAGTAATGGCGCGGTCGTCTTGCTGCATTCGGCGGGGGCGGCCGCTCATTTCGCTTCCGAATGCGACAGGCTGGGACTGGAGCGGGACAGGATTGCGCTGGCGGCCATCGGACCGCGCGTGCTGGGCATGGTGGGAAGCGGCTGGCGCGACGTTCGCGCGGCTGCCAGCCCCTCCGATGCCGAGTTGCTGGCCTTGGCGCAGGACATGTGCCAATGAGGCGGAACAAAACATAAAGGGGTGGGGTGCCGCCACTAGGTCGCGGAACGGACGGGTATGGAATCAAGGTTTGGCAGTCGCCGCAAAGGGCCCTCGATGCGGCCCATAATGTTCGCAGTCGTGGCATCGTTCCTGCTCGGCGCGGCGCTGGTCGCCTATTACTTCTGGCCTGACGGCGAAGAGCAAACGCCAACCGAACTGGCTGCGCCGGAAGCCGGTGCCGATGCCGATATTCCCGCACTCGATGACGGTTCCGGCGTGCCCGAACCGACCCCCACCGCCATCGCCAGCGAAGCCGCTGCCGCCAGCGTCGCAGCCGCAGGCGCGGCGCAAGCGGTCGAGCGCGTGGCGGAGCAGCAGGGCGGGCTCGACCAGCGACTGGCCGCCGCCGAGCAGCGGCTGGCGCGGCTCGACCTCCAGGCCCAGGCTGCAGCGGGTAATGCCGCGCGCGCCGAAGGGCTGCTGATCGCCTTTGCTACCCGCCGCGCGGTCGAACGCGGAGCGGAGCTGGGCTATCTTGCCGACCAGTTGCGGCTGCGATTTGGCGACAGCTGGCCCAATGCTGTGCGGACCATCATCACTTTCTCGCGCGATCCGATCACGCTCGACGTGCTGCTTGCCCGGCTCGACGGGCTGGCCCCCGAACTGCGCGAGCAAAAGGGTGTCCGCTCATGGAGCGATTTGCGCCGCGAACTGGGCCAGCTTTTCGTCGTGCGGCGCGAGAGCACCCCTTCGCCGCAGCCCGAGCGGCGGCTTGAGCGCGCGCGCCAGTTCCTCGAAAGCGGCCGGATCGATTCCGCGATTGCCGAAGTGCAGAACCTGCCGGGTGCGGACAAGGCCGAGGCATGGATCGCCGATGCGCAGCGCTATTCCGCTGCGATGGATGCGCTTGAGACGATCGAAACCGCCGCAGTGCTCGATCCGGGCCGCTTGCGCGACGGTGCGGGCAATCCGGTAGAACAGCGCAGCCCGGTCGATTCGCCGGGCAACTGACGCTTGGCTCAGGCGCGTAGCAATTGCGGCGCGTCGCCCGATACGCCGCGCGCTTCGTCCATGAACCATTGCTTCAGCACGGGCATGCGCTGGACCCCGGCCATGCCGAGGCGGCGCACCGCCGATGCCGCCTTGCCCTTCAGGCCGAACAGCCGGGTCAGCCCGTCGGTTGCGCTCATCACCATCAGCGAATCGAGCGCGCGCCAGTTTTCGAAGCGCTTGAGCGCCTGCGCATCGCCGATATCGAGGCCCAGGCGGCGCGCTTCCTCCATCACTTCGACCAGCGCGCCGACATCGCGCAGCCCGAGGTTGAGCCCCTGGCCCGCGATCGGGTGCATGCCGTGTGCGGAATCGCCCACCAGCACCAGCCGCTCGCCGGTGATCCGGACGGTGTGCTGCAGGCTCAGCGGATAGGATGAGCGCGGACTGTTCAGCGTCACATCGCCCAGCAGGTCGCCCATGCGCTTGATCACTTCGTCGAGGAATGCCCGGGCCGACAGCTTGAGCACGCCGGCGGCATCCTTTTCGGAGACGGTCCAGACCAGTGCGGTGTGGTGCGTTCCGTCGGGATCGTCGAGCATGGGCAGCAGCGCAAACGGGCCGTCGGGATAGAAAATCTCCCACGCCACATTGTCATGCGGCTTGCTGTGCGTGAGCCCGACGATGATGGCGCGGTGGTGATAGTCCCACTTGGCCATCTTGAGCCCTTCTTCCTCGCGGGTGGGTGAGCGGCGGCCTTCGGCGCCCACCATCAGCGCGGCTTCGAGTACTGTGCCGTCGGCCAGCGTGGCGGAAACGCCGAATTCGCCGCGTTCGCGCGACACGACATTGGCGGGCGCGTGCCAGCCGATCAGCGGTTCTTTCGCGGCGGCTTCGAACAATGCGAGCCGCAGTTGGCGGTTGGCGAACATCCGCCCCAGCGTCCCGTCATGTGGCGCGGGCGTGAAGTCGATCCGGCCCGGCTTGAGCTGGTCGCTCACCGCGATCGAATCGATCGGGCAGCCATAGGGCTCGAGCGCACCGGCGATGCCGATATTGGTGAACAGGTTCCAGCTCGCGGTGGAGATGGCCGAGGCGCGTCCGTCAAACCCCTGGGCGGTGAGTTCCGCAGGGTCGGTGCTGTCGACCACATGGCTCGAAAAACCGCGGCGCGCGGCGGCCAAGGCCAGCGTCATGCCGACCAGCCCGCCGCCGATGATCAAAAGGTCACGCTTGTCGCTCATGGCGAAGAGCCCTAGAGCGAGCGCCACCATGCGCGCAAGCACGTTACGCATATTCAAGGCTTTCATCCTGCTGCTGATTGTCGCGCTTGCGGTGCCGCTGCGCGCGCAGGACAATAATCTGGTCGCCAGCCTGCATGCGGAAGAACCCGCGCGGGCGGGCGAAACCCTGACCCTTGCGATCCATTTCGAGCCAGTGTCGGACGAATGGCACGGCTATTGGTCCAATCCGGGCGATGCGGGGCTGGGCATGCAGCTGAACTGGGCATTGCCCGAAGGCTGGCAGGCTGGCGAGCCGCTTTACCCTGTGCCGCAGACCCTGCGCATCAGCGGGCTGATGAATCATGTCTACAAAGGCGCCTATTCGGTCCTCGTGCCGGTGTCGGTGCCCGAAGGCTTTGCAGCGTCGGGCCCGGTCCCGATCGCGGTCGAGGGGCAATGGCTGGCATGCACCGATGCGATCTGCGTTCCAGAACAGGCGCGCATGACAGCGCTGGTGCAGACCGATCCCGCGTTCTTCATAGCGGATGAGCGCTTTCCGATCTGGCGCGCGGCGATCGCTCCGCCGCTTGACCGCAAGGGACGCTATGAGATCGCAGGAAATCTGCTGCGGCTGGCCATTCCCATTCCCGCTGCGATGCAGCTCGATGCGCCGCATGTGTTCATGCGGACCGAGCGACTGGTCGATTATGCCGCCGCACAGGTTTTCCGCCGCAATGGCGACATGCTGGTCGCCGAAATCCAGCTCAAGGGCGGGGCCGAGCCTGAAGCCGTCGAAGGCATCCTTGCGCTTGGAGGGGGCAATGGCATTCGTTTCGAAGCGCTGCCG
The DNA here is from genome assembly GCF_052683155.1 of Altererythrobacter sp. Z27. Lineage (NCBI taxonomy): Bacteria > Pseudomonadati > Pseudomonadota > Alphaproteobacteria > Sphingomonadales > Erythrobacteraceae > Altererythrobacter > Altererythrobacter sp. Z27. The sequence goes on along the minus strand of NZ_JBQYMC010000001.1, from coordinate 1,244,851 downwards.
GGCGAAGTGCCCGGCGGCGGCACGCTGGTTTCGGGGCAGGGCGATGCCGCGCCTCCGGTGTGGGCGCTGCTGATCGGCGCGCTGCTGGGCGGGTTGCTGCTCAACGTGATGCCTTGCGTCTTCCCGATCCTCAGCATCAAGGCGCTCAGCCTTGCGCGCGCGGGCGAAAGCCAGGCGCAGGCCCGGCGCGAGGGCATTGCCTATACCGCCGGTGTCGTGCTCGCTTGCATGGCGCTGGGCGCGACCATGCTGGCGCTGCGTGCGGCGGGCACTCAGGTCGGCTGGGCCTTCCAGCTTCAGGAACCGGGAGTCGTGGTGTTCCTGCTGGTGCTGGCTGCTGCAATCACCGCCAATTTCGCGGGGCTTTTCGAACTGCCTTCGCTCTCGTTCACCCGCAGCGGGGAACCTGCCAGCGCCTTTGCCACCGGCCTACTTGCGGCCTTTGTCGCGACGCCTTGCACCGGGCCGTTCATGGCCGTGGCGCTGGGTGCGGCGCTGTTGCTGCCGCCCGTGCAAGCGCTGCTGCTGTTCGCCGCGCTGGGGCTGGGACTGGCGCTGCCCTTCCTCCTGATCGGCTTCGTACCCGCGTTGCGGGGAATGTTGCCCCGGCCCGGCCCGTGGATGGACCGCTTCCGCAAGGCGATGGCGTTGCCGATGGGGCTAACCGCGCTGGCGCTGGTGTGGCTCACCGCGCGGCTCGGCGGCCAAGGCTTCGCCATGTTCGCGCTGGTTACGACCGCTGGCGTAATCATGGCGCTGATGGTGACGGGGCGGCTGCAGAAGCGCGGCAAGATGGCCTGGCCCGCCTTCGGGCTGATCGCTGCGCCCTTCCTGATCTTCGGCGCATTTGCGCTGCCGTCGAGTTATGCAGAACAGGAATCGGGCACTGCGCAATCGATCCTTGCTCCGCGCGAGTTCAGCGCGGCTACACTCGCCGAAGCGCGCGCCAGCGGCAAGCCGGTGTTCGTGTGGTTCACGGCCGACTGGTGCGTGACCTGCAAGGTCAATGAAGGCGTCGCAATCGAGCGCGAGGCAACCAAGGCTGCCTTCGACAAGGCGGGTGTGATCCCGATGGTGGGCGACTGGACCCGAAGGGACGCGGAAATCAGCACCTTCCTGACCGAACAGGGTGCCGCGGGCGTGCCGCTCTATCTGTGGTACGAGCCCGGCGCCGAGGCCGAGCAGCTACCGCAGGTGCTCACCGCCGACATGCTTATTGATCGGGCGCAGCGCTCTCGTTAGCCTGATCGATGGGTTCGGCTGCAGCGCGGCAAGCCTCGATTAGCTCGCCCGGGCGCGAACTGCGGTTGAGTACCAGCCTGCCGGCGCCCGGGATCGTCACCCCCACTTCGCGCGACCCGGTAAGCACTTCGAGCTTCGGGTCAGAGGCGGGGATGTCACCTTGCCAGATCGATGCGCCGTCAACTTCGGTCGCATCGACCGGAATGCGCGAGACATGGCCGTTGCCGATCAGAGCGGCGAAGGCCAGTGCCCCCTCGTCGGCGATAGCGAAGCGGGTCAGGCGAATGCTCGGCTGCCCGTTGGCTTCACCGCATGCCAGCGCCATCAGCGGCGGCTCGCCGGGAATGCCATAGAGGATGCGGCCCGCCGTTTGGCTGTCCGCCCACACCGCGCCTTCGGTTTCGGGCGAGTCGATCGGCTCGGACGGGCTCACCGGTGCAGCCGCTTCGCTCGCGGCGATATCGGCATCGGTCGGCGGCGGCTTGCATCCGGCCAGCGCCAGCACAGGCAAGAGCAGCAGGAAATGGCGCATCAATCGAACTTTCGCGAAAGCCATTCGGAACAGATTTCGACCGCTTGCGGCAAAAGGTCGGGCCGTTCGATGTAGTAATGATCCGCCCCCACGACGTCGTGATATTCCTTGTCTGCATGGCCCACCGCATCGAACAGCCGCTGCGCATGGCTGGGGGTGCAGGCAAGATCGGCGGTGTTGTTGATCACCAGCACCGGGCAGGAAATCCGTGATGCATTGCCCAGCCCGTCGGCATTGGTGGTGTCATGGCCCCATTGCGAGAGCCAGCTCCTGAGCGTGCAGAAACGCGCCAGCGCGACCGGCCCGTCATTGGCGACCTTGGGATCGCCGAGATAGCATTCATGCGGGCGCCGGTCGGATGCGTCTTGCGTGGGATCGGTCCAGCGCACATCGGCCATGGTTCCGTGGACCACGAAGCCGCGTTCGGCATTGGGCTGGCCCGACGCCTTCAGCTCCTCCAACTGGCCCTTTACCCAGTCGGTGATGCGGCGGTTGCGCGCCACCTGCGCCGCGCGGAAACGGGCAACGAATTCCTCCGTATAGGGCGGCTGGTTCGGATTGGCCGGATCGTAGATATTGAGTTCGGGATCGCGCTCGAACGGGCGCGTCTCGTCGGTGATCGACGGGTCGATCCACTCGGTGAGCGTGATCGCGCGGCTGATATGCGCTGCGAGCAGCATGATGCCGTCGACCGGCGGCAATTTGAGCGCGGCAATGTCAAAGGGATCGCCCGCGGGCGTGTGGGTGATCGTAGGGTTCTCCGCCTGGTCCTGGTAGAATAACGAGAGCGACCCGCCGCCCGACCAGCCGCCCAGCACGATCTTCTCATAGCCGAAGCGCGCCTTGGCGTTCTTGATCGCCGCACCGAGGTCGGAGATGCACTTTTCCATGACCAGCGCGCTGTCGTTCCCCCGATAGCGCGTGTTCACATAGATCACGTCCTGCCCGGCGCGGGCCAGCGCGCTCACCAGCGGCAGGAAGGATCCGCCGCCGATCGGATGGCTAAACACGATGGCTCTTTTGGCAGGCTCTTCGCTTGCGGCAATCCGCATGCATTCGACGAAAACCATGCCGGAAGTTCCGCCATAGACGTCCTTGAAGCCGCTTTCTTCCTTGTAGACTACACCATAGGGCTGGCGAATTGGCATCATGTCAGGCATCCTCCCGCTGACACGGGGTTAGACCGAGGGCGAGGAGAAGCGCAATGAGCGTAAATGTGCATCCCACCGGTATTCATCATCTGGCGGTGATGACCGGGGACATGAAGAGCCAGATCGAATTCTTCAGCGATGTGCTGGGGTGCCGGTTGGTCGCGATCTTCGATATGCATGGCGTGCCGGGCGGTATCCATGCCTTCCTCGAACTGTCCGAAGATTGCCAGTTCAGCCTGGTCCAGCTGCCCGAGACTGCGGGCGTGGAAACGGTAATCGGCCAGACCCATGCGGGTTGGGGCGGGGGCAATGCCGCGCCGGGCACGATGCAGCACCTGGCGTTCAAGGCCGACAGCCGCGAAGACCTGATCGCGCTGCGCGACCGCATCCGCAGCCGCGGAGTGAACGTCTATGGCCCGATCGACCACGGCATGTGCCAGTCGATCTATTTCGCCGGGCCGGAAAATCTGACGCTCGAAGTGGCATGGTCGGACAGCGCGATCGAGCCTGCGCGCTGGCTTGACGCCAGTGCCGCAGCCAAGGTCGGGATCGATGCGGATGACATGGCCGCCTATTCCGCACCCAAGGCCTATGCGGGCGAGGGTGGGGCGGTGCCGCAGCCGCCCTATGACCCGGCGAAGCCGCACCAGGCGATGGACCTCGACCGTTACAAGCAGGTGCTGGCCCTGCCAGACGAAGTGCTCTGGCAGATGGCCAGCTATCCCGAGCCTCCGGTCAAGGAAGCTGCCGAATAATCAGCGCGACTGGATGAACTCGCGGACGTCGGCCGACAGCTTCTGCCGGTCTTCGTCGCGCACATACATCATGTGGCCCGAATCATAGTAAGTGAACTTGACGCGGTCCTGCGGAATGCCGGTGCGGGTCAGCGAGTATTCCGCCGCGAAGAAGGGCGTGGCGAAATCGTACCAGCCTTGCGCCACCAGGAGGCGCAGCCCCGAATTCTCGCGCATCGCCTTGCCCAGATAGGGCGCAACGTTGAGATAGGCATTGGTGTCCCGCCCGCCCCGCAGGCGCCAATCCCAGTCGCGGACCCCGCCGATCGTCGAGTAATTGCGCTCGGTCGAATAGCCGATCGTGTCGCGGAAATAGCTGTTGGCGGCGGCGGTGTAGCCGCCGTCGATGCCGTAGAAGCTCGGATCGTTGTCCGGCCCTTCGCCGGCATTGTCATAGTCCTTGCCGGTGTAGCGGCTGTCGAGCCGGCCGACGGTGAGCCCGCGATCGCGCAGCAGCTCCTTGTAGAAGCGATAGGGCGTCACGCGCAGGTCGGCATTCTCGAGATATTGCTCGGACAGGCCGGTGAAGCGGGCAAGTTCCTTGCGGACAGCGGTGCGTTCCTCGGTGCTGGCCATCTGCCCCTTGAGCAGGAATGCGCCATAGGCGCCGATCGCGAAACGGCGCGCGTCCTCGACGAACGCTTCGACCGAAGGCGCACTGGCCTTGCCATGATAGAGCGCGGTTGCGGCATAGCTCGGCAGGTTTGTGATGTAGCTGAGCTCGTTTCCTTCGGTATCCGCTCCCGCACCGAAGTCGAGCACGGTCGAAATCAGGATCACGCCGTTGAGCGCGACGTCGTTATACCCGCCCTCAAGCTCGTTCACGACCGCGGCTGAGCGCGTGGTGCCGTAGCTTTCGCCGCCGAGGAACTTGGGGCTGTTCCAGCGGCCGTTCTCGGACAGCCACTGGCGGATCACCTGTGCGACCGACTTGGCGTCCTGCGTCACGCCCCAATAGTCCTTGGGATCGGTATCGCCGATCGTGTGCGACCAGCCCGTGCCGACCGGATCGATGAAGACGAGGTCGGTAACGTCGAGGATCGAATCTGGATTGTCGAGCAGCGGGTAGGGCGGGCCGCTGTCATCGCGCGCATCGGAGGGGATAGCGACACGCTTGGGTCCGAAAGCGCCCATTTGCAGCCAGAGCGAGGCCGAACCCGGCCCGCCGTTGAACAGGAAGGTTACCGGCCGATTGGGATTGCGCGGTTCCGCGACATAAGACGTCGTGACGATCGCCGCCTTGGGCGTGCCCTTGTCATCCTTGAGCACCTGCTCCTGGATCGTCGCGGTGTAGCTGACGCTCTTGCCGCCGAAATTGCCGGTGAAGCGCTTGGATGCCGAGTTCGGCGTGTAGGCGCCGGGAGCGCTCTTCGCGTCAGCCTCCTTCTCGGCATGCACAGCGGCAGGGAGCGGGACGAGCGAAGCGGCTGCAAGCGCCGCGAGCATCTTTTTGTTGATCATGCGACTCTAGCTATTTCAAGCCGGACCGCGACGCAATCGCGAGCTCGCGTCAGCGCATTTTTCGCTGCGTTTTGCCGTAGCGCATCTTGCGCGTGCCCGGCCGCCCTTCGGTCGACTTGCCTCTGATCGGCGCGAATTTCTCGCCGTCCGACAGCCCCAGCTCTTCGTTTTCGAGCCTGCGAATCTCGTCGCGCAATCGCCCGGCTTCCTCGAATTCGAGATCGGCGGCGGCGGCACGCATGCGCTTCTCGAGATCCTCGATGTAGGAGCGCAAATTGTGCCCGACGAGGTTGTTGCGCTCTTCGTCGCCCGTGTCGACTGTCACCCCGTCCTGCGATGCGGTATGCGCCACGATATCGGCGATCGCGCGCTTGATAGTCTGCGGAGTGATGCCGTGCGCTTCGTTATACTCGCGCTGCTTTTCGCGGCGGCGCTCGGTCTCTGCCATGGCGCGCTCCATGCTGCCGGTGACGCGATCGGCATAGAGGATCACGCGGCCATCGACATTGCGCGCGGCGCGGCCAATCGTCTGGATGAGCGAAGTTTCGGAGCGCAAGAAGCCTTCCTTGTCGGCGTCGAGGATGCAGACCAGGCCGCATTCGGGGATGTCGAGCCCTTCGCGCAGCAGGTTGATCCCCACCAGCACATCATAAACGCCAAGGCGCAGATCGCGGATCAGTTCGATGCGTTCGAGCGTCTCCACGTCCGAGTGCATGTAGCGCACCTTGACGCCCGCTTCATGCATGAACTCGGTCAAATCCTCCGCCATGCGTTTGGTCAGGGTGGTGACGAGAGTGCGGTAGCCGAGCTTGGCGGTTTTCTTGCACTCCTCGATGCAGTCCTGCACCTGGTCCTCGACCGGGCGGATTTCGACCGGCGGATCGATCAAGCCGGTAGGGCGGATAACCTGCTCGGCGAAGACGCCGCCGGTCTGCTCCATTTCCCAGCCGCCGGGCGTCGCTGAAACGGCGATGGTCTGCGGGCGCATCGCATCCCATTCGTTGAAGCGCAGCGGGCGGTTGTCGATGCAGCTCGGCAGGCGGAAGCCATATTCGGCCAGCGTGATTTTGCGCCGATGGTCGCCGCGAGCCATCGCGCCGATCTGCGGCACCGTCTGGTGGCTTTCGTCGACGAACAGCAGTGCATTTTCCGGCAGATATTCGAACAGGGTCGGCGGCGGCTCGCCCGGCAGGCGCCCGGTGAGGAAGCGCGAGTAATTCTCGATCCCTGCACAACTGCCGGTTGCGGCAATCATCTCGAGATCGAAATTGGTGCGCTGCTCCAGTCGTTGCGCTTCGAGCAGCCGACCCTCTTCATGCAGTTCCTTGAGCCGTTCCTGCAGTTCGAATTTGATTGCTTCGGTGGCCTGCTTCATCGTCGGGCCGGGGGTGACATAGTGCGAGTTCGCATAGACGCGAACTTTTTCGAGAGTCGCGCCCTTCTTGCCGGTGAGCGGGTCGAATTCGGCGATCTCCTCGATCTCGTCGCCGAAGAAGCTGATGCGCCAGGCCATGTCTTCATAGTGGCTGGGGAACAGCTCCAGATTGTCTCCGCGCACGCGGAAGCTGCCGCGCGCGAAGGCGGTGTCGTTGCGTTTGTATTGCAGGGCAACGAGCTTGCGGATCAGTTCGCGCTGGTCGACCGTGCTGCCTGCCTTGATGTCGAACACCATGGCCGAATAGGTCTCGACCGAGCCGATGCCATAGAGGCAGCTCACCGATGCGACGATGATCACGTCATCACGTTCGAGCAAGGCGCGCGTGGCCGAGTGGCGCATCCGGTCGATCGCTTCGTTCACCGAGCTTTCCTTCTCGATGTATGTATCGCTGCGCGGGACGTAGGCTTCGGGCTGGTAGTAGTCGTAATAGGATACGAAATACTCGACCGCATTCTCCGGGAAGAAGCTCTTGAATTCGCCATAGAGCTGCGCGGCGAGGATCTTGTTCGGCGCCAGCACCAGCGCGGGCCGCTGCATTTGCTCGATCACCTTGGCCATGGTGAAGGTCTTGCCGCTGCCGGTTACGCCCAGCAGCACCTGCGTCTGTTCGCCTTCGCTTGCCGCACCGACCAGTTCGGCGATCGCGGTCGGCTGGTCGCCGCTGGGCTCATAGTCCGAAATCAGCTTGAACGGCCTTCCGCCATCGGCCTTTTCCGGGCGTGCAGGCTTGTGCGGGATAAACTCGCCGCTGGTGTCGGGTTCTTCCAGCCCGCGCCTGATCACCAATTCCGCCATGTGCGAACATATGGGGCACAAATGCCGTGACCGCAACGGCGCTTTGGCCGATTTCAGTCCAGTTGAAGATCGGCTCTGGCTGCCTGTTTGCGTCCTGGGGTTTATCCGCTTTCGGGATTTCTGGGCGATCTGTGAAAATACAGGAAGGAAAATTGTCTATATCTGGTCGATAATGGATGAGTATTTGCAAATGAAATTATGATAAATTTCAGGTTTTCAGGGATATTGGTACGAATTCGGACCCGATCAGACGTGATTGAGTTCTATTTTTTGCCCAGAATCGGTGCATGGCAACGAAACCAACGCTCCACTATATCGAACCATCGAGCCGCTCTCGCGCCGAGTTCTCTCGCCTAGCATTCGGCCTGGGCCATCATTGCGAAGTCTATGGCACGCTCGAAGAATTGGCCGACCATCCGCCGCGCAGCGGGATCATAATCGCGCGCGACGGGGAAGGCGAGAGGAGCGTTGGCGCGATACTCGAACGGCTGGCGGCGCTGGGCGTTTCGCTCCCTCTCATCGCGGTCGATGAAGAACCCCGGTCGGACCAGATCGTCACGGCAATCAAGTCAGGCGCGCTCGATTATCTTACGTTGCCGTTCGATCCAACGGGGCTTGAAGAGTGCCTGGCGCGCGTTTCCGATGAAATCGAAGCCTATTGCGAGGCGCGCAGGCGCATGATCGAAGCCCGCAGTCGCATTGCCAACCTCTCCAATCGAGAGCGCGAAGTTCTGGACTGGCTGGCGCAGGGCAGCAGCAACAAGACCATCGCACGCGAACTGGAGATCAGCCCGCGCACGGTCGAAATCCACCGCGCCAACATGATGACCAAACTGGGTGCCACGCACCCCGCCGATGCAGTGCGACTGAAAATCGAAGCGCGGCTCTAGGCCAGCTTTAGCGGCAGAAGCTTCCGCCGCCGATTTCGAGATGCAGATGGTCGCGATGCGCCGCGTTGTAGTCCGGCCCCAGCACCGTGCCGAAACGCTTGCACGCGCTTTGATGCACGACACGCAGGAATTCGCGTTCCTCGCGGCTGTCTCCGGACCAGTCGCCCAACACGCTGATGCGGCGCCCGTCGGCGAGGATGAAAGCGGCGATATCGATTGCTTCGGCGCGGGAATGCGCCGAGCGGCGCTCAGTGCCGGCGACATTGCGGCAGACATAGCTCCCCATGGTCTCGATCCGTTCGATCGGGCTGCCGAGGATCTGCCGTGCGGCACGGTCGACGCCAAAGCGGGCCCATGCGGCAAAGGCCTGAGCTGTGGCGCATTCGACCGGGCCGATATTGCTGATTCCCAATTGTGTCCGGTCGCCGCGAACGGCGGAAAGCTGCACCGCGCCGGTCACCGCGCATCCCGGCCCGTCAAAGCGGTCAGGCAAGGGCGAAAAGCGCGAACCCGCGTCGCTCAGGCCCGCAAGGCACATCTGCGCGTCAGGGCTGATCGCGACGGGGCGGGGTGCCGATTGCGGGCTGCGCGTGGGCCCGCTGGGCACCGCGCCGCAAGCTGCCAGCGTGGCGGTTGCGAGAGCAAGGAAGATCGCGCGTCGAAACATGCCGCGGAGTGTGCGAAATCGTGCTTAATAAAAGGTAAAGATGCTGCCCGCGAAGCGCGGGCCCGGCGCATTATTCGGGCAGTTCGTCTGCCACCTGTTCCCACAACTCGATCTTCACCCCGTCAGGGTCGAGCAGCCAGGCGAATTTGCCATAGCCCTCGTCAATGCTGTCTAGGATCTTCACCCCGCGCTTCTTCAGGACTTTGACGAAGCCGTCGAGGTCGTCGACCCGCAAATTGATCATGAAGCCGCCCTTGCCGGGCTTCACATAGGTATCGTCGGCGAACTGGCTGATCAGCGAATAGGGATTGGCCTTGGGCTCATCGGCCCAGGCGAGCTGTGGGCCATAGGGGCCGTCGATCCCCAGCTTCTCGCGATACCAGGCGCGCGTCGCCTCCGGGTCCTTCACGACATAGAACACGCCGCCCAAGCCGGTCACACGCGCCATTTCAACTCTCCTTCGATGTCATCCGGCTCACTGCAACGATGGCGATCCATGCCGCGATGAAACCCGGAATGATCTCGTAAACCCCGGGGCCGCCCATGAAGACTGCGTTCCAGCCCAGCGCAATCCAGCCGATCACGACACTCGCGCCCGTCACCAGGCCCGCCACCGCGCCCGCACCGGTCATCCGGCCCCATGTCAGCGCCAGCACGATCAGCGGGCCGAAGGCGGCGCCAAATCCGGCCCATGCGTTCGACACCAGCCCCAGCACCTGGCTGTCGGGGTCGCTCGCGATCACGATGGCGGCGAGCGCGACCAGCGCCACGCAAATGCGGCCCACGTTCACCGCTTCGCGCTCGCTGCAGTTCTTGCGCAGGAACAGGCGGTAGAAATCCTCGGTCAGCGAGGATGAAGCGACCAGCAGCTGCGAGCTGATCGTGCTCATGATTGCGGCCAACAGGGCGGCAAGCAGGAAGCCGGTCACCAAGGGTGTGAAGAGCAAATTGGCAAGCACGATGAAGATGGTTTCGGGATCTTCGAGCACCAGCCCGTTGCGTTCGACATAGGCCCGGCCTGCGAGCCCGATCCCGATCGCGCCGATGAGGCAAACCGCCATCCAGCTCATGCCGATATTCCGTGCCGTGGGGACGTCCGCCACGCTCCGCACAGCCATGAAGCGCACGATGATATGCGGCTGGCCGAAATAGCCGAGGCCCCATGTCACCGCCGAGAGGAACCCGATGAAGGTCAGCCCGTGGGTGAGGCTGAGGAAGCCTTCCTGCGGCACCGCGACGAGCGAGGCACCGGCGGTTCCGCCGGGTCCGAACATCACGACCAGAGGCATCACCACCAGCGCCGTCACCATGATCAGGCCCTGCACGAAATCGGTCAGGCTCACCGCCAGGAAGCCGCCCACCATCGTATAGGCCAGCACCACGCCCGCTGTGATCCAGATGCCCAGCATGTAGTCGCTCATGCCGATATCGCCGAACAATCCGGCGAAAGTCGTCGCGAACAGCTTGCCGCCGCCCACCAGCCCGGCCGAGGTATAGACCGCGAAGAAGACGACGATCACCACCGCCGACACGAGCCGCAAGGCGATCGCCTTGTCGGGGAAGCGGTTGGCGAGGAATTCGGGGATAGTGAGCGCATTGCCGAGCGTCTCGGTCTGTTCGCGCAGGCGCGGCGCAACCACGATCCAATTGACCAGCGCGCCCACGAACAGGCCGATCCCGATCCATGCCTCGACCAGCCCTGCGGCATAGAGCGCGCCCGGCAACCCCAGCAGCAACCAGCCCGACATGTCCGAAGCGCCTGCACTGAGCGCGGCCACCGCAGGGGGGAGGTTGCGCCCGGCGAGCAAATATCCCTCGCTATCGGCAGTCGAGCGGCGCCAGGCATAGAAGCCGATCGCGAGCATGAGGGCGAAGTAGAGCGCGAGCGCGATCAGGGTTCCGGTCTGCATCGGTCGGGAATTATCAGGCCGCAGCCACGCTGGCTACTGCGATAGCGGGGGCTACCGCCTCAGTATCCCTGTGCCTGCCCGTCCTTGCGCATCTCGGTCGCGCCGGTCAGCACGCCGGTTTCAGGGTCGCGCGCGATCGCCTGATACCCGCCGAACATGATGCCATTGTCGATGACTTCGACCTTGTGGCCCATTTTCTTCAGCGCTTCGACAGTCGCTGCCGGGATGCCCGGCTCGACGAACAAAGTGCCGAGCGGATCGGCCGAGGGGCCGCTGGTGGCTTCGGTCGGCTGGCGGCCGCCATCGTGGTTGAGCCGCGCGGCGTCGCCCGCTTCCTGCAAATTCATGCCGTAATCGACGAGGTTGATCAGCACCTGCACATGGCCCTGCGGCTGCATCCCGCCGCCCATAAGGCCCAACGTCATATAGGGCTTGCCGTCTTTCTTCACGAAGGCCGGGATGATGGTGTGGAACGGGCGCTTGCCCGGCGCATAGGCGTTGGCATGCGCGGGATCGAGGCTGTAGAGTTCGCCGCGATCCTGGAACATGAAGCCCATGCCGTCAGGCGTAAGCCCGCCGCCCATCCCGCGATAGTTCGACTGGATCAGGCTGACCATCAGCCCGTCGCCATCGACCACGGTCATGTAGGTCGTGTCGCCCGGCCCCTCCAGCTTGGGCTCGCCCGGCCCGAATTCGGGCGTGGCTTTGTCCGGATCGATCAGCTCGAAGCGCGCCTTGCCATATTCGTCGCTCAGCAATTCCATCGGGAAGGGCGCATAGTCCGGATCGGCGTAGAATTTCGCGACATCGGCATAGGCGATCCGCTTGGCTTCGGTGATGTAATGGATCACTTCGGGGCTGCCGCGTTCCCATTGCGCCAGATCGACATTCTTGAGGATATTGACCATCTGCAGCGCGGCAAAGCCCTGCGTGTTGGGCGGCAGTTCGCAAAGCTCATAGCCCTTGCGATAATGCACGCAGGCGGGGTCGACCCATTCGCTGCGATGCTCGGCGAAATCCTCCAGCGTGAAGGCCGATCCCTGGCGCTGCAGGTAGTCGACCATGATCTTCGTGCTTTCGCCGCGATAGAATTCGTCACGGCCGTTCTGCGCGATCCGCTCGAGCGTATTGGCAAGGTCGGGATTCTTGAAGATCTCGCCAGCCTCGGGCGCACCATTGGCGAACCAGGTGGCGCGGGCATTGCTGAAATCGAACTTGCTGGAATTGCGCTCGAAATTGCGTAGCGCACTCGCCAGATACATTCCGATGACGGGTGCAACGGGATGCCCCTCGCGCGCGTATTTGATGGTCGGCGCCAGCACATCGGCCATCGGCAATTGGCCGAAGCGGTTGTGCATTTCGAACCAGCCATCGACCGTGCCGGGGATAGTGATCGGCAGGGGGCCGAAGGCCGGGAGGCTGTCCGCTCCGCCGAGCTTTTCCTTGAGCTGTTCGAGCGTCTGGTTCTTCGGCGAATGGCCCGAACCATTGAGGCCATAGAGCTTGTCGGTCTTGGGATCGTAGATGATCACGAAGATGTCGCCGCCGATCCCGTTGCCGGTCGGCTCCATCAAGCCCAGCGCGGCATTGGCCGCTATCGCTGCATCGACCGCATTGCCGCCCGCCTTGAGGATATCGAGCGCGATCTGGGTCGCCAGCGGATGCGCGGTTGCCGCCATGCCGTGCTGCGCATGGACCGGGCTGCGCGACCAGTCCGCGCCGATGGGCCGGCCACCGGCGCCGATCTGCTCGGCTACGGGGCGGGCGGAGGCATGGTCGTCCGCTGCGAGGGGCGTGGCGAGCGCAAGGCTGGCGATAGTTGCAGCAAGAGCGGCGAAGGTACGCTTCATGGACGACTCCGGGAACCTGTTCGGGCCGGAGGACTAGGGCGCAGCAACCGCACCCGCAAGCCTTTCGGCTAGCGGGGCAGCGTCATCGCGTCTCGGGGAAGGCATGCCGCGCAGGGCACACCGCAGGAAATCAGGCCGCGTCCTTCTTGCGGCTCGCCTTCTTGCGCTCGTGCGGGCACAGGATCGCCTTGCGAAGCCGGATCGACTTGGGCGTCACTTCGACCATCTCGTCATCGTCGATATAGGCGATCGCCTGTTCCAGGCTCATCCGGCGCGGCGGAGTGAGGCGGATCGCGTCATCCTTGCCCGAAGAGCGGATGTTGGTGAGCTGCTTCGACTTGAGCGGATTGACTTCGAGATCGTCCGGCTTGGCGTTTTCGCCGATGATCATGCCTTCATAGACGCGCGCCTGCGGGCTGATGAACAGCTCGCCGCGCTCTTCCAGCGCGTTGAGCGCATAGGCCACCGCGTCGCCATCCGAATTCGAGATCAGCACGCCGTTGATGCGGCCTTCGATCGGGCCCTTATAGGGTCCATATTTTTCGAACAGCCGGTTCATGATGCCGGTGCCGCGCGTGTCGGACAGGAATTCGCCGTGATAGCCGATGAGGCCGCGCGAGGGTGCAGAGAAGGTGATGCGGGTCTTGCCGACGCCCGAGGGGCGCATCTCGACCAGCTCGGCCTTGCGGCGCTGCATTTTCTCCACGACCGTGCCCGAGTGTTCGTCATCGACGTCGATCACGACGGTTTCATAGGGCTCGGTCCGCTGGCCGTTCTCTTCGCGGAACAGCACCTTGGGGCGGCTGATGCCGAGTTCGAAGCCTTCGCGGCGCATGGTTTCGATCAGCACGCCCAGCTGGAGTTCGCCGCGCCCGGCCACTTCGAAGCTGTCTTTGTCGGCGCTTTCGGTGACGCGAATGGCGACGTTGGTCTCCGCTTCGCGCAGCAAGCGGTCGCGGATCATGCGGCTGGTCACCTTGTCGCCTTCGCGCCCGGCAAGCGGGCTGTCGTTGACGGCAAAGCGCATTGCCAGCGTCGGCGGGTCGATCGGCTGCGCAGCGATCGGCTCCTTGAGCGAAGGATTGGCGATGGTGTTGGCAACGGTGGCCTTTTCGAGGCCGGCAAGAGCGATGATGTCACCCGCCTGCGCTTCGTCGACCGGCACGCGTTCGAGCCCGCGGAAGCTGAGCAGCTTGGTGGCGCGCCCCGTCTCGACAATATTGCCGTCCATGTCGAGAGCATGGATCGGGTCGTTGACCTTGAGCTTGCCCGACTGGACGCGCCCGGTGAGCACGCGGCCCATGAAATTGTCACGGTCGAGCAAAGTGGCGAGGAAGCTGAAGGGGCCGTTTTCGTCGAGGCCCGGTGCAGGCACGTGGTTCACAATCAGGTCGAACAGGGGCGCCAGCGATCCGCCGCGCGCTTCCTGGTCGTCGCTGGCATAGCCGTCGCGGCCCGAAGCGTAGAGCACCGGGAAGTCGAGCTGTTCGTCATGGGCGTCGAGGCTGACGAAGAGGTCGAACACTTCGTCGAGCACTTCCTGCGGGCGGCCATCGGGGCGATCGATCTTGTTGACCACCACGATCGGGCGCAGGCCCAGCGCCAGCGCCTTGCCGGTGACGAACTTGGTCTGCGGCATCGCGCCTTCGGCGGCGTCGACCAGCAGGATCACGCCGTCGACCATGCTCAGGATGCGTTCCACCTCGGCGCCGAAATCGGCGTGGCCGGGCGTGTCGACGATGTTGATGCGGGTGGTGTCGCCGCCCTGTTCCCATTCGACCGAGGTGCACTTGGCAAGGATGGTGATCCCGCGTTCCTTTTCGAGATCGCCCGAATCCATCGCGCGCTCTTCGATCCGCTGGTTCTCGCGGAAAGTGCCCGACTGGCGGAACAGCTGATCGACCAGAGTGGTCTTGCCGTGGTCGACGTGGGCGATGATCGCGATATTGCGCAGCGAGCGGGACATGATGGTCTTTCGAATGGGGTCTGGCAGGCAGATATGGGGATTGGCGGCATGTTGCGCCGCACAAAGCTGCGCGCCCCTAGCCGATGCGCTGGCACATCACAAGCACCGGACATGCGATAAGGCACAGTGGACGTAACGTAAGGTGTGTCGCTGCAGCAACACGGAGCGGCGAGGATGTCGCGCTACACCGATGAATCTTGTTATGATTCCAGCGCTCTCCTACTAGGGGCGGCAAGGATCAGGGTCGATGTTTCTCTCCAGGCAGCATCTCCATCCCCGGTCGTTCAAGAGAGGAGATATCATGCGTTCTATTCTGTCCGGCAATTTTGCCGGCTCGCCCCGCGTTGCGCTTTTCGCTGGCGCGGCGGCCATTGCCCTTGCCATGCCTGCTGCAGCGCAGGCGCAGGACGCTGCGTCCGACGAGGGTGAGGAATTCGCCAGCAATGTGATCGTCGTGACCGCGACCAAGCGCGAACAGACGCTGCAGCAAACGCCGATTTCGGTTTCGGTGACTTCGGGCGAAACGCTTGAGCAGGCGCAGATCCGCGACGTGCTCGACCTGCAGACCGTGGCGCCTTCGCTGCGCGTCAGCCAGCTGCAGAACTCGTCGTCCTCGACCTTCATTATCCGCGGCTTCGGCAATGGCGACAACAACTTCGGCATCGAGCCTTCGGTCGGCGTCTTTATCGACGGTGTGTTCCGTTCGCGCTCGGCCTCGTCGCTCAACGACCTTGCCAACGTCCAGCGCATCGAAGTGCTCAACGGCCCGCAGTCGACCCTGTTCGGCAAGAACGCTTCGGCCGGCGTGATCTCGGTCATCACCCGCGAACCGCAGTTCAGCTTCGGCGGCGGCATTGAAGCCAGCTACGGCAATTACAACAATATCCAGATCAAGGGCGACGTTACCGGCCCGATCAGCGATAACATCGCCTTCTCGCTCGACGGCAGCTACAACAAGCGCGACGGCTATGCCCGCATCGTCAATCTCGACAAGGAACTGTCGGACCGCAACCGCTGGACCGCGCGCGGCCAGCTGCTGATCGAACCGACCGCCGACCTGCGCATCCGCGCGATCGTCGACTATTCCAGCATCGATGAATCCTGCTGCACCGTCAGCACGCTGGTGGCAGGCCCCACGGCTGCGGCAGTCGTCGGCGTTGGCGGCGCGCTGAGCACCGATTTCTTCAGCTATGACGCCTATCTCAATCGCGTCCCGGTGAACCAGGTCGACAATTACGGCGGCTCGGTCCAGATGGATTGGGAAACCGGCCCGATTTCGGTGACTTCGATCACCGCCTATCGCGAACTGAAGAACTTCGTCGACCAGGACGTCGATTTCACCAGCGCCGACATTGTCAGCGAAATCCGCGACCAGAAGGTCGATACCTTCACTCAGGAACTGCGGATCGCTTCCGATTTCGACGGCCCGATCAACTTCCTGTTGGGCGGCTTCTATTTCGACGAGAAGATCAACCAGGAAAGCGATTTGATCACGGGTGGGGTGTCGCGTCCCTTCTTCGAACTGCTGGGCGGCGGCATCGGCCTGTTCAGCGGCGTGGAAGCGGCGCTCGGCCTTCCGCAGAACAGCATCTTCTCTCCCGGTCCGCTGACCTCCGAGAGCTATTCGATGGACAATACCTCGTGGTCGATCTTCGGCACGGTGGATTTCGAAGTGTTCGACGGCCTCGTCCTGACCGGCGGGTTCAACTACACCAAGGACAAGAAGGATTTCGCGCTTAGCCAGACTTCCTACGACGAACTCGCAAACATCAATCTTGTCGATGCCTATATCGTCGGCGGTATCGCGCAGGCGCTTTCGATCCCGCCGAGCCAGGTCACGCCGGCGGTGATCCAGAGCTTTGCGACGGGCCAGGCGACTGCACCAGCGTTCCAGTTCATCGCGAGCCAGGCGATCAATCCCGCCACCAACCCGCTGCTGGCATTGGCGCCGTTCCAGTTCCAGCCGCCGTTCCTCAACATTCCCAATGCGGTTGAGGACGGGAAGACCCGCGACGACGACTTCAGCTACACGCTGCGCGCCGCCTATGACGTTTCGGATCGCGTGAATGTCTATTTCAGCTACGCGACCGGCTTCAAGGCGAGTTCGGTAAACCTGTCGCGCGATTCGCGCCCGCTGTTTGGGGACTACATCCCCGGCCCGTATCGCTCGTCGATCCTCGCACCTTCGTCGCCGATCCAGGACGGCGGACTTGGCGTGCCGAACCTGACCACCGGTTCGCGCTTTGCCGGTCCGGAAGAAGCGAAGGTCTGGGAAGTGGGCCTGAAGGCTTCGCTCCCGGGCGTGAACATCAATCTGGCGCTGTTCGACCAGACGCTGAAGGGCTTCCAGAGCTTCCTGTTCACCGGCACGGGCTTCCAGCTCAACAATGCGGGCGAACAGTCGGTGAAGGGCTTCGAACTCGACACGCGGATCAATCCAGCTGACGGGCTCGTCTTTACGTTCGCAGCGACTTACCTCGATCCGCTGTACGACAGCTTCACCGAAAGCCCGGTGGGCGATCTTTCGGGCAAGCGCCCAGGTGGCATTCCTTCGTGGAACCTGGCCACCTCGGCAACCTATACGCATGAGTTCGACGCGGGCCATCGCCTGATCAGCCGCCTCGACTATGCGCATGAAAGCAACACCCGCATCAACAACGGCTTGCCGACCTATGGCCCGAACAACTTCATGCGCGAAGTGAACCTGGTCAACGCGTCGATCACGCTGGCGCTCGAGAACGGTTTCGAGATCGGTGCATGGGCACGCAATTTGCTTGACGACAAGTACATCCTCACGGTGTTCGATGGCGTGGCGCAGGCCGGTACGGTTTCGGGTTATCCCAGCGCACCGCGCACCTATGGCGGCGTGGTTCGCTACAAGTTCTGACGGCTAGCGTCCTGAAGCAAATACTGGAGGGGTCGGTGAAAGCCGGCCCCTTCTTCATTGCGCAATCGACGCGATTGTGTTGCATTGACTTGCAGTTTGTCTTTGTGAGGGGGATCACATGCAAGTCAGCGTTTCCAAGGTCTGGGGCACCGTACTTGAAATAGTAAAGGCGCGGTTGGGCAGCCTGGTTGGATTGTGGCTCGTTTATTTCGCGATCCAGATGTTCGTTTCCGCGGTCGCATTCATGTTTATAGGGGCATCGGTGTCTGTTGCGGCGCTTGAAGGCGACCCCAATGCCCTTGGCGCGATGGGCCTGGGCATGCTGCTGTTCATGGCGATTATCTACCTCGGCTATGTGTACATAGCGTCGGCGCAGAGTGCCGCGATGAGCCGCATGGCATCGCCGCTGGTGCAAACGAGCTTTGGGGATGCCTTCAGCTCCGGCTTCGCCAATGGGCTCACGCTGCTGGGTACGACCGTCCTGCTGTTGCTGGGCTATCTCGTCGGCTTGCTGGTGCTTGGCATGGTGGGCGAAGGAGTGGCAATGGCCGGTGTGCTCGCACAGGGAGTTTGGGCCATCGCCATGGCCGCGCTCTTGATCTACCTGGCCTGTCGCCTGATCATCCTGCCTCCTGTGGTGGCAGTCGAAGGTGTACGAAATCCGATCACCGCAATTGTTCGCAGCTGGCAGCTCACCAAGGGGAAGGTGCTCGGCATTTTCCTCTCGCTGCTGGTGTTCGTCGCCATTGCACTTGTGGCGGTCGGCGTGCCGTTCGCCATGTTCTTCGGGACGATCATGGGCTTGTCGCAAGGCGATGTCGGCCCCGCCATCGGCGCGATTTTCGGCATGGTGGTTATCTTCGCGGTACTGGCGGTGCTGCTGGCTGTGCTCGGGTCAACGTTTGGTGCGGTGGTGCACAGCCAGCTCGTCGGCAGCGAAACAGCAGAATAGGGCCGTGCGGCCTCAGCGGCATCTGCTTTTCAGGGTCAAAGTTCGCGCAGCGCCTGCGCGGGCTTGGCCTTGAGCAGCGGCAGCGAACCGCCCAGCGCGAAACCGAGTACCAGCACCAGCCCGATGCCGAGCACGCCCAGCACCTGACGCCAGTTCGGCAGCCAGTCGAATTCGAACAGCTCGGTAATCACGAACCATGCGAGGGTGGAACCGAGCGCCAGCGCCACGACTGCCAGCAATAGGGCGAGCAGTCCGTATTCGGCGAGTTGCATGCCCAGTACCTGGCGGCGGCTTGCGCCGAGCACGCGCAGGACCACCGTGTCATAGGTGCGCGAGGCGCGGGCCGCGGCGATCGCGCCCATCAGCACCGCGAGCCCGGCCAGGACCGCGACCGAGGCGGCAGCCAGCGTCGCTGCGCCCACCTGCTCAAGGATAGTGCGTGCTTCGACCAATACCTGGCCGATTTCGATCATCGAGCTCGACGGGAAGCGTGCCACCATCTGCCGCAGCAATTCGCCTGAAACGCTCTTGTCCGACAGTTCGATCGTCGCGGCGAG
Source organism: Altererythrobacter sp. Z27 (assembly GCF_052683155.1). NCBI lineage: Bacteria > Pseudomonadati > Pseudomonadota > Alphaproteobacteria > Sphingomonadales > Erythrobacteraceae > Altererythrobacter > Altererythrobacter sp. Z27. The sequence goes on along the minus strand of NZ_JBQYMC010000001.1, from coordinate 1,225,759 downwards.
GTTGTGCGGCGCATCGGAGATCGCATTGCTTGAGAAGACGAGGGCATAGTTGAAGCCCATGCTTTCCCAGTCGATCACGCGCAAATTCGCCACGCGCACGTCGCGTTCGATCCCGAGCACGCCGATGGTGAGGTAATCGCCGGGCTTGAGGTCGATCGCGCGCGCGAAATCGGCCTCTACCGAAACCAGCGGCTCGCCGTCATAGCCTTCGTTCCACCATTCGCCTTCGACCAGCGAATTGCCCGGCGGCAAGCTGTCCGAATAGGTCAGCCCGCGTTCGCCGCGCAGCACCCATGCCCCTTCGGGAATTTCCTCAAGGTCGGCGACGCGGGTCATGTTGCCCTTGCTGCCATAGGCGAGCACCGAACCGCGCAGTGCGGGAACGGTGCGGATCGAAGCATTGGGATCGAGCCCGGTTACCAGAGCGCGGAAATCGCTTTCGCCGTCGCGCGGGATGTCGAGCACGAAATAGTCGGGCGCTTCGCGGGGCACGCGCTGCTGGATATTGCCGTCGATCGCGCTCTGGATCGCAGCGAGCAGCACGAAGGCGGCAAGGCCGAAGCCGAGCGCGGTCACCAGCGCCCCTGTGGGTGCGCCGGGGCGGTGAAGATTGGCGATTGCTGCGCGCAGCAAGGGATTGGCGGTGCGCGGCGCGCGCCTTGCGGCAATGCGGATCGCAAGTCCGATCAGCGCCAGCGCGATCAACGCGCCGCCCGCGCCGATAAGGAACCCGCCCGAAAGCATGGGCTGCGACGTCGTGAGCAGGGCAAGCGCGCAGATCGCGGCGATCCCGGCGCCGGTCCATGCCAGCGCGCGCCAGTCGCGCGCCAGCGGCGCAACGCGTGCCCGCATCAGCGCCATCGCAGGGAATGTGCGGGCGCGCAGGAGTGGCGTCGCCGCGAAAGCGAAGGCGACCAGCAGGCCGTATGCAGCCGCGAGCGCCAGCGGCGCGGGCTCGATCACGAAGCCGGTTTCGACCGGCAGCAGGCCTTGCAGAGCAGCGCCCAGTAGCGGGGTTACAAGTACGCCGGTGGCGATCCCCGCGATGCTTCCGATCAATGCGGCAGCGCCGACCTGAAGCCCATAGATGCGCACAATGTCTCTGCTCGAAGCGCCGAGCACCTTGAGCGTGGCGATCGAATTGCGCCGCGCATCGAGATAGGATGCGACCCCACCGCCGATCCCGATCCCTGCAATCACCAGCGCGGCAAGCCCGACAAGGGTCAGGAAATCGCTCATGTTGCGCACGAAGCGGTCCGCGCCGGGTGATGCGCGGTCACGGGTGCGGAAATCGAAACCGGCATTGGGAAAGCGCGCTTCGAGCGCTTCGGCGACATCCGCCGGATCCTCCGTGCCGCTGAAGGCGACGCGGTATTTGCTCTCGTAGAGCGTGCCCGGCGCAATCAGCCCGGCGCGCAAGGGATATTCCTCGGCCACGATCACGGTGGGGCCGAGCTGGAACCCTTCGGACAGGCGATCGGGCTCGTTGTCGATCACCCCGGCCGCGACAAGTTCTGCCGTGCCGACACGGAAGCGGTCGCCCATTGCGATGTCCAGCCGGTCGAGCGCGCCCTGGCCGAGCCACGCTTCGCCTGCCGCCGGTGCGGCGACACTGCGCCCGTCCTTGAGCGTTAGCGTGCCATAGAGCGGCCATTTGGCGTCTACCGCCTTGAGTTCGATCGGCGCTGCGGCATTGGCGGTGCTGGCCATCGCCTGCATGCGGGTGCCGCCCGAGATCTCGCCATATTCGCTCAGCGCCGCCTTTTCCTCATCGGAAAGGTCGCGCTGCCACACTTCGACTTCGAGATCGCCGCCGAGCAATTCCTGCCCGCGATTGGCCAGTTCGCGTTCGATTGCAGCAGTCAGCGTGCCGATCGCGGCGAGCGCGGCGGTGCCTAGGAAAATGCATACGAGCAGCAGCCTGAGGCCCCTGAAGCGGGCGTTGAGATCGCGCCGGGCAATGCGCCAGGCCGCTCCCCAGGTCAGGTGCTGGCTCATGCTGCGGCGCTGGCGGAAGCGGTATCGGAAACGATCACGCCGTCGGCCATGGTGACGACCCGCTCGCACCGTTCGGCCAGCGCGCGGTCATGCGTGATCATCAGCAGGGTCGCGCCGGTTTCCGCGCGGCGCGCGAACAACAGCTCGATGATGTCCTTGCCGGTGGCAGCGTCGAGATTGCCGGTGGGTTCGTCGGCAAAGATCAATTCGGGGCGCGGCGCGATCGCGCGGGCAATGGCTACGCGTTGCTGCTCGCCGCCCGACAGCTGGGTGGGATAATGGTCGAGCCGATGGCCCAGGCCGACTGCCTTCAGTTCGTCCATTGCGCGTTCGCGCGCATCGGCGACCCCATGCAGTTCCATCGGGGTGGCGACATTCTCGGCTGCAGTCATGGTCGGTAAGAGGTGGAACGCTTGCAACACGATGCCGATGCGGCCGCGGCGGGCCTGCGCCAGCGCGTCCTCGTCCATCGAGGTGAAATCGGCTCCGGCAACCACCAAAGCGCCGCTCGTCGCGCGTTCAAGGCCGGACATTACTGCCATCAGCGAGCTTTTGCCCGAGCCGGATGCACCAAGCAGCGCCACGACTTCGCCCGAAGCGATGTCGAGGTCGATCCCGCGCAGGATTTCGACCGGCGCGGTATCGCTGCCGAGCGTGAGGGTGAGATTTCGGGCGGATATTGCGAGAGGGGGCTTTGTCACGGGTTACGCATTCGCATAGGGGAGGGGGCCGCACAAGGAGACTCGCAGATGGCAAAAGGCGTTTGGTCGATCATGCTCGCGCTATTCCTCGCAGCCTGTGGGGCAGATGTGCCCGCCGACGATGCGGCAGGCGCGGGTTCCGATACCAATGCAGCGGAAGTGGCCACGGTTCCCGTAATGGGGCCGGAGCGCAATATCCTCGCCTTCGGGGACAGTCTCTTTGCGGGCTATAATGTCGCGAAGGATGCGAGCTATCCGGCAAGGCTGGAGGCTGCGCTGCGCGCGCGCGGGATCAACGCGCAAGTCGCCAATGCGGGCATTTCGGGCGACACCAGCGCCGCCGGGCTACAGCGGTTGAAGTTTACGCTCGATGCGCAGGCGGAAAAGCCCGATCTCTTCATTCTGGAACTGGGCGGCAATGATTTGCTTCGCGGCCTCTCGCCTGAACAGACGCGCGCGAACCTCGCTGCAATTCTTACTGAGCTCAAGGCGCGCGGCATCCCGGCGCTGGTCATGGGAATGCGCGCGCCGCCCAACTACGGTCCCGAATACCAGGCGCAATTCGATGCGCTCTATGCGGATCTGGCGCGCGAATATGGCGCGGCGCTGGTGCCGTTCTGGCTCGAGGCGATCTACCAGGACCCGTCACTGTTCCAGGCTGACCGGATCCATCCGACCGAGGATGGCATCGAAGAATTGGTGGCGGCGACAATTGGCGAGGTTTCGGCTGCGCTGCCTCCGGGCGAGGAAAGCGATTAAAGCCGTTCTGCGGTACCGCGCCTAATCCGCCAGACGGCGGCTTCGCCCAGTATATCCTCGAACGGCGCGGGTTCGGTTCCGGTCAGCCACAACTGTGCGCGGCCGAGCCGCAGCCGCTCGAACAATGCGGCGCGCCGCACAGGGTCGAGATGCGCGGCGACCTCGTCGAGCAGCAGGACGCCCGGGCGGCCTTCCGCCGCAAGCGCGGCATGCGCGAGAGTGATCGCAATCAGCATCGCCTTTTGCTCGCCGGTCGAGCAGGAGCTGGCAAGCTGGCCGCTGCCCGACATCACGACTTCCAGCTCGTCGCGATGCGGCCCGGCAAGCGTCCGTCCGGCAGCCCGGTCGCGATTGCGGTAGCGCGCGAGTTCCGCACGCAGTTCCTCGCGCGTGGCGGGGCCACCGGGGCGGTAGGTGAGGATCGGGCGGGCGAATGGCTGGTCGGGCAGGGCAGTCAGCTCGTCCGTCAGTGTTGCCACCAATGCTGCACGGCCGGCGGTCACTTGCGCGCCGTGTTCGGCCAACTGCGCTTCGATTGCTTCGAGCCAGGTGGCGTCGCGGCTGTCTTCGAGCAGCTTGTTGCGTTCGCGCAGCGCGGTCTCGAAGCGCGACACGGCGCGCGCATGCGCCGGGTCGATCGCCAGTGCCAGCCGGTCCATATAGCGTCGCCGCGCACCCGCGCTGTCCATGAACAGCCCGTCCATTGCCGGGGTCAGCCATCCGATTGCGAGCCATTCGCCCAGGCTTTGCGCGCTGGCCTCCGCCCCGTTGATGCGGACCAGCCGCCGCCCGGGCCGCTCCGGCTCGACGAAAGTGCCGATCCGCGCGCTCTCATGGCCTTGCTCGTTCAGGCTTGCGCCGATCTGGAATCCGCCGCCACCATCGGGGCCTGCGAGCTCGGAAAGCGCAGCGCGTCGCAATCCGCGCCCCGGTGCGAGCAGCGAAAGCGCCTCAAGGATGTTGGTCTTGCCCGCGCCATTCTCGCCCACCAGCAGGTTGAGCTGCGCCGTTCCGCCCAGTTCAGTCTGGCGGTGGTTGCGGAAGTGCGAAAGGGCGATGCGATCGAGCGCCATGGCTGTCCCAGCGCTTAGCATCCCGGGCGGAATTGGCCACTTTCGACTGACGTGAAATCAACGATCCTGAAATATGGTGAAAAAAACCAACCTTTCGGATCTGTGAATGGCGTGTTGTGAGGTGGAAAATCAAAAAACCGCAGAATTCCGCCATTTTTCGAAATTGGCACACCTCCTGCAGTCAGTTGGGTGTTCCGCGAAATACTTCGTCGGAGAGTTACAAACAGGAGTTAGAGACAATGTTTTTCAATGCAGACACCACCAACAAGCTTTTTGCCGCGATTACCTCGCTCGTTCTTTCCGCTGCCGTGATGGCCGCAACGATCGTTCCCGGCAGCCCCCTCATGTTCGCCTGATTGAACAGGCACACAAGGTTCAGAAAAGGAGTTAGATGATGTTTTCCCGTTTCGATATCGGCAACCGCATGTTCGCTGCTGTCGCTTCGCTCGCGATGTCCGCCGTCATGATGGCGACGGTTATCGACTATGCCACCCCGCTTTCGGGAGTAGTCGCATGAACCAGCTCGATCCCAACCCCGCCGGTGGCGCGCCCAGTCGCGGTTTCCACCTGGACAAGCAGGACGGCAAGATCTTCGGCGTATGCGCCGGCATCGCCGATTACTTCGGGATCGATCCGCTGATGGTGCGCCTGGGCTTCGTTGCCGGCACTGTGATCGGCTTCGGATCGCTGATCCTGGTCTATCTCGCGATCGCGCTGATCGCGGATTGAGCGCAGCGAAGAAAAAGCGGTTCCCGGTTTTTCGGACCGCTGCGCAACGATCTTGAACAAACCGGGAGGGGCCAGCTTGGCCCCTCTTTCGTATCCGCTATTCGAATGCGCGCTTCAAATCACATCGCCGAAATGCCGCCGTCGAGCTTCAGCTCCGCTCCGGTCATGAAGCGGCTTTCATCGCTCGCCAGATAGACCACCGCATTGGCGATATCGTTGGGTTCGCCCACGAATTTCAGCGGAATCTGCCGGGCCAGCTTTTCCATCAGCACATCCTTGTCGAGATTGTGGTTGCGCGCGGTCCCGTCGAGGATCGGCGTGTCGACAAAGGTGGGGTGCACCGAATTGCAGCGGATCTGCATGTTCTTCTTCGCACAGTGGAGCGCGATCGACTTGCTCAGCATCCACACCGCCGCCTTGGACGAATTGTAGGCGGGCATGGTGTCGCTCGCGATCAGGCCTGCAATGCTCGAAATATTGATGATCGATCCCGGCGCGTGTTCGCGCATCAGCGGCAGGGCCTTCTGGCAGCCATGGAAGATCGAATCGACATTCACCGAGAAGCAGCGCTTCCAGTCTTCGAACTTGCAGGTTTCGATATTGCCGCCCACGCCGATCCCGGCGTTGTTGACCAGCACGTTGAGCCCGCCAAGGTTGTCGCGCGCCGCCTCGACCGCGGCTTCCCACGCCACCGGATCGGTGACGTCGTGCTGCACTGCATAGGCTGTGCCTGCGCCCAGATCGGCATTGATCGCCGCGGCAACTGATTCGGCGCCCGCGCCATTGATATCGGTGCACAGCACCCGCGCGCCTTCTTCCGCCAGCCGCCGCGAATGGGCCGCACCCAGACCTTGCGCCGCACCCGTTACCAGCGCCAGCTTGCCCGCACACCGTCCTGCCATAGCCTTCAATCCTCTCCGATAAATCCAGCCGCCATCAACATGGCGACACGCACATCGACACCGTGCCCCTTCGCGCGCCGTTCCGCAACGAATTGCGGCAAATCGCACAAGCGCACGCGGTGAACCCTGATATCCTCGCTGGCGGTACCGCCGCCTTCGCTCACTTTGGTCAGCCCATGCGCGCGCAGCAGGGTAAAGCTTTCGGATACCATGCCGGGGCTGGAATAGAATTCGCCGAGGTTCTCGATCCGCGCCGCGCGATAACCGGTTTCTTCCTCCAGCTCGCGAAGCGCGGCCTCTTCGTCGGCTTCACCGGCCTTGCTCTCGTCATCGCCGATCAGCCCGGCGGGAATCTCGAGGCAGATGCGCCCCAGCGGCACGCGATATTGCTCGACCAGGATGACATGGCCCTCGTCGTCGATGGCGATGATGGCGGCGGCGCGAATTCCGCGCGAACGTGCGACATATTCCCACCGGCCGCGGGTCTTGGCGGTGACGAACTTGCCCTGCCACTCGATGGTCTCGGGCTTTGCGGCATCGGGGTCGCTCGGAGGAGCGGAATCGGGATCACTCATCCGATGAGCGTCAGACTTCGATCAGCCGGTCGGGCAACTCGTTCTCGTCATGCTCGTCGCGCGGGAAGTGCTGGCTCAGCACTTCGCCAACGTCGCGCACCCCGGCCGCAAGCCCTTCGGCCATGCAGCCGCGGCGAATCTGCTCGAGCATGTCGGCCATGGCCTGGCCCCAGACCTCGGGCTGGACTTGCCCCGCAATCGCTTCGTCAGCGACTATCTCGGCGCGGTGCTCCCGCATCGAAAGGTAGATCAGCACGCCGGTGCGGCCATGGGTGCGCCGCTCGGCGCCAACCTTGAAGTGTTTGATCGCCGCATCGTGCACGCGGGAATGCTTCACCGGCGCAGGGATCAGCGCGAATTTGAGCCATTGCCATTGCTGGACCAGTAGCACGGCGAAGAACTTGAGCAGGCCGACTGCGGTGAGCAGGCCGAAGAGTTCGCCGGTCGTCCATTGGTGGTTCCAACCGCCGCCAAGCAGTTCCAGTTTCGACATGTAGAATTGCGGGAACAAAGCGATGACGGTCATCGCGGTGAATGCAGCGGCGATCGCCCACCACAGCGCGACATCGGAGTAACCGTCGCTGCGATCGGCAAGCACGGTCACGATCTCGCCGCTGGTGTGCAGTTCGGCTTGTGCCACGGCATCGGAAACGATCCGGTGCTGTTCGCTTGTCAGATAGCGTCCCATTTACCACCCCCCGGAGGCGCCACCGCCCCCGAAACTGCCGCCGCCGCCCGAAAAACCGCCTCCACCGAAGCCGCCGCCTCCGCCGCCACCCCAGTCGTCGCCGCCCGATAGAGCGCCGCGCAGGATGGCAGAGCCGACTTCCCACAGGATGATGTCGCCCACGGTGTCGCCGAAGTCGCGGCCTTTGCCGCGATAGCGCCTGCGCCTACGGCGCCCGCGCAGCATCGGCAGCACGAAGAAGAACAGGATGAAGGCGATCCACAAGATCGCGCCAACCGGGAATCCGCTGTCGCTTTCTCGCTTGGCACCAGCCTCGGCGGCGATGGCGCGCGCTTCTTCTTCCGGCAATTGCAACTGCTGGATAATCGCATCGGTGCCCGCCACGATCCCGCCGGTCAGGTCCCCTTCGCGCGCGCGCGGCAGGATCGCGTTGTTGATGATGAGCGATGAAAGCGCATCGGTAAGATAGCCCTCAAGCCCATAGCCGACCTCGATCCGCACCTTGCGCTCGCTGGGCGCGACAATCAGCAGCGCACCGTCATTGCGCTCGGCATCGCCGATCCCCCACGTCCGGCCGAGCTGGTAGCCATAATCGGCGATATCATAGCCCTGCAGGTCGGGGATGGTCGCGATGACCAACTGCCGCTGCGTTTGCGCTTCGAGTTCTTCGAGCTTCCGGTTGAGTTCGGCCTCGGTCGCATCGGGAATGATGTTCGCGGCATCGACCACGCGCCCGGTCAGCGCAGGGAATTCCTGCGCCGCAACGGGTGCGGAAATCAGCGCCGCGAATGCAGCCAGGATCAGCGCAAGCGCGCGCACCGGCTGGCTCAGTTGCCCGATGTCATGTCGAGTTCGGGAGCGACTTCGGCGCCTTCGGTGACGGCTTCATAAGGCACCATCGGCTCGGCCCCATGGATCACCTTCGCGCCGATGATGTCGGGGAAGGTGCGGATGGTGGTGTTATACTGGCGAACCGCCTCGTTATAGTCGCGGATCGACACGGCAATGCGGTTTTCCGTCCCTTCGAGCTGGCTTTGAAGCGCAAGATAGTTCTGGTTCGACTGGATCTGCGGATAGGCCTCGAAGCTTGCCAGCAGGCGGCCGATCCCTGCGCCCAGCTGCGCCTGTGCGGCCTGGAATTCGGCCATCTTCTCGGCATCGCCCAGATCGTTCGCATCGATGTTGACGCTGGTGGCGCGGGCGCGCGCCTCGGTCACTTCGGTCAGGATCGAGCGCTCGTTTTCACCGGCGCCGCGGACCACTTCCGCGAGATTGGGGATGAGGTTCGCCCGGCGCTGGAACTGCGCCTCTACATCGGCCCACTTGGCCTTGGCGTTCTCTTCAGCGGTAGGGACAGAATTGATCCCGCAAGCGGACAGGCTGAGCGCAAGGCCGGCGGCAAGCGCGAAACGGCGGAGTGCAACGACGAAATTCATCGGAATTCCTTTCGGACATGGCCCGGCGCAGGGGGAGCGGGCATCTGTGTTGGGATTATAGGACACCCCTGTGGATATTCAAGCAGATCCGAGGCTTGGCAAGCGCGGGGGGCAGTGCAAGACTGCGCGCCTTCCCCGGCTAAATGAGGAGGATAACATGCTTTCGGAATTCAAGGCCTTCATCGCCAAAGGCAATGTGCTCGACCTGGCGGTTGCCGTGATCATCGGCGGTGCATTCGGCACGATCGTCACTTCGCTGACAGGCGACATCATCATGCCGCTCGTCGGTGCGATCTTTGGCGGCGTCGATTTCACCAGCAAGTTCATCCTGCTCAGCGCGCCTGCGGGCTATGAAGGTTCGTTGACCGATTATGCCGCGCTCAAGGAAGCGGGAGCGGCCATGATCGGATACGGCGCTTTTCTTACTGCGCTGATCAATTTCCTGATCCTTGCCTTCGTGATCTTCCTGCTGGTGCGGCAGGCAAACAAGCTGATGAAGAAGCAGGAAGAGGCGCCGCCCGCACCCTCCGGCCCGACCGAGATCGAATTGCTGACCGAAATCCGCGATGCGCTGAAGAAGTAGGTTCCGCAGGGCGGTTGCCGACTGGCACAATTCGGCCCGAAGGGCCGCAAGGGCGACCGCCCGCCCGCAGCGATGCGACCTTCAGGTCGCATGAGCGAGGAAACGCACACGGGCACCTAAACTCCCATCCACTTCCCATTAATGCTGCAATGCCTATATAGGGCCTGCCGGTTTCGGCCGGCTATGGTGATAAACTGCGGCGTGCAATAGGCACAACGGACCCGGGGGCAGTACCCGGCGGCTCCACCACAAAACCCGGCGAAATCCGGGGGTTATGACGGGGCCGAACCAGGATCGACGTGTGTTGAAAAACGTTGTTTTCACCCGGGCTGAGTACCCCGTAAAACTGTTCAAAACACACAAGTGCCAACGATAACGAAGCACTCGCTATTGCTGCGTAATGTGACGGCCTAACGGCCTGAATTTACAAAGCTAAAGCGCGGTTGGACCGACCGGGCAACAGAACGGATACCGGGGGCCCGGGGGAGCCTAGCAACAGAATCCCCCACCTTCTCAGCCGGAGAAGTTTCTCATGCACATTGTCGTCACGATCGATGTTCCCGACCTGGATCGGGGGATCGCGTTCTATCGCGATGCGCTCGGTTTCGAGGAGCGGGTGCGGCCGCTGCCGAATTTCGTCATCATGACGAACGGAAAGGCGCGGATCGGGGTGATGCAGAAGGATGCCGGGACGAGGCCGGCGCCCGGGTCAGACGATATCCGCGACTATGCACGGCACTGGACGCCGGTTCATGCCGATTTCCATGTCGAGGAGTTTGAAGAGACGCTCGCTGCAATTGTTCGCGCGGGTGGGCGTGCGGAACAGAAGGCGGGAGGAGGGGCATTGCCCGATGTTGCCTTCTGCAGCGATCCCTTCGGACACGGCTTTTGCCTGATCGGGCCGCGGCCCGAAGCTAGCTAGCTTCGTTTGTCTCTTCGCGTTCGCGCTTTTCCTGCTCGTAGCGGATCGCGTCGAGGATCTTCGCTCCGCCCAGGAACACCGCACCAGCGGTCGCAGCCCAGAGCAGATAGCCACCGAAACCGGGATATTGGAGCGTGTAATGCGCGCCGCGGGTCATCGCCCCCAGGGCCAGCGCGTAGATGATCAGATACGCTTCCCAGCGCGTCTTGATCACGAACAGCCGACCGATCTTGCGCAGCATCAGGAGCCTCTTTCCAATCCGCCGCGACAAGGCACGGCTGGTTAACAGGAGGTTATCCTATTGATGGCGCGCATGGTGTCCAGCGCGTTAACCTAGTTCGGTGAGGTCCAGCGCTTCCAGCAGGGCATAACGTGCCGATGTGACACTGTTTTTCAAAACTTCCTTGCCCAGGTCGGCGGGATCGATCTGTTCGGGCCAGTTCGCCGCGATGACCGACTCGAGCACATCCGCCTTAGCTTCATCGAGAAGGAAGCGCGGATCGACCGCCGCCGGGTCCGCCACAACGCGCAGGCGCAGGCAGGCAGGGCCGCCGCCATTGGCCATCGACTGGCGCACGTCGACCGGGATTACCTGGCGGATCGGGCCGTTCGAAGCGGTCATTTGCTCGCACCAGCGCCACACGCTTGGCGATTCGCGGCATTCTTCGGGCACGATCAGCGCCATTCCCCCTTCGGGAAGCGTTACGAGCTGTGCGTTGAAGAGGTAGGTCTTGATCGCTTCGGCGAGGCTGACTGCACTGTCGGGAACCTCGACCACCTGAAGCGGCGGGAAGGCCTTGCGCATCGCGTCGTAGGCGGCCTGCCGGTCGGCAAAGGCAAGCTCATGCGCGAAGATCACGCCCTCATTGGCGACCGCGACCACATCATTGTGAAAGGCGCCGGCTTCGATTGCGGCGGGGTTCTGTTCGATGAATACTGCGCGTTCGGGATCAAGCCCGTGCAGGCGGGCCACCGCCCGGCAGGCCTCGACATGCTGGCGTGCGGGAAATTTGCCACCGGATCTCCCATAGACGAAGACTTCCACGCCCGGTTCACCATGGCTGGCGCATAGTCGCATGTGGTTGGCCGCGCCTTCGTCACCGAAGCTCGGCGGCACCGCATCGTGCAGGGTGAAATGCTCGCGATTGCCGAAGGCGATTTCGAGTTGGCGCTTGGTGTCGGGCCATTCCTGCGCACGGTGGATCATGGTGACGAGGTTGGCCGGCGTCAGGTGGCATTTGCCGTCTGCCGTGTCGGGCGCGGGGCTGACCGTGGCGGCATTGGCGGTCCACATGCTGCTGGCCGACCATGCTGCGGCGAGCAAGCCCCTCTCGGCAGTCTCGTCGACTGCCAGCGCGCGCAGCAAGCCATTATTGGGCCGAGGTAAAGGCAGGAGGAAGCCCTGCACGCCCAGCCGGGCGAGGTTTCCGCGCATCTTGGCCACGCCCTGCAGCGCGGCCGCGCGCGGGTATGAGACATTGCCCTGATGCTTCGCGCTGGCGATGTTCCCCAGGCTCAGGCCCGCGTAATTATGGCTGGGCCCGACGATTCCGTCGAAATTGATTTCGCGCAGAGTCACCTCGTAACGCTCCACACCGTGTCACCCACACCAACACCAAGCACGTCCGCGGTCACCGAATCGATTGCGATCGACCCGTCCTCGCCAAGCGCGCGCGCGCCGAAGCAGGCCCGGAATGTCGCAAGCTTGCCTGTTGCGATGATCGCGCGTTCGCCCTTGTCGCAATCGACCGAGGCGACCGTGCGCGATTCTGCCTCGGCCACGCTTTTCACTTCGTCGGTGCGCGCGGTCATGGTCGGCCCACCGTCGAAAATGTCGACATAGCCTTCGAAGCGGAAGCCTTCGTTCTCTAGCATGCGCATTGCCGCGCGACCGGTGGGGTGGGGCACCCCGATCACGCTGCGCGCTTCGTCATCCAGCATCGCGACATAGACCGGATGCTTGGGCATCAAATCGGCGATGAACTGGTTGCCGTTGATCGCGTTGAAATAATCGGCCTCCTGGAAGTTCATCCCGAAGAACCGGCCTGCGACCCCGTCCCAGAAGGGCGAGCCGCCGCGTTCGTCGATGATCCCGCGAAGTTCCGCCAGCACGCGGTCGGCAAAGCGCGCACGATGCATCCTGATGAAGAGATAGCGGCTGCGCGCCAGCAGCAGGCCCAGCCCGCCTGCGCGCTCATTGGGGTGGAGGAACAGCCCGCCGACCTCGCTCGAACCTTCGAGGTCGGTGACGAGGCTCAGCAGTTCGGCGCGAACGGTGCGGTCGAGCTCCTGCGAATACTGGGTCAGCGTGTTGAGCCGATAGGAATAGAACGGCCAACGCTGCCCCACCTGGGTCATCAACTGGCAAGTGCCGCGGATCGCGCCCGTTTCGGAATTCTCCAGCACCAGCACGAATTGCTCGTCGGCCAGCGCATCGGCTTCATTGGCAAAGGCGGTTCCGGCGCGTTCCAGCTTGGCGCCGAGCGCATTTCGGTCAGGCGGCAGATTGGTGAAGCCGCCGCCGGTAAGCTTGGCCATCTCGTAAAGCGGTTCGAGGTCGTCGGCGCGGGCGGCGCGCAGGCGGAAGGTCAATGGAGTTCTCCGTTGGCAATGCGGGTGATGACAAGCGCGGACAGCGCAGCACGTTCGGCCAGGCTGGGCACGATCAGGAATTCTTCGGGCGAATGGATTGCTCCGCCGCGCACGCCCATTGTGTCGACCACAGGCACGCCGCAGGCGGCAATATTGTTTCCATCGCACACCCCGCCAGAGCTTTGCCAGCGGATTGCCTGGCCCAGTTCGGCGCCGCAGGCCTTGACGAGGTCGAACAGGCGCTGCGCCCGCTCATCGACCGGCTTGGGTGGGCGGGTGACTCCGCCGTGGCGATGGATCCCGACTTCGTGTTCGAGTTCGACCGCGGCGAGGACTTGCGCGAGATCGCGCTCGAAGCCCTCCATCGCTTCGGTCGATTTGGGCCGGATATTGAAACGCAGCACGGCATAGTCGGGCACGACATTGTTTGCCGCGCCGCCTTCGAGCTTGGCGGGATTGATGGTGAGATCGTCGCGCTCCATCCCTTTGAGGCGCAGGATCAGGTCTGCCGCGGCGACCACGGCGTTGCGGCCTTCATGCGGATCGCGCCCGGCATGTGCGCTCTTGCCGGTGAAGGTGATCGAGTAGTTTCCTGTGCCGCCGCGCTCATGCGCCAGCGTGCCATCGGGCAGGGCGGCGGGTTCATAGGTGAGCGCCGCGAGCTTTCCCTGCGCCAGTTCGGCGATGAGCCCGGACGAAGCGAGCGAGCCGGTCTCCTCGTCCGAATTGATCATCACGTCATAGCCAAGCGCACCGATCGTCCCGGCGGCCTCGGCTGCCTTCAGCGCCTGCAGCATCACCGCGATCCCGCCCTTCATGTCGGCCACGCCCGGGCCGTTGAGGGTCTCGCCGTCGAGCCATTTCAGGCCCTGGAATGCGTGATCGGCTGGGAAGACCGTGTCCATGTGGCCGGTCAGCAGGATGCGGCGATTCGCTTGCGGGCGAACGCGCAGAACCATGTGCCTGCCATGCGGCTTGGCGAATTCATGCCCGTTCGCGTCGATGGCGGTAACCGGGGCGGGCTCGACCAGCTCGATCTCGCCGGGCAGCGCAGAGAATGCATTGACCAAGGCATCCACCTGCTTCGCCAGCCCGTCCAGATTCGCGGTGCCGGTATTGATCGCGCTCCACGCCTGCACCTGTTCGAGCATGGCGGGGGCATCGATCCGTTCGGTAAGGGCGGTGTGCGAGGCAGGCGTTTGTTGCATGTGTAACCGCTCTAGCCGTGCCGTAACGTCAGGCCAAGCCGTGCGATGAACTCATCCATTGCCCGGTTGCAATTGGCCTATGCATTGGCCATAGCCCGCGCCATTCCTCCCCGGGATACAGTCCGATAATCCGCCTGCCGCAAGCCGGCTGGCCCAACTGTGCGAGGAATTTGTGAGCGAATATGTCACCCGCGCCGGGATCGGGATCGATCCTGCACTGGCGAACTTCCTTGAAGCGGAGGTTCTGGCCCCGCTCGGCCGCGATGTGGATGCCTTTTGGTCGGGCTTTTCGGCCTTGCTGGCAGAGTTTGCGCCGCGCAATCGCGGCCTTCTGGCCAAACGGGACGAGCTGCAGGCGAAGATCGATGCCTGGCATGTAGCACGGCGCGGCAAGCCGCTCGACCAGGGCGAATACCAGGCCTTCCTGCGCGAGATCGGCTATCTCGTTCCCGAACCGGGCGAGTTCACCATCGGCACGCAGAATGTCGATCCAGAGATCGCGACCATGGCCGGCCCGCAGCTGGTGGTGCCCGTGCTCAACGCACGCTTCCTGCTCAATGCGGCCAATGCGCGCTGGGGCAGCCTTTACGATGCGTTCTACGGCACCGATGCGCTCGATGCGCCCCCGGCACGACCGGGCGGCTATGACGAAGAACGCGGGGCTGCGGTGATCGCGCGAGGTCGCGAATTCCTCGACCAGGCGCTGCCGCTGGTGGGCCAGAGCTGGGCCGATCTTGCGGATGAGCATGACGGTAAACTGCAGCACGAAAGCCAATATGTCGGCAAGACCGAGAAGGGCCTGCTGTTCAAGAACAATGGCTTGCACATCGAAGTGGTGTTCGATCGCGAGGATCCGGTCGGCAAGACCGACAAGGCCGGGATCGCCGACATCGTCTGCGAAGCCGCGCTGACCACCATTTGCGATTGCGAGGATTCGGTCGCGGCGGTCGATGCGGAAGACAAGCAGCTCGCCTATTCCAATTGGCTGGGCGTGATCCGCGGCGATTTGCAGGAAAGCTTTGAGAAGGGCGGGCGTACGCTCACTCGCGCGCTCGTGAGCGACAAGCCCTACACCGACCGCGACGGCAATGCGCACAGCCTTCCGGGCCGCAGCCTGCTGTTCGTGCGCAACGTCGGGCATTTGATGACCAACCCGGCAATCAGGCTCGCCGATGGCGGCGAAGTGCCCGAAGGCATCATGGATGCGGTCTTCACCAGCGCGATCGGCGCGCTCGATGTCGAAGGCCACGCGACATACGGCAACAGCCGCTGCGGCAGCATCTATATCGTGAAGCCCAAGATGCATGGGCCGGAAGAATGCGGCTTCACCAACGATCTGTTCGATGCGGTGGAGGATTTGCTTGGCCTTCCTCGCCACACGATCAAGGTGGGCGTGATGGATGAGGAGCGCCGCACCAGCGCGAACCTCGCCGCCTGTATCCGGGCAGTGAAGGATCGCGTGGTGTTCATCAACACCGGCTTCCTCGACCGCACGGGCGACGAGATCCACACTTCGATGCAAGCCGGGCCGATGATCCGCAAGGGCGCGATGAAGACCAGCAAATGGCTCACCGCCTATGAGAAGCGCAATGTCGCAATCGGGCTGAAGCACGGCCTGTCGGGCCGCGCGCAGATTGGCAAGGGAATGTGGGCCGCGCCCGACCTGATGAAGCAAATGATGGTCGAGAAGATCGGGCACCTGAAAGCCGGGGCGAACACCGCTTGGGTGCCTTCACCCACCGCCGCGACGCTTCACGCGCTGCATTACCACCAGTGCGACGTGTTCGAGGTGCAGAAGGGGCTGGGCGAGATCCCGCCGCTCGATGACCTGCTGAGCATTCCACTGGCCGAAGGCGTGAACTGGTCTGAGGACGAGCTGCGCGAAGAGCTCGACAACAATGCTCAGGGCCTGCTCGGCTATGTCGTGCGCTGGATCGACCAGGGTGTGGGCTGCTCCAAAGTGCCCGACATTAACGACGTCGGCCTGATGGAAGACCGCGCGACTTTGCGCATTTCCAGCCAGCATATGGCCAATTGGCTGCTGCACGGTGTTGTGACCAAGGAGCAAGTGATGGACAGCCTGCGGCGCATGGCCGCCAAGGTCGATGCGCAGAACGCAGGCGATCCGCTCTACGAGCCGCTGATCGGCAATGAGGATGGCCCGGCCTTCCGCGCCGCCTGTGACCTTGTGTTCAAGGGCGTCGAGCAACCCTCGGGTTACACCGAGCCGCTGCTGCACCACTGGCGCCTGGTGAAGAAGGGTAGCTGAAGTCGACCAGGGCCATGGCTCATGACGATAATTGGCACGGTCATGTTACCTTCGAAGACAGGTTCGTTCTGTTTGAAGGAAGTGTTGGTGACAACCACCCCCACAGCCACATCGCGGCCCAAGTTGTTATTGGTTCGGACTCCAGAATTGAAACGGCAGATGGCAATGAGGTCCGCGGAAGCGCCATCGTTGTTTGGCCTCACGTCAGGCACCGTTTGCTCTCGCTCAGGGGTGGTCGAGTTTATCTGATTGAACCAACCAGTGACCTTGGCGCGGCATTGCTGGAAAATCTTCCGACCGGACCTGTCCAAGTTGTTGAAGACGCCCAAGAGCGACTGGAAAGCTTACTGAATTCTGGGCCTTTCGGCATTGTCGATGAGCGCTTGCAGGCAGCACTCAGGCGCCTGCAGGAGCCGACAGCTCTCGAAGAGAAATTACCTGAGATCGCCCGAGCGGTTGGATTGTCGCCTGTACGCCTTCGCGCGATCGCTGCGCGCCAACTTGGCATGCCGCTGACGAGCTGGCGCCGCTGGGCTGCGATCCGGCGCGCATGCATGGCCATGGTGGAAGGTTGCTCGATTTCCGATGCTGCAGCCGTAGGTGGCTTTTCGGACCAATCGCATTTTACCCGCACCACACGGTCCATGCTTGGTATTACCCCGGCAGTACTGTCCCGAATCATGGCCTGAACCGGCAATCGATTCGTTCAAGACTGATCGGCAATAAGCGCGCTAACAAGGGCCACAGTCATGGTGGATCGGAGGATCATGTGGACCGTAAACGCTTGAAGGCGCTGTTCGAACATGCGATGGATCGAGCTCGGCAAGCTGAAGATGGGGGCGATTATCTGCTGGCCTTTGCTGAATTGGAACAGGCACATATCCTTGGGCAACGCTGGCTTTTGAGGCATTTGCGCTCACATTGGGCCATGCTGCGGATCGCGCGGCTTACGGGCGACGAACGCGAAGCATGCGGGCAAATCACGCGATTGATTGGCTCACCCCTGTTCTGGCTTGTTGGCTGGTTGCCGAAAGGCAATTCCGGAGGCGCCAACGTGAACCCTCTCAAACCGATGCCCTATCCGCCTAAGTTGGCAGCGGAACTTTCAGGCTATCACGTATGGCGGGATGTTGCCTTGCGCTTGGCGGTGCTGATAGCAATCGTGTTCGCGGTGCGGCTGCTGGGCTGAGCCCCTAGCCGCCGCTGGAGACGAGCGTGCCGCGTTTGCGGCCCATCTGGATATTGCCCGCATTGGCGACCGGGCCGGCCTGATTCACCTGTTCGCCTGCGATGGCGACAAGCACCGGTTGGGCCAGCGGGCGATCGAATTCGATGCCGCAGGAATCATTGCTGGCCCAGATCACGCGGCAAAAGATTTCCTGCCCGGCGAAAGCGAGCCAGCCGGAGATGCCTTCGCGCGGTGGCGGGTCCATCATCAACTTGGCGCCCTGTTCGGAGATATTGGCCAGCCGGCCCATGCGCTCGTGCGCGATCGAACGGAACAACGCTTCGAGGTCGACCGCGAAGCGCGCGCTGCGGCGGCGCTCCAATTGTGCGGCTCTCTTGCGTGCGTCGTACAGGCTCATTCCCTGCTGCCCCCGGTTCCGATTGAAACTGTGCTATGGCAGCCAAGCGATGCCGAACGGTTGGCATTCATGTTTAATCGAAATTTACCATCTATGCCCGCCGCTTTGCTGCGGAATAGTTTCGCCGCGGCACTAAGATCGGGCCTGCAATCGGGCGCTCAGCTGAGCGCGCGAGCCACGGCGACGAACTCGTCGACTGAAAGTGTTTCGGCCCGGCGCTGCGAGTCGATACCAAGCGATGCCAGCACTTCGAGCGCACCAGGCACGCCCTTGAGGCTCTGGCGCAGCATCTTGCGGCGTTGGCCGAATGCAGCCTCGGTAACTCTTTCAAGTATGCGTGCAGACACGCCATCGGGCATGTCGCCCGGTTCGACATGGACGATCGCGCTCATCACCTTGGGCGGAGGAGTAAATGCGCTGCGGTGAACCTTCATCGCCAGCTTTGCGGCGCTGCGCCACTGCGCGAGGACCGCCAGCCTCCCATAGGCGCCGCTACCTGCTTCGGCGACGATCCGCTGCGCCACTTCGAGCTGGAACATCAGCGTGAGCGAAGTCCATTGCGGCGGCCAGCTTTCGCCTGAGAGCCAACGCGTAAAGAGCGCGGTCCCGACGTTATAGGGCAAATTGGCGACCACAGCGTATGGCTCGCCCATCAATTCATTGTGGTCGAGCTTGAGCGCGTCGCTTTCGATCACGCGCAAGTTCCCCGGATAGGCTTCGCCCAATTCGGCGAGCGCGGGCAGGCAGCGTTTGTCCATTTCGATCGCGGTTACGCGCGCTCCCGCCTTGAGCAGGGCGCGGGTCAGTCCGCCCGGTCCGGGCCCCACTTCAAGCACGGCCTTGTCCTGCAAATCGCCCGGGATGGCCGCGATGCGGTCAAGCAATTGCGCGTCGAACAGGAAGTTTTGCCCAAGCGCCTTCGATGCACTGAGGCCGTGCTTTGCTATCACTTCCCGCAATGGTGGCAGGTCAGCCATGCGCTAGCTGGCTTTGGGCGCGCCGCGCCGCGATTTCGCCCGCCAAGCGGATCGCAGCGATCATCGCGCCGGGATCGGCAATGCCCTTGCCCGCGATGTCGAATGCAGTGCCATGATCGGGCGAAGTGCGGATGATCGGCAGGCCAAGCGCGACGTTCACCCCTTCATCGAAGTCGAGCGCCTTGATCGGAATCAGCGCCTGATCGTGGTACATGCACAGCGCCGCGTCGAAAGTCGCGCGGCTGCGCGGCGTAAACAGTGCATCGGCGGAATGGGGGCCGGTGGCGTCGATCGCTTCGTCGCACAGCGCCGCTACAGCGGGCGCGATGATGCGGGCTTCCTCGTCGCCGAACTTGCCGCCTTCCCCTGCATGGGGATTGAGCCCTGTGAGGGCGAGGCGAGGGCGGTCTATCCCGAAATCGCGCGCCAGAGCAGCGGCGACGATGCGGGCCTTGTGGCAGATGAGTTCCCGGCTCAACAGGCCTGGCACTTCCGCCAGTGCGCAATGCACGGTCAATGGCACCGTGCGCAGGCTCGGCCCCGCGAGCATCATGACGGCATCTTCGGCAGCTGCGCCGCAGGCGTCGGCGAGGAACTCGGTCTGTCCGGGAAAATCGAACCCCACCTTCGCCAGCTCGGCCTTGGCGATCGGAGCGGTGACCAGCGCAGCAGCTTCTCCGTCGCGCGCGAGCTGCGTGGCCTCGGTGAGCGAAGCGAGCGCCAGCCTCGCACCGGCTTCATCGGGCTGTCCCGGCGTATAGCCAGCGTCGGCTGCGCCCAATACCGGCACCCCATGCGCGAAGGCGACATGCGTTTCAGCCGGATGCGAGATGGCGATGATCGGGCAATCGAGTCCGCGACGGGCGCTGGCAGCCGCCAGCACCTTCGCGCCGCCGAGCACGAAGAACGGCTCCAGTCCAGCCTCGCTGCGCCGCACCCACGCCTCTGCGCTCAGTTCCGGCCCGATGCCTGCCGGATCGCCCAGCGAAATGGCAATCGGAAGTGGCTGCTGCGCGCTCAATTGTACTCGATATAGGCGTCGTTGCGCAGGTCGCGCAGGTAGCGCTGGGCGCGCTTGTTGATCCGTTCCTCCTCCAGCTGGTCCATCAGCTGGTCGAAGCTCGGGCCACCGGCCACTTCGGGATCGTCACGACCGCACAGCATCAGCACGCGCACGCCCTCTTCGATCGAACCGAAGGGCGGGGTGGTCTGGCCGATCTGGAGGTTGAGCACGATGTTCTGCAGCTGCTCGGGCAGCGAACGGGCACGGATCTGGTCATTGCTGACCACGATGGCTCCCAGCGCTGCGGCCGAAGCATCGGCATCGCCGCATCCGCGCATGGCTTCCACGCCAGTGGCGAAGCGTTCTACCTGCGCTTCGGCCACTTCCTGCGTCACGCCGGGCTCGAAGCTGATCGAAATCTGCTTCAGGCTCAGCACTGCATCGCGCGGATCGGCCATCAGCACCTGGCGCTTGTCGATCAGGTACAGGATCGAAAAGCCGCCGGGAATTTCGATCGGCCCGACGAGCTGGCCGGGCTGCATTTCGGCCGCGACCGTGGCCAGTTCCGCCGGCAGCTGCGCGAGGCGCACGAAACCGAGGTCGCCGCCAACCGCTGCCGTCGAAGCTTCGGAGAATTGCCGGGCATAGGCGACAAAGCTGGCGCCCTGGCGCAATTGCTCGACGATCTGCTGCGCACCCTGAATCACCGAATTGCGGTTTTCAGGCGTCGCCGAAAGGAAAATCTCGCCGAGCCGGTATTCGTCGGTGCCGCGCGACGATTCGAGGCGCTTGAGCAGTTCGTTGACCTCTTCCTGCGAAACCCGCACGAAGGGCGAGATATTGCGCTGAAGCAGGTTCTGCCACGCCAGCTCGCCCTCGATCTGGCGCTTGAGCGAAGCGGGCGAGGAGCCGACCGAAAGCAAATATTGGTCCATTGCGGCCGGGTCTTGCCCGAAATTCTGGGCGGCGAGCGAATTGTAGCGCTGGTCCACTTCGGCCCGCGTCACAGTGATTTCCTGCGCCGTCGCCGCCTGGATCTGGAGCGTCTCGTCGATCAGATTGCGCAGCACCTGCATCCGCAGCCGCTGGAGTTCTTCCTCGCTCAGCTGGTTGCGCGAAGCGGAAACCACCAGTGCAAGCCTTTGGTCGACATCGGTGCCCGTAATGACCTGGCCGTTGACGATCGCAGTGGCAGTGCGGACGTTGGGATTGGCTTCGCGCATCAGCGAGATATCGGCGGGGATGCCCAGCGGGTCATCCGCCGTTGGCCCGGCTTGAGCCGTAAGGCTGGCCGGTACTGCGGCAAGCCCGAGGGCAGCGAGCGAAAGAATGCCTTTGGTCAAGCTGTTGCGAGTCACGCGTTAATTCCAATTGCGACGCATGTTCGCGCCAGTTTCATTTCCGCCATTGGCAATTGCCGTCTTAACGCCAGCTGATTTGCTCCCATGGCGGTTAGCCGCCGCCCAGATAACGGTTTCGTGCTTGCCTGCCAACGCCCGATTGCGCGGCAATCCCCCACACCGGGCGAAGCGGACAATTGTCAGCGCAGGCCAAGATTTCTGAGAGCAAAGGTCAGCTGGAAGGTGTCGCCTCGCGCCGCGTCGCCCGCGTTGACATAGTCGCGCCGCCAGGTGAGCCCGAATTCGAGGCATTCGTCGCGATAGGCGATGCCCAATCGGGTCCGGATCGGCTGGAAACCGTCCGAAGTGAAGGTGGGGTCTTCCCGCTTGTCCGTCAGGTTGAAGACGCCTGCGCCGAACACCGACCAATAGCGGGCAAAGGCAATCCGCGCAGCTGCGCGCAGCTCCTCGCGATCCTGCAAATCCTCGATACCGGCGATGTCGCGGTTGAGCCGCAAATAGCCCACTTCGACATAGGTGCGTTCGCTGCCAATAGTGGCGTCGAACTCATTGCGACGCACAGCGAGGCTGTCCTTGTCGACCCGGAACCGGTGCGTCAGCTTCACGCGGTCGCGATAGCGCACTTCGGTGCGCCCCACGAAGTCCGACACGCGTTCGGACAGGCCGGTGCCGTCGGGCAGGATCTGGCGTTGCGTGTCGAAGCGGTAGGACTGGCCTATGGTAGTTTTGACACGCCATCCGGGCCGCTGCACTTCCCAATCGAAGCCATAGGTCAGCCGCACCCCGTCTTCGACCCGGTCATACCCCGGGAAGCGATTGAGCGAGAAGAGGTTGGAATCCTCAAGATCGATCGCGCGCGCGTCCTCATTGGGGATCTCAAGGTTCCGGATCGACGGGCTTGCGACTAGCTGGAGGCGCGGCTTGAGCACTTGCGTGCCGCCGAACGCCTCGCCCACGAACGGCCATTCGACGTCGATCGCACCCACGGCGATGCCACGGCCCTGCCAGCCTGCTTCGCCGCGATAGCTCTCGGTCGCGGTCAATAAATTCTCGTCGCTATGGTAGATGTCGCCCCGGCCCAGAGCGGTTAGCGTCACGACCTGGCCCAGCCCGGTTAAGCGGCGCAAGTCCCACCGCGCCGAGGCAAAGGCGCGCTGCGTGTCCTGCCCGTCCTTGCGCACAAGGCTGAGGCTGTTGGCCTGCAACTCTACCGTTCCACCCACAACCGGATCGGCGATGCGGTAGCGATAGTCGAGTACGGGCAAGGCCACTGGCACCTGGCCCTGCGGTTGCCCAAGCCGCAGGGTCTGCGTTGCCCAGCCCGCAAGCGAGAAATAGGAGTTCTGGTCGATGCGCTCGAGGTTGATGGTCGAGCGCAGCCGGTCGTCGCGGCTGATGTCGTAGCGGCGCAGGAATGTCCGGTCGCTGGCCACGCGAATGGAGCTGGTCAGGCTCCATTCGGGGGTGAACTGGAATCGGCCGTTGGCGGCGAAATAACCTCGCAGGTCGCGTTCGGACGTAGGCTCACCGGTAAAGTCGGTGATGCGCCGGCTGTGCGTGGCATAGCCGGTAATCTGGTAGGCTCCACGGTCGGTCAGGTGCCGCCATTCGCCCGACACCATTGGCGTCGCCTTGGTGTAGAGATGCGTGCCGACTGTGAGGTCCTTGTTGTCGGCAATCCGCCAATGATAGCTGCCGCTGACTTCGACGCCGTTCGATTCCGAGACCCGCAGGTCCGGTACCAGGAAGCCCGAAATCGCGCGGCCATCGGTGCGAAAGGCGAGCCCGGGCATCGGCAGGATGCGCGCACCGAACAGTTCGAGCATGGCCCCGTTGAAGCTGATCCGGTTGGTTTCGGGATCGAAGATGACCTTGCTGGCTGTAATCCGCCAGCTCGGCGTCTTGTCGCATCCTTCCGGGTCGATCACCGGGCAGGCGGTGTATGCCGCATCGCGCAGAACCACGTCGCCACCTTCGCTGCGCTCGCCGCCCTTTGCTGCCAGTCGCCCGCCAGCGCTCAGCGCCACCAGCACTTCGGCAATAGCACCGGCTTCGAAGCGCTCGGTCAGTTCGGCCGATTCGGTGTAGAGCTGGTTCCCGCCATTATCGACGAGGCGAACGTTGCCATTGGCGTAGATGGTGCCGCTGCGCCGGTCCCACCGCACTTCGTCGGCGCGGACCGACTGGTCCTCGCTCGACATCAGCACATTGCCGCTTGCGGTTACGACATCGCCGGTATCGTCATAGTCGAGATTGTCGGCCCTGAAGGCGATGATCCGGCCCGGCTGCGCAGCCTGTTCGGTAGCAACCGGCTCGACTACATCCTGCGCGGCAAGCGGCGTGCCCCACGCAAGCGCCACGGCCAGCGATGCGCACAAGGCGCCCTGTAACGGCAAGCGGATAGAGGAAGCTTGCAGGCATTGCTGCTGCGGCGGGGACATGGCTTGCCTATCGCACCGCTCGCGCCTAATCGCAATCGCCATTCACTGACGCGTCGGAACCCGGCGCATTACTCGACTTGCCTGTGCAGGCCCTTCCCGTTCGGAGTACCAATGCAGATCAATTTCAGCGAAACCGCGCCCGCCGATGCTAGCTTGATGGCGCATGTCGTGAACCAGGACAGCATGCCCGCGCGCCTCGAACGCGCGATCGTCGACGGGGCAGCGGCTGCTCGATTCAAGGGCCGGGCCGGTCAATTCTTCGAAGGCTTTGTCGAGCGTGGCGGCAAGCTGGTGCGGGTCGCGCTGGCAGGTGCAGGCGATGCCGACGCAAAGCGCGATGTTCGTGCAGAGGGCTTGGAAAAGGCCGGTGCGGCGCTGGCCGCCAAATATCTCACTTCGGGTGAAACCGCGCTGGTTGTCGATTTCGGCGGTAGCGGCCTCGACGCCGATGCCGCTGCGGCCGTGCTGCTGGGCCTGCGCCTGCGCAGCTGGCGGCATGACGCCTATCGCACTCGCCTGAAGGATGAGCAGAAGAAGACGCTCGCTACCGTCACCGTCATCGGTGCGCCTGACGGAACCGAAGCTGCCTGGGCGGATGCAGCCGCAGTGGCGGAAGGCGTCGAATTCACCCGCGAACTGGTCGCTGAACCAGCCAACAAGATCTACCCGATCAGCTTTGTCGAACGCTGCGAGAAGCGCTTCGCAGGTACCGGTGCCGAATTGGTGGTGCTCGACGAATATGAGATGGAAAAGCTCGGCATGGCCATGCTGCTCGGCGTCGGTCAGGGCAGCGAGCAACCCTCGCGCGTGCTCGCGATCAAGTGGATGGGCGGCAAGCCCGGCGATGCGCCGGTCGCTTTCGTCGGCAAGGGCGTAACCTTCGACACAGGCGGCATTTCGCTCAAGCCCGGGCCGGGCATGTGGGATATGAAGTGGGACATGGGCGGCGCTGGCGCGGTCGCGGGCGCCATGCTCACGCTGGTCAAGCGCCAGGCTAAGGCCAATATCGTCGGCGTTGTCGGGCTGGTCGAGAACATGCCTGACGGACGGGCCCAGCGCCCCGGCGACATCGTCACCTCGATGAGCGGCCAGACGGTCGAAGTGCTCAACACCGATGCCGAAGGCCGCCTGGTGCTGGGCGATGCGATCACCTGGACCCAGCGCGAATTCTCGCCTTCGCTGATCGTGGACCTGGCAACGCTTACCGGTGCGATGATCATTTCGCTCGGCCATGAATATGGCGGCATCTTCGCCAATGATGACGATCTCGCTGCCGATCTTGCGGAAGCTGGCGCCGCCGTGGGCGACAAGCTGTGGCGGATGCCGCTCAGCCCGGCTTACGACAAGCTGATCGATTCCCCGATTTCGGATATGAAGAACCTCGGTCCGCGTGAAGGCGGTTCGATCACTGCCGCGCAGTTCATCAAGCGCTTCGTCGAAAACGATACGCCCTGGGCGCATCTCGACATCGCCGGCATGGTCTGGTCGGACAAGCCGGGCCGCACCTGGGACAAGGGCGCGACCGGTTATGGCGTACGCCTGCTCGATCGCTTCGTTCGCAATACGCTGAAGGGCTAAGGCATGGCATGCCAGCCGTTTCCTGACGCAATGCGATAGGGCGCAAAATGGCTACGCGCGTCGATTTCTACCAGCTGAGCCGCGACCCGGTGGAACGCGTCGCGGCGATGCTGGCGCGCAAGGTGTTGCAGGCGGGCCAGCGGCTGCTGGTGGTGAGCGGTGATCCGGGGCAGCGCGCGGTGATCGGGCGCGAATTATGGCGCGGCGGGCCCGAGGAATTCCTTGCCAATGGCGAGGCGGATGCGGGCCAGGCCGAGAGGCAGCCGATCCTGCTGTCGGACAAGGTCGAGGCCGCCAATGGAGCGAACATGGTGCTGCTGGCGGACGGCCAGTGGCGTCCGGAAGCCCTGCAGTTCGAGCGTGCGCTTTTACTCTTCGGTGCTGCCGAGACCGAGGCTGCCCGCGCGCTTTGGCGCGAGCTTGACGGGGCCGAAGAGGTCGCGCGCGAGATACACAAGCAGGATGAGGCGGGCCGCTGGCGGGCAGGGGCCTAGCCATAGCTGTACGTCGCGGGGCTTGCAGTGGCCCCAACTCGGCGCTAGGGGCGCGCGCAACTCGAAAACACCCCCAAATTCGCAAGGAACAAAAGCATGGCGGTTACCCGCACCTTTTCGATCATCAAGCCCGATGCAACGCGCCGCAACCTGACCGGCGCCGTCACCAAGATGCTGGAAGAAGCCGGCCTGCGCGTCGTCGCTTCGAAGCGCATCCACATGACCCGCGAACAGGCCGAAGGCTTCTATGCGGTTCACAAGGAACGCCCCTTCTTCGGTGAACTCGTCGATTTCATGATGAGCGAGCCGGTGGTGGTGCAGGTGCTCGAAGGTGAAGACGCTGTCGCTCGCAACCGCGACATCATGGGCGCGACCAACCCGGTCGACGCCGCTCCAGGCACGATCCGCAAGGAACTGGCGCTGTCGATCGGCGAAAACACTGTCCACGGTTCGGACAGCGACGAAAACGCAGCGATCGAGATCGCCTTCTTCTTCAAGCCTGAAGAAATCGTCGGCTGATAGCTTTCACCTGAAAGTTTCCGGGGCCCCGTCGTTCATTGAGCGGCGGGGCCCTTTCGATTCAGGGGCTTGGCCGGGCGATTCGCTCTGACGGGCAGCGGGTGCTATCCTCCCGCTTGGGTCGCATCGTTCTTCCGGGGAGGGGAACAATGGGAAGGCTTGTCATCATGGCGTTGGCGCTGGTGTGCTACGCCGCGTTCTTTGCCAGCTTCGTCTATCTGGTCGGCTGGGTCGGCGGATTTGAATTCATGCCGACGCATGTCGACAAGGGGCTGTCTGCGGCACCGGCTACTGCGGCGCTCATCAATATCGGGCTGATTGCATTGTTCGGCATTCAGCATTCGGTGATGGCGCGGCCCGGCTTCAAGGCCGCCTGGACCAAGATGATCCCCGCGGCGGCAGAGCGCAGCATCTATTGCCTTGTGACCGCGCTGGTGCTGGTCGTGCTTTTCCGGTTCTGGCACCCGATCGAAGGCACAATCTGGTCGGTGCAGAACGAGACTGCACGGATGGCGATCTGGGCAATGTTCTGGCTGGGCTGGGGCATATTGTTCATTTCGACCTGGCTGCTCAATCACTTCGAGCTGTTCGGGCTGCAACAGGCCTGGCTCAACCTTACGGGCAAGCAGGAAGCGCCGCCGAAAATGCGAACGCCGCTGTTCTACAAGTTCGTTCGCCATCCGCTCTACACGGGCTTTTTCATCGCTTTCTGGGCGGCGCCGGACATGAGTTACAGCCATCTACTCGCGGCGGTCGGCTTCACGATCTACATCATGATCGGCATTTCCTATGAAGAGCGCGACCTGCTGGCCGTATTTGGCCAGCAATATGCCGATTATCGCAAGCGGGTGGGGGCCTTCATCCCGGGAATTGGCAAGGCGAGCTAAGCCGCCTTTCCCGATCTGAAGCGCGCCAGCTGCATGGCATGGAACCGGTGCGGGCTGTGTTCGCTTTCGCACATTTCGGCGCGCATGGCCGTGCGGGCTTCCGGAGCAAGATCGATCCCCAATTCGGCGTAGATCCGCGCGATTTCGGCTTCCCAATTCGCGCCGAGCGCATCGAAATGCACATGCGCGACCGGCCCCGTGAAATCCGCCAACGCCACTTCGACCATCGCGTGGCTGAGGTCGAGCTTGCGGCGCCATTCGGATTCGATCCAGTCGAGATCGACATGGTCGGACTGGATCGTCATCTGGTTGGCCACGAGCGAAACCGCGCTTCGCAACACATCCTCGCCATTGCGGCTCGCGATCACCAGTCGCGCGCAGGGGAACTGCGCCAGCAGGGCAGGCAGCTCCTCCGAAAATTGCGGGACCTTCAGGACGCGCGGACGCATGGCATTGCCATGATGGGCGGCGTCGGTGCGCAAGATGCGCGCAAATTCGCGGTAGATTGGCGTCGCATCGCGCTTCTCGCAGAACGAAGTGAAGGACGGCACGCGCCATTGCGTTTCGAAAGTGCTGTGGCCCAGCGCGCTGGTGATCCAGCCGAGTTCCTCTTCGGCTCGCATCGCCCCCATCGGGTGGAGCGCGTCGATCCATGGATCGAGCTGGCGCGCCACTGCGAGCATCATGCCGCCCCACAGCGGGCGCATGTCGATCCGCTGCGGCACTGGCGACCAGCTGTCGCAGAATCGCGTGGCGCAATGTGCGGGGTCGGCTGCAAGCAGGCGGTGGATGCGGGTTGTGCCGCTGCGCATGGGGCCTACGATTACGATCGGGGGAGCAAGCGGCGTATCGAGCAATTCCGGCCGTTGCAGCCAGAGCTGGCCGAGCCCCAGCCGCTGGCGGATCACGCGCACGATCTGGCCGTGAGCCATCGTTTTGCCGAGTGCGTTGAGTCGGGCTTCGCTTGCGACCGCCGAGCACAATGCGCTGAGCCGTGACCGGAAATCCGCGACATCCTCATCGCTGCGGTCGCCGCGCTCCGCCTCGGCAGGATAGCCCTTGGCCGCACGTCGCCAGAGCTCGTCCGGGTCGATCGACGGCGGCGGTAGCCAGCCCTTGGCCCAGGCGCGTTCCAGCCCGGCACATGCCTTTTCCACGATCGGCGCGCGCGCCAGTGGATGCGGCCGTTCGGGCGGCATCGCCCCCATTGCGTTAGAATTCCTCCGCTGCGTCGATCAACGAAGTCAGCCGTATTGGCGCTACGCTGCGCCAGCTCCGTTTGAGCCAGTGTTCGACCTGTCCCCAGTCGAGATCGGGCCGGTTGAGCACCAGGCCGACCCAGCCGCTCGCCCCGTAATAGGCCGGGCGATAGAAGCTCGCCGGATCGTTCTCGATCAGAGCGTGCATTTCGTCGGGGCCGCTGGTTTTCACCAGCAAGGCAATGGCTTTTTCGCCGTGGTGCTGGTCGCTGAAATAGGCGAAATACTTGCCGCTCTTGCCTCCTGTGCGCCAGCCGGGCGCCCCATGGCTCGGTCGCTCCTCGACTTCGGGCAGCGCGGCGACCCGCTGGCGGAGCTGCTCGATCAGCCAGGCCGGATCATTGCCGCGCGAAACGTAATCTGCCAGCGCGCGCGGGTAGAGCTGGTGCTCGGCGAGCTTGACCCGTTCGGCCAGCGCTTCTGCCGTGTCGCCCGGCAGGATCGCGACTTCGACCTGCTGCAGGATCGCACCAGAATCGAGTTCCGGTGTCACCAGATGCACGGTTGTGCCGCCGTGGCTGTCACCCGCTGCGATTGCGCGCGCATGGGTGTCGAGTCCCTTGTATTTGGGCAGTAGTGAGGGGTGAATGTTGATGATCCGCCCGGCCCAGCGGGTCACGAATTCTTCCGACAGGATACGCATATAGCCGGCCAGCACGATATATTCGGCCCCGGCATCCCGGGCGGCGCGCTCCATCATTTCATCGTGTTCGGCGCGCTCCATTCCCTTGTGCGGATGTGCGAAAGTTGCAATCCCTTCGGCCCGCGCGAGCGTGAGCCCGCCCGCATCCTTGCGATTGCTCGCCACCAGCACGATCTCATAGGGGCAGCCGGGCAGGCGGCTGGCATAAAGCAGCGCGGCCATATTTGTGCCGCCGCCGGAAATGAAAATGGCGACCTTTGCCTTGGCGCGACCTGCCTCAGGCAAGATGCGTCGCCTCCCAATCGTCCTTGGCCGACCATGTGCCCTGACCGCCGCGAACGGTGCAGCCGCGCGCGCCGCCTTCGATGCTTCCGATGCGGAAGGCGGTTTCGCCCGCTGCCGCTAGCCGCTCGAGCACCGCTTCGACCCTGTCCGGCGCGACCGCCAGCACCATGCCGGTGCCGCAATTGAAGGTGCGCGCCATTTCGCCCGGCTCGATATTGCCTTGCGCCTGCAGGAAGGCCATCAGCCGCGGCTGTTCCCAGCTATCGGCATCGACCATGGCATGCGCGCCTTCGGGCAGGATGCGCGGGATATTCTCGAGCAAGCCGCCGCCAGTGATATGCGCAAGCCCGTCGATCAGGCCTTCGCGGATCAGCGGCAGCAGGCTGGCGACATAGATTCGCGTCGGCTCGATCAGCGCATCGATCAGCAGCCGGTCGGAATCGAACAGGGCGGGGCGGTCGAGCTTCCAGCCCTTGTCTTCCGCCAGACGCCGGACGAGCGAATAGCCGTTCGAATGGACGCCCGATGACGCAAGCCCGATCAGCACATGGCCCGGCACTACCTTTTCGCCGGTCAATTGCTCGCCGCGCTCGACCGCGCCGACGCAGAAGCCGGCCAGGTCGTAATCGCCTGCCGCATACATGCCCGGCATTTCGGCGGTTTCGCCGCCGATCAGCGCGCAGCCGGCCTGCTTGCAGCCAATGGCGATGCCGGCGATGACGCGTTCGGCAATGCCGTTTTCGAGTTTGCCGGTGGCGAAATAGTCGAGGAAGAACAGCGGCTCGGCGCCTTGCACGATCAGATCGTTGACGCACATGGCGACAAGGTCGATCCCCACGGTGTCATGCCGGTCATGCTCGATCGCGAGCTTGAGCTTGGTGCCGACGCCGTCATTTGCGGCGACCAGCAGCGGATCCTTGTATCCGGCCGCCTTGGGATCGAAGAACCCGCCGAAGCCGCCCAGTTCGCTGGTTGCGCCGGGGCGGGCGGTTGCCTTCACCAGCGGGCCGATCGCCTTGACGAGCGCATTGCCCGCGTCGATCGAGACTCCGGCATCCTGGTAGGTGTAGCTTTCGGGCGGCGGGTTGTTGCTGGCCATAATGTGCACGGCTTTAGCCTTTCGCGCTTGGAATTCCACTCGCCTTTAGGCAAAAGGCGTCAGCTTTTCCCCGATGACTGCCAGCCTTCTCACCTCGCGCCTGTCGCCAATGCTTCCCGCCCGCCCGCTCGCACGCGTTCTGGCTGGGATTGCCGCGCTTGCGCTGCTGGGGTTCGGGATTGCCGCACTGGTGGCGCAAGTGGCAGGCGATCGTGGGATTCCTCCGGTCGCGTCGAGCAGCGACATCGATGTCGGCGGGATCGAGGTAGACGTTCGAGCAGACAATGCCGAACAGGCGCGCGAGCAAGGCTGGCGCGAGGCGCAACGCATTGCATGGGAAAAGATCGGCGGGCCCGACCTTCCGGCATCGGCTATCGAAGGGATGGTATCCGCAGTCGTGATCGAGAACGAGTTGATCGGTCCGCGCCGCTACAGGGCGAAACTGGGCGTCATTTTCGACCGCACGCGGGCCGGGCAGTACCTCGGAAGCGGCGAGCGCGGGCAGCCATCCGCACCGATGCTGCTGCTTCCCGTCACGGCGAGCGCCGGCACCTACACCATGTACGAAGTGCGCAACCCGTGGCAGCGCGCATGGGCCGAGTTCAATCCGGGAACGAGCCGCATCAACTATGTCCGACCGGCCGGGGCCGGCGGCGATTCGCTGCTGCTGAACCAAGGCCAGACCATGCGCCGCAGCCGCGCTTGGTGGCGAGTGATCCTCGACCAGTTCGGTGCGGCCGACGTGCTCGTGCCGGTTGCCCACCTCAACTATGCCTATCCCGGCGGGCCGGTGACAGGGACTTTCACGGCACGTTATGGCCCTGACAACCGGTATCTGGATGGTTTCACCATGACTGCGGATACGCCCGAAGGGCTGCAGGACATGCTCGGGCAGGCCGTGCGTCGCTTCGACCTGATTTTCGAGAACGCACTTGCGGAAGGCAAGCTGCGGCCGGATCCCACGCTCAACCAGGAAGTCGACATGATCGTCGATCCTGCGATCGCGCGATTGATCGAGATCGGTCGTGCAATCGAAGCGCGCGAAGCGGCGATCGCTGCAGGCGAGCTCCAGCCGGGCGCAGGGCCGGGCGTTGCCCAACCGACCCAACCGGCAGGTGTTGTGACCGCCTATGTGGTCCAGTTTGCGAGCCCCGATGCCGCATCGATCGACGCGACGCTTGCCGCTGTGCGCGCCACGCCCGGCGTGCGCGGCGCGGCGACTACCAGCCTCGCCTTCGGCGGCACATCGGTGATGAGCGTGAGTTTCGCTGGTTCGCTGGACGAACTCGCTGCGGGCCTTCGTGCACGAGGCTTCTCGGTGCAGCAGGGCTCGAACGCACTCGCCATCAGCCGCTAGGCGCGGGGAGGGAAGGCGCATGCCTACGCAAATCGCGCTTCCATTGGCGCTTCCGGGCAGCGGTGAGGCTAGCCGGGTTGTGATCGGCAATGCCAATTCCGCTGCCTATGAGGCGCTCTCCAACCCCCAGGCATGGCCCTTTCGGACCGCAGCGCTCACCGGGCCGCCCCGTTCGGGCAAGTCGCTGCTGGGCAAATGGGCGGAGACGCAAGGCATCCATGTGATCGATGGGGCGGACAGCTGGGACGAAGCCGAATTGTTCCACCGCTGGAACCGCGCACAGGAGACTGGCGAGCCATTGCTGCTGATCTCGGATCGCCAGCCCTGGGAGATCGCCCTGCCTGACCTGCGTTCGCGTTTGGGCGGCTCGCTGCAGCTCGAAATCGGTGTGCCCGATGACGATATGGTCGCCCGGCTGATAGCGGCAATTGCCGAACAGCGCGGGCTGATGCTGGGCGAAGGCGCACTCGAATATCTCGTTCCGCGCGCTGAACGCAGCTTCGCGGAAATCGAGCATCTTGTGATCGCGATCGACCGGCTAAGCCTTGAACGCAAGGTGCCAGCCACCATGTCATTGTGGCGAGACGCATTGGACGCCACGCAGGGCCCGGAGCAGGCGCGCTTGCTTTGACCCGCGTTTGGTGGGAGAAAACACTTAT
Organism: Altererythrobacter sp. Z27; assembly: GCF_052683155.1. Classification (NCBI taxonomy): domain Bacteria; kingdom Pseudomonadati; phylum Pseudomonadota; class Alphaproteobacteria; order Sphingomonadales; family Erythrobacteraceae; genus Altererythrobacter; species Altererythrobacter sp. Z27. Next base: position 1,193,176 of record NZ_JBQYMC010000001.1, on the reverse strand, counting down.
GTTCGACCGGCTAAAAGCCTATCTGGACTCGGTCCGGGCACGCGATCCCGCTCCGCGCTCGCGCTGGGAAATCCTGTTGTATCCGGGCGTTTGGGCGCTGTTCTTCCACCGGATTGCGCATTGGCTGTTCGAAGCCAAGCTGTTCTTCCTCGCGCGGCTGGTGAACCATTTCTCGCGATTCCTTACCGCGATCGACATCCATCCGGGCGCCAGTATCGGCAGCAATTTCTTCATCGATCATGGCTTCACCGTGATCGGTGAGACCGCCGAGATCGGCAATAATGTGACGATCTACCAATGCGTCACGCTGGGCGGCACCAACCCCGCCAACGGCATAGCAGGAAAGCGCCACCCGACCATTTGCGACAATGTGATAATCGGCTCAGGGGCGCAGATCATCGGTCCGATTACAGTGGGCGAGCGGGCCCGCGTTGGCGCCAATGCGGTGGTAACCGATGATGTTCCGGAAGGTGCGACCATGATCGGGCTCAAGGCGCGCTCCACGCTCGTTCCCGCCGAAGAATGGATGCGCGAATTCATCCCCTATGGCACGCCTTGCGACGATCCGTGCGAACCCAGCCGCGATTGCATCGAAAAGCTCGAGGGCGAGATTGCCGATCTCAAGGCCGAGGTCGAGACGCTGAAGCGCCTCGCGATGCCGCGGGAACTGGCCAAGCGCAGCGGGACTGACGATTGATGAACTCGGGCATGCGCTCCGGGCTGCCAGGGTCCGTCGTCGCATTTCCGGGTCGTGTTCCCAACCAGGTCGGCTTCGAGCGCGAAGAGCTGCAGCGAATCCTCGATCTCTACGGGCGCATGGTCGCTGCAGGCGAATGGCGCGACTATGCGATGGATTTCACCCGCGACGTTGCTGTGTTCGCGGCCTTCCGCCGCACCGCCGAGCATCCGCAAGCCTGGATCGAGAAGCGTCCGGCGCTACGTTCGAAGCAGGGTATGTGGACGTTGTTCGGCGAGCATGGGCAAGTGCTCAAGCGCGGACATGAACTGGCGGGTGTATTGGCGCCGATGGAACGCCGGCTAGTCAAAGCAGTCGGCAGCTAAGCGCAATGAAAAGGGGCCCGCACACCAGTGCGAGCCCCTTTTATTTTTTGCGAATTCCCTTCGTCAGGCAGTCGCTGCATGCGGCAGACGCGCCTGGAGCCCTTCGGGTAGCGGCTGCACGATCGCGCGGCGGATCGGGGTCCAGAAAGCCGAGAGCGTCAGCAGCGCCGATCCGATCACCAGGGCGGTGAGCGCAACGTTGAGTTCGACCGCGCCGAAGCGATCGAACAGGAAGGTCAGGGCGGCGAGCACATAGGCCAGCGCCGAGACCAACAGCGCGCGGCGGTCGATTGCCAGCGCGATCATGCCGAGCGCGACATAGACCACGAGCACGCCCATTGCAGCGCCAAGGCCGATGTTGTTGCCGCCCGTCACGCCCAGCCAGTGGAACAGCGGATGCGCGATCATCGGCGCAGCGAGCAAGTGCAGCCAGAAGGCGACATCGCTGCGGCGCGTCTGGCGTTCGCGGTCGCTGGTGTCCCAACGCATGGCGAAGGCGAAGACGCACAGGCCAGCGATGAAGACCAGGGGGATGAAGATCGGCTCCGGACGGTCGATATTGTTCGGGCCGATGATCGTTACGATGAGCGCGATGGCAGTGACCGTCAATGCGCCTGCACCTGCAGCGACGGTGATCGGCACCATGAATCGCCGCCAGTGAATCCATGCTGCGCCTGCCGTGATCAGCGCGGAGCTCGCGATGAGCGACCCGCCGAGCACCTGATTGCCGTCGAAATTGTCCCCGCCGAGAGACATGAAGATCGTACCGAGCAGCATTTCGAATACGCCGCCAACAAAGGCGAGCAGCAGCACGATGCTTGGCAGCGCCATCCGGCGGATGCGGGTGAAATATTCGGCCATGCCCCATGCCGCGCCTGCAATCAGCAGGCCGGAGAAGGGCGGCGGTCCGTCTAGATTCGGAGTGAAGGACTGGCCGATCCCGGCCATCGCCACCAGCAGCAGCACCGCCGCGATGGTGACGAAGATGTCGTTGAAGCTGTTGATGAGGCGGAAATGCTCTTCGTCGGTGGCCGGCGCATCGCGCGTCAACTTCACCGACTCGCGCAGTGCGTCTGCGGCCTGGGCGCTGATCGCACCCGAAGCCACCGCCTGGCGCAGGTCGTCTTCAGTATACATGGGCAAACCTCTCCCTGTTAATGCAGGGAGAGGTACGCTTAGTGTGTTACTGTGTCAATACAGTGAGTGATTAGCCGCGCGCGCTGGAAGGCGCCGCGTCGGGGCCGAGCACTTTCTGCATTGCCTTCAGGATGTTGGCGCTCTGCTCGCTTCCGCTCTGCGGAGCGGTGAGGTTGGTGAAGGACGAGATCTTGTCCCAATTCGCTGCGAAGCCTTCCACGGTGCGGTCTTCATCCTTCAGCCACACCGCTTCGTTCATCACGGTCCAGGCGCTGTGGAAACCGCCTGCGCCAGCGCCGACGATGGCGTTGGTCGGCGCATCTTCGCTCACCAGGAACAGCGCCGCGGGGACGACGTTCACCGGATCGAACAGCTTGAAAGCCGCTTCGGGGAACAGGTCTTCGGTCATGCGCGTGCCGGCAACCGGCGAGAGCGTGTTGACCCTGATGTTATACTTCGCGCCTTCGAGCTGCAGCGTCTTGGTCAGGCCAGCGAGGCCAAGCTTGGCTGCGCCATAATTGGCCTGGCCGAAATTGCCGAACAGGCCGGTCGACGAAGCGGTCATGAGGATGCGGCCATAGGCCTGCTCGCGGAAGGTTTCCCAGCAAGCCTTGGTGACGAAGGCCGAACCGGTCAGGTGCACCTTGAGCACGAATTCGAAATCTTCCGGGGTCATCTTGGCGAAGGTCTTGTCGCGGAGCACGCCGGCATTGTTGATGAGGACATGCACGCCGCCCCACTTCTGCTTGGCGTCGGCAACCATCTTTTCCATCTGCTCGTATTCGGTGACCGAACCACCGTTGGAAACGGCTTCGCCGCCCATCTTCTCGATTTCCTCGACCACCTGCAGAGCCATGTCCGAATGGCCGGTGCCGTCGCGCGATCCGCCGAGGTCGTTGACCACGACCTTTGCGCCGCGCCGCGCGAGTTCGAGTGCGTATTCACGGCCGAGACCGCCGCCGGCGCCGGTGACGATCGCAACCTTGTCCTTGAAGTCGATGCTCATGGGGGTTCTCTCCTGCTTCAGGTCGGCCCAGCGGCCTTACGTTTGCGTAAATGTGACGTCCGGTTGGCAGGTTCGCGCCCGCCTTGCAACCGCACTTTGGTGAGGTCGCGATTCCGTAACGGCATTTGCCGTCGACAAGCGCCTCAAAGCCGCTCGAGCGCCGCGACCAGCTCGCCAAGCGAATCGATCACCGCGTCGCCGCCCAATTCGTGCGGTGCGGCGTCGCAATAACCGTATCCCGCCACCACCACCGGAACCCCGGCACCGCGCGCGGCGCGCACATCATACGAGCTGTCGCCGACAAAAGCGAATGCCTCGCCGCCGCAACGCTTGCGCGCTTCGATCACCGGATCGGGCGCCGGCTTGGCAAGGAAACTTCCGTCCGCGGCGCGGCCCATCGAATCGCCGCCGATCACGCTGACGAAATGCCGGTCGAGGCGCAGATCGCCGAGCACCTTGCGTGCAAAGGCCTCGAATTTGTTGGTGACGACCGCCATCTGCACGCCGCGCGCGGCAAGATCAGCCAGCACCTCTTCGGCATGCGGATAGGGGCGGGTGTGGACTGCGTTGTGCTCGGCATAGTAGTCCAGCATCGCCTTGTAGAGCGCACGGAAATCCTCTTCGGGCATGCCGCCCTGCGTCTCGACCGCGCGGGCTAGCATGATCTTGGCGCCGCCGCCGATCAGGTCTTTCGAACTTTCGACCGAGACGGGAGAGAACCCGCCCAGTTCGAGCGCATGGTTCACCGCGGCGCCCAGATCGCGGAAAGTATCGAGCAAAGTGCCGTCGAGGTCGAAGCCTATGCCGCGGAAAGGAAAATCAGCCATGCACCATGCGGTGGCCGATGGTTCTTCAAACCGCAAGCGTTTGGTGCCATGAAGCGCGCATGAGTGATTTCGCCGCTATCGTCCTTGCCGCGGGCAAGGGCACCCGCATGAAGAGCGACCTGCACAAGGTGCTGCACCCGATCGCCGGGCGCGCCTTGCTCGACCATCTGCTTGCTTCGGTGGCGGAGCTTGAGCCCGCGCGCACCGTAGTGGTCGTGGGAGACAAGGCGGAGCAGATTGAGGCGGCAGTGCAGGGCCGTGCCGATTGCTGCCTGCAGGAGCCGCAGCTGGGCACCGGCCATGCGGTCCAGCAGGCCGAAGCCGCGCTTGCCGGGTTCGACGGTGATGTGCTGATTCTCTATGGCGACGTGCCTTTCGTGCGGCCTGAGACAATGCGGCGGATGCTTGACAGGCTGCATGAAGCCGATGCGCCGCCTTGCGTGGTGCTGGCGTTCCGTGCGGCCGACCCCGGCGCCTATGGCAGGGTGATCAGCGAGGATGGCCGGACCATCGCCAAGATGGTCGAATTCAACGATGCGACTGCTGCCGAACGTGCGATCGACCTGTGCAATTCGGGCATGATGGCGGTGCGGGCGCAGGATCTATTTGCCTTGCTGCGCCGCATCGGGAACGACAATGCCGCAGGCGAATATTACCTGCCCGATATCGTGATGACCGCGCTGGGTGACGGCAGGGTAAGCGCCTGGGTTGAGGCCGACGAGGCCGAAGTGCAGGGCATCAACAGCCGCGCCGAACTCGCTCGGGCAGAGGCGCAATGGCAGGCCGCGCGCCGCGCCGAGGTGATGGCAGACGGGGCGACGCTGGTCGCGCCCGAGACCGTATTCTTCGCTTTCGACACGCGGCTGGGGCGCGACGTGACGGTTGAACCCAATGTCGTGTTCGGCCCCGGTGTCAGCGTGGCCGATGGCGCCACGATCCATGCCTTCAGCCATCTGGTCGGCGCGACTATTGGGGCCGACTGCTCGGTCGGCCCCTTCGCGCGGCTGCGGCCCGGCGCGGTGATGGAGAAGGGCAGCAAGGTCGGCAATTTCGTCGAGATGAAGAAGGCAGTGCTGGGCGAGGGAGCCAAGGCCAGCCACCTGACCTATCTGGGCGATGCGATCGTGGGCGAACATGCCAATATCGGCGCAGGAACCATCACCTGCAATTACGACGGCTATTTCAAATACAAGACCGAAATCGGCCCACGTGCCTTCATCGGATCGAACAGCGCCCTGATCGCGCCGGTCAAGATCGGCGCAGACGCGATTGTCGCGGCGGGCAGCGCCGTCAGCCGCGATGTCGGCGACGGGGATTTGCGCATGGTGCGCGGCGAGCAGATCGTCAAACCCGGCTGGGCCGACCGCTTTCACGATGCGATGAAGAAGAAAAAGGCCGCGGCGAAAGACAAGGGCTGACCCGCCAATGGATGGCGATGAAGCGCTCACCTGCTGGCTGTGCACCCGCCCGATCGAAACGCTGCTGCAATGGCATCATCCTGTGCCGAAGGCGAAGAAGGGTCGGGGGACGGTCCCAGTTCACCCGATCTGCCACAAGGCGATCCATACGCACTTCACCAATTCCCAGCTGGCGCGGATTGGCGATGATCGCGCCTTAATCCTTGCGCATGTCGACATTGCCAAATTCGTCAGCTGGGTCAGTTCCAAGCCGCCCGACTTTCACGCACCGACCAGGACAAGGTAGGCGAAAGCGGGCGGCTGTTCTGGCAGGCCCGGGTCAGGCCTCTTCGAGCTTGTGACGCACCGCTTCGGGCGGCTGCCTGGGCTGCACTTCATTGCGATGGCGCCGATCGACCAGGTCTTCCCATTCGCGGAATTCGCTGTGGCTGAGCAAATAGCGCTCGCGCGCTTCAGCAAAACTTATCACCTGCTTACGCACTGCCCGCACGACTTCGGCCTTGCGGGCTGCGGACCAGTAGATCCGATGTGTCTTGGGCAGGGCGGCGCGCTTGATTGCGTCGGCTACGGTCTCGTTCGGGGCATAGGGCATGGTTCATCTCCTGACAGGCCCCCATTGCCTGTAATCATTCGGTTTCGAGGCTTAATTCCGGGTAATCGCTTGTGCTTAGGGCGCGATTCATCATGCGGGCTGTGCCAGCCGCGCGATGAAGCGTTCATGCTCCTCGCCGCAAACGAAAAGGGCGACCCTTGCGGGCCGCCCTTGCCGATTTTGCGAAAGACTGCGCTCAGTCCTTCGTGCGGTCGTCCATCAGCCTTTCCATCAGGTAGATGAACTGCAGTGCCTGGAGTTGCGCTCGCTGCTCATTGTCGACGCCGCCCGAGTGACCACCGGTCATTTCCTCATAGTAGTAATAAGGCTGGCCTAGCGCCTTCAATTTGGCGGCACCCTTGCGCGCATGCGCGGGATGGGTGCGGTCATCGGCGGTAGAGGCCCAGAGGAAGGGCGAGGGGTAGTCCACCCCTTCGACGATCTTCTGGTAGGGCGAGTATCCCTCGATCCAGGCGCGCTGTTCGGGAATGCGCGGATCGCCATATTCGCCGATCCACGATGCCCCGCGGCCGATCAGGTGGTAACGTAGCATGTCGAACAGCGGGATCTGGACGATCGCGGCGCCGAACAGATCGGGCCGCTGGGTGAAGGCAGTGCCCACCAGCAACCCGCCTTGCGAGCCGCCCTGGATGCCGAGATGCTGCGGCGAAGTGAAGCCGCGTTTCACCAGGTCTTCACCCACGGCGATGAAGTCGTCCCAGGTGCGCTGCTTGTTCTCGCGGATCGCGGTCTGATGCCAGTTCGGCCCGAACTCGCCGCCGCCGCGCATGTTGGCGAGCACATAGGCGCCGCCCTTTTCGAGCCACAGCTTGCCGGTCGTGCCTAGGTAGGCGGGCAGGCGCGGCACCTGGAAGCCGCCGTAACCGGTCAGCAGCGTCGCGGTCGTCCCATCCACCTTCATGCCCTTGGGCTTGACGATGAAATAGGGGATTTTCGTTCCGTCCTTGCTGGTCGCAGAGAACTGTTCGACATCCATCCCCGCCGGGTCGAAATAGAGCGGCGAGGTCTTGATCGCCTCGGGCGTTCCGCCGTCCGAATAATAAAGCGTGGTCGGATTGAGGAAGTCCGTGACCGTGAACATGATCTGGTCGGTCTCGTTCGACGAGGTCGCGATGCCGAGCGTCGCATTGTCGGGCAGCGCAACCGGCGTCTGGTGCCAGGCACCGTCTGCGAAGTCGAACCGCACAACCTTGCCCACGACATTGTCGAGCATGGTCACGAACAGCGAATTGCCGGTGATCGACCCGCCCTGCTTGGTCTGGCGTTCGCCGGGCGCCCAGACGAGCGTCTTCTTCGCGCCGTTGGGGTTGGCCTTCCATTCCTCAAGGTCGACCGAGATCAGGCTGTCGGCAGGGAAAGTCTGGCCGTCCACGGCCCAGTCCACATCGGTCGAATAGAGCAGGTGTCCATCGACAATGCCGTAAGGCGAGGCCTTGAGCGGGATATCCAGCCGCAGCCACTCGCCATCCTTCTGCACGTAATATTCGGTTTCGTGGAAGCTCACCGCGCGGAAGGCTGTGTAGGCGTGGATCGTGCCCTTGTTGTCGCGCAGCAGGCTGGCGCCCGCCCACACGTCCTTGGGCGAGCCGCGAAAGATTTCCTGAGCATCGTCGAGCGACTGGCCGCGCTTCCAGATGCGCGAGGTGTAGGGATATTCGCTCTCGGTTTTGAGCGTATCGTCGAAATTGCGCGTTACGAGCAGCGTGTCCTTGTCGATCCACTGCATGTTGCCCTGGCTTTCGGGCAATTCGAAGCCGCCTTCGACGAAGCTCTTCGTCGCCATATCGAATTCGCGCATCACGGTGGCGTCTTTGCCGCCATCCGAAAGCGAGATCATGCAATGGCGCTGCTCGGGCGGCAGGCAGGTCGAACCCTGGTATACCCATTCGTGCCCTTCGGCCTTGGCCAGTGCGTCGACGTCGAGCACCACTTCCCACTCGGGCGCATCGCTGCGGTAGCTTTCCAGCGTGGTTTTGCGGACAAGGCCGCGCGGGTTCGCCTTGTCCTGCCAGAAATTGTAGAGCCCGTCGGGACGGATCGACACGAAGGGAACGCGATCCTCGCTGTCGAGGATGGTCAGCGCCTCGGCCTTGAGCTGCTCGAAGCGGGGATCGGCGGTGAGCAAGCCCAGCGTACGCTCATTCTCGGCCTTGACCCACTCGAGCGCCTTTTCGCCGCGAGCTTCTTCCAGCCAGATATGCGGATCCTGCTCGGGTCCGGGAACGCCGGTGTCGGCGGCCTGATTATCTGCGAAAGCGGGGTTTACGGTACCAATGGTCATGACTGCGGCCAGCGCCAGTTTCGAAACAAGGTTCAAATGTCCTCTCCGGATATTTGTGAAGGCGAACCCGGGACCGGATTCTCAATGGGGCAACCCTAATCGGATCGTCCTGTTCCGCAAATGAAAAGGGCGACCTTTTCAGGCCGCCCTTTGCAATTTCAATATGTCGCCGGAACGATCAGGCTTCGACGTGCTCGGCAAGCACCGTCAGGCCGGCATCGCCCACTTCGGCAAAGCCGCCACGGACCTGGATGGTCTCGGGGCTTGCGCCTTCGGTCTTGTAGACCTGCACGGCGCCGTCGCGAATGGTCGACATGAAGGGCGCATGGCCCTCAAGCACGCCGAACTCGCCTTCCGAACCGGGGACGACCACCATGTAGACGTCCTCGCTGCGGACCAGCTTTTCCGGCGTTACGAGTTCGAAGTGCAGTGCCATCGGTCTCAGGCGTCCTCAGCCAGCTTCTTGGCCTTGGCCACCGCATCCTCGATGCCGCCAACCATGTAGAAGGCTGCTTCGGGCAGGTGGTCGTATTCGCCCTCGACCACCGCCTTGAACGACTTGATGGTGTCTTCGAGCTGCACGAACTTGCCGGGGATGTTGGTGAACACTTCGGCGACGTGGAACGGCTGCGACAGGAAGCGCTGGATCTTGCGCGCGCGGGCGACGGTCAGCTTATCTTCTTCCGACAGTTCGTCCATGCCGAGAATGGCGATGATGTCCTGCAGGCTCTTGTACTTCTGCAGCGTTTCCTGGACCTTGCGAGCGGTTTCGTAGTGCTCTGTGCCGACAACGCGCGGTTCGAGAACGCGGCTGGTCGAGTCGAGCGGGTCAACCGCCGGGTAGATGCCCAGTTCCGAAATCGCGCGGCTCAGAGTGGTGGTTGCGTCCAAGTGGGCAAACGAGGTTGCCGGCGCAGGGTCGGTCAAGTCGTCGGCCGGAACGTAAATTGCCTGCACCGAGGTGATCGAGCCCTTGGTGGTCGAGGTGATGCGTTCCTGAAGGTTGCCCATGTCGGTCGACAGGGTCGGCTGGTAGCCCACGGCCGAAGGAATACGGCCAAGCAGAGCCGACACTTCCGAACCCGCCTGCGTGAAGCGGAAGATGTTGTCGACGAAGAAGAGCACGTCCTGGCCTTCCTGGTCGCGGAAGTATTCCGCCATGGTCAGGCCCGAAAGAGCCACGCGAGCGCGGGCGCCCGGGGGTTCGTTCATCTGGCCGAACACGAGCGCCACCTTCGAACCTTCGCTGGTGGCATTACCATCGGCGTCCTTGGCGATAACGCCGGCGTCGAGGAATTCGTGGTAGAGGTCGTTACCTTCGCGGGTACGTTCACCCACGCCGGCGAACACGGACACGCCGCCGTGGCCCTTGGCGATGTTGTTGATCAGTTCCTGGATCAGCACGGTCTTGCCCACGCCGGCGCCGCCGAACAGGCCGATCTTGCCGCCCTTCGCGTAAGGCGCGAGCAGGTCGATCACCTTGATGCCGGTGACGAGAATGGCGGCTTCGGTCGACTGGTCGATGAAGGCAGGGGCTTCAGCGTGGATCGGCGCGCGCTGATCGGCACCAATCGGGCCGCGCTCGTCGATCGGCTCGCCGACCACGTTCATGATGCGGCCAAGCGTCTTGGGGCCGACCGGCACCGAGATTTGCGCGCCGGTGTTGATCACTTCCTGGCCACGGGTGAGGCCTTCGGTGGCGTCCATGGCGATGGTGCGCACGGTGTTTTCACCGAGGTGCTGGGCAACTTCGAGGACGAGGGTGTTGTCGCCGTTCTTGGTTTCCAGCGCGGTGAGGATCGCCGGCAGTTCGTTAGGGAACTGAACGTCGACGACAGCGCCGATGACCTGGCTGATCGTGCCATTGGTGGTCTGGTTCAATGCGGGTGCGGTGGCCATTTCTATGTCCTGCTCTGAGAATTCTTGGCGTTGTGTCAGGCGCCCTGGGCGCAAACGGTTTCGGGTTCGGCGACAGTCCATTCGCCGTCTCCGGGGGTCAGTGTGGCCGAGTGGCGCAGATATTCATCCTTGCCGAGGCCATACTGGCAAATCACGTCTTCCGATCCGAAGCCTGCGCGCTTGCAAGCCGAGGTGCTAACGGTCTTGGCTGCGGGGCATGCCTTGGCGAAAGTCTCCGCGAACACTGCAGCGTCGGGCGCGGGCAGAGCGGGCTCTTCCGGCACTGCCACGGCAGTTTCGGTCGGGGTCGGCTGCGGCGCAGGCGCTGCCTCTTCACCGCAAGCGGCGAGAGCGAAGGCTGGCAGGAGTGCGATGAGGGCGAGTTTCTTCACTGGGCTTTCCCTAACTTACAGCGCTTCCGCACCGGCGATGATTTCGATCAGCTCGGTGGTAATCGCGGCCTGGCGGCTGCGGTTGTACTGGATCGTGAGCTTGTTGATCAGGTCGCCCGCATTGCGCGTGGCGTTGTCCATTGCGGTCATCGAAGCGCCCTGTTCGGAAGCTTCGCGTTCGAGCAACGAGCCGAACAGCTGCGTCTTGACGTAGCGCGGCAGCAACTCCTCGAGGATTTCCTCTTCGCCCGGCTCATACTCGACCACGGCATCGCCGCCCGCAGTTTCCTCGGGCGAGGGAACCGGGATCAGCTGGACCGTCGTCGGGTCCTGCGCCAGCGCGCTCTTGAAGGTCGGGTAGACGAGGTGAGCCACGTCGAACTTGCCTTCTTCGAACATGGTGATCAGCTCGTTCGCAATGGCGTCGGCTTCGTCGAAACCCGGCGTCCTGACGTTTGCCGTGTCAAAAAGCTTGGCGATGCGCTGTCCAAAGTCGCGCTTGATCGGCGCGCGGCCTTTCTTGCCGACGAGGTAGAACTGCACATCCTTGCCTGCACCGATCAGCCTGTTGGCCTGCGAGCGGGCTTCCTTGATGATATTCGAGTTCAAACCACCGCACAGGCCCTTGTCGGTGTTGACCACCACCAGCAGATGGCGCTGGTCGCTTCCGGTGCCGGCGAGCAGCTTGGGTGCGCTGTCGCTCTTGCCGACCTTGGCAGCGAGCGAAGCCATCACCGAAGCCAGGCGCTCGGCATAGGGGCGTGCGGCTTCGGCAGCCGACTGCGCACGGCGCAGCTTGGCCGCTGCGACCATCTGTTTGGCCTTGGTGATCTTCTGGGTCGACTTGACCGAGTTGATCCGACCCTTGAGTTCCTTCAGCGAGGCCATATCGGCTCCCTATTCGTCTCTCTCAGGCTCAGGCGAACTGCTTGGCGAATGCGTCGAGTGCGGTGACGACCTTGGCCTTCACATCGTCCTCGAATTTGCCGGTGTCGCGGATTTCCGCGAGCACGGCAGCATGCTCGGCGCGCATGAACGCCAGCATCTGCTCTTCATAGGCAGTGACGCGGTCGACCGCGACGCTGTCGAGATAGCCATTGGTGCCGGCGAAGATCGACACGACCTGTTCTTCGACCGGCATCGGCGAGAACTGGGCCTGCTTCAGCAGTTCGGTCAGGCGTGCACCGCGGTTGAGCAGCTTCTGCGTCGCGGCATCGAGGTCCGAGCCGAACTGCGCGAAGGCAGCCATTTCACGATACTGTGCAAGCTCGAGCTTGATCGAGCCGGCGACCTTCTTCATCGCCTTGGTCTGCGCGGCACCGCCGACGCGGCTGACCGACAGGCCGACGTTGATGGCCGGGCGGATGCCCTGGTAGAACAGGCCGGTTTCGAGGAAGATCTGGCCGTCGGTGATCGAGATCACGTTGGTCGGAATATAGGCCGACACGTCGCCTGCCTGGGTTTCGATGATCGGCAGCGCGGTCAGCGAGCCGCCACCCTGGCTGTCGTTCATCTTGGCCGCACGCTCAAGCAGGCGGCTGTGGAGGTAGAACACGTCACCCGGGTAAGCTTCGCGGCCCGGCGGGCGGCGGAGCAGCAGCGACATCTGGCGATAGGCGACGGCCTGCTTCGAAAGGTCGTCATACACGATCACGGCGTGCATGCCGTTGTCGCGGAAGAATTCGCCCATCGCGCAGCCGGTGTAGGGCGCGAGATACTGCAGCGGAGCGGGCTCCGAAGCGGTCGCGGCGACAACGATGGAATATTCCATCGCGCCGTTTTCTTCGAGCTGGCGCACGATCTGCGCCACAGTCGAGCGCTTCTGGCCGACGGCGACATAGATGCAGTAGAGCTTCTTCGATTCGTCGCCCGACTTGTTGATGTCCTTCTGGTTGATGAAGGTGTCGATCGCGACGGCGGTCTTGCCGGTCTGGCGGTCGCCGATAATCAGTTCGCGCTGGCCGCGGCCGACGGGAACGAGAGCGTCGATCGCCTTGAGGCCCGACTGCACCGGTTCGCTGACCGACTGGCGCGGGATGATGCCCGGAGCCTTCACTTCAACGCGGCGGCGCTCTGCCCCTTCGATCGGGCCCTTGCCGTCGATCGGGTTGCCCAGCGCGTCGACCACGCGGCCCAGCAGGCCCTTGCCCACCGGCACGTCCACGATGGTGCCGGTGCGTTTTACGCTGTCGCCTTCCTTGATCTCGGCGTCCGAGCCGAAAATCACGACGCCGACATTGTCGGCTTCGAGGTTGAGCGCCATGCCCTGGATGCCATTGGCGAACTCGACCATTTCACCGGCCTGGACCTTGTCGAGGCCGTGGATGCGGGCGATACCGTCACCCACCGAAAGAACGGAGCCGACTTCGCTCACTTCGGCTTCGGTACCGAAATTGGCGATCTGGTCCTTGATGACCTTGGAGATTTCTGCGGCGCGGATTTCCATTTTCAGCCTTTCATCGCGTTAGCGAGGGAATTCAGACGGGTGCGGATCGAGCCGTCGATGCGCTGCGATCCGATGGTGACGACGAGGCCGCCCAGGAGATCCGGGTCGACGCTCGACTTGAGCTTTACTGTACGGCCCTGGCGGGCGGTCAGCTTGTCCTTGAGCGCGTTGAGCTGCTCTTCGGTGAGCGGGTGCGCGCTGGCGACTTCTGCGGTGACTTCGCCGCGCTGCGCTGCAGCGATCGTCTGGAAGGCGCGGATCATGTCGCCAACGGCCGAAAGGCGGCGGTTGGCGGCGAGCACGCCGAGGAAGTTCCCCGTCAGGGTGCCAAGCCCGAGAAGCGCGGCAACAGCGGCGATCGCTTCGCTCTGCGCCTTGCGGCTCAATTCGGGATTGGTGGTGACTTCGCGCAGCTCGGCCGATTCGGCCAGCGCGGCGCCAAGCGTTTCGAGGTCCGATTCGACCGCAGTCACGGCCCCCTGTTCGGCTGCGAGCTCGAACAGAGCGGAAGCATAACGCCCAGCAAGGCTAGCCTGTATACCGGCGGAAATATCCACGCGTTGAAGGTCCTCTTGGATCCGGAAGATAACGTTGCACAGCCTTGACCGTTCCGGGCACGTAAGGGGGCACCCCGGCAAAGCTGGCGCGCGCCTAGCATCGAGGATGCTGCGATGCAACCCGAATGGAAGCGATTCTATGGACTCGTTTGCCTCAAGGCGTAAGATAGCCCTCGAAGGCCCATGGAATGGCCAGGGAGAGGAACATGAAGCTGACGCCGATGTCCCCGAATTGCGGGGTCGAGATTTCGGGAGTTTCGCTGGCCAACTGCAGCGATGCGGAAATGAGCGAGATCAAGCAGGCGATTTACGAACACGGGGTCGCAATGTTCCGCGGGCAGGACTTCTCGCCCGAAGATCACATTGCCTTTGCCAAAAGGTGGGGCGGAATTGATATCAACAACTACTTCCCGCTGCAGGACAAATATCCCGAAATCGCGATCGTACGTAAGAAGCCGGACCAGGTGACCAATATCGGGGGCGCCTGGCACACCGACCATTCATACGACCAGATTCCCGCTATGGGCTCGATCCTGGTGGCAAGGGAGCTGCCGCCCAAGGGTGGAGACACGCTGTTCGCGCATATGGGCGCGGCCTATGATTCGTTGCCTGACGAGCTCAAGGCCGAGATCGAAGGTCTCGAAGCCTTCCACACGGCCGATCACGTATATCAGGAAGGCGGCATCTACGCGCAGACCGACATGGGTGGCGAACTTCGCGGGCAGGACCTCAAGACCGGCGCAGTCCATCCAGTGGTGATCCGCCATCCGCACACCGGACGCAAGCTGCTCTATGTAAATAGCGCCTTCACGATCAATTTCGTCGGCAAGTCGCGCGAAGAGAGCCTGCCTTTGCTCCAGAAACTGCTCGCGGCAGCGGTGCGCGACGACAATCAGTGCCGGGTCGAATGGGAGCCGGGCACGGTGGCGATCTGGGACAACCGCACCACATGGCATAACGCCCTCAACGATTACCAAGGGTACTACCGCGAGATGCATCGCATCACGCTGAGCGGGGAAGCGCTCGCGGCGTAGTTTATTGGCCGACTAGCTTACTGTTCGCCGCCACCTGCGGCAGCCGCGCGCGAGGTCGACGGCGCACAGCTATATACAAGGCGCTCGTTCGGCTGGGGCGGCAGCATCGAAATCACCGCCTGCTGTTGTTCGCCCAGAACCTTGGCTGCGTCGGTGGTGTGGCATTGCGGCGGGGCATAGCCGTCGCGCGCGGCGCGAGCCTCAGCCATCGCATTGCGACCGAGCAAGTAGCGTTCGCTCAGGAAGGTTCGCGTTTCCGGATCATAGCGGTTGACCGAAACCGCATCCTCGTCGTCGGGGATCAGCACGCGGGTCCATTCGCCGCTGTTGAGGCCGTATTGCGTTCGCGTGTTGACGCAGCCGTCGGCGGCCCAGTCGAATTCGACATCGTCCGTACGCGCGCCAGTCACGCGGCTGCGCTCGGGAACCAGCGTGCACAGCATGGTGCCTTCGCGCGCCTCGGACGAAGGTTCGGGAGGCGCTTCGCCAGTCGCGGCTTTCATCGCATCCTCCACGCGCCGGTCGATCTCGTCGATCCCCGGGCGCATGACCCACAGCGCTACTGCCGCGAAGAAGGTGGCAATCGCAATGGCTCCCGCCGCAGTCACACGGCGCTCCATGCCTTCCTGTCCGCGCGCCTGCACGGCCACATAACCTGCCGCGATGGCCATGAGCAGCAGGATCAGTGCCAGCGCCATCGCGTTCTCGCGCTCGCCCTGGACTTCAAGCTGCGCTTCGAGCTGGGCACGGTCGCGCCGGTCGTTCAGCTCGGCTTCGCGTGCTGCAAGCCGGTCGCGCGCTTCCGCCCGCTGCTGTTCGATGCGGGTGCGCTCGGCTTGTTCGAGATCGTCTAGGCTACGGCAAGGCAGCGCATTGATGCTCGCTTCCACCTCATTGCTGCGCAGGAAGGGCAGCAGTTCGCGGGTCGACACGGCGAAGTAAAACTCGGCATCGGAACCGTCCGAATCCGCGCCGAAACTGTTCACGCCTACGACCCGACCGCAACCGTCGAGCAGCGGGCCGCCCGAATTGCCGCGCGCGATCGGCGCCGTGTGGAGGATCGTGTCGAACTGGCGCGAAGGGCGCGCGCCGGACAGGAACCCGCGGCTCTTCACCGGCGGTTGCGCGCGGAAGATGTCGCCAATTTCAAGCCCCTGCGCCTGGTCGACATTCATCGGATAACCGACCGCCGAGACTTCACCCAT
Organism: Altererythrobacter sp. Z27; assembly: GCF_052683155.1. Lineage (NCBI taxonomy): Bacteria > Pseudomonadati > Pseudomonadota > Alphaproteobacteria > Sphingomonadales > Erythrobacteraceae > Altererythrobacter > Altererythrobacter sp. Z27. Next base: position 1,177,299 of record NZ_JBQYMC010000001.1, on the reverse strand, counting down.
GTCGCCCAGAGTGCTGCCCGAAATCGTAAGGGGGGGCAGCCGCAAGCTGCCGTCGATGATCTCGATCAGCGCCAGATCATTGCGCGGGTTGACCGAAACCGCGCGGGCATAGGCGGCATCGGCGCCTTCCGAGGGCACTACGCCGATCCTCAGCGTGTCGTCATGCAGCGCCTCGCGGATCACATGCGCGTTGGTGACGATCTGCGTTGGGGTAACGGCAAAGCCCGATCCGTGGCTCACCGGGAACACTTCTCGACCGTCAGTGCCGATAATCACCACACGCACCACTCCGCGCGCCGCCGCGTCGATATCGGCGGGGTCTGCGCCTGCCGGTTGCGGCATGGCCAGCGCAAGGAAGAGTGCGAAAAGCGTGAGAATGCGGCCCATGGCCACGCTGTTTGGCCCGCATTTGCTTTGACCGCAAGCTTCGGGATGTGACGGGCGATGATCGCAGGTAAGCCGGGCGTCACACCAGACGGAGAACAGGAATGGCCTACATCATCGAAGGGTTGAGCCCGCAGCAGTTCGAACGTTTCATCGGCATGCCCGATGGCGAACTGGCTGCATATAATGCCCTGCGGTACACAGTGACAAACAAGCCGGGCTTTCCCTGCCGCATTACGCTGGAAGATGCAGATCCCGGCGAAACGGCGATCCTGATCAACCACTACAGCCGCGACGAGGACACGCCCTTTCGCGCCAGCCACGCCATATTCGTGCGCGAAACCGCTGTGGCACCCGCTCGCTTCGAGGACGAGATTCCGCCGGTGCTCCGCACCCGCGCGCTGTCCTTGCGCGGCTTCGATGCGGCGGGCATGATGGCCGATGCCATGACGACTGAGCCGGGCGGGGCCGAGGAAGGGCTGCTGAAGCTGTTCGAAGACCCACGCATCGTTGAAGTCGACGCGCACAATGTGGCACGCGGCTGTTTCCTGGCTCGTGCGAGGAGGGCGTGATGCTCGACGATAGTAAAGCATGGGACGCCGTGAAACGGCGCGACCGGTCGTTCGACGGGCGCTTCGTTACCGGCGTGCTCACTACCGGCATTTATTGTCGGCCGTCATGCGCGGCGCGTCACCCCGATCGCAAGAATGTGCGCTTCTTCGCCAGCGGCGCGCAGGCGCTTGCGGCGGGTCTCCGGCCATGCAAGCGCTGTCGGCCCGACGAAGTGGGGCGCGACGAAGCGGCCGTGCTGGCGGCGATCGAAGCGATCAAGCTGGGTGAGGCGGAACGGCTTGACGAGCTGGCCGCGATCACCGGTTACAGCCCTGCGCATTTCCAGCGCGTGTTCAAGCGCGCGACTGGCCTGTCGCCTGCTGCCTATTCGCGCGCGCTCCGCGAAGAGCGGGCGCGCGATGCGCTGGGGCAGGCCGAAAGGGTGACCGACGCGATCTACGATGCCGGTTACGAAGCGCCGAGCCGCTTCTACGAAGGAATGAAAGGCAAGATGGGCATGACCCCCAGCGACTGGAAGAATGGCGGTGCGGGCCGGGTGATCCACTGGAGTGTGATCGACACCACGGTCGCGCCGATGCTGGTCGCGGCGACCGAAAAGGGCGTGTGCTGCCTCAGCTTCAACGAAGGCGAAGAGGAATTGCGCGCGCGCTTCCCGAAGGCCGATCTTGTCCGCGGCGGAGAGGAGTTCCGTGCGCTGTTCGAACGGGTCACGCAGGCGGTCGAGCAACCCGGTACTGGCGCCGATATCCCGCTCGACGTGAAAGGCACCGCGTTCCAGCAGCGCGTGTGGCAGGAACTGCTCCGCATCCCCGCGGGGGAAACCCGCAGCTATGGCGAGCTTGCTGCTGCGCTGGGCAATCCCAAGGCGAGCCGGGCTGTGGGCGGCGCAAACGGTGCGAACAACATAGCAGTGCTGATCCCGTGCCACCGCGTGATCCAGTCGGACGGGACGCTGGGCGGCTATGCCTATGGCCTGAAGATCAAGGAAGAGCTCCTCAGCCGGGAAAAGGCCGGTTGACTCCAGCAGTTTTCTTCGGACTCGCCTATGCGATCTTCCACTTGGTAGGGATCGGCCGACTCTTTGCCTAGTCGAGCTTGGGCGGCATTCCCGGTTCGGCCTTTGCCATGGCGCGCTGGTAGGCGGGGCGTTCGCCGATCCGCTTCAGATAGGCCTTGAGGTTGGGCATGTGATCGATGCTCATCCCGCTCATCGCGCGGCTGGTGGTGAGCTGGAAGCCCATCATGATGTCAGCGGTGGAAAGCTCTCCTCCGCCGAAATAGTCCGCTTCTCCCAGCCGCTGTTCGACGATCGCCCAGCCCTTCTCGATCCGGTCGGCCACGAACGGCGGCGGCGCAGAGCCGAGGAACTGGCAGACGAGGCCCATCATGCCATTGGTCATGAAAGTGGCGTTGGCCCAGTGGTAGTAGAACAGGTGATCGGCGAAATCGGGATGGTCCTTCGCGGGGACGAGCCCCCGATCGCCATATTTGGCGATGATCCAGTCGATGATCGCGCCGCTTTCGCCCAGCACGAAACCGTCATCGGTGATCACCGGGGCAATGCCCATCGGGTGCAGCGCCTTGTATTCGTCGGGCGCCAGCCGATTGTCCTCGCGCCGGTTATAGAGCTTGAGTTCGTAATCGATGCCCAATTCCTCGCATAGCCAGACGATGCGTTCGGACTGCGACAGGCGCAGGTGATGGACGGTCAGCATGTTCTGGCTCTCCCTGTTTCGGCCGCGCTGCGGGCAGGAAGCGATCCTCGCCTTGGGGAGCCACGCTGTCGAGTGATATTTGTGCGAAGACTGCCCGGTTAAACGAAGCTGTAGGGGTCGATGTCGATCCCGACGCGCACACCGGGTGCGAAGCTGTGTCCACCGAGCCAGTCGTTCAGGATCGCCTGCAATTGCGCATTGCGCCGCGCATTGACGAGAAAGCGATAGCGATAGCGACCGCGCAACAAAGCCAGCGGGGCGGGGGCCGGGCCGAGGATCATCAGCCCGTCGTGCTGCGGGCGGGTTGCGCCCAGCCGGTTCGCGGCTTCGCGGGCTTCGGCGTCGTCCTCGCTTGAGATAATGATTGCCGCCCAGCGGCCGAAGGGCGGTGCGCCCGCATGGCGGCGCGCTTCAGTTTCGGCCTCGTAGAAGGAGTCGCGATTGCCTTCCGCCAGCGCCGCGATCACCGCCGCGCCGGGATGGCGGGTCTGGATCAGCACTTCGCCCGATTTTGCGCCGCGTCCCGCGCGCCCGGCCACTTGCGCCACCTGCTGGTAAGTCCGCTCGGCCGCGCGCAGGTCTCCGCCTTCGAGGCCGAGGTCCGCGTCGATCACGCCCACCAGTGTGAGCTCGGGAAAATGGAAACCCTTTGTGACGAGCTGCGTGCCGATGATGATGTCGATCGCGCCGCTTTCCGCCGCTTCGATGAATTCCGCAGCGCGCTCAGGCGAATTGAGCGTGTCGGAAGTTGCCACGGCGACCCGCGCTTCGGGGAACAGCTGCTCGACTTCGTCGGCGATCCGCTCGACCCCCGGCCCGCAGGCGACAAGGCAATCGGGTTCGCCGCATTCGGGGCAGGTTGCGGGCGGCTGCTCCTCATGCCCGCAGTGATGGCAGGCGAGCCGCGCAGAAAGGCGATGCTCGACCAGCCATGCGCTGCAATTGGGGCATTTGAAGCGGAAGCCGCAATTGCGACACAGGGTCAGCGGGGCATAGCCACGCCGGTTGAGGAACAGCAGCGATTGCTCGCCCTTCGCCAACCGGTCTTCGATCGCGGCGATCAGCCGGGGAGCAAGCCAGTGCCCGCGTTCCGGCGGCTCCTCTGTCAGGTCGATCGTGTCGATATGCGGCAGCTCGGCCCCGCCGAAACGGCTGGGCAGTTCGAGCCGTTTGTAGGTGCCACTTTCGGCCATGTGCAGGCTTTCGAGCGCCGGGGTCGCGCTTGCCAGCACGACCGGGAAGCCCTCGAAATGCGCGCGCATCACGGCAACATCGCGCGCGTTGTAGCGCACGCCGTCATCCTGCTTGAAGCTCACCTCATGCGCTTCGTCGACCACGATCAGGCCGAGGTCGCGATAGGGCAGGAACAGCGCTGAGCGCGCGCCGACCACGACTTGCGCCGTCCCTTCGCTGATTGCACGCCATGCGCGCCGCCGCTCGGTCGATTTGAGCGAGGAATGCCACTGCACGGGGGCGGAACCGAAGCGCTGCTCGAACCGCTTGAGGAAGTTCTCGGTAAGCGCGATTTCGGGCAGCAGCACCAGCACCTGGCGGCCCATCCGCACCGCTTCCGCCATCGGCTCGAAATAGGTCTCGGTCTTGCCCGATCCGGTGACCCCGTCGAGCAGGAAGGGCGCGAAAGCCCGCGCCCGCACTGCAGCGACAAGTTCGTCCGCCACTTCGCGCTGCTCGGGCGAGAGCTCAGGCACGTCGAAATCGGGATCGGCGGGCGCGAAGGGGCGGTCGATCGAAACCGTCACCGGCTCGATCACGCCTTGATTGGCCAGCCCGCGCAGCACGCCTTCGGAAACGCCCGCTATGCCCGCGAGTTCGCGAATGGTCGCCTGCTCGCCTTCGAGCGCGGCAATCGCCAGTTCACGCTGCAGGGTCATTCGCTCGGGCATCCCGCCCGACAGGCGATATTCGGTCATAGTGGCCGGGCCGTTCAATGCACCGCCGCTCGATATGACCATTCGCGCCACCGAGCTCATCGGCGCGCAATAGTAATCGGCAGTCCACTCGATCAGCCGCCGCAAGGGCGCCGCAAGCGGCGGCACCGGCAGCACTTCGATGATCGGGCGCAACTTTGCCGCGGGCACTTCATCGCCGGGCAGCCGATCCGCTTCCCACACGATCCCGGTGATCTGGCGCGGTCCCAGCGGAGCCACGACCACCGATCCGGGCTCGACGCGCATGCCATCGGGCACGCGATAGTCGAGCACGCTGAGCGCGCTGTTGAAGACGAGGAGGCGAATGCGGTTCATCGGAGCTGCACATATGGGCCGAGAGGCGTGCGTGCCACAAGGACGAGGGTCAGGGATATTAACGCCTCGATCGCGACTCCTCCAACCCGGATGGGCGGCACGCGCGCTCAGTATCGATAGATCATGCCCACTTGCGGGGCATGGGCAATCTGGTTTTCACGGTCGCTATTCGGGGTGAGGATCATCATATAGCCAAGCGTGCCATCCCAATGATCCGACAGTTTTCGTTGGACCTGCGCAGCCACCCGCCAGCTGTCGACCCTGGCATCCTCACCGGGCGTTTCGGACTGGAGCAGGTACAGCAGTTCGCCCGATAGCAACAGCTTGTCCTTCGGGTCGAGCTTGAGCGAGGCCTGCACCCGTTCGCGCAGCCGCAATTGCGGGCGCGCAGCATCGGGCTTGTAGGCCTCTTCCAGCTGCGTGCGGAACGAGAGGGCATCGAAAGTCAGCAATACCTGCTGGTGTGTGCGCCACTGGTGGCTCGACGGGGTCTGGACATAGGTCAGCCCGCCGCCGAGAGTAAGCACAGGGTCGAGCTTCCAGTCGATCGATCCTCTCAAGACCTGCGCGTCGCCGCCATGGCTTTCGTCGCGAAAACGCTGGAAAGCGAGCGCAGAGAAAGTCACGTCGTCCGTGACCGGAGCGGTCGCTCCCCCGAAGATCCAGAATTGCGCGCTTTCATCCGCTGCAGAGGCAGGCGCTGCGGCCAGCGCTGCGGCGAGAATCGGGATTGTCGCGCCGAAGCGGGTGGTCGATGGCATCGCGATCCATTAGGGCAGGTCGAAACATTCGCCTACAAGGATTCGGAACGAGCCATGAAATTCTTTGCCGACACTGCCGAGATCGACGACATCCGCGAACTGGCCGCCACCGGCCTGCTCGACGGGGTAACGACCAACCCCTCGCTGATCGCCAAGTCGGGCCGCGACTTCATGGAAGTAACGAAGGAAATCTGCGCCATCGTCGACGGGCCGGTATCGGCCGAAGTGGTCGCGCTTGATCACGAAACCATGATGAAAGAGGCCGAAATCCTGCGCAAGCTGGCGGACAATGTCTGCATCAAGGTGCCGCTGACGATCGACGGGCTCAAGACCTGCAAGGCGCTGACGGTTGACGGCACCATGGTCAATGTCACCCTGTGCTTCAGCGCCAACCAGGCGCTGCTCGCGGCAAAGGCGGGCGCGACTTTCGTTTCGCCCTTCGTCGGCCGGCATGACGACAATGGCTTCGACGGGATGGAGCTGATCAGCGACATTCGCCTGATCTATGACAATTACGATTTCGAAACCGAAATCCTCGTCGCTTCGGTGCGCCATGTCACCCATGTGCTCGAAAGTGCCCGGATCGGCGCCGACGTGATGACCGCGCCGCCCGCTGTGATCAAGGCGCTGTTCAAGCATGTCCTGACAGATAAGGGGATTGAAGGCTTCCTTGCCGATTGGGCAAAGACGGGGCAGTCGATCATCCGTTAAACTGCAAGAAGCACGCATTTGTCCCAGGAAACCCCTCTCGATCGCTTCAAGCACGCGTTGACCGGCGCAAGCCGGGCGCTGGCGCGCGAGGGTGAGGTGGAAGTGGCGTGGAGCGCGGATGCGCCCTCCTCATCGGGCAAGAACTTCCGCGTTCCGCTGCCCGGGCGCAATTTGCCGCCCGAGCAGGTCGCCGAAGCGCGCGGCTTTGCCGACAGTTTCGCGCTCAAGCTGCGCCATCACGACGCCGCGCTGCATGGCCGCAATGCGCCGCCCGAAGCGGTCGCGCGAGCCTGCTACGACGCGATCGAGCAAGTCCGCTACGAAGCGCTGGGTGCGAACAATTTCGGCGGAGTGCGCTCGAACCTCGATGCGGCGCTCGACATGCGGATCGCGACCGATCCGATCGCGCGCGCGCAGAGCCAGGACGATGTGCCGCTGCAGACCGCGCTTGCGCTGATGTTGCGCGAGAAGCTGACCGGCGAAGCTGTGCCCGAGCGCGCCAAGGCCGGGGTGGAGCTGGTGCGCGGCTTCATCGAAGGCAAGGTGGGCGGCGACCTTGAAGCGCTGGCGCATTCGCTCGACGACCAGAAGGCCTTCCAGGAGCTCAGCCTCGACCTGCTCGAACATCTCGACCTGACGCATCCCGCCGACGCGCCCGACGAAGGCGACAGCGAGGAAGGCGACGACCAGGACGGGCAGGACGAACAGCACGAAGGCGAGCAGGAACAGGGCGCGGGCGACCCGCAGGCGACCGAGATGGCCGGCGACGTGACCGAAGGCGATGCCGATGGCGAGAGCCAGACGGAAATGTCGTCCGAGCAGGAAATGTCGGAAGGCGAGCCGGGCGACGAGGGCGAGGAGGGCATGATGCCCGTGCGGCCCAACCGGCCGTGGACCGACATTCCCTCCAGCTTCGAATACCGCGCCTACACCACCCAGTTCGACGAGGAAGTGCCGGCAGGCGAGCTGTGCGACAATGAAGAGCTCGATCGGCTGCGCGCCTATCTCGACAGCCAGCTCACCGGCCTGCAGGGCGTCGTCACGCGCCTCGCCAACCGGTTGCAGCGCCGCCTGATGGCGCAGCAGAACCGCAGCTGGGATTTCGACCAGGAAGAGGGCGTGATCGACGCCGCGCGGCTGTCCCGCGTGATCATCACCCCGGGGACTTCGCTCGCCTACAAGACCGAGCGCGACGTAGAGTTCAAGGACACGATCGTCACGCTGCTGATCGACAATTCGGGCTCGATGCGCGGGCGGCCGATCAGCATCGCCGCGATCAGCGCCGATATCCTTGCGCGCACGCTCGAACGCTGCGGGGTCAAGACCGAGATCCTCGGCTTCACCACGCGCGCGTGGAAGGGCGGGCAAAGCCGCGAGCAATGGCTGGCAGACGGAAAGCCGCCCAATCCCGGACGCCTCAACGATCTGCGACATATCATCTACAAGCAGGCCGATGAGCCGTGGCGCCGCGCGCGCCGCAATCTGGGCCTGATGATGCGCGAAGGGCTGCTGAAGGAGAACATCGACGGCGAGGCGCTGCTTTGGGCGCACAACCGCCTGATCGGCCGGCGCGAGGATCGCCGCATCCTGATGGTGATTTCGGACGGTGCGCCGGTCGATGACAGCACGCTCAGCGTCAACAGCGCGGGCTATCTCGAAAGCCATCTGCGCAAGGTGATCGAATGGATCGAAAACCGCTCGCCGGTGCAGCTGGTGGCGATCGGGATCGGCCACGACGTGACGCGATATTATCGCCGCGCGGTGACGATCATGGATGTCGAGCAGCTGGGCGGCACGATCATCGAGCAGCTGGCCGAATTGTTCGAGGATGAGAAGCGTAGATGAACGTATCCGAAGCCGTTGCCACCCGCCGCTCTGTGCGCAAGTTCACGGGCCAGCCGGTCGATCGCGCCACGCTTACCCGCGTGCTTGAAAAGGCGCAGCGATCGCCATCCGGCGGCAATACCCAGCCGTGGAATGCGACGATCCTGACCGGCGCGCCGATGCAGGCGCTGTTCGCCAAGGTGGCCGAGCAATTCCCCAAGGGGCGCGAAGCGCATGCCCCCGAATACCACATCTACCCGCCCGAACTCGAAGGCGCCTATGAAGCGCGCCGTTTCGGCGTGGGCGAGGCGATGTATGCCGCGCTCGACATCCCGCGCGAGGATCGGGCCAAGCGGCTGATGTGGTTCGCGGAGAATTTCCGTGCTTTCGGTGCCCCGGTGCTGATGCTGGTGCACACGCCCAAATATATGGGCCCGCCGCAATGGTCTGACATCGGCATGTGGCTGCAGACGGTCGGTTTGCTGCTGCGCGAGGAAGGGCTCGACACCTGCTTCCAGGAGGCGTGGGCGGTCTATTCCCCGCAGATCCGCGAAGTCGTCAAAATCCCTGACGATCACACATTCTTCTGCGGCGTCGCGATCGGCTATCGCGATCCCGATACTCCAGTGAACACCTTCGACGTTCCGCGCGCAGACATTGCGGAATCGATCGACTGGGAAGGGTGGGATTGACCTTGCCAGCGCGCCGCCGCAAAGCGCGCACGCGATGACAGACGCCGTTCCTCTCAAGCTGTTCAACAGCCTTACGCGCAAGCTCGAGACTTTCGAGCCGGTCCATCCGGGCGAGGCGCGCGTCTATACCTGCGGGCCGACGGTCTACAACTATCCGCACATCGGCAATATGCGCGCCTATGTCTTTGCGGACGTGCTGGGCCGCACGCTGAGCTGGAAGGGCTACAAGCTCACCCACATCATCAACATCACCGATGTCGGCCATCTCACTGACGATGCCGATGCGGGCGAGGACAAGATGGAGAAGATGGCTGCCGAGCGGGCGCAGTCGATCTGGGACATCGCGAAGCACTATACCGAGGCATATTGGGCCGATGTGAAGGCGCTCAATATCCGCGAGCCTGCCAAATGGTCCGTCGCGACCGATTACATCCAAGAGATGATCGACTTCGCGAAGTCGATCGCGGACAAGCATTGCTACGAGCTCGACAGTGGGCTCTATTTCGATGTCTCGACTGTCGACGATTACGGCCGCCTTGCGCGCGCCGTGACCGATGAGGGGGAGGGCCGCATCGATGCGGTCGAGGGCAAGCGCAACGGCGCCGATTTCGCGATCTGGCGCAAGACCCCGCCGGGCGAAAAGCGCCAGATGGAATGGGACAGCCCATGGGGCAAGGGCGCGCCGGGCTGGCACCTCGAATGCTCGGTGATGGGCGGCAAGCTGCTGGGCTTCCCCTTCGATATCCACACCGGCGGGATCGACCACCGCGAAATCCACCACCCCAACGAGATCGCGCAGAACCAGGCGTTTTGCTGCACGAATGGCTTGGACGTCGCGGAGAATTCCGGCGCGCGCATCTGGATGCACAACAATTTCCTGGTCGAACGGTCAGGGAAGATGAGCAAGAGTGCGGGCGAGTTCCTGCGGCTCCAGCTGCTGATCGACAAGGGCTACCACCCGCTCGCCTACCGCATGATGTGCCTTCAGGCGCATTACCGCAGCGAGCTGGAATTCAGCTGGGAAGGGCTGGGCGCCGCGCTGACCCGGCTGAAGCGGATGGTGATGGCGGTAGAAACACTCAAGGCGCGTCATGCTGAACTCGTTTCAGCATCCATGCCGAATTCCGAGCCGTCGGTGCGCTCTGACGGATGGACCCTGAAACAAGTTCAGGGTGACGATTGGGGGAAGCTCCAGGCTTCGCTCGACAAGCTTGATGTCGCCATATCGGACGATCTGAATACGGCCATCGCTCTGACCGCGCTGGAAGACGCTCTGGCAACGAAGAAGGTGGATCCTGCGCAGAAGCTGGCGCTCGTGGCGGCGATGGATTCCGTCCTGGGGCTCGACCTCCTAAACCTCACCCGCGCCGACCTGCGTATCCGCCCCAAATCCGCGCAGATCACCGGAGCCGAGATCGAGGAAGCCCTTGCCCGCCGCAAGTCCGCGCGGGCCGAGAAGGATTTCGCCGCCAGCGATGCCATCCGTAACGAGCTCGCCGCCAAGGGTGTCGATGCGATGGACGGCGATCCGCTCGGCTGGGAGTGGAAGCTCGACTGATGCGGCTCTGGCGGCTCACCCGTGCGCCCTTCGTGGCGCTCGACGGGAAGGGCGCCGAATTGCATGGAGCGCGCTACGCCCCGCCGGGCTGCCCGGTGGTGAGCCTTGCCAGCGAGGCCGGGCTCGCGGTGCTGGTGGCGCTGCGTTACCAGCCAGCCGACCTTAGCCAGGCTCCCGACGATCTCGTTCTGGGCTGGACCGAGATTGACTCCGTGCCCGAGCGCGTGCCCGATGCCGACGAGGACTCGATCCGTGCTTTCGTGAGCGAATGGCTCGACCAGCGCCGCTCGCTGGCTGTCGCCATCCGGTCTCGCGTCTTGCCCGAAGCCGATGTGATCTATCTCAACCCGCTTCACCCCGATGCGGCGAAAGTTCCGCCGCTGACTTGCAGGCCGTTCGATTTTGCCGAATGCCTCCATCGCCCGCCAATGCTCGGCCAATACGGGAGCCTATCATGACCACGCTCGCCCTTTCCGCCTTGATTCGCCCGCTGCTCGAGCCGCGCTTGCCCGAAGGGCTCGATGTGCATTGGTTCGCGACTCAGGAAGAGGCGATGCAAGTGGCGCCGAAGGCCGAAATCGGCTGGTTCGATCTCTATGACAAGCAGGCCATGGCTGACACTGTCCGCGCCGCCACAAAGCTCAAATGGCTCAATTCGATCTATGCCGGGCTCGATTTCCTGCCGATGGACGTGCTGATCGAACGCGACATCACCGTCACCAATGGCGTGGGAATCAACGCCATCACCATCGCCGAATATGTCGTGATGGGGATGCTCACCATCGCCAAGGGCTATCGTGACGTGGTGCGCGCGCAGGAACGGCACGAATGGCTGCTCGACAGCCCCGGCAAGCGCGAACTGGCAGGCTCGAAGGCGCTGCTGCTGGGCTATGGCGCGATCGGCAAGCTGATCAAGCCGCGGCTGGAGGCGTTCGACGTCGAAGTGACCGTGGTGCGCCGGTCGGGCGGAGAAGGCGCGCTCACGCCTGACCAGTGGCGCGGCAAGCTGGGAGAATTCGACTGGGTGATCCTGGCAGTGCCCGCAACGCCGGAGACGGATGGGATGATCGGCGCAGCAGAGCTCGCCGCGATGAAAAGCGATGCGGTGATCGTCAACATCGCGCGCGGCGCTGTGATCGACCAGCCCGCGCTGGTGGAAGCGCTCGAAGCCAAGCGGATCGGGGGTGCCTTCCTCGACGTGACGACGCCCGAGCCGCTGCCGCCCGAAGACAGGCTGTGGACGCTCGACAATGCGCATGTCACCATGCACCTTTCCGGGCGCGCGCAGGACAAGATGTTCCAGCGTTCGGCAGATCGCTTCCTCGAAAATCTCGGCAAGTATCTCAAGGGTGAGCCGGTCGCGCCGGTGTTCGATCCGCGATTGGGTTACTGAGGCGCTACGCGTCCTCCAGCAGCAGCAGGGTCGCGGTGACGATCATGCGCGGTGCTGGATGCATCATGTGATTGACTGACGAGATGGTCGCATCCGCCACCAGCTGGCCGGGGATCGCGAACTCGTGATCGGGCAGGGCGGCGATGAAGCGCTCACCCGCCGCCACGGCTTCGGGCCCTGCAAAATCGAGCATCAGTTCGTGGCGCGAGCCGGCAAAGGTGATGCTGGCCCAAGGCGTCTCGCCGTGGTTCAGCAGGCATCCTTGGGCTTCGCCCAGCATCAGCAGCGCTTCGCGAACGCGGTCGCCCGTCGTGCGGCGCGAGCGATAGTTGCGGCGCTTCTTCCCCATGAATTCAGCGCGCATGGACATATCCCTTCATTTCGGGGGCATAGCCCGCCATCCATTGGCGGACGCGCGCCTCGGTGTGCGGACGGGGAGTCCTTCCCATGCGCAGGTCGAGCACGAAGCGCGGATCATGCGCGGCTAGGCGACCGAACTTTGTCGCGGCCATATCGTGCTCGCGCAGGAATTTCTCGACGGTTCTTATCAGCATGGCGGCCCTCATTGGTCTGGAATTGCTGGCGAATCATTGATTGCGTTCCCTATTCGTTCCATCCGAATTCCTACTTGTCTAGGAAAAATCCTATGATATAGGAATTTTCCGATGAGTTGAGGAATGAAGCCATGGACAAGGGCGAGAATGAGCGGGAACGGCTGCTCGAACTGGCGCAGGGGGCGGGGGTCAGCCTTGCGGCGCTATCCGACATGATCGGGCGCAACCCCAGCTATTTGCAGCAATTTATTCGCAAGGGTTCGCCCCGCAAGCTGGAGGAGCAGGACCGCCGCACGCTGGCGAGCTTCTTCGGCGTGGATGAAGCGGAGCTGGGCGGTTTCGCTGCGGTGGTGCAGGAAAAATCCTACGCAAAGCCGGGCGCGGCGCTGTTGCGCCCCGATTGGGTCGAAGTGCCGCGGCTCGATATCGGCGCCTCCGCCGGGCCGGGTACAATGCCGCTATCGGAGATGCCGTTCGACGCTTTCCGCTTTTCGCGCCGTTGGCTCAGCGAGCAGGGGCTGGCGGGCGCGCAGCTTTCAGCCATCACGGTCGAGGGTGACAGCATGGAGCCGCTGCTGCGCGATGGCGATGAGATATTGGTCGACCGCACTCCGCGCCCTTTCCGTGACGGAGTGCATGTCGTCCGCCTGGGCGATACGCTGATGGTCAAGCGTGTGGCCTCGACCGGCGCGGGAAGGCTGGCGCTGCTCAGCCAGAATCTCGCCTATCCGCCGGTCGAAGTGGCGGCGGATGAGGTCGAGATAGTCGGTCGCGTGGTCTGGAAGGGTGGACGGATTTAGCGCCTCGACCGGCGATTTGCGCCAGTCCGACATCGCCCTGCGCCAATCGGAAATGCGATGGCGTTTTTCTGCCACAATGCTGAATAGATTCGCGCGAATAAGAGCGGGTCGTTGGGTCGTGCATCGTCCTTATTGGGGAGACCACAATGACCAGATCCAAATTCGTTGCAGCAATCGCGGTTCTTGCGATCGCCACGCCTGCTCTGGCTGGCGAAATCACTGGCAATGGCAAATTCACGCCAGTCCACGACTATGTCGCCAGCTCGATCTGCAGCTTCAGCGGCTATAACGACACGCCTGGCGAGGACGGCTTTGGGCAAGTTCAGGCATATGGGATGCTGGTGAAGGCCTTCGGCGGGTTTGCACCCGGCGAATTCCACCACCCCGGCGTTGCTTGCCGAGGCTGACCCTGATGCAGCAAGGTTCGCGTACAGGGCTGATATTACCCCGGCCTGGCGCGTGAGCCATGGAGACCCCGCCATGTCGGCGGGGTCTTTCATTTCGACGGGGCTACAGCCAGCCGAGCACACGCAGCGCGCTTCGACGGCATAGGCGGCGGCGAACACCGCTGCCGCGCAGATCGAGCCTCACGCCATTTTCTTCGGCTTGACCTCTCCTCGTGCACACGGCATCTCGCCTGCATGGAATTTCGTTCAGCCACGACCGGCATCCAAACGCGCCGCCAAATACCTGCGGCGGCGATCGGTGTGCCTGTCATCTGAAGCGAATTTCCTTCAAGACCAAGCCAACCGAAACCCCGCCCGGCCGGCGGGGTTTTTCGTGCCGGTCGGGCCTTTCCGATAAAGGACCAAGCCAATGACCGAATTTTCTTCAGACGAAGCGATCGAACGCCTCGCCGCGAGCGTGCTCGACACCAGCCTGCCTTATGCCGAATGGAGCCATGCGGCGCATTTCGCGATGGCGCTGTGGTGCATCCGGCACCGCGCGGATCTCGCCGAACCGGACGGGCTCCGCGAAGTGATCCTGCGCCTCAACGATGCGCATGGCACGGCGAACACCGACAGTTCGGGCTATCATCACACCATCACCATCGCTTCGTTGGCAGCGGCGCGGGCGGTGCATGATGCGCATGATGGCGGCGAACCGCTCCCCACGGTGCTCGCGGCTCTCTTGTCTGGCCCCTATGGCAAGTCGGACTGGATCCTCGAGTATTGGACGCCTGACCGGCTTTTCAGCGTCGAGGCTCGGCGTGGATGGGTGGCGCCGGACAAGGCGCCACTGCCGTTCTAGCGAATATGCGCCTTGCATTGCTGCGGCCGACTGGCCATTTCCACCGGCATGAACGATGCGACGCCCAAGCCCGTGCCGCCGATGAAGGCCGCGATCATACCCGTTACGCCGCTGCAGCAGAATTGCTCACTGATCTGGTGCACGAAGACGATGAAAGGCGCGCTGGTCGATCCCGGCGGCGATCTCGACAAGCTCAAGGCCGGGGTGGCCCAGGCTGGCGTAACGCTGGAAAAGCTGCTCGTCACGCATGGCCATCTCGACCATTGCGGGCAGACCGGCATGCTGGCCGAAGAGCTCGGCCTGCCGATCGAAGGTCCGCACGAGGATGACCGTTTCTGGATCGAGCAGCTCGATGATGACGGCGCACGCTGGGGCATGTTCGCCAAGAGCTTTGAACCGACGCGTTGGCTCAAGCATGGCGACACGGTGACCGTGGGCGAACTGACGCTCGACGTGATCCATTGCCCCGGCCACACGCCCGGCCATGTCGTATTCTACCACGGCCCCAGCCGCTTCGCGATCGTAGGCGACGTGCTGTTCCAGGGCAGCATCGGACGGACCGACTTCCCGCGCGGCAATCACCAGCAATTGATCGATTCGATCACGCAGCGGCTATGGCCGCTGGGCGAAGACGTCACTTTCATTCCCGGCCATGGCCCGGTCAGCACCTTCGGCCACGAACGCAAGACCAACGCCTTCGTCAGCGATTACGCGCTTTCTTAGTTCCGCACGACATCCGTCGTGCGATTTCCTCGCTCACACGACCTGAAGGTCGCGTCGCTGCGGACGCCCAGCCGGACTTGCGGCTCGCTAGTCGCTCGCCGATTGCCTCGACAAAGGAAGCGGAATCACATCACCCCCGTGAGGACAAGCACCGCCACGATAGCCAGGCCGAGCAGGGTCAGCATGGTGATCAGCGTGCCGATCATGCGCGGCTTGGTCGGGCCTTCGCCATCCATGCCGATGCCATGCGCGATGCGGCCGAGCATATAAAGGCCGGCGACATAGGCCAGCCACTGGCCGCCTTTTCCGCTCAGTTCGATCGCGGCCACGAGAATCAGGACGAACGGCGTGTTCTCGACGAAGTTGAGCTGCGCGCGCATCCGGCGGGTCAGCGGCCCGCCCGCATCGTCGCCGTGGATCACTTTCAGCTTGCCGCGCATCTGCCCCACGCGAATGCCGAGCCAGATATTGATGATTGCGGCCGCGGCTGCGGCGGATAGCGTTACGGGTAGCAGCATGTACATGCGGGATCCTCTCCTCCTTGGGTGGTGATTTGCTACCGAGTTGCCATGTGGGTTGCAACGGGGGAAAATTGCGCTATAGCGCGCGACTTCCCGCCATGGCCGGGTTCGACGCCGCGCACGAGTGACTTGTGCGCCCGCCGTGCCTGCCCTAGGGCGACCCACGATTTTGTTGTTTTGTTTGAGGAACAGGTGCCGCCATGGCTGTCCCCAAGAGGAAAGTATCGCCCCATCGTCGCGGCAATCGCCGCGCTCATGATTCGCTCAAGGTCGAAGCATTCCACGAATGCTCGAACTGCGGCGAATTGAAGCGGCCGCACAATCTGTGCCCGCACTGCGGCTATTATAATGGTCGCGAGGTTGTCGCGGTCGGCCTTTAAGCACCGCTGAGCTGGAGGACGAGGAATGAGTCTGCCGCGTATCGCTATTGATGCGATGGGCGGCGATGAAGGCGTGCGCGTGATGGTCGAGGGCGCTGCGCTCGCCCGTCGCCAGCACGACAAGTTCCAGTTCCTGCTGGTAGGCGACGAAGCGCGCATCGCCCGCGCACTCGAAACGCATCCGAACATGCGTGGTGCCTCCGAAATCCTGCATTGCGAAGACGTGGTGGCCGGCGACGAGCTGCCCAGCCGCGCTTTGCGCCGCGCCAAGACGACCAGCATGGGCCTCGCGGTCAATGCGGTGAAGGAAGGCAAGGCGGGCGCTGCCGTCAGCGCGGGCAACACCGGCGCGCTGATGGCGATGAGCAAGCTTGCACTGCGCACCATGCCCGGCATCGACCGCCCGGCGCTCGCGGCGTTGATGCCGACGCTGGGCGAGAATGACGTGATCATGCTCGACCTTGGCGCCAATACCGAAGCCGACGCCCGCAACCTCGTGCAATTCGCGATCATGGGCGCGGCCTATTCGCGCATCGTGACCGGGCGCGAGCGCCCGCGCGTGCGCCTGCTCAATATCGGGACCGAGGAAATCAAGGGGTTCGACCGGTTGCGCGAAGCCGCGACCCAGCTGCAGCAGGCCACCGGCCTTGAAATGCAGTTCGACGGATATGTCGAATCGGACAAGATCAACCGCGGCGAAGTCGACGTGGTGGTGACCGACGGTTTCTCGGGCAATATCGCGCTGAAGGCGATCGAAGGCACTGCGCGCTTCGTTACTGACCTGCTGCGCAATGCCTTCACCAGCTCGCTGCGTTCGAAGATCGGCTTCCTGGTCTCGCGCCCGGCCACCGAATTGCTGCGGCATCACCTCGACCCCAACAACCACAATGGCGCGGTCTTCCTCGGCCTGAACGGCGTTGTGGTGAAGAGCCATGGCAGCGCCAGCGCCAAGGGCGTGGCAAATGCCGTGGCGGTCGCAGCCCGACTCCTGGAGGACAATCTGACTCAGCGGATTACGCATGACCTTGCCGAACTTGGCGAGGACGGCCTGCGCGTTGCGCCCGGCAATGGTGGCGCGACCGACGAGGGGTCACAGTGATCCGCTCGGTCATTCGCGGCAGCGGGTCGGCGCTTCCGGCCAAAGTGGTCACCAATGCCGAACTGGCTGAGCGCGTCGATACCAGCGACGAATGGATCGTCGAGCGCAGCGGGATCCGCCAGCGATATATCGCGGGCGAGGGCGAAACCACGGCGACGCTGGCGATCGATGCTGCGCGTGCGGCGCTGGCCGATGCCGGGATGGACGGCGCGTCGATCGATTTGATCGTGCTCGCCACCGCCACTCCGGACAACACTTTCCCGGCCACCGCGACCAAGGTGCAGGATGCGCTTGGCTGCAATGGCGGGATCGCTTTCGACGTTGCGGCAGTATGTTCGGGCTTCCTCTATGCGCTCGCCACTGCCGACTCGATGCTGCGCACGGGCCTTGCGAGTCGCGCGCTTGTGATCGGCGCGGAAACCTTCAGCCGCATCCTCGATTGGGAAGATCGCACCACTTGCGTTTTGTTCGGCGACGGGGCCGGAGCGGTGATCCTGGAAGCGACCGAATGCACTTCGGAGGATGCGCCGGGCATCATCTCGACACGCCTTCATGCGGACGGCGCGCAGCACGAATTGCTCTATACCGATGGCGGGCCCTCAACCACGCAGACCGTCGGCCATGTGCGGATGAAGGGGCGCGAAGTGTTCCGCCACGCGGTGGTGAACCTGGCCGATGTTCTCAACGAAGTCCTTGAACATACAGGGCTTTCTGCGGCTGATATCGACTGGGTCGTGCCGCACCAGGCGAACAAGCGCATCCTCGATGCGACTGCCCGGAAGCTTGGAATTGCCGATGAAAAGGTCATCGTGACGGTCGACCAGCACGCCAACACATCGGCGGCGTCGGTCCCGCTTGCGTTCGATGTGGCGCGCAAGGACGGGCGCATCAAACCCGGCGATCTGGTGATGTTCGAGGCCATGGGTGGCGGCTTCACCTGGGGCGCCTGCCTCGCCCGGCTGTGAACAATCGCCCCCCTCTCAAACATGTGATTTGCCAAGCTTACTTGTTCGCCATACACTGTGCGGCGAGGGTCGTCGGGATATAAGGGAGGCAGCGCATGATGCGTTCGGTGGGCACGCTAACACGCTCAGACCTGGCTGAGACAATCAACCGCAAGATGGGTTTCTCGCGGGCGGAATCTCTGGATCTGGTTGAAGCAATCCTGGAAAAGATGTCGAAAGCGCTCGAAGCGGGCGAAAACGTCAAGATTTCGGGTTTTGGTACCTTTGTATTGCGCGACAAGCGCGAGCGCGTCGGGCGCAATCCCAAGACCGGCATCGAAGTTCCCATTACCCCGCGCCGGGTGATGACCTTCCGCGCCAGCCAGCTCCTCAAGGAGCGGATCGCCAAGGCCGATTGATCCGATGTCGGCTTCCTTCGACGATGGCAAGGACGCGAGTGCGCTGAGGACCATCGGCGAAGTGAGCGATGCGCTCGGCATCAAGCAGCATGTCCTGCGATACTGGGAACAGCAATTCCCCATGCTCAAGCCGCTCAAACGCAGCGGCGGGCGGCGTTACTACCGGCCCGAAGACGTCACGCTGGTCGAAACGATCGACCGGCTGGTCAACAGCGAAGGCTATACGCTGAAAGGCGCCAAGGCAGCGATCCGCGAAGGCAAGCCGCAGGGCAGGCCGCCACTGGCTGTGCAAGCGGGTGTGGCGATTTCAGTCGAACAAGCGAGCGGCGGAGATGACATCCGGCGGCAGCTCAAATCGATCCGGAACCGGCTGGCGGCCGCGCTCGAGGCTTGACCTCTGACGCAGCCCTATTCGGCTGCCAGCAGCTCCGCTTCGCCCAAATCCACGCTGACCAGGCGGCTCACGCCCTTTTCCGCCATCGTCACGCCGAACAGGCGGTGCATCCGGCTCATGGTCACCGCATTGTGGGTGACGATGAGGTAGCGTGTGCTGGTATCGCGCACCATGGCATCGAGCAGGTCGCAGAAACGCTCGATATTGGCATCGTCAAGCGGCGCGTCGACTTCGTCGAGCACGCAGATCGGCGCAGGATTGGTCAGGAACAGTGCAAAGATCAGCGCGGTCGCGGTCAGCGCCTGCTCGCCGCCTGACAGCAGGCTGAGGCTCTGCAGCCGCTTGCCCGGCGGCTGGGCATAGATTTCCAGCCCGGCTTCGAGCGGATCGTCGCTGTCCACCAGTGCCAGATGCGCCTGCCCGCCTTCGAACAGCCGCGTGAAGAGCGTACGGAAATGTCCGTCGACCTCTTCGAAGGCGGCACGCAGCCGTTCACGGCCCTCGCGGTTGAGATTGCCGATCGAGCCGCGCAGCCGGTTGACGGCTTCCGCAAGTTCGGCCTGTTCGCCTGCATTCGCGCCGTGCTCTTCCTCGATCCGCTTGAGTTCTTCCGCAGCCACAAGGTTCACCGGCCCGATCCGCTCGCGGCTGGCGGTGAGCTGCTCCATCGCTTCGGATTCGGCGGAAGCATCGGCCACCTGCTCGGGGTCGAACTCGAAACGTTCGGCCAGCAGCGGAGGCGGGCACTGGAAGCGCTCGCCCGATATGCGTGCCATCTCGCCGCGCCGCGCTTCTTCATTCTCCGCTCTTGCGGTGAGCCCGGCGCGCGCTTCGCGCTGCGTCGCGAGTGTCTCGTTGGCTTCGGCGAAGGCGCGATCGGCGGCATCGAGTGAGCCTTGCGCTTCGGCCACGACCCGCTCGGCTTGGGCCAGTTCGGTGGCGAGTCGTGCGCGCATCGTGTCGCCTTGTTCGATCTCCGCCATCAGCCCGGCGGGCTTGGCCGCGACCACGGCGCGTTCTTCCTCGATCTCTTCCAGCCGCCGCGCGACTTCGGCCATGCGCCGCGCCGCTTCGCCTGAGCGGGCTTCCCAATTGGCCTTGTCGCTGCGTTGCGCGGCGAGGCGCTCGCGCGCGACAGCCAGCGCCTGGTCATGCGCGGCCAGTTCGGCGGCGGTCGCCTGTACTGCACTGCGCGCGGCCTCATTGCGCGCCTGCGCCGCTTCGAGCGTGGCCCTGCCGCTGTCGGGTGAGGGCAGCCCTGCACGCTTGGCTTCGGCAGCGGAAACATCCTTGCCAGCTGCCGCGATCTCTTCGGCGAGCTGCCCCAGCGCTTCCTCGATCTCGCGGCTTCGCACCGCATAGCGTTCGCGCGCCGCCTCGGCCTGGTCGAGTGCGCGCAATGCCTGTCGTTCGGCATCTGCTGCCTGCGCCAGTGCCCGCTCGCGCGCGACGAGGTCAGTCTGCAGCGCGGTGAGTTCTTCGCGCACGGAAGCCTCTGCCTGCTCGCTTGCGGCAAGTGCCTCGCGCAGGCCGGGGAGCTGCTGTTCCAGTTCCGCGAGCCGGTTCGCGGCTTCGAGCCGCGCCGCTTCCGCCGCGCCTTCGCCGCGCGCCACGAACCCGTCCCAACGGCGCAAATGGCCTGCGCGGGTGACGAGCCATTCGCCCGGCTTCAGCGTGCGCCCGTCGTCGCTGTCCGCAACATGCACCAGCGCAAGGCGTGGTTTGAGCTCGTCCGGGCAGGCGGTGATATGCGCCAGCAGGCTGTCGGCGAGCGGCGCGGGCGCATTCCCGCCGGTCCAGAACCTGCCGTCGCTGTCGCCTTCGGGGCGGCCCAGCGGCGACTTGCCATCGCGGCCGAGCACAGCGGCCAATGCGCGTTCATAGCCGGGTGCTACCGCAACCTTGTCGAGCGCAGCGGGCAGGCCTGCACGGCCCTTCGCCTGCCGTTCACGCGCTTCGCGGTCGCGCACCAATGCCTGGTATTCGCGTTCGACCCCGGCCAGCTCCGCCCGGGCCGAAGCCGATGCGGCACCAGCCTCGTCGCGCTGCGCCTGGAGTTCGGCCTTGCGTGCCTGCCCGTGAGCCAATGCCTCGCGCAATTGCTCGAGCGCCTTTGCAGCGGTTTCGGCTTCGCTGCGAGCCTGTTCCACCGCGGCTGCCGGGTCGCCGCCTGCGGCAAGCTCCTGCAATTGCCGGTCCTGCCGTGCACGTTCGGCATCGAGCCGCTCGAGCCGCGCTTGCGCTTGCACGATTTCGGCTTCGGCGACGCGCCATTCGGCCTCGACCCCGGCGTGATCGGCAGTTGCGCGAGCCAGCGCCAGCTCGGCCGCGCGGGAAGCGCGGTCGGCATCGTCGGTACGGCGTAGTATTTCGGGGCGGCGCTCTTCGTCGGCAGCGAGCGCAGCCGCGCTGGCTGCAAGGTCGCGTTCGAGCCGGGCCAGTGCTTCCGCGGCGTCGTGGGTCACGCGCCCGGCATCGCCGCGATCTTCCTCGAGCCGCGTCTTCTGCCGCTCAAGATCGGCCAGCCGCTGTTCGGCGGCTTCGAGCTGGCTGGTGAGCGCAGCCATGCGGTGGCCGTGCGCGCTGGCGTCATCGCGCCGGTCGGCCAGTTCGTCACGCGCCTCGCTGACGGCATGCGCGGCTTGCGCCTGTGCCTTCTGCGCTTCGTCTGCGGCCGATTTCGCTTCGGTGACGCGGATTTCCGCCGCCTGCGCCGCCTTGCACGCCTCTTCGGCCATGCGTGCGGCATCGCGCCAGCGGGCATAGAGCAGGCGCGCTTCGGCGAGCTTGATCTGCTCGGAAAGCTTGGTGTAGCGCTCGGCCTGCTTGGCCTGGCGACGCAGCGAGGAAATCTGCGCTTCGAGCCCCGCCATCAAATCTTCGAGCCGCGCGAGGTTGGCTTCTGTCTGCCGCAGCTTGCCTTCGGCATCCTTGCGCCGCACGTGCAGGCCCGCGATGCCTGCCGCCTCTTCCAGCATGGCACGTCGCTCGGTCGGCTTGGCGGCGATCACTTGCGCGATCTTGCCCTGGCTGACGAGCGCGGGAGAATGCGCGCCCGTGGCGGCATCGGCAAAGGTCAGCGCCACGTCCTTCGCGCGCACGTCACGCCCGTTGACGCGATAGGCGCTGCCCGCGCCGCGCTCGATCCGGCGGGTCACTGAAAGCTCTTCGCCTTCGGCATCGCGCCCGTGCAGCACCACTTCGGCGAAATCGCGCGGCGGGCGCGATTGGGTGCCGGCAAAGATCACGTCTTCCATCCCGCCCGAGCGCATGGATTTGGGCGAATTCTCGCCCATCACCCAGCGGATCGCTTCGAGCAGGTTCGACTTGCCGCAGCCATTGGGGCCGACCACCCCGGTCAGCCCGGGTTCCACGCGCAATTCCGCCGGCTCGACGAAGCTCTTGAAACCGCTGAGCTTGAGCCGGTGGATCTCCATTACGCTATGGTACCCCCCTTCTTGGCCGACTTACCGTGCGCCGGCAGTCTGCAGGATCGGTTCGAGCGCTTGCCACGTGTTCACTTCGAGCTTCTTGCCATTGAGGAAGAAGGTCGGCGTGCCGGTGACGTTCAGTTCGGTGCCCTGCTGTTGCGAACGTGCGGCGATCGCTTCGATCTTGGCGTTGTCGGAAAGGCAGGTGCGCGCCTGCTCGCTGCTCAGCCCGCGTGCGGCGAAGAAGTCGATCAGCCCGGTAGCCTGCGCGATACCGACAAAGCGCTGCTGCGGCGGCAATTGCGCTGCGGCCTCGAGAGCCGCGCCGTTCCGGTTCGCATTGTCGAAAATGGCGTCGATCGACGCCCAGGCCTGGTCGGCCAGCGGCATCATGTTCTGCGGCTGGCCGCAACGCACCAGCGCCGCGATGGTCAGGTCCAGCGGGTCGCGCACGAGGTTACGCAGCTCGAGGCTGACGACACCGGTCGAAACATATTGCTTCTTCAGTTGCGGCGAACCGTCCGCTGCAAACTGGGCGCAATGCCCGCAAGTGTGGCTGGCATATTCGATCAGCTTGATCGGCGCATTGGGGTTGCCCACCAGATAACCGTCTTCTGGGGTGACTGCGACCACATCGGTCCAGGCTTGCCCGTCAGGCGCGGGGATCGCTGCAATCGGTTCACCGGCGGGCGTGTCTGCAGTCTCTTCGGTTCCGCTGCATGCGGCCAGCGCCAGCGCGAGGCCGGCGGCAACCGAAGAGGCTAGGAAACGGCGCGAAATCGTCATCTGTTTTGAATCCTTACGTCTGAACGGGGGAGGCTATACTATGCGGGAAGGGGGGTGAAGCGCGCGGGGCAGCTTTCCACAAGTCCATCCCCGCACATGTCCATCCTCAATGTGCTTATCGCTGCTATTTGGCCGCGGTCGAGGCCAGATGAGCGTCGATCGCCTGCTGCAGTGCGGGCCAGTTATGGACATGATCGAGCAGCTTGCCGTTGATCGTGAAGCTCGGCGTTCCCTGCAGGCCAAGCCGGACCGTATCGTCGCGCGAGGCCTGGATCAGCTTGGTCTCCATCGCGCTGTCCGCCAGGCAGCGGTCGATATCGGTGGTGCGATAGCCGCGGCCTTCCATCAGCTGGTAGAAATCGAGGTCGGCCGCAATCGCACGGCGCGCAGCGGCGCGATCGGGGTTCGACCAGCGATTGCGCTGCGCCTGCGTGGAACTCGCGGCTACTTGCAGCCACTTGTCCTGGCTGAGCATGATGGCAGCGTGGTTGAGCGCGAATTTGTCCGCCGCGCCGCAATGGGTGAGCATCGCTGCGGTGAGGTCGATCGGGTCGCGCAGCAAGTGGCGCACTTCGACCGAGACCTTGCCCGTGCGGACATAGGCGATCTTGAGCGCGGGATCGCCATTGCGCGCGAAGTCGGCGCAATGCGAGCAGGTGTAGCTGATATATTCGGCGACCTTGGTGGCGGCATCCGGATTGCCGACCAGGTGGCCGGCATCGGTCTTGGCGACAGTGATAGTCCAGTCGGGCGCGAAGCCGGTGGCCATCACCAGCGTGCCGGCCAGAAGAGCAGTCTTGAACGCTTTCACTTGGTCTTGTCCTCCTTGTCGCCCAGGCTGCGGGCGAGCGATTCCAGCACGGCGCGCAATTCGGGATCGCCGATATCTCGCAGGCTGTCACCCAATTCCATCGGGATCGGCTTGAGCGAAGGTGGCGGTTTGGCGGGCGTTTCAGCACGCGCCGGCTTAACCTCACCTTGCCGCAGCTTGACCCGCGCGACCGCCTTGTAGCCGAAAAAGCGGTTCACGCGATCCATGATCTCAGGCGTCACCTGCTGGATCAGCGGGGCATGCGCCGGAACCACCACCAGCTGCAGTATGCCATCAGTCTTCTCGCCGGGCGGGAAGCGGATCGCTTCAGGCGCGCAGACGCGAGCGTGGACCGGCCCGACGATCTCGGGCCAGCGGGTCACGACCGAGCTTTGCACGAAGCCGAAGCGGCGGAAGGCGGTGCGCCCGATCTGCGGCATCAGTTCGCCAATCGGCTTGGGAGAGCCGCCGCGCGGGCGGGAATAGGGCTGCGCTGGTTTGCGCGCGCCCTGCTTTCCTGCCGGCTTGGGTGGCTTATCGCTTTCCATCAGGGTGCCGCCAATGCCATAGGCCCGGCGTGACTGCCAGCGCCAAGACCATCTCCGACGCATTGCTCCACTGGTACGATGCCCATGCGCGCGACCTGCCATGGCGCAATTCGCCCGGCACGGCGCGGCCAAGCGATCCGGCCTGGCCCTATCGCGTGTGGCTCTCGGAAGTGATGCTGCAGCAGACCACGGTCGCAGCGGTGAAGCCCTATTTCGCGAAATTCATTGCAAGCTGGCCCACGGTCGAAGCGCTGGCCGCAGCGGAAGAGGCCGAGGTGATGGCCGCGTGGGCCGGGCTCGGCTATTATTCGCGCGCCCGCAATTTGCTCAAATGCGCGCGGGCTGTGGCGGCGCGCGGCGGATTTCCCGAGAGTGAGGAGGAATTGCTCGGATTGCCGGGGCTCGGGCCCTACACGGCAGCAGCAGTGGCGGCGATCGCCTTTGGCGAGCGCGCAGTGGTGGTCGATGCCAATGTCGAGCGGGTGGTCGCGCGGCTGTTCGCGATCACCGCGCCGCTGCCCGGCGCGCGCAAGGCGATCCGCGAACGCGCTGCCGAAATCACTCCAGAGGATCGCGCCGGAGATTTCGCGCAAGCGATGATGGATCTCGGCGCGCAGATCTGCACTGCGCGCGATCCGAAGTGCCTGTTGTGCCCGCTGGCAAGCGATTGCGCCGCGCGCGCCCAGGGCGATCCCGCACTTTTGCCCGTCAAGTCTCCCCGAAAGCCCAAGCCTGAGCGGCAAGGGCGCGCCTATTGGATCGAGCGGGGTGGCGCGGTGTGGCTGGTCACGAGGCCCGGCAATGGCATGCTGGGCGGGATGCGGGCGCTTCCGGATGACGGCTGGAGCGCGCAGGCAGACGGTTCGGCAAGGCCTCCGCTGCCCGGCGCACAGCGGTCGCTGGGCGCGGTTCGGCATGTCTTCACTCACGCTTCGCTGACGCTGGAGCTGGTCAGGATCGAAGGCGAGCCCGATGGCGAAGGCGAATGGTGGCCGCTCGAACGGATCGAGGAGGCGGGGCTGCCGACGCTCTTCGCCAAGGCCGCGCGGCTGGCGCTGGCTGGCAGGGTTTAGATGATCCCGCCGCCCAGGCTCAGGCGGACCACGGCGATCAGGCCGACGATCAGGCAGAAATTGCGCCCGCCGCGGCTGGAAGAGAGCTGGCCCAGCCCCACGCCGACCGCGACCAGCGGCAGGGCGATCCAGTTGAGCGCGCCAAGCAAGGGGATTTGCGCGGGGACCACGATCACCAGCGCGACGATACCGATCAGGATAGAGATGAGGTTCAGCATGTGTCTTATATTAGTAAGACACCGCTGCGATGCAAGGGCCAATTGACCCGTCGCCGCCAATCGCCCAAACAGCGAACCGCTCGGTTGCAAAAGAGGACCCTCTGATGGCTTTCCGCGAATTCCAAACTCCGCAATTGTCGCGCCGGGGCCTGCTGCGGGGCAGCGCCTATCTCGCTGCCGGTGGCGTGCTGGCCGGCATGCCGCTGGGCCGCGACCTGCTGCGGGCGCATGATGTCGGCGCCGCATGGCCCAATGTTGCCGAGCGCATCGGGCATTATGTGAATGGCGGGAAAGTCCCCAATATGGTCGCAAGCTTCGGCTGGGGCCATGACGATCCGCATGCCGTTGCACGCGGCACGCTCAAATTCGGGGGAGCGGCTTCGGCCGGGATCGATTCGCTCTATCGCATCTATTCGATGACCAAGCCGATCACCGGCATGGCCACGATGATGCTGGTGGAAGACGGCAAGATCGGCATCGACCAGCCGCTGGCCGAAATTCTCCCCGCCTTTGCCGAAATGCGCGTGCTCAAGCGCGCCGATGGCCCGCTCGATGACACTGTGCCCGCCGAGCGCCCGATCACGATCCGCCAGCTGCTCACTCACACTTCGGGGCTGGGCTATGACATCGTCAACAAGGGGCCGCTGCTCGATGCCTATCGCAGGAATGGCATCACTTCGGGGCAGGTCAGCCGCTTGCCGATCCCGGGGATCGCGCAAGTGCCTTCGGCCCCGTCGCTTGAGGCCTGGGCGGACCGGCTCGCCGCGCTGCCGCTGCTTCTGCAGCCGGGCACCAAGTGGAGCTATTCCGCCAGTATCGACCTGCTTGGCCGCGTGATCGAGGCGGCTTCGGGGCAGGACTTTGCCCAGTTCATGCAGGAACGCATGTTCGACCCCTGCGGGATGGACAGCACCTATTGGCAGGTCCCCGAAAGCGAAGTGGGGCGGCTGACCGACAATTACGGCATCCTTGCCGGAATGCCGCTGCCGATGGACCCGGCGGGAAGTTCGATCTTCCTCGACCGGCCGCCGCTGGCGTGGGGCGGGTCGGGGCTTGTCAGCAGCCCGCGCGATTACGACCGCTTCCTCAAGATGCTGCTGGGTTTCGGCAAGATCGACGGCAAGCGCGTGATGGGCGAGGCCGCCGTGCGCATCGGGACGTCAAACCTGCTGCCGGAAACCGCGACGATGGAAGGCACATGGGTGGCCGGGCAACAATTTGGCGCGGGTGGTCGCGTGGTCGGGCAGACCTATGGCTGGGGCGGCGCGGCTGGTACGCTGGCTTCGGTCGATTTCGGTTCGGGCCTGCGGGCGGGGCTGTTCGTTCAGTACATGCCGTCCGAATCCTATCCCATCCGTGACGAGTTCCTTGCTGCGCTCGCCAAGGATCTCGGCGTGAACGAAAAGGCCTTCTCCCTTGGCTGACCGCGCAAATATCGCCTTCTCGGGCTCGCCGATCGAGCGTGCCGACCATATCCGCGTCGATGACGATGCGCTGGCAGCACAGATGAACTGGCGCGCGCGCGTACTCAGGCTCGATGGGCTCAATCCCGTGTTCGACGATTCCGGCGCGCTCGAATGGGGCACGCTGGCCGATGTGCCCGAAACGGCAGAGCTGTGCTTCCTCGGCCTGCTCGACGGAAAGGCCTGTTTTGCCCCTGTGCCCGATGAAGGCGCGACCGGCCCGGCCTATGCCAATCCGCAGATATGGAGCGCGATGCAGGCGCTCCAGCCGGGCGAGCTGGCGACCTATGGCGGCGCGCGCAGCCTGGTCGACTGGCACGCGCGGCACCGCTTCTGTGCGCGCTGCGGCGGCCCTACCAAGCTGGCCAAGGGCGGCTGGCAGCGCAATTGCGGCAACTGCGATGCACAGCATTTTCCGCGCACCGACCCGGTCACGATCATGCTGGTCGAACATGAGGGGCGCTTGCTGCTCGGTCGCCAGCCGCGCTTCCCCCCGCGCATGTATTCGGCCTTGGCCGGTTTCGTCGAGCCGGGCGAGACGATCGAGGAAGCGGTTGCGCGTGAAATCTGGGAAGAGGCGGGCGTGCGCGCGCGCGACGTGCAATATGTCGCCAGCCAGCCCTGGCCATTCCCCAGCCAGCTGATGATCGGCTGCTATTCGGTGACCGACGATCCCGAACTCACGATCGACACCACCGAGCTTGACGATGCCCGCTGGTTCACTCGCGAGGAGCTGGAAGCGGCGCGCGCGGCGGGCGATCGCGGCACTGACGACCTGATCTTTCCGCGCAGTTTTGCGATTGCGCATCACCTTGTAACATCGTGGCTCGACCGATGACCCAGCCTCAACGCCTTACGATCGACATCTATTCGGATGTGATGTGCCCCTGGTGCCTGATCGGCTATGGGCAGCTGACCAAGGCGCTGGAGGAACTGGACGGCGAGATCGAGGCGCAGCTGCGCTGGCGCCCGTTCGAGCTCAATCCCGACATGCCGCCCGATGGCGAAGACCAGGAATCGCACCTCCAGCGCAAATATCGCCGCAGCACGGAGGAAGGCGCGGCGATCCGCGGCCAGATGAAGTCGATTGCCGACAGCGCCGGGGTTTCGCTGGCATATGAAGGCGAGAGCGAAGCGCCGCCGCCGATGATGTGGAACACCCGCGCGGCGCACAAGCTGCTCGCCTTTGCGCTGGAAGAGGCCGGGCCGAAGGTGCAGACCGAGCTCAAGCTTGCGCTGTTCCGCGCGCATTTCAACGAACGCCGCAATGTCTCCGATCCGGCGACTCTGCTCGACATTGCCGCATCGGTCGGCCTTCATCGCGAAGCGGCCAAGGCGGCGCTGGAAGATGAGGAACTCGAAGCGCGCGTGATCGCCGAGGAGCAGCAGGCGTGGGATTTGAATATCTCTGGCGTCCCGGCGATGATCGTCAACGGACGTTTCATGGTGCCGGGCGCGCAAAGCCCCGAAACTTACGTCAATGTGCTGCGCCGCGTCGCTGAGAAAAGCGCGGCATGAGCTCTTTCTCGCCTCGCAACGCGGTGATTACCGGCGGGGCGAGCGGGATCGGCCTTGCCATCGCGCGCGAACTCGCGGGGCAGGGCATCAGCGTGATGCTGGCCGACCTGCCGGGCGAGAAGCTCGACAAGGCGGCGGGCTCGATCCCCGGTGCAATGGCGCATCCGTGCGATGTGAGCGATCCCGAGCAGGTCGAAGCGCTGGCCGAGGCGGCGTTCGCGCAGCTGGGTGAAGTGCATCTGGTGCTCAGCAATGCCGGGGTGGGCGGCCCTCGCGGCAAGATGTGGGAAGTCGACCCGGCGGTTGCGCGCGCGCATTTCGATATCAACTTCTGGGGCGTGTGGAATTGCTGCCGCGCCTTCGCGCCGCGCCTCGTCGCACAGGAGGCGCCCAGCGCGCTCTACAACACCGGCAGCGAGAACAGCTTTTTCTGCGCCATGCCGCAATCGGCGGCCTATATCGCGGCCAAGCACGCCGTGTTGGGGCTGACGGAGAATTTGCGCGAAGACTTGCCCGAACATGTCCATGCAGGGCTGATCGTGCCGGGCTGGGTGTTCACTGCGATCGGCCCCGAGCAGTTCATGAAGCCCGGCATGCCGGCCGACCAGTTTGCGCGGATCGTGGTGCCGCAGATCCTCCAGCGCCGCCGTTTCGTGGTGAGTCATGGCTACAACATGGTGCGGATCGCCGAGCGGATGGACGAACTTGCGGCGAGCTATGCCGAATTCGCCCTGCCGCCCGAACAGGACGCGCAATATGACGTGCGGCTGGTGATGGAGCGGTTCAGGCAGGGACGGGAGCGTTTAGAATGAATGCCTGCTAGCGACCCCGGTTGCGGAGGGTCGGCGCGAACGCCAAGGTTGTTGTTGTACGTTGCCATTTGTTCAGGTGAAGCGCCAATGGATGGTTTGTTGTGACTTGCGGAACCGGAAGCGTCACAGCCGATGGACTTCCAAGGTTCAAGCCAGGTGGCCTTTCGGGGAGCGAAATTCGAGGCCTGAAGATCATGCAAGCATTCTGAACACCCCATTTGAATTCGCACTGATTGCGTTCCGGCCCCATACGCACAATATACTACCGATGAATTTTGCAGCGCATTCCTGGAACCTATCGCATTCGGCCGACTCGTTCGGGCCGATCGAACGAGTTTCAAACCGGATGGTCAGGGCGGCGTTTTCACCGCATCGGCACGATACCTACACGGTCGCTTTGACGATGGCGGGGGTGCAAGCGTTCAACTATCGCGGGGCGATGCGACATTCGCTGCCGGGTCAGGTGCTGATCCTTCATCCCGACGAATTGCATGATGGTCACTGCCATGATGAGGCCGGATTCAGCTATCGGGCGGCCTATGTTCCGCCAACTCATGTCCAGGAAGCGCTTGGAGGCGCGGAACTGCCGTTTGTCGCTGATGGCGTCTCGACGGATCCCGCATTGATCGCGGCGGCCTGCAGCATGGTTATCGACTGCGCGGGCGTCGAGGATCCCGGTGCCTATGAAGACGCTCTCTACGATCTGGCGCAAGCCATGAACAATGCGGCTGGCAAAGTGGCAAAGGTGAGGATCGCCAACCGAACAGCCGTGATGCGGGCGCGCGAATTTCTCGAAACCGCCGTCGTCGGCGGCGCGCGACTTGATGAACTTGAACAGGCTACTGGTTGCGACCGTTGGCAGCTTTCGCGTGATTTTCGCGCATTGCTTGGCACCAGCCCCTATCGTTATCTGCAGCACCGACGGGTCGATCTTGCCAAGCAACTCTTGCGCGAAGGCGCGACGCTGGCCGATACTGCTCATGGCGCCGGTTTTGCCGATCAGAGCCATTTTGGTCGCACATTCCGCATGGCCGTTGGTCTTACACCGAAGGAGTGGCTTCGCTCGGACTTGTTCCGCACGATCATTCTATAACAATGTACGGCGGGAGGTTAGCCGAGCGGACATGACACAGATGATCTTTTCCGATGAGCCGGGCAAGGGCTGGATTCCGCCGAGTATCGCCGCCCCCTTTATCTGCATTTTCCTGGTGGCCTTCAGCCTCTTGCCGACCGATTTCCTGCTTGAAGGCCTCGGCTTCACCGACGCGAAGGGTTCGCCGAAGGGGACAATGGGGCTGTTCCTTATCCTGGCGTCGTTCATCGCCATGGGGCTGGCGATATTTGCCTGGGTGCGCTGGGTTGAAAAGAGAAGCCTCGCAAGCATCGGCCTTCGCGGAGAGCAGCCGTTCAGGAAGTTCCTGGTCGGGCTCGCACTGGGCATTGCCTTCATGGGCGGGATCGTGGCTGCGATCGCGCTCGCTGGCGGATACCGTGTGGCTGACCTGTTCCCGGCTTTCGCCAGCCCGGCCGCGCTCGGCTGGATCGCCCTCTTGCTTGCCGGCTTCATCCTGCAGGCGAGCATCGAGGAAATCGCATTTCGCGGCTGGTTGTTCTCCGCCATCATGCGGCGCTGGAATGCGCCTGCCGCCTACATATTGACGGCCGCGGCCTTCACCTTTCTTCACTTCTCGCCCGGAAAGCCGCTATTGCCGCTGGCCATGACGTTCGTCTTTTCGATTTTCGCCTGCGCCTGGGTGCAGCGTTCGAATTCGGTCTGGGGAGTGATGGGCTGGCACACCGGCTGGAACTGGTTTGGCGGAACCGGCTTCGATGTGCCGATTACGGGCCTGGACAGCGGTCTGCCCGCGCTGGTGGTGAAACTGGTGCCGGTCGGACCGGCCTGGCTCACGGGCGCGGGCGAGGGGCCGGAAGGAAGCGTGTTCACGGTTGCCGTGCTGACTGTTGCCGGCCTTGGCCTTCTATTGTTTAAAAGGCCGCGCGAAGGGAACGGAAACGATCCGCAACGTTCAGGACACCAACCCTAGCCGTTTTGCTCCACAAATCCCGGGGAGCAGCCGGCCAGCAAAACGAGCGTGAAGCGGCAGCAAAGCGGCAGTGTCCTGACGGAATCGGCCCGCTGAGGCTTTGCCGAATTCTGCGATCGGTACCTCAAGTCGCGTCCTCGCCAAAACTTGGCTGTCTGCCTTCCACCAACAAGCGGACATTTCCGCAAAAGAGCTAAATCAACCCCAGCTTCTCCAGCCTGCCCGCAAGCCGCCCGGGCATGGCGTCGCTCACATCCTCGCCTTCCTCAAGGTCGCGCGGGGCGTCGGCATCGGCGAGATAGCGCCAGCCCTGGTGTGCGCGCTTGGGGCGGGGGTGGACCTGCACCAGTTGCGGCGCGAGCCAGATCGTCCAGCGCCCGTCGGGCCGCTGCTCGAATTCCATGATCGGGCTGCGCGCGACGATGGTGTGGTCGATGATCCAGAAAAGCGACCCGCCGATCATCTCCTCATGCCGCTTGGGCAGGTAGCGCGTCGTCATTTCCGCACGCTCGCCGGCTTCGACCCAGCGGCGCAGGTTCTCAACGCTGCCAGAACGATAGGCGATCTTGGTCATGTGGAGCGGCATGCGCGCCACATAGGGGCTTGAGGCTATCCCGCCAACCCGGTTGCCACAGCCAGCCCCAGGAAAGCGAAGAAGCCCATGCTGTCGGTGATCATCGTCACGAACACGCTTGATGCCACTGCCGGGTCCTGGTTCAACCGCTCGAAGATCACCGGCACCAGCACGCCCGCCATTCCCGAAACGATGATATTGATGATCATCGCCGCAGCGATCACTGCACCCAGCTGTGGCGTGAAGATCGCAGCCGTGCCGATCCCGATCAGCACCGCGATGGTCGCGCCGTTGAGCAGCGCCACGCGCAATTCGCGCTCAACGATGCGCCATGTATTGGCACGAGTGAGTTGGTTGGTGGCGATTGCGCGTACCGCCACCGCCATGGTCTGCGTGCCGGCATTGCCGCCGATGCTGGCGACGATCGGCATCAGCACCGCCAGCGCGACCAGTTTCTCGATCGCGGCACCGAACATGGCGATGATCGCGCTGCCGACCAGCGCGGTGCCGAGGTTCGCGATCAGCCAGCGCACGCGCGCGCCATAGGCTTCGCGGATCGGCTCGTTGATGTCGCCGTCGCCCGCGCCGGACAGCAGCAGCACGTCTTCGCCTGCCTCTTCGGAGATGATGTGGATCACGTCGTCCACCGTCATCTGGCCCACCAGCCGCCCGTTCTCGTCCACCACGGCGGCCGAGATCAGCCCGTATTTCTGGAACATCAGGCCTAGCTCTTCCTGGTCCATAGTGACCGGGATCAGCGTCTGGTCGCGTTTCATTACGTCCGACAGGGCGATGTGGCGCGGCGTGGTGAGGATCCAGCTGAGCGCGCAGGTGCCGACCGGGTGATGCCGCTCGTCGACCACGAAGATTTCGAAGAAATCGCTCGAGATGTCGAGCCGCCCGCGAAGGTAGTCGATCACATCGCCCACCGTCATGTGCTCGGGCACGGCCACGAAATCGCGGCTCATCAGGCGGCCGGCGGTCTCTTCAGGATAGGCCAGCGCGCTTTCGATCGCCGCGCGGTCTTCCGCATCGAGTTCGGCCAGCACCGCCTGCTGGTCTTCCTCGTCGAGGTCTTCGATCAGCTGGACCGCATCATCGGTCTCGAGCTGTTCGGCGATGGTGGCAACCGCTTCTGCGGGCAGCGCCTCCATCATGTCTTCGCGGACGTAATCGTTGAGCTCGGCGATCACGTCCGAGCTCATCAAATCGGTAATCGCGGCGGCCAGCGCGCCACGCTCGTCGCGGTCGATCAGCTCGAACAGGTCGGCGATGTCGGCCGGGTGTAGTGGCTCGACCAGTTCGTAGACCGCGCCTTTGTCGCCTTCTTCCAGCGCTTCACGCACCGCGCGAAGATATTCGGGCTTGAGCCGGTTTTCCTCGTCGTGGCGCTCGTCGTCGATCCGGTCATCCGGGCGCGCGCCTTCCTCCGGCGGGGCTTCCGCCAGCAGGATGTCGTCTTCGTCGAGGCGCGCATCGTCGGACATGCGCACGGTCTAGGCGGGCAGGGCGAAAAGGCAAGCAGGAGGGTGACTCCGGCTCACAACTCATTATAGGCCAGCGCAACCGAAGGAGATTCAAAGATGGCCGATACGCTCACTTTCACGCTCGACACCGGCGACGGCGAGCCCAAGGATGTCGTCATCAAGCTGCGCCCCGATCTCGCGCCGGGCCATGTCGAACGCATCACCGAACTCGCCAATGAAGGCTTTTATGACGGCGTGGTGTTCCACCGCGTGATCCCCGGCTTCATGGCGCAGGGCGGCGACCCGACCGGCACCGGCATGGGCGGCAGCGACAAGCCTGACCTGCAGGCCGAATTCAATGCACAGCCGCATGTGCGCGGCACCTGTTCGATGGCGCGGACCAACTATCCGCACAGCGCCAATTCGCAGTTCTTCATCTGCTTCGACGATGCGCGCTTCCTCGATAACCAGTACACGGTGTGGGGCCAGGTCGAGAGCGGGATGGAACATATCGACGCGCTGCCCAAGGGCGAACCGCCGCGCGCGCCGGGCAAGATCGTGAAGGCAACGGTTGCCTGACCGGTCCTGCATCGCTGAAGGAGAGGGCGGCCATGTGCCGCCCTTTTCATTGAACGCAGCGCACGAATAGCCTAAGGGCGCGCCTCCGATGAAACCGACCGACACACCCAAGACCTACAGGGTCAAAAGCTTCGGCTGCCAGATGAACGTCTATGATGGCGATCGCATGGCCGAACTGCTGGCTGCGCGCGGGATCACGCCTGCGCCCGAGGGCGAGGATGCGGACCTGGTGGTGCTCAACACCTGCCACATCCGCGAGAAGGCGGCGGAGAAGGTCTATTCGGACATCGGCCGGCTGGTGAAGGCAGGCGAGGAAGCGGGCAAGAAGCCGCTGATTGCGGTCGCGGGCTGCGTCGCGCAGGCCGAAGGCGAAGAGATCATGGCGCGCGCTCCGGCAGTCAGCATGGTGGTCGGCCCGCAGGCCTATCACCGCTTGCCCGAAATGCTCGACAAGGCGGTGGCGGGCGAACGCGCGACCGATACGGACATGCCCGCGATCGCCAAATTCGATGCCCTGCCGCAACGCAGGAAGATCGGCCCGAATGCATTCCTGACGGTGCAGGAAGGCTGCGACAAATTCTGCACCTATTGCGTGGTGCCCTATACGCGCGGGGCCGAAATCTCGCGCCCTTACAGCGATCTGGTGAGCGAAGCGCAGAAACTGGTTGAAGCCGGTGCGCGCGAAATCACGCTGCTGGGCCAGAACGTCAACGCCTGGTCCGGCGAAGACGACAAGGGCATGCGGCAAGGCCTAGCGGGCCTGATCCACGCACTCGCCGCGATCGATGGGCTGGAGCGGATCCGCTACACCACCAGCCACCCGATGGACATGGATGAGGCATTGATCGAGGCGCATGGCGAAGTCGCCAAGCTGATGCCCTATCTCCACTTGCCGGTGCAGAGCGGCAATGACCGCGTGCTCAAGGCGATGAACCGCAGCCACACCGCGGAAGGCTATTTGCGGCTCCTCGAACGCTTCCGCGCCGCGCGGCCCGATATCGCGCTGTCGGGCGATTTCATCGTCGGCTTCCCCGGCGAGACCGAGGCCGAATTCGCCGACACGCTGAGCCTCGTCGACGAAGTCAAATACGCGCAGGCTTTCAGCTTCAAATATTCGGCTCGCCCCGGCACCCCCGCCGCGACGATGGACGGCCAGATCGCACGCGAAGTGATGGACGAGCGGCTCCAGCGGCTGCAGGCCGCGCTCAATCGCGACCAGCTGGCGTTCAACCAGGCGAGCGTGGGCAAGACCTGCGAAGTGCTGGTCGAACGCAAGGGCAAGCACCCCGGCCAATGGCTGGGCAAGTCGCCATGGCTGCAAAGCGTGTGGTTCGAAGAGGATTGCGCGATCGGCGACCTCGTGACGGTCGAGCTCGCAGAAGCGGGCCCGAACTCACTGCGCGGTATCCCGAAAGTCGCCGCGTTGTCGTCAGTCGGCTGATTCCGTCTCGGGCTTGAGCTCGATCAGTTCGGGCTCCTCGGCCAAGATTTGCGTTCCTGTGGCCTCGGTCATTTCGGCCGGCGGAACCGTGGGGTTCGAAGGATATTTCGTGCCGTCGAACTTGAGCAGCGCATTGCCCGATGGCCCGCCGCCACCGGCGATCGCCACGGCAATGTCCTTCCAGCCATTGCTGCTCGTATCCATTACCGTGATCGGCGTGCGCGACACGCTGATATCGCCCACCTTGCGCCACATCGGCCCCGCGCTCGTGAGCACCAGCGTGTTGCATCCGCCGGTGCCACAGAAATAGGGGGTCACGAGGTAGACGATCGCTTCGTCGGCCCCGTCGCCATCGAGATCATGCCATGCCAGCGCATATTTCAACGGGGTCGCATCCGGGAATTCCTGCGCCAGGAAATGCCGGATGTCCTCGTCGCGGCCCGCAGGCGCGGGCGACACATCCTCCGCCGCGGTTTCGTCCGGCGGCGGTGCGGCCTCCTCGGGCTGCGAGCAGGCGGCGATTGCCAGCAGGATTGCGGGTGCGGCGAGCAGGCGGAGCATGGAATTCTCCCTGGCAAATGAGCAAGGCGGGGAGGATGGCGGGGCGCCGCGATTCTTGCAAGCCGGTTACTTTCCACCGTCGCGTAGGGGGGGCTTGCTTGCTTCCCGCGCATTCGTGCCTAGATTCCGACTCGCTTAAGTCGAAAGGAGCTAGCCCCCGCCGATATGGCCCGCAAACCTGCCAGCAAGCCCGCCCGCGGACCCGGAAACACCGTATCCGCCTTTCCCGAAGTCGCGCGCGAACCGCGCCGCGCCCGGACCGAGATGAGCTTCGAAGACCAGTCGCTGCTCGGCCCGTTGTTCGGACAGTTCGATGCCAACCTGGTGCAGGTGGAGAACCGGCTCGGCACTTTCATCTCGGCGCGCGGCGACCGGGTGGTGATCGAAGGGCCCGAAGACAGCGTGGCGCGCGCCCGCGATGTGCTCCAGACCATGTATGACCGGCTGGCGCGGGGCGAGGATCTCGATGCCGGGGCGATCGAATCGCTGATCGCCATGTCGAACGAACCGACGCTGGAAGGGATCATCAGCGGCGAGCTCGACGCGCCGCCGATCATGATCCGCACGCGCCGCAAGACGATCGTTCCGCGCAGCGCCAACCAGATCCCCTATATGCGCCAGCTCGCGCGCGACGACATCATCTTCGCGCTGGGCCCGGCGGGCACCGGCAAGACCTACCTCGCGGTGGCGCAGGCAGTGGCGCAGCTGATCAGCGGCAGCGTGCAGCGGCTGATCCTTTCGCGCCCGGCGGTGGAAGCGGGCGAGCGGCTCGGCTTCCTGCCCGGCGACATGAAGGAAAAGGTCGATCCTTACCTGCGCCCGCTTTACGACGCGCTGTATGACTGCATGCCGCCCGAACAGGTCGAGCGGCGGCTGGCCAGCGGCGAAATCGAGATCGCCCCGATCGCCTTCATGCGCGGCCGCACGCTGGCCGACAGCTTCATCATCCTCGACGAGGCGCAGAACACCACGCGCGAGCAGATGAAGATGTTCCTTACCCGCTTCGGCCAGAACAGCCGGATGGTGGTGTGCGGCGACCCGAAGCAGGTCGATATCCCCGGCGGCGACCGGATGAGCGGCCTTGCCGATGCGGTAGGGCGGCTTGAAGGCGTCGACGGCATCGCGGTGACGCGCTTCACCGCGGCGGACGTGGTGCGCCACCCGATCGTGGGCCGGATCGTCGAAGCCTATGAAGGCAAGGCGGAGTAGGGGCGTCGAAGGTCCGCTAACGACCCAACTGGGGACATTTACCCAAGGCGATTTGGCGTCGGGTCTCCCCGTTCGACAATGAGTTGCTTTCGCGCCTCCGAGAGGCAACGGTCATATTCTGCCGACACTTCCTCCAGACTCCTGCCTGTGCTTGCGGCGACGAGATCAAGGATGCCATTTGAAGTTAAGATGGCAATTTCGCGAACGACAGTTTCCTCATCAAGTTTGTACGCGTGAGCCAGAAGTTTCGTAGCGCGGGCACGCTGACGAAAATCGAAGTCCATGAGCCGAGCTGACTCGAACTCCTCCTTTTTTCGCATGGCCTTGCCAAGGTCCCAAACCATGCGGGCGATATGACATGGGCGATTTCAGCCTACAAGTGAATGTCCGCTTCCCACCCACGAGCAGACATCGCGAGCTTCCATCTCCTTTCCTACTCGCGCTGACCGCGCTAGGTGGCGGCGATGAGCAACGCTTCGCCAGTCCCTCTTTTCGCCGGTTTCCGCGGGCCTGCGCGGGGCACAGGCTTTTTTGCTTTAGGACAGTGTCGCATGAGTCGCATCGCTGGCTGCGATCCGGCGTTGGGGGCGGCCTGATGCAGCTCGATATCGACATCGAGGAATGGCCGGCAGGCGAGTGGGAAGAACTGGTCGAACGCGCGGCGCAGGCTTGCGGCGCGATCGTGCCCGAACTCGCCAATCCGCGCCTCTGCACCAGCCTGCTGTTCACCACCGATGCCGAAGTCCACACGCTCAACCGCGAATGGCGCCAGCGCGACAAGCCCACCAATGTGCTGAGCTTTCCGATGCTCGAGCGCGAGGAATTGCTTGCGCTCGCCCACGACGGCCCGCCCGAAATGTTGGGCGATCTGGCGCTGGCATATGAGACTTGCGCGCGCGAGGCGGAGGACAAGGGCGTCCCGCTCGAACATCACGCAACGCATCTGATCGTCCACGGATTGCTCCACCTTGCCGGCTTCGACCATGAGACCGGCGATGAAGATGCGGACAAGATGGAAGCACTGGAGATAGCGATACTTGCAAAACTGGGTATCGCTGACCCATATGGTGACCGCGAAACTTGAGAAGGACGCTTTGCAGGGCCATGCCCGATTCCCCATCCCCCGCCGGAGACGCGGACAGTAGCGGCGGGCTGTTGCCCGCCCTGAAGAAATTCCTGAAGATCGGCGAGGGCGATCGTTCGCTGCGCGCGCAGCTCGAAGAGGCGATCGACGAACACGAAGACGAACAGGGTTCCGAAACCGCGCCCGAAAGCGCCAGCGGCGATCTTTCGTCGGTCGAGCGCCAGATGTTCCGCAATTTGCTGCATTTCAGCGAACACGATGCCGACGATGTCGCCGTGCCGCGCAGCGAGATCATCGCGGTCGACGCGGCGATCAGCTGGGACGACCTTGTTGCGGCCTTCAGCGAGCACGGCCATTCGCGCATGCCCGTCTATCGCGACACGCTCGACCATGTGATCGGGATGATCCACATCAAGGATGTGTTCCCCTATCTGGCTGACCGAATTCCGCCGCCGAAGGACTGGACCACGCTGATGCGCCAGCCGCTCTATGTGCCGCAGGTGCGCGGCGCGCTGGATGTGCTGGCGGACATGCGCGCCAAGCGTACGCACCTCGCGATCGTGGTAGACGAATTTTCGGGCACTGACGGGCTCATCACCATCGAGGACCTCGTCGAGGAAATCGTCGGCGAGATTGAGGACGAGCACGACGACGCGCCCGAAGCGCTGATTGTGCCGATCGGCGAAGGCATGTGGGATTGCGACGCGCGGGCTGAGCTCGACGATGTCGCCGAAATGGTCGATCCGCGCCTCGCCGAAGTCGAGGAATCGGTCGATACTCTGGGCGGGCTGGCCTATGTGCTGGCCGAGCAGGTGCCTCCGGTGGGTGCTGTGGTCCAGCATCCCAGCGGGTGGCGGATCGAAGTGACTGCGGGTGACGAAACGCATGTCACCCGGCTGCGGCTGCACGCGCCCGCTGATGCAGAAACGGCAAGCGACGAATAAATTTCACGCATCAGGTTCGATTTTTTGCACCCTTTTTGATGGGTGGCGCGTATCTGCAGCAGGATTAAGAGTAAGATGATGCCGACCCGCCGCCTTCCGCCCCTCCGCGCCCTGGAGGCTTTCATGCGCACTGTGCGCCTTGGCTCGGCGCGCGCGGCGGCGGAAGAGATCGGCCTGAGCCCTTCGGCGCTGTCGCGGCGGATCAGCAATCTCGAGGATTTCGTCGGCAAGAAGCTGTTCACCCGCGCGCGGCAGTCGATGCAGCTGACCGACGAAGGGCAGGCATTTTACGAAGCGGTCAACCCGCACATGGAAGCGCTGGCGCGGGCGGTGGAAAGCCAGTCGGACAATATCTCGCTGCTGCGGCTCAGGCTGGGTGTGCTCCCGCTGTTCGGCAGCCAGCGGCTGTTCCCGCATCTGGGGGAACTACGCAAGCGGCACCCGCTGCTACATATCGACATCGATACCGGGCCGCATCTGGAAGACCGCGTGGGCGACACGCTCGACGCTGCGATCATCCTGTCGCGCGGGCCCGAACGCGGACTGCATGCGGTGCGGCTCGATCACAACATGGTGCATGCGATCTGCAGCAAGGAAATGGCGGAAGCGCTCGGCACCGAGGTCGATCCGGCCAAACTCGCCAAGCAGACCTTCCTGATCCACAACGAGCTTCCCGCCAGTTTCGAGGCGTGGAAGACCGAACTGGGCCTAGTCGATTTCGATCCGGCCGCGATCGACCATTACGATTCGGGCCAGCTGATGCTTGCCGCCGCCGGACAGGGGCTGGGCATTGCGATCATGCATGACGATCACTTTCGCCGCGCAGGGGACAACCGCCTGACCAACCTTTACGGGGTCGAGGTCGAAAGCCCCTATAGCTACTGGTTCGTGTGCAAGCCGACCGCGCTTGAATCGCGCCCGGTGCGGCTGTTCCACGACTGGCTGATCAGCGCCGGGCTTTGAGCCCTATTCGATCGGGATGTTGCGTTCGGGCGCCGTGTAACGGACCGGGCCGACCGAGAATTCGAAATCGCGCAGCGGCTTGCCCAGCGCGTTCACGAGAGCTTCCTCGATGCGGTCGCGCGCCTCTGCGGCGATCGCCTTGCGCCCGTGGTGGTCTTCGGGGCTGAACGGCTCGAGGAAGTGGAGTTCGAGCGGGTAGGAGCCGCGTCGCGCGAGCACGCGCTTGGCATTGTTGACCCCGCTTTCATCGCCCACCCAGCCGATCCATTCGGCGACCTCGCCGTAGTGGAGCATCACCGGCTGGACGAGGACGTTCGCGGGCGGCGGCTCGAGCACGCGCAGCATGCTGGTCTTGAACGGCAACAGCGATTGCCCGTCGGTAACGGTGCCTTCGGGAAAGACAGTGACCGACCAATTGTCGCTCAGCGCTTCGCGCAGGTCGTTGATCTGCGCCGCCACACCCATGCGGTTCTCGCGCTTGACGAAGACCGTGCGGTTGAGGCGTGCAAGCCAGCCCACCACCGGCACTTCGCCCAGCTCTGCCTTGGAAACGAAAGCGGTGCCGCTCGCCCCGGCAAGCGCGAGTATGTCGATCCAGGAGATATGGTTGGCGATGAAGAACACGTCGCGCCTCAGCGGCGTGCCCACCACTTTCACCCGCGCTCCCGCCACCCATGCGGCAAAGCGCAGGAAATACATCGGGAAGGGGGAGCCATAGGCGAGGGTACGGAAAAGGTAATGCAGCGGTGTCAGCACCAGCAGCGCCAGCACCAGCAGCAGCCCGCGCCAGCACAGCCGCACCCATCCCATCGGGCTGATCGGGGTTGGTTCGCCGCGCGCCGCGGCGGCGCGCAATTCGGCGTCAGTCGTCGCGCGAGAGGCGGACGCCATAAAGCTCCATTCGGTGGTCGACCAGGCGATAGCCGAGCCGCTCGGCAATGACGCGCTGGAGCGCTTCAAGCTCGGGATCGACGAATTCCACAACCTTGCCCGTTTCGACGTCGATCAGATGGTCATGGTGCGCTTCGGGGGCAGCTTCATAGCGCGCGCGCCCGTCTCCGAAATCGTGACGGTCTAGAATTCCGGCCTCTTCGAACAGGCGCACCGTGCGATAGACCGTCGCGATCGAGATCTTGGGATCGATTGCCGAAGCGCGCTGGTGCAGCAATTCGACGTCGGGATGATCCACGCTTTCGGACAGGACGCGCGCAATGACACGGCGCTGTTCGGTAATGCGCAGCCCCTTGTCGGCACACAATTGTTCAAGATCGATTTTCTGCGGCAAATATCCCTCCGCCGGGTAAGGTGAGCGCTCAGTGACCCGATACCCTGTATCGGCACATGGCGCTCACCTCAAGCTGCAGACAAGCCGGATCAGGCGGCTTTCTTGCGCCGCCCGCGCTTCTGGCCCGGCATCTTGCCGAGCCCGATCTGCTTGGCCAGCTTGCGCCGAGTGTCGGCATAGTCGGGAGCAACGAGCGGATAATCCGGCCCCAACTCCCAGCGTGCCTTGTACTGTTCCGGCGTCATGCCGTGTTCGGTCGACAGGTGGCGCTTGAGCATCTTCATCTTCTTGCCGCAGTCGAGGCAGACGATGTGATCCTTCTTCACCGACGAACGCACCGAAACAGCAGGCTCGGGCCGCTCTTCCTGTGCTGGCATGCCGCCGCCGAGCGACGATAGCGCTGCGAATACATTGGTGATCAGGGACGGCACGTCTTCAACGCCCACGTTATTGTTGCTGACATGGGCCGCAACAATATCGGAGGTGAGCGTGATCAGCGTCTCCTTCATTTCTGCATCAGTCGTATCCATAGAGTTCCTCGTATTTCATTTTTTTGCTCGGATTTTTCCTCCGATCAAAAATACATGAACCCGAACCTATGAATTTGCAACCAGAGAAGGTGGATAAATTTACCTTAACTAGTAATTGTGACGATCAAATCGAGAGGCCGAAAGTAATCGCATCCATGCGCGTGCCATCAGCGAACAAGTAATAGGCCTTGCGCCGTCCGATCGGCTCGAATCCGACCTTGCGATAGAGAGCGGATGCCGGATTATTTTCGCGCATTTCCAGAAAGATGCGCTCTACGCCCCGGTCCCGTGCGTCCTGCGCCAGCAGGCGGATCAACGCTTCGCCGATGCCCTGCCGCCGGAACTCCGGCCGCACCGCAATCAGCAGCAATTCTTCTTCGCCCGGTGCATGCCGCGTGAGCACGAATCCGGCCGCCGATCCGGACATTTCGGCCTCGGCGTTAACCAGACTTCCGGTCGAGTCGACAAGCAGCGCGAAGACATTGGGCATGGCCAGCGAGTCTTCGATCTGTCGGCGGTTCCAGGCCTCGCCCCATGCCGGATCGAAGGCCGCCTGCATGATCTCCATGATCTGGTCGACCGGGCAAAGGGCGGGGCAGGCCGGGCCGCTCATCGCGCCTTGGCCTCGCCGGGCAGCTTGGCATCGGGGCCGCGCCCGTAGATCGGAGTGAGGTCGTGACCGAGGGTGCTTTGGGGCAGGAGCCGGACCGCGCTTGCATTCGGCAATATGTCGAGCGCGGTCGCTCCGCCGCCCAAAAGCTCGGCCAGTTCCTTTG
Organism: Altererythrobacter sp. Z27; assembly: GCF_052683155.1. Lineage (NCBI taxonomy): Bacteria > Pseudomonadati > Pseudomonadota > Alphaproteobacteria > Sphingomonadales > Erythrobacteraceae > Altererythrobacter > Altererythrobacter sp. Z27. The sequence goes on along the minus strand of NZ_JBQYMC010000001.1, from coordinate 1,134,222 downwards.
CGCGATTGCCGGCGACGAGCTTGGAGCGGCATGAGGCGGCGGCTCCACCCGGCGCAAGCGAGAGCACATCCCCTTGCGGTCCGGCCTCGTCGAAGCCCTGCACGAACCATTCGCCGTGCCCGCCGTTCATGCAGACGGTAACAGGCTGGCCCGGATGGTCTGCGCGCGCCATTGCGGCCACGAGCGCCAGCGTGGGATAGCCCAGCACTTCGGCTTTCCAGGCGAAGCCCAGTGCCCGCGCAGTCGCTATCCCGATCCGCACCCCTGTGAAGCTGCCCGGGCCGCGCGACACGAGAATGCGCCCGGCCTGTCCCTTGCCTGGCAGGGCGGCGATCATCGGCACGAGCTGTTCGGCATGGCCGCGCCCGAGCACGCGGTGGTCGCGGGCGACAAGCTCCGCCCCATCGAACAGAGCGACGGAACAGGCTTCAGTGGCGGTCTCTATCGCTAGCGTGCGCATCCCCGCGCGATGCCTCAAGCCTGCGCGCGGTTCAAGCGTGTGAAATCACAGTATGCGGTTGAACTTGTCGAATGCAGGCCGCGGGCTGCGGTCGAAAATGCTGGCAGGGTCGCCATAGCCGATCGAGCAGATGAAGTTCACCCGGTGGCGCGGTTCGTCGCCGAAGAAGGCGGCGTTGACCGCGTCAGGGCTGAAGCCCGACATCGGCCCGCAGTCGAGCCCGAGCGCGCGCGCGGCCAGAATCAGATAGGCGCCCTGAAGCGAGGAATTGCGGAAAGCGCCTTCCTTGCGGCCTTCCTCATTGCCTTCGAACCAGCTCTTTGCATCGGTGTGCGGAAACAGCCAGGGCAGTTGTTCATGGAAGTCGATGTCATAGGCCAAGATCGCCGTGACGGGCGCGGCCAGGATCTTGGCCTTGTTCCCTTCGGACGCGCAATCGGCCAGCTTCTGCTTGGCGGCATGCGACTTGGCCCACACGATACGCGCCGGCTGCATGTTGGCCGATGTCGGTGCCATCTTCATCAAATCGTAGATCGCGTGGAGCTGCGCGTCGCTCACCGGCTTGTCGAGCCAGCCATTATAGGTGCGCGCTTCGTTGAATAGCTGGTCGAGAGCGTCGCTCGACAGCACATGGTCGTGGAATTGCTTGGTCATTGCTAGCCCCCCGGTAGGCGCGCTTCAGGCGGCGCGAACTTCGATTACTTCGGGCACGTAGTGCTTGAGCAGCCCCTCGATCCCGTGCTTGAGCGTGGCGGTGCTGGACGGGCAGCCCGAACAGGCGCCCTGCAGCGTGAGGTAGACGACTCCGTCCTTGAAGCCGCGATAGGCGATGTCGCCGCCGTCGCCCGCAACTGCAGGGCGGACGCGGGTTTCGAGCAGCTCGTTGATCTGCGCGACGATATCGGCATCGGCCGGGTCTTCCTCGACCAGCAGCACTTCCTCGGCTTCGGGCGGAACGCTGATCCCCGAGGCATCGCCGCCTGCGAAAAGCGGGGCTTCGGAAACGAAATGGTCGAGCAGGATTGCCACCACCTGCGGCTTGAGCGCTGTCCAGCTGGTGCCGGGTGCCGCCGTCACGCTGATGAAATCACTGCCGAAGAACACATTGGTGACTTCGCCGGTATCGAAGATGGCTTGCGCCAGCGGGCTGGCTTCTGCGGCTTCGGGCGTGGCGAATTCGCGTGTCCCGCTGGCCATCACCTGCCGCCCGGGCAGGAACTTCAGGCTGGCGGGGTTCGGCGTGGTTTCGGTCTCGATGAACATGCCGCCCATGTAGGTGCGGTGCAGCCCCGCGGCAAGCGGGCAAAGCCGCGCTCCATTCACTATCCCTTCACCTGTTGAACCCTTATAGTCGCGCCCATGACTGCGTTGTTCCGCGCCATCGGCGCGTTCGCCCTACTGGTTTCCCCGCTGGCCGCCCCGCTTCCGCTTGCTGCGCAAGAGGCGCCCGCCGCTGCGCCCGCTCCGCAGGCGCCGCCAGCTTCGCTGCAAAGCGGCGACGAGGTGCCGTGGCTCTATCAGGGCAGCGACATACCGGTCGATCGCGAGTGGCTGTTCGGCGAAATGAAGAACGGGCTGCGCTATGCCGTGCGCGAGAATGGCGTGCCGCCGGGGCAGGTTTCGATCCGGATCCGGATCGACGCGGGTTCGCTGCACGAGACCGACAAGGAACAGGGCTATGCCCACCTGCTTGAGCATATGCTGTTCCGCGAGAGCAAATATCTCGGTTCGGGCGAAGCGATCCCGACCTGGCAGCGCCTCGGCGCGACGCTGGGGCATGACACCAATGCCGAAACGACGCCGACCCACACCGTCTACAAGATCGACTTGCCAGCGATCACGCCCGATGGGCTGGAAGAGAGCTTCAAGCTGCTGTCAGGCATGGTGCGCGAGCCAGTGCTGAACAAGGCCAATATCGCCGCCGAAGTGCCGATCGTGCTCGCCGAAATGCGCGAGCAGAGCGGGGCGGGGCAGCGCGTGAGCGAGCAGACGCTGGCGACGCTGTTCGCCGGGCAACGGCTCGCCAATCGCCGCCCGATCGGGACTGAAGCGACATTGCGCGCGACCGACCAGGCCAGCCTAGAGGCATTCCACCAGCGGTGGTACCGTCCGGAGAACACCGTGATCGTGGTTGTGGGCGATGTCGACCCGGTCCAGTTCGCCCGATTGATCGAACGTTATTTCGGCGATTGGCACGGGCAAGGCCCGGCAGTGCCCGCGCCCGATTTCGGCGATCCTCTGGCGCCTCCCGGTGCGGACGGAAGCAATCCGATCGGCGAAGTGGCGGTGGCTGTGGAAGCCGACATGCCGCGCAACATGACCTATGCCGTCATGCGGCCATGGCGTCAGGTGCAGGACACGGTGGTCTATAATGAAGGGCTGATGCTCGATGCGGTGTCGCAGGCGATCATCAACCGCAGGCTGGAATCGCGCGCGCGCAGCGGCGGCAGCTACCTCTACGCAGAAGTCCAGCAGGACGACATCTCGCGCTCCGCCGACGCCACTTTCGTCAGCTTCGCGCCGCTCGACGGCGATTGGCAGGCGGCGCTGGCCGACGTGCGCGGCGTGATTGCCGATGCGCTGTCGCACCCGCCCACGCAGGAAGAGATCGACCGCGAAGTGGCGCAGTTCGACACCGCCTTCGCGAGTGAGGTCGAACAGCGCAAAGTGCTCGCCGGGGCCAAGCTGGCCGACAATATCGTGCGCGCGCTCGATATCCGCGAAACGGTCGCGTCGCCCGAAACCGCGCTGGCGATCTTCCGCGGGATGCGGGCGCGGTTCAACCCTGCCAATGTGTTCGAGCATACGCGCAAGCTGTTCGAAGGCGATGTGGTGCGCGGCATCTACGTCACTCCGCAGGGCGACGAAGCGAGTGCGGCGCAGCTGCGGCTGGCGCTGGCGCGGGACGCCGACCCCGATGGCGCCTCGCGGCTGGCCAATCGCACCATCTCGTTCGACAAGCTGCCACCGGTCGGCAAGCCGGGTGAGTTCGTCGAACGCAAGCCGCTGGGCCTGCTCGATATCGAGCAGGTCGATTTCGCCAATGGAGTGAAAGCGATCGTGTGGTCGAACAATGACGAGCCGGGCCGCGTCTCGGTCAAGGTCCGGTTCGGCGGCGGCTATCGCAGCTTCACCGAGGCAACCGCGCCCTATGCCACGCTGGGCGAAATGGCGCTGGTATCTTCGGGCATCGGAGAGCTCGACGAGGACGATCTCGACCGGCTCGTGACCGGCCGCAAGATGGCGTTCGATTTTGAAATCGGCGATGCCGTGTTCAGCTTCGGCGCACAGACTCGCTCGGCCGACGTCGCCGACCAGCTTTACCTCTTCGCCGCCAAGCTCGGCATGCCGCGCTGGGACCGCAACCCGGTGCTGCGCGCCAAGGCGGCGGCGGAAATCGGCTACACTTCCTACGCGACCAGCCCCGCCGGGGTGCTGGCGCGCGATCTCGAATATCTCGTGCGCGACAAGGATGCGCGCTTCGTCACGCCCGATCCCGCGATGATGAAGGGAACCTCGCCAGAGGGTTTCCGCGAGTTCTGGGAAGCGCGCATGGCCGAAGGCCCGCTCGAAGTGCTCGTGATCGGCGAGTTCGACCGCGAGGCTGTGGTCGAAACCTTGCGCCGCACCTTCGGCGCCTTGCCGTCGCGAGTGCCGCTCAGCCCCGAGGTCGCGGCGCGCGTGCCCGCATTCCCTGAAGCCGACAATGACGCGCCGGTGGTGCTGAAGCACCGCGGCGATGCCGACCAGGCCGCAGCGGTGATCGCCTGGCCCAGCGGCGGCGGCACTGCGCGCCTGCGCGAATCCCGCCAGCTGTCGATCCTGGTCGATCTGTTCAACAACCGGCTGATGGATGCGCTGCGCGAGCGGCTGGGTGCGAGCTATGCCCCGGCGGCGATCTCCGACTGGCCCACCGACCTTTCCGGCGGCGGCACGATCCGCGCGCTTGCGCAACTGCGGCCCAAGGACGTGCCGGTATTCTTCGCCGAGGCCGACCGGATCGCGCAGGATTTGGTCGAAAACCCGCCCAGCGAAGACGAAATGCAGCGCGCCGCGCAACCGCTGGGCCAGCTCTACAACCGCGCGATGACCAGCAACATGTTCATCCTGCTCCAGCTTGAAGGCGCGACCAGCGATCCGGGCCGGGTCGAGCTGATCCGCAGCCTTGTGGCCGACCATTCGGCGACGCGGGGCGAGATCATGCAGCTGCTTGCGCGGCGCTATTTCGGCGGACGGACGGGCTGGCGACTGGCGGTCATTCCCGAAGGGCAGGAGCTGGCGCGGGCAGCAAACGACAACGAGCGTGCCGAGGCGAAGCACCTGCAGGTGCCCGCCGTCTCGGGGCGCTGACAAGTCGAGCTTGGGTATCCACGCGAAATTTTGTTATCGATTTGGGCTCTTCGACTTTGCATTTCTGAGACGGCGCGTGTAACCGCGCCTGCTCGATTGACCTTACAGAGACAGTGAACGTGGCGCAGAACTGGATACCCGAGGGCTGGAAGGCCCATGAAGCGCGGCACTTGCCGCAATATGAAGATGCAGCCGAACTGGCCGCGGCGGAAGCCACGCTCGCGACCTATCCGCCGCTCGTCTTCGCGGGTGAAGCGCGCGCGCTGAAGGCGGAGCTGGCCGATGTGGCGCAGGGCCACGGCTTCCTGCTGCAAGGCGGCGACTGCGCCGAAAGCTTCGCCGAGTTCCATCCGAACAATATTCGCGACACCTTCCGCGTGCTGCTGCAGATGGCGGTGGTGATGACATTCGCCAGCAAGCGCCCCGTGGTGAAGGTGGGGCGCATGGCGGGGCAGTTCGCCAAGCCGCGCAGTTCGCCCACGGAAACGCAGGGCGACGTGACCCTGCCGAGCTATCTTGGCGACAATATCAACGGCATCGAGTTCGATCCCGAAGCGCGCCGCAACGATCCTGCGCGCATGGTGAAGGCCTATTCGCAGGCTGCGGCCACGCTCAATTTGCTGCGCGCCTTTGCCGGCGGCGGTTACGCAAACCTGCGCCAGGTGCACCAATGGACGCTCGATTTCATGGGCCGCACGCCGTGGGCCGACCGCTTCAGTGACGTCGCCGACCGGATCGGCGAAGCGCTCGACTTCATGGAAGCCTGCGGGATCGATCCGGCGACCGTGCCGCAATTGCAGGGCACCAGCTTCTACACCAGCCACGAAGCGCTGTTGCTGCCATACGAGCAGGCCCTGACCCGGCGCGATTCGCTGACTGGCGACTGGTACGATTGTTCGGCACACATGCTCTGGATCGGCGACCGCACCCGCTTCGAGGGATCGGCGCATGTCGAGTTCCTGCGCGGCGTCGGCAATCCGATCGGCATGAAGTGCGGGCCCAGCCTTGAATCGGATGCGCTGTTGCGCCTGCTCGACACTCTCAACCCCGCGCGCGAAGCCGGGCGGATCACCCTGATCAGCCGCTTCGGCCACGACAAGGTCGAGGAAGGCCTGCCGCGGCTGGTGCGTGCCGTGAAGCGCGAAGGCCATCCGGTAGTGTGGAGCTGCGACCCGATGCACGGCAACGTCATCAAGTCCGACAGCGGCTACAAGACGCGCCCGTTCGATCGCATCCTTTCCGAAGTGAAGGGCTTCTTCGCGGTTCACCGCGCCGAAGGCACCCATCCGGGCGGCATCCATATCGAGATGACCGGGCAGGACGTGACCGAATGCGTGGGCGGTGCGGTGGCGATCACCGACGATGCGCTGGGCGATCGCTATCACACGCATTGCGATCCGCGGCTCAATGCGGCGCAATCGCTGGAACTGGCTTTCCTGCTCGCCGAAATGCTCAACCAGCAGGTGGGCGAGCGGCAGGCGGACGCCGCCTGAACCACGCTCGGCGCTGCCGGAAATCTTTCACTGACCTACGCGCTATTGCGGAGGCAGGCGCGCGCCTTTCTTGAGCCTCGACGCTCTAGTTAGCCTTCTCGTTAGCGAGGAGGCGCCAGAGGGTGCGGTTTTTGGGAGAATCGAGCGAGGCCTTGCTGGCCCTGGCAGGGCTGGATGGCGCCATGCTGTTGCTATGCGGCTGGCTGTGGGCGCGCTGTTCACGGCTGAAGCGTGAGAGTTTAGCCGCGTCCAGCGATGCGGAACGGATCAATGGGCTGTTGGACGAAGCGAAACGCCTTGCCGCATCGGCTGAGGAGATCGCCGCGATCGGCCTGTGGCAGTATTTCCTGGATGAAGGGCGGCACGAATGGTCGCCCGGGCTTCGGGACATCTTTGGGCTGGGGCAGGACGAGATATTCCTTCCCGGCGATGCCGAAACGCTGCTGGCGGCGAACGGCGTCGACCTCGTTTCGCTGGTGATGGCCCGGCAGGCGGAGGAGAAGCCGTTCTCCCTGCGGTTCGCGATCATGCGGCTCGACGGATCGATGCGCGTACTGGCGATCCGCGCGCAGCATTTGGGCGCGAGTGCCAAGTGTTCGCGGCGCGTGCTGGGCGTAGTGACTGACATCACTGAACAGTCCCGGCGCGAGAAAGGCCTTGCCCAGTCGCGCGACATCGCTCTGCGCGAAGCCCGCAAGGCGCGCGAGCTGGCCAATACGGACCCGCTTACAGGCCTTGCCAATCGCCGAAGGGTGATGGCGGAGCTCGATCGGCTGATCGTCAGTTCGCGCCAGAGCGGCGCGCCGCTGGCGGTGATCATGCTCGACATCGACTATTTCAAGCAGGTCAATGACACGCACGGGCACCCCGCGGGTGACGATGTGCTGCGGAGCATCGGGCAGATACTGCGCCAGCAGGCGCGTGCGGGCGATGTCGCAGGGCGCATCGGCGGTGAGGAATTCGTGTGGATCGCACGCGAAGCGGATGTGACCGTCGCGCGCGCGCTGGCCGAACGATTGCGGCAGGCCGTGGCTGAACGCGGCGCGGGGATCGGGGCGCCGCCGGTGACGGTGAGCGTGGGACTTGCCACCATGCGCGACGACGACAGCGGGTTGGGGCTGTTCGCCCGGGCGGACCAGGCGCTCTACCAGGCCAAGGATCAAGGCAGGAACACCGTGCGGATGGCGGCCTGACGCGCAATCCGCACTGCATGGCGCAGCGCGGCATGTCTTTCATTTGCAAGCTCTATGGGGCATGATCCTGACTATGGATCGGTTGCCGCAGGAGATGTCCGTGCCCGAACCCTTCGCCCGTTCACAGGTCGAAGCGAATGCGCCGCTGGCGGATCGCTTCCGCGCGACGCGCGCGCTGATGGAAGCCCTTGTTGCGCCGCTCAGCGATGCCGACGCGACGATCCAGTCGATGGAAGACGCATCGCCTGCCAAGTGGCATCTGGCGCATACCACATGGTTCTGGGAGACGTTCCTGTTGCGCGATCATGCAGCGGGATATCGCCTGTTCGACGAGCGCTGGCCCTTCCTGTTCAATTCCTATTACGAGGCCGAAGGCGCGCGGATCGCACGCTTCTCGCGCGGGATGCTGTCGCGGCCGTCGCTTGAGGAAGTGTTGGCCTGGCGCGCGCATGTAACGGCTGCGATGGATGCGCTGCTCGGGCGTGAGGAGCTTTCCTCGCTCATCGAACTGGGCATCGCGCATGAGCAGCAGCACATCGAATTGCTGCTGACCGATATCAAGCACGCGCTGTTCCGCAATCCGCTTGGCCCCGCCATGTGGGAGGGGGCGCCGAAGCCGGCGGAGGAACGCGTCGCGGCGGGCTGGCATGAGCATCCGGGCGGCATCGCACTGATCGGCCATGACGGCTTCGGTTTCGCTTTCGACAATGAAGGGCCGCGCCATCGTGTGCTGCTTGAGCCCTTCGCGCTGTCGAACCGGCTCGTCACCAATGCCGAGTGGAGCGAGTTCATCGCAGAGGGCGGCTATCGCACGCCTTCGCTGTGGCTGTCCGACGGTTGGGCAAGGGTCCAGCGCGAAGCGATCGCAGCGCCGCTCTATTGGCGCGATGAGGAGTATTTCACCCATCAGGGCTGGCAGGCGCGCGATCCGAACGCGCCGGTCACGCACATCTCCTATTTCGAGGCTGACGCCTTCGCCAGCTGGGCGGGTTTGAGGCTGCCGACCGAGTTCGAATGGGAAGCGATCGGCCAGCTGGGCGATCCCGCAAGCGGCAACCAGCTCGATCGCGCCGGGCCGGTATTGCCCGGCGGCAGCGAAGGCATGTTCGGCGATGGCTGGCAGTGGACCCGCTCCGCCTATCTCCCCTATCCGCGCTTCAAGCCGGCCGCAGGCGCGGTGGGCGAATACAATGGCAAGTTCATGAGCGGCCAGTTCGTGCTCAAGGGCGCCAGCTGCGCCACGGTGCGCGGCCATTCGCGCGCTTCCTATCGCAATTTCTTCTACCCGCACCAGCGCTGGCAGTTCACCGGCCTGAGGCTGGCGAAGGATCTCGCGTGAGCGCGTGCAAGGGCATTGCGCTGGTCAATCTGGACGATGACGGCGTCGACCGCGCGTTCCGCGCCGACGTGCTGCAGGGCCTGTCGGAGCCGCAGAAGGCGGTGCCTGCGCGCTGGTTCTATGACGATGCCGGGTCGCGCCTGTTCGAGGAGATCACGCAGCTGCCCGAATATTACCTGACCCGGGCCGAGACCGAGATACTGACCGATCGCAGCAAGGAATTTGCCGAGCTGGTCGGGCCGGGCCGCGCGGTGGTGGAATTCGGATCGGGCAGTTCGGTCAAGACCCCGCTGCTGCTTTCCGCGATTGCGCCTGCGGCTTATGTGCCGCTCGATATTTCCGGCGATTTCCTGCGCGCCTCGGCGGCCGATCTCGCCGCCAAATTCCCGGGCCTGCCGGTCTATCCGGTGGAGGCGGATTTCATGCGGCGGGTGGAACTGCCGGGTGAAGTCGCGGAACTGCCGAAGCTGGGCTTCTTCCCCGGATCGACCATTGGAAACATGGTCGCGCGCACGGCGGTCGATCTGCTGCGCACCATGCGCGAAACACTGAGCGAGGGCGCCAAGCTGCTGATCGGGATGGACCAGATCAAGGCTCCGGCCGTGCTGGTTGCGGCCTATGACGATGCGGCAGGCGTGACGGCCGAGTTCAATTTCAACCTCGTCCGCCGGATCAACCGCGAACTCGATGGCGATATCCCGCTCAACGCCTTGCGGCACGAAGCGCGCTGGAATGACGATATCGCGCGGATCGAGATGCATCTTGTGGCCATGCGCGACATTGGTTTCAGCGTTTCGGGGCGCAGTTTCGCGATGCGCGCGGGCGAGAGCATCCACACCGAGAACAGCCACAAGTTCGACCGGCGCACGGGCAACATGCTGCTGCTGGCGGGCGGGTGGACGCCGATCCGCCGCTGGACGGATAGCGAAGGGCGCTTCGCATTGCTGCTGGCCGACGCCACGCTCCCGCGCAGCGCGCCGTGATGGACCAATATGGCCGCGCTTCCTATATCCGCTGAATGACGATCGAATCCGCCTGGCAATATCTCGCGATGACGCTCGCTGCGGTCCCGCGCTCGGGCCTGCTGCTGCTGGTTGTCGCGGCAATCGGGCTGAGCTGGATCGGCAGCCTGATGGTTCGGCGCCAGTTGCCGCTGGGCCAACTCGTGCGCCGGGGCAGCACAATAGTGCTCGCGGGTGTGCTGGTGCTGGTGGTGCTGCAGCTGTCGCGCTTCGATTCGCGGCTCGAAGTGGCGGTGCCGCAGATTGGCCTGCCCGAACAGGTGGTCGAAGGCGGCGAAACGCGCATCGCGATGGCGCCGGATGGGCATTACTGGCTGCAGGCACAGCTCAATGGCGTGCCTGCCAATTTCCTGATCGATACCGGAGCCACGCTCACCGCCGTGTCGAAGGGGCTGGCCGATCGCGCCGGGCTTGAGCCGCGCCGCGGCGGGCTGCCGGTCACCATCAACACCGCCAATGGACCGGTCGGCGCGCATCTTGCGACCGCGGGTGAGATCCGCTTCGGCAATGTCGCGGCGCGCGGGCTCGACGTGGTGATTGCCCCCACGCTGGGCGATACCAATGTGGTGGGTATGAACCTGCTTTCGCGGCTTGCGTCATGGCGGGTGGAGGGCACCACGATGATATTGGTGCCGCGGGTGCCGGAGCCTGAGGGTGATTGGCAGTAGGCGCTTCAAGATCAGAGATCTGGCTGGGGTGGCAGGATTCGAACCTGCGCATGGCGGTACCAAAAACCGCTGCCTTACCGCTTGGCTACACCCCAGCAGAGGGGCGCTCTATAGCGGCTTCGAAAGCAATGTGAAGGCCCCTCAGGCGGGTAATTCGCGGCGCGTCGCAAGCTCGCTTTCCACAGTGGCGATCAGCCGCCGGTCGAGCCGGTAGAACATCATTGCAATCCCGCCGGGTATCAGCGCAACGGCAGGAATCAACGCGAATGCGAGGTTGATTCCCGTGATCGCCTGCTCGGACTGGCTCTCGCCCGCGACAAAGCCTGTCAGTCCCATCACGAAGCCGGGAACGGCCGCGCCCAATGCTACCCCCGCCTTCACTGCGAAGATTGAAGCGGACACGACCAGCCCGGTCATCTGCTTGCCTGAACGCCAGTCGACAAATTCGGCAATGTCGGTGAACATCGCGAAGGCGAGCACCATCAGTATGCCGAAGCCGACCCCGACGAAATATTGCACGAGGGTTTGCGGCCACACCGCATCGAGCGGCAACATGTAGAACAGCACGATTGCGCTCGCCTTGAGCGCGCCGGCGGCGATGATCAGATGCGCCTTCTCGAAGCGTCGCTGGAGGAAGTTGCCTAGGATAACGCCGCTCACCTGGCCCAAAGCCAATGCAGTGTAGAACAGCGCAACGCGGTCGAGGAAGAGGAACACCGGCGTGCCGTCATCCCCCACGACATATTTGAAATAGAACAGCGCGCTGCCCGCGCGCGAAGCGATCGCGATCACCCCCATGATCGCTGCGACCGCCACTGCGATCCATGGGCCCGTTCGGAAAAGTTCCCTGATGTCGCCGCCGATCGATCCATTCTGCGCAGCGGGGGGAATGCGCTCTTTCGTAGTGGCGAAGGTCGTCAGCAGGCAGAAGACCGAGACCACCGCGATGCAGGCCATGGTCAGCATAATGCCGCGCGCTTCGTCGCCGCCGCCCAACTCGCGCACCAGCGTGGTCGCGAGCACGCCGATCATAATGCCCGCAGTGGCTGAAAAGAACATACGCCAGGCAGTAACGCTCGCACGTTGCGTCGCGCTGGGGGAAATCACGCCGAGCAGCCCGCCATAGGGCACGTTCGCCACCGTATAGACCACCATCGCCATGGTGTAAGTGACATAGGCCCAGACCAGCATCCCGCCCTGGCTCAAATCGGGCACTGCGAACACCAGCACGCCGAACAGGCCAAACGGCACTGCCCCGAACAGGAGGTAGGGGCGGTATCTGCCCCAACGGCTGCGCGTGCGGTCTGCGATCATCCCCATCATCGGGTCCGTCACTGCATCGACCAGCTTGGTCAGCAGCAGCATCAGGCCGATTGCCGCGGGTGCGAGGCCATGCAAGTCGACATAGAAATAGAGCAGGAAGAAGCCGAAGAAGTTGAGATAGAGGCCCGAGGCGAGGTCGCCCACGCCATAGCCCAGCTTCTCCTTCAGTCCGATGCGCTCAGGCGGGGTTCGAGCCAATCGCGTCTCCCTGCTAGACTGGTAGGGCGTGGGTTATCATGTTCGCCCCGACAGCCAAACGCACAAGAGTGCTCAAATATCCTTGCCTTCGAAATCGGCCGCTGAATGGCGCTCGGGCAGCTTCTTGTTGTCGTCACCCGTTGCCTTGTTGACGATCCGCCCGCGGCGCACCGCCGGGCGTGCAGAGATCTCCTGCACCCAGCGCGCGACATGTTTGTATTCGTCGATCGAGAGGAAGGTCTTGGCGTCGTTATAGGCCACGCCCGCCACGAAGATCGCGAACCACGGATAATTGGCGATGTCGGCGATGGTATATTCGTCGCCTGCGAGGAAGCGGCTTGCGGCGAGCCGCTGGTCGGCAACGTCGAATATGCGCTTGGTTTCCATCGAATAGCGGTTGATCGCATATTCGAACTTCTCCGGCGCATAGGCATAGAAATGGCCGAAGCCGCCACCGATGAAAGGGGCGGAGGCAACCTGCCAGAACAGCCAGCTCATCGTTTCGGCGCGCGCGGCGGGCTCGGTCGGCAGGAACTCGCCGAATTTCTCCGCCAGATGGACCAGGATCGCGCCGGATTCGAACACTCGGAACGGCACCTCGCCGCTGCGATCCTCAAGCGCGGGTATCTTGGAATTGGGATTGAGCCCGACGAAGCCCGAGGTGAACTGGTCGCCGGCGCCGATGTTGACCAGCCAGGCATCGTATTCGGCACCCTTGTGGCCCAGCTCGAGCAATTCCTCGAGCATCACGGTGACCTTGACCCCATTGGGAGTGGCTAGCGAATAGAGCTGGAAGGGGTTCTCGCCCACCGGCAATGCCTTCTCGACTTGCGCCCCGGCAGTCGGGCGGTTGATGCTGGCAAAGCGACCGCCGCTTTCCTTGTCATAGGTCCAGACCTTGGGCGGGATGTAGGCATCGGCCATGCGCGAGTTCCTTGTCGCTGGTTTGAGCGTCGAAATGCGAAGTTACGCATCGCGGCGCCATGCGCAAGGAATGGCTGCACCTAGGATGGCGGCAAATGCTTTCACCCCTGCAAGCAGCACTTGCCATTGGTATCCCAAAGGGATACTTTGTGGGATATGCACCTTGCCGGACACAAGATTCGCCAATGGCGCGAAGCGCACGAACCGCCGCTTTCAGCGGAGGAGTTCGGCGCGCGCTATGGCGATCCCTGGCCCAGCCGCACCGTCTATGGCTGGGAAGCCAAAGGGAAAATCGCTCGCGCGCCGGTGCAGAAGCGGTTGGCCGAACTGGGCATTTGCGCGCCTGACGACTGGCTGGAGCCTTCGCCCGCGCTGGATTTATCCGCAGGATACGAAGTATCCCATAAGGATAGCATTGAAGAGGAAAGCCGCGCCCATCCCTTTTACGACATGCGCCGCCACGGCTTCGTCCGCGTAGCGACCAGCACGCCGAAATCGCGCACGGCGGACGTCGCCTATAACGTCGCCGGGATACTCGCCGAGGCCGAGCGCGCGCATGATGCCGGGGTGGACCTGGTGGTCTTTCCCGAGCTGTGCATTTCCTCCTACGCGATCGACGATCTGCACCTGCAATCGGCCCTGCTCGATGCGGTGGAGGCGGGGCTGGGCGAAATCGTGGCGGCGAGCGGCAAGTTCGATCCGGTGCTGCTGGTCGGCGCGCCGCTGAGGCACAACGGGCGGATCTACAATTGCGCCGCAGTGGTGGCGCGCGGCAGGCTGCTCGGCGTCATCCCCAAGAGCTTCCTGCCCAACTATCGCGAATATTACGAGAAGCGCTGGTTCGCGCATGGCCGAGAGATCAGGGGGATGGAAATCGCGGTAGCTGGGAGCCGTGTGCCTTTCGGCACCGACCTGGTCTTCGCGGCGGAGAACCTGCCGGGCTTCCGCCTGTTCGTCGAGATTTGCGAGGATTACTGGTCGCCCACGCCGCCTTCTACACGCGGCGCGCTGGCCGGGGCGAGCGTGCTGGCGAACCTTTCGGCCAGCAACATCACTATCGGCAAGTCCGACGAGCGGCACCTGCTCGCCCGCGCGCAGAGTTCGCGCGCAGTCGCGGCCTATCTCTACTGCGCCAGCGGGCATGGGGAGAGCACCACCGACCTCGCGTGGGACGGGCAGGGCATGATCTACGAACTGGGCGATTTGCTGGCTGAGAGCGAGCGCTTCAGCCTTCATGCCGAATTGTGCATCGCCGATGTCGATTGCGAGCGCATCCTGGCCGAGCGCGCGCGGATGCAGACCTTCAACGACGCGGCCGAGGCGGCCGGGCGACCCGAAGACAGCTTTCGCACCGTCACCTTCGAACTCGCGCCGACCGGGGGCGATCGCGGGCTGGTGCGCCCGACCCGGCGCTTCCCCTTCGTGCCCAATCGCCAGCACCGGCTGGACGAGGATTGCTACGAAGCTTTCAACATCCAGGTCGACGGGCTGATGCGGCGGCTTGAATCGACCCATGCCAAATCGATGGTAATCGGCGTTTCGGGCGGGCTCGATTCGACCCATGCGCTGATTGTGGCGGCGAAATGCTGCGACCGGCTGGGCCTGCCGCGAACCACCATTCGCGGCTACACCATGCCCGGCTTTGCCACGTCCGATCACACCAAATCGAACGCGTGGAAGCTGATGAAGGCGCTGGGCATTACCGCAGAAGAGATCGACATCCGCCCCGCGGCAACCCGCATGCTCGAAGACATGAGGCACCCTTTCGCGGCGGGCGAGCCGGTACATGACGTGACTTTCGAGAATGTGCAGGCAGGGCTGCGCACCGACTATCTGTTTCGCCTTGCGGGCCATCATTCGGGCTTCGTGATCGGCACCGGCGACCTCAGCGAACTCGCGCTCGGCTGGTGCACCTACGGTGTGGGCGACCAGATGAGCCATTACGCGGTGAATTCGGGCGTTCCCAAGACCCTGATCCAGTATCTGATCCGCTGGGCGGTGAGCACCGAACAATTCGATTCCGCGACCGATGAAGTGCTGCTGTCGATCCTCGATACCGAGATTTCGCCCGAACTCGTGCCCCCGGGCGAAAGCGGCGAGATCCAGAGCACCGAGAGCATCATCGGGCCTTACGAGCTCAACGATTTCTTCCTGCACCACACCATTCGTTGGGGCCAGCGGCCCAGCAAGATCGCATTCCTCGCATGGCATGCCTGGCGGGATGCGCGCGCCGGCTTGTGGCCTGCCGGTTTCCCGGAGGCGGAGAAGAACGAGTATGACCTCGCCACCATCCGCCACTGGCTGGAGAATTTCCTGCGGCGCTTCTTCGGCTTCAGCCAGTTCAAGCGCAGCGCGATCCCCAATGGGCCCAAGGTGAGCGCGGGCGGGGCGCTGTCGCCGCGCGGCGACTGGCGCGCGCCGTCGGATGCGGTGGCGGATGTCTGGCTGGCCGAGCTGCGCGATGCGCTGCCGCCTGCGGATGGTTAGGTACGCCCGATGAGCCTGCGCACGATCCTCGTCCTGATGCTGTGCAACCTCGTGTGGTCGCTCAACGTGGTGGTGAGCAAGCTGGTGGTTGACGATCTGGGCGTGCCGCCACTGTTCTACGCTTCCGCCCGAGCGTTGCTGGTGGTGGTGGCGCTGGCCTATCTGCTGCGCCCGCTGCCCAAGGAACTTGGCAAGGTGCTGCTGATCGGGCTGGCGATCGGCGGCGGCTCCTTCGCGCTGCTGTTCATGGGACTGGAGACTGCTTCGCCCTCTGTGGCAGGCATCATCAGCCTGTCGGGCGCACCGATGACGGTGGTGTTCGCGATGATTTTCCTGGGCGAAAGGGTGCGCTGGCGTCGCGGATTGGGAATATTGCTGACGCTGGGCGGAGTGCTGATCGCGATGGGATCGCCTTCCGGGATAAGCGGCGGCGAGGGGGCAATGCTGCTGTTTGCAGCGGCGGTGATCGGCGCGCTGGGCTCGGTATTCTTCAAGCGGATCGAGATCGATGCGCGCGCAATGCAGGCGTGGTCCGGCCTTGCTTCGGTGGTGGTGCTGGCGCCCCTGTCATTTGCGACAGAGAGCGGGCAGTTCGCTTCAGTGGCGGCGCAACCGCTCGAATTCGCCGGGGCGCTGTTCTTTGCCAGCATCGTCGTCTCGGTCGGGGCGCACACGGCTTACTATCGGATGCTGCAACAGAACGACGCCAACCTCGTGGTGCCGCTCACGTTGATGACCCCGCTGCTGACGATCGTGTTCGGCGCGCTGATCACCGACGATGAAATCGGCTGGCGGTTGATCGGCGGATGCGCGCTGGCGATCGTCGGCGTGGCGATCATCGTGCTCCGCCCGAGCCGGAATATTTTCAAGCCTTTGCTGGTGAAGGCCCGCTTCTAGCTCTCCACAGGAGCAGTCTTGCGCTTCCGGCGCGAGCCGTTAGCTTGGCGTGCAAGCGGTCGCTCGCATGCCCGACACTGTCGGGCCAGGGGGACTGATGGCGACCATTTCACCGCAGAACGGGCTTATCCTCTCGCAAAGCAGGCGGCTGCGCCTGTTCACGCTGTTCATTCTCTATGTCGGGCAAGGCCTGCCGATAGGGCTGTTCTGGTTCGCCATACCCGCATGGATGGCCGCCAATGGCGCTTCGGCGAAGGATGTCGGCTCAGTGGTGGCGCTCACCGCGCTCCCCTGGTCGCTCAAATTCGTCAACGGCTTCTTCATGGACCGCTACACCTTCCTGCCAATGGGGCGGCGGCGGATCTGGCTGCTTGGGGCGCAATCGGTGATGATCGCCGCGCTCTGCGCCGCAATCGTTCTCAATCCGGAAGTTGGCGACGTCGCAGTGCTCGGTGCGATCGGCTTCGTGGTCAATATGGCGACCACTTTCCAGGACGTGGCGGTCGACGGGCTGGCGGTCGACATCATGGAGGAAGACGAACGCGCGCGCGGCAGCGGAATGATGTTCGGCGGGCAATCGATCGGCATTGCCGTCGCTACTGCGCTCACCGGCGCGGTGATCGGCGCATATGGCGCGCCGGCGGCCTATGCCATCGTGGCGGGTCTGATCCTGTTGCTGTGCCTCTACATCCTCGCCTTCAACGAGCGCGAGGGAGAGCGCAAGCTGCCGTGGCAGCAAGGCACGGCGCACCCGCGCAATCTCGAAATGCAGGTTGGCGCCTGGTGGCCAATCCTCAAAAGCACGCTCAGCTCGCTGTTCAAGATGCCCAGCGTGCTGTGGGCGCCGGTGCTGATGGGGCGCGGGTTGCTCTATGGCGGGCTGACCGGGGCGACTCCGCTGATCGGCTCGAATTACCTCGGCTGGAACGAAGCCGAGATTTCCTCGCTGACTGCGGCGGCCGGGCTGGTGGCGGGCATTTTGTGCCTGACACTGGGGGGCTGGCTGGGCGACAGGTATGGGGCAAAGCGCACCTCGATTGGCTGGCTGATCGTCCAGCTGGCGATGTGCACCACCATGTATTTCTCAGTCTCCGAATGGAGCAACGAGCTGCTTTTCATGGCCTTCGTCTACGCCTGGATTTCGCTCGACATGCTGCTGACGGTTTCCTGCCTGCCGATTTCGATGCGGCTGTGCGATCCGCGCGTGGCGGCCACCCAGTTCACCATCTACATGGCGATTGCCAATTCAGGGATCAGCATTGGCGCCTTCGCGTTGAGCCGGGTCGACAGCTTTGGCGGCCTGCCTTCGATTTTCCTGGTCGTGGGCGCGGGGATGGCCGCGGCGCTTACACTGCTGCTGTTCGCCAGATACCCGCGCCGCCCGGAGTTCTATGCCGCACTGGCAGCCAAGGCCGAGCAACTGCCGCATGACGACGGGCTGAAGCCGCGCATCGACTGACACGCAGGCGCCGGGAGGCGGATCACCTCCCGGTGCCAAGCTGTGTGTGCGGTTGCCTTCTTTTACCGGCGGTCGAGCGAATAGCGGCCCGGCCCGAAGGCGGCGAGCAACAGGAAACCGCCAGCGATCGAAAAGTTCTTCAGGAACATGATCATCTGCATCTGGTCGGACAGTTGGTTGTGGAAGGCAGCTGCGGCGACCACGCTGAACGCCGCAATCGCGAGCGCTGCAAGGCGCGTCTTGAAACCGACCAGCACGGCCAGCCCGCCAAGCACCTCGACCGCAACCGCGCCAACAAAAGCGAGCGTTGGCAAAGGCAGGCCGACCGAGGAAATGTAGCCGATCGTGCCGGTGGGATCGGCCAGCTTTCCAATCCCGGTTATCAGGAACAGCGCCACCAGCAGAATGCGCGCGACCAGCGCCATCCAGTCCTGTTGGGCGGTAGTCGAGCTTTCAGTCGAGTTTGCCATCAGAAATTCCTTTCGATTGGGCCGCGCTGTCAGGCCGCCAGTTTCAAGGCCTGTGACTTGGCCGCTTCGATCTTCTCTTCGCCGCCTTCGCCCATGATTCCGTCAGCCGCGACATGCGCGACCACTTCGATGCCGAGGAAGCCGAGGAAGAACTTCAGCCACGGCGTCATGAAGTCGAAATCGCTGCCCACCGGCGTGCCGCCCGAAGCGATGGCGAGATAGGCCTTCTTGCCCTTGAGCAGGCCTTCAGGGCCGTTGGGGGTGTATTGGAAGGTCGTGCCCGCACGCGCCACCAGATCGGCCCATGCCTTGAGGGTGGAGGGAGCGCCGAAATTGTAGATCGGAACGCCGATCACGATCGTATCGGCCGCCTGCAATTCGGCGATCAGCGTGTCTGCGATCTCGGCCAGTTCCCGCTGTTCGGGGGTGCGAGCATCGGCGGGGGTCAGGTTCGCGCCGAACCGATCCGCCGAAATGAAAGGCAAATCGTTGGCGGAAAGGTCGCGGCTGATCACATCGGCCCCGTCGCGCTCGGCAATCGAGCGGACAAGGCGGCTGCTCAGGTCACGCGAGAGAGATTCTCCGCTGCGGATCGAAGCGGTGATGTGGAGGATAGTGGACATTGGTGGTCTCCTTTTTTGGCAATCGGGTGCCGCTCCCCTCCCGAGGGGGGAGGGGTTGGAGGGGAGCGGCGAGGGGTAGTGTTGGTTAGGCCGCGTCGACGAGCACCAGCTCGGTATCTTCGAGCGCGGTGATGGTAATGCTGTCCTGCCGGGTGATGGCGATGCCGTCGCGCGCCTTGGCTTCGACATCCTCGACCTTCACTCGGCCGGTTGCGGGAACGAGATAAAGGTGCCGCGAGGGATCGCGCGGGACATAGGTCACGCTCTCGCCTGCTTTCACCGTCGCTCCGAGCACGCGGGCGTCGGTGCGGATTGGCAGAGCACCCGCCGCGGCATCGTCATCATTCGATGCGCTGCTGGCGAGCGGGACGAAGGCCCCGGCGCGGTCGCCCTTGGGGAACTTGCGTGCGCCCCAGCCGGGATTGCCGCCGCGCTCGTCGGGGATGATCCAGATCTGGAACAGCGTGGTTTCCTCATCCTCGAGGTTGAATTCGGAATGCTGCACGCCGCGGCCTGCGCTCATCACCTGCACGTCGCCCGCTTCGGTGCGCCCTTCATTGCCCATGCTGTCGCGATGGGTGATCGCGCCGGTGCGGACGTAGGTGATGATTTCCATGTCGTTATGCGGATGAGTGGGGAAACCGCTCTTGGGAGCGATCCTGTCATCGTTCCACACACGCAGGGCGCCCCAGTGGACCCGCGCGGGATCGTGATAGCCGGCGAAGGAAAAGTGATGCCGCGCATCGAGCCAGCCGTGGTTCGCTGCGCCGAGCGTTTCATAGGGTCGAAGTTCGATCATGTGACATCTCCTCGTTGGAGTAACGTTGTGGAGCCGAGATAGTTCTTGCTGCCTTTCCTGAAAACAGCGATAAAACACATCGAAATGTTCGGAAAAATTGAACAATGAAACTTGGAGAGCCGAGCCTCGACCAGTTGCGCATCTTCCTCAGCGTGGAGGAGGAAGGCAGTTTCGGCGGCGCCGCGCGGCGCATGGGGCGCGCCGTTTCGGCGATCAGCTATGGCATCCAGCAGATGGAAGCGCAGTTGGGCGTCACGCTGTTCGCGCGCGAGGGGTCGCGCAAGCCGGTGCTGACCGAAGCGGGGCGGGGGCTGCTGGCGGAGGCGCGCGCGATCGCCGAAGCGTCCGACGCCATGCTGGCCAAGACGCGCAGCCTGCACGCCGGGCTGGAGAGCGACGTTTCGCTTGTGCTCGACGTAATGGTGCCGGGCGACGTCACTGCGCCGGTGCTGCGCGAATTCCGCCGCATGTTCCCGACTGTCGCGCTGCGGCTCAACATCGAGGCGCTGGGCGCGGTCACCGCCTGCCTGCTCGAAGGAGAGGCGCATCTGGCGGTGGCGGGACCGGTCGTGGTCGCGCATCCCGCGCTTGAACAGCAGGCGATCGGCGAGATCGAGCTGGTGCCGGTCGCCGCGCCCGACCATCCGCTGGCAGCAGGCACCATCGCTCCGGGCGATTCCCGCCATCACCTGCAACTGGTGCTGTCGGATCGCTCGCCGCTGACCGAAGGGCGCGAATTTTCTGTTCTCAGCCCGCAGACCTGGCGGCTGGCGGACCTTGGCGCGAAGCACTCGCTGCTCAAAGAAGGGATCGGCTGGGGCAATATGCCGCGCCATCTTGTGCGCGAGGATATTGCGGCGGGCCGGTTGGTCGAACTCGATCTGCCCGAGAAACCGGGCGCATCCTACACGCTCAGCGCGACCTGGCGCCGCGATGCCCGCCCGGGCCCGGCGACCAGCTGGCTGATCGACGCGCTGCGCGATCGGCTCGCGCGTTGTCCCGGCAACTAAGGACCGAAGATCAACTCTTCGTCGCCTGCCTTCCATGGCGCGAATTTGGGCATCACGCTGGCGAAAAGGTTGGAGGCGAGGTGCCCCTGCAGCCAGCGCCGCAAATGCGGGATCGGCTGCGCGTCGAACCATTCGCGATCGTGATTGGCGAACTGGCGAACGAACGGGAAGCTGGCAATATCGGCGAGGGTGCGGGTATCGCCGCATAGCTGGGGCTGGTCGGCCAGCCGGGCATCAAGTGCCTGAAGGATTTCATATCCCGCCGCGCGATGTGGCGCGGGATCGCAATCTTCGTAACGCGTGGGATATTTGTAGCGGTCGAGGTGGTGCTTGAACGGCTCTTCGATCGTGGCGAGCGTATCTCGATCATCGCCCGTCAGCCAGCTTTCGGGATCGTTCTGCGCCAATGCCCAGCGCATGATCTCGATGCTTTCGTCCAGAACGGTCCCATCTGGCAGAGCCAGCACCGGCACGGTCGCTTTGAGAGAGGCTTCGACCAGTTCGGGCGGCTTGCTGGAGAGCTTCACTTCGCGCAGCTCGACGGTAACGCCCGCGATCCACAAGGCCATGCGCGCGCGCATCGCATAGGGGCAGCGGCGGAAGGAATAGAGGACCGGGTGCTGGCTCATTCCTCGTGCGGGAACTCGGCCCCGACATGGCTCAAGCCGCGCTTGCGGGCGAGCTCTTCCTGCCGCTGGCGCTCAGCGTAGCGGGCGCGCTGTCCCTCGTCGCGTTCGTCCACGCAGTGCGGGCAGCTGACGCCTTCGACATAGTGCGGCGATTGCTGGTCGGCTTCGCAGACCGGGCGACGACACGCGCGGCAAAGGCCGTATGCGCCCACTTCCAGCCCGTGTTTCACCGTCACGCGCTCGTCAAACACGAAGCACTCACCGTCCCAAAGCGAGGTTTCTTCAGGGACTTGCTCGAGATATTTGAGAATGCCTCCCTTGAGGTGATAGACTTCGTCGATCCCCTCGGCGCGCAGGAAGCTGGTCGATTTCTCGCAGCGGATTCCGCCGGTGCAGAACATGGCGACCTTCTTGCCGCCTTCCAGCAGTTCGTCACGGTGCTGGCGGAACCATTCGGGAAATTCGCGGAAGCTGGCGGTGTGCGGGTCGATTGCGCCGCGAAATGTGCCGCAAGCGACCTCATAGTCGTTGCGGGTGTCGATCACGATCGTGTCGGGGTCGGATATCAGCGCGTTCCAGTCCTGCGGATCGACATAATGGCCGACGCTCAAGGTGGGATCGATATCGGGCTCGCCCATGGTCACGATTTCGCGCTTCAGCCGAACTTTCATGCGGTGGAACGGCATGTCGGCGGCATGCGAGAACTTCACGTCGAGATTGGCGCAGCCGGGCAGGGTGCGAATGTGGGCCAACACCTGCTGGATTGCGTTCTCGCTGCCCGCGACTGTGCCGTTGATGCCCTCTTTGGCGAGCAGCAGCGTGCCCTTGATGCCGACCTCCTCGCACAGCGCGAGCAGGGGACCGCGCAGCGCAGCCGGATCGTCGAACCGGGTGAACTGGTAGAGCGCGGCGACGGTGATGGAGTGGTTGGTCATTCGGAACGTCCGACAGGATCGCAACCTTGATGGGCTATATCGAGCTTGTCGCCGCGCCTCTCAAGAAGGATCTGCCCGCCTTGGCGACACCCGGAAATGTTTCTTCTGGCGACGTTGAGCCTGTGAGTGGCTCCGTCGTCTGTCTTGACCCAAACTGCAGGTCCCATTCGGCCATCACTCCCGAACTGAACAATTTCGGCGCGTTCGTACGACGGCGGTATCCCAAAGGCCTTGAACTCTCCGATCAGGTACCAGCCGACGAGCAAGGCAAGTCCAAGCATTGCCAAGGTAAGAGGCCACGCGTCCTTCAACCTATCAGAAACAGGTCTCCGCAGCTCCTTCTGCCTGACCATCAATCCAACTTCATCACCCAGCCATGGGTGTCCGGAACCTCGCCCTTCTGGATGCCGACCAGCTTCTCGCGGATCTTCATCGTGATCTGGCCGGGGCCGCCGCTGCCGATCTCGAACTCGCCATCGGGCCCGGCGACCTTGCCGACCGGAGTGACGACCGCCGCGGTGCCGCAGGCAAGCGTTTCGAGCAATTTGCCGCTGGCGGCGTCCTCGCGCCACTGGTCGATCGAGTACATGCCTTCTTCGACGCTCAAGCCTTCTTCGCGCAGCAACTGGATCAGGCTGTCGCGCGTGATGCCGGGCAGGATCGTGCCGGTCAGCGGCGGGGTGATCACCCGCCCGTCATTGAACACGAAGAACAGGTTCATCCCGCCCAGTTCCTCGACCCATTTGCGTTCGACCGCATCGAGGAACAGCACCTGGTCATGGCCTCTCGCAAATGCTTCGCCTGTGGGCACGAGACTGGCGGCATAATTGCCGCCGCACTTGGCCGCACCCGTGCCGCCGGGGGCGGCGCGGGTATAGTCCGAAATCCAGATGCTGACCGGCTTGGGGCCGCCCTTGAAATAGCTGCCTGCAGGGCTCGCGATCACGATGAACTTGTATTGCCTGGCGGGGCGCACGCCCAGGAATGCCTCGGTCGCGATCATGAAGGGGCGCAGGTAAAGCGATCCGCCTTCGACGCTGGGGAACCAGTCGCGGTCCGCCGCAACCAGCTGGCGGATCGATTCGAGGAAGGTTTCCTCGGGCAGGTGCGGCATGGCGAGCCGGTCAGCCGAGGCGTTGAAGCGGCGCGCATTGGCATCGGGCCGGAACAGCGCGGTTGATCCATCGACCTGCTTGTAGGCCTTCAGGCCTTCGAAGATTTCCTGCGCATAGTGCAGCACCGCTGCCGAAGGATCGAGGCTGAGCGGTCCGCGCGGGCCCACGACGGCATTGTGCCAGCCGCCTTTCGCCTCGTCATAGTCGATCGTGACCATGTGATCGGAAAACAGCGTGCCGAAGCCGGGATTGGCGAGTGCCGCGTCGCGCTCGGCGGCGGGCATGGGGGCGGGGTGCAGGATGCGCGTAAAGTCCATAGTTCGCGGGTAATGCCAGCAATGGACGAGGGCAAGATATGAAAAGGGCGATCCAGCCCGTCGGAGGATCGCCCTTTCATGGTCAGCGGCGGGAAGTGCCGCTCACGAAGCCTCTAGCGATAATAGCTTACCGATAGTGCCTCGCGCGGAAACTTGCCGACCTCTCTGCTGAACCATGAGACATCGGATCACCTCCTTTCGCGCTTTTGAGCCAAGACCCGCACCGTTTCACCGGGGGCCGAGGACCGCGTTCGCCGCTGGCCTCGAGGTACAATTTGAGTCATGCGAATCATGAAAACAAGGCTTGTAAAAAAGTTTTCCCACGTCAGAATAATGCGCTGTTGCGTGGCGCCCGTGAGGCGCCGTTTTTTCACCTACAATCCTCGATCACGCGGGTTACTTCGGCCCAGGCCGGGATATAGAGCGGTGCCATCCCTTCGACTTCGATCGCGAAGCGGCCTTTGGTGATCGCCATGGCATCGAGCAGCGAATCCCTTACCGGCAATTGCACCGTCACTTGCGGCGCGCCCGCTGTCGAGGGCTTCGCCTGCAGGATGCGGTCCTGCGTTTCGGTGCGCACCCGCACCAGCAGGTCGGTATCCGAATGGCCGGGCCGCGCCAGCACTATCGCGCGCGGCTGCAACTGGCATTGCATGGTGAACTCGTTCGCGGTGCCCGCGGCAAAAATCGCCTGCGTGCCGCCGGAAATGGCGCGATAGCTCCAGTCGCCCGGCGTTTGCGGAGCGTCGAGCCAGTTCGCGTCGTCATCGGCGGGCTGCTGCGCGCTCGCCATGCCCGCCGCCAAGGCACAATTCGCCGCGATTGCCGCGGCCATCAGGAAATAGATCGGTTTCATGTCGCCACAATGCGCGCTAACGCCTTTCGCGTCCATGACCAAGGCTGCACCATGAGCGGAAAACGCCGGATCGATCAGTTGCTTGTCGAGCGCGGGCTCGCCGAAAGCCGTGCGCGTGCGCAGGCGCTGGTGATGGCGGGGTTGGTGTTCAGTGGCGAGACCAAGATCGCCAAGCCGGGGCAGCAGGTCGCAGCGGACACGCCGCTGGAGGTGCGCGGGCGCGACCATCCGTGGGTCAGCCGTGGCGGGATTAAACTGGCGCATGCGATCGAGCATTTCGGGCTCGATCCGGCGGGCGGGGTGGCGATGGACATCGGCAGCTCCACCGGCGGCTTCACCGATGTGCTGCTGCAAGGCGGGGCTGAGCATGTCTACGCGGTCGACAGCGGCACCAACCAGCTCGCCTGGAAGCTGCGGCAGGATCCGCGCGTCACCGTGCTCGAACAGACCAGCGCGCGGGTGCTTACGCCGGAGCTGATCGACCGGCCATGCAATTGGGTGGTGTGCGACGCCAGCTTCATCAGTCTCGCCAAAGTGCTCGAGCGTCCGCTGGAGCTGGCCGCGACCCCGTGCACGCTGGTGGCGCTGATCAAGCCTCAGTTCGAAGTGGGGCGCGAGGAAGTGGGCAAGGGCGGGGTCGTGCGCGATCCGGCGCTGCATGAGCGCGTGTGCGGCGAAGTGCGCGGCTGGCTCGAAGGCGCGGGCTGGGCGGTCGAAGGGATCGTCGAAAGCCCGATCACCGGGCCGCAGGGCAATGTCGAGTTCCTGATTTGCGCCCGGCGCGGCTGATCGCATGACAAATGCGACCCATCCCGCTGTGGTACAGCGATTTTGCCTCCGGTTGCGCAGCGTGTATCGCACATCCATGAACTGCCAGCGAATCAATCGGGGGTAAGCATGAACGTCATCGCGTCACGCAGCCAGCTGCGCGCCAGCCTGATCCGCTGGGCGCTGTTCACCGTGCCGTTGGTGATGCTGCTGGGCTTTATCGCCGGGCAGGCGGGCAGCCCCAATACGCTGTGGTTCCAGAGCCTCGTAAAGCCATCGATCTATCCGCCGCCGGCCACATTCGGGATCGTGTGGACGGTGCTTTACGCGATCATCGGCTTTTCGCTGGCGCTTGTGTGCAGCTCTTGGGGCGCGCGCGGGCGTGGCCTCGCGATCGGGCTGTTCGTCGTGCATTTCCTTTGCAACCTTGCCTGGACGCCGGTGTTTTTCGGTAACCAGAACATCGAAGGCGGGCTGATGGTGCTGGGGCTGGTCGATTTCACCCTGCTGCTGCTGATTGCGGCATTCTGGCGAGTGCGCCGTTCGGCGGCGCTGCTGCTGCTGCCCTATCTTGCATGGGTGGGTTTCGCGACTGTGCTCAATTACGAGTTCCAAAGGCTCAATCCCGATGGCGGGCAGGATGTGCCCTCGGCTTCGACCCAGCGCTACCAGCTTTAGCTGGCTCTTGCGTTCCTTAGCCTTCGGGGCCAGATAGCGGCCATGCAAAGCCAGAACCCCATGATCGCCGATTTCGTGAAGCTTGCGAACAGTGCCGCGGGCACATTCGCCGGGATGACGCGCGAAGCGCGCGAAAGCGCGCGCGAGCGACTGAAAGAAGCGTTCGGCGGCATGGACTTCGTCTCGCGCGAGGAATTCGACACCGTCAAGCTGATGGCGCAGAAGGCCCGCGAGGAAAACGAAGCGCTCAAGGCGCGGATCGAAGCGCTGGAAGCCAAGCTCGCGGGCAAGTAATCCGGCCGCGCAATGAACCTGCGCGCGCCCGCCATCCTTATCGCTTCGCGCCACCATGGCGA
Source organism: Altererythrobacter sp. Z27 (assembly GCF_052683155.1). NCBI lineage: Bacteria > Pseudomonadati > Pseudomonadota > Alphaproteobacteria > Sphingomonadales > Erythrobacteraceae > Altererythrobacter > Altererythrobacter sp. Z27. Next base: position 1,107,853 of record NZ_JBQYMC010000001.1, on the reverse strand, counting down.
AACCGCTGCGATTGCGCGTCTGCTGACCGAGGAATTCGGCGTCGTTGCGGCCTATATCGCGGGCGGGCGCGGGCGGCAGCTGCGGCCGGTGATGATCCCCGGAAACCGCATCGAGGCCGAACTGCGCAGCAAGTCGGACAGCCAGCTACCCTTCGCCAAGCTAGAACTCACCGAAAGCCGTGGGCCGTGGCTGACCGAGCCGCTTCCGGCGGCAGCGATCGGCTGGGCCTGCGCGCTCACTGCCACCGCTCTGCCTGAACGCAACCCATATCCCTCGCTGTTCTCGGCACTCGATGCCTTGCTTTCCGCTGTGTGCCAGGCCCCTTCGGCGCGCGGCTGGCTGCCCGCGATGATCGCTTATGAGACTCTGCTCCTGCGCGAGCTCGGCTATGGCGGCGAACGGCCGGAGACGGGAGACGAACTCGCCGGGCTGTTAGCTGCGTTTGACCGGCTGGAAGGACCTCTTGCACGCTACCTGCTTGCCGACCGGCGCGGCGATGTTATGGCGGCCCGGCACCTGCTGCGCGAACGGCTCGCGCGGATGCTGACATGAAGGCGCCCCGATGAAGATTGCAGTCCTGCCCGGTGACGGGATCGGCCCCGAAGTGACGCAAGAGGCGCTGCGCGTGCTCGATGCGCTGCAATTGCCGGGGCTGACGCTGCTCGAAGGCGATGTCGGCGCGGCGGGATACCGCAAGCACGGCCACCCTCTTCCGCCCGAGACCCTGGCGATGGCGCGCGAAGCCGATGCGGTGCTGTTCGGCGCGGTGGGCGACCCCGCTTGCGACAATCTGGATCGGCACTTGCGCCCCGAACAGGCGGTGCTGGGGCTGCGCAAGGAATTGGACCTGTTTGCCAATTTGCGCCCGGCGAAGGGCTTCAACGGGCTTGAGGAACTGAGCGCGCTGCGCCCCGAGATCGCGCGCGAGATCGATTTGGTGATCGTGCGCGAGCTGACCGGTGACGTCTATTTTGGAGACAAGGCGCGCCATGTGCTGCCCGACGGGCGACGCGAGGGCTGGGACCGCATGGCCTATGCCGAGGACGAAGTGCGCCGGATCGCGCATGTCGCCTTCCGCACTGCGCAGACGCGCGGCAATCGCGTCACCAGTGTCGACAAGGCCAATGTGCTCGAAACCAGCCGCTTGTGGCGCGAAGTGGTTGAGGAAGTCGCTGCCGAATATCCTGATGTCGCGCTCGAGCACATGTATGTCGACAATGCCGCGATGCAGCTGGTGAAGGCGCCCGGCGCTTTCGACGTGGTGCTGACCGGCAATCTCTTCGGTGACATATTGTCGGACCAGGCGAGCATGTGTGTCGGCTCGATCGGGCTGCTCGCCAGCGCCTCGCTGGGCGAGCGGCAGACGGCATATGGAACATTCGGGCTGTACGAGCCGATCCATGGCAGCGCGCCCGATATTGCCGGGCAGGGCAAGGCCAATCCGATGGCGACGATCCTTTCGGCGGCGATGATGCTGCGCCACAGCTTCGGGCTCGAAGCCGAAGCGGCGCGGATCGAGAATGCAGTGGCCAGCGCACTGAAGGACGGTGTGCGCGGAGGGGATCTGGGCGGCACGCTCGGCTGCGCGGCGATCGGCGAGGCCGTCTGCGAGCGGCTTTGACGTGACGCGCGCGGGACAACTCGAACTCGCGATCATCCTGCCCACTCTGAACGAGCGGGGCAACCTGGCCCCGCTGATCGAACGCGTTTCCGCGGCGCTGGGCGCAACCGGTTGGGAAGTGCTCGTTGTCGATGACAATTCGGCCGACGGCACCGCCGACGAAGCGCGCGCGCTAGCGCGCGATGACCTGCGGGTCCGCGTGATCCAGCGGATCGGGCGCAAGGGGCTTGCCAGCGCCGCGATCGAGGGTTTTTGTGCGACCGCCGCACCCTATGTCGCGGTGATGGACGCCGACCACCAGCATGACCCCGCGCTTCTGCCGCAGATGCTGGCGTCGGTGCGTGCGGGCGAAGCCGACGTTGCGGTTGCTTCGCGATTCGCAGACGGTGCGAGCACTGCCAGCTGGGACAATCCCGAACGCGAACGGCTGTCCCACGCCGCCAACGCGTTGGCGCGCAAACTTACGGGCGTCGAACTGAGCGACCCGATGAGCGGCTATTTCCTGCTGTCGAGCGATCTGGCGCGTTCGCTCGTGCCGCACCTGTCGGGCATCGGCTTCAAGATATTGCTCGACCTGCTGGCGAGTTCGGATCGCCCGCTGCAGGTGCGCGAGTTCCCGCTACACTTTGCGGCGCGGCGCGAAGGCGAAAGCAAGCTCGACCGCGCCATCGCCTTCGATTTCCTCGCCGGGATGTATGACAAGGTGTTCGGCAAGGTGATTCCTACCCGCTTCGCGCTGTTCGGCACTGTGGGTGCGCTGGGCGTAGTGGTGCATATGGCCGTCCTGAGCCTATTGCTGTTCGCCTTCGGCAAGGGTTTTGCCGTCGGGCAGGCGCTCGCCGTGCTCAGCGCAATGAGCTTCAACTTCTTCCTCAACAACTGGCTGACCTATCGCGACCAGCGGCTGAAGGGCGGACCAGCCCTGTTCAAGGGGTGGATCGGCTTCTGCCTTACCTGTGCGGTGGGCGGGTTTGCCAATGTGGCGGTGGCGACATTGCTGCAGATGCAGGGGCTGGTGTGGTTCCTCGCGGCGCTGGCGGGAATTTTGGTCGGCTCGGTCTGGAACTACGCGCTATCGAGCCGCTTCGTCTGGGGCCGGTATTGATCCAGCTTCACCTCCACCCGGGGATCCACGCATAGTCGAGGAAGCTTTGCGGGCTTGCCAACCTTGCAGCGGTGAGGATCGGATAGAACCACGCGAATATGGCCAGGCTGCCCCCCAGCACCAGCATCGGAACGCGCCGGTTCCCTGCTTGCCACAGCGCGTCGAGCGCCAGCGCAAGCGCCCCGAGCAGGAAGAAATGCGGCACGAAATAATGGTAATAGAATTGCACCGATTTGTCGGCGACGAACCACAGGCCAAGGCTGGCGAGATAGCCCGCTACCATGCCGATCCGGGCCCAGTTTCTCTCTGAAATACCGCTGGCAAGGCACCAGAAAAGCGCGGGAATTCCGAGAAGCATGGTGAGAGGATTTCCAAGCAGGAGTACGCCGCGCTGGATGCCGTCGACGGCCTCATAATAATACCAGATCGCGCGCGCGTTGAGCACCCAGTCGGGCCAGTTCGACTGGTAGCTGTGCGGTGCGAGAACCTGGGTTTGCAGCGCCAGCATTTCGCGATGGAGCGCGAAAAAACCTCCGCTGGTGAGCGGGTTTTCCTGCATGAACATGGCAGGCCAGAAGCTGAGCGCATAGGTCGCCAGCGGTACCGCGCCGAGCCACAGTGCCGCTTCCAGCAGCGAAACGCCCGGCACCGGGATTCCGCGGCGGCTGGTGAACAGACGCCGCCTCCCAGCCGATAGCCGCGCGAGGAAGAAGGCGATGCCGGGTAGCATGGCAAGCGGGATCGCGTTCCATTTGGCGGCCATCGCAGCACCGAGGAACAGGCCGGTCGCGGCGAGCCGCATGCGGCCTTGTTCGGGTTTGCGCATCGCGGCAGTGAATTGCCACGCGGCGAGCGCAAGGAAGCAGGCCATGAAGATGTCGAGCATGGCGATCCTCGCCTGCACCAGCAGCATGAAGCCGCTCGCCAGCAGGATGCCGAAGGCCAGTGTCGCAAAACGCGACTGGCTGGCGTGCCACATGGCGCGCATGCTCGCGAACAGCGTCAGCACGCCTGCCAGCAAGGGGAATATGCGCCAGCCGAACGGCGCATCGCCGAACAAAGCAATCCCGGCCGCCAGGATCGTCTTGCCCAGCAGCGGGTGTTCGCGGTTGATGTATTCGCCGCCGGCCAGCATTTCGCGCGCAGCTGGGAGGTAGTGCACCTCGTCGAAATAGGGCATGGCGAGCGTCGTCAGCCGGATCGAGCAGAGCGCGGCGAAGGCCACGGCGACGAGTATGGTCAGGCCGAGCGGGTCGCGGGGCTGTGCAGGGGCCTGGTTCATCGATCCAGCGATTACCGACTTGCATTGGCGCCCGCAAGGCGAGGCTATGGCTCACACATTCTTATGTTTCGGCCTGTTCGTTATCGCCGTATCTGGATGTGTCGCAAATTGTACTAGTCCGTGCCTTCGCTATTCGTGGGCAAGGCGGCTCTGCTAAGAAACGTTGTGGCAGATGTTTGAATTGTCGATTGGAATCGGCGGGAAACTCCCGTCGGAAATCAAAAGGACGCGGTTTATGTTGAAGAAGATTGGTCTTGCTGCAAGCGCGGTCGCATTGATCGCTGCCCCGATTGCCCTGCAGGCGCAGGTTTCGGAGCGTGCTCCGGTTTCGGGCGAGCAGGAATTTGGTGGAGGGACGCTCCTGGGAGTTCTGGGCGCCATCGCCGGTATTACCCTGGGCATCATCCTGCTCGACGGCGATGACAAGCCGGTCAGCCCCTGAGCTGACAGTCGCAGAGACGAATTCGAAAGCGGGGCCTTTGTGCCCCGCTTTTTTATTGCGCGATGGCGGTTGCGGCGACTAACCCGCCAGTCATGAAGAAAACCACCGGCATGGATCGGGCCGTGACCCGCAAATGGCGCCCCGCCACCCGCGCAGTGCGTGGCGGCACCTGGCGCAGCGAACATGGCGAGACGAGCGAGGCGCTGTTCCTCAGCTCGGGCTATACTTACGACGATGCGCAGACAGTGGCAGACCGCTTTGCGGGCGAGGCGGAAGGGATGACCTATTCGCGCCTGCAGAACCCTACCGTCGCCATGCTGGAAGAACGCATTGCGCTGCTGGAAGGTGCAGAGGCCTGCCGCGCCCAGGCCAGCGGCATGGCGGCAATGACCGCAGCGCTATTGTGCCAGCTTTCCGTCGGCGACCATGTGGTCGGCGCGCGCGCCGCCTTCGGTTCGTGTCGCTGGCTACTCGACCACCTTTGCCCGCGCTTTGGCATTGAAGTGAGCGTGATCGACAGCACCGACAACGCCGCATGGGAAGCTGCGATCCGCCCCAACACCAAGGTCTTCTTCTTCGAAACGCCGGCCAACCCCACGCTTGACGTGGTCGATCTCGCTTTCGTGTGCGCCCTTGCGCGGGCGCATGGCATCGTCACGGTGGTCGACAATGCCTTCGCCACCAGCGCATTGCAGCGCCCGCTCGAATTCGGCGCGGACGTTGTGGCCTATTCCGCCACCAAGCTGATGGACGGGCAGGGCAGGGTTCTTGCCGGCGCCGTTTGCGGCAGCGCGGAATTCATCAACGAAGTGCTCCTGCCATTCCAGCGCAATACCGGGCCCAATATTTCGCCCTTCAATGCCTGGGTGGTGCACAAGGGGCTCGAAACGCTGAGTCTGCGGGCGCACAAGCAGAGCGAAAACGCGCTCGAACTCGGTCGCTTCATCGAGCCGCGCGTTCCGCGCATCCTCCATCCCGGCCTGTCGAGTCACCCCCGGCACGAACTGGCGCTCAAGCAAATGGATGCAACCGGCTCGATCTTCGCTTTCGATGTGGGCAGTCGTGCCAAGGCCTTTGCGATCCTCGACGCGCTGGAACTGGTCGATATCTCGAACAATATCGGCGATTCCCGCAGCCTGATGTGCCACCCGGCGTCAACCACCCATGCAGGGATGAGCGAAGAGGCGCGCGCGGAAATGGGCGTGACCGAGGGTCTGCTGCGGATCAATGTCGGCCTGGAAGATCCGCAGGATCTGATGGAAGACCTCGAGCAAGCGCTCAAATCGGTAGGGTTCTAGCCATTTCGACCGACAGCATCGGTCGAAGCGGGCTCAGACGCCAGCGGGAATATAGGCGACGCTGGTTTCCTGGATCGTGATCGGCGGAACCGGAATGAACGGGATGAACGGTTCTAGCCGATAGCGGATCGCGGCCGCAGCCCAGTCGATTCCGCCCGACGTGCCGCGCACGAAAACGACGGAGCTGATCTTGGACTGGTCGACCGCAGGCAGCGAATCCCGGATTTCGTCGGTCACTTGCGATTGTGTCGCACTGGGATAGACCTTGGCGTAGCGAATGCCTTCGCCCAGCGCATGGCGCAGCGTGCCCGACACCTGGAAATACTGCCCCAATTGCAGCGTACCGAGCATGATCGTGACCAGCACAGGCAATGCAAAGGCGAAGTCGACTGTCGACGAGGCGCTCGATGAGCGCAGGATGCGGCGCAAGAAGGTCATTGGATCCTCACTAGGCTATCCCCGGTGACAAGCACCGAACTGCTGAAACCGCGCACGCCGAATATTCCGGCCAGCGCCGCCCAATCGAAGCGGGTCGGCTGCGCCTGGCGGATCTCGACGCTTACAAAGCGTGCGGGCACCTGGCCGCTTGCGCAATTGCCGGTGAACACCGATTGGCGCGTGCCGTTGCATTCGAGGAAAATCTGCACGTTGACGCTTCCTGCAGGCACGCCTGCAGCCGCCCTCGCGACCGTGACCAGATAGGTGCCGTCGGCAGTGTTGGGGCGCTTTGCAAAGGCATAGTCGGTCGTGCGCTGGGCCGCGCGCTCATAGTCGATCTTGGTTGCGACCAGTCCGAAGGCCTCGATCATGCCCAGGCACAGAAACAGCACGAAGGGCAGCGAAAGCGCCAGCTCCATCGCGCCGAAGCCGCGGCTATCGCCGCGCAGCTTGCGGGCGATGCGGTTTATCTGGCCCGGCATAGCCATCACTCCACCACCCGGATAACGCGGGCCGTGCCGAGGTTTGCGTCGATCTCGTCATTGCAATTGTTGTCGATCCGGTTGGTCCCGCCGAAGCTCACTCGTTCGGTAACGATCAGCAGGCATTGCGCGTCCTGCGTGGCGCCACCATTATAGGTGAGGTTGCCGGTAGGCATGTAGATGATGCCTTCTAGATCGATATCCGCACCGCCATTGATAATATGCGCCGGCTCGTCGCCGATCGGGTCCTGGAAGAACAGGATGCCGGCCCAGGTCGCATTCTCTGCTGATGTTGGCGCACGCAAGTCCATGTAGGCGCTACCGTTGATGTTCAGCGTTGCGACATTGCTCGACGTATTGCCGGTCAGGATGATCGTCACGCCATGGCCGGTCACCCGCGCGGTCGAGTTCACCCTGAATTCGCCGCGATCCATGATGTAGACGCCCGGAGACATGGTGACGGTGCCTTGGAGCCTTGCACCGTTGCAATAGCGCCCAGGTGTCATGGTGACGTTCTCACTAGGGGTCACGCTGTAGCTGTTGAAGGTGCAGCCCGCTGGCGTCGTCGGCGTCGTCAGCCCGCGCGAGGCGAGCGGATCGTCCACCGGCAGACCATAGGACACGACCGCCGTCGTGCTCGGGATGTTGCCGACGCCATAGTCGATCCCGCCCACGCTCATAATCAGGTTGGTGTCGAGATAGCCGGTACCGCCGACGTCGACCGACACGCCCTCGGGCGAATTCGACGCGACGGGGCAGTCGAGATTGACGTCGGCATTACCGAACACGTCGATCCCGATGCCGTCGGTCGCGGTCGCGATCACGCATGGCTCACCCACCGCCATTGCGGTGGCGACAGCGCGGGTGCGGATCACGGGGGTGTTCTCCATGAAGATGCTGGAGAAGGGCAGCTTGCGGTTGACGCTGATCAGCACTTCCACCGCGCGCGGGTCGCCCGCATAGGCGCCCACTGCCGGCGGGGAGACGACACGTTCGAGCGTTACCGCATCGGGAAAGTTGCGATCGATCGTATTGCTGACCGGGTTGGTAATCGAATAGCCGCGATAATGGCTCATCGCCCCGGCGAGCGCGCCCGAGTCTGCCGCTTGCTGCAGCTGGCGCTTGGCCAGGAACCACTGGATCGTGTCCACGCCAAGCCCGGCCGCGCCCACAGTCGTGGCCGCGCCGATCGCGGTCACGATCAGGACGTTGCCGCGAAGGTCGCGGCGCAGCCTTGCGGCCAGCCTTCCGAGCATTTCAAGCATCGTGCCTGTCCCCTGACGGTTTTCGGTCCATGCCGCACATGCCCTTTGGGGGGCTAAGATTTGCCGACCAATCAGGGTTTATGCGAAATTAACCATGTTCGCGGATTTCGGCCGCTTGCCCTCGCGACCATGGTCATGCGAAGCTCCATCATCGCTGAAGGAGGCGCGTCCATCATGAACAAGCGTGTCGAACTGATCTTCGATTTCGTCAGCCCCAACGCCTATCTCGTGTGGTGGCCGCTGCGCGACCTGTTGCGCGAGCGGGATGCCGGGCTCGATGTCGTGCCCGTGTTCCTAGGCGGGATGCACAAGCTCACCGGCAATGCCCCGCCGATGATCCGCGACGCGGAGGTGAAGGGCAAGAACGCCTATGCCGCGCTTGAGATGCAGCGCTTCATCGCGAAGCACGGGCTGGACAGGTTCCGCATGAACTCGAAATTCCCGTTCAACTCGGTCGTGCTGCAACGCATGCTCTATGCGGCGGACCAGGACGGGCGCGGGGTTCAATTCGTCGAAGCGATGCTGCCGCCGATCTGGGAGCAGGATCTCGACGTGAGCGATCCCGAAGCGGTCGCCGCGGCGGTTACCGAAGCCGGCTTCGATGCGCGCGACCTGTTCGACCGGGCGCATAGCGATGAGGTGAAGCAGGGCCTTGTCGACAATACCCAGAAGGCGGTCGATCGCGGCACTTTCGGCATTCCCACCATGTTCGTGGGTGGTGAAATGTTCTTCGGCAAGGAGCGGCTGGCGCAGATCGAAGAAGAACTAAACAAAATTTGAACCTGTATATTTAAAGCGACTTGCCCTTGCAAAAGGCTGCTCTATTCCTTCCTGAATGGAATGAAATCGGGGCAGGTAAATGGGTCGCAATACGGTGTTCGGTTCCATGCTGTTCGCATGGGCTTGGTCGCTTCCTGTCGCAAATGGAGCAGCACTTGCGGCCAGTTCCGGTACGCCAGAGATCGCTGCATTCGCGGAGGCTACAGCCGAATCGGCTCCCGCAGCGGAGGATAGCGCACGCCCGGAATTGATCGCGACCGAGCATCTGGCCGCGAGGAGCAGTTTCTGGGACGCGGCACTCTCTCCCGATGGAACGAAGCTCGCCTTGCTCATGAAGGTCGGGGACCAGACGGCAATTCGCGCAGTCGAAATAGATACGAACCGCGTCGTGTCGACTGCGGCGGTTCCTGAAAAGAGCGAACTGCAATGGTATCGCTGGGCCGGGCCGGATCGTTTGCTGATCTCGATCTCGACAATGGGAAAGTTCTTCGGGGCCGATGTTCCGTATACGCGGCTGCTGTTGATGTTTCCCGAGACGAAGACCAGCGAGATCCTGTTCCCCAAGAACAAGGCGGTTGAGGGGGATGACGTCATCTTTGTCGCTGAAGACGGCTCATATGCTCTCGTGGCGGTCCAGAAGACGATTTACGACTATCCTTCGGTTTATCGCTACGAATTGGAATCCAAAGGTTCCGTCATCGAGGTGCAGAAGCCGATCGAGGGGGTTTGGAGCTGGCATGCCGATGATGCCGGTGTTGTCCGCATGGGAACCGGCTGGCGATCCAAGCGATTGCGCATTCATTACAGGCCGGACGGCAACTCGAAGTTCAAGCTGATCGGCAAGATCAAGCAAGACGAGACAGACCGGTTCTGGGATGTTGCCCAGATCGTAAGCGGATCCGATACAGGCTACGTGCTAGACGAAGCCGAAAGCGGGCGCGTGGGCCTGCGGCGCTTCAACTATGCGACCCGAGAGGTCGTAGAGACTGTTTACGAACATCCCGAATGGGACATCGAAGACGTCCTCTTGCGCGATGGCGAGCCGCTTGCCGCGCTCTACACCGATGATCGCGATCAGGTCGTTTGGTTCGATGAAGAGTACGACAAGCTCTATCGCCAACTGCGCCAGGCATTGGGGCAGGAGAGCGTGTGGGTTACGTCGCGCTCGAAGAATGGCGAGCGAATGCTGGTTTGGGCCGGCAGCGAAGCCGACCCCGGCGTGCTCTATGTCTATACGCCTGCGACGAAGAGGCTCGACCAGCTTGCCGAATACCGTCCGAAGATCGACTTCCGGCTTCTGGCGCGACCGAAGCCTGTCAATTACACCGCGCGCGACGGTACGCGCATCGCGGCCTATCTCACGCTTCCGGTCGGCCGTGATCCCAAATCACTGCCACTTGTCATCCTTCCGCATGGCGGGCCCTACGGCGTGCGCGACAAGCTTAGATATGACGACGAGGTCCAGTTCCTCGCAAACCGCGGCTATGCAGTGCTCCAGCCCAACTACCGCGGTTCGGGAGGCTATGGCGATGCCTTCTTCGAACTCGGGACCGGCCAGATCGGGCGCGCGATGCAGGACGATCTCGACGATGCCATGGACTGGGCCGTCGCAGAGGGAATTGCCGATCCGAGCCGCGTCTGTGTCGTAGGTGGATCATATGGCGGCTACGCGGCGCTCTGGGCCGTGATCCGCAATCCCGAGCGCTATCGCTGTGCGGCAAGTTGGGCGGGGGTAACGGACTGGGACCTGATGCTCAAATATGACCGGCGTTTCTTCACGCGCGAAAGCAGCAAGAAATGGCGTGCCCGTGTTGAAGGCGACGAGACATTCGATCTCGATCTGGTTTCCCCCTACCGCCAGGCGGCCGCGCTCTCCCGGCCTGTTCTGCTGGCGCATGGCAAGGACGATAGCCGCGTGCCCTTCAGCCAGTTCCAGAAATTCGAAAAGGCTGCGCAGGGGACCGGAGTGCCCCTGACCACGCTCGTGATCGAGGATGAAGGCCATTCCTTCAGCAAGCCCGAGAACGAGCAGAAATGGTACGACGCGCTCGAGGCCTTCCTGGCCGAGCATAACCCGGCCGAATGAGGAGTGGCTGGCGACCGGATGTTCTTCGGCAAGGAGCGGCTGGCGCAGATCGAAGAAGAACTGGCGCGCTGAAAGGCTAGAGCCGGTCCATCCTCAGCCAGTCGCGCTCGCCTGCCCAGGCCTTGGCCAGCGCCGCTTCCGCCGCCTTGGCCTCAAGCCTGTTGCCAAGCTTGCGTTCGGCTTGCGCCAGCCCATAGAGCGCCCAGCCATTATTGGGCGCTTTGAACAGCGCTTCGCGGAAGGCGGCCGAAGCCTCGCGATACTGGCCCGCTTCATAGAGCGATGCGCCCAACGATTGCGCGATCGGGTAATACCAATAAGGCGGCTCGTTATAGGGGATTGTCTTCTCGATTTCCTGCGCGAGCCGGTATTGCTTGATCGCTTCGCCGAAATTGCGGTCCGCATGCGCCTTGCGCCCCTTGGCGACATGGATCGCCAATTGCACGATATCGGGGGCGGGGAAGCCTGCATCGACCATCGCCGTGACCTGCGGGTCCGACTTGAGCCGCTCCATCGCCGCGATTTCGGCTGCATAGCCTTCCGCATTCCCGCTGCGCGCATCGGCGACGGCCCGCGCGTAATGCCGCATGGCTTCGACATAACCCAGCTTGCTCGGCGTGCTCGTCAGCGCGAGAACCGCTTCAGGCGAGGAATATTGGGTCATCGCGAACAGCGGTGCAGCATGGATCGCCTGGACCCACGGCAACTGGCGCGCGATGTCGACGTCGAGGATGCGCTTGAGCCGTTCGGTCTCGTGGACGACCCGGTGCATGTCCCCCACCATCTGTGCGGAAGTGAGCAGGAAATGGACGTTGTGCGGGTAATATCCGTAGCGATAGAGCCCGTCGTCGCCTGCGACCGAAAGATAGGCTTCGTCTGCGCGCGCGGCCTTGATGTTGGCGTCAACCGAATCGAGATAGCGCCCGATACGGTAGAAGATGTGCCCGGGCATGTGGACCAGATGGCCCAGCGCGGGCGGCGCATTGGCGACGAGGCGATCTGCGGCGGCTTCCGCCAGTTTGGGATCGGGGCTGTTCTCCATCAGATGGATGTAGAGGTGCGATGCCTGCGGGTGTTTGGGATTATCGGCCATGACCCGTTCGATCAGCGCGATGGCGGGGCCGATCTGGGCGCGGGGCTGGCTGCTTCCGGGCACCCAATAGTCCCACGGAGTGGTATTCATTGCGGATTCGGCTGCCAGCACGGCGATGTCGTTGCTCTGCGGGAAGCGCTCCGCCACTTTCATCATCATCGCCGAGTAATTGCGCTCAAGCGCCGCGCGGTCGGCGGCGAGGTCATCAGGGAAACGCGCCAATTGCGCTGCGATCAGCGCCTTTTCCATGTCGCTGGCATTGGCCGAAAGCCGTTCAGCCTGCTTTGCCGCGAAGATCGCCATGCGATTCTGTTCTTCGCTCATGCCCGCATTGATGTTGAGGCCATTGGCATAGGCCTCGCCCCACCAGCACATGGCGCATTCGGGTTCGAAGGCGCGTGCCTTGCGGAAGGATCGAACTGCGGCGGCATGGTTGAAGCCGTAGAGCAGGGCGACGCCCTGGTCGAAATAGGCGCGCCCTTCGCCGCCAATGCCGGTGGCGGTTATGTCTGACGTCGGAATCGAGGAATAGAGCGGGAGCGAACGTGCACCCGCCTGCACCGAGAGCGGCAGCGACATGCCGGCGGCCAGTTGCAGCCGCTGGTCGAGCGCCTGCCCGCGCGCGTCGATGCCCCTGCATCCCTTGCGCCCGGGCAATGTCGGATCGAGCGCCGCCAGGCGGGTCGCTTCGGCCGAATCCGATTCGCTCTGAAACGTGAAATTACCGATTCCGGTGCTGGTCAGCAGGGCAGCCAGCAAGCCAATGACCTTGAACATTTTTGACCTCCCGTCAGTGTTCCGCGAGGCGACCCGGCATTGTTCCAGCTTTTCTGAATGCCTTAGCTTAGCACTATTGCGTGGTAACCCCAAGCGCAGTGGGTATGCGAAGGAGGTGGATTACCGCGTCAGGCATCTTGCCGCGCGCGATCCAATCGCTAACTTCAAGGCGTCATGAAAGAGTTGTTCCAACACGCTGCAACCACCGAAGGGGTTACCGTGCGGGTCGCGGTCAACTTCCTGCCCGAACAATCGCAGCCCGATGCGGGCAAGTGGTTCTGGGTGTACCATATCCGTATCGAGAACGGCAGCCACGAGACGCTGCAGCTCCGCACACGGCATTGGCGGATCACCGACGGGCGCGGCATGGTCAACCATGTCGATGGCGAAGGCGTGGTGGGCGAGCAGCCCGTTTTGCGGCCCGGTGAAAGCCATGATTATGTCTCGGGATGCCCGCTGGCGACGCCGCATGGCTCGATGGAAGGCTTCTACACCTTCGTGCGGGATGAAGGTGGGCCGCTGGAAGTGCGCATTCCCTTCTTCCCTCTCGCGGCGCCCGCCACGGCAGACTAATTCTTTTTGCTTTTGCGCTTCGCTACTTGAGCGCGGGGGCCTGTGCGCCTAATTCCCATGTTCCATGAAGCGGACCCACCTGCCTCTCAACGCCTTGCGCGTCTATGACGCCGCCGCGCGGCACCTTTCGTTCACGCGCGCCGCGGACGAGCTGGCGGTGACGCCGGCGGCGGTCGGGCAGCAGATCCGTGCACTTGAGGATCACCTTGGCGTGGTGCTGTTCCGCCGCACCAGCAAGGGGCTCGAACTGACCGAGGAAGGCTGCGCGGGGCTCGATGCATTGCGCGAAGGCTTCCTCAAGTTCGAGGAAAGCGTGCAGGCGATGCAGGCCGGGCAGGCTTCGGACCGCTACACCATCGCGGTGCCGCGCGAATTCTACGCGCAATGGCTGGGCGCGCGGCTGGCGAGCTTCAAGGCGGCCAATCCCGATATCCAGTACCACATCGTGGCTGACGAGAACGCCGACTTCACCGAAGCGAACCTCGACCTTGCAGTGCGGCTGATCGACGGGCCGGGCGAACTTGAGGGCGTTGAACTGGCGGCTGCGCAGCGCGTGGTCGTGGCCGCGCCCGGCGGGCAGGACAGCTGGATCAGCTGGCCCGGATCGAGCCTGCCCGACAATGCCAAGTCCTGCGTGACGACGGGCAATCCGGGGCAAGCGCTGAGCTCTGCCATCGCGGGGCTGGGCAAGGCTGAACTGCCATTGCCACTGGTCGAAGAAGCGATTGCGGCAGGCAGGCTCGAAATTCTCGAGGGCCCCGATGAATCGCGCCGAGGCTATTGGCTGGTCGCGCCCTTGCCGCAGTGGCGCCAGAAAAAGGTGAAAGCGCTCGTCGCGCATCTGACCGCATAACTGCAAGGGGCTTGCTCGCGCGCGAATGGCACGAACAAGCCCGATAGCGTCAAACCCCGATCGCGCCCATCGATGCCGCCCCGGCAGAGAGCGTCATCGCGCTGGCGAATAGCGCCATCACCGCCACGCTCAGCTTTTCGGCGAGGCGAGGGGACATCACCAGCGGCTTGGCCACCGCCCGGAAGCGTTCCTTGTACTGCGGGTGTTCGGTGCCCATCCAGCGGTCCCACCAAGTGAAATAGAGCCCGAAATTGTGGTTGCCTTCGCTGTGGTGCAGGTCGTGATGCGTGGTGGTGGTGAGCCAGTCCAGCCATTTGCGGTCGACCCAGCCCGCCGGGTGCAGCTCGACCCCTGAATGGCCAATCACATTGCGAAGGATCATCCACGCGAGGAAGATGAAGATCGCAAAGTCGATATAGGCGATCCCGACCAGTGAGAGCAGGAACAGGTAGAGCGGGATAAAGGTGCTCTCGGTAATCCCTTCCCAGATTGAAAAGCTGTAGGCCGCCCACGGAGTGGGGGTGCGCGATTTGTGGTGATGCAAATGCGTGGCGCGGAACAGCCGCCGGTGGTGCAGCGCGCGGTGCATCCAGTAGAAATAGGCGTCATGCGCCAACGTGATCGCGACCAGCTGGACGAGGAAGAGCCCCACGCCATAGGGCCCCTGGTGCATCTTTACGATCCCGCCTTCGATCATCAGCAGGGTCGAAAGGCCGGTGATTGCGAAGAAGAACACCGTGCGGAAGGAAGAGGCGATTTCGCGGATGTAATCTTCGCGTTTCGCCCGGCGGCGCTGGATGCGGCGTGCGTCGCTCCAGCTCTTGGCCAGCCAAAGCAGCAGTGTCAGGAGGCTGGCGGCGATCAAATAGCGGCCGAGATCGAAGGTATAGACGTTGATGAAGTGCGTCTCGATCCGGTCGACCCAGTATTGGATAGTGGCATTGTCCATGTGTCGTCACTCGTATTGAGAGGAATGTCCCGGACACGAGATGGCGAAGGGCCGCGCGGAATGCTCCGCGCTTCCGGAAAATACCGGTCGTTTTCGGAATTGCCCGCGTTTTTTCAGTTTTGACCGGTCGTGCCGCCCAGCCGCTCACGCCGGTAATCGGTTGGAGTCGTTCCGGTTTCCGTGCGGAAGGCGCGGTTGAAGGTCGCCAGCGAATTGTAGCCGAGGTCCATCGCAATCGTCAGCACCGGCAGGTCGACGCGGTCGCGATCCGCCAGGATTGCGCAGGCTTCGCCGATCCGGTGGCGATTGAGGAAAGCCGAAAAATTGCGATGCCCCAGCCGCTGGTTGACCAGGGCACGAAGGCGATGTTCGGGCACGCCGAGATGTTCGGCCAATCCGGTGATCGTAAGGCCCGGCGTGCGATAATAGCCCGCATCCATGCTTTCGCGCAGCTTGTCGTGCAGGACCTGTTCGCTGGGAGACAGCGCGGCGCGGTCCGTGGTGTGGCTGCGGCCGGTCTCGGTCTCGACCAGCAGGTCGGGGTCGGTGCGCAACAGCGCCAGGCCTGCGAACAGCACGATCGCCAATATCAGCGACGCATTGACCAATTGCACCGGCGGCGGTGCCGCCGAAGTGCCCGCCACGACTTCGTAAAGCAGGATGCCGCCCGATTGCGCCGCGACGAGGATCGGCAGCCAGAGGCGAATGGGGCGGCGGCGCTCGACGAGGTCGTCATCGCGGCCAGCCAGCGCGACACGGAACAGGTCTGCCACCAGCGCCAGGCCGATGGCGTGGATCAGGTAGAAACCGGCAGGGTGGGTGCCGGGTAGGTAATGGCCGGAAAGCCAGCCAGCGATGAGGGCGGCGGCGAGCGTCCATATGAGCAACGGAGGAGGTTCGCGCTCGAACAAATGTCTCGCGAACAACCATATCCAGAACGGCGCAAAGACCGAGCCGAGGTCGATCAGCGGCCTGAGGGCAGGCGAAGGGCGCAATCCCTCCGCCGAATTGAAGAGATAGGCGACCGCGCCCAGCAGCAGGCCTGCGAGCGCGATCTTTATCGGGCGACGCACCTCGCCGGCGAGCAGCAACACCAGCAGGAGCAGCGTGGCGCCGACTGCGACCAGCCGCACCGATGTGTCGAGCGTTTCGATCATTCGTGCGCCAGCATAGGCTGGTGAAAGGGCAGCGTCACTGCTTGCCGTCGATGCGGATCACGAGTTGGTAGAAAGCGAAACCCGGTCGGTCACGGGATCGTATTCGACCGCGATGCCCGCGCCGCGCAACTCGTGGAAGGGGATGAAGCCGGTGCGGGTGGCGATTGCGCCGGAGATGCGGCGGGGCAGGTTGTCGACCTGCGGGCCCAGCGCATCGGCCACCGAAGCGGTGGCGATCAGGATTTGCGCACCTTCCTCGATCCGGATCGTGGCGCTGCCGCGGCTCTTGCCGTCGACCAGCAGCTGCTTGGTGACTGTCAGGCTGCCGTCTTCGGAATTGAACGTCGCTTTGTAACCGGGTGTTTCGCTTGCGGCGGAGGGCTGGCTCGGGTTGAGCTTGGCCAAATCGTAATCGACGGACAGCAACTCGCTGCTTCCGAGCTTCTGCGTTGCGGGTGCTTGCAGCGTGGCGGCGCCGTTTCCGCTGCGCCCGGCTGGAGCCGGATCGAGGAAAGCCGAGAAGGCAGCAGCGAAACCGGTGCGAAGCGAAGAGGCGCTGGACTTCACGGTACCCGCGCTGCGAGCGGAAATGTCCTTGCTGGCTTCTGCAATCGATTCGTGTCGGCCGACGACTGCAATCAACTCTTCCATGGTAACGGGATGCGTATCTGGCAGGTCCAGCCGCAGCGGGTAGCCCGCCAGCGGCGTGGCATTGGGTTGTCCGGCGACCAGCGTCCGCGAGCCTGCCGGCGGCGGGGGCCAGGCCAGCGTCATCGCCCAGGCCATCGCCACAACTGCGAGCAGCGCGAGGCGCGGCGCGCGCTCGACCAGCCGGTCTGCCCATGCGTCTGGGAAGTTGAGGGACATTGCCGAACTCATGCCGCCGTTATGCCTGTACGGCAGGGCGCTGTCACGCGTTGCCGACGACCTGCCATCCGACCAGCATCGCACCGGCGGCGATTGCCACACCATAGGGAAACTTGGCTTGAAGGCTCTCGGGCGAGGGTTTCTCGCGCCTGAGTACCCTCCTCAGGCCGAACCAGGCGATGACCGCGGCTCCGCCCGAAAGCGCGACCCATAGCAGCAAGTCGAGACCGGCGGAGATTGGAAAATAGGCCGCCGCACCGGCGTAGAATTTCGCGTCGCCGCCGCCGATCACGCCGACCGCGAACAGCGCCATGCCGACCAGCAGCGCAATCGCCGCATGCGCGCCATGCCAGCCCAGCGCCGACAGTCCGCCGAGAGCGAAGCCGTGCGCGAGGCCGAACAGCAGCAGGGCAAGCGAAAGCCAATTGGCAAGGCGACGTTCACGGATGTCCGTGATGGCGCCAATCACGAGCAGCAGGCTCAAGCCTGCAGGCCAGAGCAGGCCTGTATCCAAGGCTGTGTCCAAGGCTTAGTCGTCGCGCTTGAGCGCCACGCGAACCGGATAGCTCGCCGCACGCGGACGGCTCGCCCAGCGCCCGCCGCCGCGCGAGACAACGATGCGCACCGGCCCCTTGGGCTTCTCTGCTTGGGGTTGCGACTGGTTGGCCCGGCCGACCAGAGTGATGCGGCTTTGCGCGGTGCCTCCGCGTGCTGCGACGGCCTGAACGGGCGCCTCGGCGGCAGGAACGGGCTGTGCGGTCGCAGCAGCGGTAGCTATGTGCAGTTCGCGGGGGCTGGTGCGGGTCACTTCCGCATGCGGTTGCATGACTGTCACTGCGCTGTTGGCCGCGACGTTGGCATCTGCGGGCACTCCGGTGAGGCCCTGGGCCGCCGCTGCCTGCTCGGCCTGCGCCAGCACCGCTTCGGCCTCGCGTTCGCGCATGGCGAGCGCGGCGGGCGAATTGCCGAGCGGCGATTCATAGAAGCGCGCCAGATTGGCGGCATATTTGGGGTTGCCCGTGTCGAGCTCGACCGCGGTACGGAAATAGCGCTCGGCCAGGTCGGCGCGGCCAAGCCGGGCGTAGGCGATGCCGAGGCCGTTGAAAGCATCGGCTGCATATTCCTCGTTCAGAGCGGCCAGCCGGAACTGCTGGATGGCGACCGTGGTATTGCCCTGCCTGAGCGCCAACTGGCCCTTCTCGAGCTCGTCGCCGCCGAAGATCTCGGCGCGGCGTTCGGTCTGCGCCGAATCCTTTGGCCCGAAGCCGAGCGAGCTGATGAAGCTCTGGCAGCCACCCAGCGCCAGCGCGGCGGCGATGCAGCTTGCGGTGCGGATTGTGTGCTTCATGGTCTAACCCCCTACAAAGCCGGAAGAAGTTCGCGGATGATTGAAACGACAGCCGGAAGAATGATCACGCCGATCATCGTCGGCAGCATGAACGCCACCAGCGGGATCGAGAGGAGCACTGGCAGGCGGTGCGCTTTCTCCTCGGCCCGCAACCGGCGCGATTCACGCATTTCTGCGGAATAGACGCGCAAGGTGGTCGAAAGGCTGGTGCCCAGCTTGTCTGACTGGATCAGCAAGGTCGCGAATGAGCGGATCTCATCCACGCTGGCATTCTCGCCGAGCTTTCGAAGCGAGTCCTCGCGGCTGGCGCCAGCGCGCATCAGCAGCGTGGTTTCGCTGAGCATTTGCGAGATGAGCGGGTGGGTATTGGCCATTTCGCGCCCGACACGGTCGAGCGTCGCTTCGAGCCCGAGCCCTGCTTCGATGCAGACCAGCATCAAGTCTAGGCAGTCAGGGAAGCCGTTGAGAATTTCCTTGCGTCGGCCTTCCGCCTTTGCGCGGATAAAGATGTTCGGCAGGTAAATCCCCAGAGCTGCAAGGGTCATCGCGCCAAGGTAAAGCGTGAGCAATGAGGGGGGCTCTGCCTTGAGCAGCGACAATCCCACGAAAAGCCCCGGAAGCACGAACAGCATGATCAATCGCACCAGCGTGTAGATGCGCGGTGCCGAAGGCGAGATGAAGCCCGCCGCTCGCAGCTGCTTGGTGATTTCGGTTTCGGCCGTATCACTCAAATTGAGGCCAGCGCTCTCAACCCTATTGACGATACGCGCCCAGGCACCTTCGGTACGCTGGCGGGTGAGCGTTTCGCTCGAGGTCGCTCCACCTTCGCCGCCGAGCGCGGCAAGTTCGCGTGAAACACGCATCCGCCGCGAGGTCGCGCTGGAGATAAACAGGACCACGGCGGCAACAATGCCGAAGATCACGAGCAGGATCAGCGCCCGCAAAATCCAGTTGTTGGTGGCAAATTCGATCATCTCACACCTTCAGGTCCACAAGCCGCCGGATGATCATGACCCCGGTTATGTACATCGCGATCAGGATGATGAAGCCGTAGATGAAGATCGGGTCTTCAGCACTGTCGAGATAGAATTCCGGAGCCATCAGGAAGATCGTCACGAACGCAAAGACCGGCAATACGGTCAGCATCCAGGCCGTCATCCGGCCTTCGGAACTCAGCGCGCGCACTTTCAGGTACATCTGGTGGCGCTCGCGAATGACCCTTGAGATATTGTCGAGGATCTCGGCCAGATTGCCGCCGGTCTGGCTCTGCACCGAAAGCGAGACGACGAACATCTTCATGTCGTCGAGGTCCCAGCGCTCGGCCATATGCTCAAGCGCGCCGATCAAGTCAGCGCCATAGGCCACTTCGTCGCTGATCAGGCCGAACTCGCTTCCGATCGGGTCGTCCATTTCCTGCGTCAGGAGGTCGATCGCCGACGCAATCGGGTGGCCGGAACGCAGCGCGCGGACAAAAATGTCGAGCGCGATCGGGAACTGGTGCTCCATCTTCTTGCGGCGCGATTCCGCAATCCGCGAAATTATCATTACCGGTATCGCGACAGCCAGCCCCAAGCTGAAAACGCCGCAGATCAGTACGGTTCCGACCGTTACGGGCGAACCGACCAGCGCAAGGCCGAACACAGCGATCAGGAAGACCCCGACGAGGCCCAGACCCATGAAAAGCAGGACCTGCCCCACGGTCAGCGAGATGCCCGACATGAACACGATCCGCTGCAGGCCCATCACCATGCCATCGAACATTTCTGGCAAGTTGGGGGCGCCGGTCGGCCGGTTCTTGATCAGTTGGCCAATGATATGCTCGCGATCCTGGCCCGCGCTGATCATCTGCAGGCGCTTGTTGATCGCGCCGCGGTGGCTGCGGCCGCGGGCGAAACTGCTCGCCGTCACCTGCGTGGCGATGAACACTGCCGCGAAGATCAGGAGCAGGATGGTGATGCGGATGATCTCGGCAGTCATGGGTCAGCCAATCTTCAGCTCGGGTCGGAACAGTTCGGCTGGCAGTTTGATACCCTGCGCCTCGGCTTCGATCAGGAATTTGGGCCGGATGCCGGTCGCTTCGAAATGGCCGATCACGTTCTGATTCTCGTCAACACCTTCCTTCTTGTAGCGGAAGATTTCCTGCATGGTGATCGTATCGCCTTCCATGCCGGTGATTTCCGACAGGCTGGTGACTTTGCGCTTGCCGTCGCTGAGGCGCGAGACCTGGATTACCACATTGATCGCCGAAGCGATCTGCGCGCGAGCTGCGCGCGGGGGCATGTCGATCCCGCTCATCCCGATCATCTGTTCGACGCGGCTCAGCGAATCGCGCGGGTTATTGGCGTGAACCGTCGTCATCGAGCCATCGTGGCCGGTGTTCATCGCCTGCAGCATGTCAAAGGCTTCACCGGCGCGGACTTCGCCCACGATGATGCGGTCGGGGCGCATGCGCAGCGCGTTCTTCACGAGGTCGCGCTGGCTCACTTCGCCGCGTCCTTCAATATTGGGCGGGCGGGTTTCGAGCCGCGCGACATGGGTCTGCTGCAGCTGGAGTTCGGCCGAGTCTTCGATCGTCACGATCCGCTCGCGCTCGTCGATGAAGGACGAAAGCGCGTTCAGCAGGGTCGTTTTGCCCGAGCCGGTACCGCCCGAGATCAGCACATTGCGGCGCGACTGAACGATAGCGCGGAGCACTTCGGCCATGGCCTGCGGCACTGAGCCGAGGTCGACCAGCTTCTGCATGCTGATCGGGACCTTGGCGAATTTGCGGATCGAAAGCAGCGAACCGTCAAGCGCCAGCGGCGAAATAATCGCGTTGACGCGGCTGCCGTCCTTCAGGCGTGCATCGACGAAGGGCGAGCTCTCGTCAATACGGCGGCCGACGCCGCTCACGATCTTCTGGATGATCCGCATCAGGTGCTTTTCGTCCTGGAAGCGGGTGCTGACGCGTTCCAGAACGCCGCCGCGTTCGACGAACACCGTCTCGAAGCCGTTGACGAGAATGTCGGTGATGCTCTCGTCCTTGAGGAGGGGCTCGAGCGGGCCGAGGCCGAGCAGCTCGTCCATGACCTCGTCGACGAGATTGGCACGCTCGTCGCGGTTGAGCGGCTGGTCGAAGGAAACCAGCAATTCGGGGATGATCTGCGCGATTTCCGACTTGATCTGTTCCTCGGGCAGCTTGTCGAGCATCGACAAATTGATGCGGTCGAGCAGGCCCTGGTGGATCGCCATGCGCATGCGCAGCCGCGCTTCCTGGCGCTCGGAGATCTGCGGGTGGAGCGAGACAGCCGCTGCATCAGCGGCATGGCCGGCAGCAGCCGGTGCCTCGAAATGCATCTCTTCGTGGCCTTCTTCGCCCGCCCGCTTGATCTTCCACATCTTACCGCGCCTCCGCCAGGCGGCCGGTGATCAGTTCGCTCAGCCGCATGATGTCCTTGCTGAAGCGCCCGCGCTTGCTGACTGAATAGACCAGTTCGCCCTGGTCCTGCGCTTCGCGCAGCGCGGAAGCCTCTTCGCTCACCGTGGCGAGCACCGGATGCTTGATCGCTTCGGCAGCATCATTGGCATTGATCGTCTTGAAAAGGCCCTTCTCGACCTGGTTAAGAACGAATTGGATCGAATCCCGCGGGATGCCCATCGAGACCATGAAATCGATCTGGCGCTTGGCGTGGCGCAGGCTCGGGATAGTGAGCGTGCCCACGGCGAGCGTGAGATCGGCCGCATAGACGGTCGAAAGCGACCAGTTGGTGAAGGAGCCGGGCAGGTCGACCAGCACGAGGTCGTAATGCCGCCGCGCGATATTAATCACGCGCATCAGCTGTTCGAAATCGATCGACTCGATCGGCACGATGTCGGCCGGAGGAGCGATCACATCGACCAGATCGTGGCCTTGCGCCGCAACCGACAGCACCAGCTCCTCGTCGAGCCGGTCGCCGGCTTCGATCAAATCGGCCAGCGTGAGCCGCGGGCTGCAGCCCAGGTATGAAGCGACGTCGCCGGCCTGCAGGTCGAGGTCGATCACGCAGGCACGATGGCCTTCGCCCTTGTCGTGCATCATCTGCGCGGCGAGGTGAGTGGCGACCGTCGTCGAACCCGAACCGCCGATGGTCTTGAGCACGGCGATGAAGGGCGCGAGCGCGGCTTGCGTTCCGCCTTTCGCTTCGAGCTGTTGCCCGGCATCGACGATCGAAGTGACGAGTTCGTCGACCGAGAATGGCAGGGCGACGATGTCGGTCACACCGCGGCGCAGCAGCTGGCGCGACGTGGCAATGTCGACCTTGGCGAGGCCTGCGATTACCGGCATCTGCGGGAAGTCGGTGCGCAAACGGTCGATCCGCTGGAGCGAATTGCGCGATGCGGGGTCCACTTCGATCACCACGATCGACGCGCCGGCAAGATCGGCGATCGGCAGCGGGTCATCCACGCTGCAGGCGACCGCCGTCAGGTGATCGGCCAGCGCGTCGAGTTCGGCCAGCATGGTGGGCTGCGCAACGACATGCACGCCTTTTGGCAGGTCAAATGCCTGATCGCCGGTCGTTGGAGAGAGGTGGTCCATCTTGCTCATTTTTTCTTCTCAATTGGATGCAGTACCGCTCGCATCTTCAGCGGTGATTGAATAGGCGAAATCCGGCAAATCGACGGTCGCTCCGAAGGGGGAGAATGCAATCGGCGTGTGCGTCATGTTGATGAGCCTGATGGTGATGATGGGAGCGATGTCTGGACCGTTCGGGTCGCCGGCGAAACCAAGGCCGGAGCCCGAGTATTCGACGACGATGTTGCTGTCTGTAACGGTCGGCATCATCTGTTTGATCCGCGTGCTCAAATTTGAAAAAGCGGTGTTGTCGAAAGTGGTTCCCGGACAAGGAGTCGTAGTGCAGGTGCAGGACGAGTTATTGCAGGTAAGCAGTCCCAACGCAGCGGCCGGGACACGGTCGCCCTGGGTGATCAACGTTCCGCCGACATTGGCATTGACGTAGGTAGCGGAAGCGATTTCGCTGGCGACCGGATTGGTCACCGCTGCGAAGCGCGCTCCCATCTGGGTCGCTTTTTCCGCCTGGTTGATGCGCCAGGCATAGAAACCGACATCGATCGTGCCGAGGATGAACAGCAGCAAGAGCGGCAATACCAGCGCGAACTCTGCCGCAAGACCTCGCTCGTCACGGACAAATTGGCGGAAAGGAAATGGCGCCCGCATCGTCAGATTCCCATCACAGTCGCCTGGTGCGAACCGTTGAGCGAAACGCTGTCGGTCAGTACACCGAGGCCGTTAAACAAGGAATCATAGCCGAATGTGGTCGAAATGGTGACCTGCGGCGCCGGCTCGCCGCTGGAGTAAAGTCCGGTTTGCGCCTCTGCGGAAGACGGGCAGGTCACGGTGATGGTAACGTCGGCCGGATCGTCTCCCCAGCCCAATACACGCGGTGTGCCGCCCGAAAGCCTACCTGTCCGAACGAGATTTTTGATCTCCGTCTGGAGGCTGCCGGGTATTGTGCTTGCGCTGCCTCCACGGCAGTTGATCACATCGAAGCTTTGCCGTGCGGCGAAACGACCGCCGTCGCGCAGTCCTTTCACCACCTGGTGCTCCTGGTAGATGAAATGCCCCGATTCGAGCGCAGAGAACATTATCAGCACGGCCAGCGGCACGATCAGCGCCATTTCGGCGGCTGCTGCGCCCCGGGTGCAGGAGAGGAAGCGCGCGCGCATCGTCATCGCACCAGATAGGGCACGTCGCGGCGGAGCGTAGGTCCGGAGATCGCGCCGGTACCGATAATGTCGGTCTCACGGATGATTTCGAGGTAGATCTCATCCTTCTTGGTAACCTTGCCCGCCTGGCCGCGATCGTAAGATGGCTGGACGACAAAGGCATCGATAAAATGCGCGATAAGAACGTCCTTGCCCTTGCCGTTCAGATTGTCCGCCTGAGCCTGGCAATTCACCACCGCTACCGACATTACCCGGCGATCAGGGGGAGCCGCAGTCGGGGGCGGGTAGATTACGGGGCCGCACACGGCCCGGTTTCGCGTCGTGAGCGCACTGCCGCTCGCTCCGGCAGGTGTATCGGCGAGGATCTGTACGCCATCGACCACGGCATTGGCCGCGGCCTTTGTGGTTTCCCACATATACACCTCGTAGCGGGTCAGTTGCGCGACACCATGATCGATCACGCCGTCATTGTCCGTATCAAGCAGCGCGTCGGTCATTTCGCGCTTCCAGTCGGTTTCCGACCAGCTCGAGCCGATCCCGCCGTTACCCGTGGCGGCGCTGCGGACATAATGCGTGCGGAAATAGGCGTTGCGGTCCCAATTGCCGTTGCCGAAGGCAGAAGTGCGGCAATTGTTGGGAGCACCGTCTTCAACAGCATGGCACTTGTCTCGCGGGTGCCCCATCGACTGGATCGCGCCCAGAAAATCAGCGGCGCCATCCGTCGGATGATAGGCGTTTGCAGGCTCTTTCCAGCCGCTGTTGTGGATGTCGCAACTGTTGCCCGAGCTTGGTGTGGCATCGACTGCCCGCATCAAGTCCTTGCGCACATTGTAAGCCGGCGAACATGTACCGCTACCCACGCATCCCTGGCTTGAATAGACGTCGAAGCGCGTGTTGATCGCTTGCGGCCCGCTGGCGATGTTGCCGGTCTGTGTGTCCACTTCGACGGGCTCGAGCGCATCGGTGCCGGAAACGTCGACACAATTGCCTGGTGGGCCATCCCAGCCCAACGCCTGGCGGACCCCGGTCGCGCCGTTTGGACCGATATCGAGATAGCCATAGTTTCCGGGAGACCAGCCGCCGCTGCCGCCACCAGGCTTGGCTAACAGTCCGTGGCCGCGCCGGGCAGCGACGTTGAGCTTGGGAGGAGTGCTGGATGACGACCCCTCATCAGGGTTGCAGATCATCAGCGGCGGGATACGGCAGAGCGCAGAACCCATGCCCGCCACTGCAGAAGCCGACATATCTTCGCTGAACAGGCCGACGATCGGCGTGAATGCATAGTTGACATCACGTGTGTCTACGGTGACCTGCACGAACCCCGCCTCGGCAAAGCGCGAGGTGTCGGTGAAGGAATTGGTGCCAGCTTCCGCATCAGCCCTGTTCGAGTAGAAAACGACCTGCGTCGCGTCGGTGACGTCGATCGTCGTGCCTTCGCCATCGTCGGAGATAAGCGTAGAATTGGCAACCAGCCCACCCTGGGCCGCGGCGATCGCGCGCTCCATCGACCCGGAAGACCGGTCAAGCTGCGTCGCCCCTGCCAGCGCCGCCTGGTCGGCCGCATTCTGCAGTTCGGTATCCATGCTGACCATGCGCGCATAGTCGAAGGCCAGGCCGAGGATGGCAATCAACGCGACGAGCGACAGGGCATAGGTGGCCGCAACAGCGCCCTCCTGGTCCCTGAGGATTTTCCTATAGTTCGCCTGCGTCGTCATGGGTCATGCCCGTTCTGCTCAATTGTTACCGATGGATTCGGTCGTGCTCACCCTTTCGGGCTTCTTGACCTGGTCGTTGCGGTACCGCTCGATCGCCGCTGCGGCATGCGCCGCGCTGGTGGCGGGGATCGGTGTGTCGTATTTTGGATCGGGATTGACCACCATCGCCGCAAAAGTCGCGCGATTGGCTTCGCCGAAGCCCGGGTCCTGATAGCCCAGGAATTCCTGGTCGGCCACCGTGGCGCAGCCTCCAAGGGCGAGGCCGAGCGACAGGATGGCGATGGTGCTGGACTTAGAGTTCATAATCGCTCTCCTTGCTGGCAGCCGCGGCATCATTTGGCGCCACTTCCTTTGGGCGGTACATCGTGCCGTTCAACATCACATCGGCCTGCACCGGGTCAGGCACGCGATCGGTCGGCAGGCGCACCTGGTCGGGCCGGATCGGCTGGACGAGGCGCGGAGTGACCACGATCAGCAGTTCGGTTTCGCCCTTCTGGAAGCTCGAAGAGCGGAACAGCGATCCGATAATCGGCAGCGAGCCGAGCAGCGGAACCTGTTGCACCGTTGTCTGGAAATCCTTCTGGATCAGGCCTGCGATAGCGAAGCTCTCGCCGTCGCGCAGTTCCAGCACGGTGCTGGCCCGGCGGGTCTGCAGGCCGGGGATCTCGAGCCCGCCCACTGTGATCGAAGCTGAAGAGTCGATAGAGCTGACTTCGGGCTCGACCAGCAAATTGATCGTATTGTCGCTCAGCACCGTTGGCGTGAAGCCCAGGCTGACCCCGAACGGCTTGAACTCGATCGTGATGCCGGTGCTGCCATTGCTGCCAGCCGCGCTCTGCCCGCCGTTCCCCTGGATCACCGGGATCGGAAATTCGCCGCCGGCAAGGAAGCTTGCCCGTTCGCCCGAAAGCGAAACCAGCGTAGGTTCGGCCAACGTCTTCGACAGACCCTTTTCTTCGAGAGCATCGAGAGCAACGTCGATATCGAGCCCCAGCACGTCGCTGAAGGCACGCGTCACGACGCCAAAGGAGTCGGTCACCGGCGCAGTGCTGAGAACTCCGTTGCCGAACACGCCGGTCGGGTCCTCACCCGGCCGCAATCCTGCGCCCGGTCCGGTCACGCCGTTGAGGCGGCCACCGCGCGAGCTGAAGAAGCTGCGCACGCCCAGATCCTTGCCGACGCTGCGGCTGACTTCGGCGAATCGCACTTCAAGCATAACCTGTTGGCTGCCACCGAGCGCCATAAGGTTCACCACCTTGTCGCCGGCATAGGCTTTGGCCAGCTGGGTTGCCCGGTCCGCAGCGCCTGCGCTCGAAACAGTGCCGCTCAGTACGATCGATTCGTTGGAAATACGCGCATCGATCGGTTCGTTCGGCATCAAGTCTGCCAGCTGTTCGCGTAGCCCGATCACGTCGGGGCCAACAGCTACATCCATAATCGCGAGCACATTGTTCGCGCGATCGTAAAGCGTCAGGCTGGTCGTGCCGAGCTTCTTGCCCAGCACATAGACCGAACGGTCCGAGATCGGGAAGATGTCCGCGATCTCGTCATTGCCGATCATCGCACGGGCGATCGCCCGGTCGGCGGTGATCACCTGGCTCTTGTTCACCGGGACCTCGACCGATCCGGCGTGGATCGACATGTCCCCGTCCTGCGCCATCAGCGGCTGGACAAGTGTTGGAGCGGCTCCGCTGGTCAATGCCACCAGTGCGGCGGCGCCAAGCAGTTTGAGGTTCTTGCGCATGATCTTACATCCCCCCGTTGCGCTTGACTTCATAGGTCGTTGCTTCGACCCCGCGGACGATCGACATGGTCGGGCCGCTCGGGCGGCGCGGTGCCGCTCCCGATGAGCTGCGGCCTGTGGCGGGCGCAGCCTGGGTTTCGGCCGGAGCTGAAGATTTCGACGCGATATAGAATCCGGCACCGCCCAGATCAGCCGGTGTAACGGTTCGCGTTCCGCCCACGGCCTGGTTCTCGACATTGCGCAGCGCGAGGCTGAGCGAGCCGACCTGGCGGGCGAGCGTGAGTTTCTGTGCACCAAGGATATCGGTCTGCACCGTGGCAGTCTGGCCGATCTGCGGGTTGGTCTGGTTCTCGTCGGCGACCTGGTCGATCGCAAGCACCAGCACGTTTTCCAGGACGACCGAAGTCATCTGGTCTTGTGCATCGGCTCCATCGCCGGGGATCTGCCGCGTCAGCAGGACGTCGACGACATCGCCGGCACGCACGAAGCCGCCGACACCCGAGACCTGGTTGACCGGGATCGAGACCGCCCGGAGTTCCTCGGGCAGGATTGCCGAAAGCACGGCCCTGCCGCCTTCGCCGCTGACCTTGCTGGCCAGGATGGGTTCGCCAATCACGATCGGGCGCAGCGCCACGCGGCCACCGCGTGTCGCTTCCTCGACCGACTGGAACGCGCCTTGCGGCACGGAATTGGCTGGCCAATTGGCCAGCCGCAAATTGGTGGTGGCAAGTGGGGTGCCGAACTGGAAATCCTGCGACGCAACGACGATGCGCGCCATCTGGCCTTCCTCGGCCTCGCGCGCCTGGCGTTGCTCGACGCCGCTGAAATAGGAATTTGCCAGATAGACCGCGATAAGGCCGAGCACTATGGCCAGCCCGACGATCAGGAGATTACGTCCCCGCATGGTTTCCCCCCACTGCCTTGTTTCTTCGGTGGGAAAACCCGTAGCCCACATTGGGGCTACGGGAATTCTCTTGGCTAGATCCGATCTTTATCGATCGGTTAGCGCTTAGGCGCAGTTAGTTACAGTCGGCGTTTCGACGCAAGTTGCCTTGTCGGTCAGTTCGTTGCCGATGGCACCGCCCAGCGCGAGTGCGCCGGTCACGATCGCAGCGCCGATGATGGCGAGGATCAGAGCGTATTCGGCCGCCGAAGCACCCGATTCATCACGAAGGAAGGTTTTCACGAAGGTCATAGTCATTACCCCATTTAAATCGCACGGCCCCAAAAAGTGGTTGCCTATGCAGTCCAAGTTTTGGTTCCGGCTTCTATTTCCGGTTTACCAGGCCCCGAGGGGGGTAATTGCGTTTGGAACCGGCGCGACCCGTTTGTGTTTTTCCGGCTTCGCGCCGGATCTTCGCGCTTGGTTCCCCTCGGAACTGTCAACAATGTTCATCGGTTAACCCGCTGGGGTCAACGAACAATGATCCAAAACAAATTAACACCGAAAAACAGGCATGTATACAGCCGTTCCGTTAGCAGACAAAGTTAACGCGCGGCACCGATGCTGCATTGCGGCAGTCGAATCATTCACGGCCAGCCGTGATTCGTCGTTCGAATCGTAAACTATTGATTCGGGAACGAATCATATGGTGCATTGCTTGCTCGAAGTCGCACCGGACGAGGCGGAGCGACTGTGGCCCTTGGGCACCACTTCTGGCAGGCCCTATATATAACAGCCACTGAAAACCGGTCGCCGCGCGCCGCCATCCTGCAGCTGGTTGCGGGCCTCCGATCCATTGCCGATCGCATCCCCCGATCTCAAGGCCAGGATCGTTCGGGGGGAGGGGCTGCAATGCATATCCGGCCCGATTTTGACTTGCCTCAAGACCCCGCCAGGCCCGGTTTGTTAAACGGCCGCTAACGGATTGTGCCAGCGCGGGACAGGGCTGCGCGGCTTTCCTTAAGTCCTGAATTTTTTTGCTCTTTCGCCCGATGCAATCGAAGTGAAATATGGTTACCAGCCTTGCAACCAAGCCGATTCACTGTTTTCCTCCATCTAACGAAATGCCCCGATTCCGAGTCGTTCGGATTGAAGCGGGGGGAATGAAACGGGCCGCAAGCACTGAATGTGCTGGAGTTTTCGGGGTGCTGCATGGCAGCGCCCACGCCTGCTTCCGCATGTTCGGTCTTGCAAGCTGGATCGGGTGGTCCGGTCCAACGCAGAGGGGTCTTTACCATGGTTGATTTCGATGGCGGCAAGCGCGGTGGTTTCGAGCGCGACGGCGGGGCAGAAGAAAGCCTCGGCCTGGGTTCGAACAATTATCAGGATGCGCCCGCAAGTGCCTCTGCCGGCACGCGGACTGTCGTTCCCGATGCCAATGGCGTTGTGGTTCTTCCGGCCGGTGTGTCGCTCGACGATCTGAGCGTGCAGGGCCGCGACCTGGTCATCACGCTTGAGGATGGCTCGCGCATCATCATTCCGGACGGCGCGATCATCGTGCCCCAGCTGGTGATCGACGGCGTGGCGGTTCCGCCGCTCAACGTCGCTGCGCTGCTTAACGACGCGCTGACCCCTGCGGGCGAACCGGGCCAGCTGCCCAGCTCGGGCGGCGAATTCGACGATGGAGAAGCCTTCCTGCAGGACGCTTTCGACCTTGGCGACCTGCTGCCTTACACCGAGCTGCCGCTGGGTGTGGTCGAGGAAGAGGAAATCATTCCCGCCCAGGACAGCGATCCCGACATCGTGATCGAAACGCCTGACAATCCGATCGGCGTCGAGAATGCGATCGCCAAGGTGGCCGAGCGCGGCCTGCCCGAACGCGGCGAGCCGTCCGAACCGGCCGGTACTGCGGACGAAACCAATGCCGAGACCACCACCGGCACGATCATCTTCAGCGCGCCCGACGGGCTTTCGGCAATCATCCTCAACGGCGTGCCGATCACCACGGTCGGGCAACAGTACGTCACGCCTTTCGGCACGCTGACCATCACCAGCATCAACCTCGCCTCGGGCGAGATCGGCTTCAGCTACACGCTGGCCGATAACCTGCTGGGCGAAACCGAAGACGGCAATTTCTTCGTCACTGTAGTCGACACCGATGGCGACACGGCCGACGCGACGCTCAAGATCATCGTCGAAGACGATTCGCCGATTGCGGCGGACGATATCGGCATCGTGCCGGCTGGCACTCATGCGCCGATCACCGGCGACGTGCTGCTCAACGACGAATCGGGCGCCGACGACTATCGCGAAGGCGAAGAGGGCGAACTCGACGCGGTAACCGTGTTCTCCAGCGTCAGCACTGGCGATTCGGCCGATGCGGGCGGACAGGTCGTTGGCCAGTACGGCACGCTCACGATCAATCCAGACGGCACCTACACCTATGTCCGTGCCTACAACACGCCGGGCGGTGTGAGCGAAAGCTTCACCTACACCATCATCGACCAGGACGGCAGCACCGACACTGCCACGCTGGTGATCAACATCGAAGATTCGCCCGATTCGATCGGCCCCGAAATCGGCGAAGGCACGGAAGTGCGCGAAGCGCACCTGCCTCCGACGACCGATACGCGTGACGACGAAGCGCCTGGTTCCGCCTTTGACGGAAACAGCGAAACCACCACGGGCACGATCACGTTCCACTCGCCCGATGGTGTCCAAAGCGTCACGATCGAAGGCGTTGCGATCGATCCGAACAACCTGCCGCAGGCTATTTTCGCGGACGCGACCGGCACTCTCGTGATCACCGGCTATGCTTACGACCCGGTAACCGGCGACGGTTCGATTACCTATGCCTACACGCTCAACGACAATACGTCGGGTGACGATACGAACGCTACGTTCGAGGTCGTAGTAACCGACCTTGACGGCGATGTTGCTGCTGACGATCTTGTCATCACGATCATCGACGACGTGCCGGACGCGATCGACGATTTCGCGACCCAGGAGAACGAGAACGATCCGGTTACCGTCGACGTCTTCGGGAACGACGTACCCGGCGCGGACGATGTGGCGTTCGACAAGATCGCTTATGTGGCGGATTCGCTCACCGGAGCGGGTACGCTGGTCAACAATGGCGACGGCACCTTCACCTACACCCCGGCTCCGGGCGAAGAGGGTGACGCCGATGGCAAGGTCTACTTCCAGTACAGCATCACCGATGGCGACGGCGACACCGACATCGCGACCGTCGAAATCACGCTGCTGCCGGACTCGGTGCCCGAAATCGGTGCCGAAGGCGCTAACGTGGTCGACGAAGCCGGCCTGGCTGCGCGCGGCGACGAGCCCGCCGGTTCGGACGAGCCGAGCGACAGCGAATTCACCCAGGGCGGCATCTTCATCTTCACCGGCAACGACACTGTCGCATCGCTGGTGATCAACGGCGTCGACGTCACCGAAGGCGGCACGGTCACCACGTCCAAGGGCGTGCTCACCGTCGTGCTCGACAACGGCCAGTACAGCTACACCTATGAGCTGACCGACAACACGCTCTCGGATCCGGACAGCGACACCTTCTCGCTGGTTGTCACCGACAGCGACGGCGACACTGCCAACACCTCGATCGTGATCGCTATCCTCGACGACTCGCCGAGTGCCGATGACGATTCGAATTCGATCGCATCGGGCGAATACGGCCCGATCGGCGGCAATGTGCTGGACAATGACACGCAGGGCGCCGACGGCGCGGTCGTTACCTCCTACACCGGTGCCGGTGGCAGCGGCGATGCCGGTGACGAGATCCAGGGCGCGTGGGGCAAGCTGACCATCAACCCCGACGGCAGCTACACCTACACCCGCGATCCGGGCACCCCGGGCGGTCAGATCGACACCTTCACCTACACCATCACCGATGGCGACGGCGATCCGGCCAATGCGCAGCTGGTCATCACGATCGGCGATTCGACCACCACGCTCGACCTTCCCACCGAAGGCGAAGACGGTACGCTGGTCGATGAAGCTGGCCTCGACGGCCCGCCGAACGGCGCCGATGTCGGCACCGATGCGGGTTCGGACAGCGAAACCACCGCGGGAACCTTTACCTATACCGCGCCCGACGGCCCGGCCACGGTGTTGATCGACGGGGTCGAAGTGACTTCGGTCGGCCAGACCTTCACCGGAACCTTCGGCACGCTGACGATCACCGCGATCAATCCCGGTTCGATCAGCTACAGCTACGAGCTGACCACCAATACCAGCGGCGACACCACTTTCGACGAATTCGTGGTCCGGGTCGAAGACCAGGACGACGACTTCAGCCAGGATACGCTGCGCATCGACATCGTCGATGACGAACCGCTGGCCGGCGACAACGAACCGGTTGCGCTCGACGACGACGCGCTGGGCGGCAACCCCGGCGGTGACGGCGATGCAAGCCCGGATTCCGCCAACCTCACCGGCACGCTGGCGCACCAGTTCGGCGCCGACGGCGCGGGCAGCATCACTTTCGCTTCGATGGACGGCGAAACGGTCGACATCAACGGCGTGACTGTAACCTTCAGCTGGTCGGGCGACACTCTGACCGCGAATGACGGCGCCAACGACGTGTTCACCGTCCAGGTGAATGCGACCACGGGCGAATACACGGTTACCCAGCTGGCTCCGCTCAACCATCACGTTAACGGTGACGATGTCGAAACCGACGCCAGCTTCGTGCTGACCTATACGGTCACCGATGGCGATACCGACGCCGCCACCGGCACGCTGACGATCAATCTGAATGACGATACGCCGGAATTTGGCGAGGCCGAGGGCTCGGCCCCGACTCTCGTGACCGACGACACCAACACCGTCGGCGGCACGGACAGCGACAGCGGCAGCTTTGCCGGCCTGTTCGCGCCGCTCTTCGGCGCAGACGGCGCGGCATCGACCGATCCGATCACCTATGCCCTTAGCCTGAAGGATGGCGACGGCACGGATTCGGGCCTGACCGATGCCCAGACCGACGCCCGCATCCTGTTGCGGCTCAATGGCGACGTGGTCGAAGCCTATCTCGAAGGTTCGCCTTCGACGATCGCCTTCACCCTCACACTCAACCCGGAAACGGGCGAGATCACGCAGGAACAGCTCCGCGCGATCGAGCATGACAACCCGAACGACCCGATCGAAACCGGCGTTGAAGCCGAAGGGATGGCGGCCGACCTGATCAGCCTGACCGCGACCATCACCGATGGCGACGGCGACCAGGCCGAACAGACGATCGACATCGGCGATTCCTTCACTTTCGAAGACGACACCGCCGCCGCGACCGACAATGCGAAGACCGTCACTGAAGGCGCTTCGGTTTCGGGCGACGTCATCCTCGATAACAATGGCTACGGTACGGACACTCCCGGCGCGGACGGCTATGCTGCCGACGGCCCGGTGGTCGATGCCGACTTCGTCAGCGCCGACCAGGGCGTGACCTTCACCAGCAAGACCGTTGCGCCTGACGGCACGATCACGATCGTGACTTCGGCCGGTACGCTGACGCTGGATCCCGACGGCAGCTACACCTTCGCCGCCGATGCCAACTCGATCAACGCGAATGCCGAGATCGTGTTCAGCTACACCATCGAAGACGGCGACGGCGACCAGTCGACCGCGAACCTGACGATCGACCTCACCAATGTCGCGGGCAGCGTGTCCGACGATGACGTGGATGTCGACGAAAAGGGCCTTTCGAACGGCACGGGCGAACTGGCGGATCCTGCGCCAGAAAGCGACCAGAGCGAAATCGACGCTGACGGCAAGATCACCGTCAACGGCGCTTCGGGCACGTTCAAGTTCATCCTGGTCGGTGGCGTCTTCGACGACGGCGGCACGGTCGGCGACACGAGCGACGATACCTACACGATCGACGGCACCTACGGCACGATCGTGCTCAACGCCTCGACCGGTGAGTACACCTACACGCTCGACACGCGCTTCGATCACGATCCTGCCGCCGACCGCAATGTCGCGCTCGACGCGGAGAACTTCGACTATCGCGTCGAAGATTCGCTCGGCAACGAGATCGGCACCGGCACGATCGAGGTGAACATCACCGACGATATCCCTGAAGTCGATATCGCCACCACGGGCCAGGTCCCTGACCCGATGCTGACCTATGACGCCGATACCGTCGGTGGCACCAGCACCGACACGGCCGATTTCTCGAATGCGTTCGATTACGCCAGCTTCCAGTATGGCGCCGACGGTGCCGGAACGCTGGTGACGACCTATGCTCTGGTGCTCAACACCGGCGGCGTGACCACGCTGTCGAGCGACGGCAACCCGGTCTATCTCTACCAGCTCGCCAACGGCACGATCATCGGCTCGACCTCGAACGTCGCGCCTGTCGCTGTCGATGCCAACACCGTGTTCACGATCTCCGTGGTTGCGAACACCGGCGTCGTCACGCTGACG
The DNA here is from genome assembly GCF_052683155.1 of Altererythrobacter sp. Z27. Lineage (NCBI taxonomy): Bacteria > Pseudomonadati > Pseudomonadota > Alphaproteobacteria > Sphingomonadales > Erythrobacteraceae > Altererythrobacter > Altererythrobacter sp. Z27. The sequence continues at coordinate 1,072,947 of NZ_JBQYMC010000001.1, read as the reverse complement.
CAGTATGCCGAGCTCGACCACAGCGACAGCGATACGGCGCCTGCCTATGATGGCGACACCATTCCGCTGCCCGCCGGTCTCGTCTCGATCGAAGCGACTGCGACGATCACCGACGCCGACCTGGATGTGGTGACCGACAAGGCTTCGATCGATCTGGGCGATTATGTGAACTTCGCCGACGATGGTCCGAATGCTTCGATCAGCGCGGCTGGCGTCAGCGTTTCGCATGACGAAACCCCGGGCAATGACGGCGATGCGGACGACACTTCGGATGCCGCAATCGCTGCGCTCTTCGCTGGCGTCTTCAACCCTGGCGACGACGCTAACGTGGCTGGAACCGGCGCGATCGGCTATGCCGTTTCCGAAAACGGCCTGTCCTCGACCGGCAGCGACTATGGCGCGGACGGCGAAGGCACGACCGTGTTCTCGCTCGACGTTTCAAGCGTGGGCGTGGACTCGGGCCTCGATACCACCGAAGGGGCGAGCATCTACCTCTACAAGGAAGGCGATCTGATCGTCGGCCGTGTGGGCGACGCCAATGGCGAGGCTGCCTTCGCCATCGCAGTCGATGCGGACAGCGGCGAAATCAGCGTCGCGCAGTACCTTTCGATCAGCCACCCGACCGGCGGCGCTTCGCATGACGAATCCGTCTCGATCGCCAACGGTGCGCTGCTCGGCGTGGTGACTGTCACCGACGAGGAAGGTGACTCCGACACTGCAAATGTCGCGATCGGCAATCTGGTCTCGTTCCAGGACGATGGCCCGAGCGTGACCGCGAACCCGAACGGTGCGACCGTGGATCTCGATGAATCGGCTACCTCCAGCGTCGCCGCGCTCATCAGCACCGGCATCTATACCAAGGGCGACGATACTGACGTTCCGGGCACCGGCTATATCGCCAAGGACACCAGCGACCAGTCGATGGTCAGTTGGGTCGAGCAGCCCGGCGCGGACGGAAAGCTCGGCAGCGTCAGCTTTGCACTCGACGTGACCAATGACGGTACTTCGGGCCTGTTCACCACCGGCGGCGTTGCCATCGTCCTGGTCGAAGTGAGCCCGACCGTGGTCGTGGGCGTCATTAGCGGCACCACTACCGCCGCCTTCGCGATCGAAATCAATCCGGCCAATGGCTTCGTCACGGTCGAGCAGTACATGTCGCTCTATCACTCGGACGATGCCGACCCCAACGACGTGGTCGACCTTGCCGACGGTTCGCTTGGCGTGGTCGTCACGCTGACCGATGGCGACGGCGATACGGCCCAGTCGACGGCGGACATCTCGGCCAACATCAACTTTGCTGACGATGCGCCGAGCCTTGTGGCCTCGACGACTCAGCCGGTGCTCACTGTTGACGAGACGGTGCTGGGCACCGATGCGAGCGCAAGCTTTGCCGGCGTGTTCACGCCGACTTACGGCGCGGACGGTGCAGGCAGTGTTAGCGGTTTTGTGCTGGGTGTATCCGGCGCCAATGCCGTGAGCGGCCTTGTCGACACGGCGACCGGCCTCAATGTTGTGCTCAACCTGGTCGGTGGCCAGGTGGTCGGCACGGCGGGCGTTGGTGGACCGGTGGTGTTTGTGGTGAGCGTGGATGCGGGCGGCACTGTGACGCTCGACCAGCAGCGCGCGGTTGTTCACAGCCCTGACACGGGCCCGGATCAGTCGACCGGCCTGTCGGCGGACAATTTGATTACGCTGACTGCGACGGTGACCGACGCGGACGGCGACACCAGCACGGCGACGGCGGACATCGGCCAGAACCTGGTATTCAAGGACGATGCGCCGAGCCTTGTGGCCTCGACGACTCAGCCGGTGCTCACTGTTGACGAGACGGTGCTGGGCACCGATGCGAGCGCAAGCTTTGCAAGCGTGTTCACGCCGACTTACGGCGCGGACGGTGCAGGCAGTGTTAGCGGCTTTGTGCTGGGTGTATCCGGCGCCAATGCCGTGAGCGGCCTTGTCGACACGGCGACCGGCCTCAATGTTGTGCTCAACCTGGTCGGTGGCCAGGTGGTCGGTACGGCAGGCGTCGGTGGACCGGTGGTGTTCGTGGTGAGCGTGGATGCGGGCGGCACTGTGACGCTCGACCAGCAACGCGCAGTCGTTCACAGCCCTGACACGGGCCCGGATCAGTCGACCGGCCTGTCGGCGGACAATTTGATTACGCTGACTGCGACGGTGACCGACGCGGACGGCGACACCAGCACGGCGACGGCGGACATCGGCCAGAACCTGGTGTTCAAGGACGATGCGCCGAGCCTTGACAATGTGCAGGACGGAACGGCCAGCAACGATCCTTCAGCATTGCATAGCTTTGGTAGCCTGAACTTCCTGTCGGGAGCTGATGGTGCAGGCGATGATGCGGATATTGCCATTTCCGTCGACTTGACGGGCATCACTTCCGGCGGTGCAACCATTAACCAGGTAACGGTCAATGGAGTACTTTATGCTTATACCGGAACCGGAACGTTTGTTGACGGTGTTCCGACGACCGGACTGGTCTTTACGCTGGAGGTAGACACCGCGACTGATCAATGGGATTTTGATCTGATCGCTCCACTTGATGGCGAGATCACACCGATCGAGATTGGTTCCGGCAGTTCCTTCGGTGTCGGGCCGAGCGGTAGCGTTGTTGTTACCGATGATGTTACAAGCACTGATCTTGTGTTTGTGACCGGCTGGGTTCCGACAAGCGGTTGGACGGGGACTGAAGAGAGCGACTGGCTGTCCGGCGACATGCCGACCATGACTCAACAATTCAACGTCAATGGTTCGACTCAAGGCTGGGGTCTCGCGAACAACAATTTTGATGCGGGCGAATTCCTGCGTTTCGATTTTGGAACGCTCGATGATTACGACGATCCAGCGGAATATGGAGATGTCGGCCCTGACGGTTCCTATAACCCTCCGCCGGATCAGACGATTGTCGCGGCTGAATACGCGACGTTCTCGTTCTTCGGCTTTACTACAGGCGAAAAAATCGAGTTTGTTGCGCATTATACCGATGGAACTACCGAAACCTTTGTGTTTACGAGTGCGACCGATCCACGGCTTACGGCAGTTGGCAATGATCTGATCTTTACGATCACATCACCGCTGGGCGCGCAAATTGAGTGGGTTGATACTTACATGGCGATCGGGTCGATCAAGCTCAACTTGATCGAAGTCGGGGTGCGCTCAGAGGATGTGGATACCGACCTCAATTTCACCGTCACCATTCCAGACGGCGATGGCGATACCGATACGGACAGCTTCACGATCAACTTGGCGGACGGAAATCCGCCTTCTGTGGTCCCGCCGGTCGTCCTCAACCTCGAAGGCGATGCCGAAGTCTTCGTCGGGCTCGATGCGGGCCTGGCCTATGACTACAACGGCGACGGCGTGAAGACGCAGACCGCGTGGATCGCTGCTGGCAGCGCAATCCTGGTCCATGACGGCAATTCCAACGGGATTGTCGACGGGGCCTCGGAATTCGTCTTCGGCGGCAATGGCATGACCGACCTCGAGGCGATCGCGGCCAAATATGATGAAAATGGCGATAACGTACTCGACGCCAATGACGCCGCTTATGGTAAATTTGGAGTTTGGATCGACGATGGCGACGCCGTGTTCGAAGCTGGCGAGTTCCAGACGCTCGAACAGGCGGGCATCAAGTCGATCGATTTGAACACCAATGGCGTCGGCGGAAGCGAAGTGGGCGGTGACGTCTATGTCCACAACACCGTAGCCTTCACCATGGACGACGGCACCGAAGGCACCGCCTATGACGCGTCCTTCGCGCTCGGCAGCGACGTGGACGGAACCATGGAAGCACTGCTTTCGCTGGCTCCGGAAACCACCGACGATGTCAGCCTTGCGCAGGTCGCCGGGCTTGGCGAAAGCGGCGTTGCAGTGAAGGTGGTCGACATCATGGATGACATCATGGCCGGCCAGGCCGTGGACAGCGTAATCGACCATTTTGCCGGCTCGACGAACGAATTCGTTGGTTTGGCTAACGAAAACGGTTATCTTGGTCATGACGCTTTGGCGGCAATGATCGAGACGGGCGCATTCGCATTCGATAATGGCATCGCAGCTGACATGACCGAAGAGGCAGCAGCTCTCGCGACGATGCACGCTTGAAATGAGATCCTTTGACCAGGGGGAATACTATGCGTTTGACTAGGGTGATGGCGACAGCGGCTTCGCTGGTGGTGGCCATGGCCGCTCACCAGGCCGCGCTGGCGCAAGGCAGCGATGCCGAAGCGCTGATGGCGATGGACAAGGACAGCCTGCGCGGTGAGATCCAGATGCGGTTCGACGCGGCGCTTGCCGCCACGAAGAACCCGGCGATCATCAACGCTGACGATGCGCGCCATGTCTGGGCTAACGAAGCCAAGGCGCAGTGCGGCATCGCGCTCGGCTATCTCAAGTCGGGCACGAAGGATCCGGTTTCGATTGGCAAGTGCGTGCGCGCTTACGATATGATGAGCTACGTGCCCGCTCCGCCGCCGCCTCCGCCACCCCCGCCGCCGCCTCCGGCGCCGGCCGTGTGCGACAATCCGGCGCTGATCTTCTTCGAATGGGACGATGCGGTTCCGCCGGCAACCGAAGCGCAGCAGGTGGTCGATTTCATCGCCGCCAATGCCGGGGCCTGCAACTGGACCAGCTACAATGTGATCGGCCACGCGGACAAGTCGGGCTCGAACGCCTACAACATGCGCCTGTCCGAAGCGCGCGCCAACAACGTGGCTGACATGCTGCGCCCGGCCGTGCCGAATGCGACCGTGACGGTCGAGTTCAAGGGCGAGGAAGAGCCGCGCGTGCCGACCGAGGACGGCGTTCGCGAGCTGCAGAACCGCCGCGTCGAAATCCAGGTCCGCTAAGGGGAGGGCGAAATGAAAAAAGCAACAATCACTAGCTTCGCCGCCGCCGCTCTGCTGGCCACCGCTTCGCCGGGCGCCATTGCGCAGTCGGGCGATGGCACGGTTTCGATGCAGGAAGCGATCGAAACCGCCATCATGTCCAACCCGGAAATCATGCAGGCGCAGTACAACACCGAAGCGATCCAGTTCGAACGCGAACAGGCGCAATCGCTGTACTACCCGCGGATCGACGTGGAAGCCTCGGCCGGTATCCGCCGGCTTGAGAACAACACACGCCGCAATCTGGGCATTGCCGATAACGAGCTCTACCCGCTCGAAGCGCAGGGCACGATCGACTGGACGCTGTTCGACTTCGGCCGTCGCCGGGGCGAATTGCTGCGACAGGCTTCGCGTGTAGATGGCGCGTCGCTGCGCGTGGTCGAACGTTCGGAGTTCATCGCGCTGCAGGTAGCCCGCCAGTATCTCGACGTGCTGCTGCAACAGCGCATCGTCGCGGCGAGCGAAGACAATCGTGCCTTCCACCAGGCGCTGGTGCGCGACCTGGGGCAGGGCGTAGAGCAGGAATCGATCTCGGTTGCCGATTTGCAGCAGGCTGAAGAGCGGCTGCAGTCGTCGATCGTGCGCGAGGAAGAAGCCAAGGAAGCGCTCGAAGTGGCGCAGAACTCGCTTCGCCGCCTTGCAGGCATCACGATCTACCAGCCGGGCCTTCCGCCTGACCTGATAACCTCGATGCCCGCGTCGCGCGAAATGGCGATCGGCATGGCCCGCACCGACAACCCGCTGGTGCGCGAAGCTCAGGCTGACGTCGATGCGGCGCATGGGCTGGTGATGGCGGCCAAGGGCGAATTCTTCCCCACGGTCGGCGTGGACGTGCGCGGCCGCATCGGTGAGGATATCGATGGCTTCGCTGGCGAAACCAACGATGTGCAGGCGCGCGTCTACATGCGCTGGAACATCTTCGACGGCGGCCGCAAGCGCGGCAATTACCAGGAAATGGTGCACCGTGCTTCGCAGGCGCGCTATCGCCTGCATGAAATGACCCGCCGGGCAGAGGAAGATGCAGCCAATGCATGGACCGCGCTCGAAGCCCAGCAGAACATCGGTAAGGCACTGGCTCGCCAGTCCGAAGTCACCGATGACCTGCTGCTGAGCTATCGCAGCCAGTTCAATGTGGGGCGGCGTTCGCTGCTTGACGTGCTGGATGCGCAGAACACGCGCTACAACACGCAAGTCCGGCTGGAAACTTCACGCTTTTCTCAGCTTTTTGCGCAATACCAGGTTCTGGCGGCCACCAACCGTTTCCTGACCGCGATGAACATCGCGCCGGGCGCGGGTGCGGGCAAGAACGAGCGTGAGCGGTTCGATTACGGTCCTTCGAAGGACGCGGAAACCGATTATCGCCGTTACGCCAACTGAGCTTGGTTGAAACAAATGCGAGGTTTTCGTGCTGCAGAACAGGAACTTGGAATCGCTGCAGGCGAATGACCCGCTGATAAAATGTATCGGGGAACTGGCCCGCCGTTATGGCGTGGCCTTTTCCCCGTTACTGTTTAACTCGCTGGCGCGCGATGCGAAGGGGCGCTTGCCCTTCCACCAGGCGCCGGCGGCGATCGAGCTGGCCGGGCTCGATTTCGAACAGCACGATTTCCGCAAGCTTCCGCCGCGTGACGGGGTCTATCCCGCGCTGATTGCCACCAATGAGGGCGGCGCGGCAGTGATCCAGGAAGGGCGCGACGGCCAATTGCTGCTGTGGTCGCCCGAAAGCGGTGAAGCCACATGGTTACCGCGCGAGGAAGTCGAAGCCGAATATGCCGGCCGTTTCCTGACTGTTTACGGCGATCCGGACAGCCTGCGGACGCAGGAAGCGCCGTGGCACCAGAAGGCGCGCCACCACTGGTTCTGGGGCGAGCTGCGCAAGGAACGCAAGGCGTTCCGTTCGGTGCTGGTCGCTTCGCTGATCATCAATTTGCTGGCGCTGTCGCTGCCGCTATTCTCGATGAACGTCTATGACCGGGTGATCCCCAACCGCGCGGTTTCGACGCTGTGGGTGCTCGGCATCGGCGTGTTGCTCGCCTTCGCGATGGAATTCGCGCTGCGCACCGCGCGCACCAATGTGATCGACGAGATCGGGCGGCGGCTCGATATCAAGCTGTCGCAGAAGATCTTCGGGCGCGTGCTCGGCCTGCCGCTTGCGGCGCGCCAGGGCAACACCGGGGCGCTTGCCGCGCGCGTCAGCGAATATGCCGTGGTTCGCGATTTCTTCGCCTCGACCACGATCGTGCTGATCGTCGACATCGCCTTCCTCGTCGTGTTCGTGGGGGTGATCGCCTATATCGCCGGCTGGCTGGCGCTGGTCCCGTTGGTGGCGATGGCGCTGATGGCGACCGCGGGCTTCTTCCTGCAACGCAAGGTGACCGACGCCGCGCGCGACGCGCAGGCCGATCATGGCTTGCAGCAGACGCTGCTGGTGGAATCGGTCGCGGGCATGGAAACGCTCAAGTCGATGACCGGCGAGCGCGCCATGATGGGCCGCTGGTACAATCTTGCCGATATCGGCAGCCTTTCGCAGCAGCGGCTCAAGAAGATCAATTCGGTCGCGGTGGGCCTCGCGCAGACCTGCCAGCAGGTTTCCTCGATCTCGCTGATCGTCGGCGGCTATTACCTGTTCGATGCGGGCGTGATCACCATGGGCGCGATCATCGCCATCGTGATGCTTGCCTCGCGTTCGCTCGCGCCCGCAGGCCAGGTTGCTTTCCTGCTTACCCGCGCGCGCCAGGCACGCGAGACGCTGGCTTCGATCGAGCGGCTGTTCGACGTGCCAGACGAGCGCAAGCAGGGCGCTTCGATGCTGCCCGCCACGCTGACCAAGGCCACGCTCAAGCTCGAGGATGTGAGCTTCGGCTACCCTGAGGCTCCGGTGCCCGCGCTCGACCGGCTCAACCTCACCATCAAGCATGGTGAAAGGATTTGCCTGATCGGGCGTGTCGCTTCGGGAAAGTCCACGCTCGGAAGGTTAATTTGCGGACTTTATCAGCCCACAGACGGCGCTTTCTTGGTAAATGGAATCGACTCGCGCCAATTCCGGCCGCAGGACTTGCGCTCGCAATTCCGCTTTGTTGGGCAGGACGCCACCTTGTTTACCGGTTCGATCAAGGACAATCTCTCGCTCGGCGCGCCCGAGGTCGAGGACGAGCGCCTGTTCGACGCCATGCGCATGAGCGGCGCGGACGAATTCCTGGCCCGCGATGACAGCGGCTATGACCGCGCCGTGGGCGAGCAGGGCCGCCGCCTTTCGGGCGGGCAACGCAGCTTCCTGGCACTGGCGCGCGCATTCGTGACGCCGTGCGAGCTGCTGTTCCTCGACGAACCGACCGGCGCGATGGACTCGCAGACCGAGCGGCAGTTCGTCGAACGCGTCAAGCAGTCGCTTTCGCCCGACCAGACCTTGCTGATTTCCACCCACCGCCCGGCGCTGTTCGAGCTGTGCGACCGTATCATCGTGCTCGACAAGGGCCGCGTCGTGGCTGACGGCAGCAAGGACGAGATCCTCGCCCGCGCCAGCGCACAGGGCGGCATGGGGCAGGGGGAAGGCTCTAAGTGACCGGGCAGGTCGCCTCGATGGCGAAAGCCTGGCGCGACAGCGGCGGGGCGACGCCCGGCCGGATGGCGCTGGGGGGCGGCCTGCTGACGGTGTTCATCGTGGCGTTGGCCTTCGTGATCGGCAGCCCCGATCCTTCGCGCGCCGAAAGCGGCATTTCGATGCGTTCGAGCGAAGTGGCGCGGCTCAAGAACCTCGACCAGGGCGCGCAGGCCGAATTGCTGATCGAAGGCAGCAGCGCGCAGGAACGCAATGCGCTGATCCCCACGGCCGATTTGCCGCTGGGCCGGGTTTCGGGCTTCAGCGCAATCCCCAGGAGCAGCCAGCAATATCGCAGCGCGCTCACCTGCCTGACGCAGGCGATCTATTACGAAGCCGCGAACGAGCCGGTGCAGGGCAAGCGCGCCGTGGCGCAAGTGGTGCTCAACCGGATGCGCCATCCGGCCTATCCCAACTCGGTATGCGGCGTGGTATACGAAGGTGTTTACCGGCCCGTTTGCCAATTCAGCTTCACTTGCGACGGGGCGCTGCTGCGCAAGCCGATGGCGCGCCAGTGGGGCGAATCGAAAGCGGTGGCGGAAGCCATGCTGGCGGGCGCGGTCGAGCCTTCGGTCGGCACCGCGACGCATTACCACGCCGATTACGTGGTGCCGCGCTGGGCCTTCACGCTCGCCAAGATCGAACAGATCGGCACGCATATCTTCTATCGGTTCCCGGGACGACCGGGCGGGGTAGGCGCCTTCAGCGGCCGCTGGAACGGTTACGAAGCCGTGCCTTCGATCGATTTCGATCGGCTGCGCGGCATGCTCGAGGCCGATCTCGCGCCGATCGAGCCCGAATTGACGCCGGGGCTCACCGTAACCCCGCTTGTGACCGACCGCCACGCGCCGAGCGATGTGGGCGGGCGGATCGACACGACCAAGAGCTGGCGCCTGTCGATCCCCGATCCGGTTGCCGCTTCGGGCGCCTATTCGGCGGCGCGGTCGAACCAGGGTGAAAACGCTCCGGCCCATGCGGTTACGGAGGCAGGCGAGGCCGCACAGTGAGTACAGCGGATACAGTGAAAAAGTGGTTCGAAATCGTTTCCGATTGGGATCCCAATCGGAAGCTCATCGCGGCTTGCGCGGCAACCTTCTTCAGCCTGCTGCTGTGGGCCAGCCTGGCGCAGACCGAAGAGGTGACGCGAGGCATGGGCAAGGTGATCCCTTCGTCCAAGGCGCAGCTGGTGCAGCCGGCGGAGCCTTCGGTGATCGAGGAAATCCTCGTCCGCTCTGGCCAGAGCGTCAAGAAGGGCCAGTTGCTGGTCAAGCTTGATGACGACATTGCCGATTCCGAGCTGAGCCGCCTCGAAACCGAGAACGAACGGCTGAGCGCGCGCGCCGCGCGGCTCGAAGGCGAAGCGACCGGCACCGCGCTGGGCTGCGGCGAAGGCGAGGAATGCGCCGACGAACGGCGCCTGCAGGAAGTACGGCTGGCGACCGCGCGCAGCCGCGAGCAGGGGCTTTCGGCTGCCGTCGAGCAGCGCCGCCGCGACCTCGGCGAAGCGCAGGCGACCGTGGCGGCACTGGAAAACAGCACAAGGCTGGCGCAGGACCAGGTCAACATGCTCGAACCGCTCGCGGCCAAGGGCATCGTCCCGCGCACCGAACTGATCAGCGCGCAGCGCGACCTTGTGGACACGCGCGGGCGGCTCACTGCGGCGCGGCAGGGCGTGGCGCGCGCGCAGGCGGCGATCAACCAGGCGCAGGCCGACCTTGCGGCGGCGCGCGGCGAATTCCGCCAGCAGGCGCTCAACGAGCGTTCCGAACTGGCCACGCGCATCGCGGTGAACGAACAGACCATTCGCGGCGCTGCGGCGCGGCGCGATCGCAACGAGCTGCGTTCACCCGCCGACGGCATCGTCAATGATGTGCAGGTCACTACGGTGGGCGGCTTCGTGGGCGCGGGCGAGAAGATCATGCAGATCGTGCCGGTAGGCGACAAGCTGCTGGTCGAAGCGCGCGTCGCGCCAAAGGACATCGCCTTCATCAAGGTGGGCGACCCGGCCAATGTGAAGGTCACCGCCTATGACTTTTCGACCTATGGCGGGCTGAGCGGCCACGTGCTGCAGGTGAGCGCCGACAGCGTCTATGACGAAGTCGAGCGCGAAACCTATTACACCGTGCTGGTCGAAACCAGCCGTTCCTACCTCACTCGTGGCGGGCAGCGCTTGCCGATTGTGCCGGGCATGATCTGCGACGTCGAGATCATCACCGGCAAGAAAAGCGTGCTGAGCTATCTGATGAAGCCGATCACGCGCGGCCTCAGCGAAGCGATGACCGAACGCTGAGCCTTCGCGCTGCGAAGCCTCGCCCGCCAATCGCCCGCGCTAGGTAGGTTACCCTATCGATCCGCTGCCCGAGTCGGGCCCATGCTTGCCCCACGCGCGCAATCCCGCGCGTCGACAGCAAGGCCCGGCATCGGCCAGGAGATTATCATGAGAACGTCTACAGCCATTGGCATCGCCACTGTAGGAGGGGCGATCGCCTATCAATTCCTTCCCGAAAAGCAGCGGGAACGGATTTCCTCGGCCATTCGGCACCAGGTTTCGGAGCGGATGGAGGACGTGCTCGACAGCATGCCCGAAGATTCTCCGCCCCGGCTGGTAAGGGATGTCCTTCCCAAGATCGAATCGCAGAACGAGGAAATTGTGACGCTGCTGCGCGAACAGAACGCGCTGCTCAACGGCAAGGGTAGCGTCAGGGCAAAGTAGCAGGTCCGGCTCGCGGCGAGCCGGGGCGGTGCGTCAGCGGCTCAGCGCGACGCGCACCGGGCGCTGCGCCTGCGGTGTGCCGACGGCGGTGCCGTGGATGTAGCGTTCGGCACCGGCAAAGCTCATCACCGGGCGATATCCGTAATCGGCGGCGGCGGGTGCGATCCGGTCGCTCGCCATGTCGAGCATTACCCAATCGTCGCCCTGCCGCACCAGCAGCACTGCGTGATCCGCACGCTGGACGGTGTCGCGCGCCAGCGTGAGCATCATGTCCTCGCGCGAAACGCCCGCTGCGGCCAGCATCTGCATCTTGAGGATCGCGTAATCCTCGCAATCGCCGGTGCCGCTGCGCAGCGTTGTGCGCGCGTCGGCCCAGTAATCGGCGGTGCCGTGCTGCACGCGGTCGTCTCGATATCGGATCGTGCGGTTGACCCAGCGATTGACCGTGCCGAGCAGTTCCTCGCGGTCCTGCGGCACTGCGCCCAAGCTGCGGGTAAGGTCGCGCCGTGACAGTCCCTTGCCCGACACGCGCTTCCAGTCATTGTCGAAGCGGGTGCGCCCGATGCGCACACGCTCGGTGCCGAGGAAGCGCCCGGTTGCGACCGGAGCGATCGCGCTGGCGACGCGCGCGCCGATCGTGGCGCAAGCGGTGGCGTTGGCAAGGGTGAGCGCTTGCGGCTGCGGAGCCGGAGCGGGCATTTCGATGCCTGCCTGCGAAAGGCGCATCTTTTCCAGCGCACTCATCTGGCCGCCCAGGATCGCCGCGCTCTTGGCCATGCGGGCCGATGCGGGCGCTGCGAGCGGATGGCCGGTCGGAATTGCTGGGGTTGCAAGCTGAGTGACGAAAGCAGCGGGCTGCGGCTGGCAGGCCACTTCGGAAATCCCGACCGCGGCCAGCGGCATGGCGCTGGGCACGGTGACCGAAAGCGGCGCAGCGGCCGAAAGCGGCGCGGCGGCGAGCACGGTTGCGGCACCAGCAGCAAGGAGGGACTTCCTGAACATGGCTCCTGTTTGCGGCAACAGGAGTGACCACGCGGTTTGAAGACAAGGTTACCAAAGCACTAGGATTGATTGACGGGAAGTTATCGCCGGGCTGCCGGAAAGGGCGCGCCACGCGGCGGGCGAGGGTTAATCCCGTGGCCCGTCTCCCGTCGCACCAAGGTGAATATTTGCGACCAGAGCCGTTCGGTTGCCGATCAGCCCCGCGCGCGTTCCATCAAATCGACCAACTCCTCGAACTTGGCGCGCTGTTCCTGCGCGTCGCCCGAAGCGATCGCCTCGGCCACGCAGCAGGCGGCATGATCCTTCAGGATCTGGCTTTCGACCTTGGCGAGGGCGGACCGGATCGCCTGGATTTGGTGCAAGATGTCGATGCAATAGCGGTCTTCCTCGACCATCTTCGCCACGCCGCGCACTTGCCCTGCGATGCGGTTGAGCCGGTTGATCTTCGCGCTGGCTTGAGTCGACATCGAAATATTCCCTTTTCAAATACCCTAGGGGGGTATATAGTGGGAACCGATCCCCAAGTCCACAAGTTGCGCATCCCTGTATGTCCATTGCCGTTTCACGCCGTCGCCTGATCACCAGCACTGTCGGCCTCGCTGCCGCTGCCTCGCTTCCCGTGCCCGCCTGGGCCAAGGGCGCATCGCTGCCGCATGCGCAGCGCGGATTCGGCGAATTGTCGGGCGAGGATATCCACCTTGCGATCGGCGACCATCACTTCATGACCGGCGCTCGCTCGGGCCATGCCCATGCCGTAAACGGCACGGTGCCGGGGCCGCTGATCCGCCTTAAGGAAGGGCAGAACGTCCGCCTGCATGTGACCAACAACCTTGCAGAGGATTCCTCGATCCACTGGCACGGGCTGCTGCTGCCGTTCCAGTTCGACGGGGTTCCGGGCGTCAGCTTCCCCGGGATCAAGCCGGGCGAAACCTTCACTTACGAATTCCCGATCCGCCAGAGCGGCACCTATTGGTGGCACAGCCACTCGGGCTTGCAGGAGCAGGCCGGGTTATACGGGCCAATCGTGATCGAAAGCGCTGAGCCCGATCCGCGTTACGACCGCGACTATGTGGTGCTGCTGAGCGAATTCACGCCGATGCATCCGCATGAGATCATGCGCAAGCTCAAGGTCGGCGAGCATTACTTCAACCGCCAGATGCAGACCGCCAGCGATGGCGGGATGAGCGGGGCGGATCGCCGCATGTGGGGCAAGATGCGGATGAACCCGCGCGACATCTCCGACGTGACCGGCATGACCTATACGTTCCTGATCAACGGCCACGGCCCGGCGGACAACCTCCAGCTGGCGTTCAAGCCCGGCGAGCGCGTGCGGCTGCGCGTGATCAATGGCAGCGCGATGACCTTCTTCAACCTGCGCATTCCCGGCGTGCCGATGACGGTGATCGCGGCCGACGGGATCGATGTGGCCGATGTTGTCGTCGATGAATTCCAGATCGGCGTGGCCGAAACCTATGATGTGATCGTGACTCCGCCCGACGGCAGCCACGCACTGGTGGCCGAAGCGATGGACCGCAGCGGAATGGGCGTCGCCAGCCTGACCTCGCACCCGGGCCATATCGCCACTCCGCCGCCGCTGCGCGAAGTGCCGACGCTGACCATGGCCGACATGGGGATGATGGACCATTCCGCTATGGGGCATGGCGGCATGGGCGACATGGGGGGCATGGACCACTCGATGCGCGACACCTCGAAGCTTCCCGACGATGTGGAGGTGGGGCCCGGGCTCGACATGGTCGCGCCCATGCCGATGGACCGGATGGATTTCCCCGGCCTCGGGCTCGACAAGGTGAAGCATCGCGTTCTGCGCTACACCGATCTCAAGGCGAAGCGGATGAACCCGCACCGCATGGTCGAGCGCGAGATGGAGATCCACCTCACCGGCAATATGGAACGCTACATGTGGTCGTTCGACGGCAAGGCCTTTTCTGCCGTCACCGACAATCCGATCCGCTTCGGATATGACGAGCGGGTGCGGGTGAAGCTGGTGAACGACACGATGATGGCGCATCCGATCCATCTGCACGGCCATTTCTTCGAACTGGTCAACGGCGCAGACCATATGCACCAGCCATTGAAGCACACGGTGGTGGTGCAGCCGGGCGGAACCGCGACTTTCGACCTCACCGCTAATGAGCCGGGCGACTGGGCGTTCCACTGCCACTTGCTCTACCACATGCACGCCGGGATGATGCAGGTGGTGACGGTGCGGCCCTTCCCGCACGGGGGGCACCACTGATGCGCGCGCTCCTTCTTGCAGGCGCTGCAATGCTAGCGACCCCCGCCATGGCGCAGGACCATTCGGCACATGATCACTCGGCGCACCAGCCTGCACCCGCGCCAACACCTATGGACCACACGCAGCACACTATGCCCATGGTCGACAAGTCCGCGCCCGGCGCCGCGCCCGAAAGCGCAGTGCCCGCGCGTGCGCTCGAGGGTCCGCTCCACGCTGCCGACGCCATCTGGGGCGCCGACGCGATGGCGCCCAGCCGCGAGGAAAACCGCCGCATGCACGGCGAAATGACCACCGGCATGGTGTTGGTCGAACGGCTGGAGGCGCGCATCCCGGCAGAGGGCGGCGAGGACGGCTGGCTGTGGGACGCGCAGGCCTGGTACGGCGGCGACATCGACAAATTCGTGCTCAAGACCGAAGGGGAGGGCGAAATCGGCGGCAGCGTCGAGGATGCCGAAGTGCAGGCGCTGTGGAGCCATGCGATCGGCCCCTTCTTCGACCTGCAGGCGGGCGCGCGGCTGGATATCGAGCCCGAAACGCGCAGCCACCTCGCGCTCGGCATACAGGGGCTCGCGCCCTACATGTTCCACGTCGACGCCGCGGCTTTCCTGAGCGACCGGGGCGACCTTACCGCGCGGTTCAAGGGCGAATACGACCAGAAGATCACGCAAAGCCTGATCCTGCAGCCGCGGGTCGAGCTGGAAGCCTCAGCCCAGGACATCCCCGAACGCGGGATCGGCGCGGGGCTGACCAAGATCGAGCCCGGCCTGCGCCTGCGGTATGAGATCGTGCGCGAATTCGCGCCCTATGTCGGCGTGGAATATGAAGCGAAGCTGGGAGAGACGGCGGATATCACGCGCGCCGCGGGCGAAGACCCGACCGGCTGGAAGTTCCTCCTCGGCGTCAGGGCGTGGTTTTAGGAAGGTTGTTTCTCATCATCTTCGCATTTTCGGCGATGGTCTTGGTCACATCCACCCCGGTGATATAGGCGCGGCCTTCCACCCGGTTCTTCACCATGTGGTCGAGCAGCGGGAGCAAATCCGCCACCTGCTGGTCGCGTTCGCGCTGCACCAGCTCGCGCGCCACGCCTAGCGCGCGTGCCTCCAGCTCGGCATAGAGCGCTTCGGATGGTTTTTCCTGCTGCGGGCCGTACCGCGCGGGCAGGCGGTGGCGCAGGAAGAACATGGTGAGCGCTTCGTTGTGATGGCGCTGGAGCCCCACGATCTCGCCATTGCGGACGATGGCGCGCTCTTCCCCCTCGATCGCGCGGGCGAGCGCGGTATCCTCGAGCCGCTGCACCCCGCGATCGACCGCCCGGTCCCAGGCGGCCGCAAAGCCCTCGGCCCCGGGCCTGTGGCGCAGCTTGTAGAGCGCCTCCATGCTGCGCCCGATGCGCCGCGCGGCGGAGCTGACGATGCCGGTGGCGGCGAGATGGGCGATGAACTGGCGCTGGAGATCGGGCGTGATCGAATTGCGGCGCGGCTGTGCGTGGATGAAAGGCTGGAAGGCGAGCAGCGGATCGCCGGGCGGGGGCGGGGCATGCTCGAACGCGACGGCGCTTGTGGCCTGGCGGGGAGTGCGACGTTTGTTTCTAGCCACAAACCACCTCTCTATCCGGCACGAAAACGGCGAGCGACCAGCGAGCCGCAAGGCCGACCGGCCGTCGCGCCTTATGGCGCGGGAGCCAAGCAGCGCGGAGGCGCTGCGCCCGGCGTCTGAGGGGCTAAATCAGAAAAAGGCGGAGTAGGAAAATTATTTGTGGATTGCTCCAATTCCCACTTGGGAATTTTGTTTCATTCAACAATATTAGGGCATGCGCAAAGTATTCATAAGCTACCATCACGCCAATGACCAATGGGCGAAGGATCAGTTGCAGCAATGGGCGAGCCAGTACGAGCTGTTTGAGGATGTTTCAGTCAATACGCGAGATATCGAGGGTGATCTTCCTACCGAGACCATTCGATGCATCATTCGCGATGAATACCTAAGGGACTCTACGGTCACCATTGTTTTGGTTGGAACTGAAACTAGGGGACGTAAACATGTTGATTGGGAAATTTATAGCAGCATGAGGGATGGCCCGATCAACAAGAAATCCGGCATCTTAGTGATTCAGCTTCCTTCAACGAGTCCTACATCTTGGCACGCTGCTCACGCATGGGAGAAATCAAGGATTTATCCTGATTGCGACAATTGGATTTCGCTAGATAGTTGGGACGAGTACCAGCGCAGACATCCGTATCTGCCGGATCGAATTATCGACAATCTGATGGCACCCAACGCCACGATTTCGGTTACAAATTGGGCGCGAATTGAAAACGATTTGGAGAGCCTTGCCGCATTGATTGAAGCTGCGCACCAAGACCGACTAGGAAATGAATACGACTTTTCTCGACCGATGCGAAAGGCGAATTCGCCAACAGGCTGAAAATAGAGATGGAAAGATCCCGCTTCATCGAACTGTATCTGAAGGACCTAGAAGAGGGGAATGCAGCCATCTTTGCTGGTGCAGGATTGTCTGCGTCCGCGGGATTTGTGAACTGGAAGGAGTTACTAAGAGAAATAGCGGCTGAGTTGAATCTGAATGTAGATCGCGAGTCAGATTTCGTTGCTATTGCTCAGTATTATGTCAATTCGAAGGGGCAAAATAGAGGACAATTAAACAAAGTGCTGCTCGAGGAATTCCCGGCAGATAAAAATCCTACTGAATGCCATCGCATACTTGCACGACTACCGATTTCAACATGGTGGACCACCAACTACGACAGACTGATTGAGACCGCTTTGACCGATGAAGGTAAGGTCGCCGACATCAAATATCAGGTCAATCAGCTTGCCTATACGAAACCCAATCGAAATGTCACAGTGTTCAAAATGCATGGAGATGTGGAGCATCCTGGGGATGCGGTTCTTACCAGAGATGACTATGAAAAGTATGCATTCAAAAGGGGAGCTTTTTTGAATGCGCTTACAGGTGATCTTACGTCCAAGACTTTTCTTTTCATCGGTTTCAGCTTTACCGATCCGAATCTAGAGAGAGTCCTTGCCCAAATAAGATATCGGTTCGCTGAAAATCAACGCCCGCATTACGCATTATTCAAGTCAGTTTCTGAGCATGACTGCGAGGATGTTGAAGAGTTTGAGTATACCAAGAATCGGCAGGCAATTGTTTTGGAGGATCTAAAACGATTTAACATCGAAAGCGTTCTGGTCGACTCCTACGATGAAATTCCACGAGTGTTGACCGAAATTTATCGCCGTTTCGTGCAAAATTCGATCTTCGTTTCAACGAGCGCACATGACTACTCCCCATGGGGAGAGCAGGATGTCCACTCTTTCATGGAGAAGCTTGGAGGACTCTTAATCGAGAGGAACTTGAAGGTTGTCTCAGGTGTTGGGGTTGGTGTCGGAAATGCTCTCCTAGGTGGCTCAATCCTGTCACTAAGCCGACATCCGGAGAAGAGGTTTGATGACAATTTGGTTGTTAGGCCTTTCCCACAATTTCCCAATGACCCGGGCAAAAGAGAGGCCTTATGGGACACCTATCGAAGGGATATGATTGCGCGAGCTGGGATCGCTATTTTCTTGTTTGGTAACAAACAAGCTGGAAATGCCGTTGTCCCTGCAACCGGTATGCAGAACGAGTTCGAAATCGCAAAAGAGCTCGGGTTATTTGTTATTCCAGTCGGGGCGACCGGTT
The DNA here is from genome assembly GCF_052683155.1 of Altererythrobacter sp. Z27. NCBI lineage: Bacteria > Pseudomonadati > Pseudomonadota > Alphaproteobacteria > Sphingomonadales > Erythrobacteraceae > Altererythrobacter > Altererythrobacter sp. Z27. Next base: position 1,054,779 of record NZ_JBQYMC010000001.1, on the reverse strand, counting down.
CAATATCGAGGGACTTAGGTCGAGATGTTCGTTCGATCCCACAGCCGGTTGATGTTGGAGAAAAGGGGCTCGAGATTTTGGACCAACTTCAGGAGCCAGTGGATGAACTGGACAGAATACTCGGTCCGCTTCTTGATTTGATTGATATCTTGAAAGAGGCAAGCTGATGGCAATTAGCTATTCCACGCTTCGTAGTTCTGCCGCTACCCCGACGTATCGAGTCGCCAAATCTTTGACTGAAGCAAGAGTATGCGACGTCGCTCTAACCCTTGACCTTCCCCCCTCTCCCACAATGAGAGCCGCATCCAACCGATGCCCGTGATCCCCAAACAAGTGCCCCCCCTAAGGACCTTTCCTGATACAGCGCGGCCCGGTTCGCGGCGATGCTGGCGTCCTCTCCTCGCTACACAAGGACCGGACCCATGCGAAAAATCCTTGCCGCCGCCGCGCTGGCGCTGGCGCTGACGCTGCCCGCAGGCTGCGCCGACGACATCTATGGCCGCGGCTCGCTGACCTGGAGCAGCCACCCCTATTACGGCTGGTATGACGGCTATTACGGCGACTTCTACGACGGGTATTGGGGCACAGACGGCTTCTTCTGGTTCCGGCTGGCGCCGCATGAAAACCGCTATCGCGTCGACCGCGAACGGCACTTCCGCAGCCGCGAAGTGACGGGCCAGCCGCATTACAAGAGGTTCGAGCGCAACCTCCAGCCGCCGCCGCGCGGCACGAGGATGCCCAATTTTCCCAACCGGCGCGACCGGCGCGATTGAGGGGCAGGGGATCGCGCGGCCGGGCCACGCGATCCTTGACCTTTGGGCGAATCCAACATAAGGGCGCGCCAACCGAACGGGGCCTTTGGCCTCGCAAGGTCAATAGAGCTGAACATTGCCGGTCATGTCCCGGGGGCCAGTCGCTGTTGCGGCGTGGCTCTTTTCTATTGGCTCCCAGTGGTTTGTTCTCCTGAACCAGGTTCAGGATGACGGATGAGCGGGGAGAGGGGGCAGCCGTCAAAGTAACCCGGTGGCCAGTGGCTTTTGGGTGGAGCGTTTCAGCTTGTTCATGCCGCCGTGTGCGCAGCCCGTCATGCTTCGACAGGCTCAGCACGAACGGGCCGGGTGAACGAGCAACCTCCATCCCGATCGCATCAAGTCGCCGCCATAAACACGGTGAAGAGTACTTATGCCGACGATCAACCAGCTGGTCCGCAAGGGCCGCACCCCGCAGAAGGCCAAGAGCAAGGTCCCTGCGATGGAGCAGAACCCGCAGAAGCGCGGCGTCTGCACGCGCGTCTATACCACGACGCCGAAGAAGCCGAACTCCGCTCTGCGCAAGGTTGCCAAGGTGCGCCTGACCAACCAGCGCGAAGTCATCTCCTACATCCCCGGCGAAGGCCACAACCTGCAGGAACACAGCGTCGTGCTGATCCGCGGCGGCCGTGTGCGCGACCTTCCGGGCGTGCGCTATCACGTGCTTCGCGGCGTGCTCGACACGCAGGGTGTGAAGGACCGCAAGCAGAGCCGTTCGAAGTACGGCGCCAAGCGGCCGAAGTGATCCATCCGGGGGATGGGTCATCCTGAACAGGTCGCCACAAGCGACCGTGTTTCAGGATCCATGGTTCCCCTTGGTGCCGAGTTCGCAAGTTATTTGAAAGGTTCGCCCCAAGCCGAAAAATGGACCCTGAAACAAGTTCAGGGTGACGGTGAAGGAAGGGCCTACAGGAGAAAATCCGATGTCACGTCGTCGTCGTCCCGAGAAGCGGGAAATCCTGCCTGACCCGAAGTTCGGGGATCAGGTTCTGTCGAAGTTCATGAACAACCTCATGCTGGACGGTAAGAAGTCCGTTGCCGAGCGCATCGTCTATGGCGCGCTCGAAACGGTCGAAGCGAAGGCCAAGGCCGATCCGATCCAGATGTTCCACGATGCGCTCAACAATGTGAAGCCGCAGGTGGAAGTGCGCAGCCGCCGCGTCGGTGGTGCGACCTACCAGGTGCCGGTCGAGGTTCGCCCCGAGCGTGCCCAGGCGCTCGCCATCCGCTGGCTGATCACTGCGGCTCGCGGTCGCCCCGAAACCACCATGGCTGCGCGCCTCTCGGGCGAACTGCTCGATGCGGCGAACAACCGTGGCAATGCCGTCAAGAAGCGCGAAGACACGCACCGCATGGCTGACGCCAACCGCGCGTTCTCGCACTATCGCTGGTAATTTTGGCGCTGGTAAAACCTATCTAGGGGGCAAACCCCCTCACGGAGACTCAACATGGCACGCGAATATCCGCTGGAGCGGTACCGCAATATCGGCATCATGGCTCACATCGATGCCGGCAAGACCACGACTACCGAGCGTATCCTCTACTACACCGGCAAGTCCTACAAGATCGGCGAAGTGCACGATGGTGCCGCGACGATGGACTGGATGGAGCAGGAGCAGGAGCGCGGGATCACCATCACCTCGGCTGCGACTACCACTTTCTGGACGCCCGAAGACGCGACGATGGATCCGCGCTCGAACCCTGAGGACCTGCGCGCGAACCAGCCCAAGTATCGCATCAACATCATCGACACCCCCGGGCACGTCGACTTCACCATCGAAGTCGAACGTTCGCTGCGCGTGCTCGACGGCGCGGTTGCGGTGTTTGACGGCGTTGCGGGCGTTGAGCCGCAGTCGGAAACCGTGTGGCGCCAAGCCGACAAATACGGTGTTCCGCGGATGTGCTTCATCAACAAGCTCGACCGTACCGGTGCAGACTTCTACTACTGCGTGCAGTCGATCATCGACCGTCTCGGCGCGGTGCCGCTGGTGCTGTATCTCCCGATTGGTGCGGAATCGAACCTCAAGGGTGTTGTCGACCTCGTCAATAACCGCGGCATCGTGTGGCAGGCCGAAGACCTCGGCGCGAAGTACGAGTTCGTCGACATTCCGGCAGAACTGGCGGACAAGGCTGCCGAATATCGCGAAAGGCTGATCGAGACTGTCGTCGAGCAAGACGACGATGTCATGGAAGCCTATCTCGAAGGCAACGAGCCCGACGTCGCGACCATCAAGAAGCTGATCCGCAAGGGCACCATGGCACGCGCCTTCGTCCCCGTAACCTGCGGTTCGGCCTTCAAGAACAAGGGCGTGCAGCCGCTGCTCGACGCAGTGGTCGACTACATGCCTTCGCCGCTCGACGTTCCCGCGATCAAGGGCGTCCTGCCTGACAGCGACGAGGAAGCCGAGCGTCCTTCGAGCGACGATGCGCCGTTCAGCGCGCTGGCGTTCAAGATCATGAACGACCCCTTCGTGGGCTCGCTCACCTTTACCCGCATCTATTCGGGCAAGCTGACGAAGGGCCAGGTCCTGAACTCGGTGAAGGACAAGAAGGAAAAGATCGGCCGCATGCTGCTGATGCACTCGAACAACCGAGAGGACATCGAAGAAGCATTCGCGGGCGACATCGTTGCGCTGGCGGGCATGAAGGACACCACCACGGGCGATACGCTGTGCGATCCGGCCAAGCCGATCATCCTCGAGCGTATGGAATTCCCTGAGCCGGTGATCGAACTGTCGGTGGAACCCAAGACCAAGGCCGACCAGGAAAAGATGGGCGTTGCGCTCAACCGCCTGGCTGCCGAAGATCCCTCGTTCCGCGTGTCGACCGATCACGAATCGGGCCAGACGATCATCAAGGGCATGGGCGAGCTTCACCTCGACATCCTCGTCGATCGCATGAAGCGCGAGTTCAAGGTCGAAGCGAACGTCGGTGCGCCGCAGGTGGCATACCGCGAGTCGCTCGCTCGTGAAGTCGAGGTCGACTACACCCACAAGAAGCAGTCGGGCGGCTCGGGCCAGTTCGGTCGCGTGAAGGTCAAGGTCACCCCTGGTGAACGCGGCCAGGGCGTTATCTTCGAAGATAATATCAAGGGCGGTAATATCCCGAAGGAATATATCCCCGCGATCGAAAAGGGTTTCCGCGAGCAGGCCGAAAGCGGCTATCTTGTCGGCTTCCCGATTATCGACTTCAGCGTCGAGCTGTATGATGGCGCCTACCACGATGTCGACTCGTCGGCGATCGCCTTCGAAATTGCCGGTCGCGGCGCGATGCGCGAAGTGGCCAGCAAGGCCGGCATCAAGCTGCTTGAGCCGATCATGAAGGTCGAAGTCGTCACCCCCGAAGATTTCATGGGCGACGTCATCGGCGACCTCAACAGCCGCCGTGGCCAAATCCAGGGCACCGACACTCGCGGCAACGCACAGGTGGTCGAGGCCAATGTGCCGCTGGCCAACATGTTCGGATACGTCAACGAGCTGCGTTCGTTCACTCAGGGCCGCGCCCAGTACACGATGCAGTTCAGCCACTATGACGAAGTGCCGGCGAATGTCGCGCAGGAAGTCAAGGAGAAGCTTGCTTAAGCGAGCGACACGGTCTAGGGGCGGCGCCTGATTCAGCGGGTGCCGCCTTTTCTCCCGCAACGATTCAATTCAAACCAGAGGTTATTTGAGAAATGGCTAAGGAAAAATTCCAGCGGAACAAGCCGCACTGCAACATCGGCACCATCGGTCACGTCGACCACGGCAAGACCACGCTGACCGCAGCGATCACCAAGGTGCTCGGCGCCCCGGTTGATTTCGCGAACATCGACAAGGCTCCGGAAGAGCGCGAGCGCGGCATCACCATTTCGACCGCACACGTCGAATATGAAACCGACGCGCGTCACTACGCTCACGTCGACTGCCCCGGCCACGCCGACTATGTGAAGAACATGATCACCGGCGCGGCGCAGATGGACGGCGCGATCCTGGTTGTGAACGCTGCTGACGGCCCGATGCCGCAGACCCGCGAACACATCCTGCTTGCTCGCCAGGTCGGCGTGCCGGCTCTGGTCGTGTACATGAACAAGGTCGATCAGGTCGACGACGAGGAAATCCTCGAGCTCGTCGAACTCGAAGTTCGTGAACTGCTTTCGAGCTACGACTTCCCGGGCGACGATATTCCGATCGTCAAGGGTTCGGCTCTGGCCGCTCTCGAAGGCCGTGATCCGGAAATCGGCGAAAACTCGATCCTCGAACTGATGAAGGCCGTGGACGAATTCATTCCGCAGCCCGACCGTCCGGTCGACAAGCCCTTCCTGATGCCGATCGAAGACGTGTTCTCGATCTCGGGTCGCGGCACTGTGGTTACCGGCCGCGTCGAAACCGGTGTTGTCAACGTTGGCGACGAAGTCGAAATCGTCGGCATCAAGGACACCCAGAAGACCACCGTCACCGGCGTGGAAATGTTCCGCAAGCTGCTCGATCGCGGTGAAGCCGGCGACAACATCGGCGCCCTGATCCGCGGCGTCGCTCGTGAAGCGGTTGAGCGCGGCCAGGTCCTCTGCAAGCCCGGTTCGGTCAGCCCGCACACCGAGTTCAGCGCCGAAGTTTACGTGCTGTCGAAGGACGAAGGTGGCCGTCACACGCCGTTCTTCGCCAACTACCGCCCGCAGTTCTACTTCCGCACCACCGACGTGACCGGTGAAGTGATCCTCCCCGAGGGCACTGAAATGGTCATGCCGGGCGACAACGTGACCATCAGCGTCAAGCTGATTGCTCCGATCGCCATGGACGAAGGCCTGCGCTTCGCAATCCGCGAAGGCGGCCGCACCGTCGGCTCGGGCGTGGTCTCGAAGATCACCAAGTGATCGCGCGCAGGCCACGGCCTGCTGCGACAAGAGGAGGCCCGGTTCCCGATAGGGTGCCGGGCCCCTTTTTATGAAAGCTTGGTCCTGATTTTCAGTGGCAGGGCAATCATACGGCGCGTGTCCAGTTTTTGGGCCGATTTTCGATGGAAACGGGGTTGCCAGAATCCCGCTACCACCGTATAGGCGCGCCCGAACGCGGGGATTCGTCCTCGCAGAACGAATTTTGGAGGGCCGCCCTTTCCGGGAGACCGGGCGCAAGCAGGGCGGGCCTTTGTTTTTTTGAGGGGTCGAAAGGCTCCTTCGGCTCTTTCGCATTGGTGTAGGTAATGGAAGCTCAGAATATCCGCATTCGCCTGAAGGCGTTCGACCATCGTGTTCTCGACCAGGCTACTGGTGAGATTGCAGACACCGCGCGTCGCACGGGTGCTCTTATTCGTGGCCCCATTCCTCTGCCGACGCGTATCGAGAAGTTCACCGTGAACCGCGGCCCGCACATCGACAAGAAGTCGCGCGAGCAGTTCGAGGTGCGCACCTACAAGCGGCTGCTCGACATCGTGCAGCCCAATGCCCAGACCGTCGACGCGCTGATGAAGCTCGACCTCGCTGCGGGCGTGAACGTCGAGATCAAGCTGGCCTAAGCCGCTTTTTCTCAGGTCTCCCGGTCAGACCTTAAACAGGCCGAGACTTTCAGGGGCTCCAACGGCCCCGTCGATCTCTCGGGATCGGCAAGACATTGGGATACCGCCGGAGTTCATCCGGGCTGCGTCCCCCGTCTCGCTCTCCAGGCCTTCGGGCATGGCTAGCACTCAGCCCAGACGGGGCGATGCATCAAAATTCGGGCTGGCAAGCACGCGGGGATGGGCCTCGTGTGCCTCTGTTTAGGAGTTAGACGATGCGCACTGGCGTTATCGCAAAGAAAGTCGGGATGACCCGCCTGTTCCAGGAGGATGGACGTCACGTTCCCGTGACCGTTCTCTCGCTGGAGGACTGCCAGGTCGTCTTGCACCGGACTGCCGATCGCGATGGTTACTTCGCGGTCCAGCTGGGTGCGGGCGAAGCCAAGCAGAAGAATGTCAACAAGCCGCAGCGCGAGCACTTCGCCAAGGCCCAGGTCGGGCTGAAGAAGCGTGTGGCTGAATTCCGCGTCGAGAGCGAAGATGCCCTCGTGCCGGTTGGTTCGACCATCAGCGCCGATCACTTCGTCGCTGGCCAGAAGGTCGACATCACCGGTCACACCCAGGGTAAGGGCTTTGCCGGCGCGATGAAGCGTTGGGGCTTCGGAGGCATGCGTGCAACGCACGGTGTCTCGATCTCGCACCGCGCACATGGTTCGACCGGTAACCGCCAGGATCCGGGCCGCGTGTTCAAGGGCAAGAAGATGGCCGGCCACATGGGTGACCGTCAGCGCACCCAGCAGAACCTGGAAGTCGTTCGCACCGACGCAGAGCGCGGCCTGATCTTCGTCAAGGGCTCGGTCCCTGGCTCGAAGAACGGCTGGCTGCTCGTCCGCGACGCGGTGAAACTGCCGCTTTCGGAAGAACTGCCGTTCCCCGGCGCAGTGATCGATCTCAACGCCGCTCCGCTGGTCGAAGAGACCGTGGTTGAATCTCCGGTTGAAGAAACCGCAGTGGAAGCCGCAGCCGAAACTCCCGCTCCCGAAGCAGAAGCTCCCGCAGCCGACGCTCCGGCCAGCGACGAAAACAAGGAGGGCTGATCCGTGAAGGTGAAGGTCCAGAAAATCGACGGCAAGGCGTCGGGCGATATCGAGCTCAACGATGCCGTGTTCGGAGTTGAGCCGCGCGCCGACATCCTGCACCGCATTGTCACCTGGCAGCTTGAAAACCGCCGTGGCACTGCCCGTCCGACCCGTGAACGTTCGGACGTTGCCCGTACCGGCAAGAAGTTCGGCCGCCAAAAGGGTGGTGGTACCGCCCGTCACGGTGACCGCGCAGCCCCGATCTTCATCGGCGGCGGCAAGGCTCACGGTGCGCGCAAGCGTGACTTCCAGCAGTCGCTGAACAGGAAGCTGCGTGCGCTCGGCCTGAAGATGGCGCTTTCGAGCAAGGCGAAGGACGGCCTCGTGGTTGTCGACAGCCTCGAGCTCAAGGACGCCAAGACCAAGGCACTCAAGGGTCACCTCGACAAGGCCGGTCTGACCGGCAAGGTCCTGGTAATCGATGGCGAAAGCGTGAACGAAGGCTTCAAGAAGGCCGCCGGCAACCTGCCGGGCGTGAACGTGCTCCCCGCCATCGGCGCCAATGTCTACGACATCCTCAACCACGACACGCTGGTCCTGACCAAGGACGCGGTCGCCAAGCTGGAGGCGCGCTTCAATGGCTAAGAAGCAGGAAATCGACGCGCGTCACTACGACGTGATCATCGCCCCGCACATCACCGAGAAGTCGACCATGGCTTCGGAACAGAACGCTGTTGTGTTCAAGGTGGCTGGCGACGCGACGAAGCCGCAGATCAAGGAAGCGGTGGAAGCGATCTACGACAAGAAGGTCGTGGCTGTGAACACGATCGTCGTGAAGGGCAAGACCAAGCGCTGGAAGGGCAAGGCCTACAAGCGCACCGACGTGAAGAAAGCGATCGTCACCCTCGCTGAGGGCGAAATGATCGACATCACTAGCGGGATCTGAGGGCAGGAACGATGGCACTCAAGAACTACAATCCGACGAGCCCCGCACGCCGCGGCCTCATCCTCGTCGACAAGACCCAGCTCTGGAAGGGCAAGCCGGTCAAGTCGCTCACGGAAGGCAAGCGCAAGACCGGTGGACGCAACAACAAGGGTCATGTCACTTCGCGCGGCATGGCGGGCGGTCACAAGCAGAAGTACCGCTTCATCGATTTCAAGCGCCGCAAGTGGGATATGCCTGCGACGGTCGAGCGCCTGGAATACGATCCCAACCGCACGGCTTTCATCGCGCTCATCAAGTATGAAGACGGTGAGCAGGCCTATATTATCGCTCCGCAGCGCCTTGCTGTCGGCGACCAGGTTGTGGCCGGTGAAAAGACCGACACCAAGCCGGGCAACGCGATGCTGCTGGGCCAGATGCCGGTCGGCACCATCTGCCACAATGTGGAGATGAAGCCGGGCAAGGGCGGTCAGATCGCTCGCAGCGCAGGCACCTATGTGCAGATCGTCGGTCGTGACCGCGGCATGGTGATCGCACGCCTGAACTCGGGCGAGCAGCGCTACCTGCGGGCCGATTGCATGGGTACGGTTGGTGCGGTTTCGAACCCCGACAACCAGAACCAGAACTTCGCCAAGGCCGGCCGCAAGCGCTGGATGGGCGTAAAGCCGCTTACTCGCGGTGTCGCCAAGAACCCGGTCGACCACCCGCACGGTGGTGGTGAAGGCCGCACCAGCGGTGGCCGCCATCCGGTGACCCCGTGGGGCAAGCCGACCAAGGGCGCCCGCACCCGCCACAACAAGCAGACGGACAAGATGATCATCCGTTCGCGCCACGCCAAGAAGAAGAGGTAAGGACTAATGGCACGTTCCGTCTGGAAAGGTCCGTTTGTCGAACTCAGCCTTCTGAAGAAGGCGGAGGACGCGCAGGAAACGAACAACAACAAGCCGATCAAGACCTGGTCGCGCCGTTCGACCATTCTCCCGCAGTTCGTTGGCCTGACGTTCAACGTCTACAACGGGCAGAAGTTCATCCCCGTCTCCGTTTCGGAAGAGATGGTCGGCCACAAGCTTGGCGAGTTCGCGCCCACGCGCAGCTTCCCGGGCCACGCCGCCGACAAGAAGGGCAAGCGCTAATGGGCAAGGCAAAGGCACCCCGCCGCGTCGGCGATAACGAGGCGCTGGCCGTCGGCACCACGATCCGTGGTTCGGCGCAGAAGCTGAACCTCGTTGCCGAGCTGATCCGCGGCAAGAAGGCCGAAGAGGCCATGAACATCCTCGCTTTCTCGAAGAAGGCGATGGCGAAGGACGCCAGCAAGGTGCTCGCTTCGGCGATCGCCAATGCGGAGAACAACCACAATTTGGACGTCGACTCGCTCGTCGTGGCGGAAGCCTCGGTCGGCAAGTCGGTCACCATGAAGCGGTTCCACACCCGCGGTCGCGGCAAGTCGACCCGGATCCTCAAGCCGTTCAGCCGGCTGCGGATCGTGGTGCGCGAGCAGGAAGAGGCGTAAGATGGGCCAGAAGAGCAATCCGATCGGTCTGCGCCTGCAGATCAACCGTACCTGGGACAGCCGCTGGTACGCCGAAGGGCGTGACTATGCCAAGTTGCTCAAGGAAGACATCGCGATCCGCAAGTACATCGTCGAGAACCTGCCGCAGGCAGCGATCTCGAAGGTAGTGATCGAACGCCCGGCCAAGCTGTGCCGCGTGTCGATCTATGCTGCGCGTCCCGGCGTCATCATCGGCAAGAAGGGCGCTGACATCGAAAAGCTGCGCTCGAAGCTGGCCAGCATGACCGACAGCGAAGTGAAGCTGAACATCGTTGAAATCCGCAAGCCGGAAATCGACGCCAAGCTCGTCGCCCAGGGCATTGCCGATCAGCTGATCCGCCGCGTTGCATTCCGTCGTGCGATGAAGCGCGCGGTGCAGTCGGCGCTCCGTCTGGGCGCTGAAGGCATCAAGATCACCTGCGGCGGCCGTCTTGGCGGTGCGGAAATTGCACGCGTCGAATGGTACCGCGAAGGTCGCGTTCCGCTGCACACGCTGCGTGCGAACGTGGACTATGCCGAAGCCGAAGCGCTCACCGCATACGGCATCATCGGCATCAAGGTGTGGATCTTCAAGGGCGAGATCCTCGCTCACGATCCGACCGCGCAGGACCGCCTCATGATGGAAGCGCAGACTTCCGGCGTGCGCCCGGCTCGCTGATTGCAGGATTAGGAAAGAACCATGCTGCAACCGAAGAAAACCAAGTTCCGCAAGGCCTTCAAGGGCAAGATCAAGGGCGACGCCAAGGGCGGCACCACCTTGAACTTCGGCTCCTACGGCCTGAAGGCGCTCGAACCCGAGCGTATTACCGCGCGCCAGATCGAAGCTGCGCGTCGTGCGATCACCCGCCACATCAAGCGCCAGGGGCGCCTGTGGATCCGCGTGTTCCCCGACGTTCCGGTGTCGAAGAAGCCTGCCGAAGTCCGTCAGGGTAAGGGCAAGGGTTCGATCGAATACTGGGCAGCTCGCGTGAAGCCGGGCCGCATCCTGTTCGAACTCGACGGCGTTGCCGGCCCGCTGGCCGCTGAAGCCTTCGAACGTGCAGCCATGAAGCTGCCGATCAAGACCAAGGTCGTAGCCCGCCTGGGCGACACCTCGCACCTGGGAGGCGAATGATGAGCAAGATCGAAGATCTGCGCACCAAGACCGATGACCAGCTGGCCTCGGAGCTCGTCGAGCTCAAGCGCGAGCAGTTCAACCTTCGGTTCCAGGCTGCGACCAACCAGCTCGAAGCGCCGGCACGCGTGAAGCAAGTGCGTCGTTCGATCGCCAAGATCAAGACGCTGCAGAACGAGCGTGCGGCAACCGCCGCTGCCAAGGCTTGAGGAGTTAAACGATGCCGAAGCGTATCCTGATCGGGACCGTCACCTCCGACAAGACCGACAAGACCGTGACCGTGCTGGTCGAACGCAAGGTGAAGCACCCGCTCTACGGGAAGATCATCCGTCGTTCGAAGAAGTATCACGCTCACGACGAAGCGAATGAATACAAGATTGGCGATGTGGTCCGCATCGAGGAAACCAGGCCGATCTCGAAGACCAAGACCTGGGCCGTGAAGGACCGGGTACAGGCAGGTGGCGTGCAGGCGGTGGAAGCCGACCTCGACGTCGCAGCCGCGAGCAACTGAGTTAGACGTAGGGAACTGCCGGACTTGTTCCGGCAAGCCAGTGAGAAGGAAACGGATCAATGATCCAGATGCAATCCAATCTCGACGTCGCGGACAACAGCGGCGCCAAGCGCGTCCAGTGCATCAAGGTACTGGGCGGCTCGAAGCGTCGTACCGCGTCCGTCGGCGACGTGATCGTGGTTTCCGTGAAGGAAGCCCAGCCGCGCGCCCGCGTGAAGAAGGGTGACGTTCACCGCGCCGTGATCGTGCGCACCAAGAAGGACGTCCGTCGTCCCGATGGCAGCGTGATCCGCTTCGACAGCAACGCGGCCGTGCTCGTCAACAAGAACGAAGAGCCGATCGGAACCCGTATCTTCGGCCCGGTGGTGCGCGAACTGCGCGGCCGCGGCTTCATGAAGATCATTTCGCTCGCTCCGGAGGTGCTGTGATGGCCGCCGCTAAGATCAAGAAGGGTGACAACGTCGTCGTCCTTTCGGGCAAGGACAAGGGCAAGACCGGCACGGTCGCCCAGGTCATGCCGAAGGAAGGCAAGGTCGTTGTGGAAGGCGTGAACGTCGCCACCCGTCACCGTAAGCCGAACCAGGCCAACCCGCAGGGTGGCATCGAACGCCGTGAGGCTCCGATGCATATCTCGAAAGTCGCGGTGGCCGATCCGAAGACTGGCAAGGCCACTCGCGTCCGTTTCGAAGAAAAGGGCGGCAAGAAGGTGCGCGTTGCCGTGAAGAGTGGGGAGACCATCGATGGCTGATTATACCCCCCGCCTGAAGCAGAAGTACGAAGACCAGATCGTCAAGGCGATGACCGAGAAGTTCGGTTACAAGAACCGCCTTGAAGTTCCGAAGCTCGAAAAGATCACGCTCAACATGGGTGTGGGCGAAGCGAGCCAGGACAAGAAGAAGGTCCAGACCGCTGCCGAGGAAATGGCGCTGATTGCCGGCCAGAAGCCGGTCATCACCAAGGCGAAGAAGTCGATTGCGCAGTTCAAGCTGCGTGAAGGCATGCCGATCGGGTGCAAGGTTACCATGCGCCGCGACCGTATGTACGAATTCCTCGACCGCCTCGTGACCATAGCAATGCCGCGTATCCGCGACTTCCGTGGGCTCAACCCCAAGTCGTTCGACGGCCGTGGCAACTATGCGATGGGTCTCAAGGAACAGATCGTGTTCCCCGAGATCAGCTACGACAAGATCGAAAAGGTGCGTGGCATGGATATCATCGTCACCACTACCGCAAAGACCGACGAGGAAGCGCGCGAACTGCTGAAGCTGTTCGGTTTCCCGTTCCCGGTCGAACAGACCGAAGAAAAGGAAGCGGCGTGAGCCGCTGACCAGGAGAGCTTAAGTCCATGGCGAAACTGAGTTCCATCAACAAGAACGAGCGTCGTAAGAAGCTCGTCAAGAAGTACGCAAACCAATACGCCAAGCTGAAGGCGATTGCGGACAACGAGTCGCTCGATGAGGGCGAACGTCTGATCGCGCGCCTGAAGATGGCGGAAATCCCGCGTAATGCGAACCCGACCCGGGTGCGCAACCGCTGCAACACCACCGGCCGCCCGCGCGGCTATTACCGCAAGTTCGGGCTTTGCCGCATCGAACTCCGCGATCTTGCCAACAAGGGCATGATCCCGGGCGTGACCAAGTCGAGCTGGTGAGGATCTGACAGATGGCTATGACCGATCCCCTGGGTGATATGCTCACCCGTATCCGCAACGGCCAGCAGGCGAAGAAGGACAGCGTCCTTTCGCCGGCTTCCAAGCTGCGTGCGAACGTGCTCGAAGTGCTCCAGCGCGAAGGCTACATCCGTGGCTACAGCGAAGACAGCACCGGCAAGCACAAGGCGCTGCGGATCGAACTGAAGTATTTCGAGGGCGAACCTGCGATCAAGCATGTCGCTCGCGTCTCCAAGCCGGGCCGCCGGATCTACTCGGGCAGCAAGGAGCTCCCGACTGTCCGCAACGGCCTTGGCATCACCATCGTCTCGACCCCCAAGGGCGTGCTTTCGGATGCCGAAGCTCGCGCCGAGAACGTCGGCGGCGAAGTGCTGGCGGAGGTGTTCTGATGAGCCGCATTGGCAAAAAGCCGGTGGCGATCCCCAGCGGGGTCACCGCCAATATCGACAACGGTACGATGACCGTGAAGGGCCCCAAGGGCACCCTTTCGATGGGCCTTTCCGACCTGATCGATTACAAGATCGACGGTGAGGAAATCCAGGTCAAGCCGGCCAACGACACCAAGGCCGCGCGCTCTTTCTGGGGCATGCAGCGCACGCTGGTATCGAACCTGGTCGAAGGCGTCACCGAAGGTTTCACCAAGGTGCTCGAGATCACGGGTGTGGGCTATCGCGCCAACGCCCAGGGCAAGAAGCTGAGGCTGCAGCTTGGCTACAGCCACGATGTCGATCTCGACGTGCCGGAAGGCCTCGAAGTGAAGACCCCGGACCAGACCACGGTCGAAATCTCGGGGATCGACAAGCAGGCCGTTGGCCAGTTTGCCGCCGAAGTCCGCCGCTGGCGCAAGCCCGAGCCGTATAAGGGCAAGGGCATCAAGTACCGCGGCGAGTATGTCTTCCGCAAGGAAGGGAAGAAGAAGTAAGATGGCAAAGCTTTCTCTCTTTGAACGTCGTCGCCGCCGCGTGCGCACCGCTCTCAAGAGCAATGCCGGCGGTCGCCCGCGCCTGTCGGTGCACCGCACCGGCAAGCACATCTATGCGCAGATCATCGACGATGCCGACGGCCGCACGCTGGCTGCAGCTTCCACTCTCGGTGGCAAGGCTTCGGGCGCCAATGTCGATGCCGCTGCCCAGGTGGGCAAGGATATCGCCGCGGCGGCCAAGAAGGCCGGCGTGACCACCGTCGTGTTCGACCGCGGCGGCCTCCTGTTCCACGGCCGCGTCAAGGCGCTGGCCGATGCCGCCCGCGAAGGCGGGCTGGAGTTCTGATGATGGCTGACGAAACCAAAAACGAAGAAACCCAGGTCGAAGCGACCGTTGCGGTTGAAGCGACCGAAGCTCCGGCTCAGGAAGCTGCTCCGGCGGTTGAAGAAGCCGTGGACGCCGAAGGCGAACAGCATGAGGGCCGCGGACGTGGCCGTGGTGGCCGCGAAGGCGGTCGTGGTCGTGGCCGTGGACGCGAAGAGCGTCGCCCGCGCCGCGAAGAGGAAGATGACGGCATCATCGAAAAGCTGGTGCACATCAACCGCGTCTCGAAGACGGTGAAGGGCGGCAAGCGCTTCGGCTTCGCAGCTCTGGTTGTTGTGGGCGACGGCTCGGGACGCGTCGGCTTCGGCCATGGCAAGGCGCGCGAAGTGCCGGAAGCCATCTCGAAGGCGACCGCTGCTGCTCGCAAGAAGATGATCCGCGTTCCGCTCAAGGAAGGCCGCACGCTGCATCATGACGGCAATGGCCGTTTCGGTGCCGGCAAGGTGACCGTCCGCACCGCACCTGCAGGTACCGGCATTATCGCCGGCGGCCCGATGCGTGCCGTGTTCGAAAGCCTGGGCGTGGCCGACGTTGTGACCAAGTCGGTCGGTACGTCGAACCCCTACAACATGATCCGCGCCACTTTCGACGCGCTGCAGAACCAGACTTCGCCGAAGTCGGTTGCCCAGCGTCGTGGCAAGAAGATCGCCGACCTGCTCGGCCGCGGTGGCGCCAGCGAAGCTGAAGCTGAAGCTGCAGCCGCTGCTATCGTGGAGTAAGCTAGATGGCTGACAAGAAAACCATCAAGATCAAGCAGATCGGTTCGCCGATTCGCCGTCCTGAATCCCAGCGCCAGATCCTGATCGGCCTGGGCCTCAACAAGATGCACAAGATCGTCGAACGCCAGGACACCCCCGAGGTGCGCGGCGCAATCGCCAAGATCCCGCATCTTGTGGCAGTGATCGACTAATATCCGTGACCCCCGCTTCGGCGGGGCTCACTTTTTCCAGCGCGAAACAAAGCGAAAGCGAGTGCATACATCATGAAACTCAACGACATCCGCGACAATGCCGGCGCCCGCAAGGGCCGCATCCGCGTGGGCCGTGGTATCGGCTCGGGCAAGGGCAAGACTGGTGGCCGCGGCCAGAAGGGCCAGAAGAGCCGTTCGGGCGTTGCCATCAAGGGCTTCGAAGGCGGCCAGATGCCGCTCCACATGCGCCTGCCGAAGCGCGGCTTCAACAATCCTTTCGGCAAGGACTATGCCGAAGTGAACGTGGGCATGATCCAGAAGTTCATCGACGCCAAGAAGCTCGACGCGAAGAAGGATCTCGACGAAGCGACCCTGCGTGCAGCCGGCCTGGTGCGCGGCGGCAAGGACGGCGTCCGCCTGCTGGGCAAGGGCGAAATCACCGCAAAGGTGAAGTTCGTCGTGACCGGCGCCACCAAGGGCGCGATCGCCGCGGTCGAAAAGGCTGGCGGTTCGGTCGAAGTTATGGCTCCGGCCCAGCCCGAGCATGAGAAGAAGGCCGCGCGCCGCGAGGCCAACAAGGCTGCCAAGGCCAAGTAATCGACGAAATCGGGAAGCGGGGGTTCGACATCGGGCCCTTCGCTTCCTATGTGTCCTTCCGACAGCCGGGAGGGACCGGCGACAAGCTAGGATTCATTCGTTCCCATGGCATCACGCGCCGACAGCATTGCGAGCAATCTCAACCTCGCGAACTTCTCCAAGGCCACCGAACTGCGCCAGCGCATCTGGTTCACGATCGGTGCGCTCGTCGTCTTCCGTTTTCTCAGCTTCGTGCCGCTTCCGGGTATCAACCCGCTGGCGCTGCGCGCTCTGGCCGAGCAAACGCAGGGTGGCATCCTCGACATGTTCAACATGTTCACCGGGGGCAGCCTTGAGCGCATGAGCCTGATCGCGCTCGGCGTGATGCCATACATCACCGCCTCGATCGTGGTGCAGATGGCTGCGGCGCTGCACCCGACGCTTGCGGCGTTGAAGAAGGAAGGCACCACCGGTCGCCAGAAGCTCAACCAGTATACCCGCTATGGCGCAGTATTCCTTTGCGCGATTCAGGGTTGGTTCCTTGCCGCGGGGCTTGAAAGCTTCGCCAATGCTGCCGGCCTGCAGGCGGTGGTCAATCCCGGCTACACGTTCCGCGTGGGTGCTGTAATCAGCCTTGTTGGCGGTACCATGTTCCTGCTGTGGCTGGGCGAACAGATCACCAGCCGCGGCATCGGCAATGGCGTGTCGCTGATCATCATGGCCGGCATCGTCGCGCAGTTCCCGACCTTTATCTCGAACCTTTTCGAAGGCGGCCGCACCGGTTCGATCGGCGCGGGCATCATCGTCGGCTTCATTCTGATGGTGGTCGTGTTGATCCTGTTCATCAGCTTCATGGAGCGCGCCCAGCGCCGTCTGCTGATCCAGTATCCCAAGCGTGCAACGCAGCGCGGCATGATGCAGGCGGACAGTTCGCACCTGCCGCTCAAGCTCAACACCGCAGGCGTGATCCCGCCGATCTTCGCCAGTTCGCTGCTGCTTCTGCCGCTCACGATTTCGCAATTCGCCGGCAATTCGATCGATCCGTCGAGCGGTGCGGGCAGCGTGATCCAGTCGCTCAACCAGTATCTGCAGCACGGCCAGCCGATCTACATGGCGCTCTATGCCATGGGCATCATGTTCTTCGCGTTCTTCTATACCGCCGTGGTCTTCAATCCTGAGGAGACGGCAGATAATCTGAAGAAGAATGGCGGCTTCATCCCCGGCATCCGCCCGGGCAAGCGCACTGCCGACTATCTCGACTATGTGCTGACGCGCATTACCGTGGTCGGCGCGATCTACCTCACGCTGGTTTGCGTCATTCCGGAATACATGATCGCACAGACTGGCATCCCGCTGTTCCTTGGCGGCACCAGCCTGCTGATCGTGGTCAATGTGACGGTGGATACGATCACGCAGATCCAGTCGCACCTGTTGGCACACCAGTATGGTGACCTTATCAAGAAGGCCAAGTTGAAAGGGCGGATGCGTTGACGCATCCTTGGGGCTGAAAGGCCACATGCGCTAAGCCAATCCGGCACTTCGGGGGGTTGAGTAGTCACATGAACATCATTCTTCTCGGGCCTCCCGGAGCGGGCAAGGGCACGCAGAGTGCCCGACTCGTCGAACAATACGGCATGCGCCAGCTTTCGACCGGCGACATGCTGCGCGCGGCGGTGAAGGCGCAGACCCCGGTGGGCATCAAGGCCAAGGCAGTGATGGACCGCGGCGAACTCGTTTCGGACGAGATCGTCTCGGAACTGATCGATGCCGAGCTGGCTGCGATGGACCCTGCCACTGGCGCGATCTTTGACGGTTACCCGCGCACTGAAGTGCAGGCGCAGATGCTCGACGCGTTGCTCGCCAAGCACGGCCGCTCGCTCGACTATGTGATCGAACTCGGGGTTGACGAAGACGCCCTGGTCGAACGGATCACCGGGCGCTTTTCATGCGGCAATTGCGGTGCTCTCTATCACGATACGGCCAATCCGCCTGCGACGCCGGGCGTGTGCGACGCATGCGGCAGCACCGAGTTCAAGCGGCGTCCTGACGACAATGAAGAAACCGTCCGCACGCGGATGCAGGAATATCGCGCCAAGACTGCGCCGATCCTGCCCGGATATGAATCGCGCGGCATCGTCCGCCGCGTCGATGGCATGGCCAGCATTGACGAAGTGGCCGCCGCGATCGACGCGATCCTCGGCTGATCCGCTTGGCCCTTTTCCCTTGGCCGCGTCTCGCCTAGACCATGCGGCAAAGGGAGGGTTTACCAGCATGAGAAACCAGCTTGCGGCAGCGCTCTGCGCGCCAATGCTCGCCATGGCGCTGCCAGCGCAGGCCGAAGTCGTCCAGAGCGGTGGTGACGGCTTTGTCACCCGCGATGCGGCGGTGGTCGATGCGACGCCCAAGGAAGTGTGGTTGGCGCTGATCAGTCCCGCAAAATGGTGGAACTCGGGCCATACTTGGTCGGGCGACGCGGCGAACATGACGCTGACACCCAAAGCCGGTGGCTGTTTCTGCGAACGCATCCCCGAAGATCCGGATGCCAGCCGCATCACGCTGGAAGGCAGTGCCGAACACATGCGGGTGATCCAGGCCTACCCCGAACACGCCTTGCGCATGCGCGGCGGGCTGGGACCACTGCAAAGCGAACCGGCGAACGGGGTGCTCACCATCACCATGAGCGAAACCGAGAAGGGTACGCGGATCGTGTGGGAATATGCAGTCGGCGGCTTCATGCGCTATCCGGTGGAAGTGATCGCTCCGGCTGTCGACGGCGTGATGAGCCAGCAACTCAATGGTCTCGCCCAATTGCTTGGACGGATCGATGAGCCCAAGGCCGAACCTGCGCCCGAGCCCGAGCCGGAAGCTGAAGCGGATGGACAGGCTGCCGTGCCGCGCGAACAGAGCCTCGAAGAAGCGATCGACGCGATGGCGGACAAGGATAAGTGACCGCACGGCGACCCAATCCACATGGCTTGTTTTGACCGGGCGGTTGAGTTGGTGTAGCCTTGCAATTCGACGATCGCGGCCCATATCGGGCTGCGTGACGTGTCGCGTGCGCTTGGCGGTTGACGCCGCGAGAGAATCGCATTAAGCGCGCCCACATTCGACATGTTCGAAAACAGTCCGGCAGGCGGCAGCCCGATGCGCGCCAACCGGGCCTTTTGCCGTTTGAGCACCTGCTTGGCGGTTTCGGGCATGGCGAAGGATCGCGTTGAGATAGGGGAAGGCCGGTTTTCGGCGGGACCCTGTGGAGCATGGAGAAGTAAGTGGCTCGTATTGCCGGGGTCAATATCCCCACCAACAAGCGCGTTATCATCGCGCTCACCTATATTCACGGTATCGGCCGTACCACGGCCGTCCAGATCGCCGACAAGCTTGGCATCGATCACACCCGCCGCGTGCAGGACCTCAGCGATGAGGAAGTGCTGCGCATCCGCGAAGCGATCGACGCCGAATTCACCGTGGAAGGCGACCTGCGTCGCCAGACCGCGATGAACATCAAGCGGCTGATGGACCTGCGCTCCTACCGGGGGCTGCGCCACCGTGCCGGTCTGCCCGTTCGCGGTCAGCGCACGCACACCAACGCCCGCACCCGCAAGGGCAAGGCAAAGCCCATAGCGGGCAAGAAGAAGTAAGTCGGACCGGGTCTTCCCGAACCGCTTTTTCCTTCTGACGAGCTAAAGGACACACACGATGGCACGCGAACCAGGCCGTATCCGGCGCCGCGACAAAAAGAACATCACCAGCGGCGTTGCGCATATCAACGCCAGCTTCAACAACACCATGATCACCATCACCGATGCGCAGGGCAATGCCATCAGCTGGTCTAGCGCAGGCATGATGGGCTTCAAGGGCAGCCGCAAGTCGACTCCCTATGCTGCGCAGGTTGCCGCGGATGACGCCGGCAAGAAGGCCGCCGAACACGGCGTGCGCACGCTGGAAGTCGAAGTGAAGGGCCCGGGCTCGGGCCGCGAGAGTGCACTGCGCGGTCTCGCTGCGGTCGGCTTCAACATCACGTCGATCCGCGATGTGACGCCGATCCCGCACAATGGCGTGCGGCCTTCCAAGCGCCGTCGCGTCTGATCCGTACCTGCCCGGCGGCCGGTTTCGGTCGCCGCCTCCCAACGGACCGGACGCGTAACCAGCGCTCCGGTCCTGTCCGCACCTGAACCCTAGGGGAAATCCATGTCCGTCAATATGAAGAACTGGCAGGAACTGAAGAAGCCCAACGCTCTCGAGATCAAGGAAAGCGGCGACAAGACCCGCAAGTCGACTTTCGTCGCCGAACCGCTCGAGCGTGGCTTCGGCCTCACTCTTGGCAACGCGCTGCGCCGCGTGCTGTTGAGCTCGCTGCAGGGCGCTGCCATCACTTCGATCAAGATCGAGAACGTGCTGCACGAATTCTCGTCGCTTGCCGGCGTGCGTGAAGACGTGACCGACATCGTGCTGAACGTGAAGCAGATCGCGCTCAAGATGGAAGGCGAAGGCCCCAAGCGGCTACAGCTTTCCGCCACCGGCCCTGGCGAAGTCAAGGCCGGCGACATCGCCGTTTCGGGCGATATCGAGGTGATGAACAAGGATCTCGTGATCTGCCATCTCGACGAAGGCGCTACGTTGAACATGGAACTCACCGCCGACACCGGCAAGGGCTATGCCCCGGCCGTGGCGAACCGCCCGGTTGATGCGCCGATCGGCCTGATCCCGGTCGACTCGCTCTATTCGCCGGTGCGCCAGGTCAGCTACAAGGTCGAGAACGCCCGTGTCGGGCAGGAACTCGACTACGACAAGCTTTCGCTGACCGTCGAAACCGATGGCACCGTCACCCCCGAAGACGCAGTGGCTTATGCCGCGCGCATCCTGCAGGACCAGCTGACGCTGTTCGTGCACTTCGAAGACGGTATCCCGCAGCCTTCGACCGGCCTCATCGGCCAGGCCGCAGAGCCGCAGGAATCGGATGCCAACCAGCTCAACCGTTACCTCCTCAAGAAGGTCGACGAGCTCGAGCTTTCGGTGCGTTCGGCCAACTGCCTCAAGAACGACAACATCATCTACATCGGCGACCTGGTCCAGAAGACCGAAGCCGAGATGCTGCGCACGCCGAACTTCGGCCGCAAGTCGCTCAACGAGATCAAGGAAGTGCTTTCCAGCATGGGTCTGCGCCTCGGCATGGACATCCCCGGATGGCCGCCTGAGAACATCGAAGAAATGGCCAAGAAGCTCGAACAGGAGCTGCTGGGCTAGTCAGGGCTATCGGCGGCGGGCCCCCCAGAACCGGGACAATCGCTGCCAGCACTGGGGTACCTGAAACGGCCCCTTTTCGAACGCCCGATCCCCTCAGGGAAAGTGGGAACCGGATTCCCGCCCGGAGGGGTCGGCAAAAGAAGGAATGAATTATGCGTCACGGAATGAAGCAGCGTAAGCTCGGTCGCAAGACCGGCCACCGCCACGCCCTGCTGCGCAACCTCGCAGCTGCGCTGATCAAGCACGAACAGATCCTCACCACGGCTCCCAAGGCCAAGGAACTGCGGCCCTATGTCGAAAAGCTGGTTACGCTGGCGAAGCGTGGCGGCCTTTCGAACCGCCGCCTGGCGATGAGCCGCCTGGGTGACGAAACCCAGCTCAAGAAGCTGTTCGACGTTCTGGCCGAGCGTTATTCGGATCGCGACGGTGGTTACACCCGCGTGATCAAGGCCGGTTTCCGCGCCAGCGACGCCGCCCCGATGGCAGTGATCGAGTTCGTCGAGCGCGACACCGACGCCAAGGGCCAGGACTCGGGTCCGGTGATGAGCGAAGAAGAATTCGAAGACGCGTAAGCGCGTTCGAAACGAAACAGCGAAGGGCCGGTGGAGCGATCCGCCGGCCCTTTTTCTTTTGCCGGCCCGATCGTAGTGTCGCGCGCATGATTCGAACCACTTTCGCAGCGCTGGCGCTGCTCGTTTCCGCCCCGCTTGTCGCGCAATCGACCACGCAGGACGAACTCGACGCGCGCTACGACCGCGCGCTCGCCGCTGGATACAAGGCGCTGTTCCTATGCGGCGCGATCGCCAATGCGGAGCGCAACGGTGCGACGCGGACACCCGAAAGCGTGATGGAGTGGGAGCTGGCGGGAATCCAGGTGCCGCTCGATGGGATCGTCGGCGAGCTGCCTTATCGCATCGTGCGGGGCGAAAGCGGGCTGGTCGACTGGGTTGAAGTCGATTGGGCCGAGGACATGCCGCCGCGCTATGCGGTCAACTTCAACTTTGTGGGCTGTTCGCTCAGGCCGATCAGCGATGCGCCACCTGCCGAGTGGGAACACCCGAACATGGACAGCCTTGGTGCGGCGCCCGAAGTGGTCAGTTCCCCGGATGAGCGACTGGCAGGTTTCGTGCCTGCAAACGGCACGCATTGGGGCGATGGTACGCGCAGCACCGCCATGCTCGTCATGCGCGAAGGCGTTGTGATCCAAGAAAGCTATCAGAGCGGCTTCGGACCCTCGACGCCGCAGCGGACTTGGTCGGTGGCCAAGAGCCTTGCGGCGACCCTTGTCGGGCACGCTTCGCTACTCAGCGGGCAGGACGCGACCGCGGTCACGGCTCTGGAGGCGCCTGCGCGCGATCTTCGCCGCACGATCACCGTCGATCATCTGCTGCGCATGGCATCGGGCCGTTATTCGGATACACCCGGCAACAGGACCGATGGGCTGTATTTCGGCGGGCGGAGCCTTGATGAGGACATGTATGGCTGGCCCTCGCTCTACCCGCCGGGCACGGTGTTCCGTTACGCCAATAACGACACTTTGCTGGCGGTCCGTGCAATCCGGCCGTTGATGAAGGAAGCGGCGGTCGCGGACTTCCTGTTCGTGCGCCATTTCCTCGCCAAGGTAGGCATGACCAATACGATGCCCGAAACGGACTGGCAGAAGAACTATCTGCTTTCGAGCCAGGTCTGGTCGACCGCGCGCGATCTGGCGCGGCTTGGCCAGCTCTATCTGGACGACGGCGTGCTTCCGAGTGGCGAGCGCGTGCTTCCCGAAGGCTGGGTGCAATATGTCTCCAGC
Source organism: Altererythrobacter sp. Z27 (assembly GCF_052683155.1). Taxonomy (NCBI): domain Bacteria; kingdom Pseudomonadati; phylum Pseudomonadota; class Alphaproteobacteria; order Sphingomonadales; family Erythrobacteraceae; genus Altererythrobacter; species Altererythrobacter sp. Z27. Next base: position 1,031,804 of record NZ_JBQYMC010000001.1, on the reverse strand, counting down.
CCTTCAGGCCCGCAGCCCGATGGCCCGCTGGGCTATGGCGCGGGCTTCTGGCTGTTCAACAAGACCGACGGAATCCCGCCAGATACTTTCGCCATGCAGGGCAATCGCGGCCAGTTCGTCGTGATCGTACCCAGCCGCAACATCGTGATCGTGCGGCGCGGCGAGGACCCGGTCGGCAGCCGTTTCGATATCCTGTCCTTCACCCGCGACGTGCTTGCCGCGCTTGATTGAGCATGCCGTAAGGCTAGTGTCCTCGCCCAAGACCCTGTTGGAGACAATTTCCCGATGATCCGCATGTTGACGCTGGCCGCGAGTGCCAGCCTGCTCGCCGCGCCGCTTGCTGCACAGGCGCAATCGCTGGCTGGCTATCCCGAAACCCGCGCCGAGCCGCTGGTGGAAGAGATCTTCGGTGAGCAGGTGGCGGACCCCTATCGCTGGCTGGAAAACGATGTGCGCATCGATTCCGAAGTTGCCGACTGGGTGGAGCGTCAGAATGCGGTGAGCGCCGGATTTCTCGCTTCGCTTGAAGGGCGCGACTGGTTTGCTGCGAAAATCGCGGGACTGACCGATTTCGAACGTTTCGGCATTCCGCAGAAGGCGGGCCGGAACTATTTCTACACGCGCAATTCGGGCCTGCTCAACCAGTCGCAACTCTATGTGCAGGAGGGGCTGGAGGGCGAAAGGCGACTGCTGATCGATCCGAACGCATGGGCCACAGACGGGGCGACCGCGCTGGCCGGGTGGGAACCTTCGCCCGATGGATCGCTGCTTGCCTATAGCGTGCAGGACGGCGGTACCGACTGGCGCATCATACGCGTGATCGACGTAGCGACCGGGCAGCCGCTCGGTGACGAAATCCGCTGGGCCAAATTCACCGGAATCGCCTGGGTCGGCAGCGAGGGTTTCCTCTATTCGCGCTTCCCCGAGCCGGAGGAAGGGCAGGACTTCCAGGCGCTCAATTACAACCAGGCCGTCTATTACCACCGCATCGGTACCTCGCAGTCGGAGGACCGGCTGATCTTCTCGACCCCGGACCACCCCGAGCGCGGTCATGCCGTGCGCACCACGCATGACGGGCGCTGGGCGGTCATCACCAGTTCGACCGGCACGGATGACCGGTATGAAGTGCATGTGATCGACCTTGCCAGGAACGGCGAACACCGCTGGTATGCATTGCCGCTCGTGAAAGGTTTCGAGCATAGCTGGCGGCTGATCGCCTCATTGGATGGCAAGCTCTATTTCACCACCAATAGCGACGCTCCCAAATACCGCATCGTGTCGATCGACCTCGATAGCAAGCAGGCCGACTGGCAGTTGGTCGTGCCCGAACGCGAGGAACCGATTTCGGGCGCATCGATCGTGGGCGAGCGATTGGTGGTCGAATATCTCAAGGACGCTGCCAGCCAGGCGTCGCTTTATGACCTCGAAGGCAGGCCGGTGGGCCAGATTGCGCTCGCAGGGCTGGGCGCGGCGGGAGGATTTGGCGGAAAGCCCGGCGATCCGGAAACCTTCTACAGCTTCACCAGCTTCAACCGGCCCGCCTCGATCTACCGGCTAAATTTGGAAAGCGGCGAGACCAGCATCTTCGCTACGCCCGAACTCACCTTCGATCCGGAACGCTATGCTATCGAGCAGCGCTTCTATGCCTCGAAGGACGGGACGCAGATCCCGATCTTCATCGTGCGCAGCAAAGAACTGGCGAAGCGCGGGAAGGCGGCACCCACGCTGCTCTATGGCTATGGCGGGTTCGACATTTCGCAGACCCCCGGCTTCTCGGCCACGCGCATGGCCTGGCTCGAAGCGGGCGGGGTGTTCGCGCTGGCCAATATCCGCGGCGGCGGCGAATACGGCAAGGAATGGCACGATGCCGGGCGCCGGGCGAACAAGCAGAACGTGTTCGACGATTTCATTGCCGCGGGCGAGTTCCTGAAGGCGGAAGGTTACACCACGCCGGATGGGCTTGCGATCGAAGGCCGCTCGAACGGCGGGTTGCTGGTCGGCGCAGTGACCAACCAGCGCCCCGACCTGATCAATGCGGCGCATGCCGCCGTGGGCGTGATGGACATGCTGCGGTTCGATCGGTTCACCGCCGGGCGCTATTGGGTCGACGACTATGGCTATCCCAACCGCGAAGAGGATTTCCGCGTGTTGCGCGCCTATTCGCCCTATCACAACGTGCGGGACGGAGTGGACTATCCGGCGGTGCTGGTCACGACTGCAGACACGGATGACCGTGTCGTGCCCGGGCACAGCTTTAAATATACCGCCGCGCTGCAAGCGACCGAGCTGGGCGACAAGCCGCGTATCATCCGGGTGGAAACGCGTGCCGGGCATGGATCAGGCAAGCCGACCGACAAGATGATTGCCGAGGGTGCGGACGTGCTGGCCTTCCTGGCGCATTTCACCGGACTTGAGGTGCCGGATAGCGATGTTCAGGAAAAATAGGATTTAGCTGAACAATTGCTGTCACAGCGATTCAGCAAGTTAACAGCGCGAATCGCCTAGCTCTCTCCTCACAGCCGCGGCAATCCCGCCACGGCCCAGATGAGGAGAGCCTCAAATGAGCAAGACCAGGAACTTTGCGAAGGGTGGGATCGCAACCGCAGCGGTGGGTGCTATGGCACTGGCCGGAGCAACCCCCGCCTATGCCGGCGACCGCAACCGCGACAGGATCGACGCCGGTGACGTGATCGCCGGGGCGCTGATCATCGGCGGCATCGCTGCGATCGCAGGCGCCGCGAGCAAGGAACGCTACAACAACGGATATCGCTATAGCGAGAACCGCTATGGCCATGGCAACTCGCGCGCAGCGGTTGAACGCTGTGTGACCGCCGTCGAACGCGATGCGCGCCGCGCGGGTTATCGCTTCGCCGAAGTGACCGAGATTCGCGATGTCGACCGTGAACGGCGCGGGTGGGAAGTCACTGGCCGACTGATTGTCGACGGGAAGCGCCCTTGGGGCATGCGCGGAGCCGACCGCTACAGCGTCGGCTATAATGACCGCTACAATGATCGCAGCGGCTACAACCGCGGTCGCGATTTCCATCGCGGCAGCTTCAAGTGCGAGATCAATCGCGGCCGGGTGGTCGATATCGATTATCGCGGGATCCGCGGGCTCAACTGAGCAGGATCGAACGCACTCCACAGCCACCAATGGGCGGTTCAGGCTTCGCTAAGCCTGGGCCGCCTAGCTGCAGCAAGAGTATCGGAGCGGTGGTGGACGCTCGCCATAGCAGGAGGGACCCGATGGGCCAGATTAACCGCTTCGCCGCGTTGAGCGGCCTGATTGCCGCTCTTTCGATGGCAACAACCCCTGCCGCCGCTGCCGACATGCCGGGCGCCCCGCATTCGGCCAATTCCGCCATTCCCATGCACGGCGTGTTCGATGCGGATACGCTCAAGGCGCAGCGGCACCGCTATTGGCGCCATCGCGACCGGATCGACGCAGGCGATGTGCTCGCAGGCGTGCTGATCATCGGTGGGATTGCGGCGATCGCCAATGCCGCCTCGAAGTCGGAGCGCGACCGCAACTATCGCGACGAGCGCTATCGCGACTATCGCAATGACCGCCAGGACTATCGCGATCGGCGCGACACCCGCCGCTCTACCGGCGGGCGCGGCATCGATGGCGCGGTCGACATGTGCGTCGCCGAGATTGAGCGCGATGTGAGGATCGACAGCGTGGATAGCGTCGACCGCAGCGGCGATGGCTGGCGCGTGACCGGCACGATCTTCAATGGCGACCGCTTTACTTGCCAGATTGGCGCGGACGGGCGTATCGACACAGTCGATTATGGTGGCGGCTTCGCCGCTGCGGAGCCCGCACAGGGCAACCAGCATAGCGATGACCGCTATCGCGCTGCCTGGGCCAATGTAGATCGTGGCGCCCAACCGGCGAGTGGCGAACGCGCCGAGCAGCTTCCCGCCTATCCGGGCGGGCCGATCGACGGTGACCTGCAGGACGGCGCGGATGACCGCTATGACATAGCGGATTCACCCGGCAACTGAGCCGTTCGGTCAGCTGTCGGCGGATTCGTGATAGCTGGGCAGGGCGATCTGCCAGCGGATTGCTGCGCTGCGTACCGCAAAGCCTGACAGGAAGGCCACGCCCCATACCAGCGGGTTTGCGATCCCCAGCGTCATGCCGCCCGCAGTGAGCGCGGCGGAGACCGCGGCGGCTGTCACGTAAAGCTCAGGCCGCATGATGATCGAGGGGCGCCCCGCGACGACGTCGCGGATGATCCCGCCGACGCAGCCGGTGATTACGCCCATCAGCGCGGCGGGCACCGGCGGCACGCCGTATGACAGCGCCTTGGCGCTGCCGAGCACGGCGTAGGCGGTGAGGCCTGCGCCATCGGCATAATCGAGCAGTTTGCCTTCCCACCAACGAGTTGGCGTGAACCAGGCGATCAGTGCGGTGGCAAGGCAGATCGCCGCCACCCACGGGTCGCTCATCCAGAAAACTGGCGCCCCGATCAGCAGGTCGCGCACGGTGCCGCCGCCCACGCCGGTCACCAGCGCGAAGAAGGCCATCGTCACGAAAGTCTGGCGCAATTTGGCTGCCAGCAGCGCGCCAGTCAGCGCGAAGATGGCCAGGCCGAGTATATCGAGCCCGTCGAGCAGCGGAGTCAGGACTTCGGCGCCGTTCATGCAGTTACGCGCGCCTTGCGCCGCCGGAACATCAGCACGCAGCCGAGCAGTGCGCCGATCACGCCCAGTATGGCGAACAGGATCAGGATCGGATGGCTCGTGTCCTCGCGAGTCTGCAGGTCCATGATGTGGAGGCCCCACATGAAGTCGAAGGCGCGCCACCAGCGCGTGCGCACCGCTTCGATCTGGCCCGTATCGCGGCCGACATAGACATGCGTGCCGCCCTCAAGCGCTACCTGCCACACCGGCATTTCGCGGCGGAAATCGAACGGCACTTGGGATGCTTCGAACGCCGTGACGCTGAGCACCTTGTCGCCGCCATCAATCCGCTCTGCCACGATCCGCCGCGCGTCGCTGGCGGTAAGCGCGGGCAGGGCGCCACCGCTGAGCATGTCGACCCGGCGAACGCTGCCGTCCATGCCGGTGAGGATGGCGATCGCGCGCCCGTCCTGCATCACTGCGCGCATTTCGCGGATCGGGAATTCCGGGCTTGCCAGCGAGCTGCCGGGCAGGACCAGCGCCTCAGCCGGTTGCACCAGGACCAAGTGATTGCCGCGCACTTCCTCGATCGGGCGAGCCGCCATGAACAGGCCGGTCACCATCCACATCAGGATCGGGAAACCGACCAGCCAGCCGAGCCAGATATGCCATTTGGCAAAGCGCTGCATTAGCAGTGGGCGCGCCATTGAATTTCCTTTGAAGCCTAGCCGTTGACGATGGCGTCGATGCCGCGTGCCGCCGCGATGCAATCGAGGTCGCGCCAGCGCGGCCCGATCACCTGCATGCCGCAGGGCAATTCGCTGCCCCCCACCATGCTGCTGCCGATGGGAAGGACGGTGGAGGGCAGATTGGGGAATGTCGCCAGTCCGGCCCATGCCAGTCCGCCAGCGGCGGGTTCGTCATGTCCGTCGATCGAAAGCGTTCCCCGGAACACCGCCTCGTCGCGATGCGGCACCGCCAGGACAGGAGCAGGGGGCGCGAGCACGAAGTCATAGGCTTCGAAAACCTGCTCCCACGCCAGCTCGTTTTGCACCTGCTTGTCGAGCAGGTCGAACCAGTCGGTCGCCGAGGCGCGCTTGCCATCGGGCGAGGGCATGCCGCGCGCCATCGCGACGTTGAGCATACGTAGGTAATCATCCTGCTGCATGGCGAGATCGGGAACGAGGTCGCTCTTATGCTCGACCCGCACACCGGCTGCTTCAAGCGCCGCAAGCGCTGCTTCGGTGGGGCCGCGAACGCTGCTGTCGATCGGGCTCGAAGGATGGTCGAGCAGCGCCAGGATGCGGCAATCCTTCAGCGGCTTCTTGCTTTCGTGCAGCGGGAATTGCGCCGTCAGCCGCAGCAGAATTTCGATGTCGTCGGCATTGCGCGCAAGCGGCCCTGCGATCGACAGCGCTCCATCATGCGCATCCTTGCCCGCCATCAGCGGGTGATCGTGGCCGTGCTTGCTGACGAGGCCCCAGCTGGTCTTGTGGCCCCATACGCCACAGAAATGCGCGGGAACGCGCACCGATCCGCCGATATCGGTGCCATATTCGCAAGGCACCATGCCGCTGGCAACGGCAGCTGCCGAACCGCCGGACGATCCGCCCGGTGAACGGCCATGGTCGTGCGGGTTGTTGGTGCGGCCATAGACCGCGTTGAAGCTCTGCCAGTCGGCCAAATCGATCGGGACGTTGGTCTTGCCGAGGAAGACGATGCCCGCAGCCTTCAGGCGGCTGACGACCTTCGCGTCGCGCTGCGCGATATTGTCGCGATGCGGCGGGTGGCCCCAGCAAGTGGGCAGCCCCGCTATGTCGAAACTTTCCTTGATCGTCATCGGCACGCCGAACAGCGGCTGGTCCGCCCCCGGCTTCTGCTTGTCCATCGACTTTGCGGTCGCAATCGCGCGCTCGAAATCGCACACGACCACCGCGTTCACATGCACGTCGAGATGCTCGATCCGGGCGATGGCGTCTTCCACCGCTTCGTGCGGGCTCATCTCGCCGGCGCGTATTGCGGCGGCGGTCGCCATCGCGCCGGGTTCGTCAGTCAGTTTCGGATAGGCCAAGGCAAGTCCCCCTCGGCTGCCGATCTTAGGCAGCCAAGCGGGCGCAATCAAACGCGAATTCGCTAGATGTGGATCGGCTTCCCTTGCACTGCCATCGCCGCTTCCTTGATCGCTTCGGAATGCGTCGGGTGGGCGTGGCAGGTATAGGCGATATCCTCGCTGGTGGCGCCGAATTCCATCGCCTGCGCCGCCTGTGCGATCATCGTGCCCGCGACCGAAGCGATGCACCACACGCCCAGCACGCGATCCGTTTCGGCATCGGCGATGACCTTCACGAAGCCTTCGGGCTCGTGATTGGTCTTGGCGCGGCTGTTGGCCATCATCGGGAACTTGCCGACTTTCACGGCGCCGCGCTCTTTAGCCTGTTCTTCGGTCAGGCCCACGCCTGCAAATTCGGGCCAGGTGTAGACAACGCCGGGGATCACATCGTGGTTCACGATGCCGGTCTGGCCGGCGATGTTTTCGGCGACCGCGATGCCTTCATCCTCGGCCTTGTGCGCCAGCATCGGGCCGGGGATCACGTCGCCGATCGCCCACACAGCCCCATTTTCATCGGCCACTTTGGTGCGGAAATCGTGATTGGTTTCGATCTGGCCGCGCTGGTTGAGTTCGAGCCCGATTTTGTCGAGGCCGAGCCCTTCGGTGTTGGGACGGCGCCCGATCGAAACGAGCACGCAGTCGGCCTCAAGCGTCTCGCTTTCGCCGCCCGCGGCTGGTTCGAGCGTGAGCGTGGCCTTCTTGCCCTTGACGGTGCAGCCGGTGACCTTGGTCGAAAGCCTGAGCGTCATGCCCTGCTTCTTGAAGATCTTCGCGGCTTCCTTGCGGATATCCATGTCCATGCCGGGGAGCAGCTGGTCGAGAAATTCGACCACGGTCACTTCGGCGCCAAGGCGCCGCCATACGCTGCCGAGCTCGAGCCCGATCACGCCGCCGCCGATCACGACCATCTTCTTGGGCACCTTGGGCAGCTCGAGCGCGCCGGTGCTGTCGACCACGATATGCTTGTCGTTGTCGATCTCGACGCCGGGCAGGGGAGTGACCGAGGAGCCGGTGGCAATGACCACATCCTTCGCGGTGTAATCCTTGCCCTCGACTGTGACAGTGTGCGCGTCCTTGAAGCTGCCATAGCCCTTCAGCCAATCGACCTTGTTCTTCTTGAACAGGAACTCGATGCCGCCGGTCAGCCCCTTCACCGCATCGGCCTTGTCCGCCAGCAGCGCGCCGACGTCGAGTTCAACCTTGCCCAGCTTCACGCCGTAACGGGCGAGAGTGCCGTTCGCAGCCTCCTCATACTTCTCGGAACCGTGCAGCATCGCCTTGGAGGGGATGCAGCCGACGTTGAGGCAGGTTCCGCCCAAAGTTGCGCGACCTTCCGCGCAGGCGACCTTCAGGCCCAGCTGCGCCGCGCGGATCGCCGCGACATAGCCGCCGGGGCCGGCACCGATGACAAGGACGTCGTAGTCGTATGAATGGTCAGCCATTCCAATCTCCGTTCGCCCTGAGCCTGTCGAAGGGCCGTACTTCCGTTTTTCCGTCGGTCCTGATGAAGGACAGGGCTTCGACAGGCTCAGCCCGAACGGAAGAAAATGTGGTTTCTACAAATCGATCAGCATCCGCGTCGGGTCTTCGATCGCTTCCTTGATGATCTTGAGCGCAGTCACAGCCTCGCGCCCGTCGATCAGGCGGTGGTCATAGGAAAGCGCGATATACATCATCGGGCGGATCACGATCTCGCCGTTCACCACCACCGGGCGTTCATCGATGCGGTGGAGGCCCAGCACCGCGCTCTGCGGCGGGTTGATGATCGGGGTCGACATCAGCGAACCGAACACGCCGCCGTTCGAGATGGTGAAGGTGCCGCCGCTCATGTCTTCCATGGTCAGCGTGCCTTCCTTGGCGCGCTGGCCGAAGTCAGCGATGTCCTTCTCGATCCGGGCGAAGCTCTTCTTGTCGGCATCGCGAACCACCGGCACCACGAGGCCGTTCGGGGCGGAAACCGCGACCGAAATGTCGACATAGTCGTGATAGACGATCTCATCGCCTTCGATATAGGCGTTGACCGAAGGGACATCCTTCAGCGCGAGGCAGGCCGCCTTGGCGAAGAAGCCCATGAAGCCCAGCCGCACGTCGTGCTTCTTGGCGAACAGGTCCTTGTACTTGTTGCGCGCTTCGATCACCGCCGACATGTCGACATCGTTGAAGGTGGTGAGCAGCGCCGCATTTTCCTGCGCGCCCTTGAGCCGCTTGGCGATGGTCTGGCGCATGCGCGTCATCTTCACGCGCTCGGTATTGCGACCCGGAGCTGCAGCAGCAGCGACCGGAGCGGGCGAGGGTGCGGAAGCCTGCGCCGCAGCGGGAGCGGCTTCCTTGGCCTTGGCCGCGGCCAGCACGTCTTCCTTGGTCAGGCGCCCGTCCTTGCCGGTGCCCTTGATCGTGGTCGGATCGACACCGTGTTCCAGCACGGCGCGGCGGACAGCAGGCGACATCGTCACCGTGTCGCCGCTCGCGGCGGCTTCTTCCTTCGCTGCGGCGGGGGTGGGCGCAGCTTCCTTGGCCGCCGCGGGCTTTGCGGCAGCGCCGCTGCCTGCCTCGATCAGCGCGATGACTGCGCCGACTTCGACCGTGTCGCCAACCGCGACCTTGTGCTCACCCATCACGCCGGCGACCGGCGAAGGCACGTCGATTGCGACCTTGTCGGTCTCGAGGCTGGCGATCGGTTCGTCTGCCGCAACCGCGTCGCCGGGCTGCTTGAGCCATTCGCCAACGGTGGCTTCGGTGACCGATTCACCCAGGACGGGAACTTTGACTTCAGTGGCCATGTGCTTGTTTCCTCAGGCCTTCTTCTTGGAAGATTTGGTTGAATTGGCTTTGCCGTCCAGCCCCAGCGCGGCAGCCACAAGGGCTTCCTGCTGTTCCTGGTGGCGCTTGGCGAGGCCGGTGGCCGGCGAAGCCGAGGCATCGCGCCCGGCATAGCGCGGCCGCATACCGTCATGCCCGGCGTCGCTCAACGCCTGCTCGATCTGGCTTTCGACGAAGAACCATGCGCCATTGTTGCGCGGTTCTTCCTGGCACCAGATCACCTCTTCGAGGCCGGTCATGCGCTTGAGGCGCGCGGCAAGCGGCTCGCCGGGGAAGGGATAGAGCTGCTCGATCCGGACGATCGAGACGTCTTCGAGGCCCTCCTCGTCGCGCTTTTCCATCAGCTCGTAGCTGACCTTGCCGCTGCACAGCACCAGGCGGCGGACCTTCTTGTCGTCGATCGACTTGAGGTCCGACTTGATCCGCATGAAGTGCTGTTCACCCATGAACTCGCTGGTGCTGCTCTTCGCCTTGGGATGGCGCAGCAGGCTCTTGGGAGTCATGATGACCAGCGGCTTGCGGAAGGGGCGCAGCATCTGTCGGCGCAACACGTGGAAGTAATTGGCCGGGGTGGTGATGTTGCAGACCTGGATATTGTCGTTCGCACACAGCTGCAGGAAACGCTCGAGCCGGGCAGAGCTGTGCTCCGGACCCTGGCCCTCGTATCCATGCGGCAGCAGCAGCACGAGCCCGTTGGCGCGCAGCCATTTGGCTTCGCCGCTGGCGATGAACTGGTCGATCATAATCTGCGCGCCATTGGCGAAGTCGCCGAATTGCGCTTCCCACAGCACCAGCGTCTTGGGATCGGCCATCGCGAAGCCGTATTCGAAACCGAGTACGCCATATTCGCTGAGCGGGCTGTCATAGACTTCGAACTTGCCATGCGGCAGTTGGCACAGCGGGATGTATTTGGCCTCGGTCTTCTGGTCGACCCACACCGCGTGACGCTGGCTGAAGGTGCCGCGGCCCGAATCCTGGCCGGACAGGCGCACGCCGAAGCCTTCGGTCACGAGGCTGCCGAAGGCGAGCGCTTCGGCGGTGGCCCAGTCGAAGCCTTCGCCGTCCTTGAACATTTCGGCGCGGCCATCGATCACGCGGCGCAAGGTCTTGTGCGCTTCGAGATCGTCGGGGATCGTCGTGATGGTGCGGCCGATGCTGTCGAACAGCTTCTTTTCGATCGCGGTCTCGACATTGCGGCGCGCGCCTTCGGGATCAGCCGGCTTGTTTAGGCCCGCCCAGCGCCCGCCGAACCAGTCGGCATGGTTGGGCTGATAGCTCTTGGCGGCTTCGAATTCCTCATCGAGCAGCGCGACGAATTCCTCGCGCAGCTTTGGGGCATAGCCCTTTTCGATCACGCCTTCCTCGATCAGCCGGTCGGCATAGATCGAGCTGACCTTGGGATGCTGGCGGATCGCGTCATACATCAGCGGCTGCGTGAATTTCGGCTCGTCGCCTTCATTGTGGCCGAAGCGGCGATAGCACCACATGTCGATCACGACGTCGCGCTTGAAGGTCTGGCGATAGTCGATCGCCAGCTTGCAGGCGAAAGTCACCGCTTCCGGATCGTCGCCATTGACGTGCAGGATCGGCGCCTGGACGCCCTTGGCGACGTCGGATGGATAGGGCGACCCGCGCGAGAATTTGGGCGCGGTGGTGAAGCCGATCTGGTTGTTGATGATGAAGTGCAGGCAGCCGCCGGTGTTGTAACCGGGCACGCCCGACATGCCGAGGCATTCCCACACTACGCCCTGGCCGGCAAAGGCCGCATCGCCATGGATCAGCACCGGCAGCACCTGCTCGTGCTGCTTCAGGTCGTCGCGGATCGCCTGCTGCGCGCGCGCCTTGCCCAGAACCACCGGATCCACCGCTTCGAGGTGGGAAGGGTTGGGCACAAGCGACATGTGCACTTCGATGCCGTCGAACTCGCGATCGGTGCTGGTGCCGAGGTGGTACTTCACATCGCCCGAGCCGCCGACTTCGTCGGGGTTGGCGCTGCCGCCCGAGAATTCGTGGAAGATCACCTTGTAAGGCTTGCCCATCACGTTCGCGAGCACGTTGAGGCGCCCGCGGTGCGCCATGCCGTAGATGATCTCGCGCACGCCGTTGGCGCCGCCATATTTGATCACCGCTTCAAGCGCGGGGATCATCGATTCGCCACCGTCGAGCCCGAAGCGCTTGGTGCCGACATATTTCTTGCCGAGGAATTCCTCATATTGCTCGCCGCGAACCACGGCGGCGAGGATCGCCCGCTTGCCTTCCTCGGTGAACTGGATCGTTTCGCCGGGGCTTTCGAACTTGTCCTGCAGGAAGCGCCGCTCTTCGGTGTCGGCGATATGCATGTATTCGAGGCCGACCTTGCCGCAATAGGTACGGCGCAGCGCGTCATATAGGTCGCGCACCTTCACCCATTCGAAGCCGAACACTCCGCCGACATAGACTTCGCGGTCTTCCTGGCCGGCAAAACCGTGCCATGCGAGCGAGAGGTCTTCGGGCATGTTGTGCGCATGCAGGCCCAGCGGGTCGAGATCGGCCGCCATGTGCCCGCGCACACGATAGAGCCGCACCAGCAGCATGGCGCGGATCGAATCCGCCGCCGCCTGCTCGATCGCCTTGGGATCGGCAGGTTTGCCGGCCTTTGCCGCCGCATCCTTCACCGCCGCCTTGAGCTGGGTGGGGTCGAGCGCGGCAGTCAGGTCCGCGCCCGCATCCGAGACGGCGTCCAGCCAGCGCGGATTGCCCCAGCTGGGGCCGGGCTGCGGGCCGTCCTGGCCCGGCAGTTCGGGAAGAAAATCGTGGTGTTCGTTGCCCATATCAGGCCTCCGGGGAGGAGAAAGTGTTTACGCCAGTTCCTTCAGCAGCGCGTCGAGCGTGGTGCCGAGCTCGCTGGGGGAGGGGCTGACACGGATGCCTGCCGCTTCCATCGCCGCGATCTTGTCTTCGGCGCCGCCCTGGCCGCCCGACACGATCGCACCGGCATGGCCCATGCGGCGGCCGGGAGGGGCGGTGCGGCCCGCGATGAAGCCGACCATCGGCTTCTTGCGGCCCTTTTTCGCCTGCTCCTTGATGAATTCGGCGGCTTCTTCCTCGGCGCTGCCGCCGATTTCGCCGATCATGATGATCGACTTGGTCTCGTCATCGCTCAGGAACATGTCGAGCACGTCGATGAAGTTGGTGCCGTTGACCGGGTCGCCGCCGATGCCGACTGCGGTGGTCTGGCCCAGGCCGACCATGGTCGTCTGATGTACGGCTTCATAGGTCAGCGTGCCCGAACGCGAAACGACGCCGACGCTGCCCTTCTTGAAGATCGAGCCCGGCATGATGCCGATCTTGCATTCGCCGGGGGTCAGCACGCCGGGGCAGTTGGGGCCGATCAGGCGCGACTTCGAGCCCGACAGCGCACGCTTCACGCGCACCATGTCCAGCACCGGGATGCCTTCGGTGATGCAGACGATCAGTTCGACTTCGGCGTCGATCGCTTCGAGGATCGAATCCGCGGCGAATGGAGGCGGCACATAGATGCACGAAGCGGTTGCGCCGGTGGCGAGCTTGGCTTCGGCCACCGTATCATAGACCGGCAGGCCGATGTGCTCGGTGCCGCCCTTGCCGGGGGTCACGCCCGCAACCATCTGCGTGCCATAGGCCAGCGCCTGCTGCGTGTGGAAGGTGCCGGTGTCGCCGGTCATGCCCTGAGTGATGACCTTGGTGTTCTTGTTTACGAGGATGGACATTCAGTCTCTCCTGAGAAGATTGGATAGAATGACGATCAAGCCAGCGACGGCTCAATGCCCTTGCACGCTTCGAGCAGTTCCTTGACCGCGTCGACGCTGACCTGGAAGTTCGCCTTGGCCTCGCCTTCGAGTGCGATTTCGATCACTTCCTCGGCGCCGCCAGCGCCGATCACCACCGGCACGCCGACATAGAGGTCGTCCACGCCATACTGGCCGGTGAGGTGCACTGCGCAGGGAAGGATGCGCTTCTGGTCACCCAGATAGGCTTCCGCCATGGCGATCGCGCTGGTGGCCGGGGCATAATAAGCCGAGCCGGTCTTGAGCAGGGCGACGATCTCGCCGCCGCCGCTGCGGGTGCGCTGCACGATCGCGTCGATCTTTTCCTTGGTCGAGCGGCCCATCTTGACGAGATCGTCGACCGGGATGCCCGATACGGTGGTGTAGGCGGTGACGGGGACCATGGTGTCGCCGTGGCCGCCGAGCACGAAAGCGTTCACGTCCTTCACGCTCACGCCGAATTCCCACGCGAGGAAGGTCGCGAAGCGCGCGCTGTCGAGCACGCCCGCCATGCCCACCACCTTGTTGTGCGGCAGGCCGCTGAATTCGCGCAGCGCCCAGACCATCGCGTCGAGCGGGTTGGTGATGCAGATCACGAAAGCATCGGGAGCGTGAGTGGCGATGCCCTGGCCCACGGCCTTCATCACGCCAAGGTTGATGCCGAGCAAATCGTCGCGGCTCATGCCGGGCTTGCGGGCGATACCGGCGGTGACGATGATCACGTCTGCCCCGGCGATGTCGGCAATGTCGTTGGTGCCCTTGATGTTGGCGTCGAAGCCTTCGATCGGCCCGCACTGGCTGATGTCCAGCGCCTTGCCCTGCGGCATGCCTTCGGCGATGTCGTAAAGGACGATATCGCCCATTTCGTGCTTGGCAGCGAGGTGGGCAAGCGTGCCGCCGATCATGCCGGCGCCGATGAGCGCAATCTTCTTGCGGGCCATTGGGGGAAGGGTCCTTTCGTCAAACTCGGGACGCTGGCACAGTGTGGGCCGCAAGTGGCGCGTTCCCCTGCGTCCGTGAGGGAGTACGCCTGGCTATTTGCAGGCGGCCTAGGCCTCGCGGCAGGCGAATGCAACTGTGAAATGTCCTATTTGCAAGGGAATTTTCGCAAACAATTCGCAATAGCAATAAGGGCTGTTGGAATCAGCAATCCAGTTCCACAGAACAGGCTGCGGAATGGGATCAGACAGATAGTCTTGTTGGTGGGTTTGCTATGGCCTTCAGGCCATCAGCGCCTTGGGCAGGTCGTCGTCGCGTTCCTGCGCCAGCAGCATCGCCGCGAGATAGTCCGGCACGGCGCGGCTGAAGTAATAGCCCTGGCCGAGCGTACATCCGGCTTCGCGCACCGCGCGCACCTGCTCGATCGTCTCGATCCCTTCGGCGACGATCTCCATCCCCAGCGTGGTGCCCATTTCGGCCACGGCGCGGATGATCGCGTCGCTCTTCTTGCCGACGTTGGGGCCGGACACGAAGCTGCGGTCGACCTTGATCTTCGAGAAGGGGAAGGAGTTGATGTAGCCCAGCGAGGAATAGCCGGTGCCGAAATCGTCGAGCGCGAAACGTACGCCGCGGTCAGACAGCTCTTCGATGAAAGCGGCGGTCGCATGGGTATCGTCGACGAACAGCGATTCCGTGACTTCCAGCTCGAGCCGCCGGGGATCGAGCTTTGCTTCGCGCAGGGCGTTGAGGATGCCCAGCGCAGCGCCGGGCGCGCGGATCTGCAGCGGTGAAAGGTTCACTGCCACGCTCACATCCTCGGGCCATTGCGCGCAGGCGCGCGCGGCCTGCGCGGTGATCCAGTTGCCCAGCGTCACGATCACGCCGGTTTCCTCGGCCACGGGGATGAACTCGTCGGGGCGCAGCTCGCCCTTTTCCGGGTGGAACCAGCGCACCAGCGCTTCGAAGGTGCGGATACGGCCCGTCGCCAGGTCCACGATCGGCTGGAAGAAGATCGACAGCTCGTCGCGCATGATGGCGAGCCGCAGCTCGTCCTCGATCTCGCGGCGGCGCACAAGCTCGCGCGTCATCGACGGATTGAAGAAGCTGGTCTGCGAACGGCCGGCAACCTTGGCGTGATAAAGCGCGAGGTCCGATCGCTGCATCAGCGTGTCGATGTCCTGCGCGTCATCGGGCATCAGCGCGACGCCGAGCGAGGCGCGCACGTCGAGCGCGCGGTTGTCGACCCGCAGCGGACGCATGATCTCGATATGGATTTCGCTGGCCAAGCGCTCGGCCTCCTTGCGGCCCGAGACCGGGCCGTAGAGCACGAATTCGTCGCCGCCGAAGCGCGCAACGGTCGATCCTTCGGGGGCGATCTCGCGCAGCCTTTTGGCCACTTCCGCCAGCACCCGGTCACCCACCGGATGGCCCAGCAGGTCATTGACCTCCTTGAACCGGTCGAGGTCGATCCACAGCAGCGCCATCCGCTCATCATCCGTGCGCGACATCATGCTTTCGACCATCGCGTGATTGAGGCCGGCGCGGTTGGCCAGCCCGGTCACCACGTCGGTCCGTGCCAGCAGCTGCATCTTGTCAGCCAGCTGCGCGCTGGTTTCGGCCGCGCTGATAGAATCGCGCAGCACCTTGAACACGTTGAGCGTGATCGACCACATCGCGGGAAGCAGCAGCAGCATGGTGACGAACAGCGCCACGAATGCGATTGTGCCGACGTAGAGCGCGGCGGCCATGATCGGCAGGCAGACCAGCACCAATTGGCCCAGCGCAATCGTGGGTCGCCCGGCGTTGCGCGCGCAAATGCCCACGCCATAGCAGGTAGCGTTGGCGATCATCAGCACTTCGACCGACGCGGGTGCCCTGAGCGCCATCGTCAGCCCGGCGAGCGCGCCGAGCACGAAGGCATAGCTGAACGCGCCCACTTCATAGGCGATTTCAAGCTTGTTGGTGCTGTTGCTGTTCTCGTCGGGCGAAAGCCCCAGCGCCGCGGTGACGCGCGCCACTGCGATCACCGTCAGCACGATGCACCCGGTATAGAGGATGTCGATGCCCGAGACCCATGCGGCGATCGCAGTCGATGCGATCCCGTTGATCGCGCCGATCGCGAGGCTGGTAGGCTGAGTGTAGAGCGTGGATACGAGGATGCGGCGCACCCGCTCGGACAAATTGTCCTCGCGCGACAGCAGCGAAAGGCGTTCCCTGAGGGCGCCGACGTGGGTGATCCGTCCCAGCACAACTTCGTGATAGGATGAAGTCGTCACTTTCCGGTTAACGTGCCGCTTACCATTATACCTGATGGATTCGAGCCGTTTTCTCAAGAATTGGCTGAAACTTGAGATAATTGGCTCTTTCGCCTGAGATTGGCTGAGCGGTTTCAGCCGATCTTTCCGGGCGGGTTTGCTTCGAATTCGCGCGCTGCGATCATCGCCATGCGCTTGTCGAGCAGGCGGCAGATGCCCAGCCACCAGTGATAGGCGGTACGGTCACCGGCAAAGAAGGCAAACTCGGCCTGCAGGCGCGCTGCGCGTGCCGCGCCAAGTCCGTGCGCGGCGAAATGCCGCAACGAAGCTTCGAGCATGGCTTCGCTCACCGGCTCCTCGCCATTGTCATTCGCAGCTTCGCCAGGGTGGTCCGGGACGATCAGGCGAGCGAGCGGGCCACGCTGCAAATTACGCGCGGCGTTCGAAGAGAACTGCATGTGTGCGACCTCAGAGGGGTATTTGTCTGGCTGAGCACTCTCTAGCCGGCCCGGCCTAAGGCTTGGTTCCGCGACAGGGTTAATGGAGCGTTTTCCATGGCCTTGCGGGCTCCCCCGAGCAGGAGCGCCAGCTTGCAGCCGCGCTCCGCCGCCTCTATCGCAGGCCGCGCGAAGGGGATCGATGCGCACTGGATTTTTCACGACCGGCAGACGCCTTGCGGCTTGCACGCTCGCGCTTTTCGCGCTGGCTGGCTGCATGCCCGGCGCGCAAGAGAGCGGTGTGCGCGATGCTGGTGTGCTACCAAGCATCGTCAGCCTCAACCCCTGCATCGACGCGATCCTGGTCGAAGTGGCCGATCCGGGGCAGATCCTAGCCCTCTCGCATTACAGCCGCGATCCGGCGGGCAGTTCGATCCCCGCCAGCGTTGCGCAGAAATACTCGACCACCGGCGGCACGGTCGAGGAAGTGCTCGCGCTCGATCCCGACCTTGTGCTGGCGGACACTTTCCTTGCGCCATCCACGCGCCAGGCGCTGGCCGATCTGGCCATCCCGACCCGATACGTCGGCATCGCCGGCACACCGGAAGAGAGCATTGCGCAGGTGCGCGAGATCGCCGCGCTCGCCGGGCAGCAAGCTCGCGGCGAGGAATTGGCGCGGCGGATCGAAGCCGCGTTGGCGGATGGCGCGGCACCTCCGGGCACACCTGTGGTTTCCGCAGTGTTGTGGCAACCGGGGCAGATCGTCCCGGGCAAGGCGACGCTGGCGAGCGAATTGATGCGGCGCGCCGGGTTCGGCAGCCAGAGCGCAGCGCGGGGAATGGGGCAGGCGGACTACCTCTCGCTCGAAGCGCTTCTGGCCGATCCGCCCGAAGTGTTGCTGGTCGCCGGGGATGCGCGTGCGCAACGCCACCCGGCCTTGTCCCGGCTCAAGGCAACGCGCGTCGAAAGCTTTGACCCTGCATTGCTTTATTGCGGCGGCCCAACGATCATCCGGGCGATGGCTCGCCTCGGCGAAATTCGGGCGGAAGGCACATGATGAACCGGGCCACGCTCGTTTTCGCAGGCCTTCTTGCGCTGTTGCTGCCGCTGTCGCTGCTGGCGGGGCGCGTATGGATCGATCCCGCTTCCACGCCCAATGCCGCGCTGATCCTGATGGAGCTGCGCCTGCCGCGCGCGTTGCTGGCGGTGGCGATCGGTGCGGGTTTGGGGGCGGCTGGCGCTGCGATGCAGGGCTATCTGCGCAACCCGCTGGCCGATCCAGGACTGTTCGGGATCGCGCCAATGGCGGCATTGGGCGCGGTTGCAAGCCTGTGGTTCGGTTTCGGTCCAAGCCCGTGGCTGTTGCCCTTGATGGCGCTGGCGGGCGCGGCGGCTGGCATGGCGATGCTGGCCGCGATTGCCGGGCGCACCGGCGGGATCGCGCTGTTCACGCTGGCGGGACTGATGATCGCCAGCCTCGCCGGCGCGCTCACCGCGCTGGCAATCACGCTCTCTCCCAATGCCTTCGCCATGAGCGAGATCGTGCTGTGGCTCAACGGTGCGCTGACAGATCGCAGCTGGCGCGACGTGGCGCTCGCCGCGCCGCTCGTGGTGGCAGGGATCGGCCTGCTCCTGCTGGCGGCGCGATCGCTCGACGCCTTGACGCTGGGCGAAGCGGCGGCACGGTCGCTCGGTGTGCGGCCCGGCTGGCTGCTGGGCCTGCTGGTGGGCGGAGTGGGGCTCACCGTTGGTGCAAGCGTGGCGGTGGCAGGCATCATCGGCTTCGTCGGCCTGATCGTGCCGCATCTTGTCCGCCCGCTGACCGACCGGCTGCCTTCGAGCCTGATCCTGCCGAGCGCGCTGGCGGGCGCCTGCCTGGTGCTTGCGGCAGACAGCCTTGTCCGCATCCTGCCACTCGTCACTGAACTGCGGCTCGGGATCGCGCTTAGCCTGCTCGGCGCGCCGTTCTTCCTCTGGCTGCTGGTGCGGATGCGCCGGGGGAGGCTGTGATGCTTGCCGCCGAAGGGCTTTCGCTGGTGCGCGGACGGGTGCAGGTGCTCGACCGGCTGAGCATGGCGATCGGGCCGGGGAAGGTCACGGCGATTTGCGGCCCCAATGGCGCAGGCAAGTCCAGCCTGCTGATGGCGCTGGCAGGGCTGCTTGAACCTTCTGTCGGGGCGGTCACGCTGGACAGCGAGCCGCTGGGCACGATGCATCCGCGCGTCCGTGCGCAACGCATCGGATACCTTCCGCAAGAGGCCGAAGTGGCATGGGACGTCGCGGTAGAGAACCTCGTGCGGTTGGGGCGGATGCCGCATCGGGATCGCGGGGAGCAGGCGGTCGAAAGCGCTATCGCCGCGCTCGATCTAGAGGGGCTGCGCCATCGCCCCGTCTCGCAATTGTCGGGCGGCGAGAAGGTGCGGGCCTTGCTGGCGCGGGTGCTGGCGGGGGAGCCGCGCTGGATCCTCGCCGACGAGCCCTTCGCCGCGCTCGACCTCGCGCACCAGCAGGCTCTCTTGCGCCACCTTGGGCATGCCGCGCGGGGCGGGGCAGGGGTGGCGCTGGTCGTGCATGATCTTGCCACCGCAATGAACCATGCCGACCGCGTTATCGTGCTGCGCGAAGGGAGGTTGGTGGCCGATGGCCCGCCTCCCGAAGCATTGTCTCCGGCCAATATCCGCGCAGGCTGGGGCGTTTCGATGCGCTGGATCGGCCTGGAAGGCGAACAAGCGTTAGTGGCAGGGCACACCTGAAGCAAAGTGTATGAATTGCTATCCTGATCCGAGCTCCAAGAAAATTGGGCCGGGCATGTGGAGAATTTCGTGCCCGGCCCTTCTTTGCAATATTCGCCCATGGGCCCAGGTGCGACCCGAAGGGCGGGAGGGATCGACTTGCAAAGAGGAGGCCTTGCTAGCGATTTGCGGATCGCGATTGGCCTTCAGATTTCCTGTAGCCCGGCGTTATTCGGGCGCAGCGGTAGAAAAAGTAAAGTGCACTTGAGTCCCATGGTGCGTGTCTGGATCGGCAAGCCGACGATAGTTCCAGGCACGAAAACGGATTGCATCCCGTGCGTTTGTTCCCACATCTCCCTATATCGCTGTGGGCCTTGCGCGCTCCTCACTTGACTAATCGGAACATTTGCGGAACACGCCCTTCATGGCCCTCACCAAGATTTCTGTCCGCGGCGCGCGCGAACACAACCTCAAGGGGATCGACATCGATCTGCCGCGCGATGCGCTGATCGTGATCACCGGCCTGTCGGGTTCGGGCAAGTCTTCGCTTGCTTTCGACACGATCTATGCCGAGGGGCAGCGGCGCTATGTGGAATCGCTGAGCGCCTATGCTCGCCAGTTCCTCGAGATGATGCAGAAGCCCGATGTCGAGCATATCGACGGGCTTTCCCCCGCGATCTCGATCGAGCAGAAGACCACCAGCCGCAATCCGCGCTCGACCGTCGCGACCGTTACCGAAATTTACGACTATATGCGCCTGCTGTGGGCGCGGGTGGGCATTCCTTATTCGCCCGCCACGGGTGAGCCGATCAGCGCGCAGACCGTCAGCCAGATGGTCGACCGGGTGATGGCGCTGCCCGAAGGCACGCGGCTCTACCTGCTTGCCCCGGTGGTGCGCGGGCGCAAGGGCGAATACCGCAAGGAGCTGGCCGAGTGGCAGAAGGCGGGCTTCACCCGCGTGCGGATCGATGGCGAAATGTATGCGATCGAGGAAGCGCCCGCGCTCGACAAGAAGTACAAGCATGACATCGAAGTGGTGGTCGATCGCGTCGCGGTGAAGGAGGGGCTGGAGACGCGCCTCGCCGACTCTTTCGAGACCGCGCTCAAGCTTGCCGAAGGGCTGGCCTATGTCGATCTGGCGGACGCCGTGGTGCCGGGCCGCGAGGGCGAGGGCGAAGCGGGCGGCGCGATGAAGGGCGCGGGCATCCCCGCCAACCGCATCGTGTTCAGCGAGAAGTTCGCCTGCCCGGTCAGTGGCTTCACCATCGAAGAGATCGAGCCGCGGCTGTTCTCCTTCAACGCGCCGCAGGGCGCCTGCGCCACTTGCGACGGGATCGGCGAGAAGCTGCTGTTCGATCCGCAGCTGGTCGTGCCGAACGAAGCGCTCAGCCTGAAGCAGGGCGCGGTGGTGCCCTGGGCCAAGTCCAACCCGCCGTCGCCCTATTACATGCAGGTGCTGGCGAGCCTCGCCAAGGCCTACGAGTTCGACCTCACCACGCCGTGGAACGAGCTTGAGCCCGATCAGCGGATGATCATCCTCCACGGCACGGGCGGCATGCCGGTCGAGCTCACCTTCAAGGACGGGCGCAAGGAATACACCGTGCGCAAACCGTTCGAGGGCGTGATCGGCAACCTCAACCGCCGCATGCTGCAGACCGAGAGCGCGTGGATGCGCGAGGAGCTGAGCAAGTACCAGACGGCGCAGCCATGCGAGACTTGCGGCGGCAAGCGTCTCAACGAGAAGGCGCTGTCGGTGAAGGTTGCAGGAACCGACATCGCCACTCCGGTCAGGATGAGCGTGGCCGACGCGAAGGCGTGGTTCCTCGCGCTCGAGGCCAAGCTCAACGACACGCAGCAGCAGATCGCCCGCGCCATCCTGAAAGAGATCAACGAGCGGCTGGGCTTCCTCGACAATGTCGGGCTGGACTACCTCAACCTTGACCGTACCAGCGGCACCCTCTCCGGCGGCGAGAGCCAGCGCATCCGCCTCGCCAGCCAGATCGGCAGCGGCCTCTCGGGCGTGCTCTACGTGCTCGACGAGCCCAGCATCGGCCTGCACCAGCGCGACAACGACCGGCTGCTCGAAACGCTCAAGCGCCTGCGCGACCTTGGCAATACGGTGATCGTGGTCGAACACGATGAAGACGCGATCCGCGCCGCCGACCATATTGTAGACCTTGGCCCCGGCGCGGGCGTCCACGGCGGCGAAGTGGTGGCGCAGGGCAAGCTTGCCGATATCGAGCGGGCCAAGGGCTCGCTCACCGCTGATTACCTGACCGGCCGCCGCCGGATCGACGTGCCAACCACCCGCCGCAAGGGCAACGGCCAGCACATCACCGTCCACGGCGCGCGCGCCAACAACCTCAAGCAGGTCACCGCCAGCATCCCGCTCGGCACCTTCACCTGCATCACCGGCGTCAGCGGCAGCGGCAAGAGCTCGTTCACCATCGACACGCTCCACGCCGGCGCGGCCCGCGCGCTCAACGGCGCACGGGTGATCGCGGGCGCGCACGACAAGATCACCGGGCTCGAATATTGCGATAAGGTGATCGAGATCGACCAGTCGCCGATCGGCCGCACCCCGCGCTCCAACCCCGCGACCTACACCGGCGCCTTCACCCAGATCCGTGACTGGTTCGCCGGCCTGCCCGAGGCGCAGGCGCGCGGCTACAAGCCGGGCCGCTTCAGCTTCAACGTCAAGGGCGGGCGGTGCGAGAAGTGCCAGGGCGACGGGCTGATCAAGATCGAGATGCACTTCCTGCCCGACGTTTACGTCACTTGCGAGGAATGCCACGGCAAGCGCTACAACCGCGAAACGCTGGAGGTGAAGTTCAAGGGCCACTCGATCGCCGACGTGCTCGACATGACGATCGAGGATGCGGAGGAGTTCTTCAAGGCCGTCCCCCCCATCCGTGACAAGATGCATATGCTGAACGAGGTGGGGCTGGGCTACGTCAAGGTGGGCCAGCAGGCGACCACGCTGTCAGGCGGCGAGGCGCAGCGGGTGAAGCTGGCGAAGGAACTCAGCAAGCGCAGCACCGGGCAGACGCTCTACATACTGGACGAGCCGACCACCGGCCTTCACTTCGAGGATGTCCGCAAGCTGCTCGAAGTGCTCCACCGGCTGGTGGACCAGGGCAATTCGGTTGTGGTGATCGAGCACAACCTCGACGTGATCAAAACCGCCGACTGGATTCTGGACCTTGGGCCGGAAGGCGGCGTGCGCGGCGGGGAAGTGGTTGCGCAGGGGACTCCGGAGGCGGTCGCCCAAGAGCCCAAGTCATTTACCGGGCAGTACTTGCGCCCGATGTTGGAAAGGCAATCCGAAGCCGCCGAATAATCCTCCCCGAAACGGGGAGGGGGACCATGCGCAGCATGGTGGAGGGGCACATCCGGCTCGAGCGAAAACCTTGCGGTCACACCGGCGGAGGCCGGGGCCTCGCTTCCTTTGATTCACGCAAAGGCGCAAAGGCGCAAAGCCTGTCCTGAGCCTGTCGGAAGCGAAGCTGGCTGGAGGTCAACGATGCTCGAACGGATCAGCGAGGCGGTGGAGTAGGCTTCGAATTTAGTCTTCAAATGGTTGTTCATCTGTGTCGAGTGTAATTGTAGCACCTGCTCTTTGAGTCATATGAGCATTGATCCGGGCGGAAGTATTCATCTTTGGGCCCGTAATCCCGTCTCCGTTTCCATTAGTTTCGATCACTTGAAGTTTGCCCCAGCAATCTGGAACCGCCGAAAAACTTGGGTGCGCCTGCGCATCTTGCGCAAGCGAGTGATAAGTTTCTGATCCTGTCGGGGCGGCGCGAAAGATGTGCCACGAAGCTGGTCGCGCCAAGTCGATCCGGGGCGGGATTGCTCCTCCGCCTCCCGTTTGTGGAAGTCGAGTACTCCCCCAATCGCCATACGTAAGGTCTGCCGCTTGGAGATGGTGTCGCATGGTTTCGAAGAAGCCGTTCTCATGCGCCAGTTCTTCGACATCACCTACGATGTGGCCGAAGCTTTCGGGGAATGAGCTCGACATAATAACAATTTCTGCCGTGGGGATCGCTTGGTAGATGCGCTGTGCAACCGGAAGTGCCCACGCCTCCATTTGTAATGGGTCTCTACCCCATCCTGCATCGACGACAAAAATCGTGTCTGTAGGGAGCGGAGGAAGGTTGAGAACTGTGTCAGACAGCGGGATTCCAGCGCCTCTTTGTTGGTGGACAACCAAACCTCTATCCAATTCAGTGGCGTTGGCGAGCTGGCGAAGCAGGTTATTTGCATCACTGGATCGCTGCAGGACCGGCACCGCTCCTTCTATCCCGTCAATAAACTCGTAGTAATGCTGGAACCCAAGGCTCGGATGAAAAAGGTCGTCGAACTCTTGCTGCGCAGGCTTCGAACTTGAATGGTTTAATCGTTCAGGATCCAGACCGAGAGCGAATGGCTGCCCATCCATGGCCGCAACGATCTTATCAACTGCATACTGCAGGAAGTTTGCGTTTGGCCATGGCCGCAAAAGGAAGACTGGAAATGTTCGCTCTTTCGATGCCTGAGATAAAAAGGTGAATGCTTCGATTTCAGAAATGCGAGTTTTCAAGAGCGTCACATAAGTCTTACTAGCGAGCATTATCCACCCATACGTATATCCATTGCCTGCTTAGAAACGTCGAATCTCTGAGCTAGACGTTCGACTAATTGATCATGATCTGACAAATTTTCAAGGTCAGCAATTTCTTCAACTAGGTCTCGGGGCATAATGATGTCCGCCGCCAGCCTGTTTGCTTCCGCCTCTAAACGGGAAGAAAGCTTAGAACGATATAGAACAGAATCCACAACACCCGCTTGAATTCGGTCTCGGTGTAGCAAAAAATGGGCAATCTCGTGCGCAATTGTAAATCGTTGCCGTGCCTTGGGTTCGAAACGATTTACCTTTATGACATAGCCATCGCCATCTTCGTTAGGTTTGATCATTCCGCTGATCTTAAGGGGTAAGGCAGCGACAACAACCTCTAGTCCAAGCGCCTTTGCAAGCGCGCCAACCCGAACGGGTGCGACAGCCGCGTATTCGCGAAGTATGGCCAATTGCTCCGGCAGGATACGGCTTTGATGGCTGAATTCAGTCATTGTACTCTTCATCTTCGCTATCGTGGGACGTATCAACCATTCCCTTCTGGGATTTGTAATTCTGAATGCCGTTATGAGCGATATTCACGATTAGTTCTTCGATCTCAATGCGAAGGTCCCCATCCTTGCTTAGCTGATCTTTGAAGTATCGAACTGAGTGATCACGAAGCTTGTTCTCGATTGTTGTCCATCCAATCACCCCAGCGGCAGCTACGAAAAAGCCAAGAATCGTGATCATTAGAGCTAGCGCGGTCAGGGTAATGGAGAGAAAATCAACATATGTGATGTCCGCAGCGGCCACAGGCGGAGATGCGACTCCAATATGGAAAAGGACCGTAACAGCCGCTCCCGCGAAACCGGCAATCACCGCCAACGCTAGGAACTTAAAAATCTTCGCCACAAGCACTACCTAGAACAAAAAGGGAACGAGGTCAACTCTGTAATGTAATTATCTATATCGATTGCAATGCAATGCCAATTTTGATTGAGCATATCTGCCTGTCCTACACAACATTGATGCTATAAATAGTCCGGTCCATTTCCCCCAAGGAGCCGGACCGCATGACTTCTCTCCCCGCCACCACCGTAAACCCCACCACCTTCACCCGCGAGGCGCAGGCCGCCTTCTGCGAGCATCTTTCCACCCATGGCAATGTCCGCCTGGCGGCGCGCGCAGCCGGGGTCCATCGCGCCACCGCCTATCGCATGCGCCGCGCCTGCGGCCGGTTCGAGGAGTTGTGGAAGGGCGCTTTGCTGCTCGCCCGCTCGCATGCCGAGGAATTGCTGGCCGATCGCGCGCTCAACGGCGTGGAAGAGAAGGTCTTCTACCACGGCGAGGAGGTGGCGACCCGCATCCGCTATGACAGCCGCCTGCTGCTCGCCCACCTCGCGCGGCTCGACCGGTTGACGCAGGACCATAACGTGCGCGAAGCCGCAATGTTCTTCGACTACAAGCTCGAGGAACTGTGCGACGCCGAAGAGATCGGGGAGTGAAATTGGCTTGGTATCTCGCGGACGCCCATTGCTGGCGTAATTCCGGCGAGCGACCAGCGAGCCGCAAGGCCGACCGGCCGCCCGCAGCGCGTCGAGCTTTGCTCGTAACGCGCGAGGATATCGCACGCCGGATGGCGTGCGGAACACAAAGATAGTCCAGAATTTTCATTCTGGACTATGTCGCATGTGTCGCATGGGGTACCCTCTCCGGTGGAAGGGGAAGGAACATGCAGATCAGGAATTGTGCGATAGCCTTGGCGGCGCTGGCGGTGCCCTGCGCGGCGCAGGCGGCGGCCTATATCAAGTTCGACGGCGTGCCCGGCGAGAGCAAGGTCGAGATGAGCTGGAAAGTCGAGAAGGGCGAGAAGGCGGAAGGCTATACCGGCGGCGTGAATGTCGCGGTGGGCGATCTCAACGGCGACGGCAAGGTCGACGGGCGCGACTTTGAAGTGTGGCGCAATTCCGCCGCGGGCAATGCAGGCGCTCCGGGCCGGGTCGCCGCTCCCGGGGCCGATCCGCAGGCGGTCGGCCTGTTGCTGCCTGCGGTGCAGAAAGTGCGCGAGGCCGCGGCCGCCCGTCCGGCGGGAATGGCCTGCGAAGTGGGCGCGACCCTGCGCAACCTCGTCATCCGCAATGAGGAGACCGCGCAGGTGGTGCGCGTGCCCGAAGCGACGGTGACCGCGTGCAGCGCCGAGCAGATCTCGCTCAACTTCACCAAGGTGGAGGCGATGGCCCCCGGCACACGGCGGATGCAGATGCGCATGCGCGAGTGATCCGCCGCGCGAGTGCGGAAAGGACTCTCCTAGCCGCCCATCATCGCCTGGAGCTGGGCGAGGCCCTCCTGCTCCTCGGCGGTGAGTTCGGTCGCTTCGCAGCGCGGGTCGGTCTTCTGCAAGGCGCGGATCATCGCGTCGTTGAGCGGGATCGGGTCGCAGCCATGGTCTGTGCTGCAGATCATGTCCCACTGCGGCTCGGCCTTCTCGTGGCACTCTAGGCAATTACCGCCGAAGCGGTTGACCACGTCGGCATGGCCGCGGGTGAGGATCTTGGTGCCGGTGGGCGAGATGTCGAGGTCGAAGAATTCCCAGTCCTTGGTCGCCGCGCTGTATCCCGGTGCGCGCTTGACCATCGCTTCGGTGGGGACGAGCTGGATTATCGAGCCGACCGGATAGGTGCCGCCGTTCTCCGATTGCGCGACCGCCAGCGTGGCCTCGAGGTCGCCTTCGAGATTGCCGACGAAGAAGCGGTCGACCGGGGTGAGTTCGCTGATGCAGCCGAAGGTGGCATCGGTGATCGTGTCGGTGGCGAGTGCGGCGGGTTCCTCGTCCGGCGCGGAACATGCGGCGAGCGCGAGCGCCAGTGCGGTTGCGATGGCGAAACGGTGTGGCTGGCGGTTCATGCTTGTCCTCCCCTTGCGACAGGCGAAAGGCGAGGGTGGAGCGTTGCCGGTGTGATGTCAAACGCTCGCGGGCGCGGGACTCAGCTGGCGAGGAGCTCGAGGTCGACTTCGCCGCTGCCCGGCGCGATCAGGCCGAGCTCGGTTGCGGCGGCGCGGCTGACGTCGATCACGCGGTTGCCGTGAAAGGGGCCGCGATCGTTGATGCGCACCACAACGCTGCGCCCGTTGGCGAGGTTGGTCACGCGGACCATGCTGCCAAAGGGAAGGGTGCGGTGCGCCGCGGTCATCGCGTGCATGTCGAACGCTTCGCCACTGGCGGTGGGGCGACCGTGGAAGCGCTTGCCGTAAAAGGAAGCGCGCCCGCTGCCGAGATGCTCGATGACTTCGACGGGGCTGGCAACCGGAGCAGCCTCGGCAATGGCTAGCTCGCCGGGCGCCTCTCCGTCCTGCGCCAGGGCGGCCGAGGAAGCCAGCGCCAGCGGCAGGAGCCAGGTGCCTACGGCCGCAAAGCCGCGCAAGGGACGATCCCGTTCCATGGGCGGCGCTTTACAGGCCCCAAGCGGGGTGGGCAAATCGCGCTGTGCATATTGTCGCGCCGGGGGGACGAATCCGGCGAAAGCGGTGCTGAATTTGCGGCGAACCGATGGGCCCGGGATGCCAGGCGCAGTCTGGAGGAACGGAAATACCGATTTCCGTAGCGTTACTTGCGATTCGGAAGGGGCAAAGCAAATGGGGCCGACATTGCTGCCGACCCCACTCTCACCGACGCGTGGTCTTCTTTTCCGGCGAACCTTCAAGAAGCGCTTGGCGCCCGATGTCGCTTCCTCCAACGGGTTGGAGGCTATCGTCACCGGCGCTCGCGCCGGCATCCGGTTCCGCTTTCCAACCGGTCCTACTCTTCCTGGCCGAAGCCCTTCCAAGCAGTGCCTGCCTTCCGGCGATACCGAGACCGTTCCCCTTTTGGCGGCCACCTCACTCAAGCGGCTGGATTTCGCCTCGGCGACCTCCCTCCATCGATCGGCAACCAGGTTCCTGGCCTTACCGGTGGATCTGCGATCGCGTTCTCCTCAATCAACCGCACTTGCTTCCGGTTCGCACCTTCTGCATGTCCGGTCTCAAAGACCGCGTGGACAACCACCACCGCGTCGGACTGGTTTGAGAAACTCTTGAAAATCAACTCGTTAGAGCCAGATTTTCGCGGAGTTTTCGCTCCCTTCCGATGTTTTGAGACTGCGCCTTCCGGCTGAGTCGCGCAAGTTTGACAACCCCGAGTTTTCCACTTTTCCGCAGAACAGCTGTGGAGGAGAGTGGATAACTCAACGGTTCATCGCAAAAATTTGCGCATACTTGCTCCGATCCCGCAATTCGGGATCAGGGACGTCGATTCACTTGCGGTGATCGCGTTGCGCCAGCAGCCGCAATCGCAGCGCATTCAGCTTGATGAAGCCGGCGGCATCCTTCTGGTCATAGGCGCCGGCGTCGTCCTCGAAGGTCACATGCGCTTCCGAATAGAGCGAGTTCTGCGATTTGCGTCCCACCACGCTGGCAAGCCCCTTGTACAGCTTGAGACGCACGGTACCGGTAACCTTCGCCTGGCTGTGGTCGATCGCGGACTGCAGCATTTCGCGCTCGGGCGAGAACCAGAAGCCATTGTAGATGAGCTCGGCATAGCGCGGCATCAGCTCGTCCTTGAGGTGCGCCGCCCCGCGATCGAGCGTGATCTGTTCGATCCCGCGATGCGCGCGGGCATAGATCTCGCCGCCCGGCGTCTCATACATGCCGCGGCTCTTCATGCCGACGAAGCGGTTCTCGACCAGGTCGAGCCTGCCGATGCCATGCTTGCGCCCGAGTTCGTTGAGCGCGGCAAGCAAGGTCGCCGGGCTCATCGCTTCGCCATTCAGCGCAACGCCATCGCCCTGTTCGAAGTCGATCGTGATGTATTCGGGTCCGTCCGGCGCGTCCTCGGGATTGACGGTGCGCGAATAGACGTAGTCGGGCGTTTCCTGCCAGGGATCCTCCAGCACCTTTCCTTCAGACGAAGTGTGAAGCAGGTTCGCATCGGTCGAGAAGGGGCTTTCGCCGCGCTTGTCCTTCGGCACCATGATCTGGTGGGCTTCGGCCCAGGCGATCAGCGCGGTGCGGCTGGTAAGGTCCCATTCGCGCCAGGGCGCGATCACCTTGATGTCGGGATCGAGCGCGTAGGCGGAAAGTTCGAAGCGGACCTGGTCATTGCCCTTGCCGGTCGCGCCATGGGCGATGGCGTCAGCGCCGGTCTCATGTGCGATCTCGACCAGCCGCTTCGAAATGAGCGGACGCGCAATCGAAGTGCCCAGGAGATAGTCGCCTTCGTAGCGGGCGTTGGCGCGCATCATCGGGAACACGAAATCGCGAACGAACTCCTCGCGCAGATCCTCGATGAAGATGTGCTTGTCCGGAATGCCCATCGCGCGTGCCTTGGTGCGGGCCGGCTCGATTTCCTCGCCCTGGCCAAGGTCGGCAGTGAAGGTCACGACCTCCAGGCCGCGTTCCACCTCAAGCCACTTGGCAATCACGGAAGTATCGAGGCCGCCGGAATAGGCTAGGACGACACGCTTGATATCGGACATGGTTGGGCCGCTCCTGAGATTCTTGCCGCGCCCGCTAACAGGCAGCGGCCCATGGAGCAATGGCGATCAGTGCGGCCTGAGCGAACTCTCTGCCCTTTGAATGTAGTCGCGGGTCAACGGCAGGGTCCGCCGGTTCCGGGCGAACTGGACCTGGTAATTGCCCATTCCGCCATATTCGAAGGCTGCGGTGGCTCCAGCGAGGTAGAAAGTCCACATGCGATAGAAGCGTTCATCGAACAGTCCGACGATCGCGTCGCGGTTCGCTTCGCAATTCGCATACCAGGCGCGCAGCGTCTTGGCGTAATGCAAGCGCAGCGTCTCGATATCGGTGTGGATCAGGCGCGACTTTTCCGATGCTGCCAGCGTCTCTGAAAGCGCAGGGATATAGCCGCCGGGAAAGATGTATTTGGCAGTGAAGGCGTCGGTCGAGCCCGGCCCGCCGAAGCGGCCGATCGTGTGCAACAGCATTACCCCTTCATCGGTGAGCAAATTGGCGCAGCAGCGGAAGAAGGTTTCGAACTGCGGACGGCCAACATGTTCGAACATCCCGACCGAAACGATCCTGTCGAATTTCTCGCCTCGGCTCGCGAGGTCGCGATAGTCGACCAGTTCGAAGCTCACCCGGTCCGAAACGCCTTCCGCCCTGGCGCGCTCTTTTGCCAGCGCCAATTGCTCTTGGCTCAGAGTGATGCCGTGGACGCGGACATCGAAATGGCGGGCCAGGTAGATTGCCATTCCGCCCCAACCGCAGCCGATGTCGAGCACACGCTGCCCGTCCGTCAATGCCAGTTTGGCCGCGATGTGCGCCAGTTTGGCTTCCTGAGCCTCGTCGAGCGTGTCGACACCTTCCGCCCAATAGGCGCAGCTATATTGCATGTGCCCGGGATCGAGCATGAGCCGGTAGAGTTCATTGCCGATGTCGTAATGGTGCGAGACGTTCCGCTTTGAGGAGCGCGCCTCGTTGAAGGAAGTCGCGGCGAATTTCAGGCTATCCCGGATGCGGCGCAGCGGCGACGGCGGCCTCAGCTCTCCGCCGCGTTCCCACGGCTTGTTCATTCGCAGCAGCTGGACGAGCTGGATGACGTCGCCTTGCTCGATCACGATGCGCCCGTCCATATAGGCTTCGCCCGCGCCCAGCCTGGGATCGAGCAAGATGTCGCGCGCAACCTTGCTGTCGGTCAGGCGGATGGCGACTTCGGGGAATCCCGCCGCCGGTTGGCCAAGCTCGTGGCGATTGCCCGAAGGGAAGGTGACGGACAATCGACCCTTTGCGATGGCCTTGCCAAGGAAGCGGTCGATCAGCGATTCCGACATCGTGCCACAGCCTTTCCCCGTTCGGCGCTAGGCTGTTGGCGCAACTCCTGCCGTTTTCGCGGTGTCGAAGATCGCGCTCACAAAGCCTTCGGGATCGTCTTCCTGGATAAAGTGCCCGCCCTTCAGTGTGCGGTGCGATCCCAGCTTAGCACCCGGGATGCGATTGAGGAAATTGGCATCGCCGCCGCGCGTTATCGGGTCGCCGTCGGAAAAGGCGCAGGTGAAGGGCTTGTCGAATGCTTCGAGCACTTTCCACGCCGCTTTCTGGTCGGGCACAGCGACATTCGCTCCCAACGGCACCAGCGACGGGAATATCCGCGCACCGGCCTTGCTGGCGCGGGTAGGGAAGGGCGCGTCATAGGCCGCGACTTCGGCCGCGCTGAGTTCGGTCTTCGTGGCTCGCTGAAGGATTCCGCCGATCGGGAAAACCGGACTGTATTTTGAGAAGCGCCGCCATGCTGCGAACGCCTTGGGCGCCTCCTGCCCCTCGGGCAGTCCGCCATTCGACAGCACGACGCCCGAGAACTTGTCAGGCATTTGCGCGACCATGCGCAGCCCTACCAGCGAACCCCAATCCTGGCAGGCAAGGATCACATTCTCGAGCCTGAGCGCCTCGAACCACTCGCGCATCCATCCGACATGCTTGGCGTAGGTGTAATCGCTCTTGCGCGTGAGCTTGTCTGACTTGCCGAACCCGATCAAATCGGGCGCGAGCACTCGATAGCCCGCTGCGACCACGGGCGGGATCATCTTGCGATAGAGGAAGCACCAGCTCGGCTCGCCGTGCAGCATCAGCACGATCGGGCCATCGCGCGGGCCTTCGTCGAGGTAATGGAGCCGCAATCCACCCGAAAATTCGTGATAGTGCGGCTCAAAAGGGAAGTCGGGAATCTGGGCGAAACGCTCGTCCGGTGTTCGGTAGATTTCGGCCATTTTTCTCTCCCCCTATTCTGCGGCTTCCTTAAGTTTCGGATCGAAGCGCCCCATTCTTCTCTCGCTGACAGACTGCGCATTGCACGCTAAGCTGTCAATTGCGGAGGAATTCGTGCGGTGGCAGAACCCAAGATCCAGATCACTCTCCAGGACCCGGCAGATTTCATCACTTCGGTGAACCCCGAAGCCAAGCGCGAGGAAGCGCGGGTCATTGATGCGTTGTTCCGGAAAGTGACAGGCGAACAGCCACGCATGTGGGGGCCTACGATCATCGGCTATGGCGAATATCGAACCACCTACGCCAGCGGACGCGACGTCCACTGGATGCGCGCCGGCTTCTCGCCTCGCAAAGCCAAGCATTCGCTCTATCTGATGGGCGGATATTGCGACGAGTTGGCGGGGCAGCAGCGGGACGAGTTGCTCAAGAGGCTGGGCAAGCATTCGACTGGCAAGAGTTGCCTCTACATCAACAAGCTTGCCGATGTGGATATGAGCGTGCTGGAAGAAATGATTGCGTCCGACTGGGAAGCAATGAAGCGCAGGTTCCCGCAATAGCCGGAGTGAGCAACCAATTGAGTGGCTTGACGCCAGAAGGCGGTAATTCGCGGTTGGAAGCTGTCGAACTGCGCAAGCGCTTCGGTGCACGCCCGGTGCTCGACGGCGTGTCGCTGAGCATCGATCAGGGTGAGGTTGTCGGCCTGTTTGGTCCGGACGGAGCGGGCAAAACGACCACCTTCTATTGCCTTCTCGGCCTGGTGAAGCCCGATATGGGGCGCGTGGTGCTTGATGGCGAGGATGTGACGCGGCTGCCGTTTTATCGTCGCGCGGTTCTGGGCCTTGCCTATTTGCCCGAGCAGCCATCGATCTTTCGCGGGCTGACGGTGGAGCAGAACATCTCCGCCATGCTCGAAGTGGTGGAGCCTTCGCCGGAACTGCGCGACGAACGATTGCAGGAACTGCTCGAAGCGCTCGACCTTGTCCGCTTGCGAGACTCACCTGCAAATTCGCTGTCGGGTGGCGAGCGCCGCCGTTGCGAAGTTGCCCGCGCACTGGCGCTCGATCCACGCATCGTATTGCTGGATGAACCCTTCGCCGGGATCGACCCGCTTACCATTGCCAGTATCAAGCAGATGATCGCCGAGATGCGGGGCCGGAACATCGGAATCTTGCTGACCGACCAGAATGTTCCCGAGATGCTGGATGTTATCGATCGGGCCTATGTGATGGCCGAGGGCAGGGTGATCTTCTCAGGCGATCCGCAGGAAATGCTGCAGAATCCCGACGTCATCTCACGCTATCTCGGCCACAAGCACTGAGTTTGGCCGCGCTGGCAATCCGGGTCACATCCCGGCGTACCATTGGTAGCCATACTGGTCCTCCCAGAAGCCGCCTTTGCCGCCCTCGATCCCGTCAAGGCTTGCGACCGCTTCGATCGCCGTGAGGTATTTCGGGTGCTTGTACCCCAGCTGGCGCTCGACGCGCATGCGCAGCGGCGCGCCGTTCTTTTCGGGCAAAGGTTCGCCATTGAGCATATGCGCGACGATCGTCTGCGGGTGATAGGCGTCGACCATGTCGATGCTTTCGTAATAGCGGTGGCCGTGGAGCGTATCGGCGCAGCGGAACAGGATGAAATTC
The DNA here is from genome assembly GCF_052683155.1 of Altererythrobacter sp. Z27. Lineage (NCBI taxonomy): Bacteria > Pseudomonadati > Pseudomonadota > Alphaproteobacteria > Sphingomonadales > Erythrobacteraceae > Altererythrobacter > Altererythrobacter sp. Z27. The sequence goes on along the minus strand of NZ_JBQYMC010000001.1, from coordinate 998,108 downwards.
GCTTCGGGCAATACGCCTGCCGCATCGAGCAACAGCGATAGCTGCGGGCCGGTCCATTCGCCAATGGCGCTCCATCCCTCAACGCAGTCATGCCTTGTGATCTGTGTGCGCTGAGGCAGGCGGCGGATATTCTCGAGGCTGAACGTGAGCGGCGTCGCCACCAGTCCTGTCACTTCCAGCCGCCAGTCCGGGAATCCGCTCGCCAACTGCTCGCGGTAGAACGGCGTGTCGACCGTCAGCGAGCCATTGCCGCGAAATGTCGGCGAGAGGTCCGCGCGGGTGAATTCGGGCGCCAGCGCCTGCCGGTCGGCGAGCGCGCGATGCGCCTTGCGGTGCCAGTCCTCGGCGGCGGAAAGCAGCGCGCTGCCCGCTTTGCTGTCGGCCACTTTCGAACAGCCCGCAGCTAACAGCCCCGCCATGCCGGCGATTAGGTTCCTACGCTTCACGGCGCCCTCCGGTGATCATGTCGCGTAGTTGCCCGACCGGCCCGGACAGCAGCACCAGCGCGATATGGACGAGGAAGAAAGCGCAAGTTCCCCAGGCGACAATGAAGTGGATCGAGCGCGCGCTTTGCCGCCCGCCGAAGATTTCGACCAGCCAGGGCGCGGCAGGTTCCAGCCCGGGGCTGATCGCCATGCCGGTGAAGATCATCAGCGGCAGGAACACGCCCAGCACGAGGCCATAGGCAAGCTTCTGCAGGAAATTGTACCTCGCGCCTGCATGCGAAAAATCGAGCTTGAGGTGCTGCACGATGTCGCGCCAGATCGCCGCCGGGTGCCATTCCGCCCGCGTTGTGCGCAGGTCGCGCCAGAAGTGGCGGCTCAAGAGCATTGCGATCCACATCGCCATCAGGCCCAGCGCAAAGGGCCACGCCATCAGCATGTGCCAGCCGCGAGCGCCCGCCAGGTCGTAATATCCGGGGATGGTCATCCAGCCCGGAAAGCGCGGCACTGCCAGCCACGCATCGGCAGGATCGAAACCGTAATTTCCCCAATAGAGATAGCGGTGCGCGTTCGAGATGTTCAGCCCGCTCATGAACAGCACGATCACGCACAGCGCGTTGAGCCAGTGCCACAGGCGGGTGAGAAGCGAGTGGCGCTTCACCGGGCTCGCGCCATGGCGCGCGCGAGCCAGATCACATCGCGCTTCTGGTCGAGAAGATGCTGGCCGCTGTCGACGAAGATCGTCTCGCCGCTTCGCAAATGCCCCTTGGCGAGCATCAATGCAGCCGCGGCAACTTCTTCAGGCCCGGTCTTGCGCTTGAGCGGATTGAGCCTGTGCGAAACCTCGATCTCTTCCTCGCTCTGGTCATGGCTAGCGAGGATTGCACCCGGGGCAAGGCCATAGACGCGATCTTCCGGCCCGGCCGCTCCGCCTTCTTCCCGCAACTCGGCCAGCATGGGAATGGTCGCGGCCAGCGCATGCTTGCTCATTGTGTAGCTGAAGAAGTCCGGATTGGGGTTTTCCAGCTTCTGGTCGGTCAGCTGGATCACCCGCTTTCCGCCTATTGCGCGGGCATGGGCAAGGAAGGCCTGCGACATGCGCGCAGGAGTCTCGGCATTGATTTGCATCGCCAGCCTGTTGGTTTCCGGATCGAGATCGGTCGCCGAATCATAGGGGAAGATCGAGGCATTGTTCACCAGCACGCGCCAATCCTGCAGGCGCTCCGCCAGCTGCCGCACCATCGCCACTGCCGCATCGCCATCGGCGAGGTCGCAATGGACGATCTCGGCCGAGGGCAGACGATCGGCGAGCGCCCGCGCTTCGTCGTCCGACCCGCGATAGTGGATTACGACATGCCAGCCGTCCGCCGCGAAAGCCTCGACGATCTTCGCGCCGATCCGCGCCGCGCCGCCCGTCACCAATGCTGTTGGTAGGACCATATTTTCTATTCAGCAGATTCGCGCTGGCTTGGCTAGATTGGGTTGCTAGCTGCCCCACCGGCGAGGGGATGGAGAATTGCAATGAAACTCGAACTTGTCGACGTATTCGGTTCAGGCCCCTTGAGCGGCAACCCGCTGGCGGTGGTGCATGGCACCGACGGCCTCGATGCATCGCAGATGCTGGCGCTGACGCGCTGGCTTGGCTTTTCGGAAACGACCTTCCTGCTGCCGCCGACCGATCCGGCAGCGGATTATCGCGTTCGTATCTTCTATCCGGCGGGTGAACTGCCCTTCGCCGGGCATCCCACGCTGGGCACGTGCCACGCATGGCTGGCCGCTGGCGGCGCTCCCAGGATCGCCGGAAAAGTGGTGCAGGAATGCGGCGTGGGGCTGGTCGAAGTGCGGCAGGATGCCGAACGACTGGCCTTTTGCGCCCCGCCGTTCACGCGCAACGAGCCGCTGAACGAGGTAGAGCTTGCCGAGGCGATTGCCCTGGCGGGCGTCGATGCGGCGGCGGTGGTCGAGGCCGTGCACGTCGCCAATGGGCCCAAGTGGCAATTGCTGCGGCTGCGCTCGGCAGAAGATGTCCTTGCCGCAGAGCCCGCAGCCAAGGCAGCGCCCGGCACCGATATCGGGCTGGCAGGGCCTTGTCCTGCTGGTGAAGACGTCGATTGGGAAATCCGCGCGTTCTTCGCCAATGCGGTCGGGCGTTTCGTCGAAGATCCCGTAACCGGCAGTTTCAATGCCGGGGTCGCGATGCATTTGTTCCAAACGGGGTTGGCGAGCGGCAGCTACCGCGCCGCGCAAGGTCGCAAGACCGGGGCCGACGGGCTGGTTTATTGCCAGCAAGACGCGGCGGGCGATGTCTGGATTGGCGGGCGCTGCGCCACGGTGTCGCGTGCAGGCGAATTGACTGCCTTCGCCTGAATCCATGCGAAAAGGGCGCGCCCGCACAATGCGGACGCGCCCTGAACTTGCCTCGCAGGGCTCAGATCAGCGGCATTGCAGATCGCCGCGGTCAATCGCGCGGCCCAGCACGCCACCGACTGCCGCGCCGAGCAGCGCGCCCAGCGTCTTGTCACCGCGGCCAGCGAGCTCGTGCCCTGCCAGCGCGCCCACGCCTGCACCGATGATCAGGCCGGTCGTGCCATTGTCGCGCTTGCAGTAATACTTTCCGTCCTTGCCGCGCCAAATGTAGCTGTTGCGCGTGATGCGACGCGGCTCGATGTAATAACCCCGTGAATCATAGATTGCCGCGCGATCCTTGGCGCGCTTGCCATGCGCCGGCGCATGCGACGGCGGGTCGGCCAGCACGGGTGTTGCAGTAACCGCCATGGTTGCAGCGGCAATTGCGAGAGCGATCTTCTTCATTATCCGAACCTTTCCGTTGTTCTTACGGAGACTGCGATCGATTTCGTTCATTGGACCACAACGCCAGCTGAACGGGCAAGGTAAACGGAAATTATGCGGTGAACAGAGCCGCCAATCGGGACGAATTGACCGAATTCAACCGCGGTTGGCGAGTGCTTTCTCCGCGCCGTTGCGCCAAGAGGGGGATAACAGCTCGCAGCGAGCCAGGTTTGCAAGGCGCTCGCGGTTCGAAGGTGAGGCGGGATTGGCGATTTCGGAGAAGATTTCGGAAATCGTCCACGGAGTGCGGCCCGTTTCGACTCGCTCCAACGCGTCGCCGGCCTGCGCCGTTCCTTCCTCGATAATACGGAAGTACCAGCCGCTGCGCCCGGTTCGCAGGATCGTCTTGACCATGCCCGGAACGCCGAAGCGATGTTCTATCTTCCAGCATGGCATGCGCGGCTGGCTGATCTCGATCAGCGCGCTGCCCAGCCGGAAGCGATCGCCGAGCCAGACCGATCCTTCGTCGATGCCGCGGGCGGAAATATTGCTGCCAAATGCCCCGTGAAGGTCTAGCAGTTCATGTCCGCCCAATTCCTCGTGCCAGAAGGCGTGGTGATCGCGCGGATAGAGATGCAGCGCCATGTGCTCGCCGCCATGATGCTTGCGGTCGGCCTGTGCATCTCCGCTGAGGCCTTCGCGCGTGATCCGGACCGGCCCGTCGACCGGCTCCTTGGCAAAGGCGCTTAACTCGCCGTCGCGGAACGGCTTCGGCTGGCCTACGCAAAGCGCATCTACCGTGGTTTTCATGCGGAGCCTTTCCGTGCGGTCAGTGCCAACAAGTCACGCCCGCCGCCGGATCGCTCATTCGGCGGCGGCGGCGGCCGCTTCGCGATCCCGCTCGGCACGGCTCTTCTTCTCGGCTGCCGTTTTGAGCTGGCCGCAGGCCGCATCGATGTCGCGGCCGCGCGGCGTGCGCACCGGCGCGCTAATCCCGGCTTCGAACACGATGTCCGAGAAGCGCCCGATCCGTTCGGGCGTGGAGCATTCGTAGACCGCACCGGGCCAGGGGTTGAACGGGATCAAATTGACCTTGGCGGGCAGCTTGTACTCGCGGATCAGCCGAACCAGCTCGCGCGCGTGCTCGTCAGTGTCGTTCTTGTCCTTGAGCATCACATATTCGAAAGTGATCCGCCGCGCATTCGACGCGCCGGGGTAGGCGGCGCAGGCCGAGAGCAGTTCCTCAATGCCGTATTTCTTGTTGATCGGCACGATCTCGTCGCGGATTTCCTTGGTCACCGCGTGGAGCGACACCGCAAGGTTCACGCCGATTTCCTCGCCGCACTTTTCCATCATCGGCACGACGCCGCTGGTCGAAAGCGTGATGCGGCGCTTCGATAGCGCCAGACCGTCGCCATCCATCACCAGCCGCAGTGCATCGCGGACATTGTCGAAATTGTAGAGCGGCTCGCCCATGCCCATCATCACGATATTGGTCAGCAGGCGCCCGTCGGCAGTGTAATGCGCGCTGTCCAAATCCTCATCGAGGCCTGCCATGCTTCCCTTGGGCCATTCACCCAGAGCGTCGCGCGCGAGCATGACTTGACCGACAATTTCGCCAGGGGTCAGGTTGCGCACCAGCTTCATCGTCCCGGTGTGGCAGAAGCGGCAATTGAGCGTGCACCCGACCTGCGAAGAAACGCACAATGTGCCGCGATCCGCATCGGGGATGAAGACCATCTCGAAATCGTGCCCGTCGGCAGTGCGCAGCAGCCATTTGCGCGTTCCGTCGACCGAATGCTGGGCTTCGACCACATCGGGACGGCCAATGACGAAGCGTTCCTCAAGCCAGGGGCGCATCGTCTTGGCGATGTCGGTCATCGCCTCGAATTCTGTGACGCCGCGATGGTATAGCCAGTGGAACACCTGCTTGGCGCGCAGCTTGGCCTGCTTCGGCTCGAGTCCGGCTTCCTCGAACAGCGTGCGGATGCGTTCCTTGGGCAGGCCGATCAGGTCGATGCGGCCATCGGCGCGCGGCGTGATGTCACGCGCGACGGGAACGGGATCCACCTGTCCGGGGATCGGCATGAGAGCGGTATCGGCCATGGAGCGCGCGCATATAGTGCGCAGGCGAGGGTTTGGCTAGCGCTTGCCGCGCAGCGCCGCCGGGGCGCATCCAACGGTTGCGGCGTCCATTGCAGTGGCCGCTCCCGCCAGCAGGTAGCGATCGGAGAAGCGGCGGCCCGTCTTCGCGGTTGAACTGACGGTCATGCTCTCGGCTGAGCGCATTGCGGCGACTATCGCGGCATCCATCGCAGGGTCGGTTGCCCAGGCATCGCCGCCGCCGCCCGTAAGGGCGAAACTGCGGCCGCCGACGCGCAGCGAGATCCGTGCGCCTTGCGCCAATTCGCGCGAGAGGCGGAAATGGAGCTGGCCCCTGACCTGCCGCGTGGGCCAGGTCGCGACGCTGGCATAAGGTTCATAATCGCGGGCGCGCATGGCCTGTGGGCCGGTCGGCTCTGGCTTGGCGATCGCATAGCAGCGCGGCACTTGCGCATCGCGAAAGGCGGCCCATCCGGAAAACACGCCGAGGCTGTCCTTGGCGGCCAGTGGTGCAGCCAGCGCCATGGAGCACGCTAACATCAGGGCAGGGCGGAAACGGCTAGTCATAGCTTATCGCGACAACTTCCCATTCCTTGCTGCCCGAGGGAAGCCTGACGGTACGCAAATCCCCCAATGATGCCCCGCGCAGCGCGCGCGCCATGGGCGAGTTCCACCCGATCCGCCCGGCGCCGGCATCCTGCTCGTCATCGCCGACGATGGTTACGCAGCGCTCGTCATCGTCCTCGTCGGCCAGAGCCACGGTGGCACCGAAGAAGACCCGTGCCTTGTCGGGCTGTTCGCGCGGGTCGACAACGCGCAGCGACTTCATCCGCCGCGCGAGATGCGCCAGCTCGCGGTCGATCTCACGCATGCGCTTGCGGCCATAGAGGTAGTCGCCGTTCTCGCTGCGGTCGCCATTGCCCGCCGCCCAGCTGACGATCTCGACGATTTCCGGCCGTTCGGTGCTGAGCAGGTGATCGTAACGCGCCTTGAGCGCGGCCATCCCTGCCGGGGAGATCGGATCGCCGGTCTGCGCCATGAATGCGGACTAGCGGCGGAGGAAGTCGGCGATGGTGCGCGGCTTGCCGCCCGGCGCGCGCTCCGGATGCATGTTATCATAGGCGACTGCGTTGCCCAGCACGCGCATGATGTAATAGCGGGTCTCGAAATTGGCCGGAACCTTCTCGATCCAGGTCACGTAGTCGATCTCCCCGGTGCGCGGATCGCCATTGGCGCGCAGCCACTGGTTCACGCGGCCCGGCCCGGCATTATAGGCGCCGATGGCGAGCGGATATGCGCCGCCATAGTAATCGAGCAGGCGGCGGAAATAGGCGTCGCCCAAGCTGATATTATATTGCGTGTCGGCGGTGAGGTCGGCCGACAGATAGTTCATGCCCATCTTGCCCGCCTGTTCCTGCGCCGTACCGGGCATCAGCTGCATCATCCCGCGCGCACCCGCATGGCTGACGCGGTGCTGGTCGAACTCGCTTTCCTGCCGCATGATCGCATGCGACATGGTCCAGTCGACGGTCATTGGCACCTGCACCGTCGGGTGGCCCAGCCGCTCAAAGCCTGAAAGGCCATGCTCGGGCGCGGCTGCACCGGCGACGACGGCGAATTTCTCGAGCTTCAGTTCGGTGGCGAGACCCGACAGGAGCGCCAGCTGCTCCGGCGTGTCGGCGCGTTGTGCGATCGCTTCGAAGAAGGCGCGCTCGGTGCGCCAGTCGCGCCGCGAGGATGCGATTGCACGGAGCGCCTTGACCAGCGGCTCATCGTTGAAGGCGGCGCGCTGCTCGGCGCTCGCTTCGGCAGTGGGCAGCGCAGCAAAGGATGGCATCGGGCGCCCAAGTGCCCCCAGCGCAAGCTGGCCGTAATATTGGTCTGCAAATTGCGCCGCCATGCCGAAATAGCGGTTCGCGTCGTCCATATTGCCGACCTGCCGCGCGGCGCGGCCCGCCCAATAGAAGCCCTTTGCGCGGGTCAGCGGGGTCTTGGCCGCTGCGCCATAGCGATAGAAAAGCGGAGCGGCTGCGGCGCCGTCGCCCAGCTTCCACAGCGCCTCTGTACCGCCAAGCCACATCAGATCGGTATATTTGTCGCGCAGAGCGAAGGAGCCGTCGCTAACATCCTCGTCGGGCGCGAACAAATCGTCGACCGAAGCGGCGATCGTCACGGCATTGCGAGCGCTCGTGCCCTTCGCCGCGATCAGCATTTCATTGACCAAATCTGCCGGGTCATGCGGGAGTGCGGTGAATTTCGGACGGCTGGTCAGGATCGCAATCGCTTGCGGCAATTGCTGTTTCTTGCGGTAATAGCGCACGAGGTTGTAGACCACGCCGGGCTGGTCGAGCGCGGTGCGCGGGATGGCAATCCCTTCGTCCTCGGGCAAATGGTCGCGCAGCAGCGCCAGCCGCTTTGTGAACAGGTCACGCTTGCCGAGCGAAGTCATCAGCATGTGCCGCTCGGCTGCGTCAGCCGCGCCTTCCCACAGCAGCGATTCCATTCTCGCGTCGTTATCCGCCTGCGTGAAGATTCCGGCATAGCGGCCCAGCAGATAGGCTTCGGACGTTTCGCTCATCGGGCCAGAGCGCCATGCGGCGCGAGCGACTTCACCCGCTTCGGGCCGCTGCAAGGCCGCAAGCGCCAGCGCATACCGGGCGCGGCCCGTATTGGTGAGCGGCGGGTGCTGGTCGAAGAAGGCGACCAAAGCATCGGACGAGGGTGCTTCGCGATCGAGCGAGTTTTCCGCCAGCGTCCGCAAGCGTCCATCGCGCGGGAAATCGGGATAGGCCAGCAGGAAGCCCGAATAGTCTGCGAAACCGAGCCGGTCGTTACGGGTCAGCTCTTCCCAGCGGCTGATCGCGAGCGAGATGTTGGTCGGCTGCTGCGCCACCATTTGCACCCGCGCCATGTCCCACACCGCTGCATCGCGCGTGGCCGCGGGCGCGCCCAGCGCAAGGCCCGCGGTCGCGAGGAAAACACCGCCAAAGACATATTTGTTGCCGGGGAAATTATGCATGCTGGACATATTGCCTGCCCGCTCCTTATCAGGCCGTGAACAGCGCATGAAGCCCACGACGTATCGGTTTTCCCCTCGCGTGATAGAATGCCATCGAGAAAGGTATGAAATCAATGTTTAGTGGCTCCATTCCGGCCCTGGTGACTCCTTTTCGCGACGGAGTGTTCGACGAAGCGGCTTTTCGCAAATTGGTGGACTGGCAAATCGAACAAGGCAGCGCCGCAGTGGTTCCCTGCGGAACGACCGGCGAAGCCTCGACTCTCTCGAATGCCGAACACCATCGCGTGATCGAAGTGTGCATCGAACAGGCGGCCGGAAGGGTGCCGGTGATCGCCGGTTGCGGCTCGAACGACACGCGCAACGCGCTGCTGCATATGAATTTCTCGCGCAAGGCGGGGGCTGCGGCGGGGCTTTGCGTCGCCCCCTATTACAATCGCCCGAGCCAGGCCGGACTGCTTGCGCATTTCAGTTTCCTTGCCGAAAACAGCGATTTGCCGATCGTTCTTTACAACGTCCCCGGGCGTACGGTGACCGATATCCTGCCCGAAACGGTGATCGACCTCGTCAATCGCTACCCTGACCGCTTCGTGGCGATCAAGGACGCCAGCGGGGATCTGTCGCGCGTGACCGACCACCGCAAGGGAATCGGCAAGCAATTCGTCCAGCTGTGCGGGGATGACGAGCTGTGGCTGCCGCACAATACCGCGGGCGGCAGGGGCTGCATCTCGGTCACGGCAAACGTCGCACCGGCGCTGTGCGCAGAGTTCCAGGCGGCCTGTGCCGCCAACGACCTTGTCGAAGCCCGCCGCCTCAACGACCTGCTTTATCCGCTGCATTATGCCATGTTCAGCGACGCCAGCCCGGCGCCGGTCAAATATGCGCTGTCGCGCGTGCACAACTGGATCGAGCCGGGCGTGCGCCTGCCGCTGGTCGAATGCAGCGATGCATCGAAGAAGGCGGTCGATGAAGCGTTGGTCCAGGCAGGCCTGGTCTGATTGATTGCCGCGAGGGAAGCAGACCTTCCCAAACCGGCTGCATCCCCCTACATGGCGCGCCATCATGGCCCGTCCCAAACCCGAAACCTTCGACAAGCTGAAAGTCGTCGCCGAGAACCGGCGCGCGCGCTTCGACTATTCGATCGAGGACAAGTTCGAGGCCGGGCTGGCGCTGCAGGGCACTGAAGTGAAGGCGCTGCGCGCGGGTGAGGCCTCGATCGCGGAAAGCTATGCCGAAGTGCGCGACGGCCAGGTGTGGCTGATCAACGCCAATATTCCCGAATACAGCCACGGCAATCGCCTAAACCATGAGCCGCGCCGCCCGCGCAAACTGCTGTTGCATGAGCGCGAGATCGAAAAGTTGTTCGGCGCGGTCGAACGCAAGGGGATGACGCTGATCCCGCTGTCGATCTATTTCAACCGCACCGGCCGCGCGAAGGTGGAACTGGCGCTGGCCAAAGGCAAGCAGGCGCACGACAAGCGCCAGTCGATCAAAGAACGCGACTGGAAGCGTGACAAGGCGCGGCTGATGCGAGATCGCGGCTGATCGGACGCTTTTAGGCCTGCGATTCACCATATTGTCAGGGAAATCCTGATACCCATATCGACCGGAATAACCGCTTCGCCGAAATACCCCTTTGTCCCCCTTGCGGATCGACGGGTTGAGGAGCAAGGCGGCGGCGGAAAAGACATGGCGACACGATCGAAAACCTGGTTGGCTGACAAATTGCGCGGTTATTTCCCCAAGCGGGAAGAAATGGCGCGCAACCGCTATCTGGCGCCGATCGCGCATCGCTTCCTGTCGCCCGAATTGTGGCGCTTCACGCGCCGTTCCGTGCCGCGCGGCGTAGCGCTGGGCCTATTTGCAGCTTTCATAGTGCCGATCGGGCAGATTTTCCTGGCAGCATTCCTGGCCTTGCCGATGCGCGCCAACGTCCCCTTGGCTGCTGCAGTCACCTTCGTGACCAATCCTTTCACCCTGCCGTTCTGGCTGGTGGTGGGGAACAAGGTCGGCGCCTTCACGCTGAAGGTTGACGCCGTGACGGTGGGCGTCGCGAACGAGAGCCTCAATAGCGGCCGGTTCGCCTGGCTGTTCGAACTGTTCGAGCTTGCGGGCGTCACCGCCTTCGGTTTCGTGGTGCTGGCGATCGTGACTTCGGCACTGGGCTATGTTGTCTCCGGCGCGGTGTGGCGGGTCATCGTCTCGCGCCGCCGGGCGCAGCGGCTGCGCACGATGGAAGCGCGGCTCGACCAGCGGCTGGGGGCACATCACGGATGAAACCGGCTGGGGGGCTGTTGCAAGGTGGGGCGATAAGCGAATCGACCAGATTGTTCGGCGGTATTGCAGTGGCTTTGCTCGCCAGCACTGGCGTGCTGTGGCTTGCGACCGGCGAAGTGCTGCTAGTGCTGGCCTATGCGCTGGGGCTGGTCGTGCTGCTCGCAGGCGGGCTGGCGTTCCAGCGCCTGCAGGAACGGCCCGAGACCGACCAGCTTGCCGTTCCCGACTGGTCGGTGACTGTTGCGGCGATCGAGCAGGCGGGCGAAGCGGTGGCGATCACCGATCGTGCCAACCGGCTCATTTGCGCCAATTCCGCCTATGCCGAATGGTTCGGCGCGGACACGGCTCCGCCCAATCTGCCGGTCGAACGTGCGGGACTGGAAGAACTGGTGCGGCTTGTCCGGCGCGCCTGGCGCGACGGCTTCGCCAAGACCGAGCGGCTTGAAGGCGAGGGCGGGCAACAGCACTGGACTGTCAGCGCGGAACGGGCAGGGCGAGGCGACGACCACCTGATCTGGCGCTTCCAGAAGATCGAACCGAAGATTGCCGATCCGCTGGTCAGCTATGACGTGACGGGGCCGTTCGGGCGCATGCTCGCGCGCGCAGGCATAGAAGCCGCGATCACCGGCCCGGACGGGATGATCAAGAGCGCCAGCGCGGGCTTTGCCGAGCGTGCGGTGGGCGATCCCAATTCCACGCTTGCCGGGCAGGATTTCGTCTCTTTCCTGCGCTCGGACGATCGCGACCGGATTTTCTTCGCGCGCGAAGGCCGCACCGGCACGCCGCAAACGCTGATCCATGTCCCGCTCGACGATCCGGATAGCCCCGTGACAACTGGGCCCGAAGATGCACAATCGCTGATGCTGCTGGTCGACAGCGGGGTCGGGATCGGTGCGGGCTGGGAAGCATCCTCGCAAGGCGTGGCGCAGCTCGAATCGCTGCTGGGGCAATTGCCGCTTGGCCTTGCCATGACCGACCGCGACGGACGCTTCCTGTTCTCGAACGACGCTTTCCTGCGCGCGGTCGAGCGCGAGGAGCGTGGGCTGCCTGCATTCCCGACCGACCTCGTCGTGCGCGAAGACAAGGCCGCCCTGTCCGACGCCGTGCGCCGCCACGGGCGCGGCCCAGCCACCAGCGGCAATATGGCGATCCGGTTGGCCAGTGCGCCTGACGATACGGTGTCGCTCGGGCTCGCCGGCGTGCGCGGGCTTGGCGAAGCGGCAGTTCTGTTGAGCCTGGCGGATTCTTCGCAGGAAGCGCAGCTGCGGCGGCAAGTGGCGCAGGCGACCAAGATGCAGGCCGTGGGGCAGCTCGCGGGTGGCGTCGCGCATGACTTCAACAATGTGCTGACCGCGATCATCGGCACGTGCGACCTCATGCTGTTCCGTCACACGCCCGGCGACAGCGATTATGACGATATCCAGCAAATACGGAACAATTCGAACCGCGCTGCATCGCTCACGCGGCAATTGCTCGCTTTCTCGCGGCAGCAGACACTCCGCCCGGAAATCATCCAGCTGCCCGACGTGGTCAGCGAAGTGGCTCCGCTTATCAAGCGGCTGCTGGGCGAGAAGATCGAATACAAGGTCAAGCACGATCGCGACCTGAGCCCGGTGCGGGCCGACCCGCAGCAGCTTGAACAGGTGATCATGAACCTGGCGGTCAACGCGCGCGACGCGATCCAGTCGCACCGTGGCGGTGGCGGGCAGATCACGCTCACCACTCGCCGCATCAACATGCGGCAGGTCGAACAGATGGGCTCGGAAATCCTGCCTGCGGCCGACTACACTGTGCTGATTGTGGAAGACACCGGCGGCGGAATCCCGCCGCAGGTCATGCCCAAGCTGTTCGAGCCCTTCTTCACCACGAAGGAGCAGGGGAAGGGCACCGGGCTGGGCCTTTCGACAGCCTATGGTATCGTCAAGCAATCGGGTGGCTTCCTGTTCGCGGACAATGTGAAGGGCACAGGCGGCCGGGTGATCGGAGCGCGCTTCTCGGTCTATCTTCCCGCGCATCATGGCGCCGTGCCGCAGGCTCCGCAGTCGCCGGTGGAACAAGAAGCCAGCGCATGGTCGGGCGGCGGCCGGATCCTGCTGGTCGAGGATGAAGACATGGTGCGGGCCGTGGCCGAACGCGCGCTTAGCCGCGCAGGCTACGTCGTTACCGCCTGCAGCGATGGCGAAGAAGGCCTATCCGCGATCACCGCCGGGGGCGAATTCGACCTCGTCGTAAGCGACGTGGTAATGCCCGGAATGGACGGCCCGGCGATGGCTCGAGCGATCCGCCAGACGCATCCTGACCTGCCGGTCATGTTCATGTCGGGCTATGCCGAAGAGCAGCTGCGCAAGGATATCGACATTCCAAAGATGCACTTCCTGGCCAAGCCGTTCAGCGTGCAGGAAATCAGCGACAAGGTGGCTGGTATCATGCAGGTCTTGCCAAGGCACTAGTGCACCGACCCCGTGGCTTGATTCCCCGTCTGCCGTCAAAACCAGCCAGCATTGGTTCACAAACGGACTGTGAAACAGTGGCTTGGATTGCGGGCAGGAGGACATGATGGCAAATTTGGGCAGGTGGAAGCGGGCATTGCTTGCAGGCGGGCTGCTGGCGACGAGCACTGCAGTGCTCTCGCAGAGCGACGACAACGCGCAGGGCGACCTTGCCATAACTATCTACAGCAACGGCCAGGCGCTGGTTCAGGATGTGCGCCAAATTGCAATCGCAGCAGGGCGCAGCCGCATCGAGTTTCCAGACGTTTCAGCGCAAATCCGGCCGGAGACGCTTAGCTTCGCTGCAAGCGGTGCGGCTATCGTCGAGCAGAATTTCGATTTCGACCTCCTTACTCCACAAAAGATGATGGAGAAAGCGATCGGCCAGACGGTCACGCTGATTCGCACCAATCCCGCCACCGGGGTCGAGACGCGGGAGCGCGCCAAGGTACTCTCCACCGCAGGGGGCGTGGTGATCCAGATCGGCGAGAGGATCGAAGTGCTGCGCGATGATGGCCTGCCAGTGCGCGTCGTGTTCGACCGCGTCCCCCCGAACCTGCGGGCGCGCCCGACCCTGTCCGTAAATGTTCAGAGCGATCGTGCCGGCACCCGCCCGGCATCGATTCGCTACCTTACGCCCGGCCTTGGCTGGACTACCGACTATGTTGCATTGTTTGACGAGGCGCGCGGCACTATCGACGTGCAGGGCTGGGTGACATTGACCAATAACACCGGCACCACATTCTCTAACGCCGACACCTTGCTGGTGGCAGGCAATCCGGCGACCGGACAGCAGCAATACAATAACTACCCCTATCGCCCGGTGCCGCGCGGAACCTCGCAGGTGAGGCCGGGCACCGAAAGTGCCGACCGCGAACAGGTGGGCGATTTCTATCTTTATCCGATCGCCGGGCGCACCACGATCGCCAATGCGCAGACCAAGCAGGTGAGCTTCCTCGATGTGCAAGGCGTCGCCGCGCGCAAGGTCTATGGCCACACGGTCGGCTGGCTAGCGAACTACGATGAGCCGCAGAACGTCAGCAGCCAGATCGCCTTCAGTTCGTCGAGTTCGGGCGGGTTGGGCGATGCCCTACCTGGAGGCACCGTGCGGTTCTACCAGCGCGATCGGAAGGGCAGCCCTCAGTTCATCGGTGAAAGCGGCATCGATCATACCCCGATGGGCAGTGAATTGACGCTGCGCACTGGCGACGCGTTCGATGTTCTGGTCAAATCGGAAGTGGAAAATCGCAATCGGATCACTGCAGACGAATGGGAGCGGGTCGAGCGTTACAAGGTGACAATGCCCAATGGGGATGTCGTGACGGGTGAACGTGAGCGCCCCAAGACCTTTTGGACCACCACCATGCGCTATACGCTGACTAACGCCAAATCCTCCCCGGTCGAAGTCGAGCTAGTCCAGGCTGGACTCGATTATGGCTGGTGGAGTCGCGACCTTCGAATTCTCAGCGAAGATGTGCCGGGAAAACAGCTAAACGCGGACAAGCGAGAATATGTCATAACCGTGCCCGCCAATGGCGAGCGCGTCGTGCGTGTGACCTACGCCACGCGGTATTGATATGATGCGCTGGTTGAGCGCCACGTTAGTCGCGATGCTGGCGCTGTTCAGCATTCCGTTGGCCGCGCATGAGGTGGTCGATGCCTCCGCGCCGGAAAGGCTTGCGGTAACGATCTATCGCGATCCCAGCCAGTATGATTTCGATCCCAACCGACCGAAAGGTTTTGGCCTCGTCAGCGAGACCCGAACTGTCACCTTGCCACCGGGGGAATCAACCATCCGCTTCACGGGCGTAGCCGAGGGGATGATCGCAGTCTCGGCCATGGTTTCGGGCCTGCCCGGAGGAGTGATAGAGAAGAACCGCAATGCTGCGCTGCTTTCCCCTGCTGCTCTGATCGATGGTACGCTGGGGAATCGGGTCACCATCACGCGCACAAATCCGGCAACGGGTGCCGAACTGAGCGAGCAGGCAGTTGTCCGCACCCGTGCCGATGGCGGCCTCGTCCTGCAAACGGCGCAGGGCTACGAAGCGGTGCGTTGCTCCGGGCTGCCCGAGCGGCTCGGTTTCGACCGCGTACCGGCGGGACTGTCAGCGGAACCGGTGTTTACCATCGACGCGCGCGACGAGACCGGCGGCACTTACACCGTCACGTTGACCTATCTCGCCTGGGGCTTCGACTGGCGCGCGCATTATGTCGCGACGCTGCATGACGGCAAGGCAGGCGGGCGCCGTGACATGCGCATGCGAAGCTGGCTGACATTGGTGAATGACAATGCGCAGAGCTTCGAAAATGCCGAATTGTCGGTGGTTGCCGGCACGCTTAATATCGAATCTGACTTCGAGGATCTGGCTGAGCCTCCGCGCGGCGCGCCGCTGCGGCTGGAATGTTGGCCCATAGGAAACACCGCTGAAGGAACCTATCCTGGGCAAATTGATGTACCGGAGACGCTAATGCTTTCGGCCCCGACCGCCGAGATCGTGCTCAGTGGCTCTCGCCTCCGCGCCCAGGAGTTCGATTCCGCGTCGCCAGTCGCGATGATCGCGAGCGAGGAAAATCTCGGCGACTTCAAGCTGTTTCGCGTGCCGGAGCCGGTTACCGTACGGGCTAAGGGGATGAAGCAGGTCGCCTTTCTCGACAAGGACCGGGTGCGCGGCGAATTGATCAAAGAAGCCTATTGCGATGTTTACGGCCGGTTTGATGAAGACCAGGATTCCCGCCCCGTCAGCCTGCTTTACCGGGTTGAGAACGAAGAAAAGCTGGGCCTCGGCGCGTCATTGCCTCGCGGCGGCGCGACAGTGTTCGAACCGTCTTCGGCGGGTGAGCTGCTGATCGGCGAAAGCGGCCTGCGCGATTATGCTGTTGGCGAAGAGGTCGAAATCCGACTGGGTCGAAGCTCCCACGTTTTTGGCCAATGTGCAGGCACGGGATCGTCCCAGGACATGGGGCCTGACGAGAACGACTGGCAGGAAGTGCGCGCGGTGCTAACCAATGCGGGAAGAAATTCGATCGAGGTCGAACTTCAAATCGGCAGCAGTGCCGGCTGGCAGGTAAAAAAGGCACGTGGGGCAAGAGTGCGCAATGGCACGCACGTAGTGACCGTGCGTGTCGCGGCTGGGGGAACTTCCGAGATGAGGTTTTGGGTCCGTGATCTGGACTGACGCTCGTAATGTTGGTTTTTTCGGCCTTAGCGGTGTTGTGACAAAAAATTTCGTTCCCTACTTGTTCTTGTGGAACAAACCAGATACATAGCTTCCCAACAGGGCAGTCGATAACCGGCTATCGGCCCTAGGCAAGCAAGGGAGGCCATGCGATGGCGACGAATCTGAAACTGGTTGAAAAGGAGTCATCCGTGGATCGTCAGAAGGCGCTCGAAGCCGCGCTTGCCCAGATTGACCGGGCCTTTGGCAAGGGCTCGGCGATGAAGCTGGGCTCGAAGGAAGCGATGAATGTCGAATCGATTTCGACCGGCTCGCTCGGCCTCGACATTGCGCTGGGTATTGGCGGCCTGCCCAAGGGCCGCGTGATCGAAGTCTACGGCCCCGAGAGTTCGGGCAAGACCACGCTGGCGCTGCATGTCATCGCTGAAGCGCAGAAGGCCGGCGGCACTGCTGCCTTTGTCGACGCCGAACACGCGCTCGACCCGGTCTATGCCAAGGCGCTGGGCGTCGACATTGACGAATTGATCGTGTCGCAGCCCGATACGGGCGAACAGGCGCTCGAAATCACCGACACGCTGGTGCGCTCGAATGCAATCGACGTGCTGGTGGTGGACTCGGTCGCTGCCCTGGTGCCGCGGGCCGAAATCGAAGGCGAGATGGGCGACAGCCATGTCGGCCTGCAGGCTCGCTTGATGTCGCAGTCGCTACGCAAGCTGACGGGTTCGATCAGCCGTTCGAAGTGCATGGTGATCTTCATCAACCAGCTGCGCATGAAGATTGGCGTGATGTACGGTAATCCCGAAACCACGACCGGCGGCAATGCGCTCAAGTTCTACGCTTCGGTCCGTCTCGACATCCGCCGTACCGGCCAGATCAAGGACCGCGACGACATCGTCGGCAACACCACTCGCGTGAAGGTGGTCAAGAACAAGGTCGCCCCTCCGTTCAAGCAGGTCGAATTCGACATCATGTATGGCGAAGGCATTTCGAAGATCGGCGAGATCCTCGACCTGGGCGTCAAGGCAGGGCTGGTCGAGAAGTCCGGCAGCTGGTTCTCCTATGACAGTATCCGGATCGGCCAGGGCCGCGAGAATGCCAAGCAATACCTCAAGGACAATCCCGAGCTTTGCGACAAGTTGGAAGCTGCCATTCGCAGCCAAACCGACAAGGTCGCCGAGGAGATGATGACGGGCCCGGACGCGGACCCAGAAGACTGACCCTCAAGCGGGCGCAGGCGGTCCTGTCGGACCGGCGCCCGGAAACCCGGAAAGCCGGCGTGCGCCTCTCCCCCTGATAGGCTGCGCCGGTTTTTCGCTGTCTGCACCATCATGTTGCAATCAGCCATTCCAGCGCGCATGGCTCGCGCGGCGGCACCGGCAAGACCCGGGCGGCGTCAAAGCGATGGAGTGGGATTCGACATGGCGGGAATGGATGCACAGGAGTGGCAAGGGCGCGTGGGGAAATCCTGGGCGCATGAATGGCAGCGAACCGATCGCAGCTTCTCGCATCTCACTGCCGAACTCGAACGGCGCATCCTCGAGCTGGAATTCACTAGCGCGCTCGATATCGGATGCGGGGCCGGGGAACTTTCGCTCAAGGTGGCAAAGCAACGTCCTGCAGCCCAAGTGATCGGGGTCGACGTTTCGCCCGATCTGGTCGACGTGGCGCGCGAACGCGCTGGCGATGCGCCCAACTTGCGCTTCGAGCTTGCCGATGCGGCTGCATGGCAGCCTGATGCCGGTGCCCGGCCAGACCTGCTCATGTCGCGCCACGGTGTGATGTTCTTCCCCGATCCGGTGGCGGCTTTCGCGAACCTGCATGCCGCCACCGCCAGCGGAGCGCAGATGCTGTTCTCCTGCTTCCGCTCGGTCGCAGACAATCCCTTCTTCGGCGAAGCGGGCCGCCTGATCCCGGCCGATCCGGGTTCCTCGCCGCCCGATCCACATGCACCGGGGCCCTTTGCCTTTGCCGACAATGCGCGTGTTGAACGCATCCTATCGGAAGCGGGTTGGCGCGATATCCGCTTCGAGCCGTTCGACTTTGCCATGATCGCGGGTGCGGGGGACGATCCAATTGCAGACGCCGTCAGCTATTTCAGCCGCATCGGTCCTGCGGCCCGGGCATTGGCGGCAATGGACGATGCGGCGCGGGCTGCAGTTCAGGCCAAACTTGCCGACCTTGCGAGCCGCAATCTGAAGGGCGGCGTAGTCAGCCTTGGCGCCGGGGTCTGGATCATTTCCGCAACGCACAATTAGGCGGCGATAACGCCTTGCCGCAGGCGCAGCTAAGCCCTAACTGCGCTTGCATGACGTCGACCAACGATATCCGCCGGTCCTTCCTCGACTATTTCGCAGGCGCCGGCCATGCCGAGATCCCGAGCGCACCGCTCGTGCCGTATAACGATCCTACGTTGATGTTCGTCAACGCGGGTATGGTGCCGTTCAAGAATGCCTTCACCGGGCTCGAAACGCCGCCCGCACCGCGCGCCACCAGCTCGCAGAAATGCGTGCGCGCCGGGGGCAAGCATAACGACCTCGACAATGTCGGTTATACCGCGCGTCACCACACCTTCTTCGAAATGCTCGGAAATTTCTCCTTCGGGGATTATTTCAAGGAGCAGGCGATCCTGCATGCCTGGACGCTTCTGACCAAGGATTGGGGCATTTCGCCCGATCGCCTTACCGCCACCGTCTATCACACCGACGATGAGGCGTTCGACCTGTGGCGCAAGATTTCGGGCCTGCCCGAAGAGCGCATTATCCGCATCCCGACCAAGGACAATTTCTGGGCGATGGGTTCGGACGGGCCATGCGGGCCGTGCTCCGAAATCTTCTACGATCACGGCGAGCACATCTTCGGCGGCCCTCCGGGCAGCCCGGATGAGGATGGCGACCGCTTCGTCGAGATCTGGAACCTGGTGTTCATGCAGTTCGAACAGGCGGCGGACGAGATCGTCGGGGAACTGCCCAAGCCCTCGATCGACACCGGCATGGGGCTCGAACGCATCGCCGCGGTGATGCAGGGCGTGCATGACAATTACGATACCGACACGTTCAAGGCGCTGATTGCCGCTTCGGAGAACCTCACCGGAGTGAAGGCCGCGGGTGAACATAAGGCGAGCCACCGCGTGATCGCCGATCACCTGCGCTCGACCAGCTTCCTGATGGCCGATGGCGTGCTGCCTTCGAACGAAGGGCGCGGTTACGTGCTGCGGCGGATCATGCGCCGCGCGATGCGCCACGCGCATTTGCTGGGCGCAAGCGAACCGCTGATGCACCGGCTCGTGCCCGCGCTGGTGACCGAAATGGGGCAGGCCTATCCGGAACTCGTCCGTGGCCAGGCGCTGATCCAGGAAGTGCTGCAGCGCGAGGAAACCCAGTTCCGTCGCACGCTCGAAAAGGGCCTGCGCCTGCTCGACGAAGCGACCGGCACGATGGGCGAGGGCGGCGAACTCGACGGCGAAACCGCCTTCAAGCTCTATGACACCTATGGCTTCCCTTACGACCTGACCGAAGATGCGCTGCGTTCGCGCGGCATCGGCGTCGATCGCGCGGGCTTCGATGCGGCCATGGAGCGGCAAAAGGCCGCTGCGCGCGCCGCGTGGAAGGGTTCTGGCGATGCCGCCGCAGGCGAGGTCTGGTTCGACATTGCCGAGCGGGAAGGCGCGACCGAATTCACCGGCTATGCCTCGACCAGCGGGGAAGGGCGCGTGGTTGCACTCGTCAAGGACGGTGCCGAAACCGACCGTGCCGAAGCGGGCGACGAAGTAACCATCCTGACCAACCAGACGCCTTTCTATGGCGAAAGCGGTGGCCAGACCGGCGACGCCGGCAGCATCACCACTGCAGCCGGGCTCAAGGCCGAAGTCACCGACACGTCCAAGCCGCTGGGCCGGTTGCATGCGCATCATGCGAAAGTGACGGCGGGCGCGATCGCCGTGGGCGATACGGTGCATCTCGCGGTCGACACCGCGCGGCGCGATCGCATCCGCGCCAACCACTCGGCGACGCACCTTGTGCATGCCGCGTTGCGCAACACGCTGGGCGAGCATGTGACGCAGAAGGGTTCGCTGGTCGCAGACGACCGCTTCCGCTTCGATTTCTCGCATCCCAAGCCGCTGACTGCGGAAGAAATCGCTGCGATCGAAGCCGAAGTGAATGCCGAAATCCGCGCCAACGAGCCGGTCGGTACGCGGCTTATGAGCCCCGACGATGCCGTCGCTGCGGGCGCACTGGCGCTGTTCGGCGAGAAATATGGCGACGAAGTGCGTGTGCTCTCGATGGGTCGCAAGGGCGATGCCGGGCGCAGCTATTCGGTCGAACTGTGCGGCGGCACCCATGTGAAGGCGACCGGCGATATCGGCATTTTCCGCATTGTGTCCGAAGGCGCAGTCAGCTCTGGCGTGCGCCGGATCGAAGCGCTCACCGGTGAAGCCGCGCGGCGCTGGCTGGTAGACCGCGAGGAAGCGCTGAAAGCTGCAGCGAGCGAAATCCGCGCCACGCCCGAGGAGGTTCCGGCGCGGCTCGCGGCCTTGCTCGACGAGCGCAAGCGGCTCGAGAAGGAACTGGCCGATGCCAAGAAGGCGCTTGCCCTGGGCGGCGGCGGCTCTGCCGGCGCTGCACAGAATGCGGACGAAGACATCGCGGGCGTTAAATTCAGCGGGCAGGTGCTCGAAGGGCTCGATCCCAAGGACCTGCGCCCCTTGCTCGACGAGGTGAAGCAGCGGCTCGGCTCGGGCATTGCGGCTGCGGTTGCCGTAAACGATGGCAGGGCCGCCTTCGCAGTGGCGGTGACCGACGATCTGACCAATCGCTTCAACGCGGTCGATCTGGTCCGCGTTGGCGTGGAAGCGCTCGGCGGCAAGGGCGGCGGTGGCCGCCCCGACATGGCGCAAGGCGGCGGGCCGGATGGCAGCAAGGCGGCTGACGCACTGGCTGCGGTGAAGGACGCGCTGGCCAAGGTCAGCGCCTGACGTCCAGGCTCAGGCTTCGTTGGTAGTGGTCCGCAGTTTCGGCCGATAGTCCAGCTCGCCATCGCGTTCGAGCTGGACGCGGAACTCGTCGCGCTTTTCGTGGATCGAAGCTATCACCGGGCCCATTGCAACCCCGATGTCGACCAGCACCGCTTCGGAAAGCTGGAGTGTCGCCTCCAACGTTTCGGGCACGGCATGGCTGGCGCCCGCGCGATAGAGTGCGGCGGCATGTTCGGGATCGCGCGCGCGCGCCACAATGAGCAGTTCGGGATAGGCCGAGCGCAGCTTGGCGACCAGCCGCTGCGCCAGCACCGGCTCGTCCATGGTGAGCACCACGGCCGGAGCGGTTTCGATCCCTAGCCGCGACAGTGCATCGCCGCGAGCGGCATCGCCAAAGGTCGCGCGATAGCCTTCGCGTTTGGCCCGCTCGATCAGGTCGGCGTCTGAATCGATCGCGACATAGGGCTTGTTGTGCCGCGACAGCATGTCAGCCACCAGCCGCCCCACGCGCCCCGCGCCGACGATGATGGTGCGCGGCTCGTCGCTATCGCTCTCCGGTAGCTCGGGCACCGGTTCGACCCGGCGGCCCAGCGCGCGGCCAAGGCGCGCAAGCAGCGGCGTGACAGTGAGGCCGATTGCGGTGACGATCTGCCAGAATTGCGCGGTTTCCGCGTCGATCAGCAGCGCCGAACTGGCTGCGGCAAGAACAATCAGCGTGGTTTCGCTGGGGCTCGCCATCAACACGCCGGTTTCGGCAGAGGTGCCGCGCCGCGCGCCCATCAGGCGCAGCAGGGTTCCGGTGACGATCGCCTTGAACACCAGCACGCCCACCACGGCGAGCATGATCGGGCCGAGGTTCTCCCAGATCGTTACCAGGTTGATGCTCATGCCGACGGTGATCAGGAACACGCCAAGTGCGAGGCCCTTGAACGGGTCCATGATCGTTTCGACTTCGGCGTGATATTCGGTTTCCGCGATCAGCAGGCCTGCGATCAGTGCCCCGACGATCGGCGAAAGGCCGGTTGCGGCTGTTGCCAGGCTCGCGCCGATCACCACCAGCAGCGACGCGGCGAGGAACAGTTCGGGGCTCTTGGTCCGTGCCGCCTGCGCGAACAGGCGGGGCAGGGCGAGGCGGCCCAATACGAGCAGCGCGGCCACGACCAGCCCGCCTTGCCACAGCGTATCGACCAGCCCTTCCAGCCCGCCTTCCTGCGCATGCGGCGCCAGCGCGCCGAGGATGAACACGATCGGCACGATCATGATGTCTTCGAACAGCAGCATCGATAGCGCCGCGCGCCCGACCGGCGTCTTGGTGCCCGAAATCGGCAGCACGATTGCAGTCGAGGAGAAGGCGAGCGCAAAACCCAGCGCGATCGCTCCGGTCCAGGCTTGCCCGTTCACGAAGCCGAGGAATGCGGCGAGCGAAGAACCGATGATCAGCAGCTCGAGCGCCCCCAGCCCGAACACGAGTTTCCGCAATTGCCACAATCGGTTGAAACTCAGCTCAAGCCCGATCGCGAACAGCAGCAGGATGATCCCGAATTCGGCAAAGGGTTTGAGCCCTTCGGCATCGGTGATGGTGACGTGTGCCAGCCAGGGCACTTGCGGCACCAGCGTGCCGAGGCCGTAGGGGCCCACGGCGATGCCGATCAGGATGAAGCCGATGATCGGGGTGATGCGGAAGCGCGCGAAGACCGGGATCACGATCCCGGCAGCGCCAAGGATCACCAGCGCATCGGACAGCATGGGGGATGGGGCGAGTTCTCCGGCCATGGCTCCTCTATAGCGAGCGAATGGCCGTCGTCACCCGTTTAGGGGACTTATCCGCCGCGGCCCGCATGCGGCCCGGTGACTGGCGCCGAAGTTTCGCCATCTTCCCCGATTGGCGCACTGATCTTGCCCACCCGCTTGTCCCATTCGATGCGGTACAAGTCGAAGCGGCGGTCGGCCAGGTTCTGCACGGTGCCTTCGGCCCGCGCCCAGCTCAAATCCGCCAGATTGACGTCGCTGATGGTCAGAGTCTCGACGTTCTCGCTCGCCTCGGCAGCGATCCCGTCGCGCGCGAAGGGGAAATCGCAAGGCGTGAGGATGCAGCTCTGTGCATATTGGATGTCGATATTCGCAACGTTGGGCAGGTTTCCGACATTGCCGCTCAGCACGACATAGCACTGGTTCTCGATCGCGCGCGCTGCCGAGCAATAGCGCACCCGCATGTAACCTTGTCGGCTGTCGGTGCAAAAAGGCACGAAGATGATCCTTGCGCCTTCGTCGACCAGGCGCCGGGCCAGTTCGGGGAATTCGCTGTCGTAGCAGATGAGGACGCCGATCGGGCCGCAATCGGTCTGGATCGCATCGATGCTGTCGCCACCCTTGATGTTCCACCAATAGGCTTCGTTGGACGTGGGGTGGATCTTCTCCTGCGCGTGGATCGATCCGTCGCGCAGGCAGACATAGGCGACGTTGTGGATGTCACCATCGTCCATCTGGGTCGGGTGGGAACCGCCGATAATGTTGATGTTGTAGTTGAGCGCCATTTCGCTGAGCGCAGTGCGGATCCGCGGCGTGTAGCGGCTCAATGCCGCAATCGCTTCGGCGGGCTTGAGCTCTTCGGGTTCGGCGCTCAGCAGCATCAGCGTAAACAGCTCGGGAAAGACTATGAAGTCTGCCTCGTAATCCGCTGCAACATCAACGAAATATTCGATCTGCTTGATGAATTCCTCGAAGCCTGAGACCGCACGCGCCTGAAGCTGGCAGGTCGCGATTCGCACGCTTTCGACATCGCGCGGCAGCCGATGTTTCGAAGGGGCGTCGCTATCGACATAGGGGTTGCGCCACACCATGCGCACCGCATTCGCCAGCGAAGGTTTGTCTTCCGGAAGGTAGCCGGCGATGACCCCCTGCGGCTCGAAACCATTGGCGAGCTGGAAGCGCAGCACGGGATCGTGGATTTTCCCGTCGAGCACTTTCTGCAGATAGTCTTGCGGATTTTCGGCCCGGTTGGTCTTGCGGCGAAGCGCGCGGGCATAGCCGGGCATCCTTCCGCCGAACACGATCCCTTTCAGGTCGAGCCGCTCCGCCAGTGCCCGCCGCTCTTCATAAAGCCGCCGCCCGATCCGCGTCCCGCGCACCTTCGGATCGACGCACATTTCATATCCGTAAAGCCATTCGCCCTTGGGATTGTGGCGACTGCCGAAGCCGTTGCCGGTCACTTCATCCCAACTGTGGTCCGACAGGGCGAGCTGCTGGCTCAAGCGGATCGACGCGCAATAGCCGACCAGCTTTCCATCGAGCTTCGCGATGAAACAGCCATCGGGATAGTTGTTCAGTTGCCCGCGAATTTCGCCGTGGGTGTAGGCGGGCAGGTCGTCATAGGCGCGCCGGACGAGATCGGCGATCGCACGGACATCCTTGGCCTGCGCCTGGCGGACTTCGAGCCTGGCTTTGCGGCGGGTTTCGGACATTGTCTCTATTCCCCCTCGGAAACGAAAAGGGCGGCCCATCGCATGGATGGCCCGCCCTTTACTTACGCAAGCCCCGCAGGGCGGTTCCGGGTCAGGCCCAGTTGGCCATTTCCTTTTCGAGGTTCTGCACGATCGCCTCGAAGAACTGTTCGGTGGTGAGCCAGTTCTGCTCGGGGCCGATCAGCAGCGCCAGGTCCTTGGTCATCTGGCCCTTTTCGACCGTTTCGATGCAGACGCGTTCGAGCGTTTCGGCGAAGCGCACCACGTCGGGCGTGCCGTCGAACTTGCCGCGATACATCAGGCCGCGGGTCCAGGCGAAGATCGAAGCGATCGGGTTGGTGCTGGTCGACTTGCCCTGCTGGTGCTGGCGATAGTGGCGCGTGACCGTGCCGTGTGCAGCTTCGGCTTCGACGGTCTTGCCGTCGGGCGTCATCAGCACTGAAGTCATCAGGCCGAGCGAGCCGAAGCCCTGCGCAACCGTGTCCGACTGCACGTCGCCATCGTAGTTCTTGCAGGCCCAAACGAACTTGCCGTTCCACTTCAGCGCCGATGCGACCATGTCGTCGATCAGGCGGTGTTCGTAGACGATGCCTTTTTCCTTGAACTTCTCGGCGAAGCCTTCGTTGTCGAACACTTCCTGGAACAGGTCCTTGAAGCGCCCGTCATAGGCCTTGAGGATGGTGTTCTTGGTCGAAAGGTAGACCGGCCAGCCGAGGCCGAGACCATAGTTGAAGCTGGCGCGCGCGAAGTCGCGGATCGAATCGTCTAGGTTGTACATCGCCATGGCGACGCCCGAGCTCGGGAAGTCGAACACGTCGAGGTCGAGCTTGGTGCCGTCTTCGCCGTCGAACACCAGCCGCAGCTTGCCCGGGCCGGGGATCAGCGTGTCGGTGGCGCGATACTGGTCGCCAAAGGCATGGCGGCCGACCACGATCGGATCGGTCCAGCCTGGCACGAGCCGCGGCACGTTTTCGATCACGATCGGTTCGCGGAACACGACGCCGCCCAGGATGTTGCGGATCGTGCCGTTGGGGCTCTTCCACATCTTCTTGAGGTGGAATTCCTCGACGCGCGCTTCGTCCGGAGTGATCGTGGCGCACTTCACGCCCACGCCATATTGCTTGATGGCATTGGCGGCATCGATCGTGACCTGGTCGTCCGTCTCGTCGCGGTATTCGATCGAGAGGTCGTAATACTTCAGGTCGACATCGAGGTAGGGCAGGATCAGCCGCTCGCGGATCCACTGCCAGATAATTCTCGTCATTTCGTCGCCGTCGAGTTCGACGACCGGGTTCTTGACCTGGATTTTCTGCATGATGTCCCTGTTCGCTGAAAATTGGGGAATGGAAATATGCGGGCGCTTTAGCAGAGGGGCGCGCGGGTGCAAGTCAGGGGGGCGTTTGTGTTTGCGCACGCCATCTGGCGTGCGATTTCCTCACTCACGCGACCTGGCGGCCGCTTCGTTGCGGGCGGCCAGTCGGCCTTGCGGTCCGCTTGGCGGGGCTTGGGGGAAACGGACTGCTTTCAGCAGTGCGTAAGCGCGACAGCGCGCCGCAGCTCTTGCCGCGAAAGCCAAGCGGCCCGGATGGGCCGCGCCGAATGTCTGAAAGTTAAGGAAAGTCCGATGGTGGGCGTAGGAAGGATTGAACTTCCGACCCCTACGATGTCAACATAGTGCTCTACCACTGAGCTATACGCCCGCACCATCGAAACGCCGCTTTGTGGGCGGCGGAGGCGGCCCTTTAGCTTGAGCCTTGCCGCCAATCAAGCGATTCGGGCCAAATTCAGAGCGAAGCTTCGCGTTGCTCTTCGAACATGCGCTCCACCTCGAGCACGAGGTCGCGCAAATGGAAGGGTTTGGACAGCACGCGGGCGTGCGGTTGTTCGCGGCTGGCCTTGAGCGAAACCGCCGCAAAGCCGGTGATGAACATCACTTTGGTGCGAGGAGAAACCTCGGCACAACGCTGCGCCAGTTCGATCCCGTCCATTTCCGGCATGACGATGTCGGACAGCAGCAGGTCGAAATGCTGTTCATCCAGCAGTGGCACAGCTGCGGTACCGCGATCGACCGCGACCACTTCATAGCCGGCATTGGTGAGGGCGCGTTCCAGATAGACACGCATGGCTTCCTCATCCTCGGCAAGGAGAATCCGCAAGGTGGATGCAACAGTCATGCAGGCGTCATACCGATCACCGCTTAAGAAATCTTACTCGTCGGCGGGGGTGCCCGGAATTGAGACAGTGTGCGGAGCATTCCTTTCAGGCGGGATCGCTTTGACAGGCGCGGCGCGAAAGGGCAGCACTGGAACCATGGCGCCAGAGGGGCACGAATCAGCGGATATGCGGGAAGAGAGCGGCGGTTTCATCGCGGGGCTCGACCAGCGACCGGCGTTTACCCTGCTGTCGCCTGCATCTTCACCGATACCGGTCCTGATCACCGTGCCGCATGCGGGGCGCGAGTATCCCTCTGCGCTGTTGGCCGAGATGCGCGACGCGGACTACGCCTGCCTCAGGCTGGAAGACCGGATGATCGACTTGGTCGCGCAGGAAGTGGCGCGGCAAACCGGTGCCTCCCTTATCGTTGCCCATGCGCCGCGTGCCATGCTCGACCTCAACCGAGCGCGCGACGATATCGACTGGGACATGATCATAGGCCAGCGACCGCATCCGGTTCGGCATTCGCAGGCCAACCGCCGCGCGCGCAGCGGGCTGGGCCTGATCCCGCGCCGCCTGGCTGGCTTCGGAGAGATCTGGCGGGGCCAGATCGGTCGCGAGGATCTGGAACAGCGGATCGAGGGAATCCATCGGCCCTATCATGCCGCGACCGCGCGCGAACTGGCGCGGATTCGCGACGAATGGGGCGCGGCCCTGCTGATAGACATGCATTCGATGCCGCCCTTGCGCCGTTCGCCCGGCCAGCCCGAGCCACCGCATTTCGTGTTGGGTGACCGGTTCGGCACATCATGCGATGCGGGATTGGTGAGCCAGGGTTATCGATATCTGGAGACAAAGGGCAGGGTGGTCGCTCACAATCGACCCTATGCCGGGGGTTTCGTGCTCGATACGCATGGCGCGCCTGCGAATGGGCTGCATGCGGTTCAGCTCGAAGTTTGCCGTTCGATCTATCTCGATGCGCAATTGGCGGAGCCCACGGCGCGAATGCTGCCGCTCGCGCGGCTGGTCGCCGGATTCGTTCGCGAAATGGGTGCCGCGGTTGCGCGGATGGCGGGCGAGGCATCGTTCAGGCAGGCCGCCGAGTAACGCCCGGACCATAAAAAACCACCTCGTACGTAACGCACGAGGTGGCCAAGGTTCAGGGAGGATACGCCCCCGGAGGGACGTAACATCCGGGCAGGCTATGAGGGAAACCGTGCCCGAATACTGAAAATCTAGTGGTTGGCGGGGGCTGTTTCAAGCCCCCTGCCTTTCGCGGCGAATTTCGGGGTTCGCCGACCTGTCTGCTCAGGCGTCCGCCTGCTGGGCCGGGACCTTGCCCTGCTGCGACTGGCGCCCGAAAATCACGCGCATCAAATTCATCGAGAACAGGTGCGCGTGCAGCAGCATCATCATGCCGCTCCGGTGCAGCCCTTCGACCGATTCAATCGGCAATTCGCGCAGCTTGGTCTCGTCGATCATCTTGAAGCCGCGATAGATGAAGGGCTTGTCGGGGTTGTCCTGCATGGTGATGGCGATTTCGCCTTCCATCAACAGGTCGAGCTCGACCACTTCGTCCATGAACGCCTTGGTGCGTGCACCCGATTCCTCGAACTTCTGGCAGAAATCGAGCACCCCCTTGGTGAACTCGCTGGGTTCGCCTTCGCCTTCGAAGAGAGCGTTGCCCTCTGGGAAATCGCCGATCACGCCCGCGCTCGGATCGAAGCAGAGCGACAGTTCGTCGCTGTCGGGGTTGAGCCGCGCAAGCATGAATGGATAGCGGCGGACATAGGCCGGCATGTAGACGTTTTCGGTGACCATGCCTGCGTCATCGACGAAGCTGTTCACGCCTTCGTTGAGGCCCATCAGCGCCAGCGGGACGGGGTTGTCGCCCGAGCTAAACACGATCGGGAAGTGGCGCTGCGCGTCGACGAATTCGTCCACGGTCACCGGGACGGCGTGGGTCTTGCCGAGGAAGTCGAGATTGGTGAACTGGGTGCTCTTCCAGTTCTTGTGATCGCGGCTGTTGAGCGGCATCAAATCGTTGAAAAACAGGGGCAGACGGGGCTGCGGCGCGCTTGCCATGGAAACTCTCCGAAATAGGTGGCTATAAACTCAAAAAACGGCCGCGCTGGACAGCCAGCGGGCCGGACGAAGGCGCTTTAGGCGCTAGCGGCTTGCTAGGCAAGCGGGACGAGTTTGCCCGGGTTGAGCAGCCCTTTGGGGTCGAGCGCCTGCTTCACGCTGCGCATCAGCGACAGCGCCACCGGGTCGCCCAGTCGGCCCAATTCGTCGCGCTTCATCTGGCCGATACCGTGCTCCGCGCTGAGCGAGCCGCCCCATTCCGCGACGAGATCGTGCACATGGCGGCTGACGGCCTTGCCCTGGCTTTCTTCCCATTCGCCGCGCGTTGCGCCGCTTGGCGCGAGCACGTGGAAGTGGACATTGCCATCGCCCAGATGGCCGAAGGCGACGCCGGTAACTCCGGGGAAGCGTTCCTCGACATCGGGGATCGCCGCTTCGATGAAATCGGGCATGCGTTCGACCGGCACCGAGATATCGTGCTGCATCGCGGGCCCGATCGCGCGTTCGGCCGGAGCGATCGAATCGCGCAGCAGCCAGAACTGGTCGGCCTGCGTCTCATTGGTGGCGATAGTCGCGTCGAGCAATATGCCCGCTTCCATCGCTTCGGCCAGCGCTGCTTCGGCCTTGTCTCGCAGCGCGGCGGCTTCGGCGGGCGTTGTCGCGAGTTCGACCAGCGCATGCCAGGGATAGCGTTCGGCCAGCGGAGCGCGCGCGCCGGGCAGATGCGCCAGCACCGCGTCGAGGCAATGCGCAGGGACCACTTCGAAGCCTTCGAGCTCGTCGGGCAGCGCCTGCTCGAAATGCAGCAGCAGCTTCCGCGCATCGCCGATCGAAGCAACGCCGCACCATGCGACCATGCGATCGCCGATCGCGGGCAGCAGGCGCAAATTGGCCGCGGTCACGATCCCCAGCGTGCCTTCGGACCCGATCAGCAATTGCTTGAGGTCGAATCCGCGATTGTCCTTCTTCAGCGCGGTCAGCCCGTCGAAAATCTGTCCGTCGGCCAGCACTGCCTCGATACCCAGCACCTGCGCGCGCATAGTCCCGTGGCGCAGCACCTGCGTGCCCCCGGCATTGGTGGAAATGAGGCCGCCGATGGTCGCGGAACCCTTGCCGCCGAGCGTCAGCGGAAAGCGCAGGCCGTGCTTGTCCGCCGCTTCGTGCAGCGTCTGCAGGATCACTCCGGCTTCGCACACCGCTTGGCGCGAAGCGGGGTTGAGGCTGCGGATATGGTCCATGCGCCGCAGCGACAGCAGCACCGATTTCCCGCTCTCGTCGGGCGTGGCGCCGCCCGACATGCCGCTGTTCCCGCCTTGCGGGACGATCGGCACGTCGAATTCGGAACAAAGCTTCACGAAAGCGGCCACTTCCTCGCGCGTCGCGGGCGATGCAAGGCCCAGCGCCTGCCCGTGATAGCGCCCGCGCCAGTCGGTCAGCCACGGTTCGAGCAGGTCGGGATCGCAGGTAAACCCGCGAGGTCCAAGCAGTTCTGTAGCGCGGTGTGCAAAGTCGGAAAGCGTTGACATGGCGCGCCTATGCCACAGAGCCGTGGGCCATGGCCAGCGCTTGTGCTGCCGCCAAAACGGATTAAGCCTCCGTTCAAGCCGCCATGCTAGAGCGGCATGACGAGGTGACAAAAGGGGTCAGGGAAGTTTGCCGGCAATGTCGGCACGTTCGAAACGACATGCCCAGCATATTTGCCTATCTTGCGCCCTTTGCGCTTTTGCTGCCGCTTGGAGCGCTCCCAGCGGGCGTGCCTGACGCGCCGCAAGCGCCGGGCAGCACCTTTCGCGAATTGCTCGATGCATCCGCGCCGCTTCCGCCGCAGATTTCCTACCAGGTCCGGATCGAGCGCCGGGTCACGGTCAGGATCGCGCCACGCAGCGCAGCCGAGCGGCAGAATTTGATGGCCGAATTCGCCCAGGTGCAGCGCCCCACACGCTATGAAGAGCGCAAGATCGGCAAATGCGTGTCGATCGACGAGATCGCCGGTGTGCAGACGGGCAGCGGAGACCGGCTGGTGCTGTTCATGCGAGACCATCGGATGGTGAGCGCGCGGCTTGAAAAATCCTGCCGGTCGAAGGACTTCTACTCGGGCTTCTACCTCGAGCGGAACCGCGACGGGAAGCTCTGCATCGACCGTGACAAGCTGCAGTCGCGGGCAGGGGCGAATTGCGAGCTCAACCGGCTGCGCGAACTGGTGCCGGTTTACGAGTGATCGCAAGAGTGATCGCACAGGCGCGCCACGCGTGCGCGCAGGCGGCGTTTTCTTGACTTTGAGAGGGTTTTCGGCAATTGGCGCGGCGTTGGCCGTGGAGTTTCTTCGCGGTTGCACAATTTTCGGCGCATCCAAGCGCCCCTTACCCGGAAACCGAACCACGCATGACCTTCGCCGATCTCGGCCTGTCCCCCGAATTGCTCAAAGCGGTCGAAACCGCGGGCTATAGCGAGCCTACGCCGATCCAGGCGGAGGCGATTCCTGCCGTGCTGATGATGAAAGACCTCATCGGCATCGCGCAGACCGGCACGGGGAAAACCGCAAGCTTTGTGCTGCCGATGATCGACGTGCTGGCCAACGGCCGCCGCCGCGCGCTGATGCCGCGCTCGCTCATCCTTGAGCCGACGCGCGAACTCGCGGCGCAGGTGGCCGAGAATTTCGAGAAATACGGCAAGAACCACGACCTCAAGATGGCGCTGCTGATCGGCGGCGTGCAGATGGGCGACCAGGTGAAGGCGCTCGACGAAGGGGTCGACGTTTTGATCGCTACCCCCGGGCGGCTGATGGACCTGTTCGAACGCGGCAAGATCCTGCTCAACGGCTGCGAATTGCTGGTGATCGACGAAGCCGACCGCATGCTCGACATGGGCTTCATCCCCGACATCGAATTCATCTGCTCGAAGCTGCCCGAAACGCGCCAGACGCTGCTGTTCAGCGCCACCATGCCGCCGCCGATCGAGAAGCTGGCAAAGAAGTTCCTCAGCAATCCCAAACGGATCGAGGTGACCCGCGCGGCGAGCACCAACGAGAATATCACCGCTTTCAAGGTCCCCACCAGGAATCGTCAGAAGCGCGAAACGCTGCGCTGGCTGCTGCAGCACGATCTGGTCGAGACCGCGATCATCTTCGCCAATCGCAAGACGACCGTGCGCGAGCTCAACCAGAGCTTGCGGCGGCACGGCTTCGCCAGCGGCGAAATCCATGGCGACATGGACCAGAATTCGCGCCTCAAGGAACTCGACCGGTTCAAGAAGGGCGAGATCAACATCCTGGTGGCATCCGACGTTGCCGCACGCGGGCTCGACATCAAGGGCGTGAGCCACGTCTTCAACTTCGACACGCCGTGGCATCCGGACGATTATGTCCACCGCATCGGCCGCACCGGCCGCGCCGGGGCCAAGGGCCGCGCCTTCACTCTGGTGGGCGAGGACGATGCCGAAGCGATCGCCAATATCGAGAAGCTGACCAAGGCCGAGGTTCCGGTGTTCGGGAAGAAGGACGTGCGGGTCGAACTGGTCGAAAAGCCTGCCGAAGAAGCGAAGCCCGAACCGCAACCGGAAGAGAAGCCAGAACGGCAGTCGCGCCGTCGTGACGAGGCACCGCGCGAAGAGCGCCCCAGGAAGCCGCGCCGCGAAAGGGAAGCGAAACCCGAACGCGCGGAGCGCCCGCGTCGCCAGCGTGACGAGGACGACGAGCCGATCCCCGCAGGCGAATGGAACGGCCCGAAGCCGGGCTTCCTCGAAATCGGGGTAGGCTGAGCCGCGCTGCCAGCCGGCCTGGTTAGGGGCTGGTGCGCGCGCCGATCCCAAGCGCCTCCAGGATTACCGATGAGCCGAACGTGCGGGTGCCAGGGTGCCTGCGTGGCGGCTGGCAATTTGTCTACTTTTGGGTGGAAAGCGGACGCCGAACCTTGCAGCCTCGCGTTACTTGCCGAAACTTGCCGCGCCACATTTAGGACAAGGATCGATGATCCATGGATACCAGAATGGTCCAGACTGCGATACCATACCGTGTCCGCATGTTCGGCGCTTCCCAGCAATCAAAATGTATCGCACCCCGCAGTAACCAGCAATGGTCCACCAAATAAGGCGAATGGGCAATGAAGCGTCGCCGGAAAACACTGCTGAGATGGCAATGATGCCGAAGGCTAGCATTTTCAGTGAAGCGGTCGATTGCGACATGGGTTTCAATCTAGGTGGAAAACCGTCGTCGAACAATGTCCGCAATTGGGTCGTTAGCGGACATCTGTGAGAAACCTCTCCCATCGTCATTCCCGCGAACGCGGGAATCCATAAGCCTACCGTCGCTTACCCTTCGTGGATTCCCGCGTTCGCGGGAATGACGAGCGCTGGGGTCATTCTAGCCATTCCGATTTTCCTACATGGCTGCGTTCTGGCAAGGGCATGGAGCTCTTTGCCATCGTCGCATCACCCCAACGCTCCATCGTTCGTATCGTCATTACGAGGAGGCGCAGCCGACGTGGCAAACCACCTTGGCTAGCGTTTGTATGGATTGATTGGCTACGCTCGCAATGACGAGCCGGGAGTTTTCTTCTTTAAGACAGTGTCGCATGTGTCGCATGGGCCGGGGACCCGGCGCGCGGTAATGACGAGGCCTGAATCGCGACCTGAAGCTTGCCCCAGTCAGTCCGCCAGGCTCACGAAGCTGTCGATCACCCGCTTCGTGCCCGAATGCTCGAACTCGATCTCCAGCTTGTTGCCTTCCTGGTCCGTCACCGTGCCATAGCCGAATTTCTCATGGAACACGCGCGCGCCGATGGCGATGTCGCTGCGCGGCTTGGCGGCGAAGCTGGCCGCGCTCCTCGTGTTCTCGCGGACCCGCACTTGCTTGGTCTCGTATCCGGTCGAAAGCGCGCGCTGCCAGCCCGGGCCGCGATGCGAGGATCGCTCGGGCCGGTCGCGGCTGACATGCGCGAAGGGGTCCTCGCTCTCGGTCCAGTTGGCGCGCCACAGCGAAGCGCCGCCGGTCAGCGTGGTGTGCTGGTCGATATGTTCGGCCGGCAGTTCCTCGATGAAGCGGCTGGGAATGCTGCTGGTCCATTGGCCGTAGATGCGGCGATTGGCCGCGTGTAGGATCGTGCAGCGCCGCCGCGCGCGCGTGATCGCGACATAGGCCAGGCGGCGCTCTTCCTCGAGGCTGGCGAGCCCGCCTTCGTCGAGCGCGCGCTGAGAGGGGAACACGCCTTCTTCCCAGCCGGGCAGGAAGACATGGTCGAATTCGAGCCCCTTGGCGGCATGCATGGTCATGATGGTGACCTTCTCGCCATCGTCGGCCGCGTCATTGTCCATCACCAGCGAAACATGCTCGAGGAAATCGCCCAGCGTTTCGTATTCCTCCATCGCGCGCGCGAGTTCGGACAGGTTTTCGAGCCGCCCGGCAGCCTCGGCGGTGCGCTCTTTCTGGAGCATCTCGCTGTAGCCGGTTTCGTCGAGCATCATGCGCAACAGGTCAGCCGGAGTTACCTGCTCGGCCTGCTCGCGCCAGTGGAGGAACTGGCGCAGCAGCGCGCCGATCGTGGCAGCGGCGCGCGCGGGCAATTCGTCGCTGTCTGCCAGCTGCAGCGATGCAGCGGCCAGCGGCATGCCGGTGCGCCGCGCGTGCTGGTGCATCTTTTCGAGCGTCTTCGCGCCGAGCCCTCGCTTGGGCTGGTTGTAGATGCGTTCGAAGGCCAGATCGTCCTGCGGCTGGGCGATCACCCGCAGATAGGCGAGCGCATCGCGGATTTCGGCGCGTTCGTAGAAACGGAAGCCGCCGACGATGCGGTAGCCAAGACCGATCTGGATGAAGCGGTCTTCGAACTCGCGCGTCTGGTATTGCGCGCGCACCAGTATGGCGACCTGGTCCAACCGGGCGCCTTCGCGTTCGAGCCGCTCGATCTCCTCGCCCACCCGGCGCGCTTCCTCCGGCCCGTCCCACACGCCGATCACCCGGAGCTTCTCGCCGTGGTTCACTTCGGTCCACAGCGTTTTCTCGTGCCGCTCGCTATTTGCGCGGATCAGCCCCGATGCTGCGCCAAGGATGTGCGGGGTGGAGCGATAGTTCTGCTCCAGCTTCACCACTTTCGCGCCGGGGAAATCCTTCTCGAACTTGAGGATGTTGGCGACTTCCGCCCCGCGCCACGAATAGATCGACTGGTCGTCATCGCCCACCACGCAGATGTTCTTGTGCGCCTGAGCCAGCAACCTCAGCCAAAGGTACTGCACGGCGTTGGTGTCCTGATATTCGTCGACCAGGATGTATTTGAAGCGGCGCTGGTAATCCTCCAGCACCTCGCGATGGCGCCGGAAGATGTTGAGCATGTGCAGCATCAGGTCG
Organism: Altererythrobacter sp. Z27; assembly: GCF_052683155.1. Taxonomy (NCBI): domain Bacteria; kingdom Pseudomonadati; phylum Pseudomonadota; class Alphaproteobacteria; order Sphingomonadales; family Erythrobacteraceae; genus Altererythrobacter; species Altererythrobacter sp. Z27. The sequence continues at coordinate 962,808 of NZ_JBQYMC010000001.1, read as the reverse complement.
CCGAAGTCGCAGGCGTTCAATGCCTTCAGCCGCTCCTGGTAGAGCCGGTAGAATTGCTGGCCGCGGCCATTGGCATAGGATTCGTTCTCGGCCGCATCGAGATCTTCCGGGTTGAGCCCGCGGTTCTTCCAGCGATCGATCAGCCCGGCGAGTTGGCGTGCGGGACAGCGCTTCTCGTCGAGGTCGTTCTCCGTGATCAGCTGCTTGAGCAGGCGCAACTGGTCGTCAGTGTCGATGATCGTGTAATTCTGCTGCAGCCCCACCAGCTCGGCATGGCGGCGCAGCATCTTGGCGCAGATCGAATGGAAAGTGCCGAGCCACTGCATGCCTTCGGCCACATCGCCCAGATGCCCGGCGACCCGCTCGCGCATTTCGCGCGCGGCGCGGTTGGTGAAGGTCACGCAGAGAATCTGGCTGGGCCATGCACGCCCGGTCGCCACAAGATGCGCCAGCCGCGCGGTAAGCGCCGCCGTCTTGCCGGTACCTGCACCCGCCAGCATCAGCACCGGCCCTTCGGTGGTCAGCACAGCTTCGCGCTGCGGCGGGTTCAGCCGCGCGGTATAGGGCGGGACGGAAGCATCGCCAGTGGAGGCGGGAAGGGGGTTCTGATCGGACATGGGCTTGGTGAACGGATAGGGAACGATTCCCTCTGCCGCAAGCCTCAGGCGAGCAGGGTCAACAGGGAAAGCTTTGCCTTGCCGACCTTGCGCTCGGCATCGAGCGACATGCCTTTGACTTCGACCGATTCCTTCGCGCCGGTCTCGACCGCGATCCAAGTTGCCGGGCCGATCCAGCCGAGCCGCAGCATCCGGTCGAGCGCCACGGCCCCGGCGCCCGTGTCATAGGGCGGGTCGAGCAGGATCAGGTCGTAGGGTTCCTTGGCAGGGCCGAGCGACAGGACCGAGCCGTGCTGAACTGCGCTGCGTTCGCGCGCGCCGAGCGCCTGGATATTGGCGCGGATGGCATCGATTGCGGCCTTGTCCTGTTCGACGAAGAGGCAATACGCCGCGCCGCGCGACAGTGCTTCGAGCCCCAATGCGCCCGAGCCGGCGAAAAGGTCCGCCACCTTGAGCCCCTCGAAAGTGCCAAGGCGGCTGGTGAGCATGCTGAACAGCGTTTCGCGCGTGCGGTCACCCGTCGGGCGCGTGGCATCGCCCTTGGGCGCGGCCAGCTTACGCCCGCGCCAATCGCCCGCGATGATCCTCAATTCTTGCCACCTGCGCGCTTGAGCCAGCTGCGGAAGCGGCCCAACTCGTCGGTGCGGATCTCGCGCGCCATGCCGCGCGGCAAATCATCGAGCTCGAACGGACCATAGGCTGTGCGGATCAGGCGGCTGACTTGCAGGCCGAGATGTTCGAGCACGCGCCGAACCTCGCGGTTCTTGCCTTCGGTAATGGTCACTTCGATCCACTGGTTGCGCCCCGTTCGCCGTTCCAGATTGGCGTCGATACTGCCGTAATGGATTCCGTCGATGGTGATCCCGTCGATCAAATCTTCGAGCTGCTCCTGCGTGATGTCGCCGAAGGTCCGCGCGCGATAGGTGCGCGGGATGCCGCTGGAAGGTAGCTCCATCTGGCGCTTGAGCTCGCCGTCATTGGTCAGCAGCAACAGGCCCTCGGTATTGAGGTCGAGCCGCCCGATTGGCATCAGCCGCGGCGTCTTCTTGGGAAGCGCATTGCGCAGCGCCGTGTAAATCGTGGGGCGACCCTTGGGGTCGCTTTCGGCGGTGATCAGCCCGGTCGGCTTGTTGAAAGCGTAAAGCCGCGTGGGTTCAGGCTTGGCGACCGGCTTGCCGTCGACCGTCACGCCGGTGAGATCCTTCAGGATCGTGGCGGGAGTCTCGACAATCAGCCCGCCGATCGCGATGCGGCGATCAGCGATCATGCGTTCAACTTCGCGCCGGCTGGCAATCCCCGCGCGTGCGAGCAGCTTGGCAATGCGTTCGCCCTCAGGGCGCGGTTCGGACCTCATGCCCTGCCGAGTAGGCGTTCAATTGACCCCGCGCAACGCTTCTTCGACGATCCGGTCGAAGCGATGGATGCCGCCCTCCAGCGTTCCGAGCGTCAAATGCTCGACAGCGCCGGTCGAGAGGCCCTGCTGGCCCAATTCTGCGGCGCGGAAATCTTCGCTCGCGAAGACCCCGCCGTCGAGAAGCGCCCAGCTGCGTTCCCAATGGTCGCGAGCCTTCTCGGTCGCTGGCGGTTCGGGGATCAGCATGAAGTCTTCGACCAGCGTATGGTCGACCGATTGCGGCATCAGCACCATCACATTGACGTAATCGGGGCTGGGTATGATGATCGTGGCGGGCAGCAACTGGTAGGCGAAAGTCACGACGCGCCTGAGCGCGGCCATGTCGTTGAGGTCGACACCCTCCATTTCCTCGAGCCTGCCCACCGCCGCGCGCTGGTGCGGGCCGATCTGGTCGCCGCTGGTCACTCCGTCCTTGAAGAATGGCCCGATCGTCTTCGCGTGGAGCCTGGTGACGTGGTAACTTTCAAGGAAAGCGTCCATGATCAGCTTCCAATTGCCCTTCACCGAATGGGTCTTGCGGCGGAACAGGTGCAGGTCGCGCATCGCGAAGGCGTCGAAATCCTCGCCCAGCTGGCGCGCGTGAGTGAAGTCGGCGCCTTCCACCGGTGCGAACCAGATCAGCCCGCCCGCTTCGCAACTGGGCAGCTCAACCAGACCATAGTCGGCCTTGTCCATCCCGGGGAAGGTCTCGGGGCGAGGCAGGGCGAGCAGCTTGCCGTCGAGCTTGTAGGTCCACGCATGATAGGGGCAGACGAGCCGTTTGGCGCATTGCACGTCCTGACCTTCGACCAGTCGCGTGCCGCGATGCTTGCAGACGTTGAGGAAGACGTGTGCCTTGCCGTCGGCATCGCGGGTGATGAGCAGCGGGCGCCCGGTGGCGTCATGCGGCAGCGCCATGCCGGGCTCAGGCAATACCGCCGAGGGGCACAGCACCTGCGGCATCCGGTCGAACAGCGCCGCCTTCTCGCGCGCGAAGTGTTCGGGATCGGTGTAGAGGCTGGCGGGTATGCGAGTGATCCCGCTTTCGCTGCGCTGTTCGCCGCGCTCGATCGCGCGGGCCAGGGCCAGTTGGCCTGCCGTGGGGCGCAAAGGTGGTGATTTCGTGTCGACCGCGGTCATCGGGGCGTTCCTATCTCCTCATCCGGCGGCTAGTGTCGCAGAAATTTGCGATCTTAGGAAGGACGCTACGGAATGGCTCAAACTGCTGCGGCAAAGAAGAAATCGTCGTGGCGGACGCTCGGATTGGCGCTGACCAACCGCAAGACGGGCTTCATGCTGATCTTCGGATTCGCCAGCGGCCTGCCATTCGCATTGTTCCTGGGCACGCTGTTCGCATGGCTGACCGAGGCCGAAGTCGAGCTGGAGACGATGGGCATCTTCTCGCTCATCGGGCTCGCCTATGCTTTCCAGTTCCTGTGGTCGCCGCTGATCGACAAGGTCGACCTCCCGCTGCTGCGCAAGCTTGGCAAGCGCAAGCAATGGATCGTGCCGATGCAGGTGCTGCTCGGTACGATCCTCGTGACCCTGAGCCTGCTCGATCCCAAGTCGGAACTTGGCATGTTCTCGCTGCTGGCGGGGATTGGCGCCTTCGCCAGCGCGACGCAGGACATCGCGATCAACGCCTGGCGCATCGACGTGGCGGACGAGGAAGCGACACTCGATATCCTCTCGACCATTTACCAGATGGGATACCGCTTCTCCTCGCTGGTCGGGGGTGCGCTGGGCCTGGTCATCGCCGCGCGTATCGGCTGGCCCGAAACCTACATGATGATGGGGGCGATCCTGCTCGCCACCGGCGCCTTCGGCCTTTTCGCTCCCAATGCGGAGGGCGACCATACGCAGACCAGCGCGGCCAGCGATGCGCAGGTACGCGAGATGCGCCGGGCGGGCGAGCTGGTTCCGCATGTGCGCAACCGTGCGCTGGCGGTCGTGGGGCTGCTGTGGGCCGGCGCGATCGGCGTGGTGCTGACCTTCATGGTCATGTCGCTGGCCAACGCGCCTGAGGACCGGCCCAATCCAACCGAGTTCACGCTCAATTTCGGCCCGTGGATCATCGTGGCCACGATCATCCTGCCTGCGCTGATCGCGGGCTGGCTTGCTTCGCAGAAGAAGCAGGGGCGCAATTTGCTGGCGGAAGATGCCGCGCCCGCTGCGGGTGGGGCCTTTGCGCTCGACTACCTCTATCGCGCGCTGGTGCTGCCGCTGGTCGAATTTGTCGGGCGTATGGGCTGGTCGCTGGTGCTGATCCTGGCGGTGGTGCTGACTTACCGGATCTGCGACGCAATCTGGGGCACGTTCGCCTATCCATTCTACCTTGGCGAATTGCAGTACACGAATGACGAAGTCGCCTTTGCGTCCAAATTCTTCGGCGTCGGCGCGATCATTCTTGGGTTGGCGCTGGGCGGATGGATGCTGACGGCGCTGGGCCGGATGCTCACGCTGGTGATCGGCGGCTTGCTCGCTGCGCTCACGAACCTGCTTTATGCCGATCTGGCGGTGGGCGGTCACAATATGCAGGCTTTTAGTGATGCGGTCGGGTTCACCTGGCTGATCGAGCAGATCCCCGCAATCGGCAGCGCCAAGCTGGCTAAGCTGACTATCACCATCGGCTTCGAGAATCTCGCCATCGGCATCGCCGGTGCGGCCTATATCGCATGGATGAGTTCGATCGTGTCGAAGCAATTCAGCGCGGTGCAATATGCGTTGCTCTCGTCGCTTACCTTGCTGGTTGGCACGCTGGGGCGCGGCGCGCTGGGTGAAATGATCGAGAAGCAGGGCTTCTTCGACGTCTTCGTGCTGACGACCGTCATCGGGCTGGGCGCAGTGGTGCTGGTGTTGTGCGAGTGGTGGCGCGAGCGGCGCGCTGGCAAGTCGTCGGGCGTGGTGACGCCGGATCCTGCAATCGCGACCGCGGAATAGCGCCTAGTCGGGCAATTCGTTGTTGAGCCGCAGCACTTCGCCTGCGAGATAGAGCGAACCGGCGATCAGCACCGGCAAACCGTCGTCAGGTAGAGCGGCGAGAGCAGCAGGGACATCGGGCGCCGCGATTGCACGCGGTCCGAACGCGTCAGCAGGGCACCACTCATGTGCTGGCACGGGCACGGCAATGATGCTCAAGGGTATCTCGCCAAGCACCGCCATAAAGCCAGCCGGGTCCTTGCCTTCGATCATGCCGATGACGAGATGGACGTTCTTGCCAGCAAAATGGCGGGCAAGGGCTTCACCTGCGCTGGGATTGTGCCCGCCGTCGAGCCACACTTCGCGGCCTTCGGTCAGCGGGCCATCGGACAGGCGTTGCAGGCGTGCAGGCCATTTCGCTTCTTCGAGACCTCGCGCGACGGCATCCATCGATACTTTGATCTTGCGCTGGTGGCGTAACATGGCGATTGCAAGGCCCGCATTTTCGATCTGATGCCGGCCCGGCATGCTTGGCATCGGCAGCGCAAAATCCACGCGTCGGCCATCTTCGCTTTGCCAGTCATAGTATGCGAGTTTGCCGTTTGCCTGACCGCAAAACCACCCACGTATGCCGCCCAATGTGAAAAATGGTGCACCTACTTTCTCGGCGACATTTTCGATGGCTCCGGTGATGCATGGTTGGTCATAGTTGAAGTACTGCGACACCAGCGGCACGCCCCGCTTCGCAATCCCCCCCTTCTCGAACGCGATGCGCTCCATCGGCTTGGTCGGCACACCTTCCTCAGGCGCGAGCAGGAAGCGTTCGTGGTCGAGCCCAAGCGCCGCGATTCCGCAGGCGGCGAGCACGTCAGGCGTCAGCACATTGGTCGCATCGAACCTGCCGCCCATGCCAACTTCAACCACGCAGGCGTCAGCAGGTGTGCGGCTGAAGGCCAGAAATGCCGCGGCAATGGTCACTTCGAAAAAGCTGGGCTTGAGGCCGTCGCCTGCGTCCAGCACTTCGGCCAGCAGATCCGCAAGCGCCTCGTCCGAAATCAGCTCGCCTGCAAGCCGGATGCGCTCATTGTAGCGCACCAGATGCGGGCTGGTGGTGACGTGAACTTTGTAGCCCTCGGCCTCCAGCATCGCGCGCAGGAAGGCGCAGGTCGAGCCTTTGCCGTTGGTCCCGGCCACATGGAACACCGGCGGCAGGCGCAGATGCGGATCGCCGAGGCGAGCCAGCAAGGCTGTGATCGTGTCCAGTCCCAGCCGCCCTTGGGGCACGCTGAGCTGGCCAAGCCGGTCGAGTTGCGCCTGGACGCGCGGGTCGTCCGAGCGCCCGAAGTCGCGCATGATGCCTGCTTACGCCGCCTTGCGCGGCTGGAGGTATCCGAGCAGCGTCGCCAGCGTTTCCTTCAGGTTGGCGCGGTGCACCACCATGTCGACCATGCCATGCTCGTGCAGATATTCGGCGCGCTGGAACCCTTCGGGCAGCTTTTCGCGGATCGTGTCCTGGATCACGCGCTGGCCGGCAAAGCCGATCAGTGCGCCCGGTTCGGCGATGTGGACGTCGCCCAGCATGGCATAGCTGGCAGTGACGCCGCCGGTGGTCGGGTCGGTCAGCACCACGATATAGGGCAGGCCCGCTTCCTTCAGGCGGCGCGTCATCACAGTCGCCTTCGGCATCTGCATCAGACTGAGGATGCCTTCCTGCATGCGTGCGCCGCCAGCCGCGGTCACGACGATGTAAGCGGCCTTGCGTTCGAGCGCCTTTTGCGCGCCTTCCACGAAGGCAGCGCCGACCGCCATGCCCATCGAACCGCCCATGAAGCCGAAATCCTGCACGCCGACCACGGCTGCACGCCCGTCAATCGTGCCCGAGCCGACGCTGAAAGCGTCTGCATGCGGGCTCTTGGCGCGCGCCTGCTTTAGCCGGTCGGTATATTTCTTGCTATCCTTGAACTTGAGCGGGTCTTCCTCGACCTGTGGCTGGGCAAGCATCTCGAATCCTGCGTCAAGCAGCAGCGCCAGCCGCTCGTCGGCGCCAATGCGGCCGTGGTGGTCGCAGCGCGGGCAGACCGACAAATTCTCCTGGTATTCCTGCTGGAACAGCATTTCGGAGCACGATGGGCATTTGACCCAGAGGTCCTTCTCGGTCGTGCGCTTATCGCCGAAGCCGAAGGATTTGCGGACGCGTGTGAACCAGTTCATTTCTGTCTTCCTAGCGAGCGGAGCGAACCGCCTGGGCGAGAGCCGAAGTCAGCTCCCTTAGCTTGGCCGGGGCCGCATTGCCATATTCGCCGACCAGTTCGACCAGGGCCGAGCCGACCACAACGCCGTCCGCTACCCTGGCGATCGCACCTGCCTGTTCGGGCGTGCGCACGCCGAAGCCGACTGCGACGGGCAGGTTGGTCGATTGCTTGATGCGGGCGACATTGGCTTCGATCGATTCGATCGCAGCCTGCTGCTTGCCGGTGATCCCGGCGACCGAGACGTAATAGAGAAAGCCGCCCGATCCTTCGAGCACGGCGGGAAGCCGCGCGGCATCGGTGGTGGGAGTGGCAAGGCGGATTGGCGCGATCCCTGCGCCGCGCAGGTAGGGGCCCAGCTCGGCATCTTCCTCCGGCGGGATATCGACACAGATTACGCCGTCGACGCCAGCCTTGCTGGCGGAGCTGGCGAACCATTCCGGCCCGCGACGCACCATGGGGTTGGCATAGCCCATCAGCACCAGCGGAACATCGGGATGCCGTGCACGGAAATCACTGGCGATCAGGAGCACGTCGGCAGTCTTTGTGCCCGCTCCCAGAGAGCGCAGATTCGCCTCCTGGATCGCGGGGCCGTCTGCCATTGGGTCGGTGAAGGGCATGCCCAGCTCGATCACGTCAGCGCCGCCCGCGACCAGCGCATCGAGATTGGCCGCCGTGTCGCCATCGCCCGCGGTGATGAAGCAGACGAGAGCTGGGTGGACTTTAGTGAAAGCGGAGGAGAGGCGGGTCATTGAAACAACCGCGGTCGAAAGTAGACAAGCAACGCCATCACTATAGCGAACGAGGCAACAAACAGTGCATCAGTCCAGGCGAAATCCTCACCCTTTTGGATGAGCCGCCAAATTCCCATGAAAACAATCATAAAACCGAAGGTAAGCACTGCCGGGCCCCAGCTCGGAGTTCTTGCCCCTTTATGGTCGCTCAAAAGCCGCTCGCGCTTTCGTTTTCTGGCGCGCTCTTTCGTCACATCTCCACTCCCAGCTTCTCCGCCACGGTGAAGATGTCCTTGTCGCCGCGCCCGCAGAGGTTGGCGAGGATGATCGAATCCTTGGGCATTTCCGTCGCGCGCTTCGCCACCGCCGCGATGGCGTGGCTCGGTTCGAGCGCAGGGATGATGCCCTCGGTGCGGCACAGGAGCTGGAAGGCGTCGAGCGCTTCGTCGTCGGTCACGGCGGTATATTCGACGCGGCCGCTTTCCTTCAGCCAGGCATGTTCGGGCCCGATGCCGGGATAGTCGAGCCCCGCGCTGATCGAATGGCCTTCGGTGATCTGGCCGTCCTCGTCCTGTAGCAGGTAGGTCTTGTTGCCGTGAAGAATGCCGGGTGAGCCGCCGAGCAAGCTGGCCGCATGCTGGTCGCCATCGAGGCCATAGCCCGCCGCCTCCACGCCCAGCATCTTCACATCGGGATCGTCGAGGAAGGGGTGGAACAGGCCGAGCGCATTCGATCCGCCGCCGATTGCTGCCACCAGCAGGTCAGGCAGGCGCCCCGTCCGGCTGAGCATTTGCGCGCGCGCTTCCTTGCCGATCACGCTTTGGAAATTGCGGACCAGCTCCGGATAGGGGTGCGGCCCGGCAGCGGTGCCGATGATGTAGAAGGTGTCATGCACATTCGCGACCCAGTCGCGCAGGGCCTCGTTCATTGCGTCCTTGAGCGTTGCCGCACCGGCGGTGACGGGCACAACCTCCGCGCCGAGCAGCTTCATGCGGAACACATTGGGCGCCTGCCGCGCCACGTCGGTCGCGCCCATGTAGATCACGCAAGGCAGGCCGAAGCGCGCGCAGACGGTCGCGGTGGCGACCCCGTGCTGGCCCGCGCCGGTCTCGGCGATGATGCGCGTCTTGCCCATGCGCATCGCGAGCAGGATCTGGCCCACGCAATTGTTGATCTTGTGCGCGCCGGTGTGATTGAGCTCGTCGCGCTTGAACCAGACCTGCGCTCCGCCAAGCTCTTCGGTGAGCCGCGGGGCGAAATAGAGCGGGCTGGGGCGGCCGATATAATGTTCGAGCAAATCGTCGAACTCGGCCTGGAACGCCGGATCCTGCTGCGCCTTGCGGTACTCGCGCTCGAGGTCGAGGATCAGCGGCATCAGCGTTTCGGCGACATAGCGCCCGCCGAATTGGCCAAAGTGCCCGCGCTCGTCAGGCATTGTGCGGAAAGAATTGGGCTGGTTCATCGCGGCAAGCGATTGGCAGAGGGGCGATTGGTTGTCTAGCGGCTTGCATATGCTGTTGGTCGACGCGCAACGATGTTACGCGACATGAATACATCATTAGTCGACGGCAAATTGTCTGTTCAGGCGGGCGTGCCCAAACGCGGCCTCGGATCGACGGATAATGACATCCGCGACCACTGAGGAATGACAATAATGAACAAGACCATTTTCGCCGCTGCGGCGGTCGCCACCTCTCTCGCTTTTGCCGCTCCCGCCTCGGCCAACGAAGCACGCGTCGAAGCTCGCGGCGGCATCGCCTGGGCGCAGGGCCATGAAGAAGCAGTGGCCGGCATCGCGGCAGGTTATGATTTCGACCTTGGCGACAGCGAAACCGGCAGCGTTTTCTTCGGCGTCGAAGGTTCGGCCGACAAGATCCTGACCGATGGTGCGAACGTCTATTTCGGCACCACCGCACGCCTGGGCGCGAAGATCGGCCAGAGCGGCAAGCTTTTCGCGACCGCCGGCTACAGCTTCGGTGAAGGCGAAGACGTGCCTCACCTTGGCGGCGGCTACCAGCACAAGATCAATGACAAGGTCTACCTGAAGGCCGAATACCGGCACTTCTTCAGCGACTTCGTTGACCTGAACACCGCCGCAGTCGGCCTTGGCGTGACCTTCTGATCGCTTCGTAAGACAAAAAAGGGAAGGGCGGTCCGGTCGGGCCGCCCTTTTCGATTCAGGCGCTGGTGGCCGCTTCGCAGAAGGCGCGAATCAAGCCCGCATCTTTGATGCCGGGAGCGCTTTCGACGCCCGATGAGGTATCGACCAGCGGAGCGCCGGTCTGCCTGATCGCTTCGGCGACATTGGCAGGGCTAAGTCCGCCAGCAAGGCCCCAGTCGATCACGTGCCTGTGCCCATGCAGCAGGCCCCAGGCAAAGGTTTCGCCCGTACCGCCGGGCAGCGCCTTCGCGGGCGAATCGAACAGCAAGCGGTCAACCTTGCCGATAAAGTCGGCGCTGTGTTCCAGCGTTCCGACGTCCCGCATGCCGAGCGCCTTCCATACCTTGATCCGGGCCTTCTCGCGGACAAGCGCGCACCATTCCGGTGTTTCGCCGCCGTGGAACTGGACGATATCCGGCCTGACCGTTCCGATCGCCCGCGCGGTCAGCTGCGGATCCGCATTGACCAGCAGCAGCACTGCCTTGGCGCGACCAGCGGCATGCGCGCGCAAAGCAGCAGCCTGTTCGAGCGAAACATGGCGCGGGCTCGGTTCGTAATGGACGAGGCCGAAATGCGTGGCGCCCGCAGCGATAGCGGCATCCACCGTCTCGGGCGTCGACAGCCCGCAAATCTTGATCTGGACACTCATGGCTGAACTAGAGCGTCGCCTCGATCGCGCGGGCAGCAGTGAGCGGATCGTCTGCGCGGCTGATCGGTCGGCCGATAACCAGCACGCTGGCGCCGTCGTCACGTGCCTGGCGCGGGGTGACGACGCGCTTCTGGTCGCCAGTTGCCTTGCCGCCGGGGCGCAGGCCGGGAACCACGAAGAAGCCGTCCTTCCACTGCTTGTGGACTGCCTTCACTTCATGGCCCGAGCACACGATTCCGTCGAGCCCCGCGTCATGCGCGAGCTCGGCAAGGCGCATCACCTGGTCATGCGCGCTGCCGCCGATGCCGGTGCGCGCCATGTCTCGCTCGTCAAGGCTGGTGAGCATGGTAACGGCCACGACCTTGCATCCGTCGGCCGCGGCGGCCTTGGCGTCTTCCATCATGGCGCGCCCGCCGCTGGCATGGATCGTCACGATGGCCGGTTCTAGCACATGGATCGCCTGCATGGCGCCCGCCACGGTGTTGGGGATGTCATGCAGCTTCAGGTCGAGGAAGATCGGCAGGCCCATATGTGCGATCTCATGGACCCCGGCATGGCCGTGCGCGCAAAAGAATTCGAGCCCCAGCTTGACCCCGCCGATATGCGATTTGACCTTGTTCAGCAGCGCCTTGGCTGCGTCGATCTTCGGTACATCGAGCGCGAGGTAAACGGGGTTTGTCATGGTTGCTCGTCAGAAGATGGTGAAAGGCTGTCGCCTGCCACAGGGCTTGGCGATGCCGTGGGCTGGTGCCGGCCGCTCAATGCGTTCGAGCGAACGGCATTTTCAAGCGAGGTGATCCGCCGGTTGAGGTTCCACTTGGCGCCGCGGTGGTAGAGCCACATGGGCAAGAGGCCGAGCAGGAAAGCGACAATCACCAGCACCGGAACCTTGGTTTCGAGCACCAGATTGTCCCATAGGATCACTTCAACCGGGTCCCAGTTGAAGAAGGAAAACACCAGCAATCCGAACAGGATCAGTACCCAGATGACCGTGCGCAGGATCTGCATGTTCTTTTCCCCTCGGTTGGTTACGCCCGGGTCCGAGACTAAGGCATTTGGCGGGCGAGTCTAGCCAAAGACCCGCGCGAAAATCGTATCGACCTGCTTGAAGTGGTAAGCGAGGTCGAACTTCTCTTCCAGCTCTTCGGGAGAAAGCCCGGCGGCGACTTCCTCATCGGCCTTGAGCAGGTCGAGCAGCGACAGTGCACCATCCGATTCCCACACCTTCATGGCGTTGCGCTGGACCAGGCGATAGGCATTGTCGCGGGTGATCCCTGCCTGGGTCAGCGCCAGCAGCACACGCTGCGAATGGACGAGGCCGCCCATCCGATCGAGGTTCTTCTGCATCCGCTCGGGATAGACCAGCAGCTTGTCGACCACGCCGGTGAGCCGGGCGAGCGCGAAGTCGAGCGTGATCGTTGCGTCGGGCCCGATGAAGCGCTCGACCGAAGAGTGCGAGATATCGCGTTCATGCCACAGCGCCACGTTTTCGAGCGCGGGCATCGCATAGGCGCGGATCATGCGGGCCTGGCCCGTCAAATTCTCGGTGAGGATCGGGTTGCGCTTGTGCGGCATGGCCGACGACCCCTTCTGCCCCGGCGAGAAATATTCCTCGGCCTCCAGCACCTCGGTGCGTTGCAGGTGGCGGATTTCGACCGCAAGCCGCTCGATCGAGCTGGCGATCACTGCCAGCGTCGAGAAATACATTGCGTGGCGATCGCGCGGGATCACCTGCGTGCTGACCGGCTCGACTGCGAGCCCGAGCTGCGCGGCGACATATTCTTCTACCGCGGGATCGATATTGGCGAAGGTGCCGACCGCACCCGAAATGGCGCAGGTGGCTATCTCCGCCCGCGCAGCGACCAGCCGCGCACGGCAACGGTCGAATTCGGCATAGGCCTGCGCCAGCTTGAGGCCGAAAGTGGTCGGTTCGGCATGGATGCCGTGGCTTCGCCCGATAGTGGGCGTGTATTTGTGCTCTTCGGCGCGGCGCCGGATCGCGGCCAGCAGATCGTCCATGTCGGCAAGCAGGATGTCGGTCGCGCGCTCCAATTGCACCGCCAGAGTGGTGTCGAGCACGTCGCTGCTGGTCATGCCCTGATGCATGAAGCGCGCTTCCGGGCCGACCTGTTCGGCCACCCAGTCGAGGAAGGCGATCACGTCATGCTTGAGCACGGCTTCCTTGGCGTCGATCGCCGCGACGTCGATCGCGGGGTTGGTCGCCCACCAGTCCCATAGCGCCTTTGCGCCGCTCATTGGGACCACGCCCAGCTCGGCCAGCTTCTGTGTCGCATGCGCTTCGATCTCGAACCAGATGCGATAGCGCGCTTCCGGCTCCCAGATCGCAGTCATCGCGGGGCGGGCATAACGGGGGACCATGGACAACTCCGGATTCGCAAGGTCAGGACAGGCTTGTGGGGCGGCTAGGCGCGCTGCCCGACCAGATCAACCCCTGGCGCGTCGCGCGGATTAGATCAGCCCTTTCGAGCGCAGCGAGACATGGCCTTCCCGGCCGATGATCACATGATCGTGCACTGTAACGCCCAAAAGGCGGCCGGCCTCGGCGATGCGATTGGTGATCTGGATGTCGGCCCGGCTTGGCTCGGGGCAACCGCTCGGGTGGTTGTGGACCAGGATGAGCGCGCTGGCGCCGATATCGAGTGCGCGGCGGATCACTTCGCGCGGGTGGATCGCGGCTTCGTCGATCGAGCCGTCGCCCACATGGTGATCGTCGATCAGCCGGTTGCGCGTGTCGAGATAGAGCACGCGCACGCGTTCGACCGTAAGGTGGGCCATGTCGATCGCGAGATAGTCGAGCAGAGCCTGCCAACTGCCCAGCACCGGCTTGTCGCGCACTTCGCTGCGCGCCATGCGCCGCGCCGCCAGCGCCACGGTCTTGAGCGCGGCTGCACTGGTCAGCCCGATCCCTTCGACCCGCTGCAGCGCGCCCGGGTCGGCGTTGAGCACACCAGCGAGCGATCCGAAGCGCTTGATAAGAGCCTTGGCGACCGGCTTGGTATCACCCTGCCGGATGGCGGCGAACAGCAAATATTCGAGCACTTCGTAATCGGCCAGCGCTTCGGCCCCACCGTTGAGCAGCCGCTCGCGCAGCCTCGCGCGATGCCCCGCACCCGCGTGATCCGGCGAATCTTTCTTCGAATTTTCTTCAGCTTGCGGCAAGAATGTCTCCGCTACGACCCAATGATGACAGCATTGCCTTCGCAAGGCGAAACGCGCAAGAGTGTGCCCTGATGGCGGACGCCGAAGATCCTCCCGAACAGGCCCCGACAACGCGCCGGTACTGGCCGCGCCGCAGGCGATGGCGGGTGCTGCTCGTACTGCTTGTCGTCATTGTTGCCACCAGCATCGTGGCCTGGCGCTCGCGCGAAAAAATTGCCGACAATCTGATCGCTTCGCAGCTGCATCAGCTGGGAATCGAGGCGACCTACGACATCGAATCGATCGGACCGACGAAGCAAGTTCTGACCAATGTCGTGATCGGTGACCCGGCGCGGCCCGACCTGTCGGTGGAGCGGATCGAGCTGGTGCCGATCGTGCGCTGGTGGGGCGCCGGGATTGGCTCGGTTACCGTGGTGCGGCCCCGGCTGCGCGCTACCTATCGCGACGGCAAGTTGCGCCTCGGCGCGCTCGATCCGCTGCTTGAGCAGGAAAGCGAGCAGCCTTTTGAGCTTCCGGACTGGAAATTGAACCTCGTCGATGCGCGCGCGCGCCTTTTGACGGACTATGGAGCGATTGGCGCAAGTGCGGACGGGTCTGGCCCGCTCAACGATGGTTTCAAAGGGCGCATTGCGGTTGCGGCGCCGGCGCTCGCCGCTGGAGATTGTGGGCTCAAGGGTGCTCTCCTTGGAGGCCAGATTTCGGTCTCGAAGGGGCAACCGGGATTCGAGGGTCCGATGCGCTTGCAGGAAATTTCCTGCACCGAGGGAGATTTCGGCCTCGCAACGCTTGACCTTGCAACCGAACTCACGGCCGATCGCGATCTGGCCGGACTGAGTGGCAACGCAAGAATCTCTGGCGATGCTTGGGCTGCCTATGGCGCAGCTATCGACAGCGTTCGCGGTTCGGCCAAATTCGATTGGCGCAAAGGGATCGCCAATGCGCGCTACGACCTGTCTGCCAATGAAGTGAGGCATCCGAGCTTGCACTTGGAGTCATTGGCGGCAGAAGGCGCGCTGCGGTTTCGGGCAGAGGACGGTCGGGTTGGCCTTGATGCCAAGCTCGATGGGCGCGAATTGAGTTTGGGAGCTGACACCGAAACTGCGCTTACGGAAGTTCGCCAAGCTGGCGAAGGTACGCTGGCGGCGCCCTTGCTGGCGCAGCTCGAGGATGGGCTCCGCACTGCCATGCCGGGCAGCCAGTTCTCGGCCGAAGTGACGTTCCGCAGCAGCGACGATGGCTATTCGCTGGTGGTGCCGACTGCCCGGCTGCGCGATCGAGCTGGTACCAGCCTGCTGGCGCTCTCGCAGGCGCAACTCACAACACGCACTGATGACGGCATGCGACTGGCGGGCAATTTCGCGACCGGCGGGGACGGCCTGCCGCAGATTGTCGGGCGGATGGAGCGAACGCCGCGCGGCTCCACTGCGCTGCGGCTGCAAATGGCGCGTTATGGCAGCGACGACAGCAGCATAGCGGTGCCGCAACTGGTGCTGGCGCAGGGGCAGGGCGGGAACTGGGGTATTGCAGGCAAGGTGGTAGCGAGCGGCGCCATTCCCGGCGGGCGCGTCGAAGAACTGGAAGTGCCGCTTGCAGGGCACTGGTCGGCGAGACGCGGAGTGGCGCTCTGGCCGCAATGCACCGAATTTCGCTTTGCCCGGCTCAATCTGGCCAACCTTTCGCTCGACCGGAACGGATTGTCGATTTGCCCAGCAGGCCGACCAGCGATCCTGACGAGCGGGCCAGCCAATACGGTCATTGCGGTGCGCAGCGACGGGTTCGAACTTGCCGGCATGCTTGGCGATAGCTCGGCCAAGATCGCCAGCGGCGAGATCCACTTCACGACGGAAGATGGGCTGCTCGCCAATCGGGTGGAAGTCACGCTCGGACCAGCCGGAGCGACCAGTCGTCTCGCGATGCGAGAGATCACCGGCGTCCTAGGCGAAAGCATCGGCGGCACCGTAAGCGGCATCGAAGGCGGGTTGGCCGCAGTTCCGCTCGACATCATGTCGGGCCAATCCGGCTGGCAATATGCCGATGGCGTGCTCGAGCTGGGAGATGCCAGCTTCGAACTGCGCGACCGGCCGGAAAGCGGGAAGGATCCGCGCTTCTATCCCTTGCGCGCGCGCGATGCGAAGCTGCGGCTTGAAGGCGACGCGATCACCGCTGCGGCCGTCTTGCGCAACCCGGAGAGCGATAGGGTGGTCACCGAATTTTCTCTCCGCCACGATCTTGGGACAGAGAGAGGCTACGCCGATCTCGAGGTGCCGGGGCTGGTCTTCGACGATGCGCTCCAGCCGGACGATCTGACAATTCTTGCCAGCGGTGTGATCGCGCTCGCCGATGGCACCATTACCGGCAGTGGTCGCATCGATTGGGATGCGCAGAACATCACGAGCAGCGGCGCCTTTTCCAGCGATGACTTCGATTTCGCCGCGGCCTTCGGCCCGGTTAGCCAGGTGAAGGGCACCGTCACCTTCGTCGACCTGCTGAACCTTACAACGGACGGTACGCAGCGGCTTTCCATCGGTTCGATCAATCCCGGGGTCGAAGTGTTCGATGGCACTTTCGATTTTGCATTGCGAGACGCCACCCATGTCTCGATCAAGGGTGGGCGCTGGCCTTTCTTCGGCGGGACGATGGAGCTGCGCCCCACCGAGCTCAACCTCGCGGTCAGTGAGGAACGCAGCTACGTGATCGAAATAATGGGTGCTGATGCCGCTCAATTCGTGGCTGCGATGGAGCTGGGCAATATCAACGCTACCGGCACTTTCGACGGTACGGTACCGCTTGTGTTCGACGAGATGGGCAATGGAGAGATCAAGAACGGGTTGCTGATTTCGCGACCGCCCGGCGGCAATCTCTCTTACGTGGGTGACCTGACCTATGAAGACATGGGGGCGATTGCCAATTTCGCCTTCCAGTCGCTGCGCTCGCTCGATTTCAACCAGATGATGGTCGAGATGAATGGGCCGCTGACCGGCGAGATCGTGACCAAGCTGCTGTTCGACGGCATCCGGCAGGGCGAGGGCGCGAGCAGCAATTTCGTGACGAAGCAGATCGCCAAGCTGCCGATCCGCTTCAACGTCAATATCCGCGCCGCATTCTACGAACTGCTGACCAGCCTGCACGGCATGTACGACCCCGCATTCATCCGCGATCCGCGCGACCTTGGCCTGCTCAGTGTGGCAGACGGGCGGTTTGCGCCCGCGCGCGGGACCGAGGAACCTGCATCCCCGCCAGAAAATGAAAATTCCGATGAACCGGCCATTCAGCGCCAGGAAAGCGAGCCCAAGCCATGACTCTACGCAAATTGACCAAGCCTTCCGGCAATGCCAAAGCCTGTGCCATGCAAGACGGGCACGAAATTGGCATCAGGTGGGCGAGGGCCGGGATGGCGGGTTTGATCGCCGCAGGGCTGGCCGGGTGCATCAATGTCGCTGCGCCCGACAAGCCCATCGTGATCGAGCTCAACATCAATATCCGGCAGGAAGTGATCTATCGCCTGGCCGAAGATGCGGCTGCGACGATCGAAGAGAATGCGGATATCTTCTGATGGGAAGGCTGAGTGAGATGATGAAATTGCGCAACATTGCATTATCGGGCGCCGCTGTTGCACTGGCTTTGGGCGCATTCGCCTCGCCGGTGCTTGCGCAGCGCGATCCGGCCTATGCCGCCGCCCGCAGCGCAGGCCAGATCGGCGAGAAGATGGACGGCTATATCGGCATCGTTACTGCTGAAAACGCGGACCTTCGTCGCCTCGTCAATGACATCAATATCAAGCGGCGAGCGGTCTATGCCGAGCAGGCGCAGCAGAACAATGTAACGCTTGAAGAATATGCCTTTTCCGCCGGTTGCCAGTTGATCATGAAAACCGTGCCCGGGGAAAAATACCAGGCTCCCGGCGGCGCATGGGAAACCCGTACCTCGGCCCCGCCGCAACGGGACTCTCGCTGCCCCTGACCGAGTGTTTGCCGCAGTGCGGCAAATTGCGCCGAATACACCCCATCCACCGGTTGACTCGGCTATAGCCGCCGCCTAAGGGGGCGGCGCCCTCGGCGGGCACATCTGCCCGTGCTGCGCGTTCCACCACATGGAGGCTGGCATGAGCGACGATAAGTCCGCACGAGAACCCATTGCTGAGGATGCGCGTATCGACGCGCTCGAAGAGCGGCTCAAGGCCGCACGCGAGCGTGAAGAAGAGCGCAACCGGCCGCAAGTGAAGGGCGTTGATGCGAATTATCGCAGCGGCAACCGGGCACTTGCGGACCTCATCGGCGGGATTTTCGGAGGCTTTGTTATCGGCTGGGTGATCGATCGCTTTGCCGGGACAGCGCCCTGGGGTCTGTTGGTGATGTTGTTCCTTGGGATCATCGTCGCCTTCAGGAACATCATTCGTGCAGCCAACACGCGCCCGGACGATCCGCCTGCGGATCAATAGCGGCGGGTCGAGTTTAGAGCGTTAGGGACAAGAACGATCGTGACAGCCGCAGAAGGCAAGGTCGACCCGATGAAGCAATTCGCCATTGAGCCGATGTTCGGCTCTGGCGGATGGGAACTGGCCGGTTACAACATCGCTTTCACCAACTCGGCGCTGTGGATGCTGATTGCCACGGTGCTGCTTTGGGCTTTCGTCGCCGGTGGCATGAAGCGCCAACTGGTGCCCGGCCGCTGGCAGATGATGGTGGAAACCTTCACCGGCTTCATCGACGATATGCTCGAAGCGAACGTAGGCAAGGAAGGGCGCAAATATGTGCCCTATATCTTCAGCCTGTTCATGTTCATCTTGTTTGCGAACCTGCTGGGCCTGCTGCCGATCGGCATTTTCGGCCTGCACCCGTTCACTTTCACCAGCCACTTCACCGTTACCGGCGTACTGGCGATCCTGAGCTTCTCGATCGTCCTTGCAGTCGGCTTCTGGAAGCATGGCCTGCATTTCTTCAGCCTGTTCGTGCCGCACGGTACGCCGCTGTGGCTGATCTGGCTGATCCCTGTGATCGAGCTGATCTCGTTCCTCGTGCGTCCCTTCAGCCTCGCGCTGCGACTGTTTGTGGCGATGATGGCCGGCCACGTTCTCCTCAAGGTGCTCGCCAGCTTCGTGATCGACAGCGTCAATGCGGGCGCGATGTTCGGCGGCTTCATCGGCGTGCCCAGCCTGGTGCTGATGGTCGCGATCAGCGCGCTGGAGATCCTGGTTGCAGGCATCCAGGCTTATGTTTTTGCTCTGCTGACGTCGCTTTACATCAACGACGCAGAGAACCTTCACTAATCTCATCCGTTCATTCAACAGTTTCTACCTAAAGGAGTTTTTCAAATGGAAGCAGAAGCAGCCAAGCTCGTCGGTGCTGGCCTCGCAGCGATCGGTGCCGGCATGGCCGCCATCGGCGTGGGCAACGTGTTCGGTTCGTTCCTTGAATCGGCACTGCGCAACCCGGGCGCAGCCGACGGCCAGCAGGGCCGCCTGTTCATCGGCTTCGCCGCAGCGGAACTTCTGGGCCTGCTGGCCTTCGTCGTCGCGATGATCCTGATCTTCGTCGCCTAACGACGTTTTGCATTATCCGGTCGGCCGAAAGGCCGGCCGGGCAATGTCTTTGCTGATTTGAACTTCGGACCCGACGCATGCCTCAGATAGCGCAGCTTGCCGATACCTATGCCAGCCAGGTCTTCTGGCTGCTGATTTTCTTCGGCTTCACCTTTTTCGTCATCGGGCGCGGAATGGTGCCCAAGGTGATGGATACCGTGGCGATGCGCGACAAGCAGATCGCAGACGATCTCGCGGCCGCACAGGCTGCGCGTGACACTGCGAACGAGCAGGAAGAAGTCTGGCGCCAGCGTGAAAACGCCAACCATGCCACGGCTCAGGCGGTGATCGCCAAGGCCAAGGCGGATGCTGCGGCCAAAACCGAGAAAAAGGTGGCTGCAGCGCAGAAGCGGCTCGACACCAAGCTCGCCGAAGCCGAAACCCGCATCGCCGAGGCGCGTTCGGCGGCAATGTCCGAAGTCGAAACTGTTGCTGCCGAAGCGGCGCAGGACATCGTGGCCCGGCTCGCCGGTGCCAAGGTTGATGCTGCTGCAGCCAAGGCTGCCGTGAAGGAGGCGCTGGCTCATGGCTGACATCCTTTCGATCCTTGCCGGAGCTGCCGAAGAAGGCGGTCACGCCGGGCCCGAAGCACTGTGGTTGCAAGACTACCAGTGGGTCTCGGTGGCGATGCTGATCTTGATCGGCATCATCGTGTGGAAGAAGGTACCCGGCCTCATCACCGGCGGTCTCGACGCCAAGATCCAGGCGATCCGCGAGCAGCTTGACGAAGCCAAGGAACTGCGCGCCCAAGCCGAAGCACTGCGCGACGAATACACCGCGAAGATGACCGAAGCTGAAAAGCATGCGGAAGCCATGATGGAAAACGCTCAGCGTGACGCGGACGCGATCCTCGAAAAGGCCGAAGCAGACAGCAAGCTGATGGTCGAACGCCGCAAGCGCATGGCGGAAGACAAGATCTCCGCTGCCGAGCGCGAAGCGATCGACCAGGTCAAGGCGGCTGCAGTCGCTGCTGCGGCAAGTGCTGCGCGGAAGCTGATTGCCGACAAGCATGGTGCCGATGCCGACCGCAAGCTTGCGGACGAGGTCATCGCCTCGATCTGATCGGGCCAGTCCCGAAATGGCAAAGGGGGGCGGTCCTTACGGGCCGCCTTTTTTGTTTGGGAAAGGGGCTTGGCAGGAACTCAAAACCCGCTAATGCGAGGCACTCGCAAATACGAAATCAAGGATTCCAAGCACGTGAATCGAATCTTCCTGACCAAACTACACCTTATCCTGGCCGGTTTCATGTTCCCCGCCATGCTCATGTTTCTCGCGACCGGGGCGCTCTACACATGGGGCAGCAAAGGGGAGTGGCATGAAGAGACGGTTAGCGTTGTGCTCGACCAGCCGCTTGCTGCGGATCAGCGCGAACTCGAAGGCATCGCGCTTGCCGAACTGGCAAAGCGCGGCCTTCCTGCGCCGAGCGGCGAGGCGAATGTCAGCGGCGAAGGGGCTGATCTCTCTCTCTCTTGGACGGGTGCACGTAGCGAGGCGAGCGTCAAGGCCACGGACGATCCGCGCATGGTGGAAGTCACGATCAAGGAGGCGTCGCTTCATCGCTGGCTGGTGCAGCTGCACAAAGCCAAGGGCAGCACGATCTTCAAGGTCTACGCGACATTCCTTGCGTTCGTGCTTTTCGTTCTTGTCGCAAGCGGCGTGATATTGGGGCTTCAGGTCAAGCCGTACCGGCGCCTGACGATTGGAAGTGGTGCCGCTGGCTTGGTGGCTTTCCTCGGTTTCGTGTTGATGGGCTAACTGCCCGGCTCGAACACCACCTTGCCCACCAGTTCACGATCGGCCATCGCCTCGAAGCCTTCGCGCCAGCGCGAAAGTGGCAGGACACGATCGATGGCCGGGCTTATCCGGCCTGCCTCTGCGAGCTCGGCCACGGCTGAACGAATGGCGGCGCCTCGCGCGGGGAAATGACGGGCATATTCGCCAGCGCGCAGGCCCACGATCGAGAAGCCTTTGATCAGGGGAATGTTGGTCGCGATCTCTGCGATCCGGCCCGAGGTGAAGCCCACCACCACAAGCTTGCCGCCGAAAGCGACGCAGCGCGTGCATTCGTCGAACACGTCGCCGCCCACCGGGTCGAACACGATGTCGCACAATTTGCCGCTGGCGATTTCCGCCACCTGCTCGCGGAAGCGGCCTTCGCTCACGATAACAGCATCGGGATGGCAGAGGTCCTTGATCCGACTGCGTTTTGAATCGACGCCGGTTGCGGCAATCACCTTCGCGCCCAGCGCCCGGGCAAGGTCCGCTGCCGCGAGGCCCACGCCGCCGCTCGCTCCTGTGACCAGCACCCATTGGCCCGGTGCCAAGCCGCACAATTCGACGAGGCCGGTATAGGCCGTGACATAGGCCGCACCCATCGATGCACCTTCTGCAAAGTTCAGGCCGGCGGGAAGAGGGCTCAGCGCACGAGCGGGGAGGCTGATGACTTCGGCGAAAGCCCCAGTCTTGTTGCCGCCGATTACTTGGTCGCCGGGCTTGAAGCCGCTCTCGGGATCGGCCTCGACCACTTCGCCTGCCAGTTCGAGCCCGCTGGTGAATGGCGGCTCGGGCTTGAACTGGTATTTGCCCTGCGTCATCAGCAGGTCGGGGAAGTTGAGCGAAGCGGCGCGCACGCGGATGAGCACTTCGCCTTCCGCCCGCTCGGGCACAGCCATGTCGACAAGGCTTACGCCTGACAAATCATCCGACAGGTTTTCGACGCGCAGTGCCTGCATTTCAGGACAGAACCGAAAGGTCGAGATCTTCGGATTGGCCGAACCAGATCACGTAACGCGAGTGGTCGGCCCAATCGTCGCCGCTCAGCCCGTGAGCGAAGATCGTCAAATCGCCTCTCGCTTCCGGGGCCCATGCAGCGAACTGCGCGAATTGTTCGGGCCGCAGCGACAATTGGCACGAGCCACGCGGGTGAGGGCCGACCGGATCGGTATGAAAATGCCCGACCGGTACCTTGAACCGTTCGTGCGCGGCTTGTGCGAAGGCGCGGGCCGCATCCAGCTGCGCCGGATCGAAATAGATATGGGCGTGATACCCCCGGATCGCCATCTCAGAAATTGTCCTTCGCTGCACGAAGCGCTGCAAAGGTCTCGCTTGCGCTGGATCCGCCCCAGCGGGCCTGCATGGCGGGATCGTCGGCGCGCAGGAAGGGATTGGTGGCGAGTTCTCGCGCAAGCCCCATCGGCACGGTCCATTCGCCCTTCGCGCGCTTTGCGTCGATCTCCGCCGCATAATCCTGCAGCGCGGCATTTTCAGGATCGGCATGCAGCGCGAACTTGGCGTTCGACTGGGTATATTCATGCGCGCAATAGAGCGTGGTTTCGGGCGGCAGCGCCTTGATCCGTTCAAGGCTGCCCCAGAACTGCTTGGGCTCACCTTCGAACATGCGGCCACAGCCGAGGGCGAACACGCTATCGCCTACGAAAGCGACGCCGGCTGCGGGCAGGTAGTAGGCGATATGGCCATTGGTGTGGCCGCTCACGTCGATCACTTTGGCGGTGAAATCACCCAGCTGTACCGTGTCGTCTTGCGACACCACACGGTCGATCGGTGAGATTCGCTCGACCTCTTGCGGCGCGATAATTTTGGCGCCGGTCGCTTCGACGATCGCCGCGTTGCCGCCAGCATGGTCGGGATGCCAATGCGTGTTCCAGATCTGGGTGATCCGCCATCCCTTCGCCTCGGCCTGGCGCAAATACTCGTTGCCGTCAGGAGTATCGATTGCAGCGGTCTCGCCGCTGGCAGGGTCATGGACGAGGTATCCGTAATTGTCGGACAGGCAGGGGAACTGATAGATCTGTAGCATTCAGCCAACTTAGGGACGGCAAGCCCAATAGGAAAGGCCCGGAGTTCCCAATGGCGCCTCAAGCGCCGGCGGCTGCCTCCGCAGCCTTGGCTTTCCTCGGCCCTGGCGGGCCTGCGGGCGGGCGGTCGCCCTTGCGCCTCGCTAGTCGCTCGGTGGTCGCGCACTTTCCACGGCAGTCAAAGCGCAACTGCGCGTCGGCCGGTTAGGCCGGAAGGCGTGGATCGGATGATCCACGCCCCCCAAAGCAATCAATCCTTCTTCTTGAGCGCTTCGCCCAGGATGTCGCCGAGCGATGCACCCGAGTCCGACGAACCGAACTGTGCCACCGCTTCCTTCTCTTCAGCGATCTGACGCGCCTTGATCGAGAAGTTCGGCTTCTTCGAACGGTCGAAGCCGGTCACCATGGCGTCGACCTTCGAGCCAACCTGGAAGCGGTCAGGGCGCTGCTCGTCGCGATCGCGGCCGAGGTCCGAACGCTTGATGAAGCCGGTCGCGCCATCGTCGCCAACCTGGACTTCAAGGCCGCCGTCGCGCACTTCGAGCACGGTGACGGTGACGGTCTGGTTCTTGCGGAGCGAGCCCGAGTCTGCGCCAGCAGCCGAAGGAGCGCCCTTTTCGAGCTGCTTCATGCCCAGGCTGATGCGTTCCTTGTCGACGTCGACATCGAGCACGACAGCCTTGACCATTTCACCCTTGCGGTGAAGCGCCAGCGCGTCTTCGCCCGAGATGCCCCAAGCGATGTCCGACATGTGGACCATGCCATCCACATCGCCATCGAGGCCGATGAACAGGCCGAATTCGGTGGCGTTCTTGACTTCGCCTTCGACTTCGCTGCCAACCGGGTGCTTCTCGGCGAATTCTTCCCACGGGTTGCGCTGGGCCTGCTTGAGGCCGAGCGAAATGCGGCGCTTGTCGCTGTCGACTTCCAGCACCATCACTTCGACTTCCTGCGAGGTCGAAACGATCTTGCCCGGGTGGACGTTCTTCTTGGTCCAGCTCATTTCGGACACGTGGACCAGGCCTTCGATGCCCGCTTCGAGTTCGACGAATGCGCCGTATTCGGTGATGTTGGTGACGGTGCCGCTGAGCTTCAGGCCCACCGGATACTTCGCCGCCACGCCATCCCACGGATCGCTTTCGAGCTGCTTCATGCCCAGGCTAATGCGCTGCGTATCTTCGTTGATGCGAACGATCTGCACGGTCACGACGTCACCAATATTGATGACTTCGCTCGGGTGGTTGACGCGCTTGTAGCTCATGTCGGTGACATGAAGCAGGCCGTCGATGCCGCCGAGGTCGACGAAGGCACCGTAGTCGGTGATGTTCTTCACAACGCCGTCGATCACCTGGCCTTCGGTGAGCTTGTCGATCAGTTCGCTGCGCTGTTCGGCGCGGGTTTCTTCCAGCACCGCGCGACGCGAAACGACGATGTTGCCGCGGCGACGGTCCATCTTGAGGATCTGAAAGGGCTGCGGCACGTCCATCAGCGGAGTGACGTCGCGGACAGGGCGGATGTCGACCTGCGAGCCGGGCAGGAAAGCCACGGCGCCGTCGAGATCGACGGTGAAGCCACCCTTCACGCGGCCGAAGATACGGCCATCGACGCGCTTGCCTTCGCCGAATTCGCTTTCCAGCTTGTCCCAGGCGGCTTCGCGGCGGGCGCGGTCGCGGCTCAGCATCGCTTCGCCGTCAGCGTTTTCGACGCGATCCACGAACACTTCGACTTCCGAGCCGACCGTCAGGCCATGCTCGTCTT
The DNA here is from genome assembly GCF_052683155.1 of Altererythrobacter sp. Z27. Taxonomy (NCBI): domain Bacteria; kingdom Pseudomonadati; phylum Pseudomonadota; class Alphaproteobacteria; order Sphingomonadales; family Erythrobacteraceae; genus Altererythrobacter; species Altererythrobacter sp. Z27. The sequence goes on along the minus strand of NZ_JBQYMC010000001.1, from coordinate 937,755 downwards.
CGCCGCGTGCAAATTCCTTGAGGGGGATGCGGCCTTCGCTCTTCAGGCCAACATCGATCATCGCCATGCCGTTTTCGATGGCGGTAACGGTGCCCTTGACGACGCGGCCTTCGAAGCCTTCTTCGCCGGCGCCGCCGAGCTGTTCGTTAAGCAGCGCCTCGAAATCGGCGCGAGTGGGATTGGCAGAAGTTGCCATAGTTCAGGGTATCCTGTTCACATGTTTGCTACCGGCCACCGGTTTTTCCGGGGTCTTTTACCGCTTCCTGTGCACCATTGCGCAGGCTGGCGGGGCAAGAGGCCGACATCTCCGCGTGGCCGGACGCCGTCGCGAAGGTCCTTTCAATCCGGGGATGTCCGGGACGGGCGGGCGCCTAGGGGAAAGCAGGCGCAAAAGCAAGGGAAATGCGGCCAGCTCGCGGTCGTGTCAGGCGGGGCATCCCAGCCGGTCGATCTGGCGATTGTGAATGCGGGTGAGCAGAGCCAGCGCCGCCGCGGCCCCAACGAGGCACATCAGCATGTCCCACTGCGTATCCCATGGGTCTCCCTGAGTGCCGAGGAACTCGTCGGCGCCTTGACCCAGGGCCATTGCAGCGCCGAATTCGATCAGCTCGTAACTTGCGCTTACGGCGAGGCAGCAAGCCATGACGAGCAGGGCCAGCAACCAGCCGCGCTTCAGTCCGCCAATCCGGACAAGCAGTTCGCGCAGCACAATCGCGGGCACAAAGCCCTGCATCAGATGACCGAACCGGTCATAGGGATTGCGGGCAAGGTCGAACCATTCCTGCACGGTGAAGCCGATCGGCACCCGCGCATAGGTGTAGGCGCCGCCGAGCATCAGCACGAGCCCGTGGAGCGCGATCAACGAGAGCGCCAGACCGGTGAGCGACAATTGTCGGGCGCTCGCCCACAGGATCGGCAGGGCAATCAGTGCAGGGGCGACTTCCATCAACCAGGTTGCACGATCGTAGGGCTGCCACCCAGAGGCAATCAGCGCGATGACCCATAGCAGGGTGAGAGCGACGAGACCCCTGCGATAGTGCGCCTCGCTCACGCTTTTCGCCCCAACGCTTGCTCGACCGCTTCGATAGCGGCTGCGATCGCTCGATCGCGGCCCATGCTGGTGGTGTCGATTACAAGCGCATCCGGCGCTGCACGAAGCGGGGCGTCTTTGCGATTGATGTCGCGTGCGTCTCGCTCGATAATGTCGCGCTCGATTGCGGAGAGCGGTAATTCGATCTCCCGATCCTGCATCTCCAGCCAGCGCCGACGAGCGCGTTCCTGCACGCTGGCGGTGACGAACAGCTTCACTTCGGCTTCAGGCGCGATCACCGTGCCGATGTCGCGCCCGTCAAGCACTGCGCCGCCGGGCTGCGTGGCGAATGCTCGCTGGCGTTCGTAAAGCGCCTTCCGCACTTCAGGATGGGTCGAGACGCGGCTGGCGAAGCCGCCGGTCGCTTCTGAACGCAATTCGGGGTTGTCGAGCAGGCTGTCGGGAAAGCCGCATGCGGCCAAGGCATCGGAGGGATCGTCAGGATTGCCGCCGCTTTCGCCGCATTGGTAGCCGACCGCGCGGTAGAGCAGGCCGGTGTCGAGATGCGGCAAGCCGAAATGCGCAGCAAGCGCCTTGGCGATCGTGCCTTTGCCTGAGGCGGTGGGGCCATCGACTGCAATGATCATTGCGACGCCCCCTCAAGCATCACCATGAAATTGGGGAAACTGGTTGCGATGGGGGATGTGTCGTCGACCTCGACCCCGTCACGGCTCGCCAGCCCGGCAACAGCCATGCTCATCGCGATGCGGTGATCGAGATGGGTCGTAACAGGCTCTTCGCCAGTGCCCGCCAAGGGTTCGCCGCCGGTGCCTTCGATAACCAGTCCATCCTCGCATTCCGTGACCCTTGCGCCGGCCAGCGTGAGAGCAGCGGCCATGGCGGAGAGGCGATCGGATTCCTTCACACGCAGCTCGTCGAGACCACTGGTCAAGGTCGTCCCTTCTGCCAATGCGGCTGCCACGAACAACACGGGGAATTCGTCGATCATCGAAGGTGTGATTGCCGGATCGACTTCAATGCCCGTTAGCGCTGAGTGCTTCACACGAAGATCCGCCACAGGCTCACCGCCCACTTCGCGCCGGTCCAGTTCCTCGATGTTGCCGCCCATTTGGCGCAGCACTTCGATCAGGCCGGCCCGGGTCGGGTTCAATCCGATGTTTTCGATCACAAGGTCGCTGCCTTCAGTGATCAGCGCGGCAACGATGAAGAAGGCGGCCGAAGAGGGGTCGCCTGGCACCACGACCTGCTGTGGCTTCAGTTCCGCTTCGCCGTGAATGCGAATAATGCGCTCGCCACCGATCTCTTCGACATCCAGTTCCGCGCCGAAACCGCGTAGCATCCGTTCGGAATGGTCGCGGGTCGGCACGGGTTCGATTACGGTGGTGATTCCGGGCGTGTTGAGCCCCGCCAGCAGCACCGCGCTTTTCACCTGCGCGCTGGCGACAGGCAGGCGATATTCGATCGGGACTGCAGGCTGGGCTCCGCGCATCAGCAGCGGCAAGGTTCCGCCCGGGCTCGCCTCGAAACTCGCACCCATCCGGCTCAGCGGCTCGATCACCCGGCCCATCGGGCGCTTCGACAGGCTGGCGTCGCCGGTGAAGGCCGCCGTGATGCCATGGCTCGCCACGAGGCCCATCAGCAGGCGGGTCGAAGTGCCGCTATTGCCCATGTCGAGCGCGCCGGTGGGCTGGAGCAATCCGCCCACGCCAACGCCGTGGATGCGCCATTCGTCGCCCTGCTTTGTGATCGTGGCACCCATCGCGCGCATCGCCGCGGCGGTGGCCATCACGTCTTCGCCTTCGAGCAGGCCCGTCACGCGAGTCTCGCCCACGGCAAGTGCGCCGAACATGATCGAGCGGTGGCTGATCGACTTGTCGCCGGGCACGCGCAAGCGGCCGGAGAGCGGGCCCTGAGGCTGGAAACGATGGCTGGTCAAGCTTTGATCCGGTAAGTCTGGAGCAGAATGAATGTGCGCGGCTTTTGACAGCGCCATGCCCCTATGGCAAGGCGCGCCGCGCTCTTGATTCGGGCTGATTTGCTACCCATCAAGAAAGAGAATTTTTTGCGTGGCCCGCGACCGTCCAAACCGGGCCCGACCGAAGGAATACGAAATCATGGCAAAGCCAGAATGGGGCACCAAGCGTTCCTGCCCCAAATGCGGGGAACGCTTCTACGATCTGGGCAAGTCCGAGCCCGTCGCCTGCATCGAATGTGGCGAAGAATGGTATCCTGAGCCGGTGCTGAAGCCGAAGCAGCCGATTCCGTTCGAGGAAGAAGAGAAGAAGAAAGAAGCCGATGCCGACGCCGATCTGGGCGGCGACGACGATCTGGAGGATCTGGAGAACATCGACGAAGACGATGATTCGCCGGACAATGACGTCGACCTTGGCGGCGACGACGACCTGGGCGTGAGCACGGGTGCAGGCGACGACGACGAAGACGATAGCTGATATCGTCGTAACTGATTTTGATGTTGCATTAGGGAGGCGCGCTTTATAAAGGGCGCTTCCCGCAGGCTGGAACGCCTGCATATATCGAGTGCTCGGGGCCTTAGCTCAGCTGGGAGAGCGCTACAATGGCATTGTAGAGGTCAGCGGTTCGATCCCGCTAGGCTCCACCACTCGAGACTGAACAAAGTCGGATTTCGATCCGGGAGTTTCCCAGAAGAAGTGGGCACCACTTTTTCGGTTCGGGAAGCGACCAGATAAACAATTCCGCACGCTGGCCGACGAGGTTTCGTCCGCCGGCGTTTTTCGCGTTTAGCCGGTTTTGGCCGGCGGAAGGAGTGACGGGCAGGCATGTTTGACAATCTGTCAGATCGCCTTGGCAATGTGTTCGACCGCTTGCGCGGGCGAGGCGCGCTGTCCGAACAGGACGTGCGCGATGCGATGCGCGAAGTGCGCGTTGCGCTGCTTGAAGCCGATGTTGCCCTGCCGGTTGCCCGACGGTTCATCGACAACGTCACCGAAAAGGCCGTGGGCCAGGACGTGTTGCGCTCGATCACGCCGGGCCAGCAGGTCGTCAAGATCGTCAATGACGAACTGGTCGAGATGCTCGGCGGTGCCGAGGTGGAGGGCCTGCAACTCGACGCCAAGCCGCCGGTCGTGATCATGATGGTCGGCCTTCAGGGCTCGGGCAAGACCACCACCACTGCCAAGCTCGGCAAGCTGTTGAAGGAAAAGCACGGCAAGAAGGCGCTGATGGCGTCGCTCGACGTGCAGCGGCCCGCCGCGCAGGAACAGCTCAAGGTGCTGGGCGAGCAGGTCGAAGTCGCAACGCTGCCGATCGTGCCAGGCCAGCAGCCGGTCGATATCGCCCGCCGCGCAATGGAAGCTGCACGGCTCCAGGCGGTAGATGTCCTGCTGCTCGACACTGCAGGCCGATTGCATGTCGACGAAGCGCTGATGGCCGAAATGAAGGCAGTCGCTGGCGTTTCGGCGCCGAAGGAAGTGCTGCTGGTCGTCGACAGCCTCACTGGCCAGGACGCGGTCAACGTGGCCCAAAGCTTCAGCGGCGAAGTGCCGCTGACCGGCGTGGTCCTGACCCGCATGGACGGCGATGCCCGCGGCGGTGCAGCGCTTTCGATGCGGCACGTCACCGGCAAGCCGATCAAGTTCGCAGGCACGGGCGAAAAGCTCGACGCGATCGAGGCATTCGATCCGAAGCGTGTTGCGGGCCGGATCCTGGGCATGGGCGATGTCGTTAGCCTGGTCGAGAAGGCTGCGGCTACGATCAAGGAAGAGGATGCCGAAGCGCTCGCCAAGCGCATGGCAAAGGGCCAGTTCGACCTCAACGACCTTCGCACCCAGCTGCGCCAGATGCAGAGCATGGGCGGACTGGGCATGCTCGCGGGCATGATGCCGGGCATGAAGAAGGCCAAGGCCGCGCTCGCTGCAAGCGGCATGGACGACAAGGTCCTGGTCCATATGGATGCGATCATCGGCTCGATGACACCGAAGGAACGTGCGCGCCCCGAATTGCTGAACGCCAAACGCAAGAAGCGCGTTGCGGCGGGCAGCGGAACCGAAGTGCAGGAAGTGAACAAGGTGCTGAAGATGCACCAGGAAATGTCCCGCGCGATGAAACAGATCAAGAAGATGGGCGGGCTCAAGGGCCTTGGCGCCCTGTTCGGTGGCGGCGGTCTCGGTACGGCAATGCCCGGGCTCGGCGGCCCCGGTGCAGGAATGCCCGGCCTGGGCGGTCCGAAGGGGCCCACGGTCGATCCGGACACGCTCCCGCCCGAAATTCGCGATTTATTGAACAAGAAGTGATTTCAAGAAATTAGACTGGAAAGGTAATATACAATGGCAGTTGCAATCCGTCTCTCGCGCGGTGGCGCGAAGAAGCGCCCTTACTACCGCATCGTCGTGTCGGACACGCGCAGCCCGCGTGACGGCAAGTATCTGGAGCAGATCGGCACCTACAATCCGATGATGCCCAAGGACAGCGGCGAGCGTGTGAAGCTCAACGAAGACCGTGCGCGCCACTGGCTTTCGGTTGGCGCCCAGCCGACCGACCGCGTCCACCGCTTCCTCGATGCCGCTGGCATCCTCGAGCGTGCGCCGCGCAACAACCCGAAGAAGGGCGAACCGGGCGATGCCGCCAAGGAACGCGCCGAGGAAAAGGCCGCCAAGCTGGCCGAGGCTGAAGAAGCCGCCGCAACCGCAGAAGCTGAAGCCGTTGAAGCCGAAGCCGTGACGGAAGAAGCCGCTGCTGAAGAAGCTCCGGCTGAAGAAGTTGCCGCTGAGGAAGCCCCGGCTGAGGAAGCTGCCGCTGAAGAGGCTCCGGCCGAAGAAGCAGCAGCCGAAGAAGCTCCGGCTGAAGAAACCGCCGAAGAAAAGGCCGAGTAAGCCTTTCCATGTCGGACAAGCCCGTCACGCTTGCGGCCATCACCGGCGCGCACGGTGTGACGGGCGAGGTCCGCCTGAAGCTGTTCGGAGAAGGCGCTGATGCGCTTTCCCGTTTCACCAGCTTCAATGGGGGTACGCTGACCCTCAGGAAGATCCGCCCTGACAACAAGGGTGGTGCGATCGCCCGATTTGCCGAGGTATCGGGGCGCGGCGATGCCGAGAAATTGCGCGGCACTGCACTTACCGTCGAGCGCGACCAGCTCCCGTCACTGGACGAAGGCGAGTTTTACCACGCCGATATCATCGGCCTGCCGGTGGTCACCGATGCAGGCGAACCGGTGGGGCGCACGATTGCGGTTCACAATTTTGGTGCCACCGACATCATCGAGATCGAGAAGCTCCCCGCGCCCGAGAAGGGCCCCAAGACCTTCATGGTGCCGATGATCGAGGCCGCCGTGCCCGAATGGAATGGTGAAAGGCTTGTGATATCGGCGGATTTTGTCGAATGACGTTCGTCGCCACTATCCTCACGCTCTATCCGGAGATGTTTCCAGGGCCGCTGGGCGTGTCGCTTGCGGGCAAAGCGCTCGAGCGCGGGGACTGGTCGTGCGCGACCGTGAACCCTCGCGATTTCGCGACTGACAAGCACCGCACAGTTGACGATACACCTGCGGGCGGCGGGGCAGGGATGGTGCTGAAGGCCGATGTGATGGCGGCGGCGCTGGATAGTGTGATTGCGCGGCAATCCGTTCATACTTCGACGAGCTCAGCACGAACGAGGAGCGGAGCGATCCCGATCCTCGCCATGACCCCGCGCGGAAAGCCGATTACGCAGGAGCGCATTCGCGAGATCGCGTCGGGTCCCGGTGCTACCATCATTTGCGGCCGGTTCGAGGGCTTTGATGAGCGGCTGTTCGAAGCGCGGCCGGATATCGAGCAGATATCGCTCGCCGACATCGTTCTCTCGGGCGGAGAGACGGCGGCCATCGCAATACTTGACGCTTGCATTCGCCTGCTTCCCGGCGTAATGGGCGCGCCCGATAGCGGGCACGAGGAGTCCTTCGAGGAAGGGCTGCTGGAATATCCGCAATATACCCGACCTCAGGAATGGGAAGGGCGCACGATCCCCGAAGTGCTGCGATCAGGGGATCATGCGAAAATCGCTGCATGGCGCAAGTCGCGTAGCGAAGACGATACTCGGTTACGCAGGCCGGACCTTTGGGAGCGCTATAGTGGCGCTCGGGCCCAGCCTGCCTCTGGCGCGCGGCGAAAGAAGAAGGACTTGGACCAGTGAACCTGATCCAGCAGATCGAAGCGGAAGAAATTGCCAAGGCTGGCAAGGCCATTCCCGAATTCCGTGCCGGTGACACCGTGCGCGTTGGCGTGAAGGTTGTCGAAGGCAACCGCGAACGTATCCAGAATTACGAAGGTGTTGTAATTGCCCGCTCGAACCGCGGCATGGGCTCGAACTTCACCGTCCGCAAGATGAGCTTCGGCGAAGGCGTGGAACGCGTGTTCCCGCTCTACTCGCCGATCGTCGACAGCATCACCGTGGTTCGCCGCGGCGTGGTGCGTCGCGCCAAGCTCTATTACCTGCGTGGCCGCACCGGCAAGAGCGCTCGCATTGCCGAGCGTCGCGAAAATGTGAAGGCCGACGCTTAAGGCGTTCGCCTAAAAAGTTTTGACGAAGGGCGTCTCGGCGATATGCCGAGGCGCCCTTTTTCTTTGGTCGCAATCAATTCGGGAAATTCGTCATTGTCATGCGCAGCCTTCTTCTTTCAACCGCCGCCGCCCTGCTTTCGCTTTCAACTCCCATCCACGCAGAGGACGCTGCAATGAGCGACGCGCCCCAGCTCACATTCGAGCGCGTCTTTGCTTCGCCGTCGCTCGATGGGCCAAGCCCGCGCCAGCCCAAGCTTTCGCCCGACGGGCGCTACCTGACCTTGCTGCGCAACCGCGAGGACGAGCGCGACCGCTACGATCTGTGGGGATTCGACCGCGAGAGCGGCGAGTGGACCATGCTGGTCGATTCGGCGAAGCTCGGTTCGGGCCGCGAGCTGAGCGAAGACGAGAAGATGCAGCGCGAGCGGATGCGCGTCGGCAATTTGCGCGGCATCATCAGCTATCAATGGGCCAGCGACGGCAAGTCGGTTCTGGTGCCGCTCGATGGTGACCTCTACCTCGCGGGACTCGACGGCACTGTCCAGCGGCTCACCGATACTGAGGAAACCGAGCTCAACCCGACGCTGAGCGGCGAGGGCAGTTTCATCTCGTTCGTGCGCGACCGCCAGCTTTGGGTTGGCAAGATCGGGCATGAGGCCAAGCCCATCACTCCCAGAGAAGCGGATACAATCCGCTGGGGTGAAGCCGAATTCGTCGCGCAAGAGGAAATGGCGCGGATGGACGGCTTCTGGTGGTCGCCGGACGAAAGCCGGATCGTGGTCCAGCGGACCGATGAAAGCCCGGTCGGGATTGTGACCCGCGCCGCGATTGGCGCAACGGGGACCAAGGTGTTTGAACAGCGCTATCCGGCGGCAGGCACGGACAATGCGATTGTCGCGCTGTATGTGATGGATCCCGACGGGAAGCATCGCGTGAAGGTCGATCTGGGGCCTGACACCGACATCTATGTTGCCCGGGTCGATTGGGCGCCCGATGGCAGCGCGATCTATGTCCAGCGGCAAAACCGCGAGCAGAGTGTGCTGGACATGCTCAGGGTCGATCCGGAGACCGGCGAGAGCGAGGTGTGGTTTACCGAGAATGCCGCGCGCGAGAACTACTGGATCAATCTCGGCAATGACTATCGCTTCCTTGAGGATGGCTCGCTCATCTGGTGGAGCGAGCGCGACGGCTTCGGCCATCTCTACCACTTCAAGGATGGCGAATGGACTCAGCTGACCAGCGGGGAGTGGGTCATCACCCGCCTCGCTGGGGTCGATGAAGCGCTTGGCCGGGTCTATTTCGAAGGCAATGCCGATGGCGTGCTCGAACGGCATGTCTATGCGCTGGACTTGGCCAAGCCCGGTGAATGGCAGCGGCTAACCGAGCCGGGCTATGTCAATGCCTCGGTCATGGACAAGAAAGCGCAATCGCTGCTGGTGACGCGTTCTTCGCCGGTGCAACCGGCACAGACCTATCTGGCCGATACTGCAGGCAACCGCATCGCTTGGGTCGAGGAAAACGCGCTGGACGCTAACCATCCCTATGCGCCTTTCCTCGCGGGCCATGCTGCGCCCGAGTTCGGCACGGTTGCTGCAGATGACGGCACGCCGCTGCACTGGATGATGCTCAAGCCCGAGATGGAAGCGGGCAAAAAATACCCCGTATTCGTGATGCATTATGGCGGGCCGGGCCCTCAAATGGTCGACCGGGCATGGGAAGGCGCATTGGCGCAAGCGGTGGTCGATAAGGGCTACATCTGGTTCGTGCTCGACAATCGCGGCTCGGCCAATCGCGGGGTCGAATTCGAGCAGCCGCTCTACCATGCCATGGGCGGGGTCGAAGTTGTGGACCAAGCCAAGGGCACCGAGTTCCTCAAGACGCTCGATTTCGTCGATCCGGACAAGATCGCGATCTACGGCTGGTCCTATGGCGGCTATATGACGCTCAAGCGGTTGCAGGCCGAGCCTGGCACCTATGCAGCGGGGATTTCCGGCGCGCCAGTGACCAAGTGGGAACTCTACGACACCCACTATACCGAGCGGTTCATGGGCGATCCCAGATATGTGCCGGAAGCCTATACCAAGGCCAATGCGATGGAGGATGCGACGAAGATGAGCGATCCTCTGCTGCTGATCCACGGCATGGCGGATGATAACGTCGTGTTCGAGCACTCGTCGGAACTGATTGCCAAGCTGCAAGGCAGCAATGTGCCGTTCGAAATGATGCTCTATCCCGGCTACACTCACCGCGTCGCGGGTGAGCAGGTTTCGCCGCATCTGTGGAACACGATCTTCAATTTCCTTGAGCGACATGGCGTAACGCCGCCGGAGTGACATGAGCCAAAAGAGCCACGAACATCGACATGCACTTGGCCCGGCAGGCGCCTGGGCCATGGCGGTCGGGGGTATGATCGGCGGCGGGATTTTCTCGACGCTGGGAGTGGTGATCGCGGTTGCGGGCGAATGGGCCTGGTTGAGCTTCCTGCTCGGCGGGATCGTCGCGCTTGCTTCGGGTCACAGCTATTCGGCCATGACGCGAAAGATCGGCAAATCGGGCGGCTCCTATGCCTATCTGCGCTATCTCGGCTGGAACCGGCTGGCACTGGCGGTCGTGTGGATACTCATCGCCGGATATACGCTGACTGTATCGGTCTATGCCGTGACCTTCGGAGCCTATGCCGCCAATGCCTTCGGCGCGCCGCAATGGGTGGCATTGTTCGCGGCGATTGCGGCAATCGTGGTTCTGGCCGGGGTCAATTTACTAGGCGCGGTGCAGGCTACCTTGCTCGAAGAGGTCGCAGTGTGGGGCAAGCTGGTCATCCTGTTGGGGCTTGCCGGGCTTGGCCTGTGGCATTGGGCGCCGGAGAGGCTCGTGCTCGACACCGCTCAGCCGCTGGGCCTGGGTGCGGCATTGGTCGGCATGGGCGTGGTCTTCATGGCTTATGAGGGCTTCCAGCTGCTGAGTTACGATTATGAGGAAATGCGCGACGCACCGCGTACGATCCATATTGCGATGCCTGCCGCCATCCTTGTGACCATGGCTACCTATGTGCTGGTGGCGCTTGGGGCGACGATGCTGGCGGGCGCAAAGTCCATCGTCGAGCAGGAGGAGATCGCACTCGCAATTGCCGGCCGCGATGCGCTCGGCACGTTCGGTTTCATCGCCGTGTCGATTGCCGCGACTTTCTCTGCGAGCTCTGCGATCAACGCCACGGTGTTTGCGACCGCGCGCCTTGCCGAAAGCGCTGCGCGAGACGGGGAATTGCCTGAACTTTTCGCCCGGCGCGGAGAGCGCGACGTCCCTTGGTTTGGCACGCTGGTGATCTCGGGCGTGGCGGCGATCTTTGTTCTGTTCGGGACCATTTCGGGCCTCGTTGAGTCCGCGAGTTTCGTATTTCTCATGGTATTCGCCCTGGTGAACGGGCTGGCGATCCACTGCCGCGCTGGCGACCGCTGGATTGCGATAGTTGGGCTTGCCGGTTCGCTTGGCGGAGCCGTGATGCTGGTGCTCTACCTTGCCGGCTTCGTATGACGTTGCGCTGAAGGCTCAGGGCGGCTAACTGGCCGGCTCCGAGGCGTCCCCGACGCCGTGAGAAAGGCTGGTTTGATGGGCTATCGTGTTGCCGTTGTCGGCGCGACCGGAAATGTCGGTCGCGAGATGATGCAGATCCTTGCCGAGCGCGAGTTCCCCTGTGACGAAGTCGCAGCGGTCGCTTCGTCGCGCTCCACCGGGACCGAAGTGGAATTCGGTGACACAGGCCGCATGCTCAAATGCAAGAACATCGAACATTTCGACTTCACCGGCTACGATATCGCGCTGTTCTCTGCAGGCGGCGGCCCGGCCAAGGAATATGCGCCCAAGGCTGCGGCGCAGGGTTGCGTGGTGATCGACAACAGCTCGAACTGGCGGATGGATCCCGACGTGCCGTTGATCGTGCCCGAGGTGAACCCGGATGCGATCGACGGCTATTCGAAGAAGAACATCATCGCCAATCCCAACTGCTCGACCGCGCAGCTGGTGGTGGCGTTGAAGCCGCTCCACGATGCCGCGACGATCAAGCGCGTGGTCGTATCGACCTATCAGTCGGTTTCGGGCGCGGGCAAGGCCGGGATGGACGAGCTGTTCGAACAGAGCCGCGCGATCTTCGTCGGCGATCCGGTGGAAGCGAAGAAGTTCACCAAGCAGATCGCCTTCAACCTGATCCCGCATATCGATGTCTTCCTCGACGATGGCTATACCAAGGAAGAATGGAAGATGACGGTCGAGACCAAGAAGATCCTCGATCCGAAGATCAAGCTCACCGCTACTTGCGTTCGCGTGCCGGTTTTCGTCGGCCATTCCGAAGCGGTATCCATCGAGTTCGAAAAGGAACTTTCAGCAGCCGAAGCGCAGGAGATCCTGCGTGAAGCGCCGGGCGTGATGCTGGTCGATAAGCGCGAGGACGGTGGCTACATCACCCCGATCGAATGCGTGGGCGATGGCGCGACCTATATCAGCCGCGTGCGTGACGATCCGACCGTGGAGAACGGGCTCAACCTGTGGTGCGTGTCTGACAACCTCAGGAAGGGCGCGGCGCTCAATGCGGTCCAGATCGCCGAATTGCTCGGTCGTCGGCACCTCAAGAAGGGCTAATCTAGCCTATTCGCTGGGTGGAGGAAGCTTGCTCGGCATGTGCGGATTGCTGCGCATGAAGAAGGCGAGCGGCGCTGCGGCAATTGTGATCCACATCATCAGCCAGAAATCGTTGATATAAGCGATCATCGCAGCCTGCCGGTTCACTTCGGCATCCATGATGCGCAGCGCCATTTCGCCCAGCGCCTGGAACCGGTCGATGGTCGAGACGTCGATCACGCTGCCCGTCGCCGCGGTGATATGCCCGGCAAGGACGCTGTGGCTTGTCTGGATGTTACTGCCCAGCAGCACGGTCATGAGGGCAATGCCAACCGAGGCCCCAAGCGACCGGAACAGGTTGAGCAGGCTCGACCCTTCGGTGCGCAGGCGCGGCGCGAGCGTGGCGAAGGCGCTCACCTGAAGCGGGATGAATACCAGGCCCATGCCAAGGCCTTGGGTCAGGCCGGTCGCGATGATGTGGAACTGGTCAACCGCGAGCGACCAGTGCGCCATTTGCCAAAGTGACAAGCCGCAAATCAGGAAGCCTGTCGCGACCACGGGCCGGGCATCCCAACCCTGGCGCATCAACCAGCTCGAAACCTGCATACTGAGCAGGATTCCTATGCCGCGCGGCATCAATACAATGCCGGTATCGATCACGCCGTAGCCGAAGAGATTCTGAAGCATCGGCGGAAGCAGCGCCATGGTGGCGAACATCACCACGCCGATCACAAGCATGAACAGCAGCGCGAAGAAGAAATTCCGGTCGCGGAACAGAGCGACGTCGAACATGGGATGCTTTGTGGTGGCAAGGTGGATCACCACCATCCATCCGGCACAGAGCGCTAGCAGCGCGTAGATCCAGATTTCGGTCGACTCGAACCAGTCGAGATGACCGCCACGGTCAAGCATCAGCTGAAGCCCTGACAGAGCGATCGCCAAGAGTATGAAGCCCGTCAGGTCGAACGGCCGGCGTCGCTGCTCCGGCTGGGGGAGGTAGGCTATCAGCGCGGCGATCGAGAGGATCCCGATAGGCAAATTGACATAGAACACCCACCTCCAGTTGGCGCTCTCGGTCAGCCACCCGCCCAGGATCGGGCCGAGGATCGGGCCGATCATGATCCCCATGCTCCAGATTGCCATCACCTGGGCCTGCTTACTGGGGCGCGAGATATCGAGCATGAAGGCCTGGCTGAGCGGAGCTATGAACGCCCCTGCCACCCCCTGCATCGCGCGGAAGATGACCATTTCTTCGAGATTCTGCGCCATGCCGCACAGCATCGATGTGAAGATAAAGCCTGCAACCGAGCCGATGAACAGTCTCCGGGCGCCGATCCGATCGGCCAGCCAGCCGGTGATTGGCAGTGCCACTGCCGAAGCGATGATGTAACTCGTCAGCACCCAGGTGACGCTGTCGATTGTCGCGCCAAGCGAGGCCTGCATGTGCGGGATGGCGACATTGGCGATGGTCGTGTCGAGGATTTGCAGCAGCGAGGCCGCCATGATCCCGACAATCAGTAGCCAGTAATTGTCGGCGTGCAGGTGCGGTTCGTCGCTCTCATGCAGGTGGCCGGTTGCACCTCCAGCCGGCTGTGCCGCGCTTGCCATGCCTATTCGTCGCGGTCGGCAGTATAGACCGTGACGTCGGCGGAAAGCCCCGCGATCAGCCGCCGTGGGCTTTTTCCTTCGATCTCGATCTTCACCGGCACGCGCTGGGTTACCTTGACCCAATTGCCGGTGGCATTCTGCGCTGGCAGGACCGAGAATTCGGACCCGGTGCCCGCGCCGATCGAAGTGACTTTGCCCCGAAGTTCGACGCCCGGATAGGCATCAAGCGTGATCTTGGCGCGCTGGCCTTCGTGCATGTCGGTTAGGTCGGTTTCCTTGAAATTGGCCTCGACATAGCTGGCGTCGGATTTGACCAGCGTAACGACAGGCAGGTTTGCGACCACCTGTTGGCCGACGAGCAGGCGATCGGCCTGTGCAATCTGGCCGGCGGCAGGTGCACGCACTTCAGTGCGGCGCAGCGCCAGCTCGGCGTCGGCAATCCGGGCGCGGGCGCGGGCAACCTGCGGGTTTTCGCCGGGCACTGCGGGCGCGGTGGCAAGCTTGGCGCGGGCTTCGCGCTGTTTCGCTTCTGCCTGGCGCAGCCCTTCGCGTGCCTGCGTGACGGCATGTTCGGCGGCTTCGAAATCGGCCTTGGTGCTGAAGCCCCTGTCGCGCAGGGCGCTGACACGCTCAAACCGCGATTGGGCAAAGGCGATGTCCTCGCGCGCTGCCGAAATATCGACCCCGGCGAAATCGCTGGAGTTGGACAGCGCAATCACATTGGCTTGTGCAAGCGCAAGGTCGGCCTGTGCTTCGTCAAGCGCCAGCTGGTAGGGCTCGGGATCGATCCGGAACAGCAATTGCCCCGCTGTCACCACATCGCCTTCCTTGACGTAAGTCTCGACTATTCGGCCACCGACTTCGGCGCTGACGGAGACCTTATCCGCCTGGACATAGGCATTGTCGGTCGAAACCTTGCCGATCAGGCCGATCCAGTAGATTCCCGCGCCGACGAGCAGCAGCAACGGAACCGAGAGCATCAGCGCAAGCCGCCGCCAGTTGCGGCCCGGGCGCGCGTTCACTTCGTTCGCGGCGGGCGGCTCGGTGCCAGCCGAGGTCTCGAACTGGGCGTCGACATCAGCCATGGACCGGCTCCTGCTCTCGTGCGCGCGCCAGGTTGTCGCCGATCCGGTCGAGCAGTTTGCCCAAATTATCGCGTTCGGTCGCGCTCAATCCGCGCAAGGTATCCTCGAACAAATGCTCGACCGTCGATTGTAGCTTGTCGACGATGTCACGGCTCTTGCCGGTCAGGTGGAGGATGCGCGCACGACGGTCGGCCGGATCGCTGCGTCGTTCGAGCCAGCCTGCCTCTTCCATGCGGTCGGCGATGCGGGTGAGGGTGATCGGCTCGATTTCCAGCCGGTCGGCATGGAAGCCTTGGTTCTGGTCGGGGAAAAGGTCGAGCGACAGGAGCAAGCGGGCCTGCGCCGCGGTCAGGCCAAGGTCGCGCACGCGCTCGTCGAAGAGTCGTCGCAAAAGGCGCGAGTTGTCGGACATTCGGTAACCTAGCTCGGGAATCATACGTGAGCATATAATAAGCAAGCTTAGTATATGCAACCAAGCTCTGGCGGTCCGGAGAAATCGCGACTAGCTTGGCTGCATGGCACTCCTCGCAGATCTCTATTTCAGCTTCCGTTCGCCCTACAGCTACCTGGCCATCGGACGATATCGGGAACTCGCGGAAACGCACACGGTCGATATCGCACTGAGGCCGGTCTATCCGATTGCGATTCGCGACCCGGACATATTGTTCACCAATGCGCTGCAAGGACGCTACATCTTCATTGATGCGGCGCGTTCGGCGCAAATGCTTGGCATTCCCTATCGTTGGCCGCGACCTGATCCGGTTGTGCAGGACATGATGACGCGCAAGGTGTCGGAAGATCAGCCTTACATTCATCGGCTGACGCGGATGGGTCAGGCCGCGCAGAAGCGAGGCAAGGGCCTTGCATTTGCCGACGAGGTTTCGAAGGTCATCTGGTCAGGCGCAGTTGACGATTGGCATGAAGGTGAGCAGCTCGCGGAGGCGGTCAGCCGAGCCGGGCTTGACCTGGCGGAACTGGATGCCGAAGTGGCCGCCGAGGCCGACGCGCTGGATGCCGAAATCGCCGCCAACCAGGACGCGCTCACCGCTGCAGGCCATTGGGGCGTCCCTACGCTCGTCTTCGAAGGAGAGCCGTTCTTCGGGCAAGACCGGATCGAAATGGCCAAATGGCGCATGGAGCAGAAGGGGCTGGCCGAACGGTGAGCGAGGTCAGGACCGAGTTCTTCGCCAGCTTCGACGGTACGCGGCTGGCGGTGCATCGCTGCGGCGAGGGCCGCCCGGTCGTGCTGCTCCACGGCCTGTTTTCCAGCGCTGAGATGAACTGGATCAAATGGGGCCACGCCCGTCGGATCGCCGATGCGGGATTCGAAGCGATCATGCTCGATTTCCGTGTGCATGGCCAAAGCGAGAGCCCGACCGATCCGGCGAAATACCCGACCAACGTGCTGGTGCGCGATGTCGTGGCGCTGGTCGAGCATTTGGGTCTCGAAGAATACGACCTGGGCGGATTTTCGCTGGGTGCGCGCACTTCGCTCCATGCTGTGGCGAAAGGCGTGCTTGCGCCTCAGCGCCTCATTGTCGGGGGGATGGGCACTGCCGGCCTAGGCGAGTGGCAGAAGCGCGCGAGCCATTTCCGCCGCGTGATCGACGAGTTCGATACGATCGGGCCGGGCGATCCAGCCTATTACTCGCGCCAGTTTCTCAAATCGCAGGGCGTCGACCGGGTTGCAGCTCGGATGCTGCTCGACACAATGCCCGACCTTTCGCTCGACTTGCTTGCCAATGTGGCCATGCCGACATTGGTGGTGTGCGGTGATGAAGACCGCGACAATGGCTCGGCACGCGATCTCGCGGATTTGCTGCCCAACGCGACCTATGTCGAGACGCCGGGCAATCACCTGATCTCTGCCACCAAGCCCGAACTGGGCGAGGCGATCGCGGAGTTCCTGCTCGGTTGATCCGCCTTCGATCGCTGTTCGTCGAAAATCTCTCAGCACCGCTTGATTAACCGCTGCCACGCAGCCAGTCGCTTCGCTGCAAAAATTCTTGCTGACATTCTAGGGACGCATCCATGACATTTTCGAAGGTCGCGCTTTCGGCGCTGGCGATTTCGCTGGCTGCCACCACCACTCCCGTTCTGGCAGACGATGCGGGCACAGCGCCGCCGGCTGCCGCTGCCGATGCCTATCCGCTGACGCCCGAAGGCGCGGCTGCATGGATCGCAATGGTCGAAAAGGACCTGTTCGGCTTCTCGGTCGAGTTCGGCCATGTGTCGTGGATCAACGCGACCTACATCAACCATGACAGCGATACGCTGGCAGCCAAATACGGCGCGATCGCCACCGAAAAGTCGGTTGCCTATGCCAATGAAGCGGCGCGCTATGCCCGCGTCGAAGGGCTCGATCCGGAAGTTGCGCGCAAGCTCGACATCCTGCGCAACGGCATCGTCATGCCCGCCCCGGTGCGTGAAGGCGCGGCGACCGAACTGAACGAAATCGCCACCAAGCTGGGCTCGATGTACGGCAAGGGCCGCGGCACGCTCAACAGCCAGGAAATCAACGGCTCCGACATCGAAGCCGAAATGGGCAATCTCGACCGCACTCCGGCCGAGCTGGCCGAGATGTGGGCCAGCTGGCACGACAATGTCGGTGCGCCGATGCGCGATGACTACACCCGCATGATCTCGATCGCCAATGACGGCGCGAAGGACCTCGGCTTTGCAGATCTGGGCGCGATGTGGCGTTCGAACTACGACATGGACCCTGACCAGTTCGCCGCCGAGACCGAGCGGATGTGGCAGGAAGTGAAGCCGCTTTACGTGGCGCTGCACACCTATGTCCGTTCGAAGCTGAACGAGAAGTATGGCGAGGCGGTCCAGCCCGCCAAGGGCCCGATCCGCGCCGACCTGTTGGGCAATATGTGGGCGCAGGAATGGGGCAATATCTACCCGCTCGTGGCGCCTGAAGGTGCGGGCGATATCGGCTATGACCTGACCGATTTGATCGAGAAGAAGGGCCTGAGCGAAACCGACATGGTGCGCGTGGGCGAACAGTTCTTCTCCTCGCTCGGCTTTGCTCCGCTGCCGGAAACCTTCTGGGAGCGCAGCCAGTTCGTGAAACCGCGCGACCGCGAAGTCATCTGCCACGCCAGCGCTTGGGACATCGACAATGTCGAGGACCTGCGGATCAAGATGTGCATCAAGCCCAAGGCAGATGACTTCATCACCATCCACCACGAGCTTGGCCACAATTACTACCAGCGCGCCTATAACAAGCAGGACTACCTCTACCTCAACGGTGCGAATGACGGCTTCCACGAAGCGATCGGCGACATGATCGCGCTCTCGATCACGCCCGAATACCTCGTGCAGATCGGAATGCTCGACAAGAGCGACGTGCCGAGCGCCGACAAGGATATCGGCCTGCTCCTCCGCCAGGCGATGGACAAGGTAGCCTTCCTGCCGTTCGGCCTGCTGGTGGACCGCTATCGCTGGAGCCTGTTCGACGGCTCTGTGCAGCCGGGCGACTATAACGAAGCTTGGACCAAGCTGCGCCGCGACTACCAGGGGATCGTGCCCCCGGTCGAGCGCGGCCCGGATGCCTTCGATCCGGGCGCGAAATATCACGTGCCGGGCAATGTTCCCTACACGCGCTATTTCCTCGCGCGGATCCTGCAGTTCCAGTTCTACAAAGCGGCCTGCGACCAGGCGGGCTGGAAGGGCCCGCTCCACCGTTGCAGCTTCTACGGCAATGAGGAAGTCGGCAAGAACCTCAATGCCATGCTCGAAATGGGCGCGTCCAAGCCCTGGCCTGATGCCCTCGAAGCCTTCACCGGCGAGCGGCAGATCAGCGGCAAGGCGATGATGGAATATTTCGCGCCGCTGATGAAGTGGCTCGACAAGCAGAACAAGGGCAAGCCGAAGGGCTGGTAAGCGCCCGCGCCAATAGAAAACCCCCGCCGCAAGCGCTGCGGCGGGGGCGTCTTTGCGGTCGTTGACACAGCGCGAAGAGCGGCCCTTTGCCGAACCCTATCGGTACGCGTGTCGGTAAGCCCGAACCGCCAGAATTTTCATCTTGGTCGTCAATGGAGCTCTTCGCTTGTTGCGGAAGCGAAGCTTCGCATGATCTGTTCCGGTTTCAGATGAAATTATATTGCTCTCTGGCGAAAGCCCTTTGGCGCGTGGCCAAGCTTGCAGTAAGGCGGCGCAAATACCGACGCGATACGACCGGGAGAGAATGCGTGAAGCGAATGATCGGCATTGCCTGTGCAACCCTTGCGCTGTCCGCCTGCGCGTCCACGAATGGCGGGACCAATGGTGCGGCGAGGGGCGCAAGCGCCACGCATGGCACATTGTTCGTTGCCAACAAGCGCGGCAATTCGCTGTCGCTGATCGACCTTGCCAGCGGCGCAGAGACCAAGCGCGTCGAAAGCTGCGCCAACCCGCATGAACTGGCGACCTCGTCCGATGGCCTGCATGTCGCGCTTGCCTGCTATGGCGGCACGACGGTCGACATATTCCGCACTTCCGACCTTGGCCGGGTCGCCAGCATAGATCTGGGCGAGAATGCCCGCCCGCACGGGATCGTGTGGCATGCCAATGGCGACCTCTATTCGACCGCCGAGGGGCGGCAGTCGGTCTTCTGGATCCGCGATCCGCTGGGCAAGGGCGAGACTTTCGAGTTCGGAACCGGCAAGCGGGGCAGCCACATGCTTGCGGTCGCTCCTGACGGACGCACAGCCTGGACCACTGACCTCGGTTCGAAGACGGTCACGCGCGTTGACCTGCTCACCCGCCGTGCGCCGATCTCGGTGACCGTCGGCGAAGAACCCGAAGGGATTTCCCTCGCGCCAGATGGATCGACCCTGTGGGTTTCCGCGCGCGAGTCCGACAAGGCTTTCGCGCTCGATCCCGTAACGATGGAAGTTCGCCACGAGGTTGCGACCGGTCGCTTCCCGCTGCGCATCGCAGTGCGCCCGCAGGGCGATTTCGCGGTGACCGGCGATCTCGAGGATGGCGGACTGACGGTGATTGACACGCGGACCGCCACGCTTGTCCGCAGAATCGCCGTATCCGGCGCTGCAGAGGCCCAAACTCGCCAGCAAGTCACGATCATCTGGTCGGATGACGGCAAGCGCATCTACGCCGCCGAAACCGGCACCGACACCGTCGCCGAAGTCGATTTTGCCAGCGGCAAGGTGCTGCGCCGGCTTTCGACTGGCGAGGGTGGCGACGGCATGGCCATTCTGGGCGCACGCTGAGTGGCGACAGCCAAGGCACCTCCGGCACTGGTCGGTTGGCGGGAAATGGTCGGCTTGCCCGACCTCGCTTCCGTGCGCATCCCGGCCAAGATCGACACCGGCGCGCGCACATCCTCGCTCCATGCGACCGATATCGAGCGGTTCGACCGCGACGGACAGCGCTGGGTCCGCTTCCTGCTCGATCTGGGGCAGGGCCGTAACGAGGCGGTAACCTGCGAAGTGCCAAGGGCCGACCGGCGCATCATCACCAGTTCGAACGGCGAAGCGCAGGATCGCTTCATCATCCGGACGCGGCTGGTGCTGGGCGAATATGCTTTCCGGGCCGAGTTCAGCCTGGCTGACCGGTCCGACATGAAATTCCCGATCCTGATCGGCCGGACGGCGCTGAAGAGCCGCTTCCTGGTCGATCCGGGCCGGTCCTATCTCCAATCTACCCGGCAAGAGCGCAAGCTGTTGAAGAGCCAAGGATAGACAGATGAAGATCGCCATGCTGGCCCGCAATCCCGGGCTCTATTCGCACAAGCGGCTGGTCGAGGCGGCGGAAGCACGCGGCCATACTATCGATGTGCTCAACACTTTGCGCTGCACGGTGAACATCGCCAGCCATCGCCCCACGGTGACCTATAATGGCGAGACGCTGGCGCGTTACGACGCGGTCATTCCGCGTATCGGCGCTTCGATCACGCATTACGGGCTGGCGGTGCTGCGCCAGTTCGAGATGGGCGGGGTGTGGCCGCTCAACGAAAGCGTGGCGATCGGGCGCAGCCGCGACAAGCTGCGCTCGATGCAGATCCTGGCCAAGCATGGCATCGGGCTTCCGCTCACAGCCTATGCCAACGATCCCAAGCAGGCGGAGGAGATCATCCGGGCGGTGAAAGGCCCGCCGGTGGTGATCAAGCTGCTCGAAGGTACGCAGGGCATCGGCGTTGTGCTGGCCGAGACGATGTCCAGCGCCAAATCGGTGATCGAAGCCTTCCGCGGCGCCAATGTGAACATATTGGTGCAGGAGTTCATCAAGGAAGCCGGCGGCACTGACATTCGCGCGCTGGTGGTCGGCGGCAAGGTGGTGGCAGCGATGAAGCGCAGCGGCGCGCCCGACGAGTTCCGTTCGAACCTGCATCGCGGCGGCAGCGCCGAAGTGATCAAGATCACGCCGGAGGAACGCTCGACCGCAGTGCGCGCGGCGCGCTGGATGGGCCTCAACGTCTGCGGGGTAGACATGCTGCGGTCGAACCACGGCCCGGTGATCATGGAGGTCAACTCCTCGCCCGGCCTCGAAGGGATCGAAGTGGCGACCGGCAAGGACGTGGCCGGGATGATCATCAAGTTCATCGAAGAGAACGCAAGGGCCGGGAAGACCAAGACCAAGGGCAAGGGATAGCCAGTTTGCGGGGCTTTCGCCCGGCCATTGCGACACATGCGACAGTGTCTTAGGTAGAAAAACCTTCCTCGCGGATCCTTCCGGAAGTCTGGCTTGAGCGACGATACAGCGATGGCAAAGAGCGTGGTGCTTTTGCCAGAAGGCGGCGCTGTAGGAAAATCGGAATGGCAGCTGGCGGCGCGCTTGCCGGGCAAGAATTGTCTTGCCGGTCGTTCAGGTGTAATTTCCGGCTTCCACACAAGGAAATTGGAGGAAGCCCATGCGCCTCGCCCAGTTGCTCCTCGCCGCGCTTGCGCTCCCGCAAGTTGCCTGTGCCCAGGAAAGCCCGCAAGGCAAATCGAGCGAGATGGCTGCAACAGTCGCCGATGACGAAATATTCAAGGCGGCGGGCTTCGAGCTTTCCGACGGAGCATGGCGCAAGTGCGGCGATCCGGGAACGATGAGCTATATGCCCGGCGCAATCATGGAACGTGGAGATTTCAACGACGATGGCCTTGTCGACGCGCTTGTAACCGAGGGCGGATCCTATTGTTTCGGGATGACGGGTTATGGCTACACTCTCGTCTCCCGGCGAAAGGATGGTAGCTGGCGCATTCTGGACGAGCGCATCGGAATTCCCAGGTTCCTTGAGACAAAAGGGGTGGAGGGTTGGCCCGATATCGAGGTTGGTGGTCCAGGCTTCTGCTTCCCGATCATCCGCTGGAACGGCAAGGAGTACCAGCTCAATCGCACCGAGTATGAGGGTGCGCCTTGCCGGCAGTGATGGCTGGCCGCGTTTGCCGAGTTTTGATGCTTTGCCCCAAATCGGCTAGACTTATGTGATCGAGGTGGGGGCCGAGCCATGCTCACAGTATTCCTGATCGTGATTGGGCTGGTGCCGATTGTCGGCGCCCTCGGCATTTGCGCGCTCGTGTATTGGCTGAGTGCCGATTTCGCAGACGAGCAGGCCCAGAATGATCGCATGCAGGGCGGCCAGTCCGTTTTCAGGCGTTTCTTCCGATGGCTGAACAAGCCCACGCAGAGGCTCGACTACCGGCGGGACAAACTGGGGCGTTTCCGCAAGGTTCGGCGCGGCTGAGGCACTTTACGCCCGTGCCCGCGTTCCACCCGATTCCCGCCACTACGCGTTGCGCGCCATCAACCCGCCATCGACAGGGATCACTGCGCCGGTGATATAGCTCGCGGCGGGCAGCACCAGCGACAGGGTGATGTGCGCCACTTCTTCGGGCTCGCCATAGCGCTTCAGCGCGGTGCGGCGCTTGGCGAAGATCGCCTTGTGCTCCTCTGGCACCTTGTCGGTCATCGCAGTGCGGATCGGGCCGGGGCAGATGCAATTGACGGTGATGCCCTCGGGGCCGAGATCGACCGCCAATCCGCGCGTGAGCCCCGTCACCCCCGTTTTGGCGGCGACATAGGGCGTGTCGCCCGGCGTGGCGCCAAGGCCTTCGGTCGAGGCGATGTTGACGATGCGCGCGGCGTCGCTCTGGCGCAGCCAGGGCAGGGCAGCGCGGACCATGCGCTGCTGCGCGGTCAGCATCACCGCCAGCGCGCGGTGCCAGATGTCTTCATAAGCCTCGTCATCCAGCGCGCAGAAGCTCGAGACACCCGCATTGTTGACGAGGATATCGATCGCGCCGAAATCCTGCGCGACCTGTGCGACCACGCGCTTGATCGCTTCGGCATCGGACACGTCGAGGGCGTAAGGCCGTGCGTTGAGCCCGCATTCGCGCGCCACCGCTTCGCAGGCGGCAAGGTCGAGGTCGGTCACCGCCACTTTCGCGCCTTCGCTGGCAAGAAGCTTGGCGGTTGCCTTACCCATGCCACTGGCTGCGCCGGTGACGATGGCGACGCGGCCCGCAACGGAGCGCGAATGCGAGGTGTGGTCGGTCATCTGAACGGCGGCTCGTTAAAGGCGCGCAGCTTGCGCGAATGCAGCCTGTCACCCTCGTCGCGCAGTTTCCTGCAAGCGACGATCCCCATCTGGAGGTGAGCGGCGATGGCTTCCTCATAGAACTGGTTCGCCTGCCCCGGCAGCTTGATCTCGCCATGGAGCGGCTTGTCGCTTACGCACAGCAGCGTGCCGTAAGGGACGCGGAAGCGATACCCTTGCGCTGCGATGGTCGCGCTTTCCATGTCGATCGCGATTGCGCGGCTCTGCGAGAAACGCTTGGCGCTGAGCGAATAGAGCAATTCCCAATTGCGGTCGTCAGTGGTGACGACGGTGCCGGTGCGCATGCGCTGTTTCAAATTGGCGCCCTGCGTTCCCGAAACTTCCTCGGCAGCGCCAGCCAGCGCCTGCTGCACTTCGGCGATCGGCGGGATCGGGATTTCCGGCGGCAACACACCATCGAGCACATGATCGTCGCGCAAATAGGCGTGGGCGAGCACGAAGTCGCCGATCCGCTGGGTCGAGCGCAAGCCGCCGCAGTGGCCGATCATCAGCCATGAATGCGGGCGCAGCACGGCCAGATGGTCGCAGATCGTCTTGGCGTTCGAAGGGCCCACGCCGATATTGACCAGCGTGATCCCGCTCTTGTCCGCGCGGGTGAGGTGATAGGCGGGCATCTGGTGCTTGCGCCATGCCGTGTCCGACAATTGCGCTCGCCCGTCAGTCGTCCGTTCGCTGATGTCGAGGCCGCCTGCGCCGGTCAGCGAGAGATAGCCGTCGCTGCCTACCTGCCGTGCCCCCCAGTCAACGAATTCATCGACATAGCGGTGATAGTTGGTGAACAGGATGAAGTCCTGGAAGTCCTCAGGCCGTGTGCCGGTATAGTGCGCGAGGCGCGCCAGCGAATAATCGGTCCGCAGCCCGTCGAACAGCGAGAGCGGCATGGGAAGGTTGGGCCTGAGGTCGCTCCCGTCGGCCAGTTCGTCCCCGATCAGTGCCAGATCGGTCGAGGGGAAATGCTTCGCAAGCTCCTGCGGGGCAATGCCCGCCATCAGCGCGCCCGCTTCACCGTCCAGCACATAGGGGAAGGGGATTTCCTGGCGCGACGGTGAGACTTCGAGCCGCACATCGTAGTCGCGCGTGATCAGCTCAAGCTGTTCCTTCAGATATTCTTCGAACAGCGCCGGGCGGGTGATGGTGGTGGCATAGACGCCTTGCTCCTCGAGCCGCCCGAAAGCGCGCGTGCGATCGCTGGGCGAGCCCTTGCCCGAATAATGGACCCGCAGTTCGGGATAGGCATAGCTGCCGTCATTGCGCTTGCGATCTGGCGGAATTGCGCCTGAGCGAGCATATTCGAGCACGTCTTCGCGCAGCGTAGCCACCGCGGTGTCGTAGATCGCGGAAATTTCTTCAATGATTCTGGAAAAGGTCTGCATGAGCGGCGTCTAACGATTTCGCGCAACAATTCAAGGACAGGGCATGCGGCAGTCCTTGCCAACGGGCGCGCATGGCGCGATCAAAGCTGCGGTTTGGATCGAGCAGGGAGGAATGGATGGCACGCAGGGTTATCGCGGTTACGGGACTGGTTGCATTGGCTTGCGCCGGGCTCGCGCCGGCACATGCGGAAGATAAGGCCCGGGCCGGTTCGATCGACGATCTTGCACCGCAGATCGATGCGATCTTCGCCCAGGCCAAGCAGGACGCCCATATTCCGGGGCTGGTTTACGGGATCGTCAAGGATGGCGAACTCGTGCTGTTCAGGTCCATGGGCGATCGTGACATCGGCACGGCGCCGGTCGATCCGATCACGGCAGACACCCGTTTCCGCATCGCTTCGATGTCGAAGGCGTTCACTGCGGCGGCGATCCTGAAGCTGCGCGACGAAGGCAAGTTCGCCTTGAGCGATCCTGCGGTGAAATATGTTCCGGAGATGGCGCATTGGCTGAAACCCACCGCCGACGCCCCGGAGATTACCATTGGCGACCTGTTGCATCACTCGGGCGGGCTGGTGGAGGACAATCCGTGGGGTGACCGCCAGCAATATCTCCCCGAAGAGGCGTTCAGCCAGATGATCGCGAGCGGCATGGACTTCGCGACCACGCCCGGCATCCGCTACGAATATTCGAACTATGGCTTCGCCCTGCTTGGCCGGATCGTGAGCAATGTTTCGGGGCGCCGCTATCAGGACTATATCCGCGAAGAGATCATGCTGCCGCTGGGCATGGCCAGCACCGGCTATGACGTGCTGCAAAGCCCGAAGGAAAGCCGCGCCATCGGCTATCGCTGGGAAAACAACGGGTTCCGTCGCGAGCCCGACATGCCCGATGGCGCGTTCGGGGCGATGGGCGGGGTCGAAACGACCGCGAACGACTATTCCAAATGGATGGCGTTCCTGCTTTCAGCATGGCCGCCTTCTGACGCTCCCGAAACGGGGCCGCTGCGTCGTTCATCGGTGCGCGAGATGGTCAAATGGGTGACCATGCGGCAGGGCATGATGAGGCCAGCAGAGCTGGGGCCGCCGTGCCGGATAGGGCAGGGTTATGGCATGGGACTGGTGGTTTTCGACGATTGCGACCTTGGCCGGGTGGTGCAGCACAATGGCGGCTATCCGGGCTATGGTTCGACCATGCAGTTCATGCCCGAAGCGGGGATCGGCATGTTTTCATTCAACGCGCGCACCTATTTCAGCAATTCGGGCGGTGTGCGGCAGGCGCTGCACCTGCTGCGCAACAACGGGCTCGCTCCGGATCGCGCGATCGCCGTCTCGCCCGGTCTTGCGACGGCCTATGGCTTTGCGCGCACGGCGTGGGAAAGCGGCGAGCCTGAGTCTGCGCCGCTGGCAGTGAATGTGGCGCTTGACCGGGACATCGCCGATCGCCGGGCGGACCTCGCCGCGCTCAAGAGCGACGTCGGCTCATGCGACACTTCGGCTGCCATCAGCCCGATTTCGGCGATGGAAGGCACTTTCGAGTGGACTTGCGAGCGCGGCACAGTGGCGGGCAGGGTGCAGCGTGCCCCGATTACGTCGATGGAGCTGCAGGTTCTCGATTTCAGGCGCAAGCCGGAATAGCGAGCAGGGCTGAACGAGAAAGGGCGCGACTTTGCGGTCGCGCCCCTTGTTTCTGGCGTTAGCCTGAAGAAGAGCCTCAGGCTTCGTCTTCGCTGCGCTCTTCAAGCAGTTCGGCCGGGATTTCGCCGGGTTCGAGGTTCGGCTCGATGCGGGTTTCCGCAGCGGCTTCCTCGATCTCGCGCTGTTCGTCTTCGAACATCTGCGCGAGCACGTCGACGCCCTGGCTCTGCAGTTCGGCTTCGTCGTCGCTGCGCGCGACATTGGCCTTCACCGTCACGTGAACCTCGGGGTGCAGCGCGATGGTGACGTCGTGCATGCCGATCGTCTTGATCGGGCTGCCCAGGATCACCTGCTTCTTGTCGATCGTGTGGCCCTTGTCTGCAAGGCCGGTAACGATGTCGCGTACGCTGACCGAGCCGTAAAGCTGGCCGGCGTTCGACGAAGCGCGGATCAGCACCACTTCGGCGCCAGCGACCTTTTCGCCCTGCTTCTCGGCCACAACGCGCTTCTCGGCGTTTTCGGCTTCGAGACGTTCGCGATTGGCTTCGAACACCTTCTTGTTCGCTTCGTTGGCGCGCAGCGCCTTCTTCTGCGGGAGCAGGAAGTTGCGGGCGTAGCCGTCCTTGACGGTTACGACGTCGCCGATCGTGCCCAGCTTCTCGATACGTTCGAGGAGGATGATATCCATGTCTCTTCTCCTCTTACTTCACGATGTAGGGCAGCAGGCCGATGTGGCGTGCGCGCTTGATCGCCTTGGCGAGGTCGCGCTGCTTCTTGGCCGAAACTGCGGTGATACGCGACGGTACGATCTTGCCGCGTTCGGACATGAAGCCCTGCAGCAGACGTACGTCCTTATAGTCGATCTGCGGCGCGTTCTTGGCTGCGAACGGGCACGACTTGCGGCGGCGGAAAAACGGGCGGGCCATCAGTCACGCTCCTCACGGTCAGTGCGACGCTTGCGCTCGCGATCCTGCTTGCGCATCATCACCGACGGGCCGTCTTCGTGCTCGTCGACGCGGATCGTCATATAGCGGATGACGTCTTCGTTGATACGGGTCTGGCGTTCGAGCTCTTCGACCACCGAGCCGGGGGCTTCGATGTTGAGCAGCACGAAATGCGCCTTGCGATTGCGATCGATCTTGTACGCGAGCGACTTGAGACCCCAGGTCTCGGTCTTGGTGACCTTGCCGCTGTTGGATTCGATGATTTCGGTGGCTTGCGCCGCGAGCGCGTCAACCTGGGCCTGGCTAAGGTCCTGACGCGCCAAGAATACATGCTCGTAAAGCGGCATGTGCTTGGTCCTTTCACTTCCTGCCGATCGCTGGCCGTTCCGCGCGGATCGTGGGGGCCCCTCCGGCTTTCTTCGTACCCCAATTGCAGGTGTTCCGGCGCAAGGGATGCGCGCACATAGCGGGATTGGCGCATAATGCAAGGCCAATGCGGGGCTTGCGTGGCGCTGCGGGCAAGGGCAGTGCTGGGCTAAGAACAGCAATGGAGATGCGCGGTGCCCGGCGGATTGATGGCCCTGCTTGACGATGTGTCGGTAATCGCGCGCGCCGCAGCCGCATCGATCGACGATGTGAGCGTGGCAGCCGGCAAGGCCGGCACCAAGGCGGCGGGTGTCGTGATCGACGATGCCGCGGTTACTCCGGGCTATGTCACCGGTCTCAGCCCCGCGCGCGAACTGCCGATCATCTGGAACATCACCAAGGGCAGCCTCAGGAACAAGCTGCTGATCCTGCTGCCGGGTGCGCTGTTGCTCAGCTGGCTGCTGCCGCAGGCGATCATCTTCCTGCTGATGCTGGGGGGTTGCTATTTGAGCTATGAAGGCGCGGAGAAGGTGCTGGAGAAGTTTGGCGAGCCCAAGCACGGGCAGACGCTGCAGGATCCGATCGAAGATCTGGCCGAGTTCGAGAAAGACCGGATCAACGGCGCGATCCGCACCGACATGATCCTTTCCGCGGAGATCATGGCGATCTCGCTGAACGAGATTGCGACGATTTCGGACAGTTTCTGGGTCCGTGCCGCTGCGCTCGCGGCGGTGGGCATCGCGATTACTTTCGCGGTCTATGGCGCGGTCGCGCTGATCGTGAAGATGGACGATGTCGGGCTGCACCTTGCCGAACGCAATAACGGGCTGGCGAAGCGCGTCGGGCGCATGCTGCTCCACGCCATGCCGCGCCTGCTGGTCGCGCTTTCGGCGATTGGCACTGTGGCGATGCTGTGGGTCGGCGGCGGGATCATCCTGCACGGGCTTGAGGAGATCGGCCTCCACGCTCCGGCCGAATGGGCGCACGGCGTGCAGCATGCGGTAGAGCAGGCGACAGGCGCTTTGTCCGGCGTGCTGGGCTGGGCGAGCTATGCGGGCATTTCCGCCCTGTTCGGCCTGGTATTGGGCGGGGTGATCGTGTTCGTGCTGCACCATGTGCTGAAGCTCGGCGCGCATGCGGAGGCACATTGAGATGAGCGCACGCCCGATCCTTTACACCTGCGCTCGTTCGCGCGGCTTGCGCGTCACCTGGGCGGCGGAGGAAGCCGGGGTCGATATCGATCTCAAGATATTGCCGTTCCCGCCGCGCTACCTCGCGCCCGAATATCTCGAGCTGAACCCGCTTGGCACTGTGCCCATGCTGGTCGATGGCCCAGAAGACGGTGGCGCGCGGATGACCGAAAGCTGCGCCATCGCGCATTACCTTGCGTCGAAGAACGGGCCGAGCGAGTTGGTAATTGCACCGGGAGAGCCGGACTATGCGGCCTATTGCGACTTCACCTACCACGCCGATGCCACGATCACTTTCCCGCAGACGGTTTATATGCGCTTCGCCCTGTTCGAGAAGGAACGCGGGCTGGAGGAAGCCGGGCATGCCTATGCCAAGTGGTTCTGGAAGCGGCTGGTCAAGCTGGAGCAAAGGCTGGAGGATCGCGAGTTCCTCTGCGCAGATCGCTTTACCGTCGCGGATATCTGCTGCGGCTTTGCGCTGATATTGGCGGAGAGCGTGGGGCTGGACGAGGGCGTGCCCGATAGCCTCAAGGCCTATCGCGCGCGGCTGACCGGGCGCGAAGCGTACAAGCGAGCCGTGGCGCGTGAGGATGCAGGCTTCAAGGCGCTGAAGGCGGAAGGCTAGTTAGGCAAGCCTGTCCAGGATGGACTTCGCAAAACCCGTCAGAGTGTCATCGCGCGCGCCCATCACCACGATCCTGTCGCCCGGCTGAGCCAGTTCAACGATCCGGTCGCCGCAATCCTCGCGCGAAGGGATGTATTCCGCCTTGCCGCCAGCCTCGGCGATCATGGCGATGATCCGTTCGGTCCCTTCGCTGCGGTCGACCGTGCCGCCGAAATAGACCGGATCGCACATGATTGTAATGTCGTCTGCGCCCAGTTCGCAGGCAAAGGTTGCCGCCAGTTCATGGCCCATTTGCCTCAGCGGCCCGTAACCATGCGGCTGGAAGAAAGCGATCACCCGGTCGGGTGATGCCTTGAGAGTGCGCAGCGTCGCGGCGCATTTTTCCGGATTATGGCCGAAATCGTCGATCACACTGATGCCGCCCGGCGAAGTCCCGACGATGTCGAAACGTCGCGCAAGCCCCGCAAAGCTCGCCAGCGCCTCCACGGCGACGCTCACCGGCACACCAGCACAAGCCGCGCCCGCAATCGCCGCGAGCGCGTTCGAAAGATTGTGCCTGCCCGGCATGCCCAGCACCAGCGCGTGCTCGCTGCCATCGTGCCGGTCGATCACCGTGGCGGCCTGCCGAACCGGCCCGTTGGCAATGCTTCCCGGAACGATCCCGATCTGCGCCTTTGGCTGCTCGATCCCGAAGGTCACGACTTCTTTTGCGTTGGGGAGCAGGGCCAGGGCCTCTGCATCGTCGGCATTGATCGCGGCAAGCCGGCTGCGCCCAAGGTAGTCGGCGAACAGCTGGCGCAATTCGTCCATGCTCTTGTGATCGAGGCTGACATTCAGCAGCACGCCCACCGCCGGGCGATAAAGCGCGATCGAGCCGTCGCTTTCATCCACTTCGCTGACGAAGATGCTGCGCGAACCGACCACGGCGCTGGCGATCGGGCGATCCGGCGTGACGAAGTTCTTCATCACCGCGCCGTTCATGATTGTGGGCTCGCGGCCCGCATATTGCATGATCCAGCCCAGCATGCCGGTAACGGTCGATTTGCCGCTGGTTCCGGCGATGGCGATTCCCGCGCCGCTGGTGTTGAACAGGATCGAATTCAGCTCTGCGCGGGTGAGCTTTAGGCAACCGAGCTCCTTCGCACGAACCATCTCGGGCACGGTCTCTTCGACTGCAGCGGAAGCGACGAGGATCTGGTCCTTCGAGGTGATCCCGCTGCCGTCCTGCGGGAACAGGGTAAAGCCCTGCGCTTTAAGCGCGGCGAACTTCTCCGGCGTGCGGCCCTGGTCGTTCGAGCGGTCCGACCCGCTGACGCTTGCGCCGCGCCCGGCCAGGATCTGCGCAAGCGGCAGCATGCCCGATCCGCCGATGCCGCAAAAGAAGAACGGACGGACCAGCAATTCGTCATAGGTGGGGAATTCGCTCATGCGCGCTCGGTATTGAGTTGTGCGTTGGAGCACAAGGCGGCTAATTGGGGCCATGACACGTATTGCCGTCTGCGCCCCCGCCACCCCGATCACGCGCGAGCAGGCCGATGCCGCGCAACAGCTCGTGGCTGACGAGTTCCCCGAACACAGCATCACCTTCCACGATCAGTGCTTCATGAATGCGGGGCACTTCGCCGGGACCGATATTCAGCGGCTGGAAGCGCTTGTGGAACTTGCCAACGATCCCGCCTTCGACGCCATTTGGTTCGCCAAGGGCGGCTATGGCTCGAACCGGATCGCCGAAGCTGCGGTCGCGCGCATGAACCATGTTGCGCGGTCGAAAACCTATGTCGGCTATTCCGACATCGGATACCTGCTCGCCGCACTTTACCGCAATGGCATCGGCCAGCCGGTGCATGGTTCGATGCCGGTCAGCGCACGCTCCGAGCGCGGGCGCGAGGCATTGCGCCGTGTGTTGCGCTGGTTTTCGGGCGATGGCAGCGGGCTCGAGCCCAGCCTCGATGGCAAGACGCCCGCCGTGGCGTTCAACCTCATCACGCTGGCGATGATTGCGAACACGCCGCTCATGCCAGACCTTTCCGGCCATATCGTGATGGTGGAGGAAGTCAGCGAGCACATCTATTCGGTCGACCGGCTGTTCTTCCACC
Source organism: Altererythrobacter sp. Z27 (assembly GCF_052683155.1). Taxonomy (NCBI): domain Bacteria; kingdom Pseudomonadati; phylum Pseudomonadota; class Alphaproteobacteria; order Sphingomonadales; family Erythrobacteraceae; genus Altererythrobacter; species Altererythrobacter sp. Z27. The sequence goes on along the minus strand of NZ_JBQYMC010000001.1, from coordinate 906,109 downwards.
TCGCCAATGTGCTGCCGCGCGTCGCGGGCCTGCGACTCGGCAGTGTCACCGATGTGCCCGAGAACGACCGTGAATTCGGCCAGTCGGTGGAGGATATCGCGAAGTTCTGGTGCGCGCGCGCCGGCATTCCTTACCTCGGCCGGGCCGAGATCGGCCACACGCCAGAGAACAGGATTGTTCCCTTCGGCCTTGCGAGTCCGTCGACCGCTGGCTAACCGCGAGTCATAATTTTCGGGACAATTCCACCCGCTCCCTCCACCCTTCCGCCCGGATGATATCCCGGCAGGCACCGGTCGGAAGGGTGGAGGGCGCGGGTGGCAAGGCAAACTAATGGGAAACAATATGCGGGCATTCATCTTTCCGGGGCAAGGTAGCCAGAAAGTCGGCATGGGGGCCGAATTGACCGATGCCAGCGCCGCCGCGCGCGCGGTGTTCCAGGAAGTCGACGATGCACTGTCGCAGAAGCTTTCGGCGATCATGCGCGATGGGCCTGAAGACCAGCTGACCCTGACCGAGAACGCCCAGCCTGCGATCATGGCCAATGCCATCGCCACTTTGCGCGTTCTGGAAGAGGATTTCGGCGTTTCGCTCGCGGCAAAGGGCACATGCGTCGCGGGGCATTCGCTGGGCGAATATTCGGCGCTTTGCGCGGTCGGCGCTTTCTCGCTGGCCGACACCGCACGCCTGCTGAAGCTGCGCGGACAGGCGATGCAGGCGGCGGTGCCGGTGGGCGAGGGTGCCATGGCGGCGCTGCTCGGTGCCGATATCGACAAGGCGAGCGCGCTGGCTGCGGCAGCGGCGCAAGGCGAAGTCTGCGAAGTCGCCAATGACAATGACCCGTCACAGGTGGTGATCTCGGGCCAGAGGAGCGCGATCGAGCGCGCCGTCGAACTGGTGAAGGATCATGGCATCAAGCGCGGCGTGCTGCTGCCTGTGTCGGCCCCGTTCCATTGCTCGCTGATGCAGCCCGCGGCCGATCGCATGGCCGAAGCGCTGGCAGCAACGCCACCGGGGCAATTTGCCCTGCCGGTCTATGCCAATGTCACCGCCGCACGTGTGACCGATCCGGCCGAGGAGCAGCGCCTGCTGGTCGAACAGGTCACCGGGCGGGTGCGCTGGCGCGAAAGCGTGCTGGCGATGTTCGGCGATGGCATCGAACATTTCGTAGAGCTGGGTGGCAAGGTGCTGTGCCCGATGGTGGGGCGCATCGCGCCCGAAGCGAGCACGACCAGCCTAGTGACCATGGAAGATATCGAGAATTTCGCGAAGGAGATCGGCTGATGTTCTCACTCAAGGGGATGAATGCGCTGGTCACCGGCGCGAGTGGCGGGATCGGCTCGGCGATCAGCAAGGCATTGGCGGCCCAAGGGGCGCGGCTCGCGATTTCGGGCTCGAATAGCGCCAAGCTGCGGGCGTTCCGCGAGGAGCTGAACGACAGTTTCGCGCATGACAATGGCGCGCATGTCGAGATCACTTGCGATCTTTCCAACACCACTCAGGTCGAGGAACTGATCCCCGCCACGGTCGATACGCTGGGCGGCATCGACATCCTCATCAACAATGCCGGCATCACGCGCGACAATCTTGCGATGCGCATGAAGGACGAAGAGTGGGACGATGTGATCCGCATCAACCTCGAATCGACCTTCCGCCTGATGCGCGCGGCGGCTCGCCCGATGATGAAGAACCGTTTCGGCCGGATTATCTCGATCACCAGCGTGGTGGGCGCGACCGGCAATCCGGGCCAGATGAACTATGCCGCCGCCAAGGCGGGCATCGTCGGCATGACCAAGAGCTTCGCACAGGAAGTGGCGAGCCGCGGAATCACCGCCAATTGCGTGGCGCCGGGCTTCATTCGCACCGCAATGACCGACCAATTGCCCGATGCGCAGAAGGACGCGCTCAACGCGCGCATCCCGATGGGCCGCATGGGCGAAGGCGAAGATATCGGCGCCGCTGTTGCATTCCTTGCTAGCCGCGAAGCCAGCTACATCACCGGTGCGACGCTGCATGTGAACGGCGGCATGGCGATGCTCTGACCCGCTGGGGCAAGCTGCATGGCGAAAATTGCTGCGTTTTCCCCAAGGAATCGGGGAAGGGACGGGCCCGAACTTGCCGCTCCTGCCGCTTGCGCTAAGGTCTAAAGCCACATTCCGGCGCTGTGGGGCGATTCCGGCCCCGAGCGCGCACCAAAGGGGATTGAGAAGGACCTATGAAGGCCACAATCGAACGCGCGACGCTGCTGCGCTGCCTGTCACACGTTCAGTCGGTGGTGGAGCGGCGCAACACCATTCCGATCCTCTCCAACGTGCTGATCGAAGCCAGCGACGGCGGCATGCTGCGGGTCATGGCGACCGACCTCGACCTTCAGGTGGTCGAGAACATGGCGGCCGCATCGGTTGAGCAGCCGGGCGCCATCACAGTGTCGGCGCACCTGCTGTTCGACATTGCCCGCAAGCTTCCCGAAGGCAGCCAGGTCAGCCTCGAGACCGCAGACAATCGCATGGACGTGAAGGCCGGGCGCAGCCGCTTCAAGCTGCCGACCTTGCCGCGTGACGATTTCCCGGTGATCGTGGAAGGCGACCTGCCGACCAGCTTCGAATTGCCTGCCAAGCAGTTCGCCGAACTGATCGACCGCACGCGCTTTGCGATTTCGACCGAGGAAACTCGTTACTATCTCAACGGCATCTTCCTGCATGTGACCGATGACGACACGCCGGTGCTGAAGGCTGCCGCGACCGACGGGCACCGCCTTGCGCGCTTCACCCTGCCGCGCCCCGATGGCGCAGAGGGCATGCCTGACGTAATCGTGCCCCGCAAGGCCGTGGCCGAACTGCGCAAGCTGCTGGAAGAATCGATGGATGGGAACGTCCAGGTCGACCTTTCGGCCAGCAAGATCCGCTTCACGCTGGGCGGCGAAGGCGGCGTGGTGCTCACCAGCAAGCTGATCGACGGGACCTTCCCCGATTACAGCCGTGTGATCCCGACCGCCAATGACAAGCTGCTCAAACTCGATCCCAAGAGCTTCTATGAAGGCGTGGACCGCGTGGCGACGATCGCCACTGAGAAGACCCGCGCGGTGAAGATGAGCCTGGAAGCGGACAAGGTGACGCTTTCGGTCACTTCGCCCGACAATGGTACGGCAGCCGAAGAGCTGGCGGCGGATTACAATTCGGGCGACCTCGAGATCGGCTTCAACGCCAATTACCTCAAGGACATCCTCAGCCAGATCGACAGCGACACGGTGGAATTGCACCTTGCCGATGCCGGTGCGCCGACGCTGATCCGCAAGGACGAGAAGAGCCCGGCGCTCTATGTGCTGATGCCGATGCGGGTCTGAACCATCCGGCCTGGCCGGATGGCATTGCCGTGATTGCAGTGCTAGGCAGCTTTCAAGGGAGAGCCGCCGATGACCGTTCAGCAAGTTCATGTCCGCCGCGATGATTTGAGCAAGGCCGAAATGGCCTCGATCGAGCCGGGGCCGCTCGCCGATGGCGCAGTGCGGCTCGCGGTCGAGAGTTTCTCCGTCACTTCGAACAACATCACCTATGCGGTGGTGGGCGAGATGGTGGGATATTGGAACTTCTTCCCGGCCCCCTCAGGCCTCGGCATTGTGCCGATGTGGGGGCATGCGCGGGTTGTCGAGAGCAATTGCCCCGACATCGCGATGGGTGAGCGCGTCTATGGCTATCTGCCGATGGGGACTCAGCTCGATGTGATCCCCGGCAAAATCTCGGCCGGCGGCTTCACCGACATGACCGATTATCGCCAGCCGATGAGCCCGATCTATAACCAGTATGCGCGGCTTGCGGCCGATCCCGAGCATGATCCGGCGCATGAAGCCGAGCGGATGATTTTCGGCCCGCTGTTCAAGACCGGCTTCCTGATCGAGTATTTCATGCGCGGGCAGGACTGGTTCGGCGCTTCGCAAGTGATTCTCACCAGCGCCTCGTCGAAGACCGCGATGGGGCTTGCCAGCGTTGCCAGGCAGAGTTCGCCGGGGATCAAGCGCATCGGGCTGACCTCGGCAGGCAATGTCGACTTCGTGAAGGGCACCGGGCTCTATGACGAAGTCGTGGCCTATGGCGATCTTGGCTCGATCGCAAAGGCGCCCAGCGTCTCGGTCGATTTCGCGGGCAATGCGGGATTGCTCCGGCAAATCCACGAATATCTTGGCGACAGCCTCAAATACTCCTGCCTCGTCGGCGTGACCCATATCGACGAGCGCGGCGGCGGGATCGGCTCGCAGACCGATCTGCCGGGGCCGCCCCCGACGCTGTTCTTCGCGCCGGATCACGCGGTGGCGCTGTTCAAGGAACTGGGGCCGCAAGAGGCGGGCAAACGCATGGCCGCGGCCTGGCACGGCTTCCTTTCAAGCGTTGCAGGGTCGGTCGCGGTCGAACGGCACCGGGGGCTTGAAGCGGCACGCCGGACCTATCTCGAGATGGTTGGGGGCCAGGTCGATCCCGCCAAGGGGATCGTGATCGAACCCTAGATATCGACGCAGATCTTGCCGAAATGCTTGTTCGCCGCCTGGTGGCGGAAAGCATCGGCAAGGCGCTCAAGCGGGAAGTGATCAGAAATCACCGGCCTGATTCCGTTGGCTTCGATGCCCGCGATCATGTCCAGCTGCTGTGCCCGGCTTCCCACGGTCAGCCCCTGCACGCGCAGGTTCTTGGCCATGAGCAGGGCGGTCTGCACCGGACCGGCGAAGCCCGCCAGCACGCCGATCAATGCGACATGGCCACCCACCCGGGTTGCCACCATCGACTGGTCGAGCGTGCCCGCTCCGCCGATTTCGACAACGCAGTCGACGCCCTTGCCACCGGTCAGTTCCAGCGCCTTGACGCCCCAGGCCTGGATTTCCTTGTAATTGATCAGGTGATCCGCCCCGAGGTCCTTCAGCCTTTCGAGCTTCTCGCCGGACGAGCTGGTTGCGATCACCGTCGCCCCGGCCGCCTTGGCGAATTGCAGGGCGAAGATCGAAACGCCGCCGCTGCCTTGCACCAGCACGGTGTCGCCGGGCTTGATCGCATTGTCGACGAACAGCGCGCGCCACGCGGTTAGCCCCGCGCAAGTGAGCGTAGAGGCCTCCGCATGGCTGTAACCCTTGGGAACACGGGTGAACCAGTGGGTGGGGGTGGTAACCGCTTGCCGCGCATATCCGTCAATCCCGTCGCCGGGAACGCGGGTAAAGGCGGTCTGTGGCGGCGCTCCATCCAGCCAGTCGGGGAAAAAGGTGCTGACGACCGCGTCGCCGACCTTGTACTCGGTCACTCCCGCGCCAACCGCCACGACTTCGCCGGCACCGTCGGACATCGGGATGCGCCCCAGCGCCGCCGGAATCATCCCGACCACCACGGCATAGTCGTGATAGTTGAGCGAGCTGGCCTTGAGCGCGACCTTGATCTCGCCTGGGCCGGGTTCTGCCGCATCGCCCAGCTCGACCAGTTCAAGCGCTTCAAGCGTCGAGGGCGTCGCGCCCGTGCGGATTGCCTTCATTCGGCGGCCTCGGCCAGTTCTGCGCGCTGCGGCCCGCGGATCAGCCCGCCGGGCGCTTCGCCGGTCCACTGGCCTTCGCGGAAAGTGACCTTGCCGTTCTTGATCGTAGCGACATAGCCTTCCGCTTTCTGCAGCAGGCGCTTGCCGCCCGCAGGCAGGTCGAACGCGAGCCAGGGCTTGCCGAGCTTGAGCCGATCCATGTCGATCACGTTGAGATCGGCGAGATAGCCCGGTGCGATCACGCCGCGATCGTCGAGGCCATAGAGCCGCGCGGTATCGCTGCACTGGCGCTTGATCGCATTCTCAAGGGTGATCGTCCCGCGCTTGCGGTCGCGCACCCAGTGCTGGAGCATGAAGGTGGGCGAAGCCGCGTCGCAGATCGTGCCGCAATGCGCCCCGCCGTCGCTCAGCGAATTGACCGTGTCGTCCGACTGCTGGAGCGTTTCGAGGAAGTCCAGATTGCCGTCGGCATAGTTGAGGATCGGCAGGTAGATAAAGCCCTTGCCATCGTCGCGGCAAAGCAGGTCATAGGCGTATTCGTCGCCCGAAACGCCCGCTGCTGTCGCGCGCGCGGCGATGCTTTCGTCCGCAGTCGGTTCGTAGTTGAAATCCGGATCCATTTCGAACTGCATCGGCCAGCCGCCGCAGACGACCATGATCAGCCCGATAATGTCCTGGTTGACCTCGGAGAAATCATTCTCTTCCGAGAGCAGTTGCGCCTTGAATGCCGGATCGAGCAGCTTTGCCTTCTGCTCTTCCCAAGGCAGGTCGGCGATGGCCTTATAGCTCGGGCGCAGGCGGAACGGATGGACCGTTCCCTGCCATGCCATCACGATGCCGTTTCCGCGCAGCGCGATTTGCGCGACGATGTTCGCGCCATTGTCATTCTCGGCCCGCATGCATTCGATCTGCTCGTCGAGCGGCATTTCCTTGGCGATCGACTGGAGCGCGGCGAAAGTCACCGGCAGGCCGGTTTCGCGGCTCATCTTGCCCATCCAACCGAACTCGTCCCATTCGCGGCGCATGTCGCTAGCCATTTCGAACACGCCATAGCCAACGCGGCCCATGGCGCGGCCGATTTCGACCAGCTCTTCGGCAGTGGCAGTGGTGCCGGGCACCACTTCGCCGTCGATATCGCGGTGGAGGACAGTGCGGCTGGTCGAGAAACCGAGCGCGCCGGCACGCACGCCGTCCTCGACGATTTCGGCCATCTTGGCGATGTCATCCTCCGTCGGGATTGCGCCGGGGCGCTCGCGATCACCCAGCACATAGGCGCGCACCGCGCCATGCGGGACATGGGTGCCGACATCGACCGTGCGCGGCAATTCGTCGAGCGCATCAAGATATTCCGGGAAGGTTTCCCAGTTCCACTTCAGCCCTTCGGCGAGCGCGGTGCCGGGAATATCCTCGACGCCTTCCATCAGCCCGATCAGCCATTCATGCTTGTCCGGGGCGGCAGGGGCGAAGCCGACGCCGCAATTGCCCATGATGACGGTGGTCACGCCGTGCCAGCTCGAAGGGGCCATTTCCTGGTCCCACGTGGCCTGGCCATCGTAATGGGTGTGGACGTCGACGAAGCCGGGGGTCACGATCATGCCCGTGGCATCGATTTCCTCAGCCGCATCGCCGCGCACTTCGCCAACTTGCGCGATCAGGCCGTCCTTCACTGCAATGTCACCGACGAAGCGCTCCGCGCCGCTGCCGTCGACGATAGTGCCGCCGCGAATGATCAGATCGAATGCCGACATCTCGTTCTCTCCCATTTCCAATTGCAACTTACATAGCACAGCTGCGCGCAGCTTGCTAAGCTGGCAAGATGGACAGGCAGGCAAGCTGGCAACCCGCGCCGGATAGCGGGATCTCGATCAAATGGATCGAAGCGAACGGGCTCACTTTCGAAGTCGCCGAAGCGGGGCAGGGCGAACGGCTGGCGCTGTGCCTCCACGGCTTTCCCGAACTGCATTACAGCTGGCGCCACCAGATGCCGATGCTCGCGCAGCTGGGCTATCGGGTGTGGGCGCCCAATATGCGCGGATATGGCGGCACCAGCCGACCAAAGCGCAAGAAGGACTATCGGCTCGACAATTTGACTGCCGATGTGGCTGCCCTGATCGATGTCAGCGGCGCGAAGGAAGTGATCTTGCTGGCGCACGACTGGGGTGCGCTGGTGGCGTGGCAATTCGCCATCCAGCAGGTCCGCCCGCTGACGCGGCTCGTGATCATGAATGTCCCGCACCCGCTATGCGGGCGGCGCGAGCTCAGGCATTGGCGCCAGTTGAAGAAGAGCTGGTACATGTTCTTCTTCCAGCTTCCGCGCTTGCCCGAACGGATGCTGGGGCGAGATGACGCTCAACCGATCAGCCGCATTTTCCGCGAATCGGCGGTCAACAAGCACCGCTTCACGCGCGAAGAGGCGGAACCCTATCGCGCTGCGGCTGCGCAGCCCGGCGCGTTGACGGCCATGGTCAATTACTATCGCGCGCTGTTCCAGACGCGCGACGGGCTGAGGCTGGGTGACGGCATTGTCCATGTGCCCACGCTGGTGATCTGGGGCGAGCAGGACCTAGCGATCGATATCCATGTGCTCGACGGGATGGAGCAATATGTCCCCGATCTTACCGTCCGCCGCTTCCCCAATGCCTCGCATTGGGTGCAGCAGGACATTCCCGACGAAGTGAACGCGGCGCTGGAGGAGTGGCTGGCCTAGCTCCGCGCAGGCATCCGGACGAAGAACAGCGCAGTAAGGCCGATCGCGAACAGGATTGCGATCGATCCCATGCCAATCCGCTGGTCGTTGAACCACAGGGTGAAATACTCGACCAGCAGCGGCCCCATCCACACGGTGATCGTGCCGGCGATGGCATACAGCCCGAAGAACTCGCCGCTGCGGCCTTCGGGCGCCAGCGTCACCAGCATCGTGCGGCTCGAGGAGATGCTGGCCGTGGCGGCGATCGCGACCACGCTGATCAGGCCGAGGAATGTCAGGTCGGACAAGGTCTTGAAGACCAGCCCGTCCCAGACCTGCCGGTTCTCGACCAGGCCGAAGAACAGCGAGTCCCGCGTGATCGAAAGCTGGCTCACTTGCGCCATCACCATGGCCACGATCTCGACGATCAAGGCCCGTTTCACGCCGATCCGCACGTCGAGCCAGCCACCCAGCAAGCCTCCGCCGAATGCGCAGGCCGAAGCGAAGATCGCGTAGCACAGCATTTCAAGGAAACCCCAGCCGAGGAACAGCGCGACATAGACCGCGCCAAGCGCGAGCAGGGCGGCCATCGCGTCGGCATAGAACATGCGCGCGACGAGGAACTTCATCAGCTCGCGATAATGGGAAGCTTCACGGAAAGTGCGGATCACGCTGCGTGCGCCTTCGACGAAGGCTTCGCGCCAGCCCGCTCCCTTCTGGCCGGGATCCTGCGCATTGAGGAAGAACGGGATCGAGAAGCAGGCGAGCCAGACCGCGCAGATCGGCCCGGCGATCCGCATGTGCTCGAACGAAGCTATGTCGATTCCGAATTGCGGCTCTGCGAAGGGCCATCCGATCATGCTGGGGAGCACGAAGAACATTACCAGACACACGAAGATCAGCGTCGCGGCGAGGTTGCCAAGGCCAAGCCCGAGCCCCGATATCATCGAGAGGCTCCTCGGTGCGCCCGCGACCGACAGCATCGCGTTATGGGTCACTTCGGAATAGGTGTAGCTGACATAGGCGATCACCAGCAGCGCCATGATCGCCGGGACCGGCAGCCCCTGTCCGCCCGGCATCGCAAACCACAGCAGGGCCGAGCACAAAGTGATCGAGCCCAATGTAATGGCAAGGATCGGCTTGAGGCGGCCACCACGATCGAGCGCGGCACCGAGGAAGGGCGCGGTGAGCGCGGCGATCATTCCTGCCCATTTGGTTACGGAGGCTATCGTCGCCTGCCCCTGGGCGTTGGCGGTTGCTCGCGCTGCCTCCGGCGACATTCCATCGAGCGAGCCGCTTGCCAGCAAGTCCGCCCCGATGATGTCGCGCGCGAAATAGGGCGCGAAGATGTAGATGACGATCAGGATGTAATAGGGGTTGCGGGCCCATTCGAACACGGCCCATGCGAAGCCCGTGCGCCCCATCGGGCCACCAGTGCCCATCACCAGCCGGCGCGGAGCCGCAGCGGAACTTGCCATCTCGGCTCCCTCTCAGCCTTTCGCGCGAATCATCGCTTCGATGTCGACGAATTTCTCGCGCGGGGAGCCGGATCGGGCAGCTGCCTCTTCCGCTTCCTCGATCTTCTTCCAGTCGCGGAATGTGACGATGTCGAGCCCGCGTTCCTGCGCCAGCGCATCGAAGCCTTCGCGGCCTGCCTTGCCCTTCCGGCCCAGGGCGCCGCTCTCCATGTCTTCCTCGATGCGGTCGACGACGCTGTAGCCGTCGGGCCGGTTGGTGCCGATCGTGCCCGAGGGGCCGCGCCGTGCCCAGCCGACGCAATAGAGGCCGGGCAGGATGCGACCTTCATCATTGGCAAAGCGGCCCGCGCGCTCATCGAATGGCACGTCGGGGATGGGGGAGGATCGATAGCCGATGCAACTCACCACGAGGTCCGCCGGGATGCGATAGGTTTCGCCGGTGCCGACAGCGCGGCCATGCGTGACTTCGGTGCGCTCAATCTCGATCGACTGGACCTTGCCGTCGCCATGCAGCGCCTTCGGGCTGGCGAACATGTCGAAATTGATTTCGATCGGCTTTTCGGCGTGCAAGTCTTCCGGGATCGCCGCGAAACTGCGCAGATGGCTGACCGACTTGCGCAGGCCCGGTTCGAGCAGCAGGTCTTCCGCTTCGTCGGGCAGATCGTCGCGGTCGACCCGCGGCGAAGCCCTCTGGAGCATGGCGAGCTCGCCCAGTTCCTTGGGCGTCATCATGATCTGGTGCGGCCCGCGCCGCCCCACGATGGTGATGGTCTGGAATTTGGCCGCCTTGAGCATGTCGAGCGCATGTTCAACGATATCGGAACCTTCGAATTCGGTTTCAGTCTTGGCCAGGATGCGCGCCACATCGAGCGCGACATTGCCCATGCCGATGACGACGGCATGGCGGCCAGACAGATCGGGATCGAGCTCGGCGAAATGGGGGTGTCCATTGTACCAGCCGACGAATTCGGCGCTGCCATAGACATTGGCGAGATCCTCGCCCGGAATGTCGAGCTTGCGATCGTGCGGCGCACCGGTAGCCAGCACGATGGCATCGTAAAGCTGGCGCAATTCGTCGATGCTCACGTCGCGGCCGACCGCGACATTGCCGACGAAACGCACGTTTTCGCTCAGCGCGACCTGCTCATAGCGGCGAGTTACGCCCTTGATCGACTGGTGATCGGGAGCGACGCCGAAGCGGATCAGCCCATAGGGCACCGGCAACATATCGAACACATCGACCCGCACATCCTCGCCCCAGCGCTTTTGCGCAGCTTCGGCGGTGTAATAGCCTGCAGGACCCGAACCGATGACCGCGATGTGCCGCATGGATTGATCGCCTCCCTTTTGCGGCCCGCCTGCCGGTCAGGCCGCTTTTGCCTCGTCTTCGCTGTCTGGTTCGTCCAGGAAGCGCTGCATCGCCGCGACGCACTCGTCGCTATGGCTCAGCAGGAACAAGTGCCCGCCTCCGCGCAGCACCAGCAATTCGCTGTCCGGGATCAGCTTGTCGAGCAGCCAGCCATTGGTCAGCGGCACGATATGATCGTCATCGCCCATCATGATCAGCGTCTTCTTGCGCATGAACGGCAATACCGGCGCACTGGTCCAGCCCAGCATGGCGAGCAACTGGTAGAAATAGCCGCGCGGCGAGGGCGGTTTCAGCCGATGGATATGCTCCATCTTGTTGAGCGCCTTGCCCAGCGCGCCGCCGTAGAGCGTCTGGAAATGCTCTTCCATGAAGGCCGCATCGATGTAGCGGCGCGGATCGGCCATCTTGCTGAGCGAGGAGATATTGCCCGGGATCATCACCATGCCCGCGCTGGTCGCAGCCAGGATCAAGCGGCGAGTGCGCCCCGGATGCTGGATCGCGAAGTGCTGCGCCATTGCGCCGCCCCAACTGACACCCATCACGTCGACCTGGTCGATCCCCAGCCGGTCGAGCAGCTGGGTCGAAGTCCAGCACATGGTCCATGTGTTGTAGGGCACGACCGGTTCGGGCGAACCGCCGATGCCGGGCATGTCGAACATGATGAAGCCGCGATCGGGCAGGGCTTCGGCGAGCGGCGCGACAGCTTCGATATTCGCCCCGATCCCGTTGAAGAACAGGATTGGCAAATGTTTGCTCGGCTTGTCGAGCCGCCAGGTTGCGACGCGCAGGGTGCGCCCGCCGACGGTTTCCATCGTGATGCGCGCATCGCGCATCGCTTCGTCGAGGGCTTCGTCCAGCACCTCTTCGCGAGTATCGGTCAAACGCGTCGTCCTGTCCTGCGGCCTCGTTAACCGAGGTTACCTATCTTTCTTCCACTACGTAGAGACCGGGTGCCGGGTCCAGAGGCTTGTAGTCCGCATTCCCCAGTTCCGTTGGTGCCGGCTTTTGCTTGCCAGAGCGCTTCTGCACCCATTCCATCCAGTATGGCCACCAGCTGCCTTTCACTTCCTCGGTACCTTCGAGCCACTGGTCGGCGGTTTCAGGCAGCTTGCCCTTCTTCTTTTGCACGAAATACTTGGCCTTCGGATTGCCCGGAGGGTTGAGGATCGCCTGCATGTGGCCAGACTGCGACAGGACATAGGTTATGTCCTTCGATCCGAACAATTGCGTCGAACGATAGGTCGCTTTCCACGGCGTGATATGGTCGGTCACCCCGCCCAGGATGAAGAGGTCGGAAGTGACCTTGCTCAGATCGATCTTGTGGCCAGCCATTTCGACTTCGCCCTGCTTTGTGAAGGCGAGGGTTTCGAACAAGGTCAGGAAGTCGCCCATCAGGCTGGCAGAGAGGTTGGTCGCATCGGCGTTCCAGAACAGCACGTCGAAAGCCGGCGGGTCTGCGCCGAGCAGGTAATTGTTGATCACATAGTTCCAGACCAGATCGTTGGGCCTGAGCCATGCGAAGGCGCGCGACAGGTCGTCCGCCTTGATCACGCCCTTCTTCTCCGCGCGCCTGCGGGCGAGCTTCATCCCGTTTTCCGAAACCAGCGAGCCGGCCTCGATGTCGAGCTGCTTGGGATGAAGCACGCAGACCATCAGCGTGAGCGTACCCATCAGGTCGCTCTTTTCCGCTGCCAGTTTCGAGGCCATCACGCTGGCGGTCTGACCGCCTGAACAGCCGGCCGAGACGTTGACCTTCTTCGAACCGGTGATCTCGCTGACAGCCTCCATCGCTTCGAGGCAGGAACGGATGTAATCGTCCATGCCCCAGACGCCCTGTTCCTTCGACGGGTTGCGCCACGAGATCACGAAGGTCTGGATGCCGTTGTCGAGCTGGTACTTCACCACCGACTTCTCGGGAGAGAGGTCGTTGATGTACATCTTGTTGATCTGCGGCGGGATCGTGAGCTGTGGGACCTCGTAAACCTCGTCGGTCGTCGGCGCGTAATGGATCAGTTCCATCATCTCGGTGCGCAGCACCACCGAACCCTTGGACGTCGCGACATTCTCACCCAGTTTGAAGGGGCGCTTGTCGACCTGGCTGACCATGCCCTTGTTCTGGGTCAGGTCCTTGTAGGCATTCTGCAAACCCTTGATCAGCGATAGCCCCCCGCTGTCGATCAGGCGTTTCTGCGCGGTGGGGTTGCCGACCAGCGTGTTGGTGGGGGCAAGGCTGTCGATGATGATGTTCGAGATGAAATTGGCGCGGTCACGCTCAAGGTCGTCCAGCTCGAGGTCCTGCAGCCAGTTGTGCATGCCTTTCTGGACCGCGAGGTAATATTGCGCGCCGGCACGGAAGAACGGGTTGTACTGCCATGCCGGGTCCATGAAGCGCTTGTCTTTGGGGTCGGGCGCGAGGTCGGACTTGCCCGTCATGATCTTGACCATGTCCTCGCCCATTGCCTGCGCATGTTTCATCAAGCGCTTCGGGTCCGACGCGCTTTCGCGCAGCAACAATGCGACGGCACCCACGAAGTCTTCGCGTGCGACCCCGATCAACGGGCCCAAAGCGGAAGTGGATTGCGCGGCTTCGTTTTCGAGCTTGCTGCTCTTTGACATCGATGTCCCTCTTCCCGGTTTCGACTGTGTCGCTTTGGCGCAAAGATGACGCTCTGCCGCGCGCTTGGCAAGACGACTGTTTGCGGCTCTCAATGTAGCCGGTGAGCCGGTGCTGCAGCGACCATGTGGCACCGCGGCGTGGTTATCGGTTCGGCAACCTTTTTCTCATAGAGCGTCATCCACCGAGATGGGGCGCGCAATAAAAACGAACTTACGGGAACGCTGCGATGAAGGGATTGCTCGCGAGAATGACGCCGCCCGGGAAGGCGACGAAGAAGTCGAGTTCCGGCTCTGAGCCGCTTGCCCCGATTTCGGAGAAGGACCTCGCGCGCCGGGTCGAACTGCTCGACAGCTTCGAGCAGGCAGGCTTGGGTTGGTTCTGGGCCAGCGATGCGCATGGCCGCCTGATCTACCTATCAGCTAGCGCGATACAGCAGCTTGGCTTCGATCGAGACAAATTGATCGGGACGCAATTGGGAGACCTGTTCACGGCGGATACCGATGCCGGTTCGGATCGGGTGGAACGGCCGCTCGCTTTCCTGCTTGGTGCCCGCAACTCGATCAGCGCACTTCCGGTACAGATTGCGCATCCCGAAAAGGAATTCTGGTGGGAGATTGCCGGAAAGCCGCAGTTCGATGCGAAAGGCGAATTCATCGGCTACCGTGGCAGTGGCAAGGACATAACCAAAGTTCGCGAGAGCCAGCGCGATGCCGCGCGGATGGCGCAATATGACCCCCTAACGGGGCTTGCCAACCGGCACCGCATGCAAAGGCGTCTTGATAAGACTCTGATCGCATATCGAAATTCGAAACGCTCCTGCGCGTTGATGATGCTCGATCTCGACCGCTTCAAGCACGTCAATGACACGCTAGGGCACCCGGCAGGCGATGATCTGCTCAAGCAAGTCGCGGGTCGGTTGCAGCGCCTCGTGGGCGACAATGCCGAAATCGGGCGGCTCGGCGGGGATGAATTCCAGATCATCCTGCCGGACATGGACGATCGGGGCGAATTGGGCGAACTGGCCCAACGTATCATCCAGATGGTATCTCAGCCTTATTCGCTCAATGGATCGCGCGCGATTATCGGGACATCGGTCGGCATCGCGGTCGCGCCCTATGATGGGATCGACAGCGAAGAACTGGTCAAGGCGGCAGACCTCGCGCTCTACGCGGCCAAAGGCGGCGGCAGGGCACAATACCGCTTCTTTTCCAGCGATTTGCAGGACGGGGCCAAGCTGCGTCGCCAGATAGAGGAGGATCTGCGCGATGCGATCCTTAATGGCGAACTCCGCATGGAATACCAGCCGATCGTCGACGCCAAGACGCACAAGGTCGTGTGCCTTGAAGCGCTCGTTCGATGGCCACATCCGGAGCGCGGGTCAATTGCCCCGAGCGTATTTATTCCGGTGGCGGAGGATTGCGGCTTGATAAAGGAACTCGGGGAGTGGGTGCTCCACGAGTCATGCCGCCAGGCGGCCGAATGGCCGGCAGAATTGCGCGTAGCGATCAATGTTTCCGCAGTACAGTTTGCAAGGGCAGACTTTCCGGACACTGTAAAAACTGTGCTGAGCCAAACAGGAATCGCACCGCACCGTGTTGAGTTGGAGATCACCGAGAGCGTCTTCATGGGCGACTACGGGCAAGTGCAGAAGCTGTTCAAGCGCTTGAAGGCACTCGGTATACGCCTCGCGCTTGACGACTTTGGTACCGGCTATAGCTCATTGAGTTATCTGCGAAATTCTCCATTTGACAAGATCAAGATCGACCAGAGCTTTGTGCGTGGTTCTCCCGAAAAGGGGAACAACAACTCGGCGATCATCGCTGCGATCGTCAGCCTCGCCGAAGCGCTTGAAATGGAAACGGTTGCCGAGGGTATCGAGACCAAGGACGAACTCGAACTGGTCAAGCTGCGCTGTGCCACGCATCTTCAGGGCCGCATCTTCTCGCTATCCGTCTCGCAATCCGACTTGCTTGAACGATTGGAGGCGGGGGATCTCACATACGAGCCGCTCGGGCCGGAGAAATATCGCTCCGAACGGCGTACAGAGTTCCGCCGAATTGGCCTGATCCATGACGATCACCGGTACTATGTGGTGCTGCGTAACCTGTCGAAGACCGGCGCTCTGATTGATGGGTTGCTGCATGTTCCTTTGGGCACCCAAGTGGTTCTCGACCTTGGCAGCGGGCAGTTGGCAGTCGCAACCGTGAAGCGATCCGAGGGCTACAGCCAGGGGCTCGAATTCGAAACTCCGCTGATCAGCAATGGTGACGATGGCCTGTGCACCCGGCACAGGGTTTCCCCCTACCAGATCGAGGCAGCCGGCAAGCCACTGGCGGCACTCCCGCAGGATGCATACGCCGCCATGGGTGGGGGTGCTTCGACCGGGGCAAAATCGAAGGCATTTGTCGAGGCCGATATAACCTATCGCGACACTGCGGCTGCCTGATTGGAACCGGCCTCAGGTTAGGCCGGGTTATTAGGACAAAAATAACCAACCCGTTTTACACCGTGGAAGGTAGCTTCGAGCTGAAGCCGAAGCATAACAAGGAGAGTGCCTCAGTGCCCCTCAAGGGTATCTTGTCGGGTCGGAAAGCGGGCGGCGGGCTTCTCGCCGGCATCGCTCGCCGCCAATTGTCAAACGGCGCCAGCAGCATGACTGACGCCGACAAGCTGGCGATGCTCGACGAACTCGAACAGTCGGGTCTGGGCTGGTTCTGGTCGACCGACGCCGAAGGCAATCTCACCTATCTCAGCAGCGCAATCGGTGAACGGACCGGAATGCCGATCGAAGAGCTGGTCGGCCAGCCATTGTCGACCGCCTTTGCCTCGAAGGAAGGCGAGGGGCGGTCCCAGTCGCTTTCGCTGCGCCTGGGCGCGCGCAAGTCGTTCTCGGGATTTGCCGTGACACCGGCGCGCGGCCAGCGTGACGTGGTAATTCGCCTGTCGGGCCGCCCTGCCTTTTCGGAAGAGGGTGCATTCCTCGGTTTCCGCGGCACCGGGACCGACATCACCGAAGAATACCACCGCGAAGAAGAAACCATGCGGCTGGCGAAATTCGATTCGCTCACCGGCCTGTCGAACCGCCATCGCATGGCGCATTCGATCGAGACAACGCTGACTGCGTTCCGCGCGGCGAAGCGCAACTGCGCTATCCTCATGCTCGACCTCGACCGGTTCAAACAGGTCAATGACACGCTGGGCCATGCAGCTGGCGACGAACTGCTCAAGCAGGTTTCTGGTCGCTTGACCCGCGCGGTCGAACGCGATTGTGAAATCGGTCGCCTGGGCGGGGACGAGTTCCAGATCATGCTGCCTGACGTGGACGACCGCGGCGAGCTTGGCGAGATCGCTTCGAAGATCATCGCTATGCTGACGCAGCCCTATTCGCTCGACGAAGGTCGCTGCGTGATCGGCGCTTCGGTCGGGATCGCCATTGCGCCGCATGACGGCGTGACGCGCGAGGAAGTAGTTCGCTCGGCCGATTTGGCGCTTTATGCCGCGAAGAACGGTGGCCGGGGACAGTTCCGTTTCTACTCGGGCGATCTCGCGAATGAGGCGATCTTCCGCCGTCGGCTTGAAGGCGACCTTCAGGAGGCCGTGCGCGAAGACCAGCTGTTCCTGACCTACCAGCCAGTGGTCTCGACGAAGAGCCAGAAAGTTGTCGCGCTCGAAGCGCAGGTTTGCTGGGATCATCCCCAACGCGGCGAGATCGACAATGACGAGTTCCAGTCGATCGTCGAAAACTCTGCGCTGGTTGTTGAGGTCGGCGAATGGGCCGTCCGGCAAGCCTGCCTCGAAGCAAGCCAGTGGCCGGACAGCTTGCGTGTCACTGTGAATGTGCCAACGCGGCAGTTCACATCCCAAGGGTTTCTCGCCAGCGTCAGCAAGGCTCTCGAGCAGTCTGACCTCGATCCGTCGCGGCTAGAACTCGAAGTCAAGGAAACCGTGTTTCTCGGCGACAACAATGCGGTCGACAAGCTCCTTGGCTCGCTCTTCAAGCTGGGCGTGCGGCTTACGCTGGATGAATTTGGAACCGGATATTCATCGCTTGGCTATTTGCGCCGAGCCCCGTTCGATTCGATCAAGATTGGGTCGAATTTCTGCCCGGCGAACCTCGATAGCCAGAGCCGCGAGCTTGACCTGATCAAGGCGGTGGTCGCGCTGGCCCAGGCACTCGAAATGGCCACGGTTGCAGGCGGAATTGAAACCGTTGCCCAACACAAGGCGCTGAAGGAAGCGGGGGTGGGCTGCGTGCAAGGGCCGGTCTACTCCGAAGCGGTGTCGCGCGAAGAAGTGCAAGATCAGCTGTCGACCGGGAACTGGGCGATCGAACCGAGCGGCAATCGCACGTCTCGCGCCAAACGTCGCACAGTGCTGCGCAAGATCCATGTGATCCATGATGACCACTCTTACGAAGTGACCCTGCGCAATCTCTCGAAGACCGGCGCTTTGATCCAGGGGCTGGACGACGTTCCGCTTGGCACACAGTTCGTGGTCGATCTAGGCGGCGGGCAACTTGCAGTTGCGACCGTTATCCGGGCGGCGGGCGATACGCAGGGCCTCGAGTTCGAATACCCGCTGGTGGATGATGGGGCAGGCGGGCTTTGTACGCGCCACCGCGTCTCTCCCTATGAACTGGCATCTGCAGGTGCTCCACTAACGGCGCTGGCGCCCGGCAATTACAATTCGATGCAGGGCGTGATGCTTGGCGGCGAGGGGAGCGTGCCCAAATTCAGCTACGCACCGGTGGGGATGTACGAGGCGTCGTAATTCGAAATTCGGGTGGATTTACCCCAATCTCGCATTGTTGGCTGACAGGCGCGTCATGTGCGGCTAAGGGCCGCGCAAGGCGGCAAATTGTGTGCCGATTTCTCTAAAATGCGAAGCGAATGACCGACCTTTCGAAGATCCGCAATTTTTCCATCATCGCCCATATCGACCATGGCAAGTCGACCCTGGCTGACCGGCTGATCCAGGCCTGCGGCGGGCTGACCGAGCGCGAGATGAGCGAGCAAGTCCTTGATAATATGGACATTGAGCGCGAACGCGGCATCACCATAAAGGCCCAGACCGTGCGCCTCAACTACACCGCCAAGGATGGCGAGACCTATGAGCTCAACCTCATGGACACGCCCGGCCACGTCGACTTCGCCTATGAGGTCAGCCGCAGCCTCGCCGCCTGCGAAGGCGCGCTGCTCGTCGTCGACGCGGCGCAGGGCGTGGAGGCGCAAACCCTCGCCAACGTCTACCAGTCGATCGAGCACGACCACGAAATCGTGCCCGTCATCAACAAGATCGACCTGCCCGCGGCCGAGCCCGAGAAGGTCAAGGCCGAGATCGAGGACATCATCGGCCTCGACGCGTCGGACGCCGTGCTCACCAGCGCGAAGTCCGGCATCGGCATCGAAGACGTGCTGGAAGCCGTCGTCGCGCGCATCCCGCACCCCAAGGGCGACCGCGACGCGCCGCTCAAGGCCAGCCTCGTCGACAGCTGGTACGATCCCTACCTCGGGGTGGTCATCCTCGTCCGCGTGATCGACGGCGTGATCCGCAAGGGCCTCAACGTCAAATTCATGCAGGGCGGCACCCAGCACCTGATCGACCGCGTCGGCGCCTTCACCCCCAAGCGCGTCGACCTGCCCGAGATCGGCCCGGGCGAGATCGGCTTCATCACCGCGCAGATCAAGGAGGTGGAGCAGGCCCGCGTGGGTGACACCATCACCACGGTGAAGGGCGGGGCCACCGCGCCGCTGCCCGGCTACAAGGAAGTGCAGCCGGTGGTGTTCTGCGGCCTGTTCCCGGTCGACGCCGCCGATTTCGAGAAGCTGCGCGAAAGCATCGCCAAGCTGCGGCTCAACGACGCCAGCTTCAGCTACGAGATGGAAAGCTCCGCCGCGCTGGGCTTCGGCTTCCGCTGCGGCTTCCTTGGCCTGCTGCACCTCGAGATCATCCAGGAACGGCTCAGCCGCGAATACGATCTTGACCTGATCACCACCGCGCCCAGCGTGGAATACCGCATCCAACTCGGCCATACGAAGAATGAGGATGCGAAGGAGATCATGCTCCACAATCCGGCGGACTGGCCCGACCAGAACCGGATCGACAGCATTGACGAGCCGTGGATCAAGGCGGTGATCTACACGCCTGACGAATATCTCGGCTCGATCCTGAAGCTGTGCCAGGACCGGCGCGGCATCCAGACCGATCTGACTTACGTCGGCGGGCGCGCGCAGGTGACCTATGAACTGCCGCTCAACGAAGTGGTGTTCGACTTTTACGACCGGCTCAAGAGCATCAGCCGCGGCTATGCCAGCTTCGATTACGAGCAGGTCGGCATGCGCGAGGGCGACCTCGTGAAGATGAACATCCTCGTCAATAACGAGCCGGTCGACGCGCTCAGCCTGATCGTGCACCGCAGCGTTGCGGAAGAGCGCGGCCGCGGCATGTGCGAGCGGCTGAAAGACCTGATCCCGCGGCACCTGTTCAAGATCCCGATCCAGGCCGCGATCGGCGGCAAGGTGATCGCGCGCGAAACGATCGCCGCGCTGCGGAAAGACGTGACCGCGAAGTGTTACGGCGGCGACATCACCCGCAAGAAGAAGCTGCTCGAGAAGCAGAAGAAGGGGAAAGCGAGAATGAGGGAATACGGCAACGTGAGCATCCCGCAGGAAGCTTTCATCGCGGCCTTGCGGATGGGGGAAGAGTGATGAGCGAGCAATTCACTCATGAGATGAAGCGGTTTTTCGGAGCGAACAGGGGAGCATATTCGGTCGTAACTAACGATGAATATAACAAATCCCAGATTACCTTTGTCGGACCGGAGCAGGAGCTCGCAGAAGACTTTCTTGGAGCACAGCTAGATCAGCGGCACGGCAGCATCGCAGCGATCGAAGCGCTTGGGATCAATCCTAACCTCGAATATAGGCTCTTCCCGTCAGGAAAGCCTGTTTTTTTAACTACTTCGTACAAGACCAACAAACCAAGAGAACTCCGGCTCTACCTGCGAGTTGATCAGTTCAAACCCGATCCCGGCTGGTACTGGGGCGTCTTCGAGCGAGATGGTCATTTGTGGCTTTGCGAAATGAGTCCAGACCTACTTGAGAAGATTAACTCTAATACACTCGACCTCGAAGACCGGGGTAACAATTTAGAGCCTGATGAAGATGGGTTTCAGTCAGATCTGAATGATGGCTCGGTTCCTAAAAAGCAGAAGAGCGAGATCTACCGTTACGATCGCAACAGAAAGTTCTCGCTGGAAGCGATAAACAGAGCCGACTTCAGCTGCGAGTTATTTCCTGAGTACCCAACCTTTCATTCACGCACCTCCGGACGGAATTTCATGGAAGCGCACCATTTGATCCCAATGAAGTTGCAGGATAGTTTCGCTGTCTCACTCGATGTTCCTGAAAACATCTGCTGCCTTAATCCCCTTTCCCACCGGTTGGTACATTTCGGTCCGTTTGATGTGTTTGGAGACAGGCTGGCAAATCTCGTGAAGCTGAGATCGGATTTCATTAAGTCGGTAGGTTGGATCGAGGACGATGTCCTGGCGCTTTACGCAATCTAGCTGCCTCTTATTTCTTGATAAGCCAGCTCGATATTTTTGAGGGATCTATCTAGAGCGCTAGAAAGAGCTTCCGGTGGGAGGGACTTTCGTCCTTTCGTCGCGCATTCCCAAACCTCAATAGTTCGCCATTCCATTCGCGCGTATGCCTCTCGAATGTTCTCGTCCCGTTGTTTGTTGGAAGAAATCTTTTCTGCCCAGAATTCAGTTCGGCTCTTGGGCAGTCTAAATAGCGGGCAGTTTTCATGGCCATGCCAGAAACAACCGTGAACAAAGATCACAGCGTTCCATTTAGGTAGTACTATGTCAGGCTTTCCGGGTAAATCATTCCGGTGCAATCTGAATCGGTAACCAAGCTGGTGAAGAATTCTTCTAATAAGAATCTCGGGCTTCGTATTTTTCGCCCCGATGCCCGCCATCATTTGCGAGCGCTTATTCGGATCTACTATATCAGCCAACGGCAGTCTTTTTCTTAGCCATTTCCAGTTCTTCAGAGAGCTCGATCATCGCGTTGGCAATTGAACGGATGACTGGGACGGAGACCGAGTTTCCGAACTGCTTATATAGCTGTGTATCCGAGCAGGCCGACAGATCGAACCATTCAGGAAAACCCTGTATACGCGCGCATTCTCGTGGCGTGAGACGACGAGGATTTAGTCCAAGGTGTGACTGATCGATCAGTATCTCGCGACCGTCTTTATAATATCGCGAGGTTATCGTGTTGCAGTAACGATCATCATACTCGAAAACCTTATGGCCGAAGCCGTTACCTTTTGCTTCGTGTCGCGCCATACGACGTTTCAAGCCTTCCCAAAGCCGGTCGGAAATTGTGTACTGAGCTAAGCTGTTTGCACCTTCTGCTTCCAATGCTTCACCGAGGCGGGTCTGACTACATTGACCTTTTAGCCGCGCAAACACGTCCTTGGCATCGACGTCACCGAAATGGTCGCGATCGAAGCCTACAATATAAACACGCTCCCTCCGCTGTGGCACACCAAATTCGGTTGCGGCCAGCACTTTGAAACCGACCGAATAATTGAGCTTCCTCGAAAGTGACCTCCTAGCTTCAAGTGACATGGGTATGTCATCGGGGATCGCCGGATCCTTTCCTTCAAGGATAGAGGTAATGGTACTGAGTGTTCGGCCTTTGTCATGGCCTCGCAGTTGCTTGACGTTCTCCAGCAAGAACATCTTCGGCCGCCATTCAGCAAGGATTCGCTGAATTTCGAAAAACATTGTGCCCCGAGTGTCAAAGAATCCACGCTTGAGGCCGGCATTCGAGAATGCCTGGCACGGAAATCCTCCAAGCAGAATGTCGTGTTGGCCAATGTCTTTCGCCGCGATTTTGGTTATGTCGCCGTCGGGTCGGTGCCCGAAGTTCAACTCGTAAGTGTCCTGGGCAAACTTGTCCCACTCGGACGAAAATACACACTCACCGCCGCACTCGTCGAACGGGATGCGCATTCCGCCAATTCCGGCGAACAGATCGATAAAGCGGAACTTTGGCTTCGAGGGGGTTTCGGATTTCTCGATTGCCAAAGCGTCTTTGAGCTTCATGTCCAAACCTCGATTGTCGTTCGTGGACACGTTATGTTCTACGGGACTCGCTGGCAAGCGGATGGTGAGGGAAAATCTCCATATTGGAAGCTTTTCCACGGCAGCCTAATCCCAACCCTCATCCTTTAGCCGCCTGATCCCGGGCGTGTCTTTGTTTTCCGCGCCCGCCTCTGCGGGTGCGATATCCTCCCCCGGCACTGAGGCCGGGGTACGGGCGCGCTGCCCTTCGACAAGCAAAGGGCGAACGGAATTTGGCTTGGGCATCGCCTCGCCATTGCATCCCGCTGCAGACGGGTGCTCGCCGGGATCCTCGTAGAGCGCATGCTCCGGGTCGGCGTAGCAGCTATAGCCTGCGGCCTTGTCTTCCTCCTCGCAGGCGCGAAACGCCGCCCACGCGCCGCGGGTGCGCGGGCTGAGCATTTCGTACCACCGCGCCTTCGCCGCGCTGAGCTTCGCGTTGATTTCGGCGATGATCTCGCCCTCGTCGCCCAGTTCCTCCTTCAGCCATTGCTTCTTCATCCGGGCGAGTTCCATCCGGTCGACCGCGTTCATGGCGCTGGTGCGGCCTTCCGCGAACCGTTCGGGCGCGCGGTTGCGCAGCAGGAACATCAGCAGCCGATCGTTATAGACGGTGCGGGTGCCGACCAGCTCGCCATAGGAATAGACCGGCACTTCCACTCCGTTGAGCGCGCGGTCCATCGCCACGTCCTCGATCCGGCGGATGCCGAGCGCGAGCGCAGCCTCCCACGCGGCGCGGAAGCTCTCCGCCTCGGGGTGGCGGCGCAGCATGTAGGCGCCGTGCTCGGTGCGGCCGACGCGGCGGCAGGCGGCCTTGACGCTGCCGGTATCGGCCAGCGCCTCGATAAAGGCGCGCTGGATGTCGGGTTTCCAGCCGTTGCTGCGCGGCTTGGCGCGGGGGACGGGGGTGAACTGGAGGGGGAGTGGTGCTGGCGTGCTCATCCGGCAGGATAGAGCAGGAAAACGCCGAGTAGGAAAATGGGGGGACCTCTTATTGCGCACCCACCTCCGTGGGTGCGTCCTCGGTGCTGTCCCTTCGCTGCGCTACGGGCACCTGCGGGCGGCCGGTCGGCCTTGCGGCTTGCTGGGCGCAAGCCGGGTTATGACTCACCCCGCGTTGGCGTCTGCCATCGTGTCGCTCACGGTGTTGAACGTGCCTTCGATCTGGGTGCCCATCGAATTCAGCGCCGTGATCAGGCCGATCGCGATCAGCGCCACGATCAGGCCGTATTCGATCGCGGTTGCGCCTTGCTCGTCGCTCAGGATTGCTCGCAACATTTCAAAACCCCGTTTGCACTTGGAGGGTGAATCATGCCCCCGAGCGGTTAACAGGGTGCCGAAAGGCACTGGTTAACCCGCCGGTAGGGGGTGCGGGCGAGGTGGAGGCACAAGGCTGAGGAATTTGCTGGAACTTCACTTGGCGTTCAGCCGGGGGCTGGTTATAGGCTGGCTCCCATGACGTTGTTCGCATTTTCCGGGAATTCGCGCTTGACCACCCCAAAGCCCGTTCTTGCCGCCGCAATGGCCGCGGTTACCCTGCTCACCGCCGGTTGCGCCGGGGGCGCCAAGTCGGGCGATGTAGATGTGGCCTATGTCGCGCGCGACGTGGAGTCGCTCTATGCCGAGGCCAAGCGCCGGCTCGATCGCGGCAATACGCGGCTCGCCGCGGCGCTGTTCGACGAGGTGGAGCGCCAGCATCCCTATTCGCCCTGGGCCCGCCGTGCGCAGCTGATGAGCGCGTTCAGCTATTACGTCGCGCAGGATTACAACCAGGCGATCCAGAGCGCGCAGCGCTTCCTGTCGATCCACCCGGGCAATAAGGACGCGCCCTATGCCTATTACCTGATCGCGCTCAGCTATTACGAGCAGATCAGCGACGTACAGCGCGACCAGAGCATCACCAAGCAGGCGCAGACCGCGCTGCGCGAAGTGGACCGGCGCTTCCCCACCAGCGAATATGCCGCAGACGCCCGCCTCAAGCTCGATTTGGTGAACGACCACCTCGCGGGCAAGGAAATGGAGATCGGCCGGCTCTACCAGAGCCAGGGCATGTGGCTGGCGGCGCAGCTGCGCTTCCAGAACGTGGTCGAAAGCTTCCAGAGCACCAGCCACACGCCTGAGGCGCTCTATCGCATGGCCGAAACCAACCTTGCGCTGGGCATCCCTGACGAAGCGGTGAAGTACACTGCGGTGCTGGGCGCCAACTATCCGGGCAGCGAGTGGTACGAAAAAGCCTACAAGCTGGTCCAGCGGCACGCGCCTGACGTACACCCCACCTGATTTGGCTGTTCGCAACCCGCGCGCGATTGGTGACGCGGGCGCTCGGGCGCGCTAGTTAGGTCGGCGCAATGCTGACCCGGCTTTCGATCCGCAACATCGTCCTCATCGAAGCGCTCGATCTCGATTTCGGGCGCGGGCTGGGCGTGCTCACCGGCGAGACAGGCGCGGGCAAGTCGATCCTGCTCGACGCGCTGGGGCTGGTTCTGGGCGACCGTGCGGACAGCGCGCTGGTCCGCGCGGGGCAGGACAAGGCGAGCGTCGCCGCCAGCTTCGAATTCGCAGCGCTGCCTTCCGCAATCGCCGAAGCTCTGGACGAAGCCGACCTCGAGATCGAACCGGGCGAGCCGCTGATCATCCGTCGCCAGCTCAAGGCGGACGGCGGCAGCAAGGCCTTCGTCAACGATCAGCCGGTGGGGGTGGCGCTGCTGCGCGAAATCGCACCCGCGCTGGTCGAACTCCACGGCCAGCATGACGATCGCGGGCTGGTGAACCCGCGCGGCCACCGCATGCTGCTCGATCGCTATGCCGGGGCCGAGGTCGATGCGCTTGCCGCCGCGTGGCGCGAATGGCGCGCTGCCGAAGAGCGGCTGGCCGAGGCGCGCGCCGAGGTCGAGCAGGCGAAGGAAGACCAGGACCTGCTGCTGGCGCATTTGGCCGAACTCACCACGCTCGAACCACAGGCGGGCGAAGAGGCGCGGCTCGCCGAAACCCGCGCTTCGATGCAGAAGGGCGAGAAGCTGGCGGGCGACCTCGAGGAACTGCGCCACATCTGGGAAGGCTCGGATTCGCCGCTGGCGGCGCTGCGCGTCGCGGCCCGGCGGCTTGACCGGATCGCGCCCGAGCACCCGCTGCTTTCCGAAGCGCTTGCCGCGCTCGACCGCGCTCTGGTCGAGGCGGGCGAAGCGGAGGACCGGCTGGCCAAGGCGGCGGAGGCGCTGATCCACGATCCGGCGGAGCTTGAGGCTGCCGAAACCCGGCTGTTCGAACTGCGCGCCATCGCCCGCAAACATCGCTGCGAGGTTGACGATTTGCCCGGGAAAATGCGCGACATGCGCCGCGCGCTCGACGCGATCGAGGGCGGCGAGGCCGAGCTGGACGCGCTCGAGGTCGCCGCGCGCGAAGCGGGCGAGGCCTATCGCCAGCGCGCCGAAGCGGTGCATGCGGCGCGGCTTGCGGCGGCAAAGGTGCTCGACAAGGCGGTGGCGGCGGAACTGGCCCCGCTCAAGCTCGATGCCGCGCGCTTCCTCACCGCGATCGGTCGCTTGCCGGAAGAGCGCTGGGGCGCGCACGGGATCGACAGCGTCGAATTCCTGATCGCCACCAATCCGGGGGCGGACTTCGCGCCGCTCAACAAGATTGCGTCGGGCGGCGAGCTGTCGCGCTTCATCCTGGCGCTCAAGGTCGCGCTGGCCGAACAGGGCGGGGCGGCGACAGTGATCTTCGACGAGATCGACCGCGGCGTGGGCGGGGCGGTGGCCTCGGCCATCGGCGAGCGGCTCGCGCGGCTGGCCGATTCCGGGCAATTGCTCGCGGTCACGCATTCGCCGCAGGTCGCGGCGCGCGGGCGCACGCATTACCTCATCGCCAAGTCTTCGGAAGGCACGGTGACGAAGACCGGGGTGACGCTGCTCGACCAAGCCGGGCGGCAGGAGGAAATCGCCCGCATGCTTTCCGGTGCCGAAGTCACGCCCGAGGCGCGTGCGCAGGCTGACCGGCTGCTGGAGGGAGTGTGAGCGCCGAATTCGACGCGGCGCTCGACCGGCAAGTCTGGAACATGTTGCACGGGCGGCTTGCGCATCTCGCCGTAGATGGCGGGGCCGCGATACGGCTCGATCCGCGTTACGGCCCCTTTGCCGCCGCGCGCGACGCTTCGGACGAGGCGCAGGCTGCCCTCGCAAGCCTGATTGCCGGACCGGATGACGAGATCTGGCTGGTCGAGCCGGAGGCATGGCCCGCGCCGCCGGGCACGCGGCTGGTCCGCACCGCGCCGCTGCTGCAGATGATTGCCGACGGGTCGCCACCTGTTCCCGGACCGCACGATCCCGAAATCGTCGAACTGGTCGAGGGCGATGCCGCAGCCATGGCGGAAATCGCCCATGCGACCGAGCCGGGGCCATGGGGCGAACTGACCCATCGCTACACCAATTCTGTCGGTATCTGGCGCGACGGCAAGCTTGCCGCGATGGCAGGCCAGCGCATGCTGCCCGCGCCGGGGCTGAGCGAAGTAAGCGGCGTGTGCACATGGCCCGAATTTCGCGGGCAGGGGCTGGCAAAGCGGCTGATCCGGCATGTGATGGAGCGCATGAGGGTGCAGGGCGAAGTGCCCTATCTGCACTCCTACGCGAAGAATTCGGGGGCGATTGCGCTGTATGAATCGCTCGGCTTCAGGCCGCGCCGGGCGATGACCGTTACGGTGTTGGCGCAGGCGTGACTGTTCCGGTTGCCATCTGAGTGGTGGCAAAGGAATGTCCGCTAACGACCCAATTGCGGACGTTGGGATTTCAGGTAGTTTCCAAACATCATGAGAAAAGTATCAACTATTGTATTCGGTCTTTTGATCGCCGCAGCTGGACTGGGCGCATGGTATTGGGTCGATAGGCCAACTATGCTGCACGCCGCCTGTGCCATTGGGCTCCCGAATTATTCTATTCCGAGCGAACTGGATCAGGAAGATGTCGGCTGCGCAATACTGACACCCAAAGGACGATTCAAAGGCATTCTAGTAACTGGATTCGAAGCATCAAACTTTTCTAGTCCAGATTTCCCACCTGTTCGCAGCGAGTTCGGGCCTAGTGACACGCGCGCTTGGTTTCATTGTCCGAAAAATGGCTGTGGCGACCAATTGGATAATCAATTGGATCAAGATTATCTCAACGGGTGCATCAAGGATTCCCTATTTCATTCAGGATTTGCAACCATCGAGGTCGACGGATGGGTAACAGTCTCGGACGGCGCATTCGGCCATTTAAACTCCTATCCTCGCGACTTTTACGCTTCGCGCATTGTGAATGTTGGCCCCCCACCGGCAAATATGATTGCCGACTGGATTGACGGATACCGCCGTCATGACATGTGCGACTAGGTCAGCTTTCCACCCATTTGCGGACACAAGTGGCCTTCCCATCGGCGCCCTTGCGCTTCAATACCTTCGATGCGACTGTTGCGTCAGGGAAATCAGGATCATCCGGGGAGATCGACCCATGCGCAGTTACCTCTCGGCTATCGTGCTTTGTTCGCTGATCCTGGCTGTCGACCGGTTCGAACTGCTCGACCTCGGCGGTTTTGCCAATGGCATCGCGCTCATGCTGGTCGTCTTTGCGATCCTGGCCCTGCACGCACATTCCCGGAGCACTCGCGCATCAGATTGAGCGCGATCCACCCCGCCATCGATGGGAGAAACATCATGAAGAAGCTTGGACTTGCCGCTGCCGCGATGGCCTTCATCGTCGCCAATCCGGCCATGGCGCAGACCCGCACGCAAACCACGCAGCCGCGCACTACACCGACGATACAGGCACCCACGCTCGACCCGGTGATGGTGCGGCTCAACGCGCTGCAACTGGAAATCGACGCGCTCAGGCAGAGTGCGGGCAAGCAGGTCGTGGTGCTCCATTTCACACCGACCGAGCTGGCGCCGTGGGCGAACGGCAATTACAACATCAGCCAGGAACGCAGCAATTCTCTCTGCCAGCAGGCGCTGGGCGATCGCTTTGGCCGGGTGCTTTCCTATCGCGTCCAGCTGAGCGGCGACCGTACCTTCTTCAGCCACGTGGTTTGCGAAACCAAGCCCTGATCCGTTTGGGCGGGCACCAGGCAAGATGAGCATCCTTTCCGAAGTCCGGTTCGGCCATGTCGAGACGCAGCCGGGCGTGACGCTGCGCTATGCCGAGATGGGTTCCGGCCCGCTCGTCATACTGGTGCACGGCTTTCCCGAGAGCTGGTACAGCTGGCGGCACCAGATCCCGGCGCTGGCCGGGGCGGGCTGGCGAGTGGTTGCGCCCGATGTACGCGGCTATGGCGGATCATCCGCGCCTGAAGCGATCGAAGCCTATTCGCTTGAAACTCTGGCGGGCGACTGCGCGCGACTGGCGGAGATACTTTCGCCCGATGAGCCTGCGGTCATCGTCGGGCACGATTGGGGGGCGCCGATCGCGTGGACGTCGGCACTGCTGCATCCCGACCGGTTCCGCGCCGTCGCCGGAATGTCGGTGCCGCATGCGGCGCCGGGAGCGGAATCCGCCGACGTGCTGCAGGATCGGTTCTTCACCCAGCGCGGCAGATATTTCTACGTGGTCGATTTCCAGCGCGAGGGCGAGGCCGAGGCCGAGCTGGAGGGTGATCCGGCGGCGACGATCCGCCGCTTCTATTACGCGCTCTCAGGGGATGCGCCCGAAGGCACCTGGCCGACCGACAAGAAACCGGGAGACGGCCTGCTCAAGGGCCTGCCCGAACCACCGATGCCTCTGCCCTGGCTGAGCCATGAGGATGTCGCCTATTTTGCCGGGGAGTTCGCACGCTCGGGCTTCCGCGGGCCGCTCAATCGCTATCGTAACCGGCGGCGCGACTGGGAGATGCTCTCGCGGCTCGACAGCCATGCGATCGCGCAGCCCAGCCTGTTCATCGGCGGGACGCGCGACCTTGCGACGCGGCTGGCGGGGAAAGACCCGCTCGAAACGATGGCGAAGCTGCTGCCCGCCCTGCGCGGCGCGCATGTGCTCGAAGGCTGCGGGCACTGGACCCAGCAGGAGCGGCCCGAAGAGTGCAACCGGCTGCTGTTGGGCTTTCTCGCCTCGCTGGCCTAGTCCTCGCGCATGCTGAGGTGGATCAGCACCAGCATCGACATCGCGCCGAACACCCATGATCCGTGGTCCGGCCCGATCCCGCCGGGCATCTGCCACAGCTGGTAGCCCGCCACGGCGATCACCTGGAACAGCCCCCACCAATTCGCGATGGCGCAGGCGAGTCCGATCTTGGCTGTGCGCTTGGCGGCGTTGAATGCCGCGGCATCGGCCGCGCGCGCTTGCCACAGCCGCCATGCGCCGAGCAGCAACAGGCCGCCCGCTGCGAGTTCGAGGCCGAACACCAGCGCCATCGCCGCCACGACCAGTGGCCCCGGCGGCACCGGCAGCAAGGTAACCGGGTAGGCTTCCTGCCCCTGGTGGCTGGTGACGTAGATGAAGAAGTCATGCGCGGCACCGAGATTGGCGAAATTATGCGCGACATAAGTCAACGCCATTGCGCCAATAATCGTGCAGGTCAGCATCTTGAGATAGCGGTCGATCATCGGTTTCCCCCCGAACGGATGTGCGACCCCGTTACGCGGCACTTTTCCCGGCGCCTGCGCTCATGCATAGCGTAGGGTATGGGAATCGAGCAAATTTCGGACAAGCCGCCTGCGGAAATGAGCGAGGCCGAAGCCGCCAATGAGCTGATGCGGCTGGCGCGGATCATCGGGCATCACGACCGGCTCTATTACGCTGAAGACGCGCCCGAAGTTACCGACCAGGAATATGACGCGCTGGTACGGCGCAATGCCGTGCTGGAGGCGGCGTTCCCGCAGCTGGTGCGCGCCGACAGCCCGTCGAAGAATGTCGGCTATGCGGTGTTGTCGTCTCCGCTCGGCAAGGTGACGCATGAGGTTCGCATGATGAGCCTCGACAATGCTTTCGATGCCGAGGAGGTGCGCGAATGGGTGGCGCGGATGCGGCGGTTCCTGTCGCTGGCCGACGATGAGCCGATCGCGATCACCGCGGAAGACAAGATCGACGGGCTTTCCTGCTCGCTGCGGTATGAGCAGGGCAGGCTGGTGCGCGCTTCGACCCGCGGCGACGGGCAGGTGGGCGAAGACGTGACCGCCAATGTCGCCAGCATTGCCGATATTCCGCAGCAATTGGCCGATGGCGCAGCACCCGACATGTTCGAAGTGCGCGGCGAAGTCTACATGGAAAAACAGGCTTTTGCTGCGCTCAATGCTGCGCAGCAAGAGGCTGGCGGCAAACTGTTTGCCAATCCACGCAACGCGGCGGCGGGCTCGCTTCGGCAGAAGGATCCGTCAGTCACAGCGCAGCGCCCGCTGCGCTTCTGGGCCTATGCATGGGGCGTCGCGAGCGAAGTCCCGGGCAAGACGCAGCATGAAGTGATGCAGCAGCTCGCGCGCTGGGGCTTCCGCGTCTCGCCGCACTTCCGCCGCTGCGAGAACGTGGATGAAATGCTCGCTGCCTATGCCGCGATCGGCAAGGTGAGGGCCGAACTGCCCTATGAGATCGACGGCGTCGTCTACAAGGTCGACCGGCTCGACCTGCAGCAGCGGCTGGGCTTCGTCGCCAAGGCTCCGCGCTGGGCGCTGGCGCACAAATTCCCCGCCGAACAGGCCGAAACCACGCTTGAGGCGATCGACATACAGGTCGGGCGCACCGGCAAGCTTACCCCGGTCGGTCGCCTTGCCCCGGTGATGGTGGGCGGGGTGACGGTGACCAATGTCACGCTGCACAATCGCGACGAGATTGCGCGGCTGGGCGTGCGCCCGGGCGACCGTGTGGTGGTGCAGCGCGCGGGCGACGTGATCCCGCAGCTTGTCAGCAACCTCACTCCCGATGCGGATCGCGCGCCTTTTGTCTTCCCCGACCATTGCCCCGAATGCGGCAGCGAAGCGGTGGCGGAGGACGATGAAGTAGATGTCCGCTGCCAGGGCGGGCTGATCTGTCCTGCACAGCGCACCGAACGGCTCAAGCATTTCGTCAGCCGCAAGGCGCTCGATATCGAGGGGCTGGGCGAAAAGACGATCGACCAGTTCTTCGCGCTCGGATGGCTCGAAAGCCCGGCCGATATCTTCCGCCTCAAGGATCGCCGCGCCGAGATTCTCGCGCTCGAAGGGTGGCAGGACAAGTCTGTGGATAATCTGTTGGCATCTGTGGAAAACAAGCGTTCGCCCGATGCCGCGCGGCTGCTTTTCGGACTTGGAATCCGGCACATAGGCGAAGTCACCGCGCGCGATCTGATGAAGAATTTTCGTGATATTTCGAGGATCAAGGAGGCGGCAGAATATCTGAATGCGAACTATCAGGCTGAAGGTGGAGCTCGCCTAAAACCACCAGCAGAGGATGATCGATATCTCGCATTCACTTCAATTGACGGTGTTGGCGACGCTGTGGTCGAGTCTATCAGAGATTTCTTCCACGAGCCGCACAATGTGGAGGTGTGGGAAGA
Organism: Altererythrobacter sp. Z27; assembly: GCF_052683155.1. Taxonomy (NCBI): domain Bacteria; kingdom Pseudomonadati; phylum Pseudomonadota; class Alphaproteobacteria; order Sphingomonadales; family Erythrobacteraceae; genus Altererythrobacter; species Altererythrobacter sp. Z27. The sequence goes on along the minus strand of NZ_JBQYMC010000001.1, from coordinate 873,832 downwards.
CTTGCTGCGCGAACTCTCGCCGCCGCCCTATGTCGTCGAGACGATCGACAGCCCGGTTGCGGGCAAGACCGTGGTGTTCACCGGCAAGCTCGAAACGATGAGCCGCGACGAGGCCAAGGCGCAGGCCGAACGGCTTGGCGCGAAGGCGGCGGGCTCGGTCTCGGCCAAAACCGACCTGGTGGTCGCCGGGCCGGGGGCAGGAAGCAAGCTCAAGAAAGCCGCCGAACTGGGCATCGAAGTGATCGACGAAGCGGGCTGGGCTGCTATCGTCGCGGCTGCGGGGTAGCTGGCAAAGAGGGGGCGGGAATGACAAAAATGATCGCGGTGAACCCGGCGACGATGGAATTCCAGCGGATCACTTATGCCGAGCCGGACCATTCGGTGGCGCTGATGCCGCTGCTCAATGACCCCGAAACCGGCATGGAAGCCTTCATGGTTCGCTATGAAGCGGGAGAAGTCACTCCAACCCACACCCATGGCTGCGGGCACGCCATGTACATCGTCTCGGGGCGCATCCGGGCCAATGATGGCGAATTCGGGCCGGGCGAGCTGCTGTGGTTTCCCGAAGGATCGGTGGCGGAACACGGCGCGACCGAAGACGGACCGGCAGACGTGCTGTTCTTCACCAACAAGCCCTTTACGATCGAGCTGCTCGAACCATGAAGAGCCCTGCGACAGCATTGGCCGTGCTCGCTTTGGCCGCCTGCTCGGCAAACGAAGCCCCGCTTCAACCTGTCGAGCAGCTCCGTTTCGAGAGAGTTTCCTCGAACCAGATCGAGCACGGCAAACGCGTCGCGACCTTGCTTGGCTGCAATGGCTGCCACGGCAAGGACTTCACCGGCAAGGACTGGTCTGATCCCGAGCTGGGCGTGTTGTGGACCGCGAACCTCACGCGCAGCGCTGAGCTGCATAGCGACGACGAACTCCTTGCGATGATCGCCACCGGCAGGCGGCCCGATCGTGCCATGTCCGAGATGCCGTCGCATCTGTTCACGCATGTTCACGAGGACGATCTGCGCGCGGTCCTGGCCTACCTCCGCAGCGTGCCCGCAAGCGACGAAATCCACCCGGCGCCGACTATCGGCCCCAAGCTGGCAGAATTGAAGGCTGCGGGCGAATATCTCGATTCAACGCAGCGTGTGGCGAAGGAAGGCGATGCCTGGCCGCCTGACCTCGGCCCGCAGCACGCGATGGCGCGCCATATCGTGCGCGCGACCTGCGCCGAGTGCCACGAGATCGACCTGAAGGGCGGCCCGGCGCCATTACCCGGCGATGCCGTGCGGCCCGATCTGACCATGATGGTTCCGGCCTATGAACCGGCCGATTTCGCCAAGCTGATGCGCACCGGCAAGGCTACGGGCGACCGCGAAGTGGGCCTGATGAGCGAAGTCTCGCGCAATCGCTTCGCTCATTTCACCGACAAGGAGGTGGAGGCGATCCGGCTCTACCTGGTCGAGGCCGGAGGGGTAACACAATGATCCTTGAAGAACTCCACCCGCAGGCGTTGCGCATCGCGACCATGCTGCGCGAGCGCGGCGAGAAGATCGCGGTGGCCGACGGCGCGACCGGCGGGCTGATCGCGGCGGCGCTGCTGACTGTGCCCGGCGCGCTCGAATTCTATCGTGGCGGCGGGATCGTCTATTCCTTCCGCGCTCGTGACGTGCTGTTCGGCCTGCCGCGCGATGCCTTTGCCGGCATGGTTTCGGCGACCGAGGAATATGCGCTGATCCAGGCACATGCGATCCGCGACAATTTTCGCGGGCAGTGGGGCATTGCCGAAAGCGGCTCTGCAGGCAGCAGCAAGCATCCGCTCGGCGTCGCATCGGGGCGCAGCTGCGCGGCAGTGGTCGGGCCGGACGGTTTCGAGCGCGTTCGCCTTACCGCGACCGACAGTGACGACCGCATCGCCAACATGCAGGCCTTTACCCGCGCCGCGCTCGACCTGCTCGAGGAAAGCCTGGTGATGACCGCGCGGCATTGACCTTCGCTGGCACATCGCGGAGAGGTGCGCCTTTCCAGAGTCGCAACGGGGTTTCCAGAATGCAGCGCAGTTTCTTTGGCCGGATCGCGGCGATCCTGGCGACGGCATGGCTCATCGTCCAGCCGGCCCAGGCGCAATCCTTCCTTGGCGGCGAGTTCGATCCCGCGATCCCGACGTTGACCGACACGGTGGGGCATGAGCCCGGCGTGCAGGTCACTTCGCCCGAGGAAGCGGTGGCTTACCTGCGCGCGCTGGAAAAGGCTGCGCCCGACCGGATGCGCATGGTGCAATATGCCACCAGTTGGGAAGGGCGCCCGCTGTTCTACGTGATCCTGACCGCGCCCGAGAACATGGCGCGGCTCGATGCGGTGCAGGCTGATCTCGCCACTATCGCCGCCGGGCGCACCGGCAATGGCGCGGCACTGCCGGTCACCTGGCTCGCCTATGGCGTCCATGGCGACGAGATTTCCTCGACCGACGCTTCGCTGATGACGGCCTATCACCTGCTCGCGGCGAAGGACGATGCCCGCGCGCAGAAGATCCTGCGCGAAAGCATCGTGGTGCTCGACCCGATGCAGAACCCTGACGGGCGCGCGCGCTTCGTCAATTCGTTCCGCGCGGCGCTGGGGATCGAGCCTGTGGCCGACCGCCAGTCTGCCGAGCACGACCAGCCATGGCCGGGCGGGCGCTTCAACCATTACCTGTTCGACCTCAACCGCGACTGGTTCACGCTGAGCCAGCCCGAAACGCGCGGCAAGGTTGCGGCGATCCAGGCTTGGAACCCGGTGGTGGTGGTCGACGTCCACGAAATGGGCGGGGACGACACCTATTTCTTCAGCCCCGCCGCACAGCCGGTGAACCCCAACATCACAGCGGCGCAGCAGCGCGCCTATGAAGTGATCGGGCGCAACAATGCCTTGTGGTTCGACCGCATGGGCGAGCCCTATTTCACCCGCGAAGTCTATGACCTGTTCTATCCCGGATATGGCGATACGTGGAACGCGCATCAGGGCGCGATCGGCAGCACCTATGAGCAGGGATCGGCGCGCGGGCTGGTGTTCGAGCGGCGCGACGGCAGCATGCTGACCTATGCCGACGGGGTGCGCAATCACTTCGTCGCCAGCCTTTCGACCGCAGAGGCAGTGGCGCAGAACGCGAAGTCGTTCCTCGACGAGTTCGCCGCCTATCGCGCAGCCAACGCCAATGGCGCGGCCGGGCGCGGCAGCTATGTGATCGACCTGGGCCAGCGCCGCTGGAACGCCGAAGCGCTGGGCCGCAGGCTTGCCGCGCAGGGCATCGCGGTGCTGCGGCGCGAAGGCCCGGCGACGGTTTGCGGCAAGTCCTATCTGAACGGCTATCTGGCAGTCCCGCAGGCGCAGCCCGCCGCGCGGCTGATCCGCAGCCTGCTCGACACCGATACGCCGCTGCCGCGCGATTTCGTGACGCGGCAGGAAAAGCGCCGCGCGAGCGATTTGCCGCATGAGCTTTATGACGTCACCGCATGGTCGGTTGGCCTGATGTCTGGCGTCGACGTGGCGCTGTGCAATGCCGCCGCGGGCGGAACTCTGCTGGCGGCTGACGCAGCCATCGCACCGGCGGCAGAGGGCGCAGGCACATTCGCCGTGGCCGTGCCGTGGACCGACAGCGGGCAGGCGCGGCTTGTCACGCTGGCGCTGCGCGCCGGGCTGGAAGCTCGCATGACCGACAAGGAATTCACCAAGGGCGGGCGCAGCTTCCCGCGCGGAACGGTGGTGTTCACCCGCGCCACCAATGGCGATGAAGCCATGGCCTATCTTGCCGCTCTGGCGCAGGAGATCGGTGCCAACACAGTCGCGCTCGATTCGAGCTGGGTAGAGGACGGGCCGAACCTCGGCAGCGAATCCTTCGTGCGCCTGGCCCTGCCGCGCGTGGCGATGGCGTGGGACGACGGGATCTCGCCGCTAAGCGCAGGTTCGATGCGCTATGTGCTCGAACAGCGGCTGGGGCTGCCTGTCGCGCCGATCCGCACAGCGCGCCTCGCGGGGGCAGACCTGTCGAATTACGACGTGCTGGTCGTGCCCGAAGGCTCGCCCGCAGGCGTGCTGGGCGAGCGCGGGATGAAGAATTTGCACGATTTCGTCGCGCGCGGCGGCGTGCTGGTGGCGGTCGGCGACAGCCTTGAAGCCTTCACTTCGGGCGATGCTGCTCTGATCGCGGCGAAGCGCGAAGCGGCGCTGGGCCGAGATCCGTCGAAGAAGGACGAAGGCGACAAGTCGCCGCTCGCGGAAGCGAAGGAAATCACCACCGAGGCCGAGTACCGCACCGCGATACAGGACGAGCAGGCGCTGCCCGACACGCTGCCGGGTGCGCTGCTCAACACCGTGGCCGACCGCGACAACTTCCTGTCCGCAGGTTATGACGCGGGCGCCGTGGTGCTGGCGAGCGGATCGCAGATCTACACTCCGCTCGATCGCGCCGACGGGATCAACGTGCTGCGGTTCGCCCCCGCCGGGTCGCTGATCGCCAGCGGCTATGTGTGGGACGAGAACCGCCGCCAGCTTGCCTTCAAACCCTTCATGATGGCGCAGCGGACCGGCAAAGGGCTGACCGTGGGCTTCGTGCACGATCCTTCGACCCGCGCCTTCCTTGACGGGCTGGACCTGCTCATCGCCAACGCCGTGCTTGTGGCGCCGTCGCGGGTCCGCTAACGGCGCGCGCATGCGACAGAGGCTCACCCTGGGCGTGAACCGCAATCTGTTGTGGCTGCTGATCGCGGCCACGCTGATGGTTCGCGCGCTGGTTCCGGCCGGTTACATGCCCGCGTCCGACAGTTCGGATGTGCTGGTGGCGAAGCTATGCAACTCCGCCCAGCCGATCGTGATCAAGCTTGGCCGCGAGCAGGAACCTCCGCGTGCGGACCAGGAAAAACCGCCTTGCGCCTTCGCCGGATTTGGCGGCGATGCGCCGATTGGCGGGAATTTTGCCGAACTGGCGGACCGCGTCCCAACCGAACAGCAGAAGGTCGCGGTGCTTGCGCCGCTGCTGCTGCAACGGCTCGCCCGTATCCTGCCGCCGGGCCGAGCGCCACCCCTGCCTGCCTGAACCCCACGCGCCGGAGCTCGTCCGGTGCGCCCCCCAAGTTCAGACAGGAATTACACAATGAAGTTACTGCTTGCGGGCAGCGCGCTGGCGCTGCTGCCCTTCACGACGTCCGCACCCGCGCTGGCGCAGGATGAAACCGAAAAGCCCGCCACTGCTGGCAATATCCAGACCGACGTGATCGTGGTCACTGCAGCACGTTTCGGCACGATCGCCACCGATACGCTCGACACTCCCGAACAGGTGGCCCTTCCGGCAGACACCGCCGCCTTAGCCGCGCGGACCCCCGGCGGGGCGCTGGTCGGCAATGGCGGGCTGAGCGGCCAGCTGGCCTATCGCGGGCTGTTCGGCGAACGCGTGACCGGCAAGGTCAACGGGCAAAGGTTCGCCACTGGCGGGCCCAATGCGATGGACCCGCCGCTGCATTATGCGCCCTCGATCCTGCTCGAGCGGATCGAGATCGCGCGTGGCGTGGCGCCGGTGTCATCGGGCCCAGGGCTGGCCGGTGCGGTCAACGCTGTGTTGTTGCAGCAGCCGTTTGCGCAAACTTCCGGAACCGACGCCTCGGCGCGCTTCATGGCGCAATATCGCAGCGTCGATGACAGCTATGCCGTGGGCGGCCTTGCCGGGATCGCAAACGAGCACTGGCGGCTGGGGGTGATCGGCAGCCGCGAGCAGGGCGAGGACTATCGCTTCCCCGGCGGCACTGCCACAGGCACCTCGTTCGAACGCAACCTTTACGGTGTCCAGGCCGGATATCGCGCCGCGGGCGGGGAATTCTTCCTCGAATATCGCCGCAGCGAGACCGACCCGTCCGGCAACCCGCCTTTTGCGCTCGACATCGTCTATTTCGACACGGACTTCCTGCAAACCGGCTTCAAGGGAGAACTCGCCAAGGAGGTGACGCTGGATGTCCGGCTGGGCCATGTCGCGGTGCGGCACCTGATGGACAACCAGACCCTGCGGCAGCCCGCCGCACCGGCGGCTTCGGCGCGCGCGACCTTCGCCGATGCCGACAGCTTCACCGGCGAAGCGAGCCTGCGCTTTGGCAGCTCCAACCGGCATGTCCGTATCGGCGGCGATTTCGAGCTGGCCGACAAATTCGTGCGGATCACCAATCCGTTCAACGCGGGTTTCTTCCTCGATGCGCAGTCGAATCTCGCTGCGGAACGCTTCGGCGCATTCGCCGAATTGCGCAGCGCAATGGGCGCAGTTGAATTCGAGCTGGGTGGCCGGATCGACCACACCAGCCAGGACTCGGGAGTTCCCCAGTTGGGATCGGCGGTACCGATGGGGCCGCGCATGCTGGCCAATGCCTTTGCCGCTTCGGCACGCGAGGCTTCGGACACTAGTTTCGACCTGGTGCTGCGCGGCTGGATGCCCGGGGAAATGATCACTCCGCGCGTCACTTTGGCGCGCAAGGTGCGGGTGCCCAGCACGCTTGAACGTTTCGCATGGCTGCCGACCGAGGCGAGCTATGGGCTGGCCGATGGCAATATCTATGTCGGCAATCCGGCATTGAAGCCCGAAGTGGCCTATATCGCCGAAGCCGGTTTCGACCTTTCGGCGGGGGCGCTGACCTTCCGCCCGACCCTGTTCTATCGGCGGGTCGACGATTACATCCAGGGCACCCCTTTCGATGCGACGCCGGGTGTGGTCGATTCCACCGTCGAGATGGTTTCGGCGATGAATGGCGATCCCACGCCGCTGATGTTCCGCAATGTCGATGCCGAACTGTTCGGGGTCGATCTCGACTTCCGGGCAGAGCTTGGCGCGGATCTGGCGATCGACGGCACCGCCAGCTGGGTGCGGGGCAAGCGCCGCGATGTGGATGACAATCTCTATCGCGTCGCTCCGCCGAACCTGCGCCTCGCCGCGATCTGGAGCCCCGGGCGCTGGTCGCTGGGGGCGGAATTGCAGGCGGCGGCGGACCAAGCCAAGGTCTCGGCCGCCAATGGCGAAAGCCCGAGCGATGGCTATGTCGTGCTGGGCCTGTCAGGCAGTTTCGACCTGAGCGAGCGAATTTCGCTTTCCGCAGGCGTCGAGAACCTGTTCGACGAATATTACCAGCCGCATCTTTCGGGGCTTAACCGCGTTGCGGATTCCGATGTCGCGCTGGGCGAACGCTTGCCGGGCGCGGGGCGCGGGGTCTGGATGAGGATCAGCGCCGGGTTCTGACGAAGTGCGGGTGCCGTTACCTTGCGGGGCGGCACCCGTTTACCGATCCGGTTAGCGACCTTCCTTCGGCGCCACCGAGAGCGCGAAAACATCGCCTGCAAGGCCAAGGTAGCGCAGCTCGCCACCATTCGCGGGGGTGACGAGCGCGCCGCTCGTCATCTTGGGCAACGGGCCTGAACGCGCCAGTTCGCGCCCGGTTGCCGCGTCTCGGAAAACCACGGCTTCCTGCTGATAGCTGCGCAGGCAGGATAGCAGCGGGCAGAAGCGGCCAATGTCGGTCGCCACGAACACGCGCTCACCCGGCGGGCCGATCAGCGTCGAGAAGTTCATCGTGCGCTGCCGCACGCGCCATAGAAGCTCGAAACTTCCGTCGCCTTGGTCGAAGCCATAGGCGGCAACGAGCCCCATCGCCGCGTCCATCACATAGACGCGGCCATTGTCGGGATCGACTGTGAGCATTGCAGGCAGGAACGAACGCCGCGGCGGCGGTGCGGCCCAGAATGGCAAGTCGGCAAACGGATCGATCCGCACCATGCGCCCGTTGCGCTGGCTGATCGCGACAAGGCTCATCGGCGTCTTGGCGGGAAGGGCGTTGGTCTGCGCGACAATCCAGTCGCCGATCACCGCCGCTGCTGGGGCGGGGGTTTGCCCTTCGCGCATGAACGGAACCGGGCCCCAGCCTTCGTCGAGCGCGAGCGCCTTGCCGTCCCAATTGTAACGGAACATCGATTGCTCGCCCGCCAGGTAGAGCCGGTCCACTCCTTGCCAGCAGGTCGCGGTCAGGCGTCCGCCGATGTGTTCGGGCGCAGTCACGGAGGCGATCACCTGCATGCTGTCGGGATCGACCACGGCGATCTCGGACGGTCCAACCTCCAGCGCACCTTCGCAGCGCAGGAAAGCGGAAAAGCCCTGCAAGTCGCAGCCCTTGGCACGGTTCACGGTCTTCATCACCAGCGCACCGTCTGCAAAGCCGTTGAACCCGTTATAAGCGGTGTTGGCAGGATCGGATGAAGGCAGTTCGATCGTCGCAATCGCTTCGCCGCTTTCCGGGTCGATCCGCGCCAGGCTGGTGCCGAACACGGCATATAAGCTGCCGTTGCTGTGCAAGCCCACGACACCGGGGTAGTTCCAGCGTTCGGGATGTGCGGGCGCATCGAACAATTGGCGCCGCCACACTTCGCTGCCGTCTGGCGCGATCCTGGCGACGAAGCTGCCGGGCACTCCGGGGAAATCGCCATAGGCCCCGCCATAGACATAGCCGTTTCCGGCCTCGTCGATCACCCAATTGTAAGGGGTGGGGTAGCTTCCGGGGAGCTGGCGCGCCGACACGATATTCGCGCCATCGTGCGTTCCGCCGAAAGTGGCGCAGCCGAAATTATGCGTGCGGCCCGAATCGAAATGCTCGAATGCGATCGCGGTCTTGGCCCATGGTCCGTAGAGGTCGTCGGGCGGGCGGCAATCGCCGACCGGTTGTGGCGGAGCGATTGCCGGGTTTTGCCCGTGTCGCTCGATGCCCGGTCCCCAGGCGATCAGCCCACCGTAAAGCGCCGCTGCCCCGGCCACGATCAGGCCGCCCCGGCCAAGCCATTTCCTGACGCCCATGTTTCCCCCTCCCGGCCCCTATCGGGGCTTTGGCACCCACTTCATGACTCCTCCGGCGAGCGGCGTCCACCATCCCGTCTTGATGCCTGCTTCGGCGAGAATGTTGCTGGTCCACTGGTTGCAGGTATTGCCGAGATTGTAGGCGCCCGGCGCGTCGTAGAAGGCGTCGTAAGCGGCATAGCCGGGATAGCTCGCGCGATTGGCCGGGAGCATGACCTGGCGCTCGATCGCGCGCACCAGCTGCGCATATTCCTCCGGGCGCACGATCAGCACGCGGTGATCGGGCGAAGGGGCAGGGCGCACGTAATGGCTGACGTGGAGCAGCGCCTCGCCGTCCCATGCCGCGCGCACCGCCGTCGAGAGTTTCAGGTCTCCCCAGGTGGGCGTGTTGAGGAACACTTCCTTTTCGCCCCAGCTCACCGAAACATGGGTGTAAGGCGAGTCGGGCGCAGCGAGATCGGCAGTGGGAAAGTCGGCGCGCCAGTCCTTCTGCGCGGTCACCAGCGGCATCACGATGGCGGTATGGACGCCATTGGTCTCGACCATGATCGCGATGCCCTGTTCGGGCTCGACCCAGCGCGTGTTGCGCGGGATCGACGAGCCGATCCAGGCGCTCAGGAAGAAGGTAATGACGAGCGCGATCAGCGCTGCCGAAGGCCAGACGACCCACCGCCGCGCGCGCGTCAGCCCCGGCGCTTGCGCAGCCACAGGATCGACCAGTCGCCATTGACGAGGCGGCGGGCAAGGCGAAACCCTGCGCGGCGATAGGCGCGGCGCACGCGCGCTTCCTGCGTTTCGAGCAGCCCGGCAAGCAGCAGGTTCCCGCCCGGCGTCACCGCCTTGCCGAAATCGGGCGCGAGTTCGACCAGCGGCCCGGCGAGGATATTGGCGATCAGCAAATCGTATGGCCCGCGCGCCTGCAGCAGCGGGTCTTCCATTCCGTCGGCCACCACCATTGTCAGTTGCCCTGCGGCAGCGCCCATCGGCATCGAATTGAGCGCGGCATTGTCTTCGACCACGCCGGTGCAGACTGGGTCGATATCCGAGGCGGTCGCCAGCGCGCGCGGCCACAGCGCGAGCGCGGCGAAGGCGAGCAGGCCGGTGCCGGTGCCGATATCGGCGATGTTGCGCGTCACCACTCCGCTGCGCTTCATCGCGTCGAGCATCGCGAGGCAACCAGCCGTGGTTTCGTGCTGGCCGGTGCCGAAGGCCTGGCTGGCCGGGATCGCGAAGCTGATCGCGTCCGGATCGGGCTCATACTCCGGCGTATGGACGTAAAATCGCCCGGCGCGGATCGGCTCGACGCCCTGCTGGCTCAGCACCAGCCAGTCCTGCTCGGGCAGCTTCTCGACGGTGATTTTGGGAGCCGTCCCAGCAAAGAGCGCGGCGACCGTGCTGACCTCCGCCTTGCTCGGCTTGTGCGAGTACCACGCCTCAAGCACCCAGTCGTTGGGGCGATCTTCCGCCACTTCGCGGCCCGACAGGACCACTTCGAAGTCCCAATCCTCGATCTCGTCATGCGCCAACAGTGCGTCCTGCACGACCGGCTTGGATGCGAAGGCCGAGAGTTTCCAGCTGCTCACTTAGCGGAGGCTTCCTTGGCAAGCCGGCCCTCCAGGCCTTTTGCCTTGGTGTCCGCATAGTCCGCGCACGATGTCCCACCGACAAAGGAACCGGTTTTCGCCCGCTCGATCATGTCGCTCGCCGAAGGATGCGGGGTCAGCAGCAGGTCGCAATTCGTCCCCGCCATACGGGCAATGCCCTTGCGAAACATGGCGACGTATTCGGGATGCTCGGTGAACTTGTAATCGTCCGCGCTGACCGGCGAAAGGCTATCGGCAAGCACGATGGTAACGCATCCTGCGCCGTCACAGCTTTCCCATTCCCAGCTCATCGCGCCGAGCGTGTGGCCGGGCGTGGCGAGCGCGGTGATCCGCGTCCCAGCGAGATTGAGAACCTCGCCATCCGCGGCAGCGCGAATTTCTCCGGCTACCGGCTTCATGGGTTCATGCAATCCTGCCTGTGGGTCACGCGGATCGTCTTTTCCAGTCCTAAGCACAGGTGCGGCGTCGGTTCCGGTATATACCGTTGCCCGGCTGAGCGCTTGCAGCCTTGCCAGCCCTCCGACGTGGTCGAAATGTTCATGGCTGGTGAGGATTGCCTTCACCGCGGAGATCGAATGTCCGAGCGCAGCGATATTGGCCTCGACCACTTGCGAACCCGGCTCAGTCCCGGTGTCGATCAGCACCAGCCCGTCGTCCGCGACGATCAGGATCGCGGCGATTCCGCAGGTGCCAACGTAATATGTGTTCGCATGGATCTGGAACGGCTTGGCCGGCTTGTCCCAATCGTCCCAGTCCTCGCATTCCGATCCAAAGCGGACGAGATCGCTTGCAGGCTGTGTAACGGCGACCTTCGCGGGGCTTTCGCTGGAAGCAACGCCTGCGTTACACCCGACAAGCGCTAGGGCGCAGGCGGCAAAAATAATCCTATCGTACATAACTTGCTCCATTGGCGTCGATTACGGCGCCAGTCATACTTTCAGGGGCATCGAGCGTGCAGAACTCAATGATTTTCGCTATCTCTCCAGGGCTGGCTACGCGGCCCAGCGGGATGTCGCGCAGCAGGTCCGGCCCGCCGCGGCTGGCGAGATAGTCGCCCGCCATCGCGGTATCGGTGAAGCCCGGAGTGATCGCGAAGCTGACGATCCGCTGCGCCGCATAGCCGCGGGCAATGGTCTTGTGCATCGCCAGCATCCCGCCCTTTGCCGCGGCATAGTGCCAGTGCTGGGGCGAATCGCCGCGGTATCCGGCGCGGCTCGCGACATGGACGATCCTTCCCGGGACGCCGCGCGCCTCCCAGTGGCGCACAGCCAACCGGCTGAGCTGCGCTGCCGAGGTCAAATTGATTCGCAGTGTTTCCTCCCAGCCATCGAGCCATTCGATGTCGGAGCTATCGAGTGGGGTCGCACGAAACAATCCGGCGTTGTTGACCAGTACATCGATCGTGCCGCCCGCGCGTTCGAGCGCCGCCTCCCACAGCGCTTGCGGGGCGGAAGGATCGGCAAAGTCGGCCGCGATCAGGCTGCCATCGCCTGTCCCGGTGGCCTGGCCGATCACGGTCGCGCCGCGCGATTCGAGTGCCTGCCGCGCCGCAGCGCCGATTCCCCGGCTCGATCCGGTGAGGAGTATGTGCGTCATGCCGCGCTCTATCCGAAACTTTGCAGGCGGTGTCGAGCCACACTGCTCCAAACCGACCTTGCACCTCGCGACGAGAGCGCTAAGGGGAGGGCTCACAAGAGCAAACGGACAAGTTAGCATGGCCAACCGACCGCTTTCACCGCACCTGCAGATCTGGAAATGGGGCCCGGCAATGCTGGTCTCGATCCTCCACCGCATCACCGGCGACGGGATGGCGCTGGTCGGCCTGTTCGTGCTGGTGTGGTGGCTGGGCGCGCTGGCGAGCGGTCCCGAATATTACGCTACCTTCAGCGAATTCATGGTCACGCCGATGGGCTATGTCGTGATGGTGGGCCTGAGCTGGGCGTTCTTCACCCATTTGATGAGCGGCCTCAGGCACTTCGTGCTCGACATTGGCGCGGGTTACGAGCTCAATTCGAACCGTTTCTGGTCGATCGCGTCGCCGCTGATCGCCATTGTCCTGACTGCGGGCTTCTGGGCCCTCATTCTTCAGCGCTGAGGATATTTAGCAATGGGTAACGGAACCTCCATCGGGAAGGTGCGCGGGCTCGGCTCGGCGCATGCAGGCGCGCACCACTGGCTGCTGCAGCGCTTCACCGCGATCGGCAATCTGGTGCTGATGATCTGGCTGATGGGCAGCATCCTGTGGCTGCCCGACCTTGGCTATGCCACCGTCAGCGAATGGCTGGCCGGGCCAATCCCCGCCACCGCCATGGTGCTGTTGATCGTCAGCAGCTTCTGGCACGCGCGGCTGGGGCTGCAGGTGCTGGTAGAAGACTATGTCCATAACGCAGGCACCAAATTCGGCGTGATCGCGCTGCTCAACCTCGCCACGATCGGCGGCGGCGCATTCGCCGTCTTCTCGGTCGTGCGTCTCGCCCTGTCCTCTGGCACCCTTGCAGGAGCCGCGTAATGGCTAACTTTTCAGCCTACAAGATCATCGATCACACCTATGACGTAGTGGTTGTGGGCGCGGGCGGCAGCGGCCTGCGCGCGACAATGGGCGCCGCCGAAGCGGGCCTCAAGACCGCCAACATTACCAAGGTCTTCCCGACCCGCAGCCACACAGTGGCGGCGCAGGGCGGCATTGCCGCTTCGCTGGGCAACAACACGCCCGATCACTGGACCTGGCACATGTACGACACCGTCAAGGGGTCGGATTGGCTGGGTGACCAGGACGCGATCGAATATCTCGCGCGCGAAGCCCCGGCGGCGGTTTACGAGCTCGAACATGCCGGCGTGCCGTTCAGCCGCAACGAAGACGGCACGATCTACCAGCGCCCCTTTGGCGGGCACATGCAGAACATGGGCGAAGGCCCGCCGGTGCAGCGCACCTGCGCCGCGGCCGACCGCACCGGCCACGCCATGCTCCATGCGCTGTACCAGCAGAGCCTGAAGTATGATGCAGACTTCTTCATCGAATATTTCGCGCTCGACCTGATCATGACGGGCGAAGGCGCCAATCGCCGCTGCGTCGGCGTGATCGCCATGTGCCTCGATGACGGGACGATCCATCGCTTCCGCGCACAGGCCGTAGTGCTGGCGACCGGCGGCTATGGCCGCTGCTATTACACCGCCACTTCGGCGCATACCTGCACCGGCGACGGCGGCGGGATGGTGCTGCGCGCGGGCCTGCCGCTGCAGGACATGGAATTCGTCCAGTTCCACCCGACCGGCATCTACGGCGCGGGCGTGCTCATCACCGAGGGTGCGCGCGGCGAAGGCGGCTATCTCACCAATAGCGAGGGCGAGCGCTTCATGGAGCGTTACGCGCCTTCCGCGAAGGACCTTGCCAGCCGCGACGTGGTTTCGCGCTCGATGGCGCTCGAAATGCGCGAAGGGCGCGGCGTGGGTCCGGAAAAGGACCACATCTACCTGCACCTCGACCATATCGATCCCAAGGTGCTGGCCGAGCGCCTGCCGGGTATCACCGAAAGCGGCAAGATCTTCGCGGGCGTCGACCTGACGCGCGAACCGCTGCCGGTGACGCCGACCGTGCATTACAACATGGGCGGCATCCCCTGTAACTATCACGGGCAGGTCGTGACCGTCGGCCCGGATGGCGATCCCGACCATGTCGTGCCCGGGCTCTATGCCGTGGGCGAAGCGGCCTGCGTCTCGGTCCATGGCGCGAACCGCCTTGGCTCGAACTCGCTGATCGACCTCGTGGTGTTCGGCCGCGCGACGGGCCTGCATCTCAAGGCCAATCTCACGCCGATGGCGAAGCAGGAAGAATTGCCCGCCGACAGCGCCGATTTCGCGCTCGGCAGGCTCGACCACTTCCGCAAGGCCGATGGCGGCTCGCCCACCGCGAAGGTGCGCGAGGAAATGCAGAAGACCATGCAGAAGCACGCTGCGGTGTTCCGCGACAGCGCGCTGATGTCCGAAGGCGTCAAGCTGCTGACCGAGACCAACAAGCGGATGCAGGACATCAAGGTGTTCGACCGCTCGCTGATCTGGAACAGCGACCTGATCGAAACGCTGGAGCTCGACAACCTCATGGCGCAGGCCTGCGTCACCATGGCCTCGGCCGAAAACCGCAAGGAAAGCCGCGGCGCGCATGCGCATGAGGACTTCCCCGATCGCGATGACGCCAACTGGATGAAGCACACCGTGGCGTGGTTCGACGGCTGGGGCGGCAATGGCGGCAATGTGAAGATCGCTTACCGCCCGGTGCATGAATACACGCTGACCGACGACATCGAATACATCAAGCCGAAGAAGCGGGTGTATTGATGCGGCTTTCGCGTTTGCCGCTGCTCGCTCTTGTCGCTGCGGCATTCGTCGCCACTCCCGCCGCAGCCCAACTGACCGAAACCGAACAGGCGATGGCCACCTCGGTCGAAGCGGGTTTCGAACAGGACGTCGCGCTGCTTGAGCGAATCGTGGTGCAGAACAGCGGCACGCATAATCATGATGGCGTGCGCAAGGTCGCACATATGCTGGCGCCCGAATTCGAGGCGCTCGGCTTCAAGGTCGAATGGATCGACCAGTCGGCTGCGGGCAGGGCAGGGCATTTGTTCGCCCGGCATGAAGGCAAGCCCGGCACCACCAAGATGCTGCTGATCGCGCATATGGATACGGTGTTCGAACCCGATTCCGGTTTCGAAGGCTTCGTGCGCGAAGGCGACATCGCGATCGGCCCCGGCGTGGGCGACGACAAGGGCGGGATCGTGGTGATCCTTGCGGCGCTGCGCGCGATGAAGGCCGCAGGCACGCTGGCCGATGCGAATATCGTCGTGGCGCTGACAGGCGACGAGGAAGAGGCGGGCAATCCCGTCGACCTCGCTCGGGCCGACCTCGTCAAGGCGGCCGAATGGGCCGATGTCGCGCTCGATTTCGAAGGGCTTTCGCGCATGGACGGGCGCGACATGGGGGTGATCGCGCGCCGTTCGGCCAATAACTGGACGTTGCGCGTGACCGCCGCTTCCGGCCACAGCTCGGGCATTTTCGGCGAAGGGGTGAGCTATGGCGCGATCTACGAGCTGGCGCGCATCCTTGACCGGTTCCGGCAGGAATTGCCTGAGGAAAATTTGACCTTCAATGTCGGTGTCGCCGCGGGCGGTACCCCTGCCGAGATATCGGATGACGGGCTTTCGGTGGGCGCCGTGGGCAAGACCAACATCATCCCCTCCTCGGCAGTGGCGCGCGGCGATTTGCGCACCATCTCGATCGAGCAGACCGACCGGATCGCCGCTGCGATGCAGGCGATCGTCGATGACAACCTGCCGGGAACCGATGCGACGATCGAGTTCGCCTTCCGCTATCCGCCGATGCCGCCGACGGACGGCAATCTGGCTCTGTTCGACAAGCTCAATGCGGTGAGCATCGACATGGGGCTGGGCGAGATGGGCATTTATCCGCCCGCGGGCCGCGGTGCGGGCGACATCAATTTCGTCGCGCACCTGGCTGACGGCATTGCCGGGCTCGGCCCGGGCGGAACGCGCTCGCACGCACCGGGCGAAACGATCAACCTGCCGACGCTCACGCGCCAGGCCCAGCGGGCCGCAGTGTTGATGAGCAGGCTGGCGACGGAACCGGTCGCGCGCGACTAGGCGCTATTCGGGAGCGGTTGCCGCTTCGGCGCGGCGGGCGCCGATAATCTTCACCGGTTCGGCCAGCATCTGCCCCTTGAGGAAACCCTCGCCCTTGGCCGGATCGATCTGCGTGGCGTGGATTGCATGGACCACGTCCATTCCGCCGATCACATAGCCGAACACGGCGAAGCCGGGGCGCTGCTCCGGGTCATCGGCGCTGGGCTGCGCGTCGAGCCCGTGCTGGTTGCGGATCATGATCGAGAAGTCGCCCGTCGCCGTTCCCGGCGCGAAGCGCGCCATCGACAGCGCGCCATCGGTGTGAGTCAGCCCGGTTTCGCTGGTCGATTCATGCGCGATCGGGGGCAGGATGCGGTCGGGCTGGTTCTGCGCGCCGCATTGCACGAAGCCTGATGGCTGCTCGCCGCCTGTCACCCGCATGGCGCGATAACAGGCAGCGCCTGCAAAGCGGCCTTCGTCGACATAGCGCAGGAAATTCGCTGCGGTAATCGGCGCGCGCTCTGTCTCCAGTGCGATGGTGATGTCGCCCATCGTGGTTTGCAGGATGACATTGGTGGTGGCGTAGACCTTTTCGGGAACGCCGGGAGTGGCGGCGGCGCGCGCGCTCACTTCGAATTTCATCACCAGCGTGCGCTGTGCGCTCGAGAAATTGTCGTCCGAAACGAGGTAGAGATAGGTGCGCTTGCCTTCCTCGCGCACGGCAAGGCCTTCGAAATTGTCGATGGTGAGCGGCTGCGTCCAGCTCGCCAGAGTCTCGCGATTACCGTCGGGCCCTATCGCGACGATCGCCACGCCATTGCCCGCCTCGCGCGAATAGCTGCGGAACAGCACATAGCACACGCCATTGCTGGCGCAGTCGGCATCGGTTGGCGCGCCGCCCAGCGTATCGAGCGGGGCGGGTGGGGCGATGTCGAGGCTTTCGAGCCCGGACCCTGTATCGCGCAGGCAATTGGGCTTCTGCGCGCCTGCCCATTCGCCGCAAGCAAGCGGTAGGCCATCAACTGTGGTGGCGAGCGTTTCCAGCCCGCCATTGGACTCGGCGCCATCGACGAGGCCGACAATGGGGGTATCGACCGGCTGTGCCGGCTGGTCGAGCGCGGTATAGCGCCAGATGCGATGGTCGCGCTCGAACGCGACCAGCCATTCGCCCGAAGGGGTGCGCGCGATGGCCTCGGCATCGGCGCTGTCCTTGCGCCTTGGCCGCTTGCCCTCGGTGTCGAGCAGGGGGCCGGTTTCCAGTTCGAGGATGTCGGTCAGCCGGTCGCCGAATTCGCGCGTCGTCATCACCAGCCAGCGCCCGTCATCCATCACCGCGTAGAGCTTGCCGTCCGACCATTCGAGCCCCGAAATGCCACCGATCTTCTCCTCGCCCGGCTCGAGCTCGATCCCGCCGCGATAGGTCAGTTCGCCGATTGTCTCGTTTGCCGGATCGGTGAGGTCGAACGCGACAGTGACCGTTTGCGGCATGATCGGCTCGCTCGCCAGCGAAGGAATGCAGATCAGAGCCAGGGCAGCGGCGAGGGCGGCAAGCGGAGCGAATTTATATGTCATTCGTCCATCGTGAAATGTCGTTCGACGAGAAGCAAGCCATATGAACGCCCGTTCATAAGGGCTTCATGTTTACAGCCGTAGTCGATGTGACTACAGATGTAATCAACGGCGTGAACGCCCGTGGGAGGATTCCTTGGCCGAGAGTGACGACAACAGGCCCGAACGCATCAGCGATGCCGAGCATGCGGTGATGGAAGTGCTGTGGGCGAAGAGCCCGCTCACTGCTGCCGAAGTGTGCGACGAGGTATGTGCCGAGCGTGGGTGGAGCCTCGCCACGGTCAAGACGCTGCTGGGCCGGTTGGTGCAGAAGCAGGCGATCGCCGCCGCGCCCGATGGCCGCCGCTATCTCTATTCCCCGCTGATCGCGCGCGCCGAATATGTCGGTGGTGAGAGCCGCCGCCTGGTCGAGCGCCTGTTCGGCGGGCGCGCCGCACCTTTGTTCGCCCACCTGGCCGAACAGGAAGCGCTGACCGAAGACGACCTCGCTGAAATCGAAGTCTTGCTGAAGGAGCTGCGGCAATGACGGACTGGCTGCTCGATACGCTGATCTGGACCGCCGCGCTGATCGCGCTGGTGCTAGTCATTCGCCGCCCAGTGGCGCGCTGCTTCGGTGCGCAGGCCGCCTATGCGCTGTGGGCGCTGCCGCTGCTGCGGCTGGCGCTGCCCCCGCTGACCCTGCCTGCGTGGATGGCCCCGGTTGAACCGGTCGCGCCCGTCGCTGCGGCTTCGGAAACGATGTTCATCGTGGTCGAACCCGCAATGGCCGCGGAAGCTGCGCCGATGTTCCCCTTCACATTGGTTGAAGTGGTGCTCGCAGCCTGGCTGGCCGGGGCACTGACCTTCCTGTTCCTGCGCTTCCGCGCCTATCGCGAGATGCGGCAGGACATGCTGGCCGAAGCGCGCGACGTCGGCCGAGCGGGCAAGGTGCGGCTGGTTGAAACCCCTTCCACCAGCGCGCCCCTTGCCTTTGGCGTGATCGACAAGGTGGTGGCGCTGCCGGTGGGTTTCCTCGCCAGCTGGGACCGCGAAGCGCGCGATCTCGCGCTCGAGCACGAACTGGCGCACCATCGCGGGCATGATTTGCTGATCAACATGGCGGTGCAGCCGCTGTTCGCACTCCACTGGTTCAACCCGCTGGGCCATCTTGGCTGGATGGCGCTGCGGCGCGACCAGGAGGCGGCTTGCGATGCGCGCGTGGTTTCCGCCGCCGAACCGGAAATCCTAGCAACCTATGCCCGCGTGATCGCCAGCTTCGCAGCCGGTCCCAATGTCGCGCTGGCTGCGCCCATGGCCTGTCCGGTGCTGGGTGAAAAATCCATAATCCATCGTTTGAGGAGCCTGAAAATGAACAATCACTCGCAGCGCCGCCGCCTGGCGGGTCGCGGCCTGCTTGCAGCGGCGCTGGTCGCACTGCCGCTGACTGCCACGGTCACCTATGCTGAAAGCATGCAGGACGCGCCGGAAGCCCCCGCCGCGCCGACCCCGCCCACTCCGCCGACGGCTCCCACGCCGCCGACCCCGCCTGAACCGCCCGTGGCGCCGGAAGCTCCGGAACATGCGGTGAAGACCTTCGTGATCAAGCGCGAGATGGTGCAGGAGCATGAAGGCCATGCTGACGGCCATGAGCCGAAGGAAGTCCGCAAGATCCGGATCGTCCGCAATGGCGAGGAAGTTTCCGACGCTGAAATGAAGGAAATGATGGCCGAGATGCGCCGCGACCTCGCCGAAGCCAATAAGGACATCGACGAAGCGATGCGCGAGCAGCATCTCATCATCAAGGAAATGAAGGACGGCAAGCATCCGGTCCGCGTCGAGATGAAGTGCGACGGCAAGGGCCCCGCCAGCGAATGGACCGGCGAAGACGGCAAGAAGGTGGTGATGGTCTGCAAGAGCGAGATCATGGCCAGCGCCATCAGCGGCCTGCGTTCCGCTCGCGACGAAATCGCCGGCAACAAGGAAATGCCGGAAGACGTGCGCAAGGAAGTGCTCAAGGAACTCGATGCGCAGATCAAGGAATGGGAAAAGCGCAAGAAGGGCTGATCGCTCTTTGCGATAGACCCGGAATGGCGGCGAAGGGGTGACCCTTCGCCGCCTTTTCTATTCGGCCGACGCTCCGTCTGGTCTTGCAAGCGACATCAGGCGAAATAGCGGTCGCACACCGCATCGTCGCCGCTCTCCATCCCGGTGCGCAGTGCATCCATGCGTTGCGCGCTCGAGCCATGGGTGAAACTTTCCGGGTTGATCATTTGCCCGGCGCTGCGCTGCAGCGTGTCGTCGCCGATAGCGCTGGCGGCGCGCAGCCCCTCTTCCATGTCGCCCGGCTCGATCAGCGCACGGTTCTTGCCCGCCCAGACGCCTGCATAGCAATCCGCCTGCAATTCCATTCGCACCTGCAGGTCGTTTGCCCGCTGCGGATTTTGCTGCTGCGCCTTGCGCACCTGATCGGCCAGGCCGGTCAGGTTCTGGATGTGGTGGCCATATTCATGCGCGATCACATAATAGCGGGCGAAATCGCCGCGATCGCCCGCCATGCGTGCAAGCGTGTCGTAGAAGCTGGTGTCGATATAGATGCCCAGGTCGGCGGGACAGTAGAACGGCCCGGCAGCCGAGCTGGCGCTGCCGCAGCCCTGCGTGTTCACACCGCCGCTATAGAGTGTGAGGACAGGATCGGTGAAGGCGATGCCGGCGCGCTGGAAGGCAGGCCCCCATGTCTGGTTGAGCGATTGAAGGGCGTTGCAGGCTTCCACCGCATAGGGGCCCTGCGAGCAAACCTGTTCCTCGCTCATCGCGCTATGTTCCCCGGTTGCGGGCGCGCCCTGCTGGGCGTCTTGGATTGTTCCGATGGTCTGCATCGGATCCGCACCGAAAACGAAATAGGCGATCGCTGCGAGTAGCAGCGTACCGAGCCCGATTCCGCCGCCGCGACCGCCGGGAAACCCGCTGCCGTCTCTGCCCGATCGCACGCGGATATTGTCGGTGTCGTATTTGCGCAGCTTCATCGAATCGCTCCCTTCGCTACCGGTCCGGCCTATGTTAACGCTGGACAGGCACGCGGGTCACGGCAAAGCTGGTCCGCGATTCGTCGGATTATTCAGGAGAACCCCATGTTCCTTCAGGGAAAGCGCGCACTGGTGACCGGCTCGACCTCTGGCATCGGGCTTGCCATTGCGCGTGCGCTCAGTGCTGAAGGCGCGGAAGTCATCCTCAACGGCTTTGGCGATGCAGGCGAAATTGCTGCGCTTTGCGACGAATTGGGCGCGACCCATTCCTCCGCCAATTTGCTCGATGTGGCCGAGATCGAAGCGATGATGGCGGAACCGGGTGTGGTCGACATCCTGGTCAACAATGCCGGGATGCAGCATGTCTCGCCGGTCGAGGATTTCCCGATCGACAAATGGAACGCGATCATCGGCCTCAAC
Organism: Altererythrobacter sp. Z27; assembly: GCF_052683155.1. Lineage (NCBI taxonomy): Bacteria > Pseudomonadati > Pseudomonadota > Alphaproteobacteria > Sphingomonadales > Erythrobacteraceae > Altererythrobacter > Altererythrobacter sp. Z27. The sequence continues at coordinate 852,768 of NZ_JBQYMC010000001.1, read as the reverse complement.
CTCACGGCTGCATTCCACACCACGCGGCTTGCAGTGCCGGGTATGAAGGCGCGCGGCTGGGGGCGGATCATCAACACTGCCAGCGCCCATTCGAAGACGGCTTCGCCCTTCAAGAGCGCATACAACGCCAGCAAGCACGGCATCGACGGCTTCACCAAGACGATCGCGCTCGAACTGGCGCAGACCGGCGTCACTGCCAATTGCATCAGCCCTGGCTATGTCTGGACCCCGCTGATCGAAGGGCAGATCCCCGACACGATGAAGGCGCGCGGCTTGACCCGCGAGCAGGTAATCAACGACGTGCTTCTGGCAAAGCAGCCGACTAAGAAATTCGTCCAACCCGACGAGGTTGGCGCGCTGGCTGCGTTCTTGTGCCGCGAGGAAGCCGGCAACGTCACCGGCGCGAACTGGAGCATAGACGGAGGGTGGACCGCCGAGTGAGCGAAACGGGGGTGACAGGGGCAGGCACGCGGGCGATGCGCTTCATGGTGCAGGCCCTGTTGCTGGCCCCGTTGCTGGCACTTTCGGCCTGCGTCACCGCGCCCGTCGACAGTCGCATCAAGGATTCCGAATTCGTCGCGCTCGAAGCTCGCTTCACGCAGCATATCGACATACTGGCGAGCGAGGAATTCGGCGGTCGCCGCCCCGGCACGATCGGCGAGACCAGGACGCTCGACTATTTGCGCAGCGAATTCGAACGCGCAGGTTTCGTATCGGGAACCAATGATCCCGCGCACCCGTGGAACGCGCCGGTCGTGCTTGCCAGCGTGGCTGGCGGTGAAAGCCGGATCGAGTTCCAGATCGGTCGGCGAAAGGTCGAGCTTGAGGCGGAGGAAGCCGCGGCCTTCACAAACCGCCGCCGCGGGCTGATCGAACAGGGCGAACTTGCCTTTGTCGGCTTTGGCGGCGGAAACTTGGGCCAGGATCTTGTGCGTGGCCGCGTGGCCGTGTTCCTGGCTGGCGAGCCACAGGCAGCGGCGGAAACGCGCAGGAAATTGCTCGAACGCGGGGCGGTGGCAGTCATGGCCGTGCTGAGCGACGGTTCGAGAATCGAACGCATGCGCGCGCAGCGATCGCGCGAGCGGCTGGAACTCGCGATGGATGCCGACGACCAGTTGTCGCTGTTCGTGACCGAGGCAGGAATGGCGCGGGCGCTGGGCGCCAAGGCATGGGAAGAGCTGCTCGCGGCGGCGAATGCGAAAAGCGGCTTTTCCGCGGTGAAGCTCAACGCGCGTATCACGGTAGAGGCCACGGCACAGCGGCGCGAAGTGCCCTCGCACAATTTCATCGCGCGCCTGCCCGGCACGAACCCCGATGCGGGCGCGATCCTGCTGCTGGCACATTGGGACCATTTCGGCACTTGCGGGCCCGAGGATGCGGCGGACCGGCTGTGCAATGGCGCGGTCGATAATGCCAGCGGGCTGGCGCTGATGATCGAATTGGGCAAGCGGCTCGCCAAGGGCCCGCCGCTCGGGCGCGACATCTATGTGCTGGGCACGACCGCCGAGGAATGGGGCCTGCTTGGCGCGCGGGCCTTTGCCGAAGAGCCGCCGATTCCGCTCGAAAGCATCGTTGCGGCGTTCAATTTCGACACGGTGGCGATCGGGCCGCGCGGCAGTGCGGTGGGCTTCATCGGCGAGGGGCGTACCGCGCTTGACGAGGTGGTCCGCCAGGCTGTCGCCGATGCCGGGCGCGAACTGGTGCCGCGAGAGCGGGCCGAGCCTTTCCTCCAGCGGCAGGACGGCTGGGCGCTGCTGCAGCGCGACGTACCCGCTGTCTTGGTGTCCAACGCATTTGGCGACGAGGAGCGGTTCCGCGCCTTCATGTCGAGCACATACCACCAGGCCTCGGACGAGCCGGGCAAGCTCGAGCTGGGCGGGGCAGTCGACGACCTGTTCTTGCACGAGATGCTGATCCGGCGGCTGGCCGATCCCAAGCAATATCCCTGAAGCAAATGCTGCGGCGCGAAAAAGCGCACTTCCCCCTCTAGCGGCTGCCGCCAAGTGCGGTTACATGGGCCGCCACGAATCTCCCGGACCCTGCGGGGCGGGACCAGTATGAAAGTGGCGCTTATGGATATCCCCCTCGGCCTAACATTCGACGACGTATTGCTGCGTCCGGCCGAAAGCGATGTCTTGCCGAGCATGGCCAACACCGCGACGCGGCTGACGCGCGAGATCGCGCTCAACATCCCTGTGTTGTCGGCGGCGATGGACACGGTGACCGAAGCCGACATGGCGATCGCCATGGCGCAGCTGGGCGGGATCGGCGTGCTTCACCGCAACCTCGACATTGCCGAGCAATGCGCCGCGGTGCGCCAGGTAAAGCGCTTCGAAAGCGGCATGGTGGTCAATCCGATCACAATCCATCCCGAAGCGACGCTGGGCGAAGCGCAGCTGCTGATGACGCAGAACCGCATCAGCGGCATTCCCGTGACCGATAATGACGGCAAGCTGGTGGGCATCCTGACCAATCGCGACGTGCGCTTTGCGGAAAACCCGCTGCAGCCGGTGCGCGAGCTGATGACGACGGACAACCTCGCCACCGTGCCGCTTGGCACGAGCCAGGAGGATGCGCGCCGCCTGCTGCACCAGCGCCGGATCGAGAAGCTGCTGGTGGTGGACGATGCCTATCGCTGCATCGGGCTGATCACGGTGAAGGACATCGAAAAGGCGGTGACCTATCCCAATGCAACCAAGGATGCTGCCGGTCGGCTGCGCGTCGCGGCGGCGACCACCGTGGGCGACAAGGGCTTCGCCCGCACCGAAGCGCTGGTCGATGCCGAAGTCGACGTGGTGGTGATCGACACTGCACATGGCCACAACATGGACGTGGCGCGCGCGGTCGAACGTGCCAAGAAGCTCTCGAATTCGGTGCAGGTGATTGCAGGCAATGTGGCTACTGCCGAGGCGACACGCGCGCTGATCGATGCCGGTGCAGACGCGGTGAAAGTGGGCATCGGCCCCGGCTCGATCTGCACCACGCGCGTAGTAGCGGGCGTGGGTGTGCCGCAGCTCACTGCGATCATGGAAAGCGCCGCAGAGGCCGCCAAATCGGGCGTGCCGGTGATCGCCGATGGCGGGCTGCGCACTTCGGGCGATGCCGCCAAGGCGCTTGCCGCCGGGGCTTCGACCGTGATGATCGGTTCGATGCTGGCCGGTACTGCAGAAAGCCCGGGCGAAACCTTCCTGTACCAGGGGCGCAGCTACAAGGCCTATCGCGGCATGGGCAGCGTGGGCGCGATGGCGCGCGGCAGTGCCGACCGCTATTTCCAGCAGGACGTTTCGGCGCTCAAGCTGGTGCCCGAGGGGATCGAAGGCCAGGTGCCGTTCAAGGGCCCGGCTTCGGTGGTGATCCACCAGCTCGTCGGAGGCATTAAGGCGGCGATGGGCTACACCGGATCGGCCACGATCGCCGACCTGCAGGAGCGTGCGAAGTTCGTCCGCATCACCAATGCGGGCCTCTCGGAAAGCCATGTGCATGACGTGGCGATCACGCGCGAAGCGCCGAACTATCCTTCTCGCTGATTCCGTGACGGTCGGGCCATGACTCCAGCTGCGCGGGTCCAGGCCGCGATCGAACTGCTCGATGCGGTGATCGGTGCGGCGAAGCGCGAAGGTGCGCCGACGGACCGGCTGATCGCCGATTGGGCGCGGGAAAACCGCTATGCCGGTTCGAAAGATCGCCGCGCGGTGCGCGAGCTGGTCTATGCCGCCATTCGGGCCTGCGGGCCGGTGCCGCAAAGCGGGCGTGCCGTGATGCTGCGGCTTGTACAGGACGATCCTTCGCTGGCTTGCTGCTTCGACGGCTCGCAATATGGTCCCGCCGCAATCGGCGCGGGCGAAGAGCCAGCGGCGGCAGGCGTCGCCCCGGAATGGCTGATGGAGCGCTTCGCCGCTTCGGGTGTGTCGGAAAGCGAAGCGCGGGCGCTGATGGGACGTGCACCGCTCGACATCCGGGTCAACACGCTCAAGGCCGATCGCGCGACCATCGAACTGCCCGAAGCGGGCGAGGAACTCGCCGCCCCGCAAGCTCTGCGCTTCGAAAGCGGCACGCAGGTCGAACAATGGCCCGCCTGGCGCGACGGGCTGGTCGAAGTGCAGGACCATGGCAGCCAGCTTGCCTGCCTCGCATTGGGGGCGAGGCCCGGCGAAACCGTGATCGATTTGTGCGCAGGGGCAGGGGGCAAGACTCTGGGTCTGGCCGCTGCGATGGAAAACGCCGGGCGGCTCCTCGCCTGCGATATCGACCGCTCGCGCCTTTCGCGCCTTGCTCCGCGCGCCGAACGGGCAGGGGCAGGGATGATCGAAACCCGCCTGCTCGATCCGGGCCGTGAGAGCGACGCACTGGCCGATATTGCGGGCACGGTCGACGCGGTGCTGGTTGATGCGCCATGCTCCGGCACGGGCACATGGCGCCGCAAGCCTGAGGCTAAATGGCGACTCACCCCCGACCGCCTTGCGCGTTTCGCGGCCACGCAGGATCACCTGCTCGACCTTGCAACCACGCTTGTGCATCCCGGCGGACGGATTCTCTTCATCACCTGTTCGCTGCTCGATGACGAAGGCGCGGACCGCATCGAGGCTTTCCTCACCCGTCACAAGCAATGGAAAGCGCAGGAGATTTCGCTCCCGCTCGGCCGCCCGCACAGGCAAGGGATCCGCCTCAGCCCGTCTCACGACGGCACGGACGGGTTTTTTGTCGCCATGCTGGGTTCAGCATGTTAGCCATATCGATTATGGCTGAGCCTTCACTCAACCGGATGGATGTCTCGAAGGAACTGATCATGCGTTTTGCGCCCGCCGCTGCCGCCCTGTCCCTGGCTCTCGCGATTACCGCGAGCATGGGCCATGCGGGTGACAGGTTGCCCGATCCGCGCGCAGCCGCGATGATCGAACAGGGCCGCGCCGCGTTGACGCAGGGCGATGTGCAGGGCGCGGTTGACGCGTTCGAAGCTGCACTGGCGCTCGATCCGGGGCATACGCCGGTGTTCCTTGAGCTTGCCAAGGCCGCTCGCGCCGAAGGGATGCAGGGCAAGGCGATCCGTTATTACCGCGAGGCGCTGGCGCGCGATCCGGGCAATCTCGCCGCGATTTCGGGCGAGGGGCAGGCGATGGTGGAAAAGGGCGCGCTGGAAAAGGCCAAGCTCAACCTCGCGCAGATCGAGACGATCTGCGGTGCCGGCTGCCCTGAGGCGGTACAATTGCAATCCACCATCCGGCAGGGCGCGCAGCGGCGCGTGGCTTCGAGCGAAGCCGAAACCGCCGCCAAGCCGAACTGATCCCGATTTTCAGATAAGCGAACGAAACTCGCGCACGACCGCGCGATAGACTTCGCGCTTGAACGGCACGATCAGGTCGGGAAGCCGCTCGGCATCGACCCATTGCCAGCTGTGGAATTCGGGCGGGTCGTGCGCTTCGAGGTTCACATCCTCGTCATTGCCCTTGTAGCGCCCCAGGAACCAGTGTTGTTCCTGCCCGCGATATTTGCCGCCCCACAACTTGCCGATCAGGTCTTCCGGCAAGTCGTACCGAAGCGGTTCGTGGGTGCGCGCGATGATGTCGACCAGATGCGCGCCGATCCCGGTTTCCTCTTCGAGCTCGCGTAGCGCGGCTTCAGCGACGTCTTCGCCCGGGTCGATCCCGCCTTGCGGCATCTGCCACGCGCCAAGGTGCTGCGAGTCGATCCGCTGGCCGACGAAGACCATCCCCTGCCGGTTGGCGAGCATGAAACCGGCGCAGGGCCGGTAACCCAGTTCGCTCATGCTGCGTTCGCTTCCGTGGCGCGGCCCAGCATCAGCTTCATCGCTGCGATCACGCGTTCGAGGTCGGCCTGCGTTCCGGGCACTGCCTGCCGCAAATTGGTGAAGCTGTGGGTCACGCCTTTCATCTCGAGGAAGACGTGGTCGACCCCGGCCTTGGACAGCGCCGCGCCATAGTCGCGCCCCGAGTCGCGGATCGGGTCGAGCGAAGCGGTGACGAGGACGGTGGGCGGAGTGCCCTCGTGCCGGCCAAGGATCGGCATGGCGCGCGGGTCATTGCGATTCGGCGCATAGGCTGCGTCGAAGAATTCGATCGCGGCCTTGGTCAGGATATAGCCTTCGGCAAACTCGTCGAGGCTGAACGAGCCGAACGAGTCGCTTGCCAGCGGGAACAGCGGCACCTGCAGCACCACCGGCGCGGCAGCGGGATTGGACGCGAGCGCCTGCGTCACGACGATGGTGGCGTTGCCGCCTGCGCTGTCGCCGATGTTGATGATGCCGGTGGCCTTGCGCCCCAGCGCTTCGGGCGAGGACGCGACCCAGCGCGCCGCCGCTTCGCAATCGTCGACCGCAGCGGGGAAGACATGTTCGGGTGCGAGGCGATAGTCGACCGCCACGAGGGGCAGGTCCATCTGCCAGGCGATCTCCGTGCAGAGATTGTGATGCGTGTCGAGGTCGCCGATCACGAAGCCCCCGCCATGGTAGAACACGATCACCGGACCCGGTTCGCGCGCTTCGCGCGAGTCGTACAGCCGCAGCGGGATTTCGCCTGCAGGGCCGGGGCAGGAGAGATTGCGGATCGCCGCCAGTTCGCGCGCCGGGCGGTCAGCCATGCCGTGCAGCGCGATGTAGCTGGCGCGCGCTTCCTCAAGCGTCATATCGGCCAGCGCCGGGCCGCCGATAGCCGCCATCGCATCGATGAATGCCTTCACATCGGGGCGGACATAGGGTGTTTCGGTGGCCATTTGGGGTATTCTCCTCTCGTTCTTTTCGACAGGTTAGTGTCGGGCCACCTCCATTTCCACTCGACATTTGTGACTAGAGGAGAAAAACTTCATTGCGGGAGCAGGAGCCGCGCAATAGGTGGCCTCCAGCAATGGAAAGGCGTCTTGTCCGACAGGGCGCGCGACGAGGAATACACATGGCGACCCAGGCCGCTGATACGCCGCACGAGCCGGCACTTTCGCAGCAACCCGATGCCGTGGTGGTCCGCTTTGCGGGCGACAGCGGCGATGGCATGCAGCTGACCGGCGGGCAATTCACGCTCTCCACCGCGCTGGCGGGCAACGATCTTGCCACTTTTCCGGACTTCCCGGCGGAGATTCGCGCGCCGCAGGGCACGCTGTTCGGCGTCTCGGCGTTTCAGATCAATTTCGGCAGCCGCGAGATCAATACGGCGGGTGACGCACCCGATGTGCTGGTGGCGATGAACCCCGCCGCGCTGAAGACCAACCTTTCGGCGCTCAAGCCGGGCGGGTTGATCATCGCCGACACCGGTGAGTTCAGCAAGCGCAACCTCGACAAGGCGCATTACGATGCGAACCCGCTCGAAGACGGCAGCCTCGCCAAATACGACTTGCTGGCTTTCGACATCAGCGCGCTGACGATCGAAGCGGTCAAACCCTTCGGCCTTGGCAACAAGGATGCGCTGCGCTGCAAGAACATGTGGACGCTGGGCCTTGCGCTGTGGATGTTCGACCGTCCGCGCGAGCCGATCCATGACTGGTTGCGTGCGAAGTTCGCCAAGAAGCCCGAGCTTGCGGAAGCCAATATTGCGGCGCTCGACGCCGGACACGCCTATGGCGAAACGGCTGAGCTTTCGGGGCCGCTCAAGCAGGTGCACATGCCTGCGATGCCCGCCGAACCGGGGCTTTACCGCACCATCACCGGCGCCGAAGCGGTTTCGCTCGGGCTGGTTGCGGGTGCGCAGCTCGCCGGGTTACCGATGTTCTTCGGTGGCTACCCGATCACTCCCGCCAGCGCGATCCTGCATCACCTTGCGCGGCTCAAGCAATATGACGTCACGACCTTCCAGGCCGAGGACGAGATCGCCGCGATCTGCGCCGCGATTGGCGCGAGCTATGCCGGCAGCCTGGGCGTGACCAGCTCGTCCGGCCCCGGCATCGCGCTCAAGACCGAGGCGATGGGCCTCGCGATCATGACCGAATTGCCGCTGGTGATCGTCAATTCGCAGCGCGGTGGCCCTTCGACCGGCCTTCCGACCAAGACCGAGCAGAGCGACCTCTACCAGGCGGTCTATGGCCGCAATGGCGATGCGCCGCTGCCGGTGATCGCCGCGCGCAGCCCCGAAGACGCGTTCGAATGCGCCATCGAGGCCTGCCGCATCGCGGTGGAATACATGACTCCGGTCATGCTGCTGACCGACGGCTATATTGCCAATGCTGCGGAGCCGTGGAAAGTGCCCGATCCGGCCAGCTATGCGCCGTTCCCGGCCAAGTTCCTGACCGAGAAGAACGATGGCGACCAGCTTCTGCCATACAAGCGCGACAACAAGGGCGCGCGACCGTGGATCAAGCCCGGCACGCCGGGGCTGATGCATCGCATCGGCGGGATCGAAAAGCAGCTGAACACCGGCCATCTCGACTATTCGCCCGCCAACCACCAGGCGATGACCGATGCCCGCAAGGACAAGGTGCTGGGGGTCAGCGTGCCCGACCAGGACGTGTGCATAGGCGCGCCGGGAGGCAAGCTCGCGGTCGTCGGCTGGGGCAGCACTTTCGGCCCGATCCACCGTGCGGTGCGCGTCGCGCGCGACAAGGGGCTCGACGTCAGCCACATCCATGTGCGCCATATCTGGCCGCTGCCGGGCAACCTTGGCGAGCTGCTCAAGAGCTATGACAAGGTGCTGGTGCCCGAAATGAACACCGGCCAGTTCAAGACCGTGCTGCGCGACCAGTATTTGGTCGATGCGCAACCGATTACCAAGACGAGCGGACAGCCATTCTATGTCCACGAGCTCGAAGCTGCGATTGAGGAGGCCTTGGCATGAACGAGATGACCAAGATCGAAACCACGCTCAAGGATTGGGAAACCGACCAGGAAGTGCGCTGGTGCCCGGGTTGCGGCGACTATGCGATCCTCAAGGCGGTGCAGCGCACGCTGCCGCAGTTGGGCGCTGACCCGTCGAACACGGTCTTCATCAGCGGGATCGGCTGTTCCAGCCGCTTCCCCTATTACATGGAGACTTACGGCTTCCACACGATCCACGGCCGCGCTCCCGCGGTTGCTACGGGCGTGAAGCTTGCCAATCCCGATCTCGACATCTGGCTGGTGACCGGCGACGGCGACGGCCTTTCCATCGGCGGCAACCACATGCTGCATGTGCTTCGCCGCAATGTGAACATGCAGATCATGCTGTTCAACAATGAGATCTACGGCCTGACCAAGGGGCAATATTCGCCCACCAGCCGGATCGGCACGCGCAGCCCGTCGACCCCGATCGGCTCGGTCGACCGGCCCGCCAACCCTTGCGCCTTTGCGCTGGGCGCTGGCGCGCGCTTCGTTGGCCGCGGCTTCGACGTGTCCAAGAACCTGCCCGAAGTGCTGAAGGCCGCGCATGCGCACCAGGGCGCCGCCTTCATCGAGATTTTCCAGAACTGCATCGTCTACAACAAGGACGTGTTCAACGATTTCGCCGCGCCCAAGGGTGCGGAAGATCGCCAGCTCTGGCTCGAAAACGGGCAGCCGATGCTGTTTGCCGGTGGCACGCAGGGGATCGCGCTCGACAATGAGAACCTGTGCCTCAAGGTGGTCGACGTGGCCGACGGCGACTGGGAAGCCGCCGGAGTGATCGTGCACGACGTCACCAACCGTTCGATCGCGCACATGCTGGTCGAACTGCCGTTCGGCCCGTTCCCGATGGCGCTGGGCGTGCTCTATGACGATCCGCGCCCGACCTTCGAAAGCGGCGTGGCCGAAGAGCGCGCAAAGGCGACTGCGGGCAAGGAAGCGAACCTCGCCAAGCTGCTCGGCAGCGGGCAGACCTGGACGGTGGAGGGCTGATCCAGCGCGGTTAGTTTCGCCCGATGGACAATATCACCCATAGCCTTGTCGGCGCGCTGCTGGGGCAGGCCGGGCTGAAGAAGAAGACCGGGCTGGCCATGCCCGCGCTGATCATCGGCGCGAACCTGCCCGATGTCGATGCGGCATGCTTCTTCTGGCTGGAGGGGGTGGAGCACCTCGGTTTCCGGCGCGGGATCACGCATGGCCCGATCGCATGGTTGCTGCTGCCACTGATGCTGGCAGGGCTGTTGTGGGGTTATGATCGCTGGCAGGAGCGGCGGGGTACGCGCCCGAAGGACCGCTTGCCGGTCAATTTCAAATGGCTGTTCCTGCTGGGTTTCATCGCCACGCTCAGCCACCCGGCGCTCGACTGGCTCAATGTCTATGGTGTGCGCTTCCTCGAACCGTTTTCGAGCCAATGGTTCTATGGCGACACGCTGTTCATCATCGATGTGTGGCTGTGGGTGCTGCTGGGCTTTGCGACATGGTTCTCGCTGCGGCGCGAAAGGCAGGGCGGCGAGTGGATGCGACCGGCGCGGATCGCGATTGCAGTGGCGCTTGCGTATATCGGGATGAATTGGGCCATCACATATTACAATGAAACCGTGAGGGGCACCTCGTCAGAACCTTATCCGGTTCTGGCAATCGCCAGCCCGCCTCCCTTGGCATTCTGGGTCCGTGAGAGGATCATCGAGTCAGCGGACGGTCGCTGGTATTCCACTACATGGTCCGGTGAGGACATTGGTTACGGTTACAGGGCACCCGGTATTGTCTTGTGCGGTATGCCGGACGATGCGGGGGCACAGTCTGGAGAGGCGGCCGCATTCATGCTCTGGTCGCGCGCGCCATTTGCCGAACGCGCAACCGACGGCTCGGTCATCCTGCGCGACGCCCGCTTTTACGATCCGCGCGCGCGGGATCGTTTCGCGGTCTCATTGCCCGATGTGAAATGTGAGGAACTTCCCTCCAGGTAAATCGCTTACTGCCCAACACCGTTCGGGCTGAGCTTGTCGAAGCCCAGTCCTTCACTTCAAGAAAAGCAGCCCTTCGACAGGCTCAGGGCGAACGGAGGTAGGATTGAGTTCTCCTCAAATCGTCTGGCTGCGGCGCGATCTGCGCATGGCGGACAATCCCGCGCTTTATTACGCTGCGCAGGCTGGCCCGGTGATCGCGGTCTATGTGCTTGATGACGAGCGCCCGGGTTCACACAGATATGGCGGCGCCTCGCGCTGGTGGCTGCACCATTCGCTCGAAAGCATGGCACGCAGCCTAGAAGCGCGCGGAGGCCGCCTGATCCTGCGCCGCGGAGATGCGGTGGAGGAGCTTTGCAAGATCTCGCGAGAAACTGGCGCGGAAGCTGTCCACGCCAACCGCCATTACGAGCCATGGTGGCGCAAGGCGCAAGGTGAGCTGAAGGAACGTCTCGACCTCAGGCTCTACGATTCCAATTACCTGCTGCCGCCCGGCGCGGTGACGACCGGATCGGGCGGGCCGTACAAGATCTACACGCCCTTCTCGAAAGCGACACTCGAGCAGCTTCCGCCGCGCGCCGCGTTGTCCGAGCCCGAGGCGCTGGCTCCGCCGGAAAGCTGGCCCGCCAGCGAAGATTTGGCGGACTGGCAACTGCTCCCAACAAAGCCCGATTGGGCGGGCGGCATGCGCGAATTCTGGCAAGTGGGTGAAGCCGCCGCGCATGAGCGGCTCGAATGGTGGGAAGACCATGTCGACGACTATGGTGAGGCGCGCAACCTCCCGAGCGTCGACAAGACCAGCCAGCTTTCGCCGTACATGCACTTCGGGCAGATTAGCCCGGTCCAGATCTGGCATGCACTCAAGCACAAGCGTTCAACCGGTTGGCGTACATTCGAGAAGGAACTGATCTGGCGCGATTACGCGCAGAACGCGATTTGCCAGTTCCCGCGCTATGCGCTCGAAAATTACCGCGAGGAGTTCGACCGGATCGAATGGCGCGATCCCGAAACCGACGAGAGCGCCGCGCGCGACCTGAAGGCGTGGCAACAGGGGCGCACCGGTTATCCCATCGTCGATGCCGGAATGCGGCAGCTGTGGCAGACCGGCTGGATGCACAACCGCGTGCGGATGATCGCCGCCAGCTTCCTGATCAAGCATTTGCTGATCGACTGGCGCGTGGGTGAGAGGTGGTTCTGGGACACGCTGGTCGATGCCGATTATGCGAGCAACGCCACCAATTGGCAGTGGGTCGCGGGCACAGGTGTCGATTCGAACATGTTCGTGCGGATCATGGCGCCCCTAAGCCAGAGCGAGAAGTTTGACGCAGCGGGCTATATCAGAACCTACGTGCCCGAACTGGCCGATCTGGACGAGCCCTTTGTCCACGATCCGCCCGATCATTTGCGCGGGCAATATCCCGAGAAGATCGTTGGCCACAGGGAAGGCCGCGAGCGCGCACTGGCTGCGTACAAGGCGTTGAAGAACAGCGGCTGACCTTGTTCCCCTTGCATGACAGCGCCATATAGCCTGCATGAAAGTAGAGGGGATCAAACGCGGAGAAAGATTGCTGAGCGGCGGGGCGCGTTTTGCTCGCCGCCCGGGGATGATTGCGCGCTTCCTCGCCCCCGGTTTCGGCAAGATTCTCGACCGAATCGATGCGGGAATGGCGCGCGGTTCGCTGCTCGGCCATTTGCCCGACGGATCGACACGGCTGCTCGGAGGCCGCGCCCCCGGCTTCGAGGCCGAAGTCACTCTCAATGACTGGCGTGCGCTGGTGCGGCTGGCAACGAGCGGCTCGATCGGCTGGTACCAGGCATGGGACGCAGGCGAATGGGAAAGCCCTGAGCCTGTGCAGCTGTTCGCGCTTTTCACCGACAATTCGTCGGAATTGGGCAATGTCGGCCGGGCGAGGGGCGCCTTCAGGCTCGCCGCGCGGCTGGCGCATCGGCTCAACCGCAACAGCCGCGAGGGCGCGCGGCGCAACATCCACGCGCATTACGACCTGGGCAATGATTTCTACGCGCAATGGCTCGATCCGAGCATGACCTATTCCTCCGCGCGTTTCGCGGGGGCCAGTGACCTTGCCGCGGCGCAGCGGGCCAAGTGGGAAGCGCTTTCGCAGCGGATCGGGGATGCGCATGACGTGCTTGAGATCGGCTGTGGCTGGGGCTCGTTGGCGGATTTCCTGCAGCGACAGGGGCGGCAAGTAACAGGCATCAGCCTGTCCGATGCGCAGCTGGATTGGGCGCGCGAACACCAGCAGGAAGGAATCGAATTCCTCAAGCAGGATTATCGCGACACTTCGGGCCAGTATGACGCGATCGTCAGCGTCGAGATGGTCGAGGCGCTGGGCCGCGAATACTGGCCGACCTTCATGGATTGCATCGCGCGCAATTTGAAGCCGGGGGGGCGTGCAGCGATCCAGTATATCTCGCTGCAGGACGATCTGTTCGAGGCCTATGCTGCCAGCGCGGACTTCATCCAGGCCTATGTCTTTCCGGGCGGCCTGCTGATCCGTAACAGCGAATTCCGCCGCCTGGCCGAAGAGCGCGGGCTGGAATGGCGCGAACAAGAGGATTTCGGGTTCGACTATGCCGAAACGCTGCGATTGTGGCGCGAGCGCTTCGATGCAGCGGTGAGCGAAGGTCGGTTGCCTGCCGGTTTCGATGATCGCTTCATCGGCCTGTGGCGCTATTACCTGATGTATTGCGAAGGCGGGTTCCGCGGCGGATTGATCGATGTTCACCAGGTCACGCTGGTCAAGGGAGAATAGGATGCGAATGATACTGGGCGGCGCAGCGATGGCGCTGGCGCTTGCGCTTGCGGGCTTTACCACCGCCTATGCGGAGACGACCGCTCCGGCGGCGCATTCTGCGCACCCCGTCACCATGGTGACCCCACCCGAACATGATCCTGCCGAACTGGAAGTGCTGTTCTGGAACGACGCCCAGCGTTCGGAGCGCTTCCGCAACATGGAGGCATGGTTCGCAGGGCACGAAGTCGCGGCTGCAGCAGAGCCGCGTTTGCTGGGCGAAGGCGCTCCGCTCGATCCGGTGCTCGCGAACGAGATCCGCGCAGCGATGGAAGCGTCCAATGCGGCGGGCGTGATGGTGCTGCAGGACGGCAAGAAGCGCTTCGAGGCCTATGGGCTCGGTTTTGGGCCGGATCAGCGCTGGACCAGCTTCTCGGTCGCCAAGAGCTTCACTTCTACCCTGCTTGGTGCGGCGGTGGCCGACGGCTTCGTAAACAGCCTCGACGATCCCGTGACCCGCTATATCCCGAAGCTGGAGGGTTCGGCTTATGACGGGGTTACGGTCGAGCAACTCGCCACCATGACTTCGGGCGTGAAGTGGAACGAGGATTATACCGATCCCGACAGCGACGTGGCGCAGATGAACCGTTTCGTGGTCGAATACGGGCCCGAAGCAATCGTGGAGCAGATGCGCGCGCTTTCGCGCGAAGCTCAGGCGGGTGAAAAATGGGTCTACAAGACCGGCGAAACCAATCTGATCGGCGTGCTGGTCGAAAATGCGGTGGGCCTGTCGCTGGCCGAATACGCCAAGGAAAAGATCGTCGACCCCGCCGGCTTCGAGGGTGGCCTGTTCTGGATGGTCGACCCGCGCGGCGGGAATATCGGCGGCTGCTGCCTCTCGCTGCGGCTCGCCGACTATGCACGCATGGGGCAATTCGCGATGGAAGGCGGCAATGGCACTGTGCCGGATGGCTGGTTTGGCGAGGCGGGCGATTCCAAGGTCGACTTTGGCGATACCGGCTTCGGCTATGGCTACCAGTGGTGGACCTATCCCGGCGCGAATTACGGTGCGCAGGGCATCTTCGGCCAGTCGATCACCATCATGCCCGCTGAGCGGCTGGTGATTGCCGTGGTGAGCAACTGGCCCACTGCCACCAGCCGTGACAACCGCGCGCTGTGGCTCGGCGTGGCACAAAAAATCGCCGCAGCCGACTAGGAGGGAGGTGGTCGGCGGCGGCGATTCTCGGGGACTACGGACAGGTGCTCAACAGGAGCTGCGGTAGATCCCGGTGTTGCTGTAGCGTTGCAGGATGTTGTCATGCACGATCGGGCTGAGCAGCTCGGTGAAGGCGCAGCCGACAATGCAATTGTCCCACCACACCACCTGCGCCTGGAGCGATTCGAGGCCGGGCAGGGTAAGCCAGCAGAGTTGCCCGTCATGCATGCGGTTGATCGATGCGGCCGAGAAGCCGGAGATCGACAGGTCGTGCACCACGCTCTGGAAGGCGCGGCCGCCCGAAGCCCGCAGCGTCGCCGGAATGGTGAGCTTGGTGCGGGGCGCGCAGCGATCCTCCTGCGCGGCTAGTTGGTATCGATCATGCGTGGTCTGCATCGCGAAAATTCCTCAATCAGCGTATCTCGCCAGACGCCGTGGCGCGCCTCTCGATCGACCCTTTGGGGCGCACTCTTGGCGTCAGGCTTCACGCACGTTGACTGATCGCGGTTACCAACTGGTTCCGCGGGATGGTTAGCGCATGCTTAACTTTAAGGAATTCAGCTATTTCAGCCGTCTACGCGTTCGCGATGCCCGGTCGGGAAGTCGCTTTGCAGCAATGACATCAAGCGGTCTGCAACCTCTTCCGGCGGCTTGACTGTGGCGGGATCCTCGCCCGGATAGGCCTTGGCCCGCATCTCGGTGCGGGTGGCGCCGGGATCGACGATTGCAACGCGAATATTGCTAATTTTTTCAATTTCCTGAGCGTAACAGCTCAGAATGTTGTCGAAGGCGGCCTTGGTCGAACCATAGGCGCTCCAATAGGCGCGCGGACCGGCCCCGACGCTGCTGGTGAGGCCGATCACGCGCGCGGCATCGGCGCGCTTGAGCATCGGATCGAATACCGAAAGCAGCGCCTGAGTCGCGACGACGTTGAGATTGAGCGCGCGGTTGAACTGCGGCGCTTCGATCTGCGTTACCGGCGTAAGCGTCGGCAGATATGCTGCCGAAAGCACGAGGTAATCGAGCTTGTCCCAGCGCCCGGCGATGGCGTTGGCCAGCCGCGCAATCGAGTCGGGTTCGGTCAGGTCGAGCGGAGCGATCGTGGAACTGCCGCCAGCGGCATGAATGGCGTCTTCGACGTCTTCGAGCGCTTTGACGTCACGACCGACCAGCACCACATGTGCGCCAGCCGCACCCAGCGCCTTGGCGGTCGCAGCGCCGATGCCCTTGCTTGCACCGGTGACGAGCGCCAGCCGCCCTGAAAAAGGTGTGCTTGTCGCCATGATTCAGGCTGCCTTGTGATCGGGGAATGAAAGCTGTGCCGCTTCGCCCTTGCTCGCGGCAAGGTCGGTCAGCGAAGTGGGGTAATCGCCCGTGAAGCAGGCGTCGCAGAATTGCGGCTTGGCATTGTCGCGCCGTGCCGCACCGACCGCGCGGTAAAGACCGTCGATCGATACGAAAGCAAGGCTGTCGGCCTTGATGAATTCGCGCATCGCTTCGATGTCCATCCGCGCGGCAAGCAGCTTGCTGCGCTCGGGCGTGTCGACGCCGTAGAAGCAGCTGTGCGCTGTGGGCGGGCTGGCCACGCGGAAATGCACTTCGCTGGCGCCCGCATCGCGCATCATTTCGACGATCTTGAGCGATGTGGTGCCGCGCACGATCGAATCGTCGATCAGCACGATCCTTTTGCCCTGGACGAGGCCGCGATTGGCGTTGTGCTTGCGTTTCACGCCCGAATTGCGCGCGCCGTCCGAAGGCTGGATGAAAGTGCGCCCGACATAGTGCGAACGGATAATACCGAGTTCGAAGGGCACGCCCGATTGCTGGGCATAGCCGATTGCGGCGGGCACGCCGCTGTCGGGCACCGGCACCACCAGATCGGCGTCGACCGGGTTCTCGATGGCGAGCTGCTGGCCGATCGCCTTGCGCGCTTCATAGACCGTATGGCCGGCGAACATCGAATCGGGCCGGCTGAAATAGACGTGCTCGAAGATGCAGGGGCGCGGGTTGTGCCGACCAAAGGGGTGGAGCGATTGCACTTCACCCGAAAAATCGACGCGGATCAGTTCGCCCGGTTCGACTTCGCGAGTGAATTCTGCACCGACGACGTCGAAAGCGACCGTTTCGCTGGCGAACACCACGGCGTCGCCCATGCGGCCCATCACTAGCGGGCGAATGCCCAGCGGGTCGCGGCAGGCGATCATGCCTTCGGGCGTCATCACGATCAGCGAGTATGCGCCTTCGACCAGCCGCAGCGCATCGACCAGCCGGTCGATCATGGTGGGATAGCGACTGGTGGCGACGAGGTGGATGATCACCTCCGTGTCCGAAGTCGACTGGAAGATCGCCCCGCGGCGCACCAGATCGCTGCGCAGCGCCTGTGCGTTCGAGATATTGCCGTTATGCGCCACTGCGAAGCCGCCGCTGGCAAGATCGGCATAGAGCGGCTGCACATTGCGCAGGCCCGCACCGCCGGTAGTCGAATAGCGCACATGGCCTGCTGCCATCGTTCCCGGCAATTCGGCGATCACTTCGGGTGAGGAGAAATTCTCCGCCACATGGCCAAGCCCGCGACGGGAGAAGAATTCGACCCCGTCATAGC
This sequence comes from Altererythrobacter sp. Z27, assembly GCF_052683155.1. Taxonomy (NCBI): domain Bacteria; kingdom Pseudomonadati; phylum Pseudomonadota; class Alphaproteobacteria; order Sphingomonadales; family Erythrobacteraceae; genus Altererythrobacter; species Altererythrobacter sp. Z27. The sequence continues at coordinate 835,442 of NZ_JBQYMC010000001.1, read as the reverse complement.
TGGTGATGCCGGCGGCTTCCTGACCGCGGTGCTGGAGCGCGTGGAGGCCCAGCGCGGTGAGCGCGGTTGCATCGGTCGCGTTGATCGCGCCGAAAACGCCGCATTCCTCGCGCAGCTTGTCGCCATCCGCATCAAGGAATGGGTTGGTCCAGTTCATAGAGCTGGTCATCTGTGCGCCTGCCTGCTGCCGCGTGCCGTGTCCGTGGCGGGTCAATGGCGATGTTACGGCCCGATTACAAGGGCGCTCCTGCGCCTGACACACGCTTTTCATAGGGAAAGTGGCTGCGCGGTCCATTGCGCGGCGCTCGCCATCGCCCTACATCCTCGGTTCATCGCCGCTGCCACAAAGACTTACGCATCGTGATCCTGTCTCCCTTCGAACGGATGATTGCCATACGCTACCTCCTGCCGGGCAAGGGGGAGGCCTTCATTGCGCTGGTCGCGGGGATCAGCGTTGGCGTGGTCATGCTCAGCGTCGCCATGCTGGTAGTGGTGATGAGCGTAATGAACGGATTCCGCGCAGAATTGCTCGACAAGATCGTGGGGCTCAACGGGCACGCGATCGTCCAGGCCTATGGCGGGCGGCTCGACAATTGGGAGGAAGTGCTCGCCGAAGTGCGCCAGACGCCGGGCGTGGTCGAGGCCTCGCCGCTGATCGAGCAGCCGCTGTTGGTGACGTTCAACGGGCGCGTAGAAGGCATTTTCGTGCGCGGACAGACGCAGGACGACCTCGCCGGGCTGGCCGATCGCGTGCTGCTGGGCAACATCTCGGAGTTACGGCCCGACGCAGGCAATGTGGCGATCGGCTCGCGTTTGGCGCAGAACATCGGTGCGCGGGTGGGTGACACCATCACCATCATCAATCCGCAAGGCCGCGCGACGCCGTTCGGCACGTCGATGCGGCAAGTGGGCTATCGCGTCGCGGCGATCTTCGAAGTCGGGATCTACGATTATGACGAGAAATTCGTGATGATGCCGATGGCCGATGCGCAAACGTTGCTGCTGATGGGCGATTCGGTAGGCATGATCGAAGTTAAGGTGACCGATCCCGACAAGGTGGGTGAAATCCTTGCACCGGTGCAGGAAAAGGTGGCCGGGCGTGCAGTGATTGCCGATTGGAAGACCATGAACGCAACGCTGTTCGAAGCCTTGCAGGTGGAACGCGTTGCGATGTTTTTCGCATTGAGTTTCATGGTGTTGGTTGCGGCTTTCAATATCCTTTCGAGCCTTGTGATGCTGGTTCGCGCAAAGACCCGCGACATTGCGATCATGCGCACCATGGGCGCCACGCGGCGCAGCCTGATGAAGATCTTCGTCACCACCGGGTTCACCGTGGGCGCGATTGGCACGGTTGCAGGGCTCGGCTTCGGATTCCTGGTGCTCATTTTCCGCCAGCAGATTGTGCGCTTCATCGAAATCGTGACGGGCCAGAACCTGTGGGATCCATCGATCCGCTTCCTCTCGACGCTGCCTTCGCGCACCGATCCGATCGAAGTGGTGGGCATCGTGCTGCTGGCGCTCACGCTGAGCTTCCTTGCGACGCTCTATCCCGCGCTGAAGGCGGCAAGTACCGATCCGGTGGAGGTGCTGCGCTATGAATGAGCAGCAGGCCACGGCCCGCCCGGTGGTGCGCCTGCGCGGGCTCAAGCGCAGCTTCCGGCAGGGCGACACAGTGATCGAAGTGTTGCGCGGGGTCGATCTCGACATCATGCCGGGAGAGATCGTGGCGCTGCTTGGGCCTTCGGGCACCGGCAAGTCGACCATGCTGCAGGCGGTGGGTCTGCTCGAGGGCGGTTTCGAAGGATCGATCATGATCGCGGGCGAGGAAGCGAGTTCGCTCCCGACCGACGAGCGCACGCGCCTGCGCCGCGACCATCTCGGCTTCGTCTACCAGTTCCACCACTTGCTGCCCGATTTCAACGCGCGCGAAAACGTCGTGATGCCGCAAATGATCGCGGGCGTAGACCGCGAGGCGGCGGACGCACGCGCCGAGCAATTGCTAACGGCGCTTGGGCTGGGTCACCGGATGGAGCACCGCCCGAGCCAGCTTTCAGGCGGCGAGCAGCAGCGCGTGGCGGTGGCCCGTGCGCTCGCCAATCGCCCGATGCTGGTGCTGGCCGACGAGCCGACCGGCAATCTCGACGAGCACACGTCGGATCGGGTGCTGGCGCAGTTCCTCGCGCTGGTGCGCGGAGAAGGCAGTGCAGCGCTGGTCGCAACGCATAACGAGCGGCTTGCGGCCCGAATGGACCGCGTCGTGCGGTTGCACGAAGGTGTACTCGAATAGGGCATAGCCCGATTAGTCCTTCAAGCAGGGCAGCTTTCTGGCTAGGGTCGAGTGGCAGAAGCAATTGGGAACAGGAGCCTTATATGGGTGGAACTGTCGATTGGGACGCTTACAGCTCGCTCCATCGCGCGGATGACGGTGGCGGATTGCTCGATGCCGCCAAGATCCTGCGCCAGGGCACATTGGCCGAACTCGTCCGCTATGTGATGTTGCTTCCGGAAGACAAGCGCATGGAATATGCGATCCAGAAGGCCGGTGGGCGTCGCCTGGACTATGCCGATATCGCTGCATTGGCCGCGCGCGAGGGCTTCCCCCGCAGCTGAACGCCTCCGTCGAGCGCGCAATGGCGCTCGTCTATACTGGCTTGCGCCCACCGGTGACCTTCTGGCCCATTGGTTCCCGAGTTCGGGACAGGGGGGCAAAAATGTTCAGTATCATCGCGTCGATATTCCTGATGCAGGCTAGCGCCACGCCGGCGCAATCACCCGTTCTGCCGCCGCCGCCGGGCTGCAATAGCGCAGAATTCGCGGCATTCGATTTCTGGCTGGGTGAGTGGGACGTTTATCCCATCGGCCGGGAAAACCTCGTCGCGCACAGCCGGATAGAGAAGCTCTATCTCGGCTGCGCGGTAAGAGAGAACTGGATGCCGCTCAACGGGCCGGGCGGTGGCAGCCTTAACGGATATGACCCGCAGACCGGCCTCTGGCGGCAGTTCTGGATCGGCGCTGCGCCCGGGCCGGTGGAATTCATCGGCGGTCCGGCAGGAGGCGGCATGGCGATGACCGGCTATTGGCAGGGCTTCGGGCCGAACGGCGAGGATGCGATGGTACGCCAGACCTTCACGCCGATTGACGGCGAAACGGTGCGGCAGCATGGTGAGGCTTCGTTCGACCATGGACTGACCTGGTCGACGCGCTATGACCTGACCTATCGCCGCCGCAAGGAGCCGCTCGAATGACCACGATCGCCGATTTCACCGTCACGACCAATCGCGGCGAGCAGCTCGACCTCAAGGACAAGCTCGGCAAAGTGCTGCTGGTGGTGAACACCGCCAGCAAATGCGGCTTCACCCCGCAGTATGACGGGCTCGAGAAGATCTTCCAGCAATACAGGGATCGCGGCTTTGAAGTGCTGGGCTTTCCCTGCAATCAGTTCGGCGCGCAGGAGCCCGGCAATGCCGACGAAATCCAGGAATTCTGCAAGATCAATTTCGGCGTCACCTTCCCGCTGATGCAGAAAATCGACGTCAACGGGCCCGACGCGTCACCGCTCTATGACTGGATGAAGGGCGAGGCGAAAGGGCTGATGGGTTCCACTTCGGTCAAATGGAACTTCACCAAATTCCTGATCGACCGCGATGGCAAGGTGGTGCGTCGCTATGCCCCGACCGACAAGCCTGAACGGATCGCAAAGGACATCGAGAAGCTGCTGTAACGCAGCTTGTCCACTTGTGGAGAATTAGCGCGCGTGGGCGCTTCCGAATCGCGCGCCAAATCCTAAAGTAGCGGCATGGCCTACGCCCCCTTCGTCCCGCTGCGCGTGCAATCATCCTATTCGATGCTCGAAGGGGCGATCGATCCCAAGGCGATCGCCAAACTGGCAAAGGAGCGCGGCTTCCCGGCAATCGCGATCTGCGACCGCAACGGGCTGTATGGCGCGGTCGCCTTTGCCAGCGCTTGCATGGCGGAAGGCGTGCAGCCGATCATCGGCGCATTGCTGGGCGTGGCGCGCGATGAAGAGGGCAAGCAGGTAGATTATCTGCCGCTCTATGCGCAGGACGAGGCCGGATACGACAATCTCTGCCACCTTGTTTCCAAGGCGCATCTCGACCGGCCTCTGGAGTTCGAGCCGCATGTCCGGCTTGAAGACCTTGAAGGGCACACCGAAGGCCTGATTGCGCTCAGCGGCGCAGGCGAGGGTGCGCTCACCCGTTTGCTCGCCGAGGGGCAGCAGAGCCATGCCGAGGCGCTGTGCGATAGACTACAGGCGCTGTTCCTCGGGCGGTTCTATATCGAGCTGGCGCGGCACGGCGATCCGGCCTGCCAGGCCGCCGAAGAGGCGCTGATCGACCTGGCCTATGCGCGCAGCCTTCCGCTGGTGGCGACAAACCCCGCGCAATATGCCGAGCCGCATTTCCACAAGGCGCATGACGCGATGCTGTGCATCGCCAATTCGACCCATGTCGATGCCGAAGACCGGCTGCACACCAATCGCAACGCTTGGGTCAAATCGGCCCCGATGATGCATGAGCTGTTCGGCGACCTGCCTGAAGCGACTGCCAACAGCCTCGTGATTGCGCAGCGCTGCGCCGCGATAGCGCCCGATCGCAAGCCAATCCTGCCCAGCCTTGCGGGCGACCTCGAAGGCGAAGCGCGGATGCTGGCCGAGGATGCGCGCAAGGGGCTGGAGGCACGGCTTGAGCCCTATGGCGAACTCGCGCCGGAAGAGCGGCAGGCCTATTTCGACCGCCTCGATTATGAAGTCGACGTGATCGTGAAGATGGGCTTCCCGGGTTACTTCCTGATCGTTGCCGATTTCATCAAATGGGCCAAGGACAATGGCATTCCGGTGGGGCCGGGGCGCGGTTCGGGCGCAGGCTCGCTGGTTGCCTGGGCGCTGACCATCACCGATCTCGATCCGATCCGGCTGGGCCTGCTGTTCGAACGTTTCCTCAATCCCGAACGCGTGTCGATGCCGGACTTCGATATCGACTTTTGCGAAACGCGGCGCGGCGAAGTGATCCGCTATGTCCAGCAGAAGTACGGGCACGATCACGTCGCGCAGATCATTACTTTCGGCAAGATGAAGGCGCGCGCAGTGCTGCGCGATTGCGGGCGCATCCTGCAGATGAGCTATGGCCATGTCGACCGGCTCTGCAAGATGGTGCCCAACCACCCGACCGATCCCTGGACCTTGCCGCGCGCACTCAATGGCGCGGCGGATTTCCGGCGGGAGTATGAGAACGACAATGAAGTGAAGCAGCTGGTCGACCTTGCGCTGCAGTTGGAGGGCCTGCCGCGCAACAGCTCGACCCATGCCGCGGGCGTGGTGATCGGCGACCGGCCGCTGGCGCAGCTTGTGCCGCTCTATCGCGATCCGCGCTCGGACATGCCGGTGACGCAGTTCGACATGAAATATGTCGAAAGCTCGGGGCTGGTGAAATTCGACTTCCTCGGCCTCAAGACGCTGTCGGTGCTACGCAAGGCGGTGGATTTGCTGGCGGGGCGCGGGATCGAAATTGACCTCGGCGCGCTCGAGTGGGACGATCCGGCGGTCTATGACCTGCTCCAGTCGGGCAATACGGTGGGCGTGTTCCAGCTCGAATCCGAAGGGATGCGGCGAACGCTGGCGGCTGTGAAGCCCACCAATTTCGGTGACATTATCGCGCTCGTTTCGCTCTATCGCCCCGGCCCGATGGACAACATCCCGCTGTTCGGAAAGCGCAAGAATGGCGAAGCCTCGATCGAATATCCGCATCCCAAGCTCGAAGGCATCCTCGCCGAAACCTACGGCATCTTCGTCTACCAGGAACAGGTGATGCAGGCCGCGCAGATCCTCGCGGGCTATTCGCTCGGCGACGCCGACCTGCTGCGCCGCGCCATGGGCAAGAAGAACCAGGCCGAAATGGATGCCCAGCGGGCGCGCTTCATCGACGGGTGTAAGGAAATTTCGGGCATCGAACGCAGCCAGGCGAACGAATTGTTCGACTTGATCGACAAGTTCGCCGGTTATGGCTTCAACAAGTCGCACGCCGCAGCCTATGCGCTGCTCGCCTACCAGACGGCGTGGCTGAAGGCGCATTATCCCGAAGAATTCTACGCCGCTTCGATGTGCTTCGACATGCACCAATCGGAAAAGCTGGCCGTGTTCGTTGACGATGCGCGCCGCTATCCGGGCGCCGATGGCGGGATCGAGATATTGCCGCCCTGTATCAACCATTCCGAAGCGCGCTTCACCGTCGAGCAGACCGACCACGGCTATGCCGTGCGCTATGCGCTGGCGGGCATCCGCAATGTCGGCGACAAGGCGATGGAAGCGATCATCGCCGAACGCGAGGCTTCCGGCCCGTTTACCAGCCTCAAGGATTTGTTCGAGCGGATACCCAAGGGTGCGATGAATTCGCGCCAGCTGGAAGGGCTCGCGGCGGCTGGCGCACTCGATTGCCTCGATGACAACCGGGCGAAGCTGTTCGCCAATGCCGACATACTGCTGGCGGTGGCCGATGCGGCCGAGCGCGAACGTGCCAGCGGGCAAGCGGCGCTGTTCGGCGGGGAAGCCGCAGCGGATGACAGCCTGCGCCTGCCTGAAACCCCGCGCTGGTCGCGCATCGAGCAGATGGCGAAAGAGCGCGAGAATTTCGGCTTCTATTTCTCCGCCCATCCGGTGCAGCAGCACTGGCATGTCGCTTCGGCCAATGGCGCGCGCTCCTACCAGAGCATCATGGCAGCAGGTGCACCTTCGGGCGGCCGCGCACCGGCTGTGATGGCCGCCATGGTCGAAGGCTTCAGCAAGGGGCGCACCAAGCGCGGTGCGGAATTCATCCGCGGCGACTTCTCCGATGCCTCCGGCCAGTTCTCGGCGGCATGTTTCGAGGAAAGCCTCGTCCCGCAATTCGAACGCTGGGCCGCAGAAGGCACCTGCATCTTGCTGCAGGTGGAACTCGACTCACCCAACCCGAGCGAGCCCCCGCGCATTACCGTGCGTGGCGCGCGCCCGCTGGCCGAGGTGAAAGGTTCGATCCGCATGTGGATGTCGCTCGACCTGCTCAGCCGTGAGGCGCTGGCCGATTTGCACCTCGAGCTTGCGCCCGGCGACGAAGGTCAGGGCGAAGTGGTCGCGCGCGTGCTCGTGGGGCCGGGCGAGTTTGCGCAAGTGCGATTGGGTCGCGATTTCATGCTCGACGGCGAATTGGCCGAACGGCTGGCCGCGATCGAAGGGATCGAGAACGTCCAGCTCCAGCCGGTGCGTGTGAAGCCGAATCTGCGGCTGGTAGCCTGACGGCAGTTTAGGCGGCCTCACCGAGGTCCTAGCACTTGCTGGCAATTGCCAATCGCGCCACGCCTCGGCATGAGAGGCCAAACGTCATTGAATACAAGGAGAGGAAGCCGATGTTGGGGGCAATGCAGGACTGGACCATGCGGGTAACCGCGGTGATCGATCACGCTGCACGCGAAGCGAGCCAGCGCGAGATTGTGACCCGCTGGGCCGACGGCAGCCAGACCCGCACCAATTGGGCCGGGATTCGCGCCGATGCGCTGAAGATGGCACAGGCGCTGCAGGCAATGGGGGTCAAGAAGGGCGATCGCGTCGCCAGCCTCGCGATGAACCATTCGCGCCATTTGGTGAGCTGGTATGGCGTCGCCGGGATGGGCGGGGTGCTGCATACTGTGAACCCGCGCCTGTTCGACGACCAGCTTGAATACATCGTCAACCACGCCGAGGATAAGGTGCTGTGCTATGACGCGGCATTCCAGCCGATCGTCGACCGGATGAAGGACCGCTGGACCACTGTCGAGCATTACGTCTGCTACGATTCGGGCGAGCACTCGATTGCCTTCGAAGACTGGATCGGCGCACAGGACGGCGATTTCGAATGGGTCATCGGCGACGAGCGCGATCCGTGTATGCTCTGTTACACTTCGGGCACCACCGGCAATCCCAAGGGCGTGCAGTATGAGCACCGTTCGACCTTGCTGCACGCAATGGCCGGGCTGCAGACTGCCGCTTTCAATTTCAGCAGCTCTTCGGTGATGTTGCCGGTTGTTCCCATGTTCCACGCCGCCAGCTGGGGCCTGCCCTATTCGGGCGCGATGGCGGGGATCAAGTTCGTGTTCAGCGCGGTCAACGATCCGGCGGTGCTGCACAAGCTGATGATGGACGAAGGCGTGACCGATTCCGCCGGCGTGCCCACGGTCTGGCTCGCGCATTTCCAATATTGCGACAAGGAAGGGATCGACCTTCCGCCGCTCAAGGCAGCGACGATCGGCGGCTCGGCCTGTCCGCGCTTCATGATCGAACGGCTGATGAAAAACGGCACCCGCGTCCAGCATGCCTGGGGCATGACCGAGACCAGCCCGATCGGCACCGTTGGCGGGCCAAGCTGGGATTGGGACCAGCTCAGCTTCGAGGAAAAGGTTGACCGCACCGCGATGCAGGGCCGCCCGATCTTCGGCGTGCAGCTGCGCACCGTCAACTTGGACGACATGATCACCGAGCTTCCGCGCGACGGGAAGAGCAGCGGCGCGCTGCAGATCCGTGGCCCCTGGATCATCCGGCGTTACTTCAAGGCCGAGCAGGACGCGATCAACAACGAAGGCTGGTTCGACACGGGTGACGTGGGCATCATCCACCCGGATGGCACGTTACAGCTGACCGACCGCACCAAGGACGTGATCAAGTCCGGCGGCGAATGGATCAGCTCGGTCGAGCTCGAGAATGCCGCTGTCGGTCACCCCGCCGTGGCGGAAGCGGCATGCGTCGGCATCTACCACCCCAAGTGGGACGAACGCCCGGTTCTGTTCGTGGTGAAGAAGGAGGGGGCCGATTGCTCCGGCGATGACATCATCGAGCACCTTCGTCCGCTGATCGCGAAATGGTGGCTGCCCGATGCGGTCGAATTCGTCGATGATATCCCGCACACCGCCACCGGCAAGATCAGCAAGAAGGACCTGCGCGACCGGTTCAAGGACTATAGACTGGAGGCGTGAGCCGGCTGGTCCTCCTCAACAAGCCCTACGGGGTCTTGTCGCAATTCACTGGGGGGAGAGGTGGCGACGCGCGCGACACTCTTGCGCACCTGATCGGCCTGCCCGGCGTTTATCCGGCAGGGCGGCTCGACAAGGACAGCGAAGGTCTGTTGCTGCTGACCGATGACGGGAAACTGCAGGCGCGGATTGCCGAGCCGCGCCACAAGATGCCCAAGACCTATCTCGCGCAGGTAGAGGGCATACCCGAAGAGTCAGCGCTTGCCCGCTTGCGCACCGGCGTGATGCTTAATGACGGGATGACCCGCTCGGCCAAGGTGGAGGCGATCGTGGCGCCCAGCCTATGGGAGCGCGATCCACCGATCCGCTTCCGCAAGAATGTGCCCGACAGCTGGATATCGCTGACCATCACCGAAGGGCGCAATCGCCAGGTGCGGCGCATGACCGCTGCGGTAGGCCACCCGACCTTGCGGCTGGTGCGTTGGCAGGTCGGCGACTGGACCATCGAAGGGCTTGGCCCGGGCGAATGGCGTGAGATACAAGTCCGCTAGCGAGAGGGGAACGAAGATGAGCGTCTACATCGATCCGAGTCGCGCAAATTTTGAAGCGTTCAAGGGGCTGCCGCGCGACGAGCCCATCCACATGCTCAACCTGCTGCTGTATCGCGATCTCGCCGAATATCCGGCGGGTCACGCAAATGCGGGCAAGGGCTGGAGCGGGCGGCGTGCCTATGAGGAATATGGCCATACATCCGGGCCGATCTTCCGCCGCGTGGGCGGGCAGATCATATGGCGGGGAGCGTTCCAGTGCATGGTGACCGGGCCGGAAGATCGCCAGTGGCATGACGGTTTCGTGGCGCAATATCCCGACAGCGCGGCCTTCTTCGAAATGATCAAGGACCCTGACTACCAGCACGCCGTGGTCAACCGCACCGCCGCGCTGGTCGACAGTCGATTGGTCCGCTTCAAGCCGGGCGAAGTTGGCGGAGGTTTCGGCTGACCGTGGAAATCGGGCAAGCCTCGGTAACTGACGCTGAGGCCATCCGCTCGATCTATGCCTTCCACGTACTCAATGGCACAGCCTCGTTCGATACCGTCCCGCCTGACCTTCCGTTCTGGCAGGACAAGATCGGCTATATCACCGAGCGCGGCTGGCCCTTCATTGCCTGCCGCGAGGACGGGCGCGTGTTGGGCTATGCCTATGCTACCCAGTTTCGCGACCGCCCGGCCTATGCGCGGACCTGCGAAGACAGCATTTACGTTGCCGACCGCGAGCGCGGGCGCGGGATCGGCAAGCTCCTGCTGGCGGAATTGCTTAAGCAGGCGCAGGCATGCGGCTTCGAACAGATGATCGCGGTGATTGGCGGCGGCGAGCCAGCCAGCGTGGCGCTCCATTCCAGTCTGGGCTTTACCGAAGCCGGGCGGATGCGCGATGTCGGCTTCAAGTTCGGCCGCAGGCTGGATACGGTCTATATGCAACGCAGCCTGCGCAATTAAAGCAAGCGCAATTGCCCGCCCATCTCGGGGCGCCTGAAGCCGGAGCAATCGAGCTCGATCCGCACTTTCTCCATCCCTGCGCGCTTGCGGGCGAGGCGGAAGCGCGCCCGGAACAGCTCTGCCCATACGCCTTGCGGCTTCATCCGGCTGAAGAAGCCGGGATCGTTGTCGCGCCCACCCCTGATCGAGCGCACAATGCTCATCACCTTGGCTGCACGCTCGGGGAAGTGTACATCCAGCCATTCGCGGAACAGCGGCGAAACCTCGTGTGGCAGGCGCAGGGGAATCCACCCAACCGAGCGCACTCCCAAGGCTCCTGCGCGCTCGACGATCTCCTCCATGAACTCATCGGTTATGGCTGGGATGATTGGCGAGACCGAGCAATGCGTCGGGACTCCCGCTTCGACCAGTTTTCCCAATGCTGCGAGTCGCTTGGCGGGCGAAGCTGCGCGCGGTTCGAGCTTGCCCGAGAGCTTCGGGTCGAGACTGGTTACGGATATCGCGACTGCAACCAGACCGTGCCGTGCCATCTCTTCAAGCAGGTCGAGATCGTCCAGCACGCGGTCGGACTTGGTGGTGATCGTGACCGGGTGGCGTGCCTCAAGGCACACATTCAGCACGTCGCGCGTGATGCGGTATTGCCGCTCGATCGGCTGGTAGGGATCGGTATTGGTGCCCATCGCGATCGGTGCGGGGCGGTAGCGTGGCTTCGCCAGCGATGCGCGCAATATCTCCGCCGCATTGGGCTTGGCGTAAAGCAGCGTTTCGAAATCGAGCCCCGGTGAAAGGTCGTGATAGGCGTGGGTAGGGCGGGCGTAACAATAGACGCAGCCGTGCTCGCACCCGCGATAGGCGTTGATCGATCTGTCGAACGGCAAGTCCGGCGATGTATTGAAGCTGATTATACTGCGGGGGTGCTCCTCGGTAACATGCGTGCGCAGCTTCACCGGAGGACCGCCAAGCAGCGCCATATAATCGCGCCAATCGCCATCGGCCTCGCGTTCGGAAAGCCCGAAGCGGGTCGAAACTGCTCCGGACTGGGCACCTCTGCCCTGAAGGGGCGGTTGTATCGATCGTTTGCCTGCGCTCTCCATGAATGAGAACATACACGGAACAAACGACTCGGGACAGCCCCTATTTCTCCTGCAGGCGCGGCATAAGTTCGACGAAATTGCAGGGCCGGTTGCGACTGTCCAACTGTTCCGCGAGGATGCCGTCCCATCCGTCCTTCACCGCGCCGTTGGAGCCGGGGAGGGCGAAGATATAGGTTCCACCCGCCACGATGGCGCAGGCGCGGCTCTGGATGGTGCTGGTGCCGATCGATTTGAAGCTGAGCCAGCGGAACAACTCGCCGAAGCCGGGAATGTCCCTGCCGCCTGTGGCCGCTTTGACGCGGTCGAGCGCTTCGGGGGTGACATCGCGCCCGGTGAGGCCGGTTCCTCCGGTCGAAACGATCGCATCGATTTCCGGGTTTTCGATCCAGCCGATCAAGCGATTCACAAGCAGGGCGGCATCGTCGCGCTCGATCGCCCGCGCTGCGAGACGGTGCCCGGATGCTGCGATCCGTTCGGCGAGGATGTCGCCAGACGTGTCGTTCTCGGCAGTGCGCGTGTCCGAAACGGTCAGGACGGCAATGTTGATCGGCTTGAAGCTGCGTTCGAGGTCGATCGCCATCGCCCGGCCTCAATTGGTGCGCGTCAGCCGCACGGCACTCGGCCCGCGACTTTCGGGGAAGGCGGGCCACATGCCTTGCGCCAGCGCCTGGCGGCTTGAGGAAGGTGCGCCCGATTGCCGCTCGTACATCCAGTAATTGCGCATCACGATCGCGACATATCCGCGCGTTTCCCAATAGGGGATGCTTTCCATGTAGAGCAGCGGATCGCCCTGGTCGCGCACTTCGCTGTTCCAGCGGCCGACCGGATTGAGCCCGGCATTGTATGCGGCCATGATCTTGGGCAGCAGGCCCTGCGTGGCGGCGGAATCGCGCAGCATCTCGAGATTGCGCTGGCCGAATGCGAGATTCACCTCGGGATCGTCCAGATTGACGTAGCTCGCGTTCATTTCGAGCCGCGGTGCATGCTGGCGCACGGTAATGGGCGTGATCTGCATCAGCCCGCGAGCGTTTGCAGGGCTTACCGCATTGGTCTGGAAATTCGATTCCTGCAGTGCGTGGGCAAAGGCGAGCGCGGGATCGACCTGCCAGCCACTTGTCGGCCGCCAGCGCGCCGTTGGGTAGCGAAGCGCGGGCAGCGGCTGCGCACCGCGCGGTGCGTTGTGCGCCATCCAGAGTTGGGTCTGCGGAAGGCCAAGTTCGCGTGCAAGGCGCGAGAGGGCTGCATATTCGGAGCTGGCGCCGATCCGCGCCTGGTGCCGCAGGACTTCATCGGCGAGATCGCCGCGACCGATCTCGATCAGCGCCACCGCCACACGGACGTTGTTGTCATTGCGCAGGCGCTGCCAGTCTTCGGGCGAGAAATCCGCCCCGGCATGTTCCTCCGGGATCGTCTGCCCGAGCTGTTCGAGCGCAAGCATTCCATAAAGCGTTTCGTCGTAACGCGCGGCGGATTGCAGGTGCTGGGTCGCTTCGGCGGGTTGGCGGCAACGGGTGTAGGCGCGCCCGGCCCAGAAATGCGCCGCCGTGGTCAGTTCGACATTGGTCGATAGCTCGGCGGCGCGAGCGAAGCCGCGCGCGGACGAGGCGCAATCGCCCAGCCGCCATGCAGCAAGACCCGCCACCCATTCGCCTTCCGCAACCCAGGCGCCCGCGCCTTCTGCCGCAGTCTGCGCAATCGCCAGCGCGGCACTGTCGCGGTTTTCGATGTAGTGGCTCCAGGCGACCCGCTGGCGCCATTCGGCGCGCGCTTCGGGGCTCAACAGCGCATCGATCCCGTCGAGCAGGATGCGAGCGCCCTCGGGATCGTCATCGACGATATGCTGGAGGATCTCCTTGCGGATTTCCTCGGGCATGGTCCCGTCATTGACCGAGCGGGGCAGGATCCGCTTCGAGGCATAGGGCTGGCGCGAAAGCGGTTGCTCCTGCGGCAGTTCGGGCAGGACTTCGAGCCCGCGCTTGAGGCCGAGCTTGCCGAGTTGTTCGGCCTGGGGAAGTTCGGTGCCCATGGCGAACCAGGCGGTGACCTGTTCGGCGGAAACGCGCGGGCTGCGCGCATGGGTGTAATATTCGGCCAAAGCGACCTGGTGGAGCAGGCCCGGCTCGCGGCCGTCGAGCAGGTCATCGACCTTCAGCCAATCCTCGCGCGTGATGGCGTCGAAGATTTCGCGGTAGTAATCGCGATCCCGGTCGCTCAGCACCTGCGGCACGTTCTTGCTTTCGGCGCGGGCGCGGAAATATTCGGCGGCGCTGTTGTGCGCAGCGACGGGCACGGCGGACAGCGCAGCCACGCCGCCAAGCAGCGCAAATCCCAGAGATTTCAACCGTTGGGCACCGTTCATGCCTGCTTGCCTGTCCAATCGAGCCACCTGCGCCAGAAGCGTGCTTTCAGCCGGGGCATTGCCATCAGGCTGTCGAGCCCCTCGGAAGCCAGCAACGGAACCCTGGAGCCTTCATGGTTGAAAAATTCCAAAGCGGCAGAGTCTTGCGCCGCATTGTGCCCCAAAAGCGGCAGGATGTTGCCTCCAAAGGCAAGGATTCGCTGCGGCGCGGCCAGCGCGATATGGCGCTGTAAAACTTCGTGGAATCCCTGCGCTGCCAGTGCTGCGCCATCGGCCATCGGCATGTGGCGGGGCAGGGCGGAAGCGAAATAGACCTCGCTTTCGGGAACTTCCATCGCCGCGAGCATCCGCGAGAGCAGCCGCCCCTGCGCCTGCGACAGCAGGCTGTCGGCGTCGCCTGCCTCGGGGTCCATCACCAGCACCATCAGCCTGGCACCTGTTTCCCCGCGCGGCGGCACCCGGCCACGCGGGCCGACGGCATCGAGCGCGGGCTCAGAGAGCCAGAATTCGCGGAAGGCTGCCAGATCGGCGGGTGGATTGGAGCCGAGCAGGTCGATTTTCGGGGACGGAGCCGGTTCGGAAACAACCGGCGCTGCGGGCTTGCGCGCGGGACCTTCGGCGGCGGCTTGCGCCGGCGGTTCCGCCAGCCAGTCCGTAACGTCATCGCCGAAGTCGCAATCCACGCCTGCATCGCGCCACCAATCGAAGGCAGCGATGATTTCGCGGGGATGGATGCGTTCTGCCACGGTCATACTATCCAATGCAGGTCTTGACCTTGCAAACCGCAGCAATCAAGGCTTTGACTGAGTTTGGTCACGGAATTTTCGAAGGACAAGGACTTCATGAGCGCCGAAGCTGTTGAACGCGAATCGATGCCCTGCGACGTGGTGATTGTGGGGGGTGGCCCGGCCGGCCTTGCGGCGGCCATCCGGCTCAAACAGATCAACGATGCGCTCGAAGTGGTCGTGCTGGAGAAAGGCTCCGAGATTGGGGCTCATATCCTCTCGGGTGCAGTGGTCGATCCCAAGGCGCTTGGGGAGCTGTTCCCCGAGTGGCGCGAGATGGGCTGCCCGATTGCGGAAACGCCGGTTACCGACAATTGGCACTGGGTGCTCTCGAAGAAGGGCAAGACTTCGCTCCCGCACATCTTCATGCCGCCGCTGATGAGCAACCACGGCTGCTATACCGGCTCGCTCGGCAATCTTTGCCGCTGGCTGGCCGAACAGGCCGAGGCGCTGGGCGTGATGGTGTTCCCGGGCTTCCCCGCCGCCGAAGTGATGTTCGACGATGCTGGCGCAGTGACCGGCGTGATTACGCAGGACATGGGCGTCGCCGCAGATGGCAGCCACAAGCCCGATTACCAGCCGGGCATGGAAATCCACGCCAAGTACACGCTCTTCGCCGAGGGTGCGCGTGGCAACCTCACCAAGCAGCTCAAGGCGAAGTTCGATCTTGAGAAGGATTGCCAGCCGCAGGTCTATGGCCTTGGCATCAAGGAGCTGTGGGACATCGATCCGGACAAGCACGTGCCGGGCCGTGTGATCCACACGCAGGGCTGGCCGCTGACAGAGAGCGGCAGTTGGGGCGGTGGTTTCCTTTACCACCAGGCCAATGGACAGGTCGCGCTCGGCTTCGTGACCGCGCTCGATTACGCCAACCCCTATGTCTCGCCCTATCAGGAATTCCAGCGCTGGAAGCAGCATCCGGCGATCCGCGAATATCTCGAAGGCGGCAAGCGCGTGGCCTATGGCGCGCGCGCGATCAACGAAGGCGGCTGGCAGAGCGTGCCCAAGCTGGCGTTCCCCGGCGGCGCGCTGGTCGGCTGCGCGGCAGGCTTCGTCAACGTGCCCCGGATCAAGGGCAGCCACACTGCGATGAAGAGCGGCATGCTCGCCGCCGAAAGCATCGCTGCGGCGATCGCCGGCGGCAAGGAGCATACCGAGCTGGCCGATTACGACGCGGCGGTGCGTTCAAGCTGGATCGCGGACGAGCTCAAGCTGGTGCAGAACGCCCAGCCGGCTGTCGCCAAGTTCGGCGGCGATATCGGAACGGTGATAGCGGGCGCGGACATGTGGATGCGCACGCTCAAGATCGGCCTGCCGATCGCGATGAAGCACACGCCGGATTACACGCATACCGGCCGCGCCGATCTCTACCAGCCGATCGACTATCCCAAGCCCGATGGCGTGATCAGCTTCGACCGGCTGACCAATGTGGCCTACAGCTACACCAACCACGCCGAAGACCAGCCGTGCCACTTGCAGCTCAAGGATCCCGAGCTGCAGGAGCGCAGCGAATATGAGATCTTCGCCGGGCCCTCGACCCGCTATTGCCCCGCCGGGGTCTATGAATGGGTGACCGAGGAAGGGAAGGAGCCGCGCTTCGTGATCAACTCGCAGAACTGCGTCCACTGCAAGACCTGCGACATCAAGGACCCGAACCAGAATATCAACTGGACCACGCCGGAAGGCGGCGGCGGCCCGAACTATCCGAATATGTGATCAACACGTGAGGTGCCCTTCACGCGTTGGCGCGCTGGATATTGCGGGACTGATTTCCGAACATATCGGCTCCTACGTCGATACGGACTTTATGCAGTTTGTCGCTGTCGAGGGCGACATTATTGACCTGTGGTATATGAATAGTGGCGGCGAAGGGCCTACGTTTCACATCCAACTCCAGAAGGTTGAGGAGCGGTGGGAGGTAGAACTGAAGGAACTGCCGCCGGGAACGGAGCAGAACATTGAGGTGCCCTGATCCCATGGCTTACCTGTGACCCTTACCGAAACCGCATACGCAAAGATCAACCTTGCGCTGCATGTCCGGCGGCGGCGCGAGGATGGTTATCACGAGCTCGAAACGCTGTTTGCCTTCGTGGACGATGGCGACCGGCTGGTTGCGCGGCCATCGGCCGAAGACCGGCTTTCGGTAAGCGGCGAGTTTGCGCCCGCTCTTGACCATCCATTCGGCAATATCGTGGCCAAGGCACTGACGGCGCTGCCGCGCGCCGAAGGGCTTGCGATCGAGCTCGAGAAGCGCCTCCCCGTCGCGGCGGGGCTGGGGGGCGGTTCGGCCGATGCGGGGGCGGTGTTCCGCATGGTCGAGCGTAGCCATGGCTGGCCCGAGGACTGGCGGGATCGCGCAGCGAAGCTCGGCGCTGACGTGCCAGCCTGCGTCCTCAGCCAGACATGCATCGGACGCGGCACTGGCACCGAACTCGAACCTATCGAGAGTGACCTCACTGGAGCGCCCGTACTGCTGGTCAATCCGCGCGTGCCGCTCGCAACTGGACCCGTGTTCAGGGCGTGGGACGGGCAGGATCGCGGGCCTCTCCCGCAAGGTTCCGCCAGCACGGTTGCGCGCGGGGGCCGAAACGATCTCGAAGCGCCCGCAATCTCACTTTGTCCGGTCATCGCCGATGTGCTCGGCGCTTTGCATGCAACACAACCCTGGCTTGCGCGCATGTCAGGATCGGGTGCGACCTGCTTTGCGCTCTATGACAGCATCGAAGCGCGCGATGCCGCCGCTGTGCGGATCGCGGACGAACACCCTGAATGGTGGCAGATGTCAGGCAAATTGCGGTGAGAGAGCACGAAGCCTGGCGACTGCTTGGCACGCCCCGCGCGGGGGGTATCCTGATCGTTTCCGACCATGCCAGCAATCGCGTGCCTTCGGATATCGACCTTGGCATCGATCCCGCCTTGCTGCGCGAGCATATCGCGGTCGACATCGGAGTGGCGCAGGTCGCCGAGATCATGGTGCGCGACGCGGGGTTCTCTGCCTTTCTTGGCAATGTCAGCCGCCTTGTGTGCGATTTCAATCGCGAGGAGCACCAGCCAGCGACCATCCCGATCGCGAGCGACGGACACGCGATTCACGGCAATGCCATCGACCACGCCGCGCACGAGGCGAGGCTGGCTCGCTTCTTTCGCCCCTATCACGACGCTTTGGCTGAGCTGCTTGATGCGAGCCCGCCCGCGCTGATCCTGTCGCTGCACAGTTTCACTCCCGTGCTGGCGAGCCATCCCGAAGAGAAACGCCCATGGGAATGCGGCGTGCTCTACAATGCTGACGATCGCGGAGCGCGGCTGGCGATCCCCTTGCTCGAAGCCACCGGGCTGGTCGTGGGGGACCAGCAACCCTATTCGGGCAAACTGCTCAACGCGACCATGAACCGCCATGCCGAGGCGCATCGCAGGCCATATTTCGGGATCGAAGTTCGACAGGATATGATTGCCGATACACAGGGGCAGGCGCGCTGGGCAACCATCCTCGCCGATGTGGCAAAGCGGGTTGCGCTGGCGCTCGACTAGGGGCAGGGGCTGAGGCCAGCGCGACAGATCGAAGCGCATTTGGTGCCTTTTCAAGAAATTCTGTTTCGCAGCGGCCTTTCGCTGCGATACTCTTGATGCCAAGGCGCTGCCGAGCCCCTTGGCACCAGACGGAGTGAAACATGCCTGCCTATCGTTCCCGCACGACTACCCATGGCCGCAACATGGCCGGCGCACGAGGACTATGGCGCGCGACGGGCATGAAGGACGAGGATTTCGGCAAGCCGATCATCGCGGTGGTGAACAGCTTCACTCAGTTCGTGCCCGGCCACGTACATTTGAAGGATCTGGGCCAGCTCGTCGCGGGCGAGATCGAAGCCGCCGGTGGCGTCGCCAAGGAGTTCAACACTATCGCGGTGGATGATGGGATCGCCATGGGCCATGACGGCATGCTCTATTCGCTGCCGAGCCGCGACCTGATCGCCGACAGCGTCGAATACATGGTCAATGCCCATTGCGCCGATGCGATGGTGTGCATCTCCAATTGCGACAAGATCACTCCGGGCATGCTGATGGCGGCGCTGCGGATCAACATCCCGGTGGTGTTCGTCAGCGGCGGGCCGATGGAAGCGGGCAAGGTCGTGCTGAAGGGCAAGGAGCATGCGCTCGACCTGGTCGATGCTATGGTGGCTGCCGCCGACGAGAGCTACACTGACGAGGAAGTGACCGCGATCGAACGCAGCGCCTGCCCGACATGCGGTTCGTGCAGCGGGATGTTCACCGCCAATTCGATGAACTGCCTCACCGAAGCGCTGGGCTTGTCGCTGCCGGGCAATGGCTCGGTCCTCGCCACCCATGCTGACCGCGAGGGGCTGTTCCGCCGCGCCGGGCGCCTCGTCGTGACGCTTGCCCGCAGGTATTACGAGGAAGGCGATGCCAGCGTACTGCCGCGTTCCATCGCCAGTTTCGAAGCTTTCGAAAATGCGATGAGCCTCGACATCGCGATGGGCGGTTCGACCAACACCGTGCTGCACCTGCTGGCAGCTGCGCATGAGGCGGGCGTCGACTTCACCATGGAGGATATCGACCGGCTGAGCCGGCGCGTCCCTTGCCTCAGCAAGGTCGCCCCGGCGAAGAGCGACGTGCACATGGAAGACGTTCACCGCGCCGGCGGGATCATGTCGATCCTTGGAGAGCTGGAGAAGGCTGGCCTGCTCCACACTGCGCTACCCACCGTGCACAGCCCGACCATGGGTGACGCACTGGACGATTGGGACATCGGCCGTACCAAGAACAACAAGGTGCACGAGTTCTATTCGGCAGCGCCGGGCGGCGTGCCCACGCAGACCGCCTTCAGCCAGTCGCGCCGCTGGGAATCGCTCGACCTCGACCGCGAGAAGGGCGTGATCCGCAGCGCCGAGCACGCATTTAGCAAGGATGGCGGGCTGGCCGTGCTCTACGGCAATATTGCGCGCGACGGCTGCATTGTGAAGACCGCAGGGGTGGATGAGAGCATCCTGACCTTCTCGGGTCCGGCAAAGGTCTATGAAAGCCAGGATGCGGCAGTCGAAGGGATCCTTGGCGACAAGGTGCAGGCTGGCGACGTGGTCGTGATCCGCTATGAAGGGCCCAAGGGCGGGCCGGGCATGCAGGAAATGCTCTATCCGACCAGCTACCTCAAATCGAAGGGGTTGGGGGCGGCCTGCGCGCTGCTGACCGACGGGCGCTTCTCTGGCGGCACTTCGGGTCTTTCGATCGGGCACGCTAGCCCGGAAGCCGCCGACGGTGGCGAAATCGGGCTGGTCGAGGATGGCGATATCATCGCGATCGATATTCCGGGTCGCACGATTTCTCTGCAGGTCGAGGATGCGGAACTCGAACGCCGCCGGGCCGCGCAGGATGCCAAGGGGTGGCATCCGGCAAGCGGCCGCCCGCGCCAGGTTTCAACCGCGCTCAAGGCCTATGCCGCGATGACGACCAGCGCCGCGCGCGGCGCGATCCGCGACATTTCCCAACTCGGACGAAGTTAGTGGATACAGCGCGCCAGGTCCTCACCGTCGCCCAGATGCAGGCCGCCGAACAGGCGCTCATCGATGGCGGGACCAGTGTCGACGCGCTGATGCAGATTGCGGGTCGCGGTGCGGCCGATTGGGTTTGGCGTGTTGCTGCCGGGCGTGCGGTGACCGTCCTGTGTGGACCGGGAAACAATGGCGGGGACGGCTATGTCATCGCCGAGGGGCTGCGCGCGCGCGGCTTGCAGGTGAAGGTGGTCGCGCCAGTCCCGCCCAAGACCGATGCCGCGCAGAATGCGCGCCGCGCCTACAAGGGCGATTTGCTGGGATCGGGCAAGGATGCGCGCGGCCAGGTGCTGGTCGATTGCCTGTTCGGATCGGGCCTCGCTCGGCCACTCAGCGCAGAACACTCGCTGCTGCTACGCGATCTTGCTGCGCGGCATTCCTTGCGGATCGCCGTCGACCTGCCTTCCGGGGTCGAAAGCGATAGCGGCGCCTTGCTCAACGAGCGCCTGCCAAGCTACCGCCTGACTATCGCGCTCGGCGCTTGGAAGCTCGCGCATTTCCGACTGCCCGCCCGCGGGTTGATGGGCAATCTCAAACTGGTGCCGATCGGTGTGGGAGAGGTTGAAGGCGCTGCGCAACTAATCGGGCGGCCCAATCTCAATGCCCCGGCGGCAGACGCGCACAAATACACGCGCGGCCTTTGTGCGGTGGTGGGCGACGCAATGCCGGGGGCCAGCTTGCTAGCCAGCGAAGCGGCGATGCGGGGCGGGGCAGGCTATGTGAAACTGTTGGCCCATCACGCGCCCGGCTCGGCTCCGGCGGGGCTGGTGGTCGAGACCCACCCGCTCGGCGAGGCGCTGGATGACAAGCGCATTTCCGCTATCCTTGTTGGCCCCGGGCTGGGGCGCGATCGTGAGGCAAGCGACCTCCTGCAAACCGCAATTGCCGCAGGCAAGCCTGCGGTGATCGATGCCGACGCGCTGGTCCTGCTCAGGCCGGACATGCTGCGCGAAGGCGTGCCATTACTTGCGACTCCGCATGATGGCGAGCTCGAAGCGCTATGCCGCAGTTTCGCGGTGGTCGCTTCAGGCAGGCAGGCACGTGCGCAGGCATTGGCCAAGGCCAGCGGCATGGTTGTGCTGGCCAAGGGGCCGGATACGCTGGTTGCCGCGCCCGACGGGCGGCTCGCAATCGCACCGCCTGCGCCGAGCTGGCTATCGATCGCGGGAACTGGCGATGTGCTGGCGGGAATCGCGGCAAGCCGGATGGCGACGGGCATTGCGCCGTTCGAGGCGGCTTGCGAAGCGGTGTGGCTCCACGGAGAGGCTGCACGGCAATGTGGGGCAGCCTTTACCGCAGAGGAACTTGCACGGGCAGTATCTGGCGCTATCGCCGCAGTATTGTGAGCGAAGCAGCAGAAATCATTCGAATCGCCGCGCGAGGCGACGGCGTCACCGCAGACGGGCGCCATGTGCCCTTTGCCGCGCCGGGTGACCTGCTGCACGAGGATGGCACGCTCGAACATGGCCCGCACCACACCACACCGCCGTGCCGCCATTTCGGCAGTTGCGGCGGGTGCGAGTTGCAGCATGCCGATGAAGAAGCGCTGCGGCGCTTCGTGACCGATCGTGTGGCCTTCGCCGCTTCCTCTCAAGGCATCGAAGTGGGCGAATTACTGCCCACGCATCTTTCGCCGCCGAAAAGCCGTCGTCGTGCAACCTTGCATGCGCTGCGAACCGCGAAGGGCGCGGTGCTGGGTTTCCGCGAGGGAGGTTCGCATAAGATCGTCGACTTGGCCGAATGCCATATCCTTGCGCCTGAGCTGGCGGCTGCGATCCCTGCGCTGCGTGGGTTCGTGGCGCGGCATGGCGGCAAGGGCGCGGTTGATGTCGAGCTTACACTGGCAGACCAGGGGATCGATTGCAGCCTCCGCAATTTCGCGCTCGAGGGGCTTGCCGCAACCGAGGCGGCACTCGAACTGGCGCAGGCGAACGGGTTTGCCCGGCTCACGCTCGACCAGGGCTATGGCCCGGAAGCGATGTGGGAGCCCGAACCGGTCACCATCACGCTATCGGGGAAGCCTGTCGGCCTTCCGCCGGGCAGCTTCCTGCAGGCAACGCAGGATGGTGAGGACCGCCTCGTTGCGGATGCGCGCGAGTGGATCGGCGATGCTGCGAGCGTGGCCGACCTTTTTGCGGGGCTTGGCACTTTTGCCTTTGCCTTGACAGGTCCGGCAAAGGTGCTGGCGGCGGAAGCTGCGCG
This sequence comes from Altererythrobacter sp. Z27, assembly GCF_052683155.1. Classification (NCBI taxonomy): domain Bacteria; kingdom Pseudomonadati; phylum Pseudomonadota; class Alphaproteobacteria; order Sphingomonadales; family Erythrobacteraceae; genus Altererythrobacter; species Altererythrobacter sp. Z27. The sequence goes on along the minus strand of NZ_JBQYMC010000001.1, from coordinate 812,951 downwards.
CGACGCGCATCTCGCCTGCAAGGCGGCGGCGGGCCGGGCCGGACTGCCGGTGGGCGCCATGCACCGCGACCTGTTCCGCAATCCGCTGCAGCCTGATGAATTAGGACGCTTTGAAGCGGTGCTGCTCGATCCCCCCCGTGCCGGGGCCAGGGAGCAGGTCGGGCGGATCGCGGAGAGCAGAGTCAACCGCGTGGTCTATGTCAGCTGCAACCCGGTGAGCTGGGCGCGTGACGTAGCGCGGCTTGTCGAAGCGGGGTTCAAGCTGGAGAAATTGCGTCCGGTCGGGCAGTTTCGCTGGTCGACGCATGTCGAACTGGCGAGCTATTTCAGCCGTTAGCCTTCGATCACTTTCGTTTCGGCAAAGGCGAGCAACGCACCGTAGGTTTCGAGCATTTCCGCGTCTACATCGTCATCCTCGATCAGAATGTCGAAGCGGTCCTCGATCTCGGTGAAAAGCCCGGCGACAGCCATCGAATCGAGCTCGGGCAAATGGCCGAACAGGCCGGTGTCTCCGTCGAAACCCGCCACATCCCCTGCATCGAGGCCGAGCACGTCGATCAGGATTTCCCGCAGCCTGCGGTCGATATCCGCAAGGCCGGTATCCCGGTTGCATTCGTCAGGCGCGTTATGCCCACTCATCCGCGGCAATCCCCATAGCGAAAAGGCCGCTCGCCTTAGCGACGCCTAGCGCAGGGTGCAAGTTATCGAAGTCGCGCACGAATAAGCGATTGACCCGGCCACGCTGCTTGGGTTTGGTGCCCGCGATGTTGCCAGAGCCCGACCCTACGGCCTATCCGATCGACCACATCGCAGAACGCGGAGCCGATGGCGATCCCGCGCTGGTGTTGCGCGACCGCACCCTCAGCCATGCCGAGTTGCGCGAGCGGGTAGGGCGACTTGCTGCATGGCTGGCGAATGAAGTGCCTGAGCCGGGGGCGAGGGTAGCCAGCTGGGCTGCGAAGGGTGAACTCACTTGCCTGATGCCGCTCGCTGCGGCGCGGGCCGGATTGGTGCACGTTCCGGTCAACCCGCTGCTCAAGCACGCGCAGGTTGCGCATATACTGGCCGACAGCGGCGCTCGCCTGCTGATCGGCACTCCGGCGCGGATCAAAGGGCTTGGTGAAGGCGACGTACCGCAAGGCTGCAGCTTGGTCGCCGAGCAGGATGCACTCGATGCGGCCGAAGCCTTGGGTGGATATCTGCCGCCCTCGGACGCCGATCCCGATACGCTGGCGGCGATACTCTACACCAGCGGTTCGACCGGCAAGCCCAAGGGCGTGATGCTCAGCCATGCCAACATGTGGCTCGGCGCGGTAAGTGTGGCGGCCTACCTCGGAATGGCTTCGGACGATGTGACGCTCTCGGTCTTGCCGCTGTCGTTCGACTATGGGCAGAATCAGCTGTTCTGCACCTGGTATGCGGGCGGATCGGTCGTTCCTTTCGACTATCTCTTCGCGCGCGACGTGGTGAAGGCCTGCGCCGCGCATGGTGTCACCACGCTGGCCGCTGTGCCCCCGCTGTGGGTCCAGCTGACCGAGCTCGAATGGAGCGCCGAAGCGGTCGCAAGCATGCGGCGGATGACGAACAGCGGCGGTGCGCTGACGGTCGATCTCGTGCGCAGCTTGCGCCGGATTTTCCCGCAGGCACGGCTCTTCCCGATGTACGGCCTGACCGAAGCCTTCCGCTCGACCTATCTCGACCCTGCGCTGGTCGACAGCCATCCGACTTCGATGGGGCGGGCGATCCCTTTCGCAGAGATTCTCGTTATCAACGATGCGGGCGATCTGGCGACGCCGGGCGAGGAAGGCGAGCTGGTACATTGCGGGCCGCTGGTGGCGCAAGGGTACTGGCAGGACCCCGTGCGCACCGCCGAGCGGTTCAAGCCGGCACCGGCGATGTCTCGCTATGGCGGAATGGCGGTATGGTCGGGCGACAGGGTAAAGCGCGCCGAGGACGGCTTGCTCTATTTCGTCGGCCGGCGCGACGCGATGATCAAGAGCCTGGGCAACCGCATCAGCCCGCAGGAAATCGAAGAGGTAGCGCTGGCGACGGGCCTTGTCGCCGAAGCGGTGGCTTTGGGAATTGCCGATGAGCGGTTAGGGCAGGCGGTGCACCTTGTGGTTCGTGCTGAGCCGTGTGCGGAAGATCCGCAAGGCGCATTACCCAAGGTGCTGGCGAAGGAGCTGCCCAACTTCATGCAACCGCAGGTGATCCACTGGCGCGACGCCATGCCGCTCAACCCGAACGGCAAGATCGACCGCGCTGCGCTCATGCGGGAGTTGCAGGCGTGAAACCGCTGGGCCCGATTCCCTCCGGCTATGCCGCCCGAGACGGGCAGCTCGAGATCGGCGGCAAGACCGCGCGCGAACTGGTGGAATTGGCGGGTGGCACACCCTGCTTCATCTATTCCAGGGCGCATCTCGATCGCAGGGTCGCGGAATTGCGCGCTGCAATGCCGGCCCGGCTTGGCATCAATTATGCGGTGAAGGCCAATCCCTTCCTGCCGGTGGTGACGCACATGGCGAGGCTGGTCGATGGCTTCGACATCGCATCTGCAGGCGAGCTGGCGACGGTTATGGCGGCAGGGGTCGATCCGTTTCGGGTGAGCTTCGCCGGGCCGGGCAAGCGCGACAAGGAGCTTGAGGCTGCGATCCATGCCGGGGTTACGCTCAATTGCGAAAGCGAAGGCGAAGCGCGGCGCACGCTGGCAATCGGCGAGCGGCTTGGAATTGCGCCGCGCATCGCGATCAGGGTCAATCCCGATTTCGAGCTCAAGGGCTCAGGCATGAAGATGGGCGGCGGGGCAAAGCCATTCGGCCTCGATGCCGAGCGCGTGCCTGCCTTGGCGCGCGAGATCATTACGGCGGGAGCCGAATGGCGCGGCCTCCACATCTTCACCGGCAGCCAGGCGCTCAGCGCCGAAGCCATCATAGAAGCGCAGGTCAATGTGCTCGACTGCGCCGATCGCTTGGCGCGCGAAATTGGCGTGTCTTTACCCAAGCTCAACATGGGCGGCGGTTTCGGCATCCCCTATTTCCATGGTGACCTACCGCTCGATATCCATGCCATTGGTGCCGCGCTCGGGGAACGGTTTGAGGACTTGCCCGAAACGCTCGCCGCGACCGAGCTTTGCATTGAATTGGGGCGATATCTCGTGGGTGAAGCGGGCGTCTACTTGGCCGAGATTATCGACCGCAAGGAAAGCCATGGTGTCACCTATCTGATCACTGACGGCGGACTGCATCACCAGCTCGCGGCCTCCGGCAATTTCGGCACGGTGGTGCGGCGCAATTATCCGCTGGCGATCGCGACCCGTTACGGCGCGGAACCCGAGGAAGAGGCCAATGTGGTCGGATGCCTGTGCACTCCGCTCGACCGTCTTGCAGACCAGGCGCATCTGCCGCGCGCCGAAGCGGGGGATCTGGTCGCGGTATTCTGCGCCGGCGCCTATGGCGCAAGCGCATCGCCTGCGCAGTTCCTCGGCCATGGTCCGGCGGTCGAACTGTTGATCTGATTTTTCGCTCATTTCCGCGCCTGCGCCTAACCGATTCTTCACCTAAGCGGCCTAGCCTTGCTTCATGACGGAGCACCCAGGCATGAGCGACGAAATTCACGACAAACCTACCCTTGCCGGCAAAGCGGCCAAGATCAACGGCGCGCTGGCGGCAATCGAGCGACAACTGGCTGAGCGAGACGAGAAAATTGCCGATCTCGAACAACGCCTCGAGGATCAGGAATATTCGGTGCGGCGCGTGCTCGACATGTTGATCGAATGGCTTGAGGACGAGCCAGGCAAGGGTGACGACAAACAGCGCGAAGCGGCCTGACAAATTCGATCGGGAGTCCTGCGGGGACTCTTTCTGAAAATTACTGACGTCTGTGGCTTATTGGCCGCAGTCTTTCCTGTAAGCCGCAGAAAACTGCCGATTTTTATTCTGTAGATACCAGCCCGGCAAAGCCGCCACTGGGCTCAGGAGTCCCGCCGAGGACTCCGCTCGTCACACATGGTAAATTTTGCGTTTGCCAAGGGACTCCCCCCTAGCATAGATTCCCAACTGGCCGAGGGCTTTACTGGGCACATTTAAATTGTTGCTCAGTATTGTCGTCACACGGGGGTCAAAAAGGGCGCGCATTTATGGACGGTGGTATTACGCAAGCTATTCCCTTGTCCAATGACGAGGAGCTGTTTGCGGAAAGCGCAAGACATGCGGCCCTGCCGCAAGAGCTCTTCCAGCTCGGCGAGCTGGATGTGCTCTATGATGACAGCAGTGCGACCCTCTGGACCTTCATGAATCCCGATGGGCGACCCAGTTTTACTCCACCGATGCTGCATGATTTCGAGCGCTGGCAGGAGCTCATCCCGGTAGGTTTCGGTGATGGCGCGGTGCCGCTGCGCTACCTCGTCCTTGGCAGTCGCGCTCCCGATGTGTTCTGCTTCGGCGGCGACCTTGCCCTGTTCGAACAGCTGATCCGCAATCGCGACCGCGAGGCCCTGGTCCATTACGGGCACCGCTGTTGCGCCATCCTAGATCGCAACATTCGCAGCCTTGGCCTTCCGATGCTGACCATCGGGCTGGTGCAGGGCGCCGCGCTGGGCGGCGGGTTCGAGGCGCTGCTCTCCTTCGATTTCATCGTGGCAGAACGGACCGCGACCTTCGGCTTGCCCGAGATCATGTTCGGCCTGTTCCCCGGCATGGGCGCGCATGCGCTGCTGTCGCGCAAGATCGGCAGTGCAGCGGCTGAGCGACTGATCCTTTCTAACGAAACCTATACTGCCGAGCAGATGTACGAACTCGGCATCGTGCATGAGCTTGCGGAACCGGGCGACGGCCTCAATGCCTGCCGCCAGTTCATCAAGAAGAGCGAGCGGCGCCATGCGGGCCTGGTCGGCTCACGCCGCGCCATGAAGCGGGCATGGAACCTCGAACTGGCCGAGCTCAATCGCATTACCGAAATGTGGGCCGACACCGCACTCGAACTGCGCGAACAGGATCTCAAGGTCATGAACCGGCTCGTTGCGGCACAGGCCCGGTTGGCGGAGCGAATTGCGGCCGCCTGAGCGGCGCAGCCTGCTATTCTTCGCCATGCCCCAGCGCCATATAATCGGCGCTCTGCATCTCCATGAGCCGGCTGACCGTGCGTTCGAACTCGAATGAGCCGTCCCCGGCGACGTAGAGATCTTCCGGCGCTGCAGCAGCGGTTGCAAACAGCTTCACCCGGTTCTCGTAAAGCGCATCGATCAGCGTCACGAAGCGCGCTGCTTCATTGTGCATGTCGGGCCCCATTTGCGGAATGCCGACGACGATTACCGTGTGATAGGCGCGCGCGATTGCAAGGTAGTCCGGCACACCGCGGGGTTCGCCGCAAAGCCGCTTGAAGCTGAATACGCCGACGCCCTTCAGGCTCTTGGGTACGTGCAGCGTGCGCCCTCCGCCAATTTCGAGCTCGCCAGAGGGGACATGCGCGGCATCCTCAGGCTTGTAATCGGTGAGGCGGAAGAACACTTCGCGCACCTGCTCGGTGGCGGCCGAGCCCAATGGCGCGTGCCAGCTGGCGATCCCGGCAAGCCGGTCGAGCCGGTAATCGGTCGGGCCGTTTAGCGGCAGTACGTCGAGCCGATCATGGATCAGGTCGATAAAGGGCAGGAAGTGCTCGCGGTTGAGCCCGTCCTTGTAGAGATCGCTTGGGGCGCGGTTGCTGGTGGTGACTATCGTCACGCCTTCATCGAGGATCATGGCGCGGAACAGGCGGCTCATGATCATCGCGTCGGCCGAATTGTTCACCACCATCTCGTCGAAGGCGAGGCAGCGCACATCCTGCGCCAGGGCTTTCGCCACCGGCGGGATGGGGTCGCCGGTCTTGCCCTTGCGCGCTTCGCGCAGCAGCGCGTGGACCTCCTGCATGAAGGCGTGGAAATGCACCCGCCGCTTGCGGCTGATGGCAAGCGTTTCCACGAACAGGTCCATCAGCATCGACTTGCCGCGCCCGACGCCGCCCCACATGTAGATGCCCTTGGTGGCTTCGGGCTTGCGATTGAGTGCGCGCCACAACACCGAACCGCGTTTGGGCACGGCTTCAAGGTCCGACTGCAATCGGGTAAGGCGCTCTGCTGCGGCGCGCTGGTCCGGATCGGGGTGCAACTCGCCTGCGGCAATCAGCTCGTCATAGCGCGCGAGCAATCCGCTCACGGTCAGAGCGCCCGGGGCGGGAACTTGCGGATGATACCGCTGAATGCGGCGACACGGTCTTCGTCCTGCACCACTTCACCGCGAACGAAAACGAGATTGCCGGTTTCGCGCATGATCTCGGTCACGGCATCGAGCGGCCTTTTGGGATCGCCGCCACCGATGAACTGAGTCGAGAGTTCAAGCGTAACCGAAGGGCCGGCATTTCCGGTGCCGATCACATGCATGGTCGTGAAGAGCGAGATATCGATCAGTGACAGCGTGATAGCGCCATGGATGATGCCCTGCAGATTCTCATGCTTGCGCTCCGGGAACATGCGCAGGCGGCACTTGCCGCCTTCGGCCCTGGTGATGAGCTTGCCCATCACCGCGCCGTTGAACAGCGTCGGATCCTTCAGGTTCCAGTGATTCCAGCCCGGATTCTCGGGATCGGGCCCGTGCTCGAAAACGTCGTCTTTCAGTGCCACGGGATCAGATCTGGCGTTCGGCCATCATCTTCTTGGTTTCCGCGATCGCCTTGGCCGGGCTGAGGCCCTTGGGGCATACATTCGCGCAATTCATGATGGTGTGGCAGCGATAGAGCCGGAACGGATCCTCGAGCTGGTCGAGCCGTTCGCCGGTCATTTCGTCGCGGCTGTCGGCCAGCCAGCGATAGGCCTGGAGCAGGATCGCCGGGCCAAGGAACTTGTCCGAATTCCACCAATAGCTGGGGCACGAAGTCGAGCAGCAGGCGCAGAGTATGCACTCGTAAAGCCCGTCGAGCTTTTCGCGCTGTTCGGGCGATTGCAGCCGTTCCTTGCCGCTCGGTGTCGGGCTAACGGTTTGCAGCCAGGGACGGATCGAGGCGTATTGCGCATAGAAATGCGTGAAATCGGGAACGAGGTCCTTGATCACTTCCATATGCGGCAGCGGAGTGATGCGGATTTCGCCCGAAAGGTCTTCGATCGCGGTGGTACAAGCGAGCCCGTTCCTGCCGTTGAGGTTCATCGAGCAGGAACCGCAAATCCCCTCGCGGCACGATCGGCGGAAGGTCAGCGTCGGGTCGATCTCGTTCTTGATCTTCAGCAGCGCGTCGAGAACCATCGGGCCGCATTCGTCGAGATCGATCTCGAACTTGTCGTAGCGCGGGTTTTCACCGCTGTCGGGATCGTAGCGATAGATTTTGAATGACTTCACCCGCTTGCCGCCATCGGCCTTGTGGGCCTTGCCCTTGCCGGTGATCTTCGAGTTCTTGGGAAGGGTAAAGGTCGCCATTGAATCCCGTATCCTGTTTCGCTTTGCCACCTATCTAGCGGCTTCGGCCCAGAGGGCAACCCGCCGCACCAGCGCCTGTCAGGCCATCAGCCCGTGGCGGCGCAGGCTTTCCGCAAGGATCGTCTCGATCAGCTGTTTCTGCGTCCATCCTGCGAGGTTGGCCGCGCGCCCGAACACCTTCTGCGACCATAGGTTGCAGTTGAGGTTGAGCTCAAGGAAAGTGATGTCGCCGGTTTCCTCGTTCACGCGGAATTCCCACCGGCCGTAATCGAACGGCCGGTATTCCTGCATCGCCTTTTGCGTGTACTCGGTGATCTTCGCGATCATATCCGGGTTCTCGAAGGGATCGAGCGAGTATTTCTGGCTGCGATCGACCAGGTCGCGCTTTTCCTGATAGGTGCGCAGGTGCGAGGGATCGGCCTGGCGGAAGATCATCATCGGCAGGATCACCGGTTCGCCATTGACCGTGACCACCGGCACTTCGACGTCGCTGCCGTCGATAAAGGGCTCGACCAGTGCGTCATGGCCAAGCTCGTGCACGCCGTGGATCGCCTTTTCGACGGTGGGCCAGTCGGTCGCGTCCATCACGCCCCAGCTGGCGGAAGAATTGTTCGGCTTGACCACGAAGCGGGTGCCTTCGGGGCATTTCGCAGGGTCGATCGGCGCACCGCGGCGATAGATTGCCCAGAGCGCGGTTGGCACGCCAGCGTCGCGCACGGCGCGCTTGGCGAGGTGCTTGTCATCCGACAGGCCGCGCAGGATCGGGCTGGCCCCGAGATAGGGAATGCCGGCGCGTTCGCACAGCAGCGGGCACAGCATTTCCGAATTGAAGAAGCCGGCGCGGTTGAGCAGCGGAAAGACGAAATCGACATCCGGCTTGTCGAACAGCACTTCGAACTTGTCTTCGACGCGCAGATTCAGGCCCAGTCCCTTCAGGACCTCGCGCATCTCCACGTGATAGGTGGCATGGTTGCCGTCTTCGGCGCTGCCCGTGCCATCCCACAACGCGTTTTTCGCGATGAACAGGATGCGCGTATCGCGCTTGGTCTTTTCGTCAATGGTAAGCGGCGCAATGGGGAAGGACACGCGACTAAACCTTTCTTTTCTGCGCCGCGGCCCATAAGGCGGTCTCGCTTCGCCGCCAAGCTGAATCGGGACACAATGGGCCGCATTTTCGCAAACACGCCTGATATCCTGCCTTCGATCGAGCAGGATGACTGTACCAACGAACTGATCGCGCTGCTTTCCTCTGGCGGGGACGCGCGCATTTCGCTCGATCACGTGAGCGGGCTGAACAAATATTTCTCCGCGCCCTATCCACGCCGGACGCTGGCCTATGCCTCTTCGACTGCGAACGACGTTTCGCCCGAAGCCTTTACGCATTTGCGTGGAGTGCTGGCCGGAGGGCTCGCAAGCTACGAAGCGCAGCTCGAATCGCTGCGCGCGCGAATCCGTGCGGCCTACGATCTTTCGGACGATGTCGAGGTCGTGTTCGCGGCATCGGGGACGGACCTCGAATATGTCGCGCTCGCCGCAGTTCTGGGCAAGGCGCCGGGCGGCATCCACAACATACTGCTGGGCGCGGACGAAGTGGGCAGCGGCTGCATCCATTCTGCCCATGGCCGCTATTTCGCCGGCGAAACGCCGCTTGGCGTGCCGACCGAGATGGGCACCCCGGTCGAAGATTTCGGAATTGTCGAGCTGGCCGACGTGCCGGTACGCGACAGCGAGGGCAGAGCACATTCGAGCCGCCAGATCGCCGATGATATCGCACTGCAGATCGAACAGGCGCATTCAGCCGGACGACACCCGCTGGTCCATGTCGTGCATGGCTCCAAGACAGGCCTGATCCTGCCAGAGCCTGCCGAACTGGCCATGCTGGCCGAGCGGTTTGGCGATAAGGTCGATTTCGTTGTCGATGCCTGCCAAGCGCGCATCACCATTCCGGCCCTGCACGAATATCTCGCACGCGGAGCCATGGTGTTCCTGACCGGATCGAAATTCATGGGCGGGCCGCCGTTCAACGGCTTCGCGCTGGTTCCGCGCGCCATGATGGAGGGTGCCGCGCCGCTTCCGGCGGGCCTTGCGAGTGTCTTCCGGCGGGCCGAGTTCCCCGAAGGCTGGGCGGGACGCGAGCAGCTGCCCGAAGGCGAGAATCCGGGCTTGGCGCTGCGCTATGAAGCCAGCGTGTTCGAGCTTGAGCGTTTCCAGCGGCTGCCGATTGCTTCGGTGGCGGCATTGCTCGACCGCTTCGAGGCGGCGCTGGTCGATGAAGTTGTCGCGCGGCTCGGGTTGCGTTTGGTGCGCCCCTATGCCTTTGGCGCGGAAGAGGAGCCGCGCGAGCACCCGATCGAGATGCGCACGCTAGCGACGCTTGATGTCAGTACGCTCGATGCCACGCCCGGCTTCGACGATGCGCAAAGGCTCCACCGCGAACTGGCGCTATCGGGCCTGCGGCTTGGCCAACCGGTCAAGTGTGTGCGCCGCGATGGCGGGTGGGGTGGCACCTTGCGGATTGGCATGTCGATGCCCCAAGTGGTGCGGCTGTGCGGCCAGTCGTCCGAAGCAGCCGCTTCCAGCCTGCATGCGGACATGCGCAGCATCGCGGACGCTCTCGCCAAGGCACGTTAGAGACCGCTTGCAAGCAGTCCGCGCTCGACATAGCCTGATGCATATCGGGTGGTGGAGAGGCGCCGATGGGATTGCAGAGTTGGTATGATGCACATGTAATGCCGCGCCTGGTAACCTTTGCCTGCGGGCAGGGGCAGGTGATGAAGCGGCGTTCGCAACTTGTGCCGCTGGCGAGCGGCGACGTGTTCGAACTGGGCTGCGGCGGCGGCCTCAACCAGGAATTCTACCAGAGCAGCCTGGTCTCCAGCTTTTCGGGGATCGATCCGCATGGCGGCTTGCTGGAGGCGGCGCGCGAACGGGCGAGGGCGCGGGGATGGCAAAATGACATCCGCGAAGGCGTGGGCGAACACATTCCGTTCCCCGAACGCAGCTTCGATACGGTAGTATGCACTTTCACCCTGTGCTCGGTCGATAGCCCGGCGCAGGTGATGTCCGAGATGCGGCGCATCTTGCGGCCCGGTGGCAGGTTGCTGTTCCTCGAACACGGCCGCGCGCCCGATCCCGATGTTGCGCGCTGGCAGGACCGGATCGAGCCGGTGTGGAAGCGGATAGCGGGCAATTGCCACCTGACTCGGCCGATCGGGGCGGCACTGCGTGGCGCGGGCTTCGAAGTCGAACCGCTGGGGCAGGGATATTTGCCCAAGGCCCCGCGCGTGGCGGGCTGGAACGAATGGGGCATTGCCCGCAAGGCCGGGGTCTAGCCCCGACTGTTCGAGTCGAATTGACGGGGTAGGGGGCGACGCAGCTTCAGCCGCGCCGCCCGCCGATCAGCCTATTCGCCGAAGGTGCGTTGCCACCAGCCGCGCTTTGGCTCGCCGCCGTCACCGGCATCAGGCGCTTCGCTAGCTTCACCCGTAGTCGCCTCTGCGGCTGCTTCGCTCGCCTTGGTCTTCCGGGGAGCGCGCTTCTTCTTCGGCGCAGGAGTTGCTTCGGCTGCTTCTTCTGTGGCGGAAGCCTCCTCAGCCAGGGCTTCCGGAGCGGGAGCCTCTTCCTTCTTCTTGCGCGGAGCACGCTTCGCTTTGGGCTTCGGAGCCTCCTCGGCTTCCGCAGTTACTTCCGCTTCGACCGGTGCTTCAGCCTCGGGTTCGGCCTTCTTCTTGCGCGGCGCGCGCGTCCGCTTGGGCTTTTCCTCCGCTTCCGGTTCGGCTGCACCTTCGGGCGCTTCGCTCATCGGTTCCGCTTCGGACGCTTGCGCTTCGGGCTCTTGCGAGCTCTCGGTTTCGCCTTCGCTCAGCGACTCTTCGCCATTGCCTTCGCGCCGCTTCTTGTTGCGTCCGCGGCCTCCCCGGCGACGACGCTTCTTGGGGCGTTCGCCACCTTCGTCGTCGGATGAAGCAGACTCTTCGCTTGCTTCGCCTTCCTCGGCGTCGCTGTCTTCCTGACCGGCTTCATCCTCGCCGTCGCGACGATTCTTGTTGCGGCCGCGGCCACCCCGGCGGCGGCGACGCTTCTTCTTGCGGGCGTCGTCACCATCGTCGTCGCGCTCGGAAGCACTGTCGCTGTCCTCGTCGATTTCGTCGTCGATATCCTCCGGGATATCGTCTTCATCATCCTCTTCGATCACGATCGGTTCGAAGCGCGGCGCCTGCGTCGGGCGGGGCCCGAGGCTTGCGATGCTCATTTTCGCGCCTTCTTCCTCGCCTTCGGGTACCACTTCGACCGAAACGCCGTAACGGTCCTCGATCTCCTGGAGGTCGGAGCGCTTGGCATTGAGCAGGTAAATCGCGGCTTCGGTGCTGGCACCGAGGCGGATGATCGTTCCCTTGCCCTTGGCGGCTTCGTCTTCAATCAGGCGGAGCGCCGAAAGTCCTGCGCTCGATGCCGTGCGGACAAGGCCAGTGCCGTCGCAATGCGGGCAGGCGCGAGTGGTCGCTTCAAGCACGCCGGTGCGCAGGCGCTGGCGGCTCATTTCCATCAGGCCGAAGCCCGAAATGCGCCCGACCTGGATCCGCGCCCTATCGTTCTTGAGCGCTTCCTTCATCGCCTTCTCGACCTTACGGATGTTGGAGTTGTACTCCATGTCGATGAAGTCGATCACGACCAGCCCGGCCATGTCGCGCAGGCGCAACTGACGGGCGATTTCCTTGGCGGCTTCGAGATTGGTGCTGAGCGCGGTCGCTTCGATCCCGTGTTCCTTGGTCGAGCGGCCCGAGTTGATGTCGATCGAAACCAGCGCTTCGGTGGGGTTGATCACGAGGTAACCGCCCGACCTGAGCTGGACGACCGGATCATACATCGCGCGCAGCTGGTCTTCCGCGCCATAGCGCTGGAAGAGAGGAACCGGGTCCGAATAGGCTTTCACCCGGCGCACATGGCTGGGCATCAGCAGCTTCATGAAGGCGCGGGCCGACTTGTAGCCTTCCTCGCCCTCGACCACGACTTCCTCGATCTCCTTGTTGTAGATGTCGCGGATGGCGCGCTTCACAAGATCGGAATCCGAATGGATCAGCGCAGGGGCGGTGGAGGCCAGCGTGTTCTCGCGGATCTCGTCCCACAAGCGCGCGAGGTAATCGAAGTCGCGCTTGATTTCGGGCTTGGTGCGCGAAAGGCCCGCCGTGCGCACGATCAGGCCCATCGACTTGGGCAGCTTGAGGTCCGAAACGACCTGCTTCAAGCGCTTGCGGTCACCCGACGAACTGATCTTGCGGCTGATCCCGCCACCATGCGACGAGTTCGGCATGAGCACGGTGTAGCGACCGGCAAGGCTGAGGTAGGTCGTCAGCGCGGCGCCCTTGTTGCCGCGTTCTTCCTTGACGACCTGCACCAGCAGCACCTGGCGGCGCTGGATGACGTCCTGGATCTTGTAGCGACGGCGCAATGCCTGGCGGCGAGCGCGCACTTCGTCGACTTCCTTGGCGCGGCTCTTGCCGCCGCCCTGGCGACGGCGCCCACGACGCCCGCGACCGCGACGATCGCCTTCCTCTTCGTCCGAATCCGATTCTTCGTCGGTTTCGTCCTCGTCGGAATCGTCGCCATTCTCGACGTGCCCGCCTTCAATGGTGGAAACGTCGTCCTTCTCGGAGGTGTCGATTTCCTCGACGCCGTCTTCGGCGAATTCCTCGACCAGCGCTTCGGCGGATTCCTCATCCTCGGCGTCATATTCGTCGCCGGGCAGGTTCCCCGCCTCTTCCTCTTCGGCGCGCAGGCGCGCTTCTTCCTCGGCGGCCTCAGCCTCTTCGGCGAGCAGTGCTTCGCGATCGGCCTGCGGAATCTGGTAATAATCCGGGTGGATTTCGCTAAAGGCGAGGAAACCGTGCCTGTTGCCGCCGAAGTCGACGAATGCCGCCTGCAGCGAAGGTTCGACCCGGGTTACCTTGGCAAGGTAGATATTGCCTTTGATTTGCTTGTGTTCGGCAGACTCGAAATCAAATTCTTCGATCCGGTTGCCTTTGACCACCGCCACCCGCGTTTCTTCCGGGTGGCGCGCGTCGATGAGCATGCGCGTTGCCATTTTGAATTCTCCAGGCGCGTGTTCGCGAAGCGGCTGTACCGCCGCGCGCGCGCCCATAATTGTGTTGATGTGTGAATGCGCCGCTGGCGGCATGATGCCGGGCGGCGTGATGGGATCTGCCCGGGCCGATTGGCCGGTGGGGCAGGAATTCGGAGTATGCGTCTGCAAGTGCAAGATTGCAGCAAACTGCTGCTGCCCGGCCCACAATGTCGATCGCGCGCGTGTCGCGCGGCGAACGGAATTGCGGGGAGGGCTGTCTCTTCACTGCGTCAACCTGTTGTGAAGCCATGCGAAAGGTTTTCGCCCGGCAGCGGTTTGGAAGCTCGGCCAAGCTCCCTGATGGAGCCATGCAGCCGGTCCCTGCCACTGTTTGCGCTGCTAGCACCGTGGGTTTCAACTCGCAACCATATTGCGCTTTGCCACGGCAACACCGTAACCTTATGAGGCAATGAGCCTGCGCACCCATCTTGTCCTGATTGTCATGCTCCCGCTGATACTGGTTGGCGGCTTGGTCTCCGCCGGGATCAAGCTGCCTGTCCCGCAATGGGGGCGCGATTATGTGCTGCGGCTGTTCATGCCCGAATTGGCCGAAGCGGCGGCGCTGCCTGGCATCTATGGCCCCGCCGATCCCGATCGTCCGTTGGTTGTCATCGATGCGGGGCATGGCGGACGCGATCCGGGCGCTGTCGGTGCTGGCATCCGTGAAAAGGACGTGACGCTGGGGCTCGCGCTTGCCTTGCGTGACGCACTGGTGCGCCAGGGCGGAGTCCGGGTCGCATTGACCCGCGAAGACGACCGCTTGCTGGCACTCGCCGAAAGGCCCGATATCGCGCGGCGAATGGGTGCCGATTTGTTCGTTTCGATTCATGCCGATTCGGCAGGCGAGAAGAGCGGGGTGAGCGGCGCGAGCCTCTATACCCTCTCGGCCCGGGCATCGAGCGCCGCTGCCGCCCGTTTCGCGCGCCGTGAAAACGATGCCGACCGCCTCAACGGCCTGTCGATCGACGGTCAGAGCGAGCAAGTGAGCGCGATTTTGGTCGAATTGTCGCAGCGGCGTTCGCAAACCGATTCGCTTGAATTTGCGTCGCTTGTGACGCGCGAAGGCGCGGGGCAGCTGACATTTCATCCGCAATCATTGCGTGCGGCAGACCTGGTGGTGCTGCGCTCTCCCGATATGCCTTCGGTGCTGTTCGAGGCGGGTTTCGTCACCAACGAAGAGGATGCTGCGCGGTTGACCTCGCCCGAATGGAAGAGCGGGTTTGCCGATGCGATGGCGCGCGCGATCCGCATCTATTTCGTGCGGCAAGGGGGTGGCTGACGCGTTGCAGTGCGGTTCATGGAGAAGCGCCTAGCCTTCCCGCGAATCCGCATGCTATTGCCGCCGCCGAATGAATGATCCGACCATGACCGAATCTGCCAAAATAGACTTTGCCTATGTGCGCCAGCGCCTGCGCGGTGACAGCATGGCGGCGCTCGCATGGTTTCGCGCCAATTGGAGCGAACACCGCCGGTTTCGCTGGATCGTCGGCGCGTTTGCGGCGGGCGTGCTGCTGCTCGTGGCGATCTGGGCCTTGCTTGCTCGCGACCTGCCCGATGCGGAAAGCCTTGTGGGTTACGAGACGCCGCTGCCCACGGTCGTGCGCGGGATCGATGGCGAGATCGTCCATTCCTATGCCCGTGAGCGGCGCGTGCAGCTGCAATATGCCGATTTCCCGGAGAAGCTGATCGAATCCTACCTGTCGGCTGAGGACAAAACCTTCTTCAGCCATGGCGGGGTGGACATCACCGGCACGCTCAACGCCGTGTTCGACTATGCCATGAAGTTCGGATCGGGCGAGCGCGCAGTCGGCGGTTCGACCATCACGCAGCAGGTCGCCAAGAACCTGCTGCTGGGCGACGAATATTCGGTCACCCGCAAGCTCAAGGAAATGATCCTTGCTCGCCGCATCGAAGGGGTGCTGAGCAAGCAGGAGATCCTTGAGCTCTACCTCAACGAGATCCCGCTCGGCCGCCGCAGCTTCGGTGTGCAGGCCGCGGCACAGGCCTATTTCGACAAGGATGTCGACCAGCTCGACCTGCATGAAATGGCGTTCCTGGCGATCCTGCCCAAGGCGCCCGAGCGTTATGGCCGCGCGCGCAATGCTGAGCTTGCGATCGAGAGGCGCAATTTTGTGCTTGGCCAGATGGAAGAGAACGGCTTCATCACCGTTGAGGAGATGCGCTTGGCTCAGGCCAAGCCGCTGGGGCTGGTGGCGCAACGTAGCGAACGTTCGGTCGATGCCGGCTATTTCCTTGAGGAAGTGCGGCGCCAGCTGCTCGATCAATTCGGCGAAACGGCAGAGGAAGGCCCGAACAGCGTCTATGCGGGCGGTCTCTGGGTACGGACCTCGCTCGATCCGGAGCTTCAGGTGGCCGCGCGCGACGCGTTGCGCGCCGGGCTGCTGCGGTATCATGGCAATCATGGCTGGACCGGCCCGATCGCTACCATCAATGTGAGTAATGGCGACTGGGCCGGGCAGCTGCAAAGCTCGTTCCTCGGCGTCCGTTACCAGAATTGGCGGATCGGCGTCGTCACAAGCCGCGCTGGCCAGAGTGCGCGCGTTGGCTTTGCAGACGGCAAGGAAGCGCCGCTGATCAATTTCCCCGATGCCCTCAAGGCAGGCGATGTGATCGCGGCGCAGCCGGTGGGCAATGGTTATCGCGTGGCGGTGATCCCTGAGGTCTCGGGCGGTTTTCTTGCGGAATCGGTGCAGACCGGTCGCATCCTTGCCATGCAGGGCGGGTTCGACTTCCGCTTGAGCGACTTCAACCGCGCCACCCAAGCGGAGCGCCAGCCGGGTTCGACCATCAAGCCCTTCGTCTATGCCACCGGGCTGGACAACGGCATGACTCCGGCCACCGAAGTTCCCGACCAGACTTTCTGTTTCTACCAGGGTGCCAATCTCGGCGAGAAATGCTTCCGCAACTTCGGCGGCGAATCCGGTGGCGTCCACACCATGCGCTGGGGGCTCGAGCAATCGCGAAACCTGATGACGGTGCACATCGCGATGGATGCGGGGATGCCCCACGTGGTCGATACCTTCAAACGGGTCGGAATCGGTTCCTATGGCGCCTATCCCTCTTTTGCTTTGGGAGCAGGCGACACGACGGTGGAGCGGATGGTCAACGCCTATGCCGCGCTTGCCAACCACGGCAGGCTGAACCAGCCGACAGTGATCGACTTCGTGCAGAATCGCCGGGGCAAGGTGATCTGGCGCGCCGACAAGCGCCGCTGCGAAGGTTGCAACATGCCCGATTGGGACGGGCAGCCGATGCCGCGTTTCGGTGTGAAGGGCGAACAGGTGCTCGATCCGCGCACGGCTTTCCAGGTAATCCACATGCTCGAAGGCGTTGTGCAGCGGGGAACCGCCACGCGCCTGCGCGATATCGACCTGCCGCTGTTCGGCAAGACCGGCACCACCAACGGCCCGACCAATGCCTGGTTCGTGGGCGGAACGCCTGACATCGTGGCAGGCGTCTATGTCGGGTTCGACCAGCCGCGCGACCTTGGCGGGTGGGTGCAGGGCGGGAATACCGCCGCTCCGATCTTCAAGGAATTCGTCCAGTCGACGATGGACCATTGGAGCAAGCAGCCGGCCGTGGCTCCGGCGGGTATCCGCATGGTGCGGATCGACCGGCGGAGCGGCAAGCGTGTGTTCGACCAATGGCCTACTACCGACCCGCTTTCGCCAGTCATCTGGGAAGCCTTCAAGCCCGATACCGAGCCACCGCGCGAAACGCGTCAGGATAGAGTCGCCTCATTGCGCGACGAGTTGCTGGCGCTGATCCGTCGCGGGCAGGGCGAACAAGCCGGTTCGGGCGAAGGCCGCCCCAATGATTTCGTCGAAGAACAGGGCGGGATTTACTGACGCCGGGAACCCGGTGGGCGCGTCATGCGCTTCGGCTTCCGAGGTTTGGAATAGAGGACAAAGCGATGCGTAAATTGGCAATGGCAGCTGTTCTTGCACTCGGGCTCGCCGTTCCGGCGGTGGCGAATCTCCCGGTCGGCACAAAGGCACCGGTATTCACCACGGAAGCTGCGCTCGCGGGCAAGGAATTCGGTTTCAACCTGCGCGCCGCGCTCGCGAAGGGGCCGGTGGTGCTCTATTTCTACCCCAAGGCGTTCACTCAGGGTTGCACGCTTGAAGCCAATGCCTTTGCCGAGGCCATGCCCGAGTTCAAGGCGTTGGGCGCAAGCGTGGTAGGTATGTCGAATGACGACATCGAAACGCTCAAGCGCTTCAGCCGCGAGGAATGCCGCGATGCATTTCCGGTCGGCGTCGCTTCGCGCCAGGTGATCGACGCCTATGACGTGGCTCTGGTGCGCGAAGGCAAGGATACCGGCATCACCAGCCGCACAAGCTATGTCATCGCGCAAGACGGCAGGATCGTGATGGTTCATTCCAACATGGATTATCGCGACCATGTGCGGCTGACGCTTGAGGCGGTGCACAAGCTCAGCCACTGAGCGGGCGGCTCGCTCGCGGCTTTACAATCGCCCATGGTCCGCTAAGCGCGGGCGCTCATTTTTGCGAAGGATGAATTATGCGTGCCGAAGGGCAGGCCCATATCGATCGGATCAATGCGGCGCTGGCGCTGGTGCGGCAGTCGCTCGACTGGGAGCGTGCGCTGCGTCGGCTCGATGAGCTCGATGCGCGTGTCCAGGATCCGAAGCTGTGGGACGATCCCAAGCAAGCCCAGGCGATCACGCGCGAGCAAAAGCAGCTCGAAACCTCGATCAATACGGTAAAGCAGATCACCGCGGAGATGGGCGACGCGATCGAATTCGTCGAAATGGGCGAAGCCGAAGGCGAAGACAGCGTGGTCGAGGAAGGGCTGCAGAGCCTTGCAAGGCTGGCCGAACGCGCGGATGCCGACAAGGTCCAGGCGCTATTATCTGGCGAAGCCGATGGCAACGACACCTATCTCGAAATCCATGCAGGCGCGGGCGGCACTGAAAGCCAGGATTGGGCGGAAATGCTGCTTCGCATGTATGCCCGCTGGGCCGAGCGCCGCGGTTTCAAGGTAGAAACCGTCGAATACCAGGTGGGTGAACAGGCCGGGATCAAGTCCGCCACGCTGCTGATCAAGGGCGACAATGCTTATGGCTATGCCAAGACCGAGAGCGGCGTTCACCGCCTCGTGCGCATCAGCCCCTATGACAGCTCGGCGCGCCGTCACACTTCGTTCAGCTCGGTTTGGGTCTATCCGGTGATCGATGACAACATCGATATCGAGATCAACCCGGCGGACCTCAAGATCGACACCTACCGCGCCAGCGGCGCGGGCGGGCAACACGTCAACACTACCGACTCCGCTGTGCGTATCACGCACCAGCCGAGCGGCATCGTCGTGGCTAGCCAGGTCGACCGAAGCCAGCACAAGAACCGCGAGATCGCGATGAACATGCTGAAGGCGCGGCTTTACGAGGAAGAAATGCGCAAGCGCGAGGAAGCCGCCAGCGCCGAGCATTCCTCCAAGAGCGATATTGGCTGGGGCCACCAAATCCGTTCCTATGTGCTGCAGC
The DNA here is from genome assembly GCF_052683155.1 of Altererythrobacter sp. Z27. Classification (NCBI taxonomy): domain Bacteria; kingdom Pseudomonadati; phylum Pseudomonadota; class Alphaproteobacteria; order Sphingomonadales; family Erythrobacteraceae; genus Altererythrobacter; species Altererythrobacter sp. Z27. Next base: position 793,864 of record NZ_JBQYMC010000001.1, on the reverse strand, counting down.
CGTACCAGATGGTGAAGGACCTTCGCACCGGCGTTACTTCGACTGCGCCGGGCGACGTGCTCGATGGCGCGATCGATCCCTTTATCTCCGCCGCACTGGCGCAGCGCGTCACAGGCGAAAAGGTCGAGATAGACGACGTCGAGTGACGATGCGCGTAGCCTCCCTTGTTCTTGCCGGGCTAATTGCCCTCAGCGCCTGCGGACCGATGGGCGGCAATGCCAGCAGGCCGGACAGCGCCCGCGAGTTTCCACGGGCTGACCGCCCGGTATCGGATACAGCTTCAAGCGATCTTTCGGGCGAAGACGTGCGCGACGAACGCGGCGAAGCGCAGAAGGTGATGGATCTCGCCGAAGTCACCAGCGGGATGACAGTGGCCGATATTGGCGCGGGCGAGGGCTATTACACCGTCCGCCTAGCAGCGCGCGTGGGCGAAGACGGGCGCGTTCTGGCGCAGGATATCGATCGTGAAGCGCTCGACCGGCTAGGGCGACGCGTGGAGCGTGAGCGGCTCGACAATGTCTCGATAAAATTCGGGCGCGAGGATGATCCGCAGCTCCCCGCGGACAGTTTCGACCGCATCTTCATGGTCCATATGTACCATGAAGTGAGCGAGCCCTATGCCTTCCTGTGGCGGTTGTGGCCCGCCCTGACCGAAGACGGGCAGGTGGTGGTGGTCGATACCGACAGGCCCACGGACCAGCACGGCATCCCGCCACTTCTGCTGATTTGCGAATTCAAGGCTGTCGGATTCCAGCTCGTCGAATTCATCGAGAAGCCTGACATTCGGGGCTTTTTCGCTCGCTTCGAACGAGCCGATCGCCTTCCGGAGCCACGCGATATTCGCCCCTGCGCGCTTAACAAATAGCCGCGCGAGGAAAGTTCCACACCGCACTGGCGGAAACACCTCAACAAGCGTAACGGAATTGGTTAGCAGCACTTTCGATAACTCGCCGCGCGAAGGAAGACGCGGTGCAAGGGGAGCATTTCATTGTTCAAGGGACTAAGCCCGATCGTCTATGGCGGGCGCGAAGTTTGGCCGCTGGTTGAAGGCGGCAAGGGCGTTTCGGCGACCAATCACGCCAGTTCTGGCGCATGGGCCGCTGCGGGCGGCATCGGCACGGTCAGCGCGGTGAATGCCGACAGCTACGACGCCGACGGCAATGTCATCCCTCAAATTTACCCGCAGGCGACCCGCAAGGAGCGCTTCGAACAACTCGTCCGTTTCGGCATCGATGGCGCCACCGAACAGGTGAAGCGCGCCTATGAAATCGCCAATGGCCAGGGTGCAATCAACATCAACGTGCTGTGGGAAATGGGCGGCGCGCAGCAGGTCCTCGAGGGCGTGCTGGAGAACTGCAAAGGCCTGATCACCGGGGTCACCTGCGGCGCGGGCATGCCCTACAAGCTCGCGGAGATCGCAGCGCGCTACAATGTCTATTACCTGCCGATCGTCAGCTCTGCGCGCGCATTCCGTGCGCTGTGGAAGCGCAGCTATTCCAAGGTTCCCGAACTGATGGCGGCGGTGGTCTATGAAGACCCCTGGCTCGCCGGCGGCCATAACGGCCTGTCCAACGCCGAAGATCCGCGCAGCCCGGAAGATCCCTATCCGCGCGTGAAGGCGCTGCGCGAAACCATGCGCGCCGAAGGCGTGTCAGAGGATACCGCCATCGTCATGGCTGGCGGCGTGTGGTTCCTGCGCGAATGGAACGACTGGATCGACAATCCCGAACTCGGCAAGATCATCTTCCAGTTCGGCACGCGTCCCTTGCTGACCAAGGAAAGCCCGATCCCGCAGGTCTGGAAAGACATGCTACGCACGGTCGAACCGGGCGACGTCCTGCTGCACCAGTTCAGCCCCACCGGCTTTTACTCCAGCGCGGTCAAGACGCCTTTCCTCTATGATTTGATGCACCGTTCAGAGCGGCAGATCCCGATCTTCAAGCGTGACGAGGAAGAGGGCACCGTTCCGCTGAGCGATCACGGCAAGGCCAAGTATTTCTGGGTGCACCCGGGCGACCAGCGCAAGGCGCAGTCGTGGATGCACGAGGGGTTCACCGAACCGCTCAAGACCCCGGACAACACCGTGGTTTTCGTCACTCCCGAAAGCGCCGAACAGATCCGCGCCGACCAGCAGGGCTGTATGGGCTGCCTTTCGCATTGCCAGTTTTCGAGCTGGAAGGATCATGACGATCACACGACCGGTCGCCTCGCCGATCCGCGCAGCTTCTGCATCCAGAAGACGCTGCAGGATATCGCGCATGGCGGCGATCCGGACGACAACCTCGCCTTTGCGGGGCATGCTGCCTACCGCTTCAAGCAGGACCCGTTCTATTCGAACAACTTCACCCCCACGGTGAAGGAACTGGTGGACCGAATCCTGACCGGCGACTGACGCTTCACGTCAGCGCCAGAGCTGCATTTCGCGAATGATCTCCGGCAATTCGGGGGTGGTGTCGGGGCGTGACATGGTCCGCTCCACCAGCCTCCATTTGCGCCGGATGCCGCCCTGTTGCCACAGGTCGGTGATCCAGACATCGCCTTCGATCTTCTTTGGGCCAAGTCGCGCTTCGATCGACATGCGCGCAGCAAAAACCGCCAGCTTTTTGTGGCGACGCACATAGATGTCCCTGAAGCGATAGCCCGTGCACAGGAAACGGGAGGTTGCCGCTTCCAGCCAGCTCGGTCGATCAAGCATGGCAGAGGTCTGCCCACCCAGAAGGAACACGAATTCCTTGGCGGCCAGCGCCTTCATGCCCTTGCGGTCGCGCTCCATCCAGCAGCGCATCCACTGGTGCTCGAGCTCTTCGATCTGGGAAGCAAATTCGTCCATCGGATCGGTGCCTTACAACTCTAACACGCAGCTGCAAGCCTGAAGCGATGTGCGGCGTTCAAAGCCCGATCAACACCTGGTCGGGCGGGCGATGGCCATCCATCCAGAAGCGGATATTGGCGATTACCTTCTCGCCCGAGGCTTCGCGTCCTTCGGCGGTGGCGCTGCCGATGTGCGGAAGCGTCATGACGTTGGGAATGTCGAGCAGCCGCTGGTCGACATTGGGCTCGTCGGGATAGACATCGAGTCCTGCGCCGCCGAGGTGCCCGCTCTGAAGGGCCTCAATCAGCGCTTCCTGGTCGATCAGTTCGCCACGCGCCGTGTTAATGATCGAGGAACCGGGCTTCATCAGCGCGATCCGCCGTGCGTCGATCATCCCGCGCGTATCGTCGGTCAGCGGGCAATGCAGCGTCAATATGTCAGCCTCGGCCACCAGCGTATCTACATCCGGTACGAAACGCGCGCCGAGCATGCGTTCGATCGCCTCGGGAAGCCGCTTACGGTTGGTATAGGCGATCTCGAGCCCGAAAGCGCGCGCACGGTGCGCCACAGCCTGCCCGATACGGCCCATGCCGATGATGCCGAGCACTTTGCCGCCAAGCTTGCGGCCAAGCAGGCCTGACGGCGCCCACCCAGTCCATTGGCCGCTGCGCACCAGCCCCACGCCTTCGCGGATACGGCGAGGGACGCCGATGATGCCGGACATGGCGATGTCAGCAGTATCGTCGGTGAAGACGCCGGGAGTGTTGGTGACGATGATCTTGCGCTTCGCGGCGGCTTCGAGGTCGATATGCTCGATCCCCGCGCCGAAATTCGCGATCAGCTTCAGCTGGTCGCCTGCCTGCGCGATCATTTCGGCATCAATCCTGTCGGTGACCGTTGGCACCAACACGTCAGCTTCCTGCATCGCCGCGATCAACTGTTCGCGAGTGAAAGGGACGTCATCCGGATTGAGCTTCGTGTCGAACAATTCGCTCATGCGCTGTTCGACGGCAGGCATCAGGTGGCGGGTAACGATCACCCGCGGAGTATGGTCGATCGGTTTGCGCTGCGTCGTTTGATCGATAGGCATATGCGCGCGCTACGGCTTATGGGGCAGGGCGGTCAAGCAATGTTCCACAAGCGCTTGAAGCGATGGCACGTGGCGAGCTATGCGCAAAGCCATGCGCTGGATCATTCTCACTCTCGTTTCCTCAATGCTGCTTGTGTTCCCGCAACCGGGACACGCCCAGGAACGTGAGGTGCCCTATTGGGCGTCGCTCCGCGCGAGCGAGGTCAACATGCGCGTTGGCCCGAGCCAGGATTACCCCATCGAATGGGTCTACAAGCGGCAGGGGCTGCCAGTTAAGGTGCTGCGGCTTCAGGAGGGCTGGCGGCTCATCAGCGATCCTGACGGCACACAAGGCTGGGTGGTAGCGCGGCTGCTCGATCCCGAACGTGCCGCACTTGTCGTGGGCGAGGGGCTTGCGCAAATTCGAATTGCGCCCGGTGTGAGCTCGCAGCTCAAATGGAACGTTGAGCCAGGCGTAGTCGGCAAACTGGGCAAATGCGATGCGGGCTGGTGCGAATTCGATGCGGCCGGCCACAAAGGCTGGATCCGCGAAGACCGGCTGTGGGGTGTCGGCGAGCCCTGAGGCTCAATCAAAGGAAAAAGGGGCGACCTCAGGCCGCCCCTTCCATAGTCTTATTGCGCTGACTTATTCCGCCGCGGCTGCCTCGACGCGTCGGACGGTGACGACTTCACCCGTATCCGAAGTCGACGTCCACGAGCCATCTTCGCCCACTTCGCCGGCAGTCCAACAGTTCGATTCCTGATCCTCGGCATCCGGATCGAAGCAGATCTTGCCGTCGGTTTCCGTGAAGGTGCCGGTACCGGTCTCGTCACCAAGCGTGAATGTAAAGGTGCCATCCTCAGAAGAGACCATCGTGCCGACGCTGCCGTCAGCATATGTGACTTCGTAGGTGCCCGGTCCGCTTGTCTGGACCGTGACTTCTTCAACTGCCGGAGCGGCTTCTTCTTCAGTGGCGGGTTGCGAGCAAGCGGCCAGTGCCAACACACTGGCGGCAATAATGAGCTTCTTCATGACGTGTTTCTCCCTAAACACGCGACCCCAGGCCGCGAGGGATACCACACAAACTTGCCGGAGCGAAGCGGCGCCTTAGCCGGCCAGCTCCACCGCTACTGCCGTGGCTTCGCCGCCACCGATGCACAGGCTTGCAACGCCGCGCTTCTTGCCCTGTTGCTTGAGGGCGTTGAGCAGGGTCACGATGATGCGGGTGCCGCTGGCTCCGATCGGATGGCCCAGCGCGGTGGCACCGCCATTGACGTTGATCTTTTCGTGCGGGATGCCGATGTCGCGCATCGCGAACATGGCGACGCAGGCAAATGCTTCGTTCACTTCCCACAGGTCGACGTCGTCAACGGACCAGCCCGCGCGATCGAGCGCCTTCTGGATAGCGCCGACGGGGGCGACGGTAAAATCCTTGGGTTCCTGCGCATGCGCGGCCATGGCGACGATCTTTGCAACCGGCTGCTGGCCATTCGCTTGCGCCATGCTCTCGCGAGTCAGGACGACTGCCGCCGCACCGTCGGAAATCGAGCTGGAAGTGGCAGCAGTGATGGTGCCATCCTTGGCGAAGGCCGGGCGCAGTGTCGGAATCTTGTCGGGCTTGCCCTTGCCGGGCTGCTCGTCATGCTCGACCGTCACTTCGCCTGCGCGCGTTGCGACCGATACAGGGACAACCTCGCCCGCAAATGCGCCGCTGGAGATCGCTTCATTCGCGCGCCGCAGCGACTCGATCGAGTAATTGTCCATATCCTCGCGCGTCAGCTGGTAGGCGTCGGCAGTGTCCTGCGCGAAAGTGCCCATCGCGCGGCCTGCATCATAAGCATCTTCGAGGCCGTCGAGGAACATGTGGTCATAGGCGGTGTCATGGCCGATGCGCGCACCCGAGCGGTGCTTCTTGAGCAGGTAGGGAGCGTTGGTCATGCTCTCCATCCCGCCTGCGATCACATAGTCGACCGTGCCGCTGGCGAGCGCTTCCGCACCCATGATTACGGTCTGCATGCCGCTGCCGCAGACCTTGTTGACGGTGGTCGCCTGGACCGACTTGGGCAGGCCGGCCTTCAACGTAGCCTGCCGCGCGGGAGCCTGGCCAAGGCCGGCCGGAAGCACGCAGCCCATATAGGCGCGGTCGAACTTTTCGCCCGGAACGCCCGAGCGCTCCACTGCAGCCTTCACTGCCGTCGCACCAAGATCGGTCGCGGAAACATCCGACAGTGAGCCCTGCATCGCGCCCATCGGCGTGCGCGCGTAGGAAAGGATGACGACAGGATCGGCGGCGGAGAACTGGGGCATGTCTGGCTCCTCGAGACAGATGAACTGGAATCGACACGCGGTCTAATGCTGCAATGCGGCAAAGGCAAACGCCCAAGTGCCTGGCATACGTATTAGCTTGTCATGCGTCGCTGCTTGGGCAACAAACGATAGCAAATCGCAACCCAAATGCGACCAAATAGCTAGGAGAGTACGATGGCCGACGATCGCCGCGAAGAGCTTGAGCGAATCCTGAGATTGCAGCGCGCCGCCTTCAACGAGTCGCGTCCCGAACCGATGAGCATGCGGAGGGACCGGATCAAGCGCGCGATGGCGCTGGTAAAGGATCACGGCGAAAACCTGTGCAAGGCGATGAGTGCCGACTTCGGCAACCGCAGTATGCACCAGTCGATGCTGACTGACATCGCGGCAACCGTCGGTGCGGGCAAGCATTCGCTCAAGCACATGGACCAATGGGCAAAGACCGAGAGGCGCAAGGTGCAGTTTCCACTGGGCCTGCTCGGCGCAAAGGCGGAGCTGCGCTATGAACCCAAGGGCGTGATCGGCATTCTTTCGCCGTGGAATTTCCCGGTGAACCTGGCCTTTGGCCCGCTCATGCAGGTTTTTGCCGCGGGCAACCGCGCGATGATCAAGCCCTCCGAATTCACCGAGCGAACCTCCTTGCTGATGAAGGAACTGGTCGAGGAGTACTTCACGCCTGACGAGCTGGCCGTGATCACCGGCGGGCCGGAAGTTGCCGCCACTTTCTCGTCGCTTCCCTTCGATCACCTCGTGTTTACCGGCTCGACCGCGACTGGCCGCCGCGTGATGGAGGCAGCCGCAGCCAATTTGGTGCCGGTTACGCTTGAGCTGGGCGGCAAAAGTCCTGTTTTCATGGGGCGCAATGCCGATTTCGCAAAAGCTGGCGAGCGCATCGCGCTGGGCAAGATGATGAATGCGGGGCAGATATGCCTCGCGCCCGACTACATGTATGTTCCGCAGGACAAGGAAGACGAAGCGATCGCGGGCGTCGCCCAGGGCGTGAAGAACATGTACCCGACGCTGCTCGAGAATGACGATTATGCTTCGATCGTGAGCGATCGCCATTTCGAGCGGCTGCAGGGTCTCGTAGCGGATGCGCGCGAGAAGGGCGCCGAAGTGATCGAAGTGAACCCGGGCGACGAGGATTTCTCCAACGCGAACATCCGCAAGATGCCGCTCAACATCGTGCGCAATGTCACCGATGACATGAAGGTGATGCAGGAAGAGATCTTCGGACCGGTGCTGCCGGTGAAGACCTACAAGCAGATCGACGAAGCGATCGACTATGTGAACGAGCACGATCGGCCGCTGGGGCTCTATTATTTCGGCGAGGACAAGGGCGAACAGGAGCATGTGCTCACCAAGACCATCTCTGGTGGCGTCACGACCAACGACGTGATTTTCCACGTTTCGATGGAGGACCTGCCGTTCGGCGGGGTCGGTCCATCGGGCATGGGCTCGTATCACGCAATCGAAGGCTTCCGCGAGTTCAGCCATGCGCGCGCGGTCTATCACCAGCCGAAGATCGACATTGCCAAGCTGGGCGGTTTCAAGCCGCCATTCGGCAAGGCGACCGAGAAAGCCATCGCCACGATGATGAAGTGATTCCCATTGCGGATAGGGCGGGGAGCAGGCTGCTCGCCCGCCATATCCCGCGCGGTGCAACACTCATGCTATGAAATACACGATTCGCGCCCTTGCACCTTGCGGGGGAGCGCCCTAGAGGCGGGCGCGGTTGAATATCGCGGGATTCATTTGTGCTCGACCTTAGCCAGTATCTTCCAATACTGATCTTCCTGTTCATCGCGCTGGGCCTTTCGGCGCTGTTCGTGTTCCTGCCGATGGGCGTTTCGCGCCTGACGGGCGCACACAACCCCACCGCCGAAAAGCTCACCGAGTATGAATGCGGCTTCCCCGCGTTCGAGGATGCGCGCAGCCAGTTCGACGTGCGCTTCTACCTCGTCGCGATCAGCTTCATCATCTTCGACCTTGAGGCGGCCTTCCTGTTCCCTTGGGCGGTGAGCCTTGGCGAAACCGGTTGGGTGGGCTGGACCGGGATGATGGTGTTCCTGGGCATCCTGGCAATCGGCCTGGCCTATGAATGGAAGAAGGGGGCATTGGATTGGGAATGAGCACGATCGTTACTCCCCCTGCCGGCTTGCCGGCCGCTGCACAGCCGGGCGAGCTTCGCCAGCCCGATGCTGACTTTTTCCGCTCGCTGCAAAGCGAAGTGAATGACAAGGGCTTCCTCGTCACCTCGACGGAAGAACTGTTCCAATGGGCGCGCACCGGCAGCCTGTGGTGGATGACCTTCGGTCTCGCGTGCTGCGCGGTCGAGATGATCCATGTCAACATGCCGCGCTATGACATGGAGCGTTTCGGCGTTGTTCCGCGCGCCAGCCCACGCCAGAGCGACGTGATGATCGTCGCCGGCACGCTGTGCAACAAGATGGCACCCGCGCTGCGCCGCGTTTATGACCAGATGTCCGATCCGAAATATGTGATCAGCATGGGCAGTTGCGCGAATGGCGGCGGTTATTACCACTATAGCTACAGTGTGGTTCGTGGCTGCGATCGGATCGTTCCGGTCGACATTTATGTGCCAGGTTGCCCGCCGACCGCCGAAGCGCTGCTTTACGGCGTGATGCAGTTGCAGCGGAAGATCCGCCGCGAAGGGACGATCGAGCGCTGATATGGCTGTTGTTCATTCCGCCCCGAAATTCGCCAGCAACGAAGGCGTTTGCGATGCGCTGACCAAGGCGCTTGGCAAGATGGTCGTGTCTTCGCATGAAGAGCACGGCGAAATCCTCATCACGGTAAAGCGCGATGCGATTGCCGATGCACTCAAGCTGCTGCGCGATGAGCACCAGTACCAGCAGCTGATGGAGATCGCCGGGGTCGACTATCCCGAGCGGGCCGAACGCTTCGAAGTGGTCTACATGCTGCTCAGCGTTACGAAGAACCACCGCGTGATGGTGAAGGTGTCGACGGACGAAGCCACGCCCGTTCCGACGGTTACCACGCTGTGGCCCAATGCGGGTTGGCTCGAACGCGAAGTGTTCGACCTTTACGGCGTGACCTTTGCCGGCAACGAAGACCTGCGTCGCATTCTCACCGATTACGGCTTCGAAGGGCATCCCTTCCGCAAGGACTTCCCGCTGACCGGCTATACCGAGCTGCGCTATTCGGAAGAAGAGAAGCGCGTCGTCTACGAACCGGTCGAGCTTGCACAGGACCTGCGCCAGTTCGATTTCCTCAGCCCGTGGGAAGGTGCAGAATATGTGCTTCCCGGTGACGAGAAGGCGGAAGGAGACAAGGCATGAGCATGCAGCTCGAGCAGTCGCCCACCACCGGTGACGAAGTCATCACCAATTACACGATCAACTTCGGTCCCCAGCATCCCGCCGCGCACGGTGTGCTGCGCATGATCATGGAGCTCGACGGTGAAGTGATCGAGCGGATCGACCCGCACGTCGGCCTGCTCCATCGCGGCACCGAGAAGCTGATCGAACACAAGACCTATTTGCAGGCGCTGCCCTATTTCGACCGGCTCGACTACTGCAGCCCGCTGTGCATGGAGCACAGCTATGTCCTGGCGATCGAGAAGCTGCTGAATCTCGAAGTGCCGGAACGTGCGCAATATTTGCGCGTGCTGTTCGCCGAGCTGACGCGCATCTGCAATCACATGCTCAACATAGGTGCGCATGTGATGGACGTGGGCGCGATGACGCCCAACCTCTGGGTGTTCGAACTGCGCGAAGACTGCCTCAATTTCTTCGAGCGCGCTTCGGGCGCCCGCATGCACTCGGCATGGTTCCGCCCGGGCGGCGTGCACCAGGACGTGCCCGAGAAGCTGCTGGTCGATATCGGCGAGTGGGTCGATACGCGCCTGCCCGAACTGTTCGGCGACGCGATGAGCCTTGTGCTCGACAACCGCATCTTCAAGCAGCGCAATGTCGATATCGCCGTGGTCAGCCGCGAAGACGCGCTGGCCTGGGGCTTCAGCGGGCCGATGATCCGCGCTGCCGGTATCCCGTGGGACCTGCGCAAGAGCCAGCCCTACGATGTGTATGAGCGGATGGAATTCGACATTCCCGTCGGCACCAATTCGGACTGCTATGACCGCTTCATGGTGCGCGTGAAGGAAGTTTACGAAAGCGCCAAAATCATCAAGCAGTGCCTGGCGGAAATGCCCGAAGGGCCGGTTGCCAGCACAGATGGCAAGGTTTCACCGCCCAAGCGCGGCGAAATGAAGCAGTCGATGGAAGCGCTGATCCACCACTTCAAGCTCTATACCGAGGGCTTCCACGTTCCGGCGGGTGAAGTTTACGTGGCGACGGAAAGCCCCAAGGGCGAATTCGGCGTCTATCTCGTCAGCGACGGCACCAACAAGCCGTATCGCTGCAAGATCCGCCCGACTGCATTCAGCCACCTTCAGGCAATGGATATGATGAGCAAGGGACACATGCTGCCCGACGCGACCGCCATCCTTGGCGCGATCGACGTGGTGTTCGGGGAGTGCGACCGGTAATGGCTGACCGTACTCCCGCACCCGATACGCCCGAACTCCGCGCGCGCTGGGGCGCATTTGCGTGGACTGAAGAGAACCGCAAGAAGGCGGATTGGCACATCGCCAAATATCCGGAGGGCCGCCAGAAATCGGCAGTGATGGCCTTGCTCGACCTTGCCCAGCGCCAAGTTGGCGCCGAGACCGATACGCAGGGCTGGTTGCCGCTGCCGGTGATGGAATATGTCGCCGACTATCTCGACATGCCGGTGATCCGCGTGCTCGAAGTCGCGACCTTCTATTTCATGTACAACATGCAGCCCGTGGGTAAGTACCACGTGCAGGTATGCGGCACGACACCGTGCATGTTGCGCGGTTCGGACGGCCTGTTCGAAACCTGCAAGAAGCGCGGGATGAGCAAGGGTCATGTTTCGGAAGACGGCCTCTGGACGCTCACCGAAGTCGAATGCATGGGCAATTGCGCGACCGCGCCGATGGTCCAGATCAATGATGACAATTACGAAGACCTGACGCCCGAGCGGCTCGACGCGGTGCTCGACGCGCTGGCCAAGGGCGAAACGCCCAAGGCGGGCACGCAGGAGCCGGGTCGCCATACCAGCGAGCCCAGCGGCGGCCCGACCACTCTGAAAGAGATGGTCAGCGAAAACCATGACTATCGGGGGGACTGGTGATGTCACTCCAGGATAAGGACCGCATCTTCACCAATCTCTACGGCTTCCAGGATTGGGGGCTGAAGGCGGCGCAGGCGCGCGGCGATTGGGACCATACGAAGAAGCTGCTCGAACGCGGGCAGGATGCGATCATTGACGAGATCAAGGCATCGGGCCTGCGCGGGCGGGGCGGGGCAGGCTTCCCCACCGGCCTGAAATGGTCCTTCATGCCCAAGGAATCGCGCGACGGGCGGCCCAGCTTCCTCGTCATCAATGCCGACGAATCCGAACCGGGCTCGTGCAAGGACCGCGAGATCATCCGCCACGATCCGCACAAGCTGATCGAAGGCGCGCTGGTTGCCGGTTATGCGATGCGCGCGCGGGCGGCCTATATCTACATCCGCGGCGAATATATCCGCGAGGCCGAAACGCTGCAGGCAGCCATCGACCAGGCATATGAAGCCGGGTTGATTGGCAAGAACGCCAGCGGATCGGGCTATGATTTCGACGTGTTCATGCACCGCGGTGCGGGCGCCTACATCTGCGGCGAAGAGACCGCGATGATCGAAAGCCTCGAAGGCAAGAAGGGCCAGCCGCGCCTCAAGCCGCCGTTCCCGGCGGGTGCGGGGCTCTATGGCTGCCCGACCACGGTCAACAATGTCGAATCGATTGCGGTTGTCCCCACGATCCTGCGGCGCGGTGCGACCTGGTTCAGCAGCTTCGGGCGCGACAACAACAAGGGCACCAAGCTGTTCCAGATCAGCGGGCATGTCGAAAAGCCCTGCGTGGTCGAGGAAGCGATGAGCATTCCCTTCCGCGAGCTGATCGAAAAGCACTGCGGCGGCATCACCGGCGGATGGGACAACCTCCTCGCGGTAATCCCGGGCGGTTCCTCGGTTCCGCTCGTGCCAGCAGAGCAGATCATGGACGCACCGATGGATTTCGACGGGCTGCGCGATGTCGGCTCGGGCCTCGGCACCGCGGCAGTGATCGTGATGGACAAGTCGACCGACATCGTCCGCGCGATTTCGCGCCTCAGCTATTTCTACAAGCATGAGAGCTGCGGCCAGTGCACTCCTTGCCGTGAAGGAACGGGCTGGATGTGGCGCGTGATGGAGCGTTTGCGCACCGGCGACGCGGCAATCGAGGAAATCGACATGCTGCAACAGGTGACCAAGCAGGTCGAAGGCCACACGATCTGTGCCCTCGGCGATGCGGCAGCTTGGCCGATCCAGGGCCTGATCCGCCATTTCCGCCCCGAGCTGGAACGGCGGATCAACGAACACAACGCGAAGTTTGCCGAGGCAGCCGAGTAATGCCCAAGGTCATTGTAGACGGACAGGAAATCGAGGTTCCGGAGGGTGCAACCGTCCTCCAGGCCTGCGAACTCGCGGGGAAGGAAATCCCGCGCTTCTGCTATCACGAGCGGCTCAGCATCGCGGGCAATTGCCGCATGTGCCTTGTCGAAGTGAAGCCGGGGCCGCCCAAGCCGCAGGCAAGCTGCGCGCTACCTACTGCCGAGGGCCAAGAAATCCGGACCGACACCGAAATGGTAAAGAAGGCGCGCGAAGGGGTGATGGAGTTCCTCCTGATCAACCACCCGCTCGATTGCCCGATCTGCGACCAGGGCGGCGAATGCGATTTGCAGGACCAAGCCGTGGCCTATGGCCGTGGCGGTTCTCGTTATCACGAGAACAAGCGCGCGGTCACAGAGAAGTATATGGGCCCGCTGATCAAGACGATCATGACCCGCTGCATCCATTGTACCCGCTGCGTTCGCTTCAGCGAGGAAATCGCGGGCGTGGACGAGATCGGCGCGCTCTATCGCGGCGAAGACATGCAGATCACCACCTACCTCGAACAGGCGGCGAAGCACGAGCTTTCGGCCAACGTGATCGACCTGTGCCCAGTGGGGGCGCTGACCAGCCGGCCCTACGCATTCGAGGCCCGTCCGTGGGAACTCAAGAAGACGCTGAGCATCGACGTTTCCGACGCCGTCGGCGCCAATATCCGGCTCGACAGCCGCGGGCGTGAAGTGATGCGCGCGCTGCCGCGCATCAATGACGACGTCAATGAAGAGTGGATCAGCGACAAGGCGCGTTACCAGGTCGATGGCCTGACCAAGCGCCGGCTCGACAAGGTGTTCATGCGCAAGCGCGGCGGGCTGAAACCCGCCAGCTGGGACGAAGCCTTCACTGCGATCGCCAAGCAGTTGAAAGGAAAGAAGTCTTCGATTGCGGCTGTTGCCGGCGACATGCTCGATTGCGAGACCATGTTCGCGGCGAAGGCGCTGCTCAAGGCCTGCGGATCGAGCCTGATCGAAGCCCGCCAGACCGGCATGGATTACGACGTGTCGAATTTGGCGGCGATGAACTTCAATTCGACCTTCGCCGGGATCGAAACTGCCGATGCCATCCTGATTGTCGGCAGCCATGTCCGCTGGGAAGCCCCACTGCTCAATGTTCGCCTTCGCAAGGCGGCAAAGCGCGGTGCGAAGATCTACATCATCGGCCCGGCCTGGGACACGACCTACCACGCAACCTTCCTCGGCAGCGACCTGTCGCTGCTGTCGAACCTGCCGAAGGATCTGGTCGACCATTTCAAGGCGGCTGAGCGCCCGGCGATCATCCTGGGCGGCATGGCGGTGGCCAAGGGCGCGCTGCAGGCAGGGCTTGCGGCTGCGGAGAAGCTGGGCTGCGTCAAGGATGGCTGGAACGGCTTCAACGTCCTCCACTTCTCGGCCGCGCGCATGGGTTCGCTCATGCTCGGCTTCACGCAGAAGGGCGGGATGAAGGACATTGCGGCCGCCAAGCCCAAGGTGCTGCTGGCACTGGGCGCGGACGAAATGGATTTCGAACCCTATGCCGATGCGCTGAAGGTCTACATCGGCCACCACGGCGACAAGGGCGCACACGCGGCGGACATCGTGCTGCCTGCGGCCAGCTATGCCGAAAAGCACGGCACGTATGTCAATGCTGAAGGACGGGTGCAGTTCGCCGAGAAGGCCGTTTTCGCGCCGGGTGACGCGCGCGAAGACTGGACCATACTGCGCGCGCTGGCCGATGCGCTGGGAGTTTCGGTCGGTTTCGACAGTTTCGCCGAACTACGGGCCGCGATGGCCAAGGAAGTGCCCGCGTTGGGCGTGGAAGGGTTGGCCGATTATGGCCCGCTGCCCAAGGCCGATCCCAAGGCCAAGGCGGAAGGCGTGATCGAGTTCTACCCGATCAAGGACTTTTACCTGACCAATCCGATCGCCCGTGCGAGCGCGGTGATGCAGCAGTGCTCGGCCGAGTTGCTCCAAGGCGACGAGTTGAAGGAGGCCGCTGAGTAATGGCTGTTCCTGTGATCCCCTTGGCGCTGGCCGGTTTCGGCGGTTACGCCGTGTGGCGCGCCTTCCGCGAAGACCGTAGCCACAGATCGAGCGCCGACAATGGCTGGCGCAACCAGGCTTTCGCCGAGAAGGAAGAAAAGCTGAAGGGCAGGAAGAAGAAATGACCGAATTCTTCCAGTCACTTGGCATGACCTACGAATGGGCGTGGTTCGTCGCCACGATCAGCGGCATCTTGCTGATTACCCTGCCGCTGTTGCTGGCGGTGGCGATGATCATCTACGTCGACCGCAAGGTGCTGGCTGCAGTAATGCTGCGGCGCGGCCCCAACGTGGTCGGCCCATTCGGCCTGCTTCAGAGCTTTGCTGACGGGCTGAAGGTGTTCCTCCAGGAAACGATTGTCCCGGCTGCGTCCAACAAGGGCATTTTCCTGCTCGCACCGATCGTGACCTTCACTGTCGCGCTGGCGGCATGGGCGGTAATGCCGTTCGACGCGCAAATGGTGCTGGCGGATATCAATGTCGGCCTGCTCTACATCCTCGCGATCAGCTCGCTGGGCGTTTACGGCGTGGTAATGGCGGGTTGGGCTTCTAACTCGAAATACCCGTTCTTCTCCGCGATGCGCGCCGCAGCGCAGATGATCAGCTATGAAGTCTCGATCGGCTTCATCCTGGTGTGCGTGGTGCTGTGGGCAGGCACGTTCAACCTCAACGGCATTATCGAAGCGCAGCAGGGCCACGGGCTCGGCTTCGTCAACGGGTTCTTCTTCAACCCGCTGCTGTTCCCGATGTGGGTGGTGTTCTTCATCAGCTGCCTCGCGGAAACCGCGCGCGCGCCGTTCGACCTGACCGAAGCAGAGTCCGAACTCGTCGCTGGCTTCCAGACCGAATATTCCTCGATGAGCTTCGCGCTGTTCTGGCTGGGCGAATACGCCAACATCCTGCTGATGTGCATGCTCAATGCGGTGCTGTTTTTCGGCGGATGGCTGCCGCCGGTCGACTGGGCGCCGCTTTATGCCGTGCCCGGGATCGTCTGGCTGTTGCTCAAGACCTTTGTGTTCTTCTTCATGTTCAGCTGGATCTGGGCGACCGTTCCGCGCTTCCGCTATGACCAGCTGATGCGGCTTGGCTGGAAGGTTTTCCTGCCGATGAGCCTGATCTTCGTCGCTGTTATTTCGGGCTATCTCATGGCCACAGGGCATTTCGCATGAGCACCGTCGCGCATCTCATAAAGTCGTTCACGCTGTGGGAATTCCTGAAGGCCCACGCGTTGACGCTGAAGTACTTCTTCAAGCCGAAGGCGACGATCAACTATCCCTTCGAGAAAAACCCGCTGAGCCCGCGCTTCCGGGGCGAGCATGCGTTGCGTCGCTATCCCAATGGCGAAGAGCGCTGCATTGCCTGCAAGCTGTGCGAAGCGATCTGCCCGGCCCAGGCGATCACGATCGAGGCCGAACCGCGCGAAGACGGCAGCCGCCGCACCACGCGTTACGACATTGACATGACGAAGTGCATCTATTGCGGCTTCTGCCAGGAAGCCTGCCCGGTGGATGCGATCGTCGAAGGTCCGAACTTCGAATACGCCACCGAAACGCGCGAAGAGCTTCTCTACGACAAGGCGAAACTGCTCGCCAACGGGGACAAGTGGGAACGCGCGATTGCCGCCAATCTTGAGGCCGATGCGCCCTATCGCTAGGCGGCGCCGGAACGGGAAACAGGGATCATGATCCAAACCTTATCCTTCTACCTGTTTGCAGGTCTGATGATCGCCAGCGCGTTGCTGGTGATCACGGCGCGCAATCCAGTACATTCGGTGCTGTGGCTGATCCTGGCCTTCTTCAACGCCGCCGGCCTCATGGTCCTCGTGGGCGCCGAATTCATCGCGATGCTGCTGGTGATCGTCTATGTCGGCGCCGTCGCGGTGCTGTTCCTGTTCGTGGTGATGATGCTCAACATCGATTTCGCCGCAATGCGCGCCGGTTTCGTCAAGAATTTCCCGCTCGGGCTGCTGATCGCGCTGATCCTGTTCCTCGAACTGTTCGTGGGCCTCGTCGCAACGAATGCCGGCGGGATCGATCTGGGCTCGCCCGATGGCAGCGCGGCGCAGCCGCTGGGCGCGAGCAATATCGAAGCGATCGGCGCGTTGCTCTATGGCCGCTATATCTTCCTGTTCGAAGTGGCCGGTATCATCCTGCTGGTCGCGATGATCGGTGCGATTGCGCTGACCCACCGCCAGCGCCCCGATGGCACGCGCGCACGGCAGGATATCGGCAAGCAAATCCGCCGCCGTCCGGAAGACGCCACCATCATGAAACAGCCCGAAGTGGGGCAGGGGGTCGAGCTGTGATCGGCGTCGAACATTATATCACCGTCAGCGCGATCCTGTTCGTGCTGGGCGTGTTGGGGATCTTCCTCAATCGCAAGAACGTGATCGTGATCCTGATGGCGGTCGAACTGATCCTGCTGTCGGTGAACATCAATCTCGTCGCCTTCAGTGCCTTCATGAACGACCTCGTGGGCCAGGTGTTCGCGATGTTCGTGCTGACCGTCGCCGCGGCAGAAGCCGCGATCGGGTTGGCGATCCTGGTGATCTATTTCCGTAATCGCGGCACCATTACCGTCGACGACGCCACGCAGATGAAGGGATAATCGCAGGTGCAATCGATCCTTCTCATCGTTTTCCTGCCCTTGCTCGCGGCAATCGTCGCGGGACTGGGCAACCGCATGCTTGGCAATACCGCCAGCAAGTCGATCACGACCGGCGCGCTGTTTGTTTCCTGTGCGCTGAGCTGGCCGATCTTCATCGGCTTCCTCACCGGCAGTGTCGAAGCAACCGTCGTGCCGGTCCTCAAATGGGTCGAAAGCGGCACGCTGACCTTCGACTGGGCGCTACGCGTTGACACGCTTACGGCCGTGATGCTGGTGGTGATCACCAGCGTTTCCGCTCTCGTGCACCTCTATTCGTGGGGGTACATGGAGGAAGACCCGGACCAGCCGCGCTTCTTCGCCTACCTCTCGCTGTTCACCTTCGCCATGCTGATGCTGGTGACGGCGGACAACCTCGTCCAGATGTTCTTCGGATGGGAAGGCGTGGGCTTGGCCAGCTACCTTCTGATCGGATTCTGGTTCAAGAAACCCAGCGCCAATGCTGCCGCGATCAAGGCCTTCGTGGTCAACCGCGTGGGCGACCTTGGTTTCATGCTGGGCATTTTCGGCACCTATCTGGTGTTCCAGACGACTTCGATCCCGGAAATCCTTGCCGCGGCGCCGGGCATGACCGGATCGACCATCGGTTTCCTTGGCTACCGCATGCACACGATGGATATTTTGTGCATCCTGCTGTTCATCGGCGCGATGGGCAAATCTGCGCAGTTGGGCCTCCACACCTGGTTGCCCGATGCGATGGAAGGCCCGACCCCGGTTTCCGCGCTGATCCATGCCGCGACCATGGTGACGGCGGGCGTGTTCATGGTTTGCCGCCTGTCGCCCATGTTCGAGGCTGCGCCGGTCGCGCTCGGTTTCGTCGTGTTCATCGGTGCCGCCACCTGCTTCTTCGCCGCTACGATCGGCACCACGCAGTGGGACATCAAGCGCGTCATCGCATATTCGACCTGTTCGCAGCTGGGCTATATGTTCTTCGCGGCGGGCGTCGGCGCTTATGGCGCGGCGATGTTCCACCTGTTCACGCACGCCTTCTTCAAGGCTCTGCTGTTCCTTGGTGCCGGATCGGTGATCCATGCGATGCATCACGAGCAGGACATGCGTTATTACGGCGGCCTGCGTAAGCACATCCCGTTCACCTTCTGGGCGATGATGGCGGGCACGCTGGCAATCACCGGCGTGGGTATTTTGGGAGTGTTCGGCTTCGCGGGCTTCTATTCGAAGGACGCAATCCTTGAAGCTGCCTTCGCGCGCGGTACCGGCATGGCCAATTTCGCATTCTGGGCCGGTGCGGGTGCGGCGCTGCTCACCAGCTTCTACAGCTGGCGACTGGTGTTCCTCACCTTCTACGGCAAGCCGCGCTGGATCGAGAGCGAACACATCCAGCACAGCGTCCACAAGACGCCGGAACAGGCGGGCGAAGACACTACGGGTGGCTACCATCCGCATGAAAGCCCGCTTTCGATGCTGGTACCGCTTGGAGCGCTGACTATCGGCGCGATCTTCGCCGGTTTAGTCTTCAAGGGTGCGTTCATCGACGGCGAGGACTTCTGGGCCGGATCGATCTATTACAATGCGAACCTGATCCATGCGCTTCATGGCGTACCGCTGTGGGTGAAGCTGACGGCCACCATCGTGATGCTGCTGGGCTTCGTCACGGCCTGGTGGGCCTACATCAGGAACACGTCGATCCCGGGCAAGTTCGTCGAGCAATTCCGCGTCGTGCACCAGTTCGTGTACAACAAGTGGTACTTCGACGAGCTCTACAACTTCCTCTTCGTCAAACCGGCCTTCTGGCTGGGCCGCATCTTCTGGCAGAAGGGCGATGTCGGCACGATCGACCGGTTCGGACCGAACGGCGCTGCCTGGCTTGTGCAGCAAGGCGCCGTTGTCGCGAAGAAGGTGCAGTCCGGATATCTCTATAGCTATGCGCTGATCATGCTGTTGGGCCTGGTCGCCGCGATTACGTGGGTTCTCTTCTGATGGACGGGTTTCCGATCCTTTCCGTGATGCTGCTGGTCCCGCTGGTTGCGGGTATCGCCTGCTTCTTCCTTGAAGCGCAGGCGGCGCGGTTGACCGCGCTGGTGGCGACGCTCGCCAATCTCGCATTGGGCGTGGTGCTGTGGGTCAATTACGACATCGGCGGCGCGCAGTGGCAGTTCGTTGAAACGGCGCCGCTGTTCGCGGGCTTCAGCTATGCGCTGGGGATCGACGGGATCGCGCTGATGCTGATCATGCTCAGCGTGTTCCTGATGCCGATCTGCATCCTCGCCAGCTGGGAAGCGATCACCAAGCGCGTCGGCGAATACATGGCCGCCTTCCTGATCATGGAAGTGCTGATGATCGGCGTGTTCGCCGCGCAGGACCTGTTCCTGTTCTACATCTTCTTCGAGGCTGGCCTCATTCCGATGTACCTGATCATCGGCGTGTGGGGCGGGGACAACCGCATTTACGCGAGCTACAAGTTCTTCCTCTACACGCTGCTCGGCTCGGTGCTGATGCTGATCGCCATGTTCTGGATGGTCAACACTGCGGGCACTTCCGACATCCCGACGCTGATGCAGTATGATTTCCCGGCCGGGGCGCAAACCTGGCTGTGGCTTGCCTTCTTTGCCAGCTTCGCGGTTAAGATGCCGATGTGGCCGGTGCATACCTGGCTGCCCGACGCGCACGTGCAGGCACCCACCGCCGGTTCGGTGATTCTGGCAGGCGTGCTGTTGAAGCTTGGCGGTTACGGTTTCATCCGTTTCAGCCTGCCGATGTTCCCGGAAGCGAGCGCGCAGCTGGCGTGGCTGGTGTTCGGCCTCTCGATCGTCGCCGTGATCTACACTTCGCTCGTCGCGCTGGTTCAGCACGACATGAAGAAGCTGATTGCCTATTCGTCGGTTGCGCACATGGCGATCGTTACCGCCGGCCTGTTCGCATTCAACGTGCAGGGCCTTGAAGGCGCAATGATGGTGATGCTCGGCCACGGGCTCGTCTCAGGCGCGCTGTTCCTCTGCGTCGGCGTGATCTACGACCGGCTGCACACGCGCGAGATCGACCGTTACGGCGGTCTATCGATCAACATGCCTTATTACGCGCTGTTCTTCATGCTGTTCACCATGGCGAGCGTTGGCCTGCCGGGCACCAGCAACTTTATCGGCGAATTCCTTGCGCTGGCGGGCATCTACCAGGTGTCTACCTGGGTGGCTCTGGCTTGCACGACCGGCATCATCCTGGGCGCGGCTTACATGCTCTATCTCTATCGCCGTGTAGCCTTCGGCGAGCAGAAGAATGCCGATGCCGCCGCTATGCTCGATCTCGACAAGCGCGAATGGGCGATGCTCGCTCCGATTGCAGCAGCAGTGCTGTGGATGGGCGTCTACCCCGAAAGCTTCCTTGCCCCGATGCGGCAGGACATCGCATCGCTCGAAGCGCGGATCGCGCGTGCTGCGCCAGCGGGTGACAGCCAGCTGGTTGTCGGCGTGCCGACCGGTCACATTGCCAATGAAATGCCGCATGAAGGCGGGGAAGCTGGGGAGGGAGCCCACTAATGGACTTTGCAGCCTCCTTTGCGCTGATCGCGCCCGAACTCGTCCTCACCGGCACAGGCCTGGTGTTGCTGCTGGTTGCCGCCTGGGGCGGGGACCAGCGCGCGCAGTTGGTGACTTACCTCGCTTGCATCGGCCTTTTTGGCGCGGGCGTACTGCTGGTTCCGACGCTGCATGACGGGCTGGTTGGCCCGGCCACTTCGGCCTTTGGCGATTTGTTCCGTGCCGATGCCTATGCCGGCTTCGCCAAAGCGCTGATCTATCTCGGCGCAATCGGCTGCCTGCTCGTCGCGCCCGCCTATTTCGACCGGCTCAAGGCGATGCGCGCCGAATATCCGGTGCTGGTGGTGTTTGCTTCACTGGGCATGAGCATCATGGTCTCCGCGGGAGACCTGATCACACTTTACGTCGGGCTCGAGCTTAACAGCCTCGCGGCCTATGTCCTGGCATCCATCCTGCGCAATGACGACAAGTCGGCCGAAGCCGGCCTGAAGTATTTCGTGCTTGGCGCGCTCGCCAGCGGCATCCTGCTTTACGGGATGAGCCTGATTTACGGCTTCACCGGCAGCACCAGCTTCGTTGGCGTCGCAGCGGCAATCTCGGGCGAACTTTCGACCGGGGCCTTGTTCGGCATCGTCTTCGTGCTGGCAGGGCTGGCATTCAAGATCTCTGCCGTCCCGTTCCACATGTGGACCCCCGACGTTTACGAAGGCGCGCCAACTCCGGTGAGCGCCTTCTTCGCCACGGCTCCCAAGGTGGCCGCAGTTGCGCTGATCGCGCGGGTGGCGCTGGAAGTGTTCGGCAGCCAGGTGGACGCGTGGCGCCAGATCGTGATCTTCCTCGCGCTGGCTTCGATTGTTGTGGGTGCACTCGGGGCAATCGGTCAGGACAACATCAAGCGCCTGCTCGCCTTCTCCTCGATCAACAATGTTGGGTTCATCCTGATCGGGCTTGCCGCAGCAACCGCGCAGGGTGCCAGCGCGATGCTGGTCTACCTGTGGATCTACATGGCGATGTCACTCGGCAGCTTCGTTGCCGTGCTGATGCTCAAGGACGCGGATGGCACACCGGTGGAGAGCATTTCCAGCATGTCCGGCATGGTCCGCGAACAGCCTTTGCTTTCGTGGTGCCTGTTCTTCCTGATGCTGAGCCTGGCCGGTATCCCGCCGCTGTTCGGCTTCTGGGGCAAGTTCGTAGTGTTCCAGGCTGCAGTGGAAGCCGACATGATCGTGCTCGCTGCGCTTGGTATTGCCGCCAGTGTGATCGGCGCCTTCTACTACCTCAAGGTGTGCAAGGTGATCATGTTCGACGACTCAAAGGGCATCGTGACAGGCAAGAGCAACGCCAGCCATTGGGCGGTGCTTGGCATCACTTCGCTGATCATTTCGCCGCTCGGCTACCTGCTCACGCCTTCGCTGGGCGATCTTGCGGACAAGGCGGCCAGCGCACTGTTCCTCGGCGTGTGATCACCTTCGTAGAGCAGACCGGTTCCACCAATGCGGACTTGCTCTCGCGCCTCGGCGCGGGCGAGCACGTGCGAGAAGGCGATTGGCTTGTCGCACAGCGTCAAGTCGCAGGGCGCGGACGGCAAGGCCGCCAGTGGTTTGACGGGGCGGGCAATTTCATGGGCTCGATCGTCGTAAGGCCGGGACCGGGCGACCCGCCTGCACATTCGCTGGCGCTGGCGACCGGTCTCGCGGTCTATGAGGCCGTTCTGCCGCTTTGCCCTGATCCCTCTGCATTGATGCTCAAATGGCCGAACGACGTGCTGCTAGGCGGAGCCAAGCTCGCGGGCATACTGCTCGAAGCTGCGGGAGGTGCGGTCGTCGTGGGCATTGGTGTCAATTTGCGCGCCGCGCCGCAATTGCCCGATCGCAGGACAATCGCCCTGGCTGACGTGACTACGCCTCCGGCGCCCGCGGACTTTGCTGAGCGGCTTGCCGCGGCATTCGAGGCTGAAATCGTCCGTTGGCGCAGCCATGGCCTCGAATTGTTGCTACGCCGGTGGCAAGCCGCCGCGCACCGGCCCGGCACACCATTGAAGGTCCACGATGCGAGCGGGGAAACGCTGGCGGGCAAATTTGCCGGGCTCGACGCGAGCGGCGCCTTGCTGTTGCGCCGTGCCGATGGCAAGACGCAGGCCGTCCACGCCGGTGACGTGGTAATCGAATAGGGGAACACGATGCTGCTTGCAGTCGATGTCGGAAACACAAATGTGGTCTTCGCCCTGTTCGACAGCGGCGAGATCAAGGCGCGCTGGCGCATCGCCACCGATCCCCGGCGAACCGGCGACGAATATGCGGTGTGGCTGCTGCAGCTCCTGTCGATCGAGGGCGTCGACAAGGGTCGGATCAAGCACATCATCATCGGTTCGGTCGTGCCTCGCGCGATCCACAACATCAGCGTGCTGGCAGAGAAGTATTTCGGGGTTACGCCCTTGATTGCCGGGCAGGGCGATGCAGACTGGGGCATCGCGGTTGACGTCGACGAACCGCGCTCGCTTGGTGCAGACCGCGCGCTCAACGCCATTGCCGCGCATGAGAAGTATGGCGGCGACCTGATTGTGGTCGATTTCGGCACCGCGACTACGTTCGACGCGGTGGATTTTACGGGTGCCTACAAGGGCGGGATCATCGCTCCCGGGATCAATCTGTCGCTCGATGCATTGGTTAACAACACGGCCAAGTTGCCGCGCATCGCCATCAGGAACCCGGGCAATAACAACGTGATCGGTCGCAACACAGAGGACCAGATGCTGATCGGCGTGTTCTGGGGCTATGTCGCCATGATGGAGGGCCTTATCGCCCGCATGCGCGAGCAGATCGGCCGCCCTGCCAAGGTGGTCGCTACCGGTGGCCTCGCGATCCTGTTCGACGAGCACACCGGCATTTTCGACGCGGTCGATGCCGATCTGACGCTCGAAGGGCTCGCCATCCTTGCCGCGCGGGCAGGGGCCTGAGTCGGACCATTCGATGAAGAAAGACTTCAGTCCCGAGGACGAATTGCTGTTCCTTGCCCTGGGAGGATCGGGCGAGATCGGCATGAACGTCAATCTCTACGGTTGCCAGGGCAAGTGGATGATGGTCGACCTCGGGATGACCTTCTCGGGCGACCAATATCCCGGGATCGAGCTGGTTTTTGCTGATCTAGAGTTCATTGAGGACCGCGCGAAGGACCTGCTCGGCATCGTGCTGACCCACGCGCATGAGGATCATATCGGCGCTGTGCCGTATTTCGCGGCCGAACTGGGCGTGCCGCTTTACGCCACGCCTTTCACCGCCGACCTGGTTCAGCGCAAGCTGGAAGAGGCAGGGCTGGCCGACGGCGTCGATCTGTATGTTATCGAGGACGACCATGGCACCCTCAACCTCGGCCCTTTCACAGTCACCTATGTTCCGCTCGCGCACTCGATTGCCGAGGGGAACGCGCTGCTGATCGAGACGCCTTACGGGCGCGTGTTCCACACAGGTGACTGGAAGCTCGACGAAGAACCGATCATTGGGGAGCCGACCACGGAGGAAGAACTGGTCGCCATGGGTGACGAGGGGATCCTCGCGCTCGTCTGCGATTCGACCAATGTGTTCAATCCCAACCCCAGCGGCTCCGAAGGTGCAGTGCATCGCGGGTTGATGGAAGAGGTTGCGCGACACGCCGGAAAGCGCGTGCTGGTAACAACTTTCGCTTCCAACGTGGCCCGCTTGCAGACCTTGGGCGATGTCGCGCGCGAGACGGGGCGCCAGCTCTGCGTGGCCGGGCGTTCGCTCGATCGCATCATCGAAGTCGCGCAGGCGACCGGCTATTTGCAGGACTTCCCCGAAACGGTCGATTTCGACACTGCGATGAGCCTGCCGCGGGGGGAAGTGTTGATCCTCGCCACTGGCGGGCAGGGCGAGCCGCGGGCTGCGCTTGCCCGGATTGCGGACGAGAACCATCCGATCGAGCTGGTTTCAGGCGACGTGGTTCTGTTCTCGAGCCGCCAGATACCGGGCAACGAACTTGCCATAGGCCGGGTCCAGAACCAGCTGGCCCAGCGCGGGATCGTGATGGTGACCGACCGGCAGAGCGCGATCCACGTTTCGGGCCATCCGGGGCGCCCCGAACTCGAAGCGCTATATGGCTGGCTGCGTCCGCAACTGCTCGTGCCGGTGCATGGCGAGATGCGGCATATGCACGAGCAGGCGCGGCTCGGGCGCAAGTGCGGCATCCCTGCGGCGGTCGTGCAAGGCAATGGCGACATCGTCCGCCTTGCACCTGGGGCGCCGGGCAAGCTGGCAGAGGTGCGCGCAGGGCGGCTTGTCCTCGACGGCGATATCATCGCGCCTGCCGATGGTGAGGCCATAACCATGCGCCGCCGGATCGCGCGCGACGGGCTGCTCATCGTAGTGCTGGATAGCGCGTTTGAGCCGACCGTGGAGGCTGTCGGTCTCCCCCTCGATGAAGATATGCCGAATTTCCTCGAAGAAGCGGCAGAAGATATCCGCAAGGCGATCGGCGCTCTCCGCGGCAAGGTGGCGCGCGATGCCGCCACAGTGCATGAGGCCGCCCGGCTCGCCGCGCGGCGCGCGGCGCAGCGCTGGTCAGGCAAGCGGCCACAGGTGAGGGTCATCATGCTGGGGATAGAACAATGATGGCATGGACCTCGATCCTGGCCATTTACGCCCTGTTCTGGGTGATGACGGCCTTTGTCATGCTGCCTTTCGGCGTGAAAACACATGATGAAGCCGGGTTGGAGAAGATCCCGGGGCAGGCTGACAGCGCACCGGCCAACTTCCGCCCGGGGCGGCACGCGATGCGCGCAACCTTTGTTGCGGCCCTGCTGACCGGGCTTTACGTGCTCAATTACCAATATGGCTGGATCACAGCCGAAGACATCGACTTCTTCCCTGCTCCTCCCAGTGCGGAGCAGAGCAAGCCTTAAGCCTTCGACACCGGGCTTTTGCTCTCAGTCGCGCAGTCGTTCGATCGCCTGCGCCAGCGCAACATAGAGCTTGCCCATGTCGGAGCTGAGCAGGGTCACGCCCAACGCATTGCCGTCCCGTGTCGAAAGGACGCTGCGCAGCATGCTCTCGAAATCGTGGATGTAGCGGCTGACGTGTTCGCGGAAGGCCTGGTCGGACTCGTAAAGCTCCATGATCTCGCGCGCTTCGCTATTATCGACCAGCCGCACGGCACGGCGCGTGAAGATGCCGCGATCGCCCTTGAGGTAAGACGCCCAGGCGGTATCCGTCACATCGGCTGATAGAGCTTTGGCGATATCGATCGCATTGGAATTGAGGTTTTCGGTAATCAGCGCCATGCGCCGGGCAAAATCATTGTCGACCTGTTCCTGCGCGATTTCGCGTGCGCGCACCACGCGCTGTTCAAGGTTGGCCGCCAGTTCGTTCACCTTGGCGAGCTGGTCGCGCAGATTGGCCGCGATGGCCTTGCCGGCGGTCGAGGCGCGCAGGGATGCTTCCTCCAGTCGCTCAACTGCGGCGGCGCCTTCCGCATGAAGCGAGCGCTCGATCGCGGCCGAGGCGCGCGCACCGATCTGTTCCGCAATTTCGGCCAGCTTTTCGCCAGAACCGCTTTCGAGAGCGGCAAAGGCGTGTCGGGCAGCTTCCTCAAGCTGGACGATGGCCGTGCGCAGGTCTTCGCCGGTCCGGGCAGAAACCCGCTCGCTGTCCCGCTCAAGATCACCCAATGCGTCGCGCAGCGCGTGGATCCGGGCCGTGCTCTCGTCGGACTGCTTTGCTACGCGCTCGTGCAATGTGCCGACATCCTCGGCGGTCTGGGCGATGCTTTCCCTTGCGGCGATGACGTATTCGTTCAGCCCGCTGCCTCGCTCGTGAGCAGCATCGACATTGTCCTTTAGCAGCAATGCGCGCTGTTCGACTTCGCCAAGGCGAGCTGCCGCCTGGTCGATTGCCTTGGGCAGGGCTTCGCGGGTTTCGCGAGCGCCCGACTGGATAATTTCAAGCAGCCGGATGCCGCTCTCGGTGAGTTCGGCGAGAGTATTCGCGGTCTCGGTCAGTTCGCTGCGGCTCTGGCCAAGCCGCTCCGCAAGATCGCCCATGCCTGCGCCGAGCGTGGTTTCCGTCCGCTGCGATTGCTCCGCAATGGCGCTGAGCAAGCCATTGAGTTCCTGTATTTTGGCCGCAACGCCCGAACCATGCGCCACAAGCTGTTCCAGCTGGGCAGCCTGCGCTTCGTTGCGCTCGGCCAGCATCTCGTCGAGTTCGGTCAGGCGCTGGGCCAACACTTCGCTTGCCTGTGCTTCTCGTGTATCGAACTCGTCCTGACGGCGCGCGACCGCTTCTGCAAACCTGGCATCGCGCTCCGCGATCTGGGCATCGAGTTGCTCGGTTTCCTGCGCAAATGTATCCAGGCGACGCCTTCCGGCGGCAACGGCATGCAGGTCAAGCTGGTCGATCCGCGCGACCACCTCGGCAATATCCTTGTAGAGCCGCTGCTTGTGCTCATCGAGGCCTGCAATGGCATTTTCCTGCGCGTCATTGAGCGATGCGGTAACGGCGGCAGCCTCCTTTGCCAGCGTTTGGACCTGCGTCCTGAGTGCTGACAGCCCGTTGTTGGCATTCAGCGCCAATTGCTCGCCAAGCTCACCGATCGACGTACGCAATTCGTCCGCCCGGTGCCGCATGGAAGCCAGCGCATCGACCTCGCGACCATCCAGTTCAACCCTGAATTCCTCGCTCTTTTCAGCCATCAGCGCGAAGCGGCTTTCGGTGACCTGCTCGATCTGCGCGAGCTGGCCTTCGAAGCGCCCAATGGTCGCTTCGATCTGTTCGCTCAGGACGTTGACCTGCCGCCCGCTTGCCTTGCCAAAGTCATTGAGCCGCTCAAACCCGACAACCAGCTTTTCCAACTGCTCCTGCGCAGCGCGACCGGTCTGGCCGATCTGATTCGATACGTCGCGCGCTGAATTGGCAATTACAGGCAAATCGTCGCGCAATTTCCCCATGTTTGCCAGTGCAGTATCGCTGACACTTGCGATCGCTTCCACCTGGGCGCCGTTGTTCTTGATGAGCGATTGCAGGGTGCCGGCGTGGCTCGAAAGGCGTTCGGATGCAATCCTGCCGAGCGATTCGAGCTCGCGCGACTGGCTCCCCAGGAACTCGCGAGCGAGCGAGAGTTCGCGGTTTACCACGGCAAGGCGATCTTCGAGCTCACGCGATTCCTGCCGCAGCAGGTTGGCTGCATCCCCGAACCGTGCCGCCTCGCGGCGGCTCAGTCGCATCGAGAGCAGCCAGAGGGTGGCGATGAGCAGGACGGGCACCGACCAGTCAACGATCAGGGGAACCCAGCCTTGCGGGGTGGGCAGGGCGCGGAACTGATCTTGGAACGCCCAACCGTAGAAGCCAGTCCAGCCGGCTATCGCAAGCACTGCGGAAACGGGCACGATCCAGTCGTACCAGCGCCGACGCATGGTAGGCTCAGGGTCTTCCTCGACCCATTCCTCCTGCAGGATGATCGGCTCATCCCCGGCTTGCTCGATTGCTTGCTCTGGCGCGTTCTGCGCCCCCTCTGGCCCTACGGCCCGGATATGGGATCCCCCGGTCATGCGGGGGAATCTAGCCGATTCTGCGAAAGGATAAACCCCGCTTTAACCCTTGATGGCCTATCCGCGGTCCCATGGCTTATGAAAGCGGTTCTCTTGATGCCACATTGGCAGCCGCCGCGGGGCAGGACCTTGCCCTGATGGCAGAGCTGCGCACGGCGTTGCTCGACAGCGCCGAACGCCAGCTCGACTTGTTGCGGCGCGCGCGCTGCGACGGGAATTGGCAGGTTGCAGCCATGCGCCTCAAGGGTCTTGCCGCAAGCTTTCATGCAGAAGAACTGCTGGAGGCCGCAGAAGCCGCGTTGAGCGCGGTGCCCGGCGAACCCGGAGCGGTGCGGGAAATCGAGCAGGCGATCGTTCGCCTCGGTTGGCGCGCGCCAGCACAGGCCTGATCCAACGAAAAACTGCGGCTTGGCAGCGCGGTTGCGCTCCGCCTATGGATGATCAACCGGAATTGGGGGATCAGCCGCTTTGCGCACCGCATTGCTATCGACACTTGAACTGACGCCGGGCGGGCGTGCACGCGCTTTCCAGCGCCTCGGCGGCCGCTTCCTGCTTTCCTGGCAGGTCGATCTCGCGCGCGACCTTGGTTGTTCGCGGATCGTGTGCCTGGCCGAGGCGGAAAGCGAGCAGCTCGACGAAATACGCGAACAGGTCGAGGATCTGGGGCTCGAATTCCATATGGTTCGCGGCCCGCTGCCCCTGGTTGGCTTGCTGACGGCAGACCAGGAGCTGGTTGTGATCGCCGACGGGCTGGTGGCGGATCGAGAGCTTGTTCGGGAACTGCTGGGGCAGGGGCGCGGGGTCGTTGCCTTGCCCGACGATGCGGGGATCGAGGCTGGATTTGAACGCATCGATGCCAGCCATGCATGGGGTGGCATCATCGTGACCCGTGCCAATATCGCCCAGCAACTGGCTGATATGCCGCCAGATAGCGATGCAATCTCCTTGCTGCTTCGCCTTGCCTTGCAGGCAGGTACGCGGCTCATTCCCCTCGATGAGGAGGCACTCGAGAGCGGTGATTGGTTGCTGGTCCGCGAACGTGCGGCATTGGCACAGCGTGAAGAGACCTTGCTCGATCGCAGCGTGGAGCAGGTGTCATGGACTGCGCCCGGCCTTGCATTAAGCCGGAGGCTGGCGCGCTCGCTCGCGCCCGACGGATTGGAGCGCGGCGGCACCATCGCCATGGGGCTGGGTGCGCTCGGCCTTGTCGGCGCGATCGCCTCCGCCGGCTATGATTATGCCTTCCCTGCTGTCGCGAGCTTTCTTGCGGGCAGTTTCGCCATCGCCTCCAGCGAGGCGCTGACCCGGTTGAAGGCTCGCATGCGCGGATCGGGCGACGGCAAGAGCCGGGCACGGTACCTGCAAAGCCTGCTCGATATCGCCTTGCTGGCGGTGCTTGCCCTTCCGGCCACGGCCTACAACGCATTGGATCGTCTGTTCTTGCCGTTGATGCTGATCGGCCTGCTACGGCTTGTGGCGACTTTGGCACCGGCCAGATGGGAGAATGCCTGGCGCGACCGAACGAGCGTGGCGCTTGTGCTGCTGATTGCTGCATGGTTCGGCTCGCTTGAGCAGATAATGGCCATGCTTTGCGTGGCAACGCTTGGCTTCTGCCTGTTTTTCCGTCGGAAATCGCAGATAACGCTGGCTTAACCATGCCGCGCTATAAGCACGCGATGAAAGAGGCTGTGATGGACCCACAGGATCAGATGCGGGCGGGCGACGCCTTGCGCCGGGAGCTGGCGCGAGGGGATGTTGCGTTGTCCGGCGTCGCGCCTGTGTTGAGCCATTTGCTGGCCTCTCCCGGACAGGCGCTGGTGAGCGAGGATGTACTGGCCCGCATGCGTGGCATGTTGGGCGATATTTCCCGCCAAGTCATTGCTGCACATGCTGAATTTGGAGACAAGGGCAGCCAGCCCGGGCAAGGGATGCAGGTCGATTTGGCCGCGCGACTGGCAGCGAGCGGCATCGTTGTGAGCCACTGCTACGCGATTGCAATGGAAAGCCTGTTGGGTGAGCGACTCGAACAAGACGGCTCGATCGATCAGGTGCTGACACCGCTTTTGCAGGAATTGATCGCATCCCCAGACGAATCGACCGCAGAGCTGGCAATGGCGGCCATGAGCGCTCAGGCGCGCTTCGTGCAGGCGCAGCGTCGGATGGACATGCCGTTGGGTGAGCTACCCTCCGAATTGCTTCTGGAAGTGCTGGCACTCGGCCGGAAAGTGTGCGCCGCTTCGGAGCCCGGACCCTATGACAGGGCTGAGCAGGCTTTGCGCGCCGGTTATGACGAAAGCGTGAGCCGCCTTGGCCTGCTTACGCGGCTTGTCGGGGGGCTTTCTGGCGGAATTCGTGCCGCGCTCGACCTTGAACACGCAGGGCTCGCTCTGTTCGCCACTGCGCTGGCCCGCACTTCGCGCCAGGCGCGCGAACTGGCCATCCTGTCATGCCATGAGCGCCAGCTTGTCCGCTTGGCGCTTTCGTTGCGTAGCGGTGGTCTGAAGCCAGCGGCGATTGCACGTCAGTTCGTGGTGATTCATCGCGACCTGGCGGTACCTCAGGGTATCGAGGATATTGCCCCGGAACAGGCCGTAGCGATGCTTAAGGGTGCCGCTGCCGGGCGCAGCAGCTGATCTTATGGTCGCACCTCACTCCCTTCTGGCCGCGCGCGGGCTGACTGACGGCGATGATCGCCTGATGACTGCAGATCAACCTTTGGCTGAACTGCAGCAGCGCTGTGGGGGGCGCATCCCCGGCAAGTTGGCCGTGCCCGAACTGCTCGAACTGGTG
This sequence comes from Altererythrobacter sp. Z27, assembly GCF_052683155.1. Lineage (NCBI taxonomy): Bacteria > Pseudomonadati > Pseudomonadota > Alphaproteobacteria > Sphingomonadales > Erythrobacteraceae > Altererythrobacter > Altererythrobacter sp. Z27. The sequence continues at coordinate 762,625 of NZ_JBQYMC010000001.1, read as the reverse complement.
CAGCAAGGCCGCTGTATGGGGTTGCGGATCGCGCGCGAGTTCTCGGCGCAAGATGGCGATGCACGCGTATCCGGCTTTGTCCGTATCCATCCGCAAGCGGGTGAGGGCAATGATGGGTGCGAGATATTGATCGAGAACTGGCGTCGTGAAGGCGCAGCTCCGGAAGACGATCGCGAAACTGCAGAGCGGCAGGATGCGATCGATCGTGCGACTGCGGAATTCTCGGCAAGGCTCGATGGCAATCAGCGGCTGTTGGCGGGCGAAGGTACGGCTCCGGACCTCGCCGAACTGATCGGCCTGACACGGACCCAGGCGGGAAAGCCATGGGTCGAATATGTTGAATTGATCGGAATTTCGCACCGCCAGCCACTTCACTGGCGACTGCTGGATGGAGTCAAATGTCGTATCGCCGGGTCGCTGCGCGATTGGCGCGCGCGCCTGATCCCGCTCGGGACCGACCAAATTGTGCCACGAGGCTTCGAACTCCTGCTTGTGGCTGAGCAGCCTGTTCCACTATCGCAAGAAGACGACGGGTCAGGTGATGAAGCCAACAGCCGACTGATCGGCGATGCGCTGACCCCGGCGCTGAGCAAGCCGGTGGCGCGGATCATCGCCAATGCCGAAACAATCAAGTCGCGGCTCGCCGGACCATTGCGCGAGGAGTATGTGGGCTATGCCGGGGATATCGTCGCGGCGGGTAAGCATCTCTCGACTTTGCTCGACGATCTGGGCGATCTCGAAGCGGTTGAGGCCCCGGGCTTCTGCACAACGAAGCAGGCAATCGATCTGGCCAAGCTGGCACGCGAAGCAGCGGGCATGCTCGCGACGCGGGCGCAGGCCAAGAACATTTCCCTGGTCGCGCCCGACGAAGCTGGCGCATTTCCCGCCACTGGCGAAGCGCGCCGTGTTTTGCAGGTGCTGCTGAACCTTCTGGGCAATGCGATCAATTATTCGCCCGAAGGCACACAGGTAGAGATAGAAGTCGGGCCGTGGCGCGGTGGCGCTGCGAGTGTGTCTGTGCGGGATCAGGGGCCGGGCCTTACTCGCGAGCAGCAAGAGCGCGTGTTCGGGAAGTTCGAGCGGCTCGGCCGATCCGGGGATGGCGGCTCGGGGCTGGGCCTCTACATCTCGCGGCGTCTTGCGCAGGCGATGGGCGGCGAATTGCTTGTTGAGAGCGAAGCCGGGAAGGGCGCCTGCTTCATCCTGTCGCTGCCTACGAAAGACTGAGGTGACAAAGCAGGCACGCGCAAGTTCAGCTGCGGATGCGGCCTGAAGCCCAGATCAGTATCGCGCCCACCAGCACGGTAATGCCGCCATAAAGGGCCCAGCTGCGGTCAGCGAGCATGAAGCTTTCAGCCGGCCACATCACTATGCCGAGCCCTTGGAGCGTCCACAGCCCGCCCGAAAGGATCAGCGCAACGCCGAAAACCTGCAGGACGAGCTTGAGGATACGCTTCGCCATGGCTCAGCGCTGGCTGACGGGCACGTAATCGCGCTGCGCCGGGCCGGTGTAAAGCTGGCGCGGGCGGCCGATTACCTGGCCTGGATCGGAGATCATTTCGTTCCACTGGGCAACCCAGCCAACCGTGCGGGCCAGCGCAAACAGCGCGGTGAACATGGTGGTGGGGAAGCCGATCGCCGACAGGATGATGCCCGAGTAGAAGTCGACATTCGGGAACAGCTTCTTCTCGATGAAGTAGTCGTCGCTCAGGGCGATTTCTTCGAGACGGAGGGCGGTTTCGAACAGCGGGTCCTTGACCTTCAGCGCATCGAACACTTCGCGCACGGTCTTCTGCATAACCGTCGCGCGCGGATCGTAGTTCTTGTAGACGCGGTGGCCGAAGCCCATCAGGCGGAACGGGTCGTTCTTGTCCTTGGCGCGCTCGATATAGTGCGGAATGCGATCGGGCGTGCCGATTTCCTTGAGCATATTGAGCGCGGCTTCGTTCGCGCCACCATGGGCCGGACCCCACAGGCAAGCGATGCCGGCGGCGATGCAGGCGAACGGGTTCGCACCCGAAGAACCGGCGAGGCGCACGGTCGAAGTCGAAGCATTCTGCTCGTGGTCGGCATGCAGGATGAAAATGCGGTCCATCGCGCGTTCGACCGCCGGGATCACTTCATATTCCTCAGCGGGCACGCCGAAGGTCATCTTCAGGAAGTTGCCCGTGTAGGACAGCGAATTGTCCGGATAGATGAAGGGCTGGCCGATCGAGTACTTGTAGGCCATCGCAGCGATCGTCGGCATCTTGGCAATCAGGCGGTGGCTGGCGATCTTGCGCTGCTGGGGGTCCGAAATGTCGGTGCTGTCGTGGTAGAAGGCAGAAAGCGCCCCGACCACGCCGCACATCACAGCCATCGGGTGCGCGTCGCGACGGAAGCCACGATAGAACTGCAACAGCTGTTCGTGCAGCATGGTGTGGCGGGTGATGGTGTAAGTGAAATCGTCGAGCTGGTCGGACTTGGGCAGTTCGCCGTTCAGCAGCAGATAGGCGACTTCCATGAAGGAGGAATGCTCGGCCAACTGGCCGATCGGGTATCCGCGGTGGAGCAGGACACCTTCGTCACCGTCGATATAAGTCAGCGCGCTTTCGCAGCTCGCAGTCGATTTGTAGCCCGGATCGAAGGTGAAGGCGCCGGTCTGGCCGTAAAGCTTGCGGATATCGATGACATCCGGGCCCACGCTACCTTCAAGGACGGGGAACTCGTAGGTCTGACCCCCCAGTTCAAGCTTTGCGTTCTTGTCCGCCAACGTAATTCTCCTTCAATCCTGCGCTCGCTGGCCCTGCGTGCCGTCAGCCCGCTGCAGCCGCCTGCGCGTCGATCCGTGCCAACGCTTCTTCCCGTCCCAGAAGGACCAGAACATCGAAGATACCGGGCGAGGTCGTCGTTCCGGTAAGGGCCGCGCGCAAAGGCTGCGCGAGCTTGCCGAGGCCCAGTTCAAGCTCCTCGGCGAATGCTTTCGTAGTGGCTTCGAGAGCCTCGATTGTCCAGCTATTTTCCGCCTTGAGGCGCGCCGAAAGCAGCCCAAGACGCTGGCGGGCATCGCCATCCAGCAGCTCGGCTGCCTTTTCGGTCAGTTCGAGAGGGCGCTTCCTGAATAAAAAGGCCGCGCCTTCAGCCAGTTCCAGAAGGTTCTTTGCGCGAACTTTGAGAACTGGCATGGCCCGGGTGAGAAGATCGAGATCGACATCCCTTCCGATCATCGGCGCGCAGATATCCGCCAGGCGGGCATCGTCTGCCTGCCGGATGTAATGGCCATTCAGATGTTCGAGCTTCTTGAGGTCGAAGCGAGAGGCGCTCTTGCCCACGCCGTCGATGTCGAACGCTTCGATCGCTTCCTCGCGGGTGAACTCTTCGCGGTCGCCATGGCCCCAGCCGAGCCTGAGGAGGTAGTTGAACAGGGCTTCAGGCAGGATACCCATCTCGTCGCGGTAACTCTCGACGCCAAGCGCGCCGTGCCGTTTCGACAGTTTTGCACCGTCAGAACCGTGGATCAGCGGGATATGTGCGTAGATCGGATCGGGCCATCCGCCTTCGATCTGCTCCATTGCGCGATAGATGGGGAGCTGGCGGAAAGCGTTATTGAGGTGATCGTCGCCGCGAATGATGTGGGTTACGCCCATGTCGTGATCGTCGACGACGACTGCGAGCATGTAGGTGGGCGTTCCATCCGCACGCAGCAGGATGTAATCGTCCAGCTCTTCGTTGCGGACGGTGACGCTGCCCTGGACCTTGTCCTCGATTGTCGTTTCGCCTTCTTCAGGCGTTTTGAGGCGAACGACGAAGGGCGTACCCAGCGGAGCTTCGGATGCGTCGCGGTGGCGCCAACGCCCGTCATAACGGATTGGCTGCTTGGCGGCGCGCTGTGCGGCGCGCATCTCTTCAAGCTCTTCCTGCGTCGCGTAGCACTTATAGGCGAAGCCGTGCTCAAGCAGCTTTTCAGCCACTTCGACATGGCGCGAGCCGCGTTCCGACTGGAACACCGGGGCTTCGTCATAGTCGAGCCCAAGCCAGTCCAGCCCGTCGAGAATGGCGTCGATAGCTTCCTGGGTGGAGCGCTTGCGATCGGTATCCTCGATCCGCAGCAGCGTCTTGCCGCCATGGTGGCGAGCGAACAGCCAGTTGAACAGCGCGGTACGCGCGCCGCCGATATGAAGGAAACCGGTTGGTGAAGGGGCAAAGCGGGTGACCACTGCATCGGTCCGCGCGCCGCTTTCGCTTGCCATAAGTCTCTGATTCCTTTCAAATGCCTGGATGGCGACGCCCCATACGCCCGTGGTACCGATAGCGGATGGAGCCGTTGCCGGCGATGCTGCAGTGCAGCGCCATTGGCGCAAGGTGCCGCGCATGTCCAGTCTCGTGGAGAATGCCGAGCAATTTCTGGCCAGCGCCGGGTTCGATCGGGGGCCATGGCTGGCCGTGGTGTTTGCCTTGGGCATCGCGTCATGGTTTGTTCTCGATACGCCGTGGCAGTGGAGCGCGGGTATTGGCGCTGGCCTCTTGCTGGCCTTGGCTGGAGCGGCATTGTGGCGCGACGGAATGGCCGCCAGTGGAGCCAGCAGGGCTCATTTGCGCCAGTCATTGGTGGCGATTGGTCTGTTTTTTGCCGCAGGGATTGCAGTGGTCTGGATGCGCTCCGAAGCAGTTGGCGCGCATGCGATCGACTATCCGCGCGTCGAGCGCTTGCAGGGTTATGTGCTCGAACGCGAGGACCGACCGGCTGAGGACCGTGTCCGCCTGATTTTAGCAGTGCGCGACGCAGAGACCGGCGAGGCGCGAAAGCTGCGTATCAATGTGCCGATCGAGCAGGTGGATGCCCGTATTGCCGAAGGTGCGATCTTGCGGATGCGCGCGAGGTTGATGCCACCTGCCCCGCCGATGCTTCCGGGAAGTTACGATTTCGCGCGAGCGGCCTGGTTCCAGGGCCTTTCTGCAACCGGCAGTGCGATGGGGGCCATCGAGGTCGTGCAGCCGGCACCCCCAGAGGAGGGCGGGTTGGCGTCTGTCCAGCGTGCGCTGTCCGGGCATGTTCGAAGCCACCTTTCCGGTGCTCCCGGGAGTATTGCCGCAGCGTTTGCAAGCGGGGACCGGGGCGCGATCGCCGTGGCCGATGAAGATGCGATGCGCGATGCCGGGCTCACCCATCTGCTTTCAATCAGCGGCCTGCATGTGAGCGCGGTGATTGGCGGTGCCTATTTGCTGGCGCTGAAGCTTCTTGCCCTGTGGCCGGCGCTCGCGTTGAGGGTGCGCCTGCCCATCGCGGCGGCTGCAATCGGAGCGCTGGCGGGGATCGGCTATACTTTGCTGACAGGTGCCGAAGTGCCAACAGTACGGAGCTGTATCGCCGCATTGCTGGTGCTCGTTGCCCTTGCGTTGGGGCGTGATCCGCTGTCCTTGCGGATGATTGCCCTGGCCGGATTTGCAGTGATGCTGGTTTGGCCGGAGGCGCTTGTAGGTCCCAGTTTCCAGATGAGTTTTGCCGCGGTGATCGCAATCGTTGCTCTGCACAACAGTGCCCCGGTGAAGGCATTTCTCGCGCCGCGCGAAGAGGGTTGGCTGGCCTGGGTAGGGCGACGAGGGGGAATGCTCCTCGTTACAGGGCTGGTGATCGAGATCGCCCTGATGCCGATCGTGCTGTTCCATTTCCATCGTGCAGGGGTCTATGGCGCCTTTGCCAACGTTGTCGCGATCCCGCTGGTAACCTTCATCACCATGCCGCTGATCGCGATTGCCCTGCTGTTCGACCTAGTGGGGCTGGGTGCGCCGCTGTGGTGGCTCGTTGGCCAATCGCTCGAACTGCTCCTCGCGATAGCGCATTGGACCGCTGCGCAACCGGGGGCGGTCAAGCTGATGCCGCAGATGGGCGGGCTTACGTTCGCCATGTTCATAGCGGGCGGGTTGTGGCTGGCGCTCTGGAAAGGCAAGCGGCGGTTGCTGGGACTGGTTCCCGCTGCCATCGCGACCGCTTTCTTCGTCGCCACCCCAGTGCCCGACGTCCTGATCTCAGGCGACGGACGACATGTCGGGATCACGGTGCCCGGCAAGGATGGTGAGGGGACGCGACTTGTCACCCTGCGTGACAGCCGTTCGAGTTACACGCGCGACAATCTGCTGGAACTGGTTGGCGTGGAGGCCGAGCCCGTCCTGCTCGCCGACTGGCCGGGCGCGCGTTGCAGCGCGGACTTTTGCGTTGCCTCGATCGAGCGGGGAGGGCGCAGTTGGAGCCTGTTGCTCGCCCGAAACAAGTTGCAGATCGAAGAGCGCGCGCTGGCCGCAGCATGCGAGCGGGCGGATATCGTAGTGGCCGACCGATGGCTTCCCCGATCATGCCGACCCCGCTGGCTCAAGGCCGACCGGCGCTTCCTGCAGCGCTCTGGCGGCATCGCGATCGTGCTCGAAGACGAGGCAATCCGGAGGGTCGCAGACCATCAGGGTGAGCATGGATGGTGGCGCGCCGGGCGTCGGGACTAGCCGGGGAGCTAGCTGACAAATTGGGGGACAGTGCCCGGCGCGCAATCACGTCAATCAGTGGTAACGGCGCAGCAGGCCCGCGAGCTTGCCCTGAACCACCACTTCGTCAGGCCGATAGACCTGCGGCTCGTAGGCCCCGTTGGCAGGATCGAGCTGGATCATCCCGTTCACGCGGCGCAGGTACTTGAGCGTCGCTTCCTCGTTGCGCACCAGCGCGACCACGATCTCGCCGTCGCGCGCGGTGTCGGTGCGGCGCACCAGCGCATAGTCGCCGTCGAAAATGCCCGCTTCCACCATCGAGTCGCCCGATACTTCGAGCGCGTAATGCTCGCCCGGGCCCAGCAAAGCGGCAGGAACCGGCATGCTAGCCTGCCCTTCGAGCGCTTCGATCGGCGCGCCGGCGGCAATGCGGCCATGCAGCGGGATCTCGATCACGTCATTGGCAGGTTCGCGCATGGCGGGCGGCGCTGAACGCGCAACCGACACGGGATCGTTGGCAGGTGCGCTGCGCTTGGCGGCAGGCACGGCATCTTCCGGCATACGTATCACTTCGAGCGCCCGCGCCCGATTGGCCAGGCGGCGAATGAAGCCACGCTCCTCCAAAGCGGAAATCAGCCGGTGCACGCCTGACTTGCTCTTGAGATCGAGCGCTTCCTTCATTTCCTCGAAAGAAGGCGAGATGCCCGTTTCCTCAAGCCGCTGCTGAATGAAACGGATGAGTTCGTGCTGCTTGGCAGTCAGCATGGCGAAAACCTCCCTTGGCCGCCTGTTCCACGTCCACCGGAACATGGTGAACGAATGTAGAACAATTAGGCAACCCGATTCGCCAAGTCAAGCAATTCCGCCATTTTCCAACAGGTATGCCGGAACAGATGTTCCCGCTTCGATCCGCTCACTCCCGGCAGGCCGGTCGATCAGGCAGTTTGCGGCGGCAAGCGACGCGAGGGCGGAGGAATCCTGCGAATCGACCGGCGTTGCCTTTGCGCCATCCCACACAGCGCGCAGGAATTCGCGCCGGCCGCCAATGGCAGGCAATTCGCTTCCGGACACCAGCATCGCCTTGCGCGGAAGCGGCATGGAGGCGCCCATTGCCGCACGCACCAGCGGCAGCACGAAGTGGAAGCAAGTGACGAAGCTCGACACCGGATTGCCGGGCAGGCCAAGGATCACCTGCGAACCGCGCGTCGCGACCATAACCGGCTTCCCCGGCTTCATCGCGACCTTCCAGAAATCGATCCGGGCGCCCCAAGCTTCGAGCGCCGGGCGGATCAAATCATGATCGCCAACCGAGGCGCCGCCGGAGGTGACAAGGATATCCGCGCCTTCCGCATTCTTCAGGGCAGCTGCCAGCGCCTCAGCATCGTCCGCCACCGGTCCGATCCGCAGCACTTCGCAGCCAAGCGCGCCCAGCATGGCCGCGATCATCGCCCCATTGCTCGCTGGAATCTGGTGATCGCCGCAATTGGCTGGATCGACTGCCAGTTCGTCGCCGCTGTCGAGCACGGCCACGCGCGGCGCACGGCGGACCGGAAGCTCGCCATGCCCAGCACTAATCGCCAGCGCGAGCTGCGCCGGGCCGATCCGTGTTCCTGCGGCGAGCACCTTGCCGCCCTCTGCGAAGTCGAAACCGCGCTTGCGGACATGCTGGCCGGGAAGGGGATTTTCCGAGGTCGTGACGAGATCGGGCTGAAGCAGTTCTGCGTCTTCGCGGATCAGCACGCGGTCGGCACCTGCGGGCATATGCGCCCCGGTCGAAATGCGTACGCATTGGCCCCACATCAACTTGCCGCTGAAAGGAGCACCCGCGCGGCTTTCGCCGACGATCCGCCAACTGCCGATCCCGCAAAGCGCATAGCCATCCATCGCCGAGAGGTCGGCCGGGGGCTGGGTGCGCCGCGCAACCAGATCTTCGGCCAGATAGCGCCCAACCGCTTCAGCAGATGCGACCCGTTCGACCGGCACTGCCGGCGCCAGCGCGAGCACCCGCGTCTGCGCTTCTTCAAGCGTGAGGGCAGGGCTATCGGTCAATCGGCGACCCAATGCCCCGACTTTCCGCCGGTCTTTTCAAGCAGGCGCACGTAACCGATCGCCATGCCCTTATCCAGCGCCTTGGCCATGTCGTAAATCGTCAGCAGCGCGACCGACGCGGCGACCATCGCTTCCATTTCCACCCCGGTCTTGCCGGTAAGCGAAGCAGTGGCGGTTACGCGGATGCCGTCACTCTCATAGGCGAAGTCGACATCGACCGCGTCGACAGCGAGCGGGTGGCACAGCGGGATCAGCTCGCCGGTCTTCTTGGCGGCCATGATCGCGGCGATCCGCGCCGTGCCGAGAACGTCGCCCTTGGGCGCGTTACCGGCCTTTATCGCTGCGAGAGCCTGCGCATTCATGCGAATGTATCCGCCAGCCCTGGCCATGCGCGCCGTGGCCGGCTTGGCACCGACATCGACCATTCGAGCTTCGCCAGCTTCGTCGATATGGGTCAGGCGCTTGCTCATGGATTGGTTCCTTGCGGATCGGACAGTCGAGCCATGCGACACATGCGACATAGTTCAGGATATAAAAAACCGCCTGCCCGAAACATGGCCGCAAGAGGCGACATGGAGTGGGCGGGGCGGAGCTTCATCCGCTCACCTATGCCGCAAACTCTGCGTGTAGGACAGTTCAACCTTCGAGCAGCGCCCGCGTGGCTGCCTCGACATCGTCCTGCCGCATCAGGCTTTCGCCCACCAGGAAGGTGCGCACGCCCGATAGGGCGAGCCGCTGGCAGTCCACATGCGAATTGATCCCGCTTTCGCCGACCAGCAGCGTGCCTTCGGGGGCAAGCGGGGCAAGCCGCTCTGTAATCGCAAGGTCGGTTACGAAGCTGCGCAGGTCGCGATTGTTGACGCCGATCAGCCGGGATTTGAGGCGCGCGGCGCGCTCCATTTCGGCTTCGTCGTGAACCTCGACCAGCACGTCCATCCCGCGTTCGAGCGCGGCAGCTTCGATTTCGGCCATTTCCGTATCTTCCAGCGCTGCGACGATGATCAGGATCGCATCTGCCCCGATGCTGCGGGCTTCAGCAACCTGCCACGGGTCGACCATGAAATCCTTGCGCAGCACGGGCAATTCGCAGGCGCCGCGCGCTTCGACCAGGAAATCCTCGTGCCCCTGGAAATAGGGCGCATCGGTGAGCACCGAGAGGCAGGCCGCGCCGCCTTGCTGGTAGGCGCGGGCATGGGCGGCGGGCTGGAAATCCGCCCGGATCAGCCCCTTGGAAGGCGATGCCTTCTTGATCTCCGCGATCAGGGCAAAGCCGCTCTCCGCCTTTGCTCGCAGAGCAGCCTCGAAACCGCGCGGCGCAGATTGCCCGGCAGCGGCATGGTCGAGCGCGGTGGCGGAGCGTTCGGCGCGACGCTGGGCGACTTCGATCCGCTTGGTGGCGCAGATTTCCTGAAGCTTGTTCATCGTGGCGTTCACTTGGCCAATTCGATCCAGCGCGCGAGCAAGTGCGCGGCTTTGCCGCTGTCGAGCGCTTCAGCGGCCATGGCGGCGCCTTCGCGCCAGTCTTCGGTCCGGCCTGCAACGATCAGCGTGCCCGCCGCGTTGAAGAGCACGGCATCGCGATAGGCGCCGGGCATGCCATCGAGCAGCGCCTTGAGCGCCTTGGCATTGTGTGCCGGATCGCCGCCGCGGATCGCTTCCACCGGCGCATTTTCCAAGCCAGCCATGTCGGCGGAGACACGGCGCATCTCGAAATCATTGCCGGTCACGTCGGCCAGTTCGTTGCCGCCCGCGAGGCTCAGCTCGTCGATGCTCTCGTCGCCCGAAACGATGAAGGTGCGCTCGGTGCCCAGCCGCGCCTTCGCATCGGCATAGATCGGCACATAGCCGGGGCGTGCGATCCCGATCAGCTGGCGCTTGACCCCGGCGGGGTTCGACAGCGGGCCCATCAGGTTGAAGATCGTGCGCTTACCCAGCTTCTGGCGAATGGGCTGGATACGCCCCATCGCCGGGTGGTGGTTCTTCGCGAAGAGGAAGCAGATGCCGATCTCGCCGAGTGTCTTTTCGGCTGTGCGCCCGGCTGCGTCCATGTCAAGCCCGAGCGCCTCGAGCGTATCGGCCGCGCCTGCCTTGGATGAAGCGGCGCGGTTGCCGTGCTTTGCGACCGGGACTCCGCACGCCGCGACGACAAGGCTTACCGCGGTCGAGACGTTGAGCGAGTGGTGCCCGTCACCGCCGGTGCCGCAGCAGTCGACCGTGCCTTCGGGCGCAGCAACCGGGATCAGCCGGGCACGCAGCGCGCGGGCGGCGCCTGCGATTTCTTCGGCGGTTTCGCTGCGGTCGGTCATCGCCAGCAGGAAGCGCGCGATCTCCTCTTCGCTCGCTTCGCCGTCGAGGATCCAGCCGAAGACCTCTTCGGCCTCGGTTTCGCTCATATGCGGAACGGCGAGGGGGAGGTGCCTCATGCTGGCAGCCTCGCATCCATGGCGCAGATCCGCAGGAAATTGGCCAGCATGTCATGGCCATGCTCGGTCGCGATGCTTTCAGGGTGGAACTGCACCCCGTGGATCGGCAATTCGCGATGGCGGAAGCCCATGGTGAAACCGTCGTCCGAAGTGGCGTTCACGATCAGCTCTTCGGGCGGGTTTTCGACCACGAGGCTATGATAGCGCGTGGCGGTGAAGGGCGAGGGGACGCCTTCGAACACACCGCTGTTGTCATGGCTGACCGGTGAGGTCTTGCCATGCATCAGCCCGCCGCGCTGCACCGTTCCGCCGAAATGCTGACCGATCGACTGGTGCCCAAGGCACACGCCCAGCAGCGGCTTGCTCGCATCGGCGCAGGCGGCGACGAGGTCGAGGCTGATCCCCGCTTCGTTGGGGGTGCACGGTCCGGGCGAGATCAGGAAACCGGCGGCATTGGTGCGGATCGCATCGGCGGCGCTCAGCGCGTCATTGCGTTCCACCCGCACCTCGGCCCCCAGTTCCATCAGATAATGGACCAGGTTGAAGGTGAAGCTGTCGTAATTGTCGATAACCAGGATCATTGCGGGCAGGCCATCGCCGTTTGGGCGGCGGCGATCAAGACAGTTTTGCTATCAGGCGGTTTTCCCGGCGAAGCGATCGGTCGCGCGGACCAGCCCGTCGGTGATCCCCGGCTCGGTGTAGAGATGCCCGCCATCGGGCACGATCTGCAGCTCGACTTCGGGCCAGGCCTGCTTGAGCGCCCAGGCCGCGGCAGGAGGCGTGCAGCAGTCATGCCGCCCCTGCACGATGACGCCGGGGATGCCCTTGAGCCGATGAGCGTTCTTGAGCAGCTGGCCTTCCTCAAGCCAGCACTTGTGACGGAAATAGTGGTTCTCGATCCGGGCGATCGCGATCGCATGCTGGTCCTCGGTGAACTCCTCAAGCATCGCCGGATCGGGCAACAGGGTGACGGTAACGCCTTCCCACATGCTCCATTCCTTGGCTGCAGCGAGCTGGACCGCATGGTCGTCGCTGGTGAGGCGGCGATGATAGGCCTCGGTCAAATCGTCACGCTCGTCTTCGGGGATCAGCCCGACGAAACTTTCCCATTGCTCGGGATAAAGCTCGCTCGCGCCATATTTCATCAGCCAGTCGAGCTCGCTCTGCTGTGACAGGAAGATACCACGCAACACCAATTCGGTGACGCGCTCCGGGTGCGTCTGGGCATAGCTGAGCGACAGGGTGGAGCCCCAGCTGCCGCCGAACACCATCCAGCGTTCATGCCCGCACATTTCGCGCAGGCGCTCGATATCGGCGACGAGGTGCCAGGTGGTATTGTGCTCGAGGCAGGCAAAGGGCGTCGAGCGTCCGCATCCGCGCTGGTCGAACAGCAGGATATCGTAGAGTTCCGGATCGAACTGCCTGCGCTGGCCCGAACTGCAGCCCGAGCCCGGACCTCCGTGGAGGAAGACCACAGGCTTTGCGCCGGGCGTGCCGCAGCGCTCCCAATAGATCACATGCCCATCGCCCACATCGAGCATGCCGGTCGCATAGGGCTCGATTTCGGGATAGAGCGTACGCGAATACTTCATGCCTAGTCCTTCTTCGTCACGACCAGCAGCGGGCCAACCGAAGGCCCTTCGTCGAGGCGTTCGGTTACCGGGTCCCACAGCGCCGAAACGCTCCCGTCGAGATAGAGCGCATTCGGGGTCTTGAGCTCGTCCCGGAAATAGCGGGCGAGCTGGCCGAAACTGATTGGTGCTTCCGAAATCACGAAATGCGCTTTTCCTTCTGCGTCGACCCCCACGCCATTGCGGATCGTGCGCGACGGGCCGTCATCCTGGACTTCGGGGTGTAGTTCCCCGCCGATTACCAGCATCGGGCCGGATTGCGTGCCGAATTGCGGCCGGTCGCCTACGTTGGAGTAGAAATCGTCGGCCGTCCTGACTTCCCACTTCCCGGCCGTGCCGTAGAACACGCCATTGGGCTTCAGATAGAAATTGCCTGACCCGTCCTCGCGATTGAGTTCCTTCAGGCGTTCGCCCCGTTCGACGTAGTAGCCGATAGGCTGGCCCTCTGCGTCGAACATCCCGCCATTGGTGGCGAATGCGACAATTGAAGCCTGCTGGCCAAGGGCGGCCCCATAGGTCTTGAGCGAGCGATACGGTGTGCCCTGCGGATCGGCGAGCACGGCGGAAATCTCGTGCTTCGCCGGGTCGGCCACGCAATGTGTCAGCGGCACGCCTTCGAAAACTGCCACCTCGCAGGCCGAAGCCTGCCGCCGCAGCTGCACACGCTCTTCGGATTTGGGGCCGATTTCGGTGCGCGTGACGGGATCGCCGCCCTGCATTTCGCAGGCAGTTAGCGCCAGAGGCAGGGCAATGAGGGCAGCAGTTCGCATCATAATCCGAGTTCGACCTGTATCAGCCTCAGGGGTTTTCCGACAGGAAACGTTCGAGTTCCGCTTTCCAGAGTTTCGGGCGGCTGTGTGTGCCGTGGCCATAGGTTTCCGCCGAAGCCGGTATCAGCACGAAGCGTGCATGCGGCATCTGTTGCGCCAGCGCTTCAGGGTCGCCAAGTCCCGGCGGATTGATGAAATCGTCGGTCGAATTGATCCATAGCACGGGCGCAGTGATCAAGTGCAGTTGCGGCGCAGGGTTGTAATTGCGCGAACTGTCGAGCTGGTAGATCGAGTCATTGGGGTCGACATTGCGCGCGGCGATGGCCTTTTGCGCGCGATGAAGCGCCTCCACGGCGGCATCGCGGGTCGGCAGCTCTGCCTGCATGCGATAGGGATTGCTGCCAGCAAGCAGGAGGATGTTGGCATTGGTCGCCTGGCCTGTGCGAAGCGCCGAACCATCGGCATAGTCGCCGCCGTGATATTCCGGATCGTTCCTGAAGCCGTCGATGATCATCTGGCGGAACATGCGGTTGCGCCCGGCGATCTCGATCGCATTGCAGGCCAAGGGCACGAAACGTTCGACGAAGCCGGGATAGGCTGGCCCCCAAACGAAGCTATGCATGCAGCCCATCGACGTGCCGAGCACGAGATAGAGCCGGTCGACGCCGAGGCCTTCGGTCAGCATGCGATGCTGCGCCAGCACCATGTCGCTGTAGTCATAACGCGGGAATTGCGCCTTCAGCCCGTCGCTGGGCTTGGAGCTTTCCCCATGGCCAAGGTTGTCGGGCGAGATGATGTAATATTTGCCGATATCGAACAGCTGGCCTTCGCCAAACAGCTCGTCGCCAAAATGCGGGGCCAGCAACGATGTGCCGTTACCGCCCGTTCCGTGAAGCAGCAGGATTCCATTGGTGACGCGGCCTTCGCTGTCGCGCTGCGGCGTGCCCAGCGTGTAGACATGCATCTTCACCGAAGGCAGCCTTTCGCCAGTGTGGAAGGTGAAATCGGGCAGCTCGATCGTGTGCTGTTGGGCCTTGGCGACCCAGTCCTCTGCCTGCAGCGGAATTGCCAGGGCCAGTCCGACAAGCAGCGCCAGCGAGCGAATCATGCGTGCGAAAATCTTCATGGTCGATCCATTCATTGTCCGAACCCCGGTTCGCTGGCGACACGCGCCGCTTCGCGCGCCGCAGCGATCAGCGCGCCTGCCTTGACCTTGCATTCGGCCAGTTCGTATTCCGGCTCGCTGTCGGCCACGATCCCGGCACCAGCCTGCACGTTCATTACCCCGTCCTTCACGACCGCGGTGCGCAGCACGATGCAGCTATCGACCGAACCGTCCGGCGCGAAATAGCCGACGCCCCCGGCGTAAGCCCCGCGCGCTTCAGGTTCCAGCTCGGCAATGATCTGGCACGCGCGGATCTTGGGTGCGCCGCTGACTGTCCCTGCAGGGAAACCTGCGAACAGGGCATCGATGGCGTCGCGCGACGGATCGAGCTGGCCCACGACATTGCTGACGATATGCATCACATGGCTGTAGCGTTCGATGGTGAAGCTATCGGTAACGGCCACAGTGCCGCGCGCCGCGACCCTGCCGACATCGTTGCGCCCGAGATCGAGCAGCATGAGGTGTTCTGCGCGCTCCTTGGGATCGGCAAGCAGGCTGGCCTCGTTGGCGACATCCTCGGCCGGAGTTGCACCGCGCGGGCGCGTGCCGGCAATGGGCCTGATCGTGACCTCGCCGTGCCTTACGCGCACGAGTATTTCGGGGCTGGAGCCGACCACCGCGAATCCGGGCAGGTCGAGGAAATAGAGGAAGGGCGAAGGGTTCACGCGCCGCAGAGCGCGGTAGAGTTCGATCGGCGGGAGCGGGAAGGGGCAGGTGAAACGCTGCGCCAGCACGACCTGGAAGATGTCGCCCGCAGTGATGTATTCCTTCGCGCGGAGCACCATGGCCTTGTAATCGTCCGCCGCCATTACCGGTTCGAGCGCCATTTCGGGCAGGTCGGCGGCCTTGCTGCGCGGTGTGGCGGCGCTTCCCAGGCGAAGTAGCGCTTCGTCGATCCGCTCGCCCGCACGCTCGATTGCCGTTGCCGGATCGGCTGCCTGCCAGATCGGTGCGATTGCAAAGAGCGTGTCGGTCAGCCCGTCGAACACGAAGATAAGGGTGGGGCGCACGAACAGCATGTCGGGCAATTGGAGCGGGCTTGCCGGGGCACGCGGGAGGTCCTCCACCAGCCCGACGGTTTCGAAGCCGAAATAGCCGACGAGGCACGCGAGCGCAGGCGGCAGTTCCTCCGGCACATCGATACGGCAGGCATCAGCCAGCGCGCGCAAGGAAGCGAGGCTGCCCGATTCGCAGGGGCTGAATGCGGCGCGGTCATGTTGCCACTGCCCGTTGATCTCGGCCTCGTCACCACTGGCGCGGAACACCAGGTCGGGATCGAGCCCGAGCAGGCTGTAACGCCCGCGCACTTCGCCGCCTTCGACCGATTCGAGCAGGAAATCGCCGCGTTCCGGCTCGATCAGCTTGGCAGCTGCGCCAACGGGCGTTTCCGTGTCCGCAATAACCTTGCGCCAGACGAGGGCAGGCTTGCCAGCGGCAAGCGCCTCGCTTGCTGCGGCGGCATTAGCCGGTAGGTGCGTTCGCGTGGCGTATGGCAAACGCCCCGCTCCCTCAGTTTTCGCCGGTGAGCTGGCGCCGCACTGCGTCGACCGCTGCCTGGTTGGTTTCGACCCCGAGTTCGGCCCGCATTGCCATTGTCAGCTGCGCGGACAATTCGTCGCCGATCGCGCCGCGCAATTGCTGCCGCGCAGCAACGATCAGCGGATCGTTGGCGGCGACTTCGGGTGTCTCGATATTGGCGAGATCGACCACGAACCAGCCAAGATTGTTGGGTGCCTCGAGCCGCTTGGTGCTGCCTTCGGCCATGCTGAACAGCAATGCGAGCGCTGGCGGGATCTGCTGCCCCTGCGCCAGCAGCTCCTCACGGTTGAGGCTGACGTTGTCGACCGGCGGCAGGGCGACCTTTTCTCCCGCAAGCGCGGCGGCAAGCGTGGTGTCGCCCTTCATCCGGCCCAGCACGCGATCGGCCGCTTCGCGTGCCTTCTTGGCGCCTTCCGAAAGGCGCCAGTCGACCACGACGCGCTGGCGGATATCGGCCAGCGGCGCAGCGGCCGAGGGAGTGATTTCGGACACTTCGAAGATGATGTAGTTCGCGCCGCGTTCCAGCTCTGCCAGTTGCGGCTCGCCTTCATCCATCTGGAAGGCTGTGCCCAATGCCCCGCGCAATTGCGGCGCGATCGACTGGCTCGGATTGCCGAACACGCGCCCGTCCGCAGTGAGCGGGGGAGTATCGCTGGCCTGCACTCCAAGCTGCTGGGCAATCTCCGAAAACGCGACACCGCCGTCGATCTGCTCTTCGATCCTTGCGCTCAGGTCGGCGAGGGCCGCGGCGCGCTTCTCTACCAGCAATGCGGCAGTGATTTCCGGTGTAACCGAAGCGATCGAGCGTTCGGCGATCCGGTTCACATTGTCGACCCGCACGACGTACCAGCCCAAAGTGCTGCGCGCAGGTGCCGCTACCTGTCCGCGCGGCGCAGCAAAAGCTGCCGCAGCAACATCGGCTCCGGCGAGATTGGCATAGGCGGCCTGATCCATCGGCCCGATCCGGGATGTGCTGAAGCCTGCTTCGCGCGCAACCGCGTCGAGCGATGCGCCTGCCGCCACCCTCTGGCGCAGCGCGTTTGCGGCATCCTGGGTCGGCACGATCAGCTGGGTAAAGGTACGGTCTTCGCGTGCGGAATACTGCGCCTTGTCGCGCTCGTAGCGCGCGGCGATTTCGGCAGCTGTGGGGGTGATGCTGCTATCGAGGCTGTCGACGCCAAAGGTCGCATAGCGCAGGGCTCGCCGCTCAGGCAGGACATAATTCGCGCGGTTTGCCTTGTAGAAGGCATCGAGCTGCGCGGCACTGGGCTCGCCGGTCGGTGCGAATACCGCACTCGGGATGAAGCCCACGGTGCCTTCGCGGCGTTCACGCAGCAGCGCGGCATAACGCATCGCCATCTTCTGCGGCATTTGCACGCCGCTGAGTGCGGGGACGAAGATCTGGCGTGCGAGCAGGCTGTCGGCCAGGTCGCGGCGCACGATAGCTTCGCTCAATCCTTGTTGGCGCAGCGCCGCCTGGAAAGCGTCATTGCTGAAATTGCCGTCCGGCCCGCGGAAGGCGCCGATCTGCAGGATTTCGCTGTTCACAAGATTTGCGCCCGCGCGCATCCCGTATTTCTCGGCATAGGCCCCGACGGCGGAGCGATCGATCATCTGCTTGAGCACTTCATCGAGCCCGCCCTGCGCGATGAAGCCGGCCATGGTGATCGTGGGATTCTCCTGCCGGACCTGGTCCATCGCCGAATTGGCCGAACGGAAGAAGTCGGCGGTGCCGATCTTCTCGCTGCCGACCACGGCCACGCGGTCGCCACCGGAGACGCCGCCGAAGGTGCCGGTATTCGCGACATCGCTGCTGGCGAAGGCGAAGGCGATCAGGGCAAGGAAGCCGAGGGTCAGGCCAAGGCCGAGCTTGGAACCGAAGAACTGGCGAAAGAAGGTGATCATGAAAGACGGGGTCCGCGACTGCTGTTCCCGCAGGGATGCGGGGAAGTGACTATCGGCGTGCGCTTTATCGGCCCTGAGGTCTTGCCGCAACAGGTGACAAACGGTTTTGACTGGATTGGAAAGGTCGGCTAGCGGGGCCCGCCCTGCAGACCCTATATCTAGGGGCTGGATTCGCAACAGACAGGAATACGAGATGGCCGGCAGGCCCTATATTGTTGGCAATTGGAAAATGAACGGCACACGCGCGATGCTGTCCGAAGCGCGCGCGATCGATCGTGCGGCGCAGCGGCACATGAAGGTCGAAGTCGCGCTGGCGCCTCCCTACACGCTGATCCACGCGGTTCACCGCGAAGTGGAGCAGATCGGAGTGGGCGCGCAGGATTGCCATCCGGGCACCGATGGCGCCTTCACTGGTGACATTTCGGCCACAATGCTGGCCGATGCCGGGGCGAAATTCGTGATCGTCGGCCATAGCGAGCGGCGCGTGGGCCATGGCGAAAGCAATGCTCTGGTGCGTGAAAAGGCGCAGGCCGCGCTCGACGCGGGCATGCGCGTGATCATGTGCTGCGGCGAAGACGCATCGACCCGCGACGGTGGCAAGGCGATCCAGTTCGTCACCGGCCAGCTCAAGGCCTCGCTTCCCGAAATGGCCGATGCGGGTGAGCGGCTGACCGTTGCTTACGAACCGATCTGGGCGATCGGCACCGGCAACAATGCCACGACCGACGACATTTCCGAGATGCATCGCGAAATCCGCAAGCTGCTCGTTTCGCTCTATGGCGAAGAGCAGGGCAGCGCGGTGCGCATCCTCTATGGCGGCTCGGTCAAGCCTGACAACGCCAAGGCTATCCTTGCTGCCGACGAAGTGAACGGTGCGCTGGTTGGCGGCGCCAGCCTGACGGCCGACAGCTTCATGGGCATTGCACTGGCGGCGGGTGACGCGCACGAAGGCTGATCGGCTCCCGCGCGCTGCTCTTGTCCAATACGCTTCGCGGCCCTAAATGCGGGCCAGCAACCGAAAGTAGATGAATATGTCGCTATTCCTGTTCCTGACCGTCGTCCAGGCGATCGTCGCCGCCGCATTGGTGGGCGTGATCCTGATGCAACGCTCCGAAGGCGGTGGTTTGGGCATCGGCGGCAGCCCCGGCGGGCTGATGGGCGCGCGCGGCGCGGCTGACTTCCTCACCCGCTCGACCCGCTGGCTGGCGATCCTTTTCGTCGTTCTTTCGATAGCGCTTGCCGCTGTCGCAGTAGAAACCACCGGCGGTGACGAAATCAGCTCAACGCTAGATCGCACCGTGGTTCCCGCGGCTCCGGTCGATCCGCTCGCTCCGACGGGCGATCCGCTCGGCGCGCCTGCGCAACCGGCACCGGCGACCCCGACCGATCCGCTCTCCGGCGCGACCGAATAATCCACCTAAATCGTGCGATTGTGGATTGCGGAGGTTTCCGCAGTCCAAATCGCTTGCATCGAATCCACTTCACCGATTAAGGCCCGACTCCCATGGCGCGGTACATATTTATCACCGGCGGCGTGGTCTCCTCGCTCGGAAAAGGTCTCATGGCAGCGAGCCTCGGCGCTCTGCTGCAGGCGCGCGGGTTCAAGGTCCGCATTCGCAAGTTCGATCCCTATCTCAATGTCGATCCGGGCACGATGAGCCCGTATCAGCACGGCGAGGTCTATGTGACCGACGACGGGGCCGAGACCGATCTCGACCTTGGCCACTATGAGCGCTTCACCGGCGTTTCCGCGCGGCAGAGCGACAACATTACCTCAGGCCGGGTCTATCGCGATATCATCGCGAAGGAGCGGCGCGGCGACTATCTGGGCGCAACCGTGCAGGTGATCCCGCACGTGACCGATGCGATCAAGGAATTCGCGCTGGCCGGGCAGGACGATCACGATTTCATCCTGTGCGAGATTGGCGGGACGGTGGGCGACATCGAATCGCTGCCGTTCATGGAGGCGATCCGCCAGCTCAGGAACGAACTTGAGCCGTTCCAGACCGTTTCAGTCCATGTCACGCTGGTTCCCTATATCGCTGCCGCGGGCGAGCTGAAAACCAAGCCCACGCAGCACTCGGTGCGCGAGTTGGCCAGCCTCGGCATCAAGCCCGACGTGTTGCTGTGCCGCGCCGAGCATCCGATTCCGGAAGGCGAGCGGCGCAAGATCGCGCAATTCTGCAACGTGCGTGCAGAAGCGGTCATTCCCGCGCTCGATGCGCCGTCAATCTATTCGGTGCCGCTGCAATACCATCAGGAAGGGCTCGATGCGGAAGTGCTGCGCGCTTTCGGCATCACCGATGCGCCCGAGCCCGATCTTTCGGCCTGGGAAGATGTGACCGACCGCTATTTCAACCCCGAGGGCGAAGTGACCATCGGCGTGGTCGGCAAATATGTCGGTCTGCCGGATGCCTATAAGAGTCTCAACGAAGCGCTGATCCACGGCGGGCTCGCCAATCGGGCAAAGGTCAATATCCGCTGGATCGACGCCGAGATATTCGAGCAGGGCGACAGCGACATCGCAGTCCAGCTCGAGCCGTTGCATGGCATATTGGTGCCGGGCGGCTTCGGTGAGCGCGGCAGCGAAGGGAAGATCGCCAGCGTGCGTTTCGCGCGCGAGCGCAATGTTCCCTTCTTCGGTATCTGCCTTGGCATGCAGATGGCCTGCATCGAAGCGGCGCGGGCCGCTGGTTTCGAGAGCGCTTCCTCGACCGAATTCGGCGAAACCAGTGAACCGGTGGTTGGCATTATCACCGAATGGATGAGCCAGGAAGGTTTGCAGACCCGCGAAGCGGGCGGCGATTTAGGCGGCACCATGCGGCTCGGCGCCTATGAAGCCAAGCTTTCGGCCAATAGCCATGTCTCGCAGATTTATGGCGGGGCCACTTCGATATCCGAGCGGCACCGGCATCGCTACGAAGTGAACAGTCGCTATATCGAGCCGCTCGAGGCCGAAGGGCTGATTTTCTCCGGCATGTCGCCCGACGGCTTGCTGCCCGAAATCGTCGAAAGGCCCGACCATCCGTGGTTCGTAGGCGTGCAATTCCACCCTGAGCTCAAGTCCAAGCCGTTCGACCCGCATCCGCTCTTTGCCGGATTCGTGGCGGCCGCTTTGGAGCAGTCGCGCCTCGTCTGACCCCCAATCGGGACACAAGTGGCTGAAAATCCGAGTTAGTTTGAAAAAAGCTGGATCTCCAAATCGTTGATTTTGGGGGCGATTTCCATTTTTCGCGAGCCAGCATCATTTAATGTCGGATTCTTACAAGGCATGCGCAGCTTTCTTGCGCAACATAACGGTCACAATCGAGCAACAGCTTGGTTTCACGAAGGACTTTTCTCGGGGGAGGGGCGAAGGGTTCTGCCCCGACATTGAAAGGCTTCAGGCGCGTAACCGCCGGGGCAAGAGCTCGTAGCCGGCAGGTGTCGTCTTCTGCGACCCGGACGTCACAGGCTGGACGAGGCGACGATCAGTCGCAGAGGGGGCGGACCACAGATCCGCCCCCTTTTCATTTGTCTTCGGGTTTGTGTTTGTTCCGCAATCAGGCGGCGTCGACCGCGTCGTCGCCGGTGGGCACGGCCTTGAGCCGGGTCTGCCCGTTCACGGCAATTTTCTTCGGCTTCATCGCTTCCGGCACTTCGCGCAGGAGCTCGATGATCAGGAGGCCGTCAGCCAGGTCGGCGCTTTCCACGCGAACGTAATCCGCCAGTTCGAAGCGGCGTTCGAAGCCGCGATTGGCGATGCCGACATGCAGCAGTTCGCCCGCAGGCGCTTCCTCGCGGCGCTTGCCGTGGATCACCAGCAGGTTCTGCTGGGCGGTAATGTCGATGTCTTCAGGGCGGAAGCCCGCGACGGCCAGCGTGATGCGATAGCGATCTTCGCTGCGGCGCTCGATATTGAAGGGGGGGTAATTGTCGCCCGAATTGAGCCGCGCCTGATTTTCGAGCAGGTCGAACAGGCGGTCGAAACCAACGGTGCTGCGGCGATAGGGGGTAAGATCGAAACGTGACATGGTACAAATCCTCACTTGAGCAATTTGACGTTTCAGGACCTGCGCGAGGCAGCGTCCCGGCGTGATGTTGTTCGCCCCCATTGCGGCGGGCGGCAACATCATCCAGATAAGGGACACACGAGAGCTTTCAAGAGGCTGTGGCAGCCACCGCAGCAAGGAAATTGGCAGCAGTTCAAGGATCGAAGGATCGCAATTACGATGGCTACACCGAAGGTCGAAATCTACACCAAGTTTGCGTGCGGATATTGCGTCAGGGCCAAGCACCTGCTCGATCGCAAGGGTGTCGACTATACCGAGTATGACATCACGCTGGGCGGGCCCAAGCGCGCCGAAATGCTCGAGCGTGCGCCCAATGCGATGACTGTGCCGCAGATCTTCATTGGCGACTTCCACGTCGGCGGTTCGGACGATCTTGCCGCGCTCGAACGCGAGGGCAAGCTCGACGCCTTGCTGGCGGGCTGACCATCGCCATGCCGCGGGTCGCTGTCTTGCAGATGTGCTCGGGGATAGACCCTGAAGCCAATGCCGCGACGATTGTCGAAGCGATTGGCGAAGCGCAGGCGGGCGGGGCGGAGATCCTGTTCACGCCGGAGATGAGCGGCTTGCTCGACCGCGACCGGCAGCGCGGGGCGCAACATATCGTTCCCGAAGTGGACAATCCCGTGCTGGCGGCTGCCCGCGCCGCTGCTGCAGGCTCCGGGATATATGTCGCGCTGGGTTCGCTTGCGATTGAACGCAGCGACGGCCGCTGGGCCAACCGCAGCTTCCTGGTCGGGCCGGACGGTGCCGTGCGCGCCCGTTACGACAAGATCCATATGTTCGACGTTGCGCTGGCAACCGGCGAAAGCTGGCGCGAAAGCGCCGCCTATGCTCCGGGCGAGGAAGTGGTGACGGTGGAGGATACGCCGCTGGGGCGGCTCGGCCTGACCATTTGCTACGATTTGCGTTTCCCCGCATTGTTCGAGGAACTGGGGCGGCGGCGCTGCGATGCCATCGCGATTCCCGCCGCCTTCACCGTGCCGACCGGAAGGGCGCATTGGCACGTGCTCCAGCGCGCTCGGGCGATAGAAGCCAGCGCCTTCGTCATCGCCGCCGCGCAAGTGGGGCACCATGAGGACGGGCGAACCACTTACGGCCACTCGCTGGTGGTCGATCCGTGGGGCGAAGTGCTGCTCGACATGGGCGGCGAGACAGCCGGGCTGGGCTTTGCCGATATCGATCTTTCGCGCATCGCCGAAGTGCGCGAACAGTTGCCGAGCCTTGCCAACCGCCGCCCGATCGCCAAATAGGCGCTGCAATGATCGTATATGACCTCATCTGCGACCACGGCCATCGTTTCGAGGGCTGGTTCGGTTCCTCCGGCGATTATGCCGAGCAGCGCGAGCGCGGGCTCCTGTCATGCCCGCAATGCGGCAGTGGCGAAGTGAACAAGGCACCGATGGCTCCGACGGTCCCGGCCAAGGGCAATACGCGTAGCGACACCGCCGCTCCTGCCAGCCAGCAGGTCGCGAACCGTCCCTTGCCAGCGGAAGTGCAGCAGGCGCTGGCGAAGCTCGCAGAAGCGCAGGCCAAAGCGCTCAAGCAAAGCACCTGGGTGGGTGACAAGTTCGCCGAAGTATCGCGCAAGATGCACTATGGCGAAGCCGACGAGAAACCGATCCACGGTCGCGCCAGCGCGGAGGAAGCACAGGGCCTTGCCGACGAAGGAATCCCGGTAGCGCCCCTGCCGTTTCCGATCGCGCCACCCGACGAACTCAACTGATTGCTTTAGCGGCGTCTCGTGCCTAAACGGGCCGCGGGCGCCCGTAGCTCAGCAGGATAGAGCACCAGATTCCTAATCTGGGGGCCACAGGTTCGAATCCTGTCGGGCGCACCATTTCCTCCAGGCGATGAAGGCGAGCGTGAAATTGATCGCCGACGCGCACACGACCATTGCACAGGTCGCGCCCCATCCGCCCCAATCGTATGACGCGGTACCGAGAATGCTCCCGGTCCCGCCGCCGATGAACATGATGACGACGTAGATCGTGGTCAGCCGCGTGCGGATTTCCGGCGCAAGCGAAAGGAAGGTCAATCGCCCTGTCACATCGACCCCGGGCCCGACCAGATTGACGATGATCAGCGGCACGATAATCGCTAGCGCGCCGGTGCCGAATGGGTAGAGCAGCGATGTGCCGACGAGTTGCAGCGCAGTCAGCATGAAGCGTGCGCGGCGCGGCCCCACCCGGTCTGCCCAACGCCCGATCCGCGGCGTCGACATGACGCTTACGGCGGCGATGCCGGCGAGATAGCCCACGGTATCGACGCCATAGCCCATTTGCGGGCTGGTCAGGTGCAGCGCCAGCGCCAGCCATGTTGCGGTGAACATCGCGAAGTTCAGCCCCTGGATCGAGGCGGAAAGCAAGACTTCGCGGTGCTGGCGGGCGAGGGTGAACACGCTGGCCAGCAAGCTGCCATAGCTGCCCTGCGGGCGTTTCTCGCTCGCGGTCTCGCTGCGCATGGAGATCGGCAGGAACAGCGTGACCGCCACCATCAGCGTGGCGGCAATCCAGTAGACGGTGCGCCAGCCATAGTGCTCGGCCACGATGCCGGAACCGACTCGCGCGACCAGTATGCCGAAGATCACGCCTGCAGCGAGTAGTGCCGTGACCTGGCCAAGCCGCTCAGGCGCGACACGCTTCGAAGCGAAGGCGGGCAGGAGATAGGGGGCAATCGTGACGAAGCCCAAAAGGGTCGATGCGAGAGTGAAGAGCGCGAACTCGCCCGCCAGCGCCATTCCAATCATGGTAATGCTCTGCAGGCTCACAAACAGGATGCACAGGCTGCGGTTGGAATAGCGATCGCCCAGTGGCAGCAGCAGGAATATCCCGAGCGCGAGCGCAACCTGGTTGAGTGCGGGCACGATCCCGATCGCCGCGTGATCCACCCCGAAGGTGCTGGCAACTTCGCCGATGATCGGGTGGATGTAGTAGGCGTTGGCGGTCACCACAGCGGTCGTTGCGGCGAGCCCATACTCCTGCGCGCGGCTGAGATAGGCTTGCGCGCTCATCTGTAATTCGTTCCCTTCAACCCGTGCCGGAAATCAGGCCTCCGTCCCCGGGCGGTTGCCCAGCGGAACCTGATGCTTGAAGGTATGCGTAACATAGGGGAAGGGGATTTCGATCCCCGCATTATCGAGAGCCTGCTTGATCGCGCGCACGATCTTGTCGCGGCTTTCGTGCCCGTCGCGCGGAGATGAACCGGCCCACCAACGCACAAGGAAGTCGATCGAGCTGGTGTTGAACTCGCTCGCAAACACATCGATGCCTTTGGCCACGTCGACGGCGTCGACCGTTTCGACGGCCTTGCGGATCACTTCCGCGGCCTTGTCGAGATCGGTGTCGTAGGAAACGCCCACCACGACGGTGTGGCAGCGCTGGTCGACGTCGGTGAGGATTTCGACCGGGTTCTTGAACAGGATCGAATTGGGCACCACCGTCAGTTCGCCCGATGCGGCGCGGATATACGTTTCGCGCAAGGTGATGTGCTCGACCTTCCCGCTGATGCCTTCGCATTCGATCACATCACCGATGCGCATCTTTTCGCGCAGCATGATCAGCACGCCGGCCAGGAAATTCTCGAAAATATCCTGGAAAGCGAAGCCGATGGCGACCGCGCCGATGCCGAGCCCGGCAAACAGGCTTCCCGGCGTCAGGTCAGGGAAGATGACAATTGCAGCGATAGTGAAGCCCAGCAGCCATATGCCCAGCTTCACCAAAGTTTCGGTGAGGTTGCGGAGCGACGGCCTGAGTTCGGCTTTGCCGGTGATCTTGTCGGTAATCTTCACCGCCGATCCGGCAACGATGCCGGTCAGCAGCAGCACGATAATGGCGATCACGATCACCGGGATGGTGGCCACGAAACCGTTCCACATATTGGTGACCTGATAGTCGATCTGGCTGATCATCTGCGCTTTCCCCTTTGCCTTCCTTATGGATAGAGCAGCCATGTGCTCGTGCAAGGGCCGATGGTTCCGCCGCTATAGCAACTTGATGAGGTGGACTTGCGCGGCGCACTTGGGCAAGCAGCCCGCGATACAGGCAAGGGCAACCGAAAAACATGTACGAAAGCGAAGAACTGGCCGAAATCCGCCGCGCGGTGCGTGCGCTGTGTGACGAGTTTCCGGGAGAATATTGGCGCGAGAAGGATCGCACGCGCGACTATCCCGCCGAATTCGTCGATGCGCTCACCCGTTCGGGCTTCCTTGCCGCGCTGATCCCCGAGGAGTTCGGCGGCAGCGGGCTGAAGCTGGATGCGGCAGCGGTGATCATGGAGGAAATCCAGGCATCGGGCTGCAATGGCGGCGCGGCGCATGCGCAGATGTACATCATGAACACGCTGCTGCGCTATGGCAGCGAAGCGCAGAAGGCCGAGTATCTTCACAAGATCGCGAGCGGCGAGTTGCGCCTGCAGGCCTTCGGGGTTTCCGAGCCCACCAGCGGCACCGACACTTTGTCGCTCAAGACGCGGGCGGTTCGCGATGGCGATCACTATGTCGTCAACGGGCAGAAGATCTGGACCAGCCGCGCCGAACATTCGGACCTGATGCTGCTTCTGGCGCGCACCACGCCGCGCGACCAGGTCGAGAAGCGCACCGAGGGGCTTTCGATCTTCCTCGTCGACATGCGCGAGGTTGTCGGCAAGGGGATGACCATCAAGCCCATTCGCACGATGATGAACCATTCGACCTGCGAAGTGTTCTTCGACGATATGCGCATTCCCGCTTCGAGCCTGATCGGCGAGGAAGGGAAGGGCTTCCGCTACATTCTTTCGGGCATGAACGCCGAGCGAATCCTGATCGGGGCGGAATGCATCGGCGATGCGAAGTGGTTTATCGAGAAGGCGAAGGCCTATGCCGGGGACCGTTCCGTGTTCGGGCGGCCGATCGGGCAGAACCAGGGCGTGCAGTTCCCGATTGCACGTTGCTATGCTCAGATGCGTGCCGCCGAACTGATGGTCCATCACGCCGCGCAGGTGTACGACAAGGGCGGCAATCCGGGTGAGGAAGCGAACATGGCCAAGATGCTCGCATCCGAGGCGAGCTGGGCTGCGGCGGACATGTGCGTCCAGACCTTTGGTGGATTCGGATTCGCCGAGGAATATGACGTGGAGCGCAAGTTCCGCGAGGCGCGACTCTATACCGTTGCACCGATCTCGACGAATTTGATCCTTTCTTATCTGGCCGAACATGTGCTCGGCCTGCCGCGTTCTTACTGATCTGTAGCACAAACCGCTTGATCGGCTGCGTTAACTGTGATTCTGTGGCGTTAATGCGAAACGGGGGCTCAAAGCGGCGCGTGCCGAAAGAACAGCTTCGCCAGGGGCTGGCCCTTGGCGTGCTGCTGATCCTCAGCGCATTGGCTATTGCCGGTCCTTCCGGCCTGCTTGCATGGAACGACAATGAGAAACTGCTCGACCAGCGGCAGGCGCAGGTCGCGCAGCTGACGCAGGAACGTGACCTCCTCAAGAACAAGGTCGCTCGCCTCAACCCCGATGGTGCGGACCCCGACCTTGTGGGCGAATTGCTGCGGCGCAATCTTAACGTCGTGCATCCGGACGAGATCGTGATCACGCTTGAGGACGAGGCGTCCGAGGCCAGGTAACCTTAAGCT
Source organism: Altererythrobacter sp. Z27 (assembly GCF_052683155.1). Taxonomy (NCBI): domain Bacteria; kingdom Pseudomonadati; phylum Pseudomonadota; class Alphaproteobacteria; order Sphingomonadales; family Erythrobacteraceae; genus Altererythrobacter; species Altererythrobacter sp. Z27. The sequence goes on along the minus strand of NZ_JBQYMC010000001.1, from coordinate 735,026 downwards.
GAAGATTTCGTATGCAAGAACCGCGCTTGACGTTGCGTCAACGTGAGGCTTGCGCCTATAGCGACACCCATTCCCACCTCCCCGGGACGAACAAGAACTGCAAGGATTTGAGCGTTGGCCAAACCCGCGAAGACGCGCACATCGTCGCCCAGCAAATCGGCGTCGGACGATCTCGATTTCATTCTCCATTCGCTGCAGGATTCGCATGACAAGAATCCCCGCTACGCCGCGAGCGTGGAGGAAATGCTGCACTTCTATGAACAGATGCTGCTTATCCGCCGTTTCGAGGAGAAGGCCGGCCAGCTTTACGGCCTCGGTCTGATCGGCGGCTTCTGTCACCTTTACATCGGGCAGGAAGCGGTCGCGGTGGGGCTCCAGTCGGCACTGACCGAAGGGCTCGACAGCGTGATCACCGGCTATCGCGACCATGGCCACATGCTGGCCTATGGCATCGATCCCAATGTCATCATGGCTGAGCTGACCGGGCGCCAGGCCGGGATTTCGAAGGGCAAGGGCGGGTCGATGCACATGTTCTCGACCGAGCACAAATTCTACGGCGGCCACGGCATCGTCGGCGCGCAGGTGGCGCTGGGCGGCGGGCTCGCGCTCGCGCACAAGTACAATGAGGATGGCGGGTTGTGCCTTGCCTATTTCGGTGACGGCGCGGCGAACCAGGGCCAGGTCTATGAGACCTTCAACATGGCTTCGCTGTGGAACCTGCCGATCGTCTTCGTGGTAGAGAATAACCAGTATGCGATGGGCACGGCAGTGCGGCGCAGCTCGGCCGAAACCGAGTTCCACCGCCGTGGCACGGCGTTCCGCATTCCGGGGATGAAGGTCAACGGGATGGACGTGCTCGAAGTGCGTGGCGCTGCCGAAATCGCGTTCAGGCATGTGCGCGAGGGCAAGGGCCCGGTGCTGATGGAGCTCAACACCTATCGCTATCGCGGCCACTCGATGTCCGACCCGGCGAAATATCGCAGCCGCGAGGAAGTGCAGGACGTGCGCGAACACAAGGACCCGATCGAGGGCCTCAAGAAAGTGCTGCTCGAAAAGGGCAAGACGGAAGACGATCTGAAGGCGATCGACAAGGCGATCCGCGCGCGTGTCGCCGAAAGCGCCGATTTTGCGGAGACTTCGCCGGAGCCCGATGCGGCCGAACTCTACACCGATGTATTGGTGGAGGAGTATTAATGACCAAGCCTCCCCGGTCCAGATATGCAGAGATCGCCCAACCGGGCTCGTTGGCTAGAAGCGGCGCGCAGAGCGGGCCTCTAGGCCCGGTCAATCGCCGCGACGCCGACCAGCAGGGCCGGTTGGGCGACCGCGAAGCGGCGGGCCGATTTGTCCCAGCTGCTGCGTCCTTCGTCACTCATAAAGAGGCAACTTTGATCGCTCCTCACTCCTTGCCGCTAAGAAAAATCGGCTCCGTCTCCGCGCATCAGGACCGGGGAGGCTTGGTCTAATGGCTATCGAACTCAAGATGCCCGCGCTGTCGCCCACCATGGAAGAGGGCACGCTTGCCCGCTGGCTGAAGAAGGAAGGCGATGAGATCGCGCCCGGCGACATCATCGCCGAGATCGAAACCGACAAGGCGACGATGGAATTCGAAGCCATCGACGACGGCGTGCTCGGCAAGATCATGGTGCCCGAAGGAACGGAAAACGTGAAGGTCGGCACAGTGATCGCACTGCTCGAAGGCGAGGGCGGGGCGGAAGCTCCGACTGAAGCAGCTCCGGCGCCTGCTCCCGAGCCTGCACCGGCACCTGTGGCAACGCCCGTTCGGCCCGCCGCGACTGTTGCCAAGGCCGATCCGGCTATCCCCGAAGGCACCAGCTTCACCAGCACTTCGGTGCGTGAGGCCCTGCGTGACGGGATGGCGGAAGAAATGCGCCGTGACCCGCGCGTGTTCGTGATGGGCGAGGAAGTCGCCGAATATCAGGGCGCCTACAAGGTGACGCAGGGCCTGCTCGACGAGTTCGGGCCCAAGCGCGTGATCGACACACCGATCACCGAATATGGCTTCGCCGGGATCGGCGCCGGTGCCGCGATGGGCGGCCTGCGTCCGATCGTCGAATTCATGACGTTCAACTTCGCCATGCAGGCGATCGACCACATCATCAATTCGGCGGCCAAGACCAACTACATGTCAGGCGGCCAGATGCGCTGCCCGGTGGTATTCCGGGGGCCCAACGGCGCGGCGAGCCGTGTCGGCGCGCAGCACAGCCAGAACTATGGCCCATGGTATGCGTCAGTCCCCGGGCTGATCGTGATCGCTCCCTATGACAGCGCAGATGCCAAGGGGCTGATGAAGGCCGCGATCCGCAGCGAAGACCCGGTGGTCTTCCTCGAGAACGAGCTGGTCTATGGCCGCAGTTTCGACGTGCCCGATCTTGACGATTACGTGCTGCCGATCGGCAAGGCGCGGATCATGCGCGAAGGCAAGGACGTGACCATCGTCAGCTACTCGATCGGCGTCGGCCTGGCGCTTGATGCGGCGGCCCAACTGGCCGAAGAAGGCATCGATGCCGAAGTGATCGACCTGCGCACGCTGCGCCCGCTCGACAAGGAGGCCATCCTCACTTCGCTCGCCAAGACCAATCGCCTGGTGATCGCGGAAGAAGGCTGGCCCACCTGCTCGATCGCTTCGGAAGTCATGGCGATATGCATGGAAGATGGGTTCGACCATCTCGACGCGCCGGTGTTGCGCGTTTGCGACGAGGACGTGCCGTTGCCCTATGCCGCTAACCTCGAGAAGCTGGCCATCATCGACGCTCCGCGGATCGTCGCGGCTGCGAAGAAGATCTGTTACCGCGGGTAAAGCAGGTTGATCTGTCAGTCTTCGAGCAGGAAGATCGGCCGGTTGTAAGTGATCTGCGGATCCGGGATACCCAGGAACCCGATGATGATCGGGACCTGGTACTGGATCCGCAGGTTCAGTTCCTTCGCCCCGGCTACGCGCTGCGGAGATGCATCAAGCACGATGGCCTCAACCCTCGTGTGGTCGAGCAGGTATGGCGCATTGCGCGCAGTCGACAGCGCGAAAGTCCTGATCTGCGAATTGCTCAGCTTGTTTCCAGTCTCGTACTGCACCATCGTATAGCGCGCGACTTCGGCGGACACGTTACGGACCGCATTGTAGTTCTGCATGCCGATCCCGACCTGGAACACGCCGAGCAGCATCGTGATCATGATTGTGGCGAGCAGGCCGAATTCGACCGCGACAGCACCGTCGCGCGACCTGCGCAGCTTGCGAGAGAAGCTAGCGAGCCGGGTCATGATATGAACACCAGTCGTTCCACGCGGTAATCGATCGGGCTGCCGACGCCGAATTGCGTCCAGGTGGGCGTGTATGTGTCCGTCACGGTGACTTCGATATAGTCGTAGACCGCAACGCCCGGGGTGCAGGAGCTGTCCTGCGCGACGATCTCTTCGTCCGTACCGCAACGGAACTTCGGCACAACAGTCACCTGGTCGGGTTCGAGGCCAACCGACGCCTTCACAACATCGCGCACTGTGGTCCGCTGGGTTGCGGTGGTGGGAGGCGATGCGCGCACGATCGCAGCAGCTTCAGCAACAGCAGTCTGTAGCTCGGTCTGGCGCGCAACAATGCGGCTCGATTCGAATCCGCCAAGCGCCATCAGGATCAGGACGGGAGCGACGATAGCGGTTTCGATTACCATCGAGCCGCGCTCATCCCGGCGCAGCGCGGCCAGATTGCGGGTAGGCCGGGGCATCATGCGACAAGCCTTACATTGGGCTTGGTCACGCCGACGATGGTGTCCTCGCTCAAACCCGGCGGGCAGAAGGTCGACATGTCGAGATTGCCGGTCATCGTGATAGTGGCGGCGGCGATCATGAGACACTGGCTGGTTACACTTGCCGTACCAGACATCGAGATATTGCTGACCGGTAGGTAGACCGCGCCGTTCAGAACAGTTGCGGCGTTTCCGTTGATCATGTTGCCGCTATTGCCCTCGGAATTGCGGTCTTCGAAGATCAGCATCCCGGCCAACTTGTTCGCCTGGTCCAGCGGCACGCCGCGTGCGATAAGATCGGAGGCCTGGATCGCGGTGAGATTGATGTTGGCGCCCCCGTTGATCTTGAGGCCGGCGCCGTTCTTGAGCACGAACATCACGTTCGATCCGGTCACCTGGTACTGCCCGTTGATTTCCAGATCGCCGCCATCGAGGATGTAGACGCCAGTCGCAAAGGTGGTGTCGCACCGGACCTTCAGGTCGGTATAGGTGCCGGGAACCACCGCCGCAGCGTTTGAGCCGCCGCTGACGATAATGTCCGAATAGGTCTTCGTTTCTTCGCGCGTTTCGACTTCCCAAATTGTGTTGTTGCCGTTGCCGGTCAACCGGTCCCAGGTCGAATTGGTCGTCGTGATGGTGCCGGCAGTCGTTCCCTCAGGCACAACAACGTCATCTTGCGCTGAATCACTCGTATAGCCTGACTTGGGCGTTGCCCATCCGGTCGGGCTGGCGCTGGTTCGGCCCGATCCCTTGTAATAGGAATAGCTGACGTTGAGCGTCGAGACGATATCGGCGGTTGTTGTCGTCCGGCTCCGCACGCAATTGTAAGTGCGGCTGACCTGACTTTCCGCTGGGTTGGGCGGGCTAAGGTCTGCGAAGGGATCTTCCAGGCCATCGACATATTCGAGGATGGTGTCGTCGGTGTTTTCGTCGAACCAGTCGTCGATGCCACCGGCGGCGAGAACCCAGCCAGCGTCGATCGTGGGGCTGCCGTTGACAGTGATTGCTTCATCCGACTTCGACAGTGCGGCCAGGCCACATTGCGCGGTAAGCACGGTCGAACCGCCGATGGTGATCGCGCCATCCGTCTCTTCGTCAACCGCGATGAGGCAGCTGGTGTAGGTCTTGCCGTCTTCGAATTTGGCTTGCGCGTATGCGCGAATGGTCACCCCTTTGCCTGTTAGGAAGCTGGAGAAGGGCAGGGTCCGGGAGGCAGTCACCGTGACCGCGACGCTGTTCTGGACACCACCGGCGTAGTTCGCGAGTGCCACTTCCGGCGTTCCGATGAATTCACCGGTTTGCTGGACGTTGGCATTGAATTCCTGGATCGCGCGGACGTCGTAGGTGTCTTCAGTGTCTTCGACTGCGCGGGCCCACGCTCCGGCTACTGCCGCCTGGTCAGCTGCGAACTGCATCTCGCGCTTCCACATATACCATTGCGCGGTGTCCACCGCGAAACCGGTTCCACCGATCAAGGCCGGCATGCCCAGCGCGACCAGCAGTGTGGCATTGCCACTTGTGGAGCGACAAAGCCGCTTTTTGAAATTACGCAGGAAAGCCATTGCGCCCGAACCTTTCAATTGATGTTAGGCAATAGATTCCCAGCCGTAATTGCATCGCTAAACTGCATGGTTAACGTAGCGTTGTGAAAACAGAAAAACCGGCGATCTTTTGGAGGTTTGGTCGCAACGCCAATGGTTGACAAAAACCGGTGCCGCTTTTGAATAGCTGCACCATGGTAACCATGCTGACAGCCGAAATGCCGCCCGAACAGGCCATGGCGCTCGCGCATTCCCATGCATCGTTGCGCCTGAAGATGGCGGCCTGGTTTGCGCTTGACCGCAGGTTGGGGCAGCTTGTCGCGAAGAGCAGCGAGCCAATGCTGGGCCAAATGCGGCTCGCCTGGTGGCGCGAAGCGCTGGGCAGGCCGGTTGTCGAGCGCCCCTCGGGTGATGCTACGCTCGATGCTGTGAGCATGCATTGGGACGGAGCGGAGGAAGCGCTGCTGATGCTCGTTGAGGCATGGGAGGAACTCCTCGTTGCGGATCGCCTTTCCAACGAAATTGCAGATCGGTTCTGTAAAGGGAGGGCAGAGCCGATCCGTCACGTCGCGGAAAGGTACGGAGCCGATGTGGGCGCGCGCGTGCATGCCGCAGCTGTTCGTTGGGCCGCCGGCGATGCCGCAGCTCATGTAAGCGACGGCAGCGAACGCCAGGTCCTTATCGCTGTAGGAACCGCGCAATCGACAAGGGCAGGGCGTATCCCGCAGGACTTGCGTGGATTGGCGGTTCTCGAGGCGTTGGCTTTGCGTTCGATGAAGCTCGGCGGGCGACCGTTGATGGAGGGCAGGGGCGCTGCACTGGTTGCGCTGCGTGTGGGTTTGCTAGGCCGTTGAAACCGCTATAATCTGCGCGCTCGCGAGTGAAGAGGGTCGTATGTCGCGCATTTTACTGGGGTTGTTCCTTGGGCTTATGCTGGCCAGTGTCGGGCTATATTGGTGGCAGGGTAGGGCAGCGGTCGAGGCCAATGCGCCGCCTCCACCGAGGCCTGAACTGCCGCGCGATCCCGATGCACTGCCCATCGCCGATTCAGCCAATCTCACTGGGCCGGAGCCGCCTGAAGCGAGCGAGCTAACGCGTGAGCAGCGCCGCTTTTTCCGCTACGATCGCAATCGCGATCTTGTGATCACCCGCAATGAGATGTTGTCGACGCGCAGCGATGCTTTTCGCGATCTCGACAAGGACGGCAACAACCTTCTGACATTCGAAGAATGGGCGGTCACGACCGCCGATCGTTTCGACGCCGCCGATACGGACAGGAATGGAAAGCTCACGGCGAAAGAGTTTGCTACCACTGCGCCTAGACGCGCTACGGCAAGGCCCGTGTGCAAATGTTGAAGGCCCGCCTCGCCGATTTTGGCGAAGCGAGCCGGATAAGGATTGACGGATTTGCGCGTCAGAACTTGTAGTTCACGCCCAATCGAACGAAGTGCAGCTTGAGATCCTGATCGATAGACTCGCTATATTCAGGAATTTTGAATGCGCTCTCTGGGAGATAGGCCGTGGTGTAGTTTACCGACCCTTGATCGGTGTAATCATAGCTCAGCCGAGCCGAGAGGTTTCGGGTCAGGCGCTGCTCAACCCCGCCGCCGATTACAAAGCCGTTAGTGTCTTTCTTGAGTCGGCCTTCCTTGAGGTAGTTGGCGCTGCTGGCGATGCCCGCGCCGAACTTCATCTCGGCTACAGCCCAGCCGCCAGCGGCATAGAACAAGGTCGAACCAGTGGTAAGACCAAGCTTCACCTTTGCCGCAGCGATCGATTCAGGCTTGGCCTTGTTCGAAAAGGTGTAGCTGGTGGTTGCAGTGTCAGTCAGCTTCAGCGGACCGCGCACTTCGCTATGATTCTTCTCGAACGAGCTGAATTCGGCCTCGACCCCCAATACAACCGGGCCAGTTTGGTAATTGTAGCCGAGTTGCAGGCCCAGATTTACGTTGTCTTCCTTTTGAGCGGTGCCAGCGTTTGCGACGATAAAGTCCCGCAATGCCTGGGGCTCGGTCGACCAATTGCCGCCCAGCGTGACATCGCTTTGAGATTGTGCCTCGCTAAGGCCGACATGGACGCCAGCATAGATGCCGGTCCAATTTTCGTCGTCTTGTGCGAGTGCCGGTGAAGCCGAAGCGGCAGCCGCAGCCAGAAAAACAGCAGAAGTATAGCGTTGCATAAGAAATTTTGCTCCGTGTGTGGGTTGTGCCCGCCGCACGCGCAAATGATGTCCTCAACCTTGCCGGGAGATTTACCGGTGCGATCGGCAATGTACTAGTAGATCAGGCAAGCCAGCTGCTTAGATCCTCCTTCGCACGACTTGTATAGGCCTCCCTGCGCGCCTTCTTCTTCACGTCATGCAGCGGCGGGAAAAGCCCGAAATTTACGTTCATGGGCTGGAATGTCTCGGCTTCCGCATCGCCCGTAATATGGCTCAGCAAAGCCCCCATTGCGGTGGTGGTGGGAAGCGGAGCCCAATCTCGTCCGGCCAGTTCGAACGCAGCCATCATTCCGGAGATGAGGCCAACAGCACTGCTTTCGACATAGCCTTCGCATCCGGTCACTTGCCCGGCAAAGCGGACATGCGGTGCATTGCGCAGCCGGAGCTGTCGGTCGAGCACAAGCGGAGAATTGAGAAATGTGTTGCGATGCAGGCCGCCAAGCCGCGCGAATTCGGCATTCTCCAGCCCGGGGATCGTACGAAACAGTTCGATCTGGGCACCGTATTTGAGCTTGGTCTGAAAGCCGACCATGTTCCATAGCGTGCCCAGCTTGTTGTCCTGTCGCAGTTGGACAACGGCATAGGGCCAGCGGCCCTGCGGGAATTCGGGCGTGGCATCGCGCGGGTTGTCGAGCCCGACCGGCTTCATCGGCCCGAAGCGCAGCGTTTCGACCCCGCGCTCGGCCATCACTTCGATCGGCATGCAGCCGTCGAAATAGGGCGTGTCCTTTTCCCACTCGCGGAACTCGGCCTTTTCACCATCCAGCAGCCCCTGATGGAAGGCGAGATATTGTTCCTTCGTCATCGGGCAATTGATGTAGTCGCCTTCCTCGTTCGAGGCTTCGGTCCGCTTGTTCCAGCGCGACTGGATCCAGGCGATGTCCATGTCGATGCTGTCGCGGTGGACGATCGGTGCGATGGCATCGAAGAATGCCAGACGTTCTTGCCCGGTTGCTGCGACAATGCTGTCAGCCAGCGATTGCGCGGTGAGCGGGCCGGTCGCGACGATCGCCATCCCGGAATCAGGTAACCGATCGATCCGCTCGCGCACCACGGTTATATTGGGATGTTCCGACAGCGTCCGGGTGACCTCATCCGAGAACACGTCGCGGTCGACCGCCATCGCGCTGCCCGCCGGCACGCGCGCCATTTCACCAGCGCGCATGATGAGCGAATCGAGCCGCCGCATTTCATGGTGCAGCAGGCCTACGGCGTTCTTCTCGTCATCGTCGGAGCGGAAGCTGTTCGAGCAGACTAGTTCGGCGAGCCCATCGGTCTGGTGTGCCGGGGTCATCTCGCCGGAGCCGCGCATTTCCGAAAGGCGGACCTTGAAACCGCGCTTCGCGAGTTGCCATGCAGCCTCGCTGCCCGCGAGCCCGCCGCCGATTATGTGAACGTCATGAGTGGTGGATTGGTGCATTTCGGGCTGCACCTAGAGCTTGCTCCCGTGATTCATCAAGTCCAAGACTGCGCCGATAGGAAGAAACCATGCCCAAACGCGCGTTGATCGAACACCGGCCCTGGCTGCTTGCGAGCATTGCAGCGGCGCTTGCCTTCTATTTCGTACAGGACAGCGTCTTGGCCGAAATATGGCGGACCGCCATCAAGGGGCTCGCGGTAGGCTGCCTCGCATTTTACGCGATCCGGCGCGCGAGCGGGACCAATGCCACACTGATCGCGGCAGTGATGATGTTCGGTGCGCTGGGCGATATGGGCATCGAATTCGATTTCAGGCTGGGCGGCGGGCTGTTCTTCGTCGCGCATTTGATCGCAATCTGGCTCTATTTGCGCAATCCGCGCGAGCATCATGCCGTGAGCCAGATGGCGCTGGCGGCGGCTCTGCTGGTCGGCACGCCGCTGGTGAGCTGGTTCCTGAGCGGGGACGCGATGGTCACGCTCTATGCGGCTGCACTGGGTGCAATGGCGGCGACCGCCTGGATGAGCCGTTTCCCGCGATACCGCGTTGGCGTCGGTGCAGTGCTGTTCGTTGTGTCGGACTGGCTGATTTTCAGCAATCTGGGCACGTTCGATCTTGGCGTACTGCCCGATTATCTGATCTGGCCTTGCTATTTCGGCGGGCAATTCCTGATCGCGACCGGCGTAGTGCAGACGCTGCGCCACGAGCTCGCCGAGGAAGACGATCAGCTGCCGTAAGCGGCGATCGTGGTGCGGTGCAATTCGCGCCGGTGGCCTTCGTAACCGCCGGTGGCCTTGTGCAACACGCTGCGGTTGTCCCAGATCACCAGCATTCCCGGCTCCCATCGGTGGCGATAGGTGAATTCCTCGCGCCCCTGCCACTGCGCCAGCTCTGAAAGCAGCGCCATTGCTTCGGCCTGCCCCATGCCTTCGATGCCGATGATATAGCCAATGGTTGAGAACAGCGCTTCCTCGCCGGTTTCCGGGTGTCGCTGGACCAATGGATGCGTTTGGGTGGCGCGTGCGCTTTCATTCGGCCGGATCGCCATCGAGCGCCCCTCATCCTTCTCCCCATATGCCCCTTCGGGCGCATATGCCAATTTCGCGCTATGGATCGCGGTGAGCGTCCTGAGATAGGCTTTCCGTTCTTCGGGTAGCGCGGCAAAAGCCGCAATCTGATCGGCGAACAGCGTGTCTCCGCCAATCGGCGGTATATCCACGGCAAGCAGGCAAGTTCCAGCAGGCGGGCGGGGCAGGAAGCTCCAGTCGCTGTGCCAGTTTTCCGCGAACAGAGGTGTGCTTTCGTCTGCCTCGCGAAGGATCGCAGCGATATGCTGACGCCCCTCGATCGGCGCGAAGAAGGGATCTTCGCCAAACCCGCCCATGGCCATAGTGAAGCGCTCGAGCGCGTCATCGTCCATTTGCTGCCCGGGAAATGCCACTACCCGGTGCTCAAGCCATGCCTTGCGGATTTGCGAGACCAATTCGGGCGACAGCTCCCCGCCAAGGTCAACCCCGGTGACGTGTGCACCGCAGGCTTGCCCTGACGGGGTGACTGTCATGCTCATCCGCCCGGTTCGCCCTCGAAATCCGAGTCGGACTGCGGCGGGGTGTAAGGCTCGGTTTCGGCAGCGCCGCGGCCCACCATTTCCTCGACGACAGCCTCTTCCGCCTCGTTCTCGGGTTCTTCAGTCTCGTCGATCAACACCGCGCTCACGATGGTTTCGCCGTCAGCCACGTTGAACAGCCGGACACCGGCTGAACTGCGCCCGATCACCCGGAATGCCTTCTCGGCGGCATCCCCGTCTTCTGTCAGGTGACGCAAATCGAGCGGAAGGCGGATCAGCTTCGCCTGGTCGGTCACAAGCATCAATTGCTGCCCATGCCGTACGGGGAAGCTTGCCACCACCGGCCCATTGCGGGGGATATTGTCGATATTGGTGATGCCCTGGCCGCCACGTCCGATCCGGCGATATTCGTAGGCGGACGAGACCTTGCCATAGCCATTGGCGCAGACGGTGAGGATGAACTGCTCGCGTTCCTGCAATTCGGCGACACGATCGGCAGCCAGCTCGGGCTCGCCTTCCTTCTCCGCCTTCCACGGGGCGAAGCGGAGATATTGCTCGCGTTCTTCGGCATCGGTGCCGACGCGGTGCAGGATCGAGAGCGATACGACTTCGTCATCGCCCTTCAAATTCATGCCGCGTACGCCGGTGGACGTGCGGGACTGGAACTCGCGCACGTCATCCCCGGCAAAACGGATTGCCTTGCCCTGCTTGCTGGCCAGTAGCACGTCGTCGCTTGCTTCGAGCAATGCCACGCCGATCAGGCGATCATCGCTGTCCTCGTCGAACTTCATGGCAAACTTGCCGTTCGAGGGGATGTTGGTGAAAGCGTCCATCCCGTTGCGGCGGACATTGCCCTTGGCCGTGGCGAACACCACGCTCAACGCACCCCAGCTGTCCTCATCCTCGGGCAGCGGCAACACGGTACGGATCGTTTCGCCATCGTCGAGCGCGGGGAGCATGTTGACAATCGGCCGCCCGCGCGTGTTGGGGCCGCCTTCAGGGAGCTTCCACACCTTGAGGCGATAGACCTTTCCTGCGGTCGAGAAAAACAGCACCGGATTGTGCGTGCTGGTCACGAACATCTCGGCGATGGCATCCTCGTCCTTGGTGGACATGCCGGCTCGGCCCTTGCCACCGCGACGCTGGGCGCGGAAGGTCGAAAGCGGCGTGCGCTTGATGTAGCCATCGAGCGTAACCGTCACGACCATGTCCTCGCGCTCGATCAGGTCTTCGTCTTCGAGCCCGTCCCATGCGGGCGCGATTTCGGACATGCGCGGCGTGGCATAGGTGGCGCGAACTTCCTCGAGTTCACCGCGCATCACGCGATAAAGCTTCACGCGATCGGCCAGGATCGAGAGATATTCCTCGATCGCCAGCGACAGTTCTTTGAGCTCGTCGCCGATCTCGTCGCGGCCCAATGCAGTCAGGCGATGCAGGCGCAGGTCGAGAATGGCCTTCACCTGCCGCTCGCTGAGGCGATAGGTGCCGCCTTCCTGCTCGGCATTGGGTTCGATCGCTTCGACCAGCCGGATATACTGGGCGATGTCGCCGATCGGCCATTCCTTGGCGAGCAGCTTCGCGCGTGCGTCTGCCGGATTGGACGAACCGCGGATCATCGCAACCACTTCGTCGAGGTTCGACACCGCGACCACCAGGCCCAGCAAGATGTGCGCCCGTTCGCGCGCCTTATTCAGTTCGAACTTGGTGCGGCGGGTAATCACTTCCTCGCGGAAGTTGATGAAGGCCTGGATGAACTCGCGCAGGGTAAGCGTTTCCGGCCTGCCGCCGCGGATGGCCAGCATGTTGGCGGGGAAGCTCGCTTGCGCCGGAGTGTGGCGCCACAGCTGGTTAAGCACGACTTCAGGCGTGGCATCGCGCTTGAGGTCGATCACCACGCGCACACCTTCGCGGCTCGATTCGTCGCGAATGTCGGAAATGCCCTCGATCCGCTTTTCCTTGGCCGCGTCGGCGATTTTCTCGACGAGGCCGGACTTGCCGACCTGATACGGGATCGAGGTGAGCACGATCGATTGGCGATCGCCGCGACCGGTCTCGATCTCATGCCGCGCGCGCATCAGGATCGATCCGCGCCCGGTGGTATAGGCGGCCTTGCTGCCTGATTGGCCCAGGATCAGCGGTGCGGTCGGGAAGTCGGGCCCGGGAATGTAAGCGATCAGTTCTTCGGTCGTGATCGCCGGGTTCTCGATATAGGCAAGGCAGCCGTCGATCACTTCGCCCAGATTGTGCGGGGGGACGTTGGTCGCCATGCCGACCGCGATCCCGCCTGCGCCATTGACCAGCAGATTTGGGAAGCGCGCGGGCAGGACGGTCGGCTCGCTGCGGGAGCCGTCATAGTTGTCGGCGAAATCGACCGTATCCTTGTCGAGATCGTCGAGCAGCGAATTGGCGACGCGGGCAAGGCGCGCTTCGGTGTAACGCATCGATGCCGGCGGATCCGGGTCCATCGAGCCGAAGTTGCCCTGGCCGTCGACCAGCGGAACGCGCATCGACCATGGCTGCGTCATGCGCGCGAGCGCGTCGTAGATCGCGGCGTCGCCATGCGGGTGATAGTTACCCATCACGTCGCCGACGATCTTGGCGCTCTTGCGATAGGGCCGACCGGCGACGAAGCCGCCTTCCTGGCTGGCGAAAAGGATGCGCCGGTGAACCGGCTTCAGGCCGTCACGCACGTCGGGCAGCGCGCGGCTTACGATCACGCTCATCGCGTAATCGAGATAACTCGTCTTCATCTCGTCGACGATGTCGACGCGTTCGAACTCGCCCAAGGGGTGGGGCGCGGGAAGGGTTTCGGTATCGTCGCTCAAAACGGGTCCGATCTAGCTTTGCTGGCGGGCCAGGGTGTGTTGAACTTTATGTAGGGAAGGGGAGCGATTTTCGCCACCGCTCGCCCGGATCATAAGTGGAACATCGGGCCTTTTTCCACACATAGGCGCAAACCCCGGGCTGCGGCATGAACGTAATCCTGCACGCCTCATTCAAAGCCCGTTCAGCCCCCTGCGCATAGCGGGAATTGCAAAATGCGGACAAGCAGGCCATTGCTGCCCCGCAAGACAGATGGAAGCGCCTTTTTCAGGCGCGCAGGGTTTGGTTCCAGGAGAGAATTTGATGCGTTTTTTTGTTTCTAGCACCCGCACGGGCAAGAAGCCGGTCTCAAATCTGGCGCTGGCCATCGCGCTCGCGACGGGTAGCGCCGTGCTGAGCGGCGTAGTGGCCGAGCCGGCCTTTGCCCAGCGCGAAAAGAAGGACAAGAAGAAGCCTGAAGCAGCTGCCTACTCGAAGGAATTCGTGGCAATTTACCAGCCACTGCAGACAGCCGTGAACACAGAAGGTGGCGACATTGCGACTGCCAAGACCCAGTTCCCGGCGCTGCTTGCGCTGACCGTTTCCCCCGACGAAAAGAACGCAACCGGCGGATTGATCTACAATGCCGGCGCGAAGACTGGCGACCAGGCGCTGCAATTGCAGGGCATGGCACTGATGCTCGAAAGCGGTAAGGTCGCGCCCGAGCAAATCGGCCGCTTCAACTTCATCGCTTACCAGTTGGCGAATGCACAGCGCCAGTTCGCGGAATCGCGCGTCTTCCTGCAGAAGGCGATCGACGCGCAGTTTACTACCCCCGAGTTGACCGTCGCCGACATGCAGACTGCCATGGCGGAAAGCTTCATCGCGGAACAGCGCTATGCTGACGGCCTGAACTATCTTGCGCAGGCGATTGCCAATGCAAAGGCAGATGGCCAGAAGGTCGAGGAAACCTGGTATCGCCGCGGGCTTAGCGTTGGCTACAACAACAAGGTCACGCCGCAGGTTTATGAGTTCGTGACCGGTTGGATAATCGATTATCCCTCTGCCATGAACTGGCGCGACGCGATCAATATCGCCCGCAACATGAACACGTTCGAAGGGCCCGAAATGCTCGATCTGCTGCGCCTGTCGCTGCGGGTCGGTGCACTGCAGGAAAAATACGAATATAGCGATTATGTCGAAGCCGCCGACGCGCGCCGCCTTCCGAAGGAAGTGAAGCGAGTGGTCGACGATGCCTTTAGTTCTGGGCGTGCAAGCCGCGACGATATCTACCTCGCAGATGCACTGCAGATGGCAAATGGCCGCATTGCAGCTGACGAACGCGAATTGCCGGCGCTGGAAAAGGACGCTCGGGCACCAACTGCCGGTCTTCGCACTGTCGTGGCGGCGGGCGACACCTTCCTCAGCTACAGCCAGTATCCCAAGGCCGAGGAATTCTACACCAAGGCGCTGGGCATGCCGGGCGTGAATACCGCTGAAGTCCAGACGCGCCTTGGCATCGCCCAGACCGAGCAGGCCAAGTATGACGAGGCGATCGCGACTTTCCGCCAGATCGGTGGCAAGCGCGATCCCATTGCACGGCTGTGGGCGGCCTATGCCACGCAGAAGAAGAACGCGGCCGCTCCGGCTTCCGCGCCGGAACCTGCGCCCGGCGACTGATCCGTTTCCGAGCCTGAAAATTGAGGCGCGGTTCCCACTCGGGAGCCGCGCCTTTCTTTTGGGATTGGCTGACTACCTGAGGCGCTTGACGTAAAGTTGCCCGTCTGTGCCGCGCTTGAGTTCGAAGCGATCGAGCGACTGGAGCAGTTCCGACAAGCGACGGAAGCCGTAGTTGCGGACGTCGAAGCTGGAGCGGTTACCGGCGATCTGGCCCACTTCCTGCAGTTTGGCAAAGCCTTCCTCGTCGCGCTGCGCTGCCTTCCATGCGCCGCCAAGAAGCTCGATGAGTTCCTCGTCGACGGCATTCTCTCCCTTTCCGGGGGCACTTCCGCTGGTCGCTTCGCCGCGCATCAGCTTGCCCACGTCAATGAAGCGCGTGCAGGCGGTACGCAGCGCCTCGGGCGTCTTGCCATCGCCGAAGCAATAGACGGGCAGCCCATCCTGCCTTAGCCGGGAAACCAGCGGCGTGAAGTCGCTGTCGCTGCTCATGATCCCGAAGCCATCGACCTTGCCCTGGTAGAGAAGATCGATCGCATCGATCGTCATCGCCATGTCAGTGGCGTTCTTCCCGCGCGTAAGGTCGAATTGCTGATGGGGACGGATGCCATATCGGTTGGTCAGTTCGGCCCAACGCCGCAACGCGTCCTTTGCCCAATTGCCATAGGCTCTGCGGATATTCACCTGCCCGAGTTCAGCGAGAACGGTGAGGACAGCGTCGATACCGTTGGGATCGACATTGTCAGCGTCGATCAGCAGCGCGATGTTCTTTGCAGTGGTCTCTGACATGCCGCCTAAGTGGGACGGGCACAGTCCGGCGGCAAGCGATTATTCGATTGGCTCGAATTCACCGCTCTCGTCGTCGAGCACATAGAGCACGCCTTCGGAGATCGCGAAGAATGCGCCGCGCAGTTTCAATGCGCCGCTCGCCTCCTTTTCCGCAATCCACGGGAATGTCCGCAAATTGGCGAGGCTCACCTTGACTGCTTCGAGCTCCATCGCGCGTTCGGCAGTCCGCCCGATCGTGCCATGCGCTGCCGCCACCGGTTCGCGTGCCTCGTCCAGCAGATGGATCCAGTCCGCCACGAAGCCGCCTTCGCCCGGCTCATTGCCATGCAAGTCCTGCGTAAGCGCTGCCTTGCAGCCGCCGCACATGCCGTGGCCCATCACCACGATCTGCTTCACTTGGAGCATCTGGACGGCGAATTCGACCGCTGCTGACACACCGTGGTGGCCGGGCGTCGTCTCGAATGGCGGGACCAAAGCCGCAACATTGCGCACGACGAAAATCTCGCCCGGATCGACGTCGAAAATCTGTGCCGGATCGACCCGACTGTCCGAGCAGCCGATGATCATCAGCTTCGGGCTTTGGCCCTCTTCGACCAGCTGGTCATAGCGGGCACGCTGACGAGGATAGCCATCATTGCGGAAGCGGCGATAGCCATTCAGCAGGGCTGCAAATTCAGGCATCTCTGGTTCCCCCCGATCAACGGCCTCAGAAACGTTCGCCGCGTATCACCTGCACATCCCACATGCTGAAAAGCAAGCCATGAGAGGTTAGTATCGGTGCAATCTCTTCGGCAAGGCGCATCGCCTTGTCTTCGGCAGCGATGGTCAGGACAAGAACCTTGTCGGTGCCCATCACGCGCTCTTCGCGCCAGCGACCTTCGCGGCCCTTGCCCGACAATACCGGGGTGACTGTCCAGCCGGTGATTTCGGCACGGTCGATCGCGTCGGTTACGCGCTTCACCAAAGCGGTGTCCGTAAGGATCTCGATGCGCTTGCGGGTAACCGTTTCAATCATGGTGCGGCAGCTCCCATACCGGCAAGCAGGCTGGCTGTCGCACTGATCAGGCCGATATTGATGAGGATATTGAAGGGGAAAGTCAGGCTGAGTGACATGGTGAGGTAAATCCCCGGGTCAGCCTCTGGAAGCGCGAGGCGCATCGCCGCCGGCACCGCGATGTAGCTCGCGCTGGCGCACAGCACGCCGAGCGCTGCCGCCGAACCCACATCGAGCCCGATGGCAGTGCCCAGCGCGGTCCCGACGAACCCGTTGAACAGTGGCAGGCCAATCGCAATTGCGGCGAGCCGCCACGTGAGCGCGCGCGCATCCATGATACGGCGCGCAGCGATCAGGCCCATGTCGAGCAGGAAGATGCACAGAACGCCCTTGAAGCCCGCCTCGAAGAAGGGGCTGACTTCGGCAAAGCCGTCTGCGCCGCCGATCATCCCAATCGCGAACGCGCCGAGCAAGAGCACGACCGAGGCGTTGAAGAAGACCTCGTGGAGCATTTCGCCCTTGGGTTGCCCGCTCTTGCCGCCCATGCCGCGGGCGAGGAGCAGGCCGGTGAGGATCGCTGGCGTCTCCATGGCGGCCATCACGGCCACCATATAACCGCCAGGCGGCTTCGATTGCACATCGAGAATTTCGACGGCGGTAACGAAAGTCACCACGCTGACCGAGCCGTAATGCGCCGCGACAGCCCCGGCATTGATCCGGTCGAGCCTGCCGAATCCCTTCAGGACTGCATAGGCCAGAAAGGGGATCAGGAAGCTTGCGCCGATCCCGGCTGCCAGTGCGGCGAGGACGGTGCCATCGATACCCGACTTGGAAACCGCAACGCCGCCCTTCAGGCCGATCGCGGCCATGAGGTAGAGCGACATTCCTTTGGCGGTTGCTTCGGGAATGGCGAGGTCGGAACGGGCGAATGCCGCCGCCATGCCAAGAACGAAGAACAGTACAACCGGCGATGTGAAGGTTTGCAGTGTGCTGGCGTCCATGCGGGCGCGGTTAGCCAAGCATACGTAATTCGGCAAGATGCAGTTGTTGCGCCGCGCACGGCCTTTCCCTAGATGGGCGCCATGAACGACCTATCATCCCCGCCTCAGGGCAGCGAAGCGCCGCGCCCCGCGCGCCAGCGCAAGCCGGACTGGATCCGGGTGAAAGCTCCGGTGAGCGAGGGGTACAACCAGACGCGCAAGCTGATGCGCGATCTCAACCTCAACACTGTCTGCGAAGAGGCCGCTTGCCCGAATATCGGCGAGTGCTGGACCAAGAAGCATGCGACAGTGATGATCCTGGGCGACGTTTGCACGCGCGCCTGCGCTTTCTGCAACGTCAAGACCGGCATGCCGCGCATGGTCGATCCGATGGAGCCAGAGAATGTCGCGATTGCGGCAGGCAAGATGGGGCTCGAACACATCGTCATCACCAGCGTCGACCGCGACGACCTGCCCGACGGCGGGGCGGGGCAGTTCGTGAAAGTGATCAAGGCGCTCCGTCGCGAGACGCCGGATACCACTATCGAGATCCTGACGCCCGATTTCCGTGGCAAGATGCGCGCGGCGGTCGAGGCGATTTGTGAAGCCGGACCAGACGTTTACAATCATAACCTCGAAACTGCTCCGCGCCTTTATCCGACGATCCGGCCGGGCGCGCGTTACTACGCTTCGCTGCGTTTGCTCGAAGAGGTGAAGCATCACGATCCGATGATCTTCACCAAATCGGGCATCATGCTGGGGTTGGGCGAGCAACGGCTCGAGGTTCACCAGGTGATGGACGACATGCGCAGCGCCGAAGTCGATTTCATCACCATGGGGCAATATCTCCAGCCGACTCCGCGCCACGCAACGGTCGAGGAATTCGTCACTCCCGATGCATTCAAGGCTTACGGAGCGATCGCCCGGGCAAAGGGCTTCCTGCAGGTAGCCGCAAGCCCGCTGACCCGGTCGAGCTATCACGCAGGCGAGGACTTTGCGCAGATGAAGGCCGCGCGGGCAGAAAAGCTCGCCAAGGCGGAAGCAGCGCGCGAGGCCCGGCAAGGCGCCTGATGCCCGGCATTCGCGAAACGCGCCGCCTGCCTCATAGTGCGGAGCAAATGTTCGACCTGGTGGCCGATGTAGCCCGCTATCCCGAGTTCCTGCCGTGGGTTGTCGCCACGCGCGTGCGTTCGGACAGCGAGACCGAAATGATCGCCG
This sequence comes from Altererythrobacter sp. Z27, assembly GCF_052683155.1. Taxonomy (NCBI): domain Bacteria; kingdom Pseudomonadati; phylum Pseudomonadota; class Alphaproteobacteria; order Sphingomonadales; family Erythrobacteraceae; genus Altererythrobacter; species Altererythrobacter sp. Z27. Next base: position 716,062 of record NZ_JBQYMC010000001.1, on the reverse strand, counting down.
ACATGGTGGTTGGCTTCAAATCGCTACGCGAAAAATTCACTTCGCGAGTGGAGAAGGAACGCCCGCGCATGATCGACGTACACTACGTCGACGGGCCGCTTCGCGATCTCGACAACACATGGATATTCCGCCCGCATCCCGATGGCGGTTGCGAGGTCGACTTCAGCGTCGAGTTCGCATTCAAGAGCCGCGTGTTCGAGAAACTGGCGGGGCAGTATTTCGATCGGGCCTTCCACAAGATGGTGGCGGCCTTCGAAACGCGCGCGGCACAAGTCTATGGAAGCAGCAGTTCGAGTGCGCAAAGCGCCGCGTGACGGCGCACTTCGGCGCGGTTCATATCGGCAAACACCTTCAGTTCGCCTTCCGGCTTGGCGTCGTCACCCCGCGATGCACGCGCAAAAACTACCGTCCCAACGGGTTTCAGGGTCGTACCTCCACCCGGACCGGCAATCCCGCTGATCGCAACCGCTACGTCGGCATTGCTGTGCTTTAGCGCGCCTTGCGCCATCGCCCAGACGCACGCGATCGACACCGCGCCGAAAGTCTCGATGATGTCGAGCGGCACGTCGAGGCTCTCCATCTTGGCCTCGTTCGAATAGGTCACGAAGCCGCGGTCGAGCACGGCGGAAGAGCCGGGAATTTCGGTAATGGCAGCTGCAACAAGCCCGCCGGTGCAGCTTTCTGCCAGCGCGACCTTGCGCCCCGCTGCGGCATTGGCCTCGACGACCTTGCGTGCGAGTTCCTCGATTTCAGAGGGAAGAAGGCCGCTTTGCTCCGTCATGCCGACTCCAATGGTTACTTGCCCTGCAGGCTTACCACAGCTTGCGCTGCAATGCCTTCACCGCGACCGGTAAAGCCGAGCCGTTCGGTAGTGGTGGCTTTCACGCTTACTCGCGACAATTCGACCCCCAGCAATTCGGCCAGCTTCGCCCGCATCGCGTCACGATGGGGGCCGATCTTCGGAGCTTCGCAAATGATCGTCAGGTCGACATTGCCGATTGCATAGCCTGCTTGCGACACCAGCTTTGCTGCGTGAGCAAGGAATAGCGGGGAGGGCGCGCCCTTCCATTGCGGGTCGCTGGGCGGGAAGTGCGTTCCGATGTCGCCATCCCCGATCGCGCCCAGAAGTGCATCGACCAGCGCATGCAGCGCCACATCGGCGTCGGAATGACCGGCGAGGCCCTTGTCATGCGGAACATGCACGCCGCAGAGCCAAAGTTCCTCGCCTTCGACCAGCCGGTGGACGTCGAACCCCGATCCGATACGGAAGTTGGGCATCTCGCTCACGAAATCCTCTGCAAAAGTGATCTTCTTCAAGCGTTCGTCACCATCGACCAGCGCGACTGCGCCGCCTGCAGCGGCAAGCACATGCGCGTCGTCTCCGGCGTCTGGTGCGCCAGTCCAGTTGCGATGGGCGTCCAGAATTGCGCCATAGCGGAAAGCCTGCGGGGTTTGCACCCGGCGCATGGCTTCGCGCTCGGCCCTGCCGGCCATATGGCTGCCAATGGCGAGCGCTATGCTGTCGACCAGCGGCAAGACGGGGATAGCGCCAGCGTTGTCTTTCAGCGCGCCGAGCAGGCGTGCGATCACCCCTAGCGGCAAGTCGGGCCTTGCGGCATCGTGGATCAGAACGCGATCCGGCGCGCTCGTGGTGAGCGCTTCGAGCCCGTTGCGCACCGACTGCTGTCGGGTCTCGCCGCCTTCAATCAATCCGATGCTGCCCAATCCTTGAAGGGCGGCGTTTGCGAATTCCTCACCGTCAGTCGGAATAACCACGATCAGCGGATCGGCCCCGGCATATAGCAACGCCTCGACTGAGTGGCGCACTAACTGCTTGCCACGCCAGTTGGCGAATTGCTTGGGAGCGGCGCCACCTGCACGCAGCCCCTTGCCGGCGGCAACGACAATCGCGGCAAATGGGGGAAGGGCAATGGCATCGTTCACGGCGGGCAGCGCTTAAGGACTGGACGGGCCAAGCGCAATCCACTATGCGCTGCCCAAATTTTAGGCACCTGCACGCAATCATGAATTCGCTTCCCAATCCTCCGGCACTGAAGCCGATCGCAATCGGCCCGGTGCGGATCGAAACGCCGGTCGTTCTCGCGCCGATGACGGGCGTGACCGACCTGCCGTTCCGCAAGCTGGTGCGGCGCTATGGTTCCGGCCTCAACGTGACCGAGATGATCGCCAGCGAAGCCGCGATCCGCGAAACGCGGCAGTCGATCCAGAAAGCGGCGTGGGATGCGGCGGAAGAGCCTGTTTCGATGCAGCTCGTCGGTTGCGATCCGGTGAGCATGAGCGAAGCCGCGAAGCTGCAGGAAGGCAATGGCGCGGCGATCATCGACATCAACTTCGGTTGCCCGGTGCGCAAAGTGGTGGGGCAGTTTGCCGGCAGCGCATTGATGCGCGAAGTCCCGCTTGCAACAAAGCTGATGGAAGCGACCGTGAAGGCCGTAAACGTGCCCGTCACGGTCAAGATGCGGATGGGCTGGGATCATGCTAGCCTTAATGCGCCCGAACTGGCTAAGATCGCGGAAGACCTCGGCGTGAAGATGATCACGGTGCATGGCCGCACGCGCAACCAGATGTACAAGGGTAGCGCCGACTGGGCCTTCATCCGCAAGGTCAAGGATGCGGTTTCGATCCCCGTAATCGTCAATGGCGACATCTGCACGATCGAGGACGCTGCAAAGGCGCTTGAGCAGTCGGGCGCAGACGGGCTGATGATCGGGCGCGGAGCCTATGGCAAGCCGTGGTTGCTGGGCCAGGTGATGCATTGGTGGCGCACGGGCGAATTGCTCGAAAGCCCGGATTTTCACGAGCAATATGAAACGCTGGTCGAGCATTACAACGACATGCTTGAGCATTACGGGCGCGATGTCGGCACCAAGATCGCGCGCAAGCACCTGGGCTGGTATACCAAGGGCATGCACGGTTCGGCCGAGTTCCGGAATTTCGTGAACTTCATCGACGATCCCGACCAGGTGCTCGGTGAAATCGAACGCTTTTACGAGCCTTTCCTGAGGCGCCGCGCGGCGTGAACGCAATGGCCGAGGCGCAGGAGCGAAAACCGGATCCCGCGACCGTAATCGGCGGGATGGTCTTCGCTGTTATGTTGCTCGATGCCGAAGGGTGCATTGCAGAGACCAACCACGCCGCCGAAATGCTGCTGGGCAAGAGCGAAAAGCGCCTGTTGGGGCAGCCGCTCGCGGACGTGGTGGAGTTGATCGACGAGCGCGTGATCGAGCATCTCGAAGAGCCAGATGCTTCGCTGGTCGCGCGCGACATCCGCTTGTTCGTCGACGGGCAAGAGCACCGCGTGAACCTGACTATATCGCCCTTGGCGGCCTATCCGGGCTGGCGCGTCGTGACGCTGTCGGATTCCGGGCGCGACGATGCGGCGCGCGAGCAAGAGGGGGAAGCGGCCAGCCTGGGCGCCCCCGCCATTCTTGCGCATGAAATCCGCAATCCGCTGGCTGCGATCCGCGGGGCGGCGCAATTGGTAGCACGCAAGCTGGAACCGGCAGAACGGCATCTTGCGCGAATGATCACCGACGAGGTCGACCGAATTGCGCGGTTGATCGACCGGATGCAGCAGTTGGGGCGTTCGACCCCAGAAAAACTTGGCCCGACCAATCTTCACGAGGCGATCCGCTCCGCCATCGCTACGGTGCGTGCGGCGGGAAATGACGGCGTCGAAATCGTCGAGGAGTTCGATCCGTCTCTGCCCCCAGTGCTGGCGAACCGCGATGCCCTGGAACAGGTGCTGATCAACCTGCTGTCCAACGCGTGTGACGCGCTGCGTAACAGCGACACGCCGGAGCCTCAGGTTTCGGTCAGGACCCGCTTCGTCAGCGGCTTTGCCTTCAGCGCGGTTCACTTTGGTCGCACGGTGAAACTGCCCATAGAAATTACCGTCACCGACAACGGCCCCGGTATCGAGGAATCGCTGCGCGACCATGTGTTCGAGCCCTTCGTGACTTCGAAGAAGTCGGGGCAGGGACTGGGGCTGGCTCTGGTACGCAAGCTGGTCCGCGACATGCAGGGCCGCATCGCCCACGAGCGCGACACGCGCCTGGGCCTCACACATTTCCGCGTCCACCTGGCCGTGGCCAATCGGGAGAAATCCGCATGAGCGGATCGGTGCTTCTGGTCGAAGACGACCGTGCAATCGCGACAGTCATAACTGCGGCATTGGAAGACGAAGGCTTCACGCTCCATCACTGCGAAAGCATTGCCGCGCGCGACCGCGTGCTGGCCGATCACCGCTTTGACGCCATGCTGACCGATGTGGTGCTGGGCGATGGTGACGGGATCGCATCGCTCGATGCAGTGCGCGCGGTCGATCCGGACATGCCAGTGATCGTGCTGTCTGCACAGAACACGCTCGATACTGCGGTACGCGCCAGTGAGACGCAGGCGTTTGAATATTTCCCGAAGCCGTTTGATCTGGACGAATTGGTACGTGCCGTGAAGCAAGCGGCGGGCCAACGCGCTGGCGCGGAAGCCGCGCCGGTCGCGGAAGGCGACGGGATGCCGCTGGTTGGGCGCAGCCAGGCGATGCAGGGCGTCTACCGCATGATCACGCGGGTTCTGCGCAACGACCTGACCGTGCTGATCACCGGCGAATCCGGCACCGGCAAGGAATTGGTCGCAGAGGCGATCCACCAGCTTGGTGCGCGCAAGTCTGGCCCGTTCGTCGCGGTTAATACTGCCGCGATTCCTTCGGAACTGATCGAAAGCGAGCTGTTCGGCCACGAGAAGGGGGCATTCACCGGAGCGGTGGCGCAAGCGATCGGCAAATTCGAGCAAGCCAATGGCGGCACGCTGTTCCTCGACGAGATCGGCGACATGCCGCCGGAGGCGCAGACGCGACTGCTGCGGGCGTTACAGTCGGGCCGCATCCGTCGGGTCGGCGGGCGGCAGGAGATCGCGGTCGATGTGCGTATCATAGCCGCCACCAATCGCGACCTTGCGCCGATGATCGCCGAAGGACGCTTTCGCGAGGACCTGTTCTATCGGCTCAACGTGGTTCCGATCGAATTGCCGCCGCTGCGGGAAAGGCGCGAGGACATCGAAGTGCTGTCGCAGCATTTCCTCAACCTCGCCGCAGAGGATGGCCTGCCGCGCCGCCAGATCACGCGCGACGCACTGGCCAAGCTCGAGCAGCGCCGCTGGCGGGGCAACGTGCGCGAGCTGCGCAATGTGATTTACCGCCTCGCGCTGCTGGCGCGCGAAGATGTGATCGATGCCGAGGCGCTCGATGACATCATCGGGCCCGAGCGAGAGAGCAGCCCGGTCGAACAGCAACTTGATTTCGGCGGCGCCTTGCAGCTTTGGCTGACTGCCAACCATCCGCCACCGGGCGCTCTCTACCACAATGCGCTTGCCGCGTTCGAAAAACCGCTGATGGAATATGCTCTCGCGCAGACCGGCGGTAACCAGCTGCGTGCTGCCAAGCTGCTCGGGATCAACCGGAATACTTTGCGCAAACGATTGGGCGAACTGGCGATCAACGCTGACCGCTTTGTCAGACCGGTCTGACGCAGGGCTCCAAGAAAGAGCTTGCATATTTGCAACAACACCGTTGTATCGTTGCAACTATGTCGCAGTCCGCCGGTTCGCCGACACATCATTCACCTCGTTGGTGGCGCCGCTTCCAGCTTGCTGCGCGCCGCGCGAATATCTTCGTGTGGCTCGAACGGGTTTCGGCGCTCGTCCTGCTGATTGCGATGTGGGCCACTTGGTTCGCTTTCACCAATGCGCCGCCCGATGGGACAATGCTCCCCACGGCCCAGGTCTCGATCCTGCTGGTAGGGACACTGGTTCCTGCAATGACCTTGCTGGTGCTGTTTGGCCGACGGCTCGCACTCAAGCGCGCAGCCGGCAGCACGGCGCGCCTGCATGTCCGACTCGTGTTTTTCTTCTCGCTGATTGCAGCCATTCCGACCCTGCTGGTGGCGGGATTTGCCGCGATCCTGTTCCAGTCCGGTGTCGATTTCTGGTTCTCGGATGACTCGCGAGGCCTGATGAAGAACGCCAATGAGCTGGCGCAGGGCTATTACGACCAGAACCAGCGCGAGGTTGCCGAGGGAACCATCATCATGGCGAGCGACATGCGCTTCTATCTGGAGCGCGGTTCGGTCAGCGATGAAGGCTTTGCCGATTTTTACGCCTACCAGGCGCAAGGTCGCGAGATTTCCGAAAGCGCGATCGTGCAGAAACTTGCCGACGGTTCGCTACGGACTGCTGCAATCCTGAACCCGATCGAAGGCAGCCAGCCGAACAAATTTATCGAGGCAGGCTTGCCCCGGCTCAACAGCGGCGACCTCGTCTGGGTTGAAGGCAGCCCCGAGCGGATCGAGGCACTGGCACCGATCGATCGCGACGCCGGGATCTACCTCTACAATGCGCGCAGCCCTGAAGAGGATTCCTTCAACTATTGGGAAAAGGCGCAATCGGTTTCGGCGACATATGAAGTGCTGACCAAGCGCGCGCGCGCGCTCCAGCTACGCTTCAACCTCGCGCTTTTCGTGGTCAGCCTGGCACTGGTCGGACTGGCGGTGTGGTTCGCACTTCGCTTTGCCGACCGGCAAGTCGAACCTTTGACCGATCTCGTCGCGGCGGCGCGCAAGGTGGGGGCAGGCAATTTCTCGCTGCGTGTCGAAGGGCGCACAGGGGCCGACGAAATCGGCCTGCTCAACCGTGCCTTCAACCGGATGACCGCGCAGCTCGAAAAACAGACGCGAGCACTGGTCCAGGCCAATCGCCAGATCGACGATCGCCGGGCCTTCATGGAAGCGGTGCTCGATTCCGTCACGGCCGGCGTTATTTCTGTTGATGGGGCCGGCAAGGTTCTGCTCATCAATGGTTCCGCCCAGGACCTGCTGCTTGAGGATGACAAGAAGGGCGCTGCGGTGGGAATGGAACTGTCCGACCTTTCCCCGCAGATCGCCGCCATGATCGAAGCGGGGCTTCGCAGCGGCATCGTGACGCATTCGAAGGGTAGCGAATTGCTGACCTTGGCTGTCAAGATCGCACCTGAGAAGGACGGGCATGTGATCACGTTCGAGGACATCACGCGCCAGCTGCTCGACCAGCGGCAGGCTGCATGGTCGGACGTCGCAAGGCGCATCGCCCATGAGATCAAGAACCCGCTCACTCCGATCCAGCTTGCAACGGAACGGCTGAAGCGGCGCTATCGCCGGCAGATCGAAAGCGATGGCGAATTGTTCGACGAGCTGACCAGCACGATCGTGCGGCAAGTCGGCGATCTCAGGAAAATGGTCGACGAGTTCAGCTCCTTCGCGCGCCTGCCCAAGCCGAACTTTCGGCAGGAAGATGCGCTGGACCTCGTGCGGCAGGCGCTGTTCCTGCAGGAAGTCGCGCATCCTGAAGTGGACTTCGCCCTGTCGACCGAAGGGCTGGATGCGCGCATGCTGAGTTGCGATCGGCACCAATTCGGCCAGGCGATGACAAATGTCATCAAGAACGCGGTCGAAGCCGTGGACGCTCGCGCGCGAAATGCCGAACCGGACTATCGCGGGAAAATTTCAGTCTCGATGGCGAATGACGATGCCTATCTGACGATTTCCGTCGAAGACAATGGCGTGGGGCTGCCGCAAGAACGCGACCGCATTACCGAGCCCTATATGACGACCCGCGAGAAGGGCACCGGGCTTGGCCTCGCGATCGTCAACAAGATTGTCGACGAGCATGGCGGCGAGATGAGTTTTTCCAATGGCGAGGGGGGAGGGACCCGTGTGGTCCTGCGTTTCGCGCGCGATCCGCTGGGTGACCGGACCGCGCATCATCCCGAAAACATCGAACAGAAGGAGAGGCCATAGTGGCGCTCGAAATACTCGTCGTTGACGATGAACGCGACATTCGCGAGCTCGTTTCCGGCGTATTAAGCGATGAAGGTTATGCCTGCCGCACAGCCGGCGACAGTGCCAGCGCGCTCGCGGCGATAGACGAACGTCGCCCCAGCCTGGTGTTGCTCGACGTGTGGCTGCATGGCAGCGAAATGGACGGGCTGGAAGTGCTCGATGCAATCAAGACTCGCGAGCCCCAACTGCCGGTGATCATCTTTTCCGGCCACGGGAATATCGACACTGCCGTGTCCGCCGTGGGCCGCGGTGCAATGGACTTCATCGAGAAGCCGTTCGAGGCTGAGCGCCTGCTGCTGCTGGTCGAGCGCGCGACGGAGACCGAACGGCTTCGCCGCGAGAACTCCCAGCTGCGCGAAGGATTTACACGGGGCGAGGAATTCACCGGCAATTCGTCGGCGATCAACGCAGTACGGGCAACACTGAAGCGCGTCGCAAACACCGGTAGCCGCGTGTTGATTTCAGGCCCGGCGGGGGCAGGGAAGGAAGTCGCGGCTCGCCTGCTTCACAGCTGGAGCCCGCGCGCCGAGCATGCGTTCGTCATCGTGAATTCGGCACGCATCACGCCGGAGCGCTTCGAACAGGAACTGTTCGGCGAGGAAGCCGATGGCAAGCTGGTTCGCCCGGGCCTGCTCGAGCTTGCCGATGGCGGCACACTCTATCTCGACGAAGTTGCGGACATGCCATTGTCGACGCAAGCGCGGATCCTGCGCGTCCTGACCGAGCAGAGTTTCGTGCGTGTCGGCGGCAGCCGCCAGATCGGGGTGGACGTGCGCGTGGTCTCTTCAACCTCGCGCGACCTCTCTGCCGAGATGGAAGAAAAGCGCTTCCGCGAAGACCTCTTCTACCGGCTCAACGTTGTTCCGGTCGGCATTCCCTCGCTATCCGAACGGCGCGACGACATCCCGGCACTGGCAGAGCATTTCTTCACTCGTTACGCCGCTGAGCAAGGGCTTCCGCCGCCGGACGTGTCGGAACAGGCGATGGCTGCGCTGCAGGCCTATGATTGGCCGGGCAATGTGCGTGAGCTGCGCAATCTGGTAGAGCGCACCATCATCATGACGCCGCGCGAGGAGCTAAAGACCGTTGAGCCGCATATGCTGCCTGGCGAAATCAACGGCTCGGGTGGAGAGCCCGCCGTGGCATCTTTTGCAGGCGTGATGGGTGTGCCGTTGCGTGAGGCACGCGAAAGTTTCGAGCGAGAGTATCTGTCCGTCCAGATTCGGCGATTCTCCGGCAATATCTCAAAGACCGCCGCCTTTATCGGGATGGAGCGTTCGGCACTGCACAGGAAGCTGAAACTTCTCGGCATGACCGATCGGGACGATTGATCGACAATGGCCGCATGGCACCAACTTTAAATCGGGATTGCCCAGCACGGGCAAAGGCGTCATTATAGTTACTTAACACGGCGCAAGGCTTGGGCCCGGCGCCAGATCGCGGACTGCAAAAGCGGCCGCCAAGAACAGGAGCATCAATAATGTCCAACGGGCGAACTCTCTCCGCACGCCCCCGGCCTGAAAAGCCGGCCCAGCCTGACAATCCGGGCAAGCAGCAGGCGAAGTTGCAAGACGCGTTTCTCAATTTGCTGCGCAAGAACAAGATCCCGGTAACGGTGTTCCTTGTCAAAGGCGTGAAGCTGCAGGGCATCGTCACCTGGTTCGACAATTTCTCGATGCTCTTGCGGCGCGACGGGCAGTCCCAGCTTGTTTACAAGCATGCGATTTCGACCATCATGCCCGGCCAGCCTATCGATGCCGAGCAGTTCGCCAGCCAGCAGGGCAGCGGCAAGCAGCGCTTGCTGCAGGATGTGTTCCTCACCCGCGTGAGCGAAGTCGAAGTTCAGGTCACCATGTTCCTGGTCAATGGCGTGATGCTTCAGGGGCGGATCGCCGCCTATGACCTGTTCTGCGTGTTGCTCGAACGCGATGGATTCGTGCAGCTGGCATACAAGCATGCCGTTTCGACAATCCAGCCGGCTTCGCCGGTCGACCTGACCGATGACGACTGGGAAGGCGAGGACGACTGAGCTTCGACGACGACCTGCTGGGGGAAGTGACGCGCGGTGCGCGCGCACTTGTCCTCTGCCCCGACATTCGCGGCCAAGCCTACGCCATCGATGCCGCCGAGCGGTTGGAAGAGGCGTGCGGGCTTGCGCTTGCGATCGGCGTGGTCATTGCCGATGCGCGGGTCGTGACGGTGCGCGCGATGCGCCCCGGTACCTTGTTCGGCTCGGGCCAGATCGAGCAGATCGCCACCGATTGCGAATTGCATGACGCCGAGCTGGTAATCGTCGACGGCGCGCTCAGCCCGATCCAGCAGCGTAACCTTGAAGAGAAACTCAAGCGCAAGGTAATCGACCGGACCGGGCTGATCCTCGAGATCTTTGGCGAACGCGCAGCGACCGCCGAAGGGCGGCTTCAGGTCGAACTGGCGCATCTGGATTACCAGCAAAGCCGCTTGGTGCGAAGCTGGACCCACCTTGAGCGCCAACGCGGCGGTTTCGGCTTTCTTGGCGGCCCGGGCGAAACCCAGATCGAAGCCGACCGGCGAATGATCCGACAGCGGATGGCACGGCTGCGCAAGGAACTTGAGCAGGTCCGCCGGACGCGCGGCCTACATCGCGAGCGCCGCGGACGGGCGCCATGGCCCGTTATCGCGCTGGTCGGCTACACCAACGCGGGGAAATCGACACTCTTCAACCGGCTCACCGGTGCGGAAGTGATGGCGGAAGACCTGCTGTTCGCCACGCTCGATCCCACCATGCGGGCGATCGAACTGCCGGGGGTCGAAAAGGCGATCCTATCGGATACGGTGGGCTTCATTTCTGACCTGCCGACCCAGCTTGTGGCTGCCTTCCGCGCAACCCTCGAAGAAGTGACCGGGGCCGATGTAATCCTGCATGTGCGCGACATGGCCAACCCGGCGCATGAAGCCCAGAAGAAGCAGGTGCTGTCGGTGCTTGCAGAATTGGGCATCGTGGACGGGGAAGGGGAGACAAGTTCCATCCCCATCATCGAAGCATGGAACAAGGTTGATCTCGTCGAGTCGGAACGGGCGGCGGAACTTCGTGAAATGGCATCGGTTCAGGGCGATGCGCTGGTCATCTCGGCGCTTACAGGTGACGGAATCGAAGCCCTGCTGGAACGTGTTGCCGGCCTGCTCACTCGAGAGGCGCGCATTTGCGAATTCGAGCTTCCGATGAGCGATGGCAAACGTCTCGCCTGGCTGCACGCGCACGGCGAAGTTCTGTCTGAAGAAGCTTGCGGGGAAGGGGAGAAAGGGCCCTTGGCGCGGCTTTCCGTGAGGCTGACCCCCAAGCAAGTGGGCCAGTTCTCCCGGTTATGAGGCTTTTTTGCTGCGCTTGACGCGCTGCCACAGTTCTTCCTGCTGATCGAGAGACAGGTTCGGGAAATCCTCACCGGCGATGTCTTCCATCGCCCGGAACCGTCGTTCGAACTTTCGATTTGCCGCGCGCAATGCTTCTTCGGCATCTATCCCGTATGCGCGGACGAGGTTGACTGCGGCGAACAGGAAATCGCCAGCCTCCTCGAATTGTTCGGTTTGCGAGGATGCGGTTGCAAGTTCTTCGATTTCTTCAATTATCTTTGCTTCTGGTCCGCTTGGATCCGGCCAGTCGAAACCGGTTCTGGCCGCGCGTTTTTGCAATTTCTGAGCGCGCATCAATGCAGGAAGCGCGTTGGCCACGCCGTCGAGAGCGCTCGTTGCGCCTTTCTGTTCTCGTTCAGCCGCTTTGAGCGCTTCCCATCGGGTTTCTCCCATCGTCCCGCCTTCGCCGCCGAAGATGTGCGGATGGCGGGTTTCCATCTTGTCGGAGATCGAGGCCGCGACATCTTCGAACGCAAAATGACCTGATTCCTCGGCCATGCGAGCATGGAAGACCACCTGGAGCAAGAGATCCCCAAGCTCGTCCTTGAGTTCGGCCATATCGCTGCGTTCGATCGCGTCGGCGACTTCATAGGCTTCTTCGATTGTGTATGGCGCGATGGTCGTAAAATTTTGCGCCAGATCCCATTCGCTTCCGCTTTCGGGATCGCGCAGGCGCGCCATTATCTGAATGAGGCGGCTGATCTGATGCTGGTAGGGAGTCACTTTGTGTTGTTCCGCTTCAGCTCGATATAAGAACGATAATATATATTATGTAAAATAGTAGATGGCCGCGCAGCGGGCATTCTCGCTACCCTCCGGGCCCTACGATGCTGAAAAGCAGTGCAATACCCACGAAGATAGCCGCCCAAACCAGTCCCATTCGGATTGCCTTGCCCCAGTCCAAACGGTGAGAAGCCAAAGCGCTCAGTGCCAGGATCAGGAATCCGACCAGCGAAATGATCTGGACAATCGAAAACTCGTTCACGCCACGATCTCCAAACCGTCATAGCCAACCACGACGTTGTCGGGAGTTTCCGCCTCAAGCGTCGCATAATCCATGCTTTTGTCGAGATGGCTCAGCACAAGCGTACCGACCTTGCAGCGTTCGGCGAGTTCCAATGCCATCGCCAGATTGGCATGCGTGGGATGCGGTTCACGCCTCAGGCAATCGCTTACGAGGATGTCGGCCCCATCGAAAAGATCGATCATGTCCTCGGTAATTTCACTGTAATCAGTAGCATAGGCAATGCTCTTGCCGTCCGCTTCGAAGCGGAAACCTGTGGTTTCGCTGGGTCCATGCGGCATTTGGCACCATTCGACGGAGATACCTGCGTGCATCCGCAACCTGCCGAGAACCTCAAGCGTCACGATCGTGGGATAGCCATATTGTCCTGCGAAAACATAGCCGAAACGCTGGCGCAGGCGGTAAGCGGTATCTTCCGAGGCAAAACCCGCAATCGGGCCGCCGCGCCCGTAACGCAGCACCCGCAAATCATCTATCCCATGGCAATGATCGGCGTGATCATGCGTCCAGAATACCCCATCGATCCGGTCGATGGAGTTGTCCAGCAGCTGCTGCCTCAGATCGGTCGAAGTATCGACCAGCAAGCGGCTGCCATCCGAACTTTCGACCATGATCGACACACGGCTGCGCCGGTTGCGCGGTTCGTTCGGATCGCATTCGCCCCAGTCATGTCCGACGCGCGGAACGCCGGTCGAAGTGCCAGAGCCAAGGACGATGAGCTTCAAAACGCTGCCTTGTTGAACAGTCTGCGGAAATTGGCGGTGGTGTATTCAGCCAGATCATTCACATCCTCGCCGCGCAAATCGGCCAGGAATTGCGCGGTGTTCGTGACATAGGCCGGTTCGCAGGGTTTCCCACGATGCGGCACCGGGGCCAGGAACGGACTGTCAGTCTCCACCAACAGGCGGTCACGCGGAATTTTCTTCGCGATTTCCTGCAGATCGGTGGCATTCTTAAATGTCACGATGCCTGACAGTGAGATGCTGAGCCCCAATTCAAGCACGCGCTGGCCGAATTCGGCCGAAGCGGTGAAGCAATGGATCAGGGCAGGGAAGGCCCCCTTCCCCGTCTCTTCCTCAAGCATGGCAAGCGTGTCGTCATCCGCATCGCGTGTGTGGATGATAAGCGGAAGGCCGGTTTCGCGCGATACGCCGATATGCATGCGGAACAGGTCGCGTTGGGTCGCACGATCAGACCGGTCGTAATAATAGTCGAGACCGGTTTCACCGATCCCGATAACACGCGGATGCGCCGCGGCCTGCAGCAGAGCTTCGCGGCCGAGATCGGCATGCTGGTCTGCCTCGTGCGGATGGATGCCCACGCTGGCCCAAACGTCCGGCTCGCGCTCGGCAGTGCCAACCACCTGCTCCCATTCGCTCTGGCGGGTCGAAATATTGAGGAACTGGCCCACGCCCGCCTCGCGCGCCCGCGCCAGCACGCCCGCCTGATCATCGACCAGGCCTTTGTACTCAAGGTGGCAGTGGCTATCGACCAGCATCACGCGCTTTCGCTATCGGGCAATTCGAGCCTTGGGAACACGCCTTGCGGCTGTTCAAGCCGGAATCCGCTATCGACCAGCCGCGCGAACCATTCAATATCGTCAAGCGCGGCGAAATCGCGTTCATTCGCCGGAATACCGAGCTGGTCGAGCAGGCGATATGCCGAGGATGGAACGACCGGCCTGACCGCAATCGCAAGATCTCGGACGCAGCGGAACAGCGTCATCAGAACCGCAACCATGCGTTCCGGATCGGTCTTGCGCAGCGACCAGGGTGCTTGCTCGTCGACATATTGGTTGCAGGCGAAGACCGCCCGCATCCACGCTTCCAGCCCCGTGCTGAAGTTCAGTGTTTCGAATTCCCGCGGTAGATCGGTGCGGCACGCGTCCCCAACGGTGTTTCCGAGCGCGAGATCGGCATCGGCAGGCGTATAGGCGTTGCTCAGCGTGCCGTCGCAATTCTTGAAGATCATCGACAGCGTCCGCTGTGCCAGATTGCCGAAACTGTTGGCCAATTCGGCATTGGAGCGCGTCACGATCGCTTCCGCCGAAAAGCTGCCATCCTGCCCGAATGCGATCTCGCGCATGAAGAAATAGCGCAGCGGATCGACGCCGTAAGTCTCGGCCAGCTCCATCGGATCGACCACATTCCCGGCGCTCTTGCTCATCTTTTCGCCACCGCGGGCGAGCAGGAAACCGTGCGCGAACACCTGCTTGGGAAGCGGCAGTCCAGCACTCATGAGGAAGGCAGGCCAATAGACCGCGTGGAACCGCACGATGTCCTTGCCGATCATGTGGATATTGGCCGGCCAGTAGCGCTGGAACATCTCGCCATCGACGTCGGGGAAGCCAACCCCTGTCATATAGGTGGTGAGCGCATCGACCCACACATACATGACATGATCGGCGCTGTTCGGCACAGGCACGCCCCAATCGAAGCTCGTCCGGCTGACCGAAAGATCCTTCAGCCCGCCTTCGACGAAGCGCAGCACCTCGTTCCGGCGGCTTTCCGGGCGGATAAAGTCCGGATTGTCGCGGTAATGCGCCAGCAGCCGGTCCTGATATTGCGAAAGGCGGAAGAACCACGTCTCCTCGACGGTCCATTCGACCGGCGTACCCTGCGGGGAGAGTTTCGCCCCCCCTTCCCCTTCGACCAGTTCGCTTTCGTCATAGAAAGCCTCGTCGCGGACGGAGTACCAGCCCTCGTAGCGATCGAGATAAAGGTCGCCATTGGCTTCCATGCGCCGCCAAAGTTCGATGCTCGCCGCGTGATGGCGCGGCTCGGTGGTGCGCACAAAGTCATCGTAAGCGATGTCCAGTTTCGCGCACATCTCGCGAAAATAGCCCGACATTTCGGTCGCAAGATCGATCGTCGCGCGTCCAACCTTGCGCGCGGTCTGGTCCATTTTCAACCCGTGTTCGTCGGTGCCGGTCACAAGCCGCACATCGCGCCCGCGCATTCGCTGGAAACGCGCGACCACATCGGTCGCGATCCCTTCATAGGCATGGCCGATATGCGGCCTTCCGTTGGGATAGTTGATCGCAGTGGTGATGTAGAAGGGTTCAGCCATGGCCCGGCTCGCTAGCGCCAGCGGCGCGCGCAAGCAAGCTGGCGATTTCGCCTACGAGCAGGCCGGGGTCGAAATTGTAGGTTGGTGCTTGCGCAGCGAGCTCCACCAGCGCCTGATGGGCATCGATCAGGGCCAGGCGCCGGTCCGGGCTGGCTTCTTTCAGCGAAGCCGCCAACGTGGTCCGCGCAAGCTCCAGCACGGCGCGCATTCTTTCGCGGTCAGGGCGCGTTCCCACCGCATCCGCGAGCGAGGCCTGCAATGCGAAACCGGGGTCGCCTTCACTTGCAAGGCGCTGCATCAATCGGGCAATGCCGCCGAGATCCATCTTCAGGAAGCTGCGTGCGGTGCCGAGCGATCCACCAGCCAGCTTTATCGCAGCATCGCGCTCTGCCACTGCCAATCCGGGCAATTCGGCATCGAGCTGCCGTGCGATCTCCGCATCCGGGAGTTCGGGGAAGCGAAGCATGCGGCAGCGCGACCGGATCGTTGGCAGCAGCCCCGCCGGGCGGTGAGTCACCAGCAGGAAGAATGTCCCAGCAGGCGGCTCCTCAAGGCTCTTGAGCAGCGCATTCGAAGCGCTCCGTTCCATATCGTCGGCAGGGTCGATGATCACGACGCGGCGCGATCCAAGCGTTGGGCGGGTCGTCAGCCGCTGCTGCATAGCGCGGATCTGTGCCACGGCGATATTGCGCTTTACCTCATAGGGCTTGCCCTCGTCGCGCTTCTTCTCCTCCTTGTCGTCCTTGGGGAGGTGAGTGAGGATAAGGATATCCGGGTGCGTACCGGAAGGTTGCGGAATGCCTTCCTCCGCCACCAATTCGCGCGCAGCGGCCAGCGCGAAGTCATGCTTGCCCAACCCCGCCTTGCCCGCAAGGATCCAGCCATGATGCATGCGGCTGCCGCGCATGGCTTCGCGCCATTCGCGCCATGCGGCCTCATGAGTGGGCCAATCGGTCATGCACCCTCCAGCAATGGCGCGATGGCCGCCATCACGCGTGCGTGCACTGTTTCCGGATCGCCTTCCGCGTCGATCACTGCGAAGCCATGGGGATCGGCGTCCGCAATGTTGCGAAATGCGGCTGCTACCGCGCGGTGGTATTCCGCATCGCGCCCGCCGATTGCATCCGAATTGTCGCCATCGCGTGCGGCGAGCCGGGCCGCGGCCTGTTCCTCACGAGCTTCGAGCAAGATCGTCAGGTCCGGTCGCAATCCACCGCTACCAATGGAGTGGAGAGCGGTGATCGTCTCGTCGCCCAGCGCCCCTGCCCCGCCCTGATAGGCGCGACTGGAATCGACGAAACGGTCCGAAACTATCCATTCGCCGCGCTCGATGGCCGGACGTATGCGCCGGGCGACATGGTCGGCACGCGCAGCGGCAAAAAGCAGCGCCTCGGCTTCGGCGCCCCAGCCTTCCCCCGGCGGGTCCAGCAACAGGGCGCGAATAGCCTCGGCGCCCGGCGTGCCGCCCGGCTCGCGCGTCAGATCGACCGCCAGCCCGCGCGCGCGCAGCGCATCGACGAGCATCCGCGCCTGGGTCGATTTGCCCGCGCCTTCGCCCCCCTCGAATGCGATAAACTTGCCCCGGTTCATGACAGCCACCCGGCAAAGCCGTTGACGAGGCGGTCAAGCGGCCCAGCCACCTTCACATCCTCACCGGCGATCAACGGGACACGTGAAGGCGGCATACCGTCGACCCGTATTTCCAGTTCTGCAACACGCTGGCCCTTCATGATCGGCGCTCGCAGCGGCCCTTCGTAATGGATGGCAAGGCTGATCGGGCGGTTGGTGCCGCGCGGCATTGCGGCGGCTATGTTATTCCCGGCGACCAGCGACAGGCTGCGGCGATCGCCATCCTGCACCTTGGCAGAACCCACCTTTGCGCCTTCGTCGAACAGTGGGCGGCTGTCGAAGGCGCGGAATCCCCATTCGAGATAACTGCGCGCGGCACGATCGCGCATCCGGGCACGATCGGACCCTGCCACGACTACCACCAGCCGCCTTCCATCGCGCGTGGCTGAGCCGAGCACACCAAAGCCTGCTTCATTGGTGAAACCGGTCTTGATCCCATCAGCGCCCCGTACAAAGCCAGTGAATGGTTCGTGATTGGCCTGGGTGATCCCGCGATATGTCAGGCGACGATGGCCGAAGTAGCGCGCGTAGAGATCGGGATGCTGTTCGATCAGGGCGGTCGCAAGCGTCACAAGATCGCGAGCCGTAACGAATGTCCGCCCTTCATCAGGCAAGCCATTGGGTGTTCCGAAATGGCTCTGCGTCATGCCGATTTCGGCGGCCTTGACGTTCATCAGCTTGGTCCAGCCACCCAGCGATCCGGCCGCTCCTTCGCCCAGGACCACAGCAGCGTCGTTTGCCGAAACGGTGTTGATGCCCAGCAGCAGGTCTGAAACTGACAGCTCGTCATTGGCGCTGAGGAACATGGTCGAGCCATTGTTGCCCCATACCTTGAACGAGGCAGGGGCAAAGGTGAAACGCTGGTCGAGCTGCAGCTTCTCTTGCTCGAGCAGTTCGAAGGCAAGGAAAGCCGTCATCACCTTTGTGATCGAAGCAGGCATGAAGCGCCGATCCGGATTGCGTTGGTGCAGGACCTGCCCGCTCGACAAGTCGACGAGCATGGCGATCGGCGCTTCGGAATCGAGCGGCGGGCGATAAGTCGCAGGTCGCGATGCCTGTGCCTGCGCCGGTGCGCTCGCAAAACCGAGCGAGACCGCAACGGCACCGGCAATAATCGAAAATACCCGCAACTTGTGCTCCTCGGCTCCGCTACTGAGCTATAGCCATGTGGCTATGCCAAGACGAGCGCCCCGGGGCGATATTTCCCCTTCCCTCTTGTGGTTTCAGCGCGCGATCTCGTCCGCCAGCAGCCCTACGCTCATCGCGTAGTAATTCGAGCAATTGTATTCGAGGATTGCGCGGAAATTCGACGTCAACAGCCACGTTGGAGTTCCGGGTCCGTCTGGCTGGAACAGCGTTGAGAGGACATTATCGCCCAAAGGCTGTTGGGGCTGCACGCCTAGAGCGCGCCATTCCGCCGTCGTCTTCCATCGGCTGTGCCGGCCATGAACCCTTGGGCAAACAGGCGACACAAGTTCGGTTTCAACGGCGCTCCAGTTGAAACCCGCCGGAACCATGGCTCTCACGCCCCATGGCTGTCCCTCTCGCCAGCCAGCATAACGCAAATAGTTTCCGATCGACGCGAAAGTATCGGCGCGGTTGCTGAAGATATTGGCGCGGCCATCGCCGTCGCCGTCGCGCGCCAGCTTCAAATAGATGCTCGGCAGGAATTGCGGATTGCCGAATGCGCCTGCCCAGCTACCGACCAGCTCCTGGCGATCATATCCCTTGTCGGCAACCTTCAGCAAAGCCACGAATTCATTGGCGAAAAGCTCACGGCGGCGCCCTTCCCAGGCGAGCGTTGCCAGGGAACGTGCAAGATCGAAATTGCCCCTGATCCGGCCATAGCTGGTCTCGTGCCCGAAAATGGCGACGATGATCTCGCCCGGTACGCCATATTCGGCCTCGATTGCCTGCAAAGTGGCTCGGTTCGATGCCACGACGTCACGTCCGCCCGCGATCCGCGCGTCGTTTACATGAGTGGCGATGTAAGGGGCGAGTGGCGGATAGCCGCTGCTTGTGGGTGTACCGGGCTGGCTACGATCGAGCCGTATCACGCGATCGTTGGGCGTGAGCCCTTCGGTCATGCGCTGGATGGTGGGTTCGCTCACGCCCTCGGCCCGTGCCCGCGCGATGAGCAATTGGAGATAGGCATCGAACGAGAGCGCTCCGAGCTCAGTGCGCGGCTGCTCCGCCTGCTGCGCTTGTGCTGGCGCCGCAGCCAACGGGAATACGGCGACAGAAAGGGCAATTGCGAGAGGTTTCAGGAACATGCTCTTAAACTGCCATGCATGCGATGAATGGTCCATTATCGTACGCGGGCTTTTCCATCGTCATCCGCAGAGGGCGTGCCGCTTCAGCGCCTCGTAGTCGTCGCGGCAAGCGTCAGCGACGCTGGCAAAGCCGTCGTCCAAATGCGGCAATGGTCCTGGCGGTGCGCCGAAACCGGTTGAGGCATTGACCTTGTCGTACCAATGCGCCCCCCAGATACCATCTTCCGGATGCGGCCCCTTGGCCCAAGAGAGCATCGCCGGATCCCAGGCAATCCCCATGGCTTCGCACAGCGCTGCCAACACACCGCCCGGATTGCGCAGGATATCATCGGAATCGACCACCGGGGGTGCGTATCCGGTTCGTTCGGCCTCGTGATCGAAATAGGCACGCAATTTGGCAAAGCCGAGCATTTCCGGGCTGCGCAATTCGTTCTTGTTACGATAGCTCGCCACAACGCGCTCCGGCGCGCGGATCAGGAAGGCATGGCGATGCTGCGGGAAGTCCGCGATCGTGATCGGCCCGACCATGTGGTGCGGCATATGCTTCTGGTACCACACGGTTTTTCCACCGGGGATCGGACCCGATAGCGTGGTAGTGACGCTATGCCAGTCGCAATCCATATCGGCGATGACTTCGTCCGCCATGGGATGCGGTTCGCGGCTATCCTTGAGGAACGCTCCGTAGAACGGCTCATCCGAGATAGCGCAATCGGCCCGCGAACCGAAGCTGCGCATCATTGCGGTGGAGATGTTGCGGGGGCCGCTCCACATCGCGATGCGGATGCCCTCGCTCATCCCGCGACGTCCCGGTCAACCAGCGCACGGTAGAGCCCTTGCAGCCGCTCCACCATTGCCCCCCTGCCCTCGGTCAACTCGCGGCCGTCGATTTCGGTAGCAGGGACGACGCCGGCGAACGTGCCGGTCACGAATGCCTCGTCCGCGCCATAGACATCCGTCAGCGAGAAATTCTTCTCGAAAACGGGAATGCCCTCTTCGCGGCAAATCCTGATCACATTGGCGCGCGTAATCCCTCCAAGGCAATAATCGCCAGTCGAGGTCCACACCTCACCCTTGCGTACGATGAAGAAATGGGTCGAATTGCAGGTCGCAACGAAGCCATGCGGATCGAGCATCAGCGCCTCGTCCGCGCCTGCCTGCGTGGCCTGGATGCAGGCCGTGATGCAGTTGAGCTTCGAATGCGAGTTGAGCTTCTGGTCCTGCACCGCCGGATCGCCGCGACGAACGTGGACAGTAAACAGCCGGATGCCCTTCTCCACCGTAGCGGGTAGCGGCGCCTTGTACTCTGGAATGATCACGATCGTTGCGGGGGAAATCACCACGCGCGGATCCTGGTATGGTGTCGAGCGGATCCCGCGCGTCACCATCAGGCGTATGTGTACCCCCGCTTCCCCCCGCATCGCATTCGCGTCGATGGTGGCATAGAGCCGCTCAGCGAGCTCTTCACGTGTCAGCCCGATATCCATCGCGATAGCCTTTGCGCCCTCGTAAAGCCGGTCGAGGTGTGCATTGAGGAATGCGATGCGGCCCTTGTGCACACGCAACCCCTCCCAAACCCCATCGCCTAGCATGAAACCGCTATCGAAGACTGAAACGGTTGCCTCTGGCCTTGGCACCAGAGTGCCGTTGACGTTGATCAGGATGGACTGGTTTCGCGGATCTGGCGCGAAGTCGTGGGTTCCGTGTGCCATCCGGCGGTTCTAGGCGCTTGATAGCGGGTGACAATAGCATGCAAGCACGCTAGCGAGCTTCGCCAACGGACAGGTGGCCGAGTGGTTTAAGGCAGCGGTCTTGAAAACCGCCGTGGGTTCACGCTCACCGTGGGTTCGAATCCCACCCTGTCCGCCACTTTCAGCATCATCACTGAGCGGTGGCGACGAAAAAGGGGCGCCGCGGCTGACCGCGACGCCCCCTTTCTGTCCCGATATTCGGGTTTAGAACTTCATGCCGAATGCGGCGCCATAGCGGCGTGGTTCGAGCGTGAAGATGTTGGTGAACAGCCCCGACGATGCGTCAGTGACATAAAGGCCAGTCACCGAGCTGCTGTCAAAGATGTTCTGCACGAAACCGCGCAGGAACCAGCTGCCATTGGCCGAATTGAGCTGGATCTGGGCATTGGCCTGCACGAAAGATTCAAGCCTGTTCACATTGCCGTTGAACACGTTGCCATACTGTTCACCAGTGTAGGTGATGTCCACACGCGGTGCCAACGTCATGCCGTTGGCAAAGTCATGCGTGTATTGGGCACCTACCGAAGCCTTCGTGGTCGGAGCCTGTGGCAGCTTGTTGCCCTTCAGGTTGACCTCAACGCCGGGGCTGAGGACTTCTATGCCACCAAAAGAAGCACCAATGGCGGCAGCCTGTGCCGTCAGGGCACTACAGATGCTGAAGGCACCCGAGGAAGCGATCCCTCCATCAGCCGGGAACTCGGTAACACCCTGCAGGCCCAGAGCCGGGTTGATCGCATTGACGAAGGCATCAGGCCCGCCAGCGACGCCGCCGGTAACTGCACACAAGGCACCATTGGTGATATCCTTGATGATCACAGCGTTCGGATCGCCGCCGCCCGGATCGCGCGGATTGCTGAAGAACTGGTCACCCGCCACCTCTGCATTGAGGTAGCTGAAGTTCATGTTGATCAACCAGTTGTCCGATGGGCGGATGATCGATTCGAGCTCAAGGCCCCAGATATCCGCGTCGATCGTGTCGTTGACCGACGTACGAGCGATAATGCGGCTGAGCTGAAGGCCCTTGTACTTGTAGAAAAAGGCCGTGGCGTTCAGCTGGATCGCGCCATTGGCAATCGTGTTCTTGCTGCCGATTTCGAAGGCATCGACCTTTTCGGGGCCAAAGCCTTCAGGCACTTCGAACACGGGCGAAAGCGGCGGGTTGATACCGCCCGATTTGTAACCACGTGAGTACGAAGCATAGAGTAGATTGTCGGGCGTGATTTGGTAGTCGAGGACCGCGCGCCCGGTAACCTCATTGAATGCAACTTTGCGGCTTTGGACCAGCTGGTTTCCATCAAGCCCAGGGTCAGCGTCGAAAGACCCCACGAACGGCGAGTCAAACGGATCACCATCGTTGGAATAGGGATTGAGGAAGTTGGCGAGCGTTGTGCGTGCCGTCAGCTTCTTCTTGTCGTCATTGTAACGAAGGCCGGCTGTCAGCTTGAGGCGATCCGACAGCTCGAGATAGCCCTCAGCAAAGATACCCCAGCTGTCGAGCTGGAACTTCTGCGTGTTGTTGCGATAGAAGGATGTGGCCAGGTAGGACGGAGGAAGTTCCGCACCCAAGGCCGTGAACGACCCGAGGACACCCGTAATATAGTCGATCGCGAAGCTGTTGACGAAATAGTCGCCATCGGTCGCCTTTGACTGCGCGTAGATACCGCCGAGCAGGAAGTTGAATGGCCCGTCAAAGTCCGAGGAGATGATGGCTTCTGCCGACCAGGATTCACCCTTGCCGGTCGAACGGTCGAACTGAAGCAAATCATCCGAACAGACCGAATAGCCTTCATAGGCGCCGCGATTGTCGAGGCGGGTGTCGGACACGCAAAGCTCGCCGGTCGGCCCGTTGGGAATGAGCGCGTTGGTGATAGGCGTGAAATAACCCGCAATATCCGGGCCGACCGCAAGCGGATTGGCCCATACGCCACTTAAGGTGCCGAGGGCAGTTGCAAGCAACGTACGGTCGCCGACCCCGTTGTTATAGTCTTGGCGGGAGTCGACGCTGGTTTCCTGGTATGTAGCGCCGAGCGAAACCTTGAAATTCTCGAAATTGTGGTCGAGGTGCGCCTGCAATTGCAGTTCGTCGGTGAAATATTCCGGCTTGAACGCGGTCCTGACCTTGCGAACATCCTCCGGTTCCTGGAAATTCCAGTACGCGTCATTGCCATACAGGCTGTTGAGCCCCAACCCAGCTCCAAGCGAGCCGAGGTTAAGGTTGAGGAATTCCTGAGAACCCAAAGTTCCGGTGAAGGTCGAGTTCGAATTGGTCTTGGCGAAGTCACGCCGCGCATTGAGACAGCCCAGCACGCCAGTGGGGTCGCGTTGGCACAGCTGCTTTTGAATGCGCATACGGCTGTCGTCTTCGCGGAAATAGAACGCCATCAGGTCCAGCGTCGTATCCGGGCCCGGCTCCCACCGAAGCGAGCCGCGCACCGCATACATGTCGCGGTCGTCGAAGTCTTTCCCGTCCAAAACGTTCTCGGTGTAGCCATCGCGCTTCAGGTAGAAGCCCGCCAGTCGCACACCCAGCGTATCGCCGATGGGCATGTTGATCATGCCCTTGGCCTTGATGCTGTTGAAATTGCCGTATTCGAATTCGGCGGCGCCGCTAAAGCCAGACAAGTCAGGCTTCGCAGTCACGATATTGACCACGCCCGACGTTGCGTTGCGTCCGAACAGCGTGCCCTGCGGGCCGCGAAGGACTTCGATCCGTTCAAGGTCGAAATATTCGGTTTCGAACAGTCGCGTGCCAAAAAGCGGCGCAGAGTTCATGTGGATCGCGGTGGCGCTGTCGCAGCTGAAGCCGACGCAAAGGTCGCCGATGCCGCGGATAGTGAAGCTCGAACCTGTGAAGTTGCCCTTCGAGAAGGTTACGTTGGGCAGGGTCAGCTGAAGGTCGCTGGCGTTTTCGATCTGTTGCGCTTCGAGCGCTTCGGCATCGAAGGCGCTAACCGCGATCGGGACTTCCTGCAGGCTTTGCGCCTGGCGCTGAGCGGTAACGATAATGACGTTACCTGTCGTTTCGTCCTGAGCAGCGACAGGCGCCGCAACCAGGGCGACCACCGCGGTGCCCAGATACAATTCGAGTCTCTTCATTGAAAACTCCTCCCCACTATCGAGCCCGATTTTCGGGCACACTTTATTTCTTATGCGGGGAGTAGATCGAAATTTTGGGCCCTTGGCAACCTCGATTCTGACAGTTTTCCGCTTCGGGAGCAGTTAAGCCGAATTCGTCACACCCGGTGGCGCGAAGTATGGCCCCGCGCCACCGTCGTCAGTAGCTCACTGGCCAAGCTCGGTCGGGTAGGGCGGCGCGGACCTGATCGGTGAGGTCGCCCCGTCCAGTTTCTGAAGCGTTACGGCGATCGCGGCTTCGAGCTGCGTGTCCTGTCCGCGGTCCAGTGCGACCGGATCGAGTTCGACGCGGATATCCGGTGCGACACCCTCGTTCTCTATCGACCAACGTCCGTTTGTATCGAAGAAGCGGAAGAAGGGGACCGTCAGGAACCCGCCATCAATAAGGTCGGGATTGGCGCTGATCCCGATCAAACCGCCCCAGGTGCGTGTGCCGATCAGCGTTCCCAGCCCGGCTTCGCGGAATGCATAGGGCATCCAGTCGCCGCCCGAACCTGCGTCCTGGTCGATGAGCATGACCTTCGGGCCATAGATGCCGCCACCCGGCGTCGCCCAGTCGAGCCCTTCGCGATCCTTCCAGCCCGCCAGCCATTTGCGACTCAAAACATCGATGATGTAATTCGCTGCCTGGCCGCCGCCATTGGAACGTTCGTCAAGGATGAGCGCCTGCTTGTCCGTCTGGGCGAAATACATGCGGTTGAAGAATGTGAAGCCTGCATCAGCGGTATTGGGCATGTAGACATAGGCGACGCGGCCGTTGGTGGCAGCGTCTACCCGCTTGCGATTGTCCTCGATCCACGACCACAATCGAAGCTGGCTTTCACTGCCTACGGGTTCGACAGTCGAAGTCCGGCGCTCGCCCGCAGGCGTGGCAGCGACCGTCAGCGCCACTTGCGATCCTGCAGAGCCTGACAAGGCGGCATAGATATTGTCGCTATCCGTCAGTTCCTGGCCGTTGATCGCGATGATGTAGTCAGCCTGCTTCGCGTCTACGCCGGGTGCCGCAAGCGGCGCGGCAAGGAACGGGTTCCACTGCTCGCCGGTATAGATCCGCTTGATGCGATAGCGTCCGTTCTCGATCGCAATATCCGCCCCGAGCAACCCGGGTGAGGCAGAGCTGTTGCTGTAAACGTCGCCGCCGCCGATGTAATTGTGGCCAACGCCCATTTCGCCCGCCATTTCGACGAGCAATTCGTTCAGGTCCTCGCGCCGACCGATATGCGGCAAGAGCGGTTCGAACTTGGCGCGCACCGCAGCCCAATCGAGCCCATGCATGTTCGGATCGTAGAAGAATTCTTTCTCCATCCGCCACACATCGCCGAAGATCTGCTTCCATTCGGCCAGCGGGTCCACATGGAGCCGTACACCGGACAGCTGCACCGGTTCAGGTTCAAGCTTCTCGCCAACATCGGCAGTGGCGAGGGTGTCATCATGCTTGACCAGCAGCAGTTTTTCGCCGG
Organism: Altererythrobacter sp. Z27; assembly: GCF_052683155.1. Taxonomy (NCBI): domain Bacteria; kingdom Pseudomonadati; phylum Pseudomonadota; class Alphaproteobacteria; order Sphingomonadales; family Erythrobacteraceae; genus Altererythrobacter; species Altererythrobacter sp. Z27. Next base: position 690,445 of record NZ_JBQYMC010000001.1, on the reverse strand, counting down.
CCTTGTCGGTCGAGACGCTGACGAAGCCCTTGCCCACTTCCTTGGCCTCGCGCTCATCGAAATCGAAGCGCATCAAGCGAGCGCCTTCCTGTCCGCTGCCGGGCCCTGTCGTAACGCCGGGCTGCACGCGTTCGATGTAGAACAGCGCGCCATCCTTGGCGGTTGCAAGGCTGGTATAGGCCGCTTCGGGGACCGGCAGCGATACCGTCCGGCGAACGAGGCCGGTGGGATCGACTGTAACGCCCTTATCCTTGTCCTCGGCGTCCTTGTCCTTACCGCCCTTGCCCTTGCTGTCTTTCGCTGCGGTGTCTCCCGGCTTCTCGGCTTCCTCATTGGCGAGGACCGGAGCGAGCGGGGATTCCCCCCTTGCCTCGAGCACAACGGCATAGAGGCCCGCACGATAGGGGCGATCCTGCGTCGTCATGTCGAGGCCGGAATAGACCGAGCCTGCATTGGTCGACGCGGCGAAGAACAGCAGCTTGCCGTCCTTCGAGAATTCGGGAGAACCGATGTCGGCAAGATCACCCGTCACCGGATAGGCCTGCCGTGCATCGAGATCGTAGATATGCAATGCGCCGTTGCCGTTCGCACCACGAGTTGTGTAGGCGATCCAGCGGCCCTTGGGAGAAAGGGTAGCCTCGAAATCGCCATTGCGGCGCGGGCTCGCTGCCACCTGCCAGCTCGTGCCGGAAGCGACATCGAGTGCGTGCAGCGTCAGCTTGTTGCTCGCGTAGATCAGGTGCTTGCCGCCATTCCCCCAACCCACGAGCTGGTAGAAATGATCGCCCAGCGCGATCTTTCGCACCGGCTTGATCCCGCTTTGGTCTTCGATCACGAGCGTCTGCTTGGTCCCGTCATCGGAGATGTATGCGATGCTGGTGCCGTCTTCGGACCAGATCGCCGTGTAGTCCCGGCCAGATGCACTCTGCGAAATGTTGCGGGTGGCGCCCTTGTCGGTCGGCACGGTGAAGACTTCGCCGCGGGCAGTAACGGCAACGCGCTTGCCCGAAGGCGAAAGCGCTGCGCCGGTCATCTGCTTGCTGGCGTCCTTCCAGCCCGGGCGTCGCGCGGGCAGGTCCGCAACCAGCGAGATCGGCAGACGGCTAGCCGCCCCGCTCGCCACATCGAGCGAATGGAACACTCCGCCAGCCTCATAGACGATGCGCCCGTTCTTGCCGGTGATGTTGCGAATGTCCCATTCGGTTTCGCTGGTCAGCTGCGACAATTCGCCGGTTGCCGGATCGAAACGGAAAATGTTCGACCGCTTGTTCCAGCGGTCCGACAGGAAATAGAGCTTCCCTCCCATCCATACCGGATCGAACTCGGTCGTGCGGTCGCCCGGGATCGTGCTGGAAGTACCGGCCGCAAAGTCGATCAATTGCAGCGAGGGAGCCAGGCCACCTCGATAGCCGCGCCAGCCGTTGACGCCGCCGGTAAGCACGGCGTTGCCCGAACCCCAGGGCACGTTGGCGAAGATGCGGCCGCTCTCGTCATATGCACCACCGGCCACCACAGCTTCGGAGACCTTGGTCGGCAATCCGCCGTCGAGAGCGACATGATAGAGTTGTGCCGACCGCCCTGCACGACGTTCCCGCGCACTGACGATTGCCACGGCCTTGCCGCCGGGAGCCCAGTCGACCGCAGTATCGTTCCCGGGATGCCAGGTCAGCCGCTTTGGCTGGCCGCCGGTGACGTCGATCACGAAAACATCGTCATTCCCGTCATAGTTCGCGGTGAATGCGATCTTGGTGCCATCGGGCGAGAAGATCGGATCGCGCTCGTTGGCGGCATGTGAGGTAAGGCGGATCGGATTGCTGCCGTCTGGCGCTGCGATCCATATGTCTCCTGCATAAGCGAACGCGAGTGCGTTATCCGAGAGCGCGGGATCGCGCAGCAGCTTGGTCTCGGCATCCTGTGCGGCAACTGAAGGTGCAGCGAGCGCGCTGGTGGTGAGCAATGCGGCGGCTAGCCAGCGTTTCGGCATGTTCGTCTCCCTGTTTGATCGAGTTGGGGTGCCGGTTCGTGCGGCAAAAATCCAGTGTCGTTCGTCGAATACGGCCTAGCGCCCCCGCTGGATGATCTCGTCCATCTGCTCGCGCAGCTTGGGATCCCAGACCTCGCGCAACTGCTTGATCCGCTCCAGCAGCGGCTCGTTCTGCCATGCCGGAAGGTCGGGGTCATAGAGGTCCGCCACCTCGCGCATGGAGGTGCGGTCCATTTCCTCGAAGGCGCTGACCATGGCCTGCGCGGACTGGCGATCATGGCCCAGCGCTTCAAGCGAGGAGCGCCCCATGCGCAGCGAGCTGTCATAGGTTTCGCGGATGATATCGCGGCAGCCCAACGCCCAAAGCTTGTAGACATGGTCGCGGTCGATCGCGCGGGCAACGATGTGAACCCTCGGATATGCCTTGGCGACATAGCCGACCAGCCGGTTGATCTGGTCCTTCTCGTCGAGCGCCACGATCAGCAACCGCGCCCTCGCGATCCCCGCGCTTTCGAGAAGATCCGGGCGCGTCGCATCGCCAAAATACGTGCGGACGCCAAACTTCTTGAGCTGTTCGATATGGCGTGAATCGTAGTCGATCACCGTCGCCTTGTAGCCGGTCGCATCGAGGATGCGGTCGACAATGCCGCCCACCCTGCCCCGCCCCGCCAGGATGATGTCGTTCTCCTCTTCGATCGAATCCGCCTCGCGCTCGTCCCCCGCGGCATGTTGCGGCACGATCAGCTTGTCGTAGAGGATGAACAGCAACGGTGTGACCAGCATCGAGAATGCTATTACCAGCAACAGAAGGCTGGCAGCGTCCGGGCTGAGGACTGCATTGCCCAGTGCGAAGGCGATCAGCACAAAGCCGAACTCGCCTGCCTGCGCCAGCCCGAGCGAGAACAGCCAGCGATCCTGCCCCTGCAGGTGGAATGCCTTTCCGATTGCGAACAGCACCGCCATTTTCGTTACGATCAGCACCGCGGTCCAGAACAGCACTGCGCCGAACTGGCTGATCGCGAGGTCGAAATCGATGCTGGCGCCAACCGTGATAAAGAACAGGCCCAGCAACAGCCCCTTGAAGGGATTGATGTCGGCTTCGAGCTCGTGGCGGTACTCGCTGTTCGCCAGCACCACCCCGGCGATGAATGCGCCCAGCGCGGGCGAGAGGCCCACGAGCAGCATCAGCAGCGCGATGCCGACAACGAACATCAGCGCGGCCGCGGTGAACAGTTCGCGCAGGCCCGATGATGCAATCATCCGGAAGATCGGCCGGGTGGCGTAAATGCCGACCAGCACGACCAGCCCGATCGAGCCCAATGTCACCAGCCCCGCAAGCCAGCCGGGCAAGTGAGCGACAAGGCTGAGCGTGCCATGGTCATCGCCCTCGGCAATGCCCGCTGCACCCGCCGCGAGTTCAGGCACGGCCAGCAGCGGCAGCAGCGCAAGGATCAGGATCACGGCCACGTCCTGAACCAGAAGCACCGAGAAGCTCGCTTCGCCGCCTTGCGTCTTGAGCAGCCGCTTCTCCTCCAAGGTCTGCAGCACGATGGCCGTCGAAGAGAGCGCGAGGATCATGCCCACCGCCAGTGCGCTGCGCCAGTCGTCGCCACGCAGCAGCGAGATGCCGGCGATCAGCAAAGTGGTAACAAGCACTTGCCCGCCGCCCAGCCCGACAAGCCGCTGGCGCATGGCCCACAGCCGCTTCGGTTCAAGCTCAAGCCCGATGATGAACAGCATCATCACCACGCCGAACTCGGCGAAATGCTGGAGCTGCGTGACGTTGACGCCAAGGAAACCGAGCAGCGGCGCCAGCACCATGCCTGCTAGGAGGTAGCCCAGCACCGAACCCAGCCCGAGTCGCGTCGCGATCGGGACCGAGATGACCCCCGCGATCAGCAGGATGAAGGCGAGGAGGAGAAATTCGGCCATCGTCTCCCCTCCGCCTTACCGGTCAGATGTGCAAGGCCCGGCCGTAGGCCGACAGCACGCTTTCGTGCATCATCTCGCTCAGCGTCGGGTGCGGGAACACCGCCTGCATCAGTTCGGCTTCGGTCGTCTCGAGCTGCTTGCCCACGACATAGCCCTGGATCAGCTCGGTCACTTCGGCGCCGATCATGTGCGCACCGAGCAGTTCGCCGGTCTTGGCGTCGAACACCGTCTTGATGAAGCCTTCTGCCTCGCCCAACGCGATCGCCTTGCCATTGCCGATGAAGGGGAAGTTGCCGACCTTGACCTGGTAACCGGCTTCCTTGGCCTTGGCCTCGGTCATGCCGACGCTGGCGATTTGCGGGTGGCAATAGGTGCAGCCGGGGATGTTGTTGCGGTCGAGCGGGTGCGGATGCACTTCCTTGTTGCCCAGCTCTTTGGCGATGGCTTCGGCGGCGGTCACGCCTTCATGGCTCGCCTTATGCGCCAGCCAGGGGCCAGGGGTGCAATCGCCGATCGCCCACAGGCCCTTCGACTTGGTGCGGCCATAGGGATCGATCTGGATGAAGCCGCGGTCCATCTCGACAAGCTTTTCCAGCCCGATGTTCTCGGTATTGGGGACGATGCCGATGGCGACGATGCAATGGCTGAAGTCTTGCTCGCTGACCTTGCCCGTCTTGTCCTTGATCTTCGCCTTCACGCCGGTCGCGGTCGCCTTGAGGTCCTCGACGCCTGCTCCGGTCATGATGGTCATGCCCTGCTTGGTCAGCGCCTTCTCAAGGAAGGTCGAAACGTCCTTGTCCTCAACCGGCACGATCCGGTCGAGCATCTCGACCACGGTAACTTCGGCTCCCATATCATTGTAGAAGCTCGCGAATTCGATTCCGATCGCCCCACTGCCGATCACCAGCAGCTTCTTGGGCATTTCAGGCGGAGTCATCGCAGTGCGATAGGTCCAGATGCGCTTGCCGTCAGCGGGCGCAAACGGCAGGTCGCGCGCACGCGCGCCGGTGGCGACGATCACATGCTTGGCGGTCAGCTTCTCTTCGCCCTTCTCGCCCTTCACTGTCAGCGACGTGGGGCCGGTCAGCGTGCCCTCGCCCATATGGACCGCGATCTTGTTCTTCTTCATCAGGTGCGTGACGCCCTGATTGAGCTGCTTCGCCACGCCGCGGCTGCGCGCAACCACTGCGGCAAGGTCGGCCTCGATCGTGCCGGCCACCTTGAGCCCATATGACGCCGCATGGTCCATGTAATGCTTGATCTCGGCACTGCGCAGCAGCGCCTTGGTGGGGATGCAGCCCCAGTTGAGGCAGATGCCGCCGAGGTTCTCACGCTCGACGATGGCAGTCTTCAGGCCCAGCTGCGCACAGCGGATCGCCGCGACATAGCCGCCGGGTCCGGAGCCGAGAACGATGACGTCATAACTGGCTGACATTACTGCAATTACCTCTGACTAAGCTCTATCTGATGCGACACACGCGACACAGTACAGAAGATAAAAACTTCGGGCCGGTGCGAATGCGCGGAATGGCTGCAAATGACGCGGTTCGATAAGCAAGTCATGCCGCCTCCATCGCATATCCGCCGGGCTGTAGGACAGCCCCGCCGTTAAACCACCAGACCCATCGGGTTTTCGACCAGCTGGCGGAAAGCGTCCATCAGCTGCGCGCCGTCTGCGCCGTCGATGGCGCGGTGATCGAAGCTGCCGGTCACGCTCATCACGGTCGCAATGGCGAGCGCTCCATCGACCACCCATGGCCGCTGTTCGCCGGCGCCCACCGCCAGGATCATGCCCTGCGGCGGGTTGATCACTGCGTCGAACTGCTTTGTGCCGAACATGCCGAGGTTGGAAAGCGAAGCGGTGCCGCCCTGGTATTCATGCGGCTGCAACTTGCCGTCGCGCGCCTTGTTCGCCAGCTCCTTCATCTCGGTGCTGATCTGGGCCAGCCCCTTGCGCCCGGCATCCTTGATGATTGGAGTGATCAGGCCCGAAGGCGCGGCCACGGCAACCGAGATGTCCTCGCGCGTGTACTGATGCAGCACATCGCCCTGGAAGCTGACATTGCACTTGGGCACGCGCTGGAGCGCGCGGGCCAGCGCCTTGATCAGCAAATCGTTGACCGAAAGCTTCACGCCATCGGGTTCGAGCGAGGCATTGAGCTGGCTGCGCAGCTTGAGCAACGCATCGAGCCGCACGTCCACGGTGAGGTAGATATGCGGGATCTGCTGCTTGGCCTCGGTGAGGCGCCGCGCGATGACCTTGCGCACGTTGTTAAGTTTCTGCTCTTCGTAAGGCGCGCCGCCATCTGCAGGTGAGATCGACGGTGTGGGGGCAGATGCTCGCCCTTCGACAGGCTCGGGACGAGCGGGTTGTGCGGTGGCTCCCTCGACATCGGCCCTCACGATCCGGCCATTGGGGCCGCTGCCCGTCACGCCGGAAAGATCGATCCCCTTCTGCTCGGCGATCCGCTTCGCCAGCGGCGAGGCCACGATGCGGTCGCCTGAGGTTGCAGGAGCGGGCGCAGGAGCCGGAGCCGCGACAGGCGCCGGTGCAACTTGCGGGGCTTCGCTCGCCGGAGCTGCGGGTGCGGGGGCAGGCTTGGAGGCCGGAGCTACAGCTGCGGCGCTTGCATCCTCGCCCTCTTCCGCCAGCAGAGCGATCACCGTGCCCACCTTCACGCCTTCAGTGCCTTCTTCGACCGCGATCGAGGCGATAGTGCCTTCATCCACAGCCTCGAATTCCATCGTCGCCTTGTCGGTCTCGATCTCGGCCATGATGTCGCCAGCCTTCACCTCGTCGCCCGGCTTCACCAGCCATCTTGCGAGGGTGCCCTCCTCCATCGTCGGCGAAAGCGCAGGCATCTTGATTTCGATAGGCATTGCTGGAGAGATTCCCTTTCCTTTACGCAACGGAAGCCTGTGCCGAATTCGGGGCCACGGGGCAAGAACCTTGCGAAGAATACGTTTTCAGCGGATACCCCGCGGCGAAGGAGTTGGGGATGCGGGTCTTCCTGGTGGTGATCGACGAAACCGATGAGGCGCGCTCTGCCTTGCGCTATGCCGCTAGGCGCGCGGGCGCGGTCGACGGCGGCGTTCACATCCTTGCGCTGGTCCCCCAACAGAACATCAGCGCCTTTGGCGGCATCCAGGCAACGATCGAACAGGAAGCGCGCGACCGCGCGGAAATGCTGGCGCATGGGGCCGCCGGAAGCCTGCTGGCAGAGATGGGCATCATGCCCGCGATTTCAGTAGCGGTGGGCGGCGGCCAGAAGGTGATTCGCGAATTCCTCGACGAACACGGGAATATCGCCGCGCTGGTGCTGGGGGCGGCCAAGGGCGGCAATCCCGGCCCGCTGGTGACCCACTTCTCGACGCACGCCGGGGCGCTGCCCTGCCCGCTCTACATTATCCCCGAAGAATTCGACGAGGCAGCCAACGACGCTTAGGCGTCAACGTTTGCCCCTGCCCTGATGCCGGATATTTCCGGGGCGGCCGCGCTTGCCCACCATATGCTTGCCCTTGGGCGGGCCGCGGCGAGGCGGAGGCCGGTTACCGCGCGGCTCGATTTTCATCCCGTCGCTGTCGACCGGCACGAATTTGAGCGCGCCGGTGAGCGGGTTGGATTCAGCCAATTTCAGCTTCAGCTTGTCGCCCATCGCATAGCGCGTGCCGCTGGTTTCGCCGACCAGCACCTGCGCCGCTTCCTCGTAACGGAAATGTTCGCGGCCCAGCGTCGAGACAGGCACCAGCCCGTCTCCGCCCAGCCCGACTATGGTGGCGAAGAAGCCGAACGCCTGCACGCCGGTGATGCGGGTGTCGAACACTTCGCCCACGCGGTGCGAGAGCCATGCGGCGACATAACGGTCGATCGTCTCGCGCTCGGCCTCCATCGCGCGCCGCTCGGCCTGGCTGATGGCGTCGCTCACCTGCTGCAGGCTGGCCCGGTCGCGGTCCGACAGGCCGGTGCTTTCGGGGAGGTTACCCTTCGGCTTGGGCTGCTCGAGCTTATAGGCATCGACCAGCGCGCGATGAACCAGCAGGTCGGCATAGCGGCGGATCGGCGAGGTGAAATGCGCGTAGCTGCCCAGCGCCAGCCCGAAGTGGCCGACATTGGCCGGCCCGTAATAGGCCTGCATCTGGCTGCGCAGCACCGCTTCCATCACTTGCGCCTTCTCGCTCTCGTCGGTCACGTCCTTGAGCATGCGATTGAACAGCGACGGTGTGATCACCTGGCCCAGCGATAGCTTGCGCCCGAAGGTGGCGAGGTAGTCGCGCAGGGCGAGCAGCTTCTCGCGCCCCGGCGCTTCATGCAGGCGGTAGACGACCGGGGCGGTCTTGGCTTCGAGTGCGCGCGCCGCGGCGACATTGGCCGCGATCATGAAATCCTCGACTACGCGGTGCGCATCCAGCCGCTCGCGGATCGCGATCTCGGCGATCTGTCCCTTCTCGTCGAGCACCACACGGCGTTCGGGCAATTCGAGTTCGAGCGGGTCGCGCGCATGCCGTGCCCGTTCGAGCGCGCGCCAGCAGGCCCACAAATTTTGCAGGTGCTCGGGCGCGTTCCCGCTGTCGATTTCGGCCTGTGCCGCCTCATAGGCGATGTTGTGCGCGATGCGGACCAAGGCGCGGGTGAAGCGGAACTTGGTGACATTGCCATGCTCGTCCACGCGCAAGTGGCAAGCCATGGCAGCCCGGTCTTCGCCTTCGCGCAGCGAGCAGACGTCGGCGCTGAGAACTTCGGGCAGCATCGGAACTACCCGGTCGGGAAAATAGACCGAATTGCCGCGTTTGCGCGCTTCGCGGTCGAGCGCGCCGCCCGCGCGAACATAGAAGCTGACGTCGGCAATCGCGACGATGGCGTTGAAGCCGCCTTGCCCGTCCGGCTCGGCCCAGATTGCATCGTCATGGTCGCGCGCATCGGCCGGGTCGATCGCGACGATCGGCAAGTGCCGCAGGTCTTCGCGCCGTTCCGTGCCCAGCGGCAGTTCGACGGCCTTTTCGGCTTCGCGCAGCGCCTGCTCCGGGAAGATATGCGGGATGCCGTGCTTGGCGATGGCGATCAGGCTGAAGCTGCGCGGCGCCAGCGGATCGCCGACAACTTCGATCACTTTCACGCCGGCGCGGTCCGAACGTCCGGCACGCTCGGCAATCACCAGCTGCCCTTCCTCCGCTTCGCCGAGGTCGGCAATGGGGGAGGAATTGCGGATACGCTTGTCGACCGGCGCCAGCCAGGCCTTGCCGCTACCGTCAATCTCCACCACGCCCAGCAGCCCTTCGGTGCGGGCGGGCAGCTTTTTCATCGGATGTGCGATCCAGCCCCGATCTGTCTCTTCGGTCCGCGCCAGCACGCGGTCGCCCCGCTTGAGCGCAGCGACCTGCTTGCCGCCCTTACCGCGGATTTCGCGCATGGTGAGCCTGGGCGGTTCACCCGGAGCCTCTGGCGACCAATTGTCGGGTATGGCAACGGCTTCGCCATCCTCGATCTCGATCACGCGCAGCACGGTGACCTTGGGAACGCCGCCCATGCGGTGATAGGCGGTTCGCTTGCCGTCGATCATGCCCTCTTCGGCCATGTCCTTGAGCAGTCGCTTGAGCGCGATCTTTTCCTGCCCCTTCAGCCCGAACGCCTTGGCGATCTCGCGCTTGCCGGCAGGAGTGTCGGACGTCTGGAGAAACTCGAGTACCTGTTCCTTGCTGGGAAAACCTTGCTTTTGTCGCTTTTGCGCCATCAAAAATCCGTTCGGGCTGAGCCTGTCGACGCCCTGCACTTCTTTTGGCCAGATTTCAAAAATGAAATTCGGCCCTTCGACAAGCTCAGGGCGAACGGAGCAGGAATCAATATGCCCGCGCGACCAGTATGCGCTCGACCGCCGGTTCGCCGGTGAAGACGCAGGTGCCGTTCGCCGGTGCCGCATCGCGCGGCACGTTGCGGATGGTGAGCTTCATCCCCTTGAGCGTTTCGACGACCTTTTCGAGTGCGGCGCCGGTCGGCTTTGACCACTGCACTTCGACCCATCCCGGGAATTTCGCCGAGCCCGAAAAGAACGCTTCAACCTCTGCCAGCGAGTTCACCCCGCGGGTGATGTTCGCATCGCGCCGTTCGCGCGCTTCGTCGAACAGCGATTGCTGGATATCGGTAAGCAAGGTGCCGATCGAGCCGATCGCGTCCTCGCGGGCGATGAACGCAAAGGCAGGCTTGCCATTGTCGGGGTTCCACAGCCGGTCGCGGCGGATCTGCGCCACCTTGCCTTCGGCCATGTCGCGCGGGCCGACTTCGATGATAACCGGCGCGCCCTTGCGTACCCAGTCCCAGCGCTTGCCTGCCGCCTTGCCCGGCGACTTATCGAGCAGCACGCGAACCGGCTCTCCCATCGCACTTTGCGAAGCCAGCCCGGCGCGCAGTTCCTCGCAATAGGCGAGCAGCGCTTCGTCTTCGGGTGTTTCGCGAAGCATCGGCAGGATCACGACCTGATGCGGCGCGATGCGCGGCGGCACACGCAGCCCGTCATCATCGCCGTGCGTCATGATCACGCCGCCGATCATGCGGGTGGAAACGCCCCAGCTGGTCGTGTGGCAATATTGCTCGGTGCCTTCGCGGTCCTGATACTTGATCCCGGCGGCATGGGCGAAATTGGTGCCGAGGTAATGGCTGGTGCCGGCCTGCAGCGCCTTGCCGTCCTGCATCATGGCCTCAATCGACCATGTTTCGACCGCGCCGGGGAAGCGTTCGTTCTCGGGCTTCTCGCCAGCGATTACCGGAAGCGCGAGGTCTTCCTCGGCGCAGGCGCGATACATTTCGAGCGCGCGGTGCGTTTCGGACAGTGCGTCCGCGCGATCGAGGTGTGCGGTATGCCCTTCCTGCCAGAGGAATTCGGTGGTGCGCAGGAACATGCGGGTGCGCATTTCCCAACGCACGACATTGGCCCATTGGTTGGTCAGCAGCGGCAGGTCGCGCCAGCTCTGCACCCAGCGCGCCATGGCGTCCCCGATGATAGTTTCCGACGTCGGGCGGACAACCAGCGGCTCTTCGAGCTTTGCTTCCGGATCGGGGATCAACCCGCCCTTCCCGTCCGAGATCAAGCGGTGATGGGTGACGACCGCCATTTCCTTCGCAAAGCCTTCGACGTGTTCGGCTTCGCGCTCGAAATTCCGCAGCGGAATGAAGATCGGGAAATAGCAGTTCTGCACCCCCGCCGCCTTGATGCGATCATCCATCAGGCGCTGGATGCGTTCCCAGATGCCATAACCCCATGGCTTGATCACCATGCAGCCGCGCACGCCCGATTCCTCGGCCATGTCTGCAGCGGTGATGACTTCCTGGTACCAGGCGGCGAAATCGTCCTCGCGCTTGATGTTAAGGGCGTGGCGGATCTGGGACACGGGGATACTTTCTGTAACGGAAATGGACGTGGCGGCGAGCTGCCGCCCTTTGCTCTATTTGCTCAGCTCGTCCAGCTTCTTCTGCATCTCGGCCATCTGCTTGCGCAGCGCCGCGATCTCGTCATTCGAACCGGCTGCAGGCTTCTCGCTGCGCTTGGCGGTGCCCGGCATCAGCACATCGGTGGCGGCACGCATCATAGCCATGTTGGTTTCATGGATCTTCGCGAAGGGCGTGTTGCTGATCCCCTTTTCAAAGGCTTCTCGGATCTTGCCCTGGTTCTCGCGGAAATTGACCATCGCCGCTTCGAGATAGCTGGGCATCATCGCCTGCATCGAATTGCCATACATACCGATCAGCTGGCGCAGGAAGCTGACGGGCAGCATCTGCTCGCCGCTCGATTCCTCATCCATTATGATCTGGGTCAGGATCGAATGGGTGATGTCTTCACCGGTCTTCGCATCGAGCACCTGGAACTCGACATTGTCGCGCACCATCGCAGCAAGGTCTTCCAGCGTGATGTAGCTCGAAGTGCTGGTGTTGTAGAGCCGCCGATTGGCATATTTCTTGACGATGACGGTGTCGCCATCGCCTGCATTCTTCTTGGCCATTTGATGCATTCCTGTGCGTCCGATGCTGCGGCCTTAGCACTTGCACAATGTGCAGCGCAACATGGCGCTATCGGCTTTTCAGGCGCTGTCCCAGAACGGTGAGCAATTCATACTGCGACAGGCCGGTATGCTGCGCAGCATCGGGCAAGCGGTAGGGCAATCGCACCCAGTCGCCTTCGGACAAATCGGGCGCGGCAGACAGGTCGATCACCACCATGTCCATCGACACCTTGCCGAGTATCGGAAGCGCGCGTCCACCGTGTTGCAGCGCGCCTCCATCAACCCAACAGCGCAGCATGCCGTCTGCATAGCCGATCGACACAACGCCGACCCGCACAACTCGATCAGCGGTGAAGGTGGCGTTGTATCCCACAGTGTCGCCCCGCGCGATGCTGCGCGTCTGGATGATTGCCGCTTCTGGGTAAGCGACCTGACGGATGGCATTTTCTATATCGCTGCGCGGCACGCCGCCATAGAGCGCCAGTCCGGGCCGGGTCATGTCGAAATGATAATCGGGCCCGAGAGCGATCCCGGCGCTGTTGGCCAGGCTGGCGCGCTGGTGCGCGATTACCGCCAGCACTTCGCGGAACGCGCCAAGCTGCCGTGCATTCATCGCGCTGTCTTCATCGGCCGAGGCAAGGTGCGACATCAGAACGCGCACATCGAGCTGCGCAACCAGCGGATCGCCAGCCTCGCATAGCGCGATGCCGAGCCGGTTGATCCCGCTGTCGACCATCAAATCGCAGGGTCCACCGCCGCTGTCGAGCCACTGCTTCGCCTGGCGCAGCGAATTGATCACGGGGATTGCGCCGATGGCCCTTGCGTAATCCGCGTCGGCAACATTGGCCGGACCATGCAGCACAGCGATGCTGCCCGGATCGACATGGCGCGCTACGGAGGCAACCTCGCTCCAATGCGCAACGAAGAAGTCGCGGGCGCCTGCTTCGCGAAGTATGGGCACGCAGGTCTCGACCCCAAGGCCATAGCAATCGGCCTTCACCGCCGCACCGGCGCTTGCGTGGCCTGACAGGCGATCGAGCGCGCGCCAGTTATGGGCCAGCGCCTCCCGGTCGATTGTCAGCCGCAAGCTTGGCGGCGGGAGATCGGTCACAGCAACCTCATGGAAGAACTGGTGAGGCTGGCGGATCCTCGACGCTTTCCTCGAAATCGCGCGGCGGCCCGTCCGGGATGCCCCACCATGCGACCAGCAGGCCGAAAGCCATAACCGCCCAACAGTACCACAACCCGGAATAGGCATTGCCTGTGATCGCTACGATATAGCCGGCAATAAGCGGCAGGAAGCCGCCAAGGTAACCGGCGCCGATATGGTAGGGGATCGACATCGAACTGTAGCGAATGCGAGCGGGGAACATCTCGGCCAGCAGCGCGGCGACAGACCCGTAGGTCAGCGCCGAAAGCATACCGAGTGCGCAGAGCAACGCGACGATCCCGACGAGATTGGCGAACGGAGGGCTCTGCTTCGAGAAGTCATACCCGCGCGCTTCCAATGCAGACTGAAGCGCCGCCTTGCGACCTTCGTCATCGGCCAGGTCGATATCCACCGGGCTTTGTCCGGCTGTAACCTGCGTCTCCCCATCGGTCTCACTGACTGAATAGCTCACACCGAGCGATGTAAGGTCTGCCAGCACCCGCCCGCATTGGGTTTCCTGCTTGCTGGCGAATGGATCGAAGGTGCAGCCCTCGCCAGCAACCGCCACAGGGGTCGTACGCGCGCTTTCGCCCAATCCGGGATTGCTCAGTGCGCCGAGGCCCCAGAAAATCGGGAAGAGGAATACCAAAGTGGCAATAGCGCCGATGATGATCGGCTTCTTGCGACCGACCCGGTCAGACCATTTTCCGACGAAAATATAGAAGCTCATCGAGATCAGGCCCGCGACGAGCATTAGTATCTCGGTCACCTTTTCATCGACCCGCATCGGGCCACGCAGGAATGAAAGGCCATAGAAGAATGCGGTGTACCAGATCACCGTCAATACACCCGCAATGCCAAACAGGGCGACGAAGATGCGCTTCTTGTTCCCCGGATAGGTGAAGCTCTCTACGAAGGGGTTGCCGGCGGTTTCGCCCGCCGCCTTCATCGCCTGGAACACAGGGCTTTCAGACAGTTTCATCCGCATCCATAACGAAATGCCGAGCAGGATGATCGAGAGCAGAAACGGTACCCGCCAGCCCCATTCGGCAAAAGCTTCCTCCGGGATCAGGGCGCGGCAAAGGAGTACCACAAGGATCGACAGCACAAAGCCACCCACAACGCTGGCCTGGATAAAGCTGGTGTAGAAACCGCGTTTTTCGGGTGGGGCGTGCTCGGCCACGTATATCGCGGCTCCGCCATATTCCCCGCCGAGCGCCAGTCCTTGCAGGATGCGCAAGCCGATCACGATCAGCGGCGCCGCAATTCCGATACTGGCCGCGCCCGGGATCAGCCCGACCCCTGCGGTTGCGATACCCATCAGCGTAACAGTGACCAGGAAGGTATATTTCCGGCCCAGCTTGTCGCCGAGGAAGCCAAACAGGATCGCGCCGAGCGGACGAAAGCCGAAGCCAACCGCAAATCCGGCCCATACGAGCAATATTTCGAGCGTTTCGTTATCGCTCGGGAAGAAAGCCGCGCCGATCAGTGCAGCAAGCGTGCCGTAAATAAAGAAATCGTACCATTCGAAGATCGTGCCGGCCGAACTTGCGGCAATCACCAGCCGGATTTCCTTTTCGCTCGGCTCTCGAACAGCCGTTTTGGCGACCTCTGACATGGTTGTTACGCTCTCCCCATTGCGATGTGGCTTGGCTCTAGCCTGAGTTCCCGGCCTTGCAAAGCGCGTCCACTGCGGCCTTCCACGGCAGCAGCAGGGCGCCATGCCTGCCCGGATGCGCGCGCGCGGGATAAAGCGCATCGAAGCCCGGCCATTGCGGCGCGGGGACCTCGGGCGCTTCCAGCCAGTTTTCGATTTCCTCTAGCGCGGTAGCGATTTCCTGTCGGCCTTTGCCAAGGGCTTCGCGGGCGAAAATCGTCGCCGCCGCCTGCCCGACCGCACAAGCCGTGACCGCAAGCCCGACCCTTGCGATCCTGCCCTGCCCGTCCGGCTCGATCCCGATCCTGATGCTGCTGCCACAAGTGCGCGAACGGGCCTTGCCCGCCAGCGCCCAATCACCCGTTAATGGAAATCCGGATAGCTCCGTCGCCAGCGAGAGCAGTTCGGTCGTGTAAAGCTTGCCCGCTGAGTTCGCGGTCATTCCATCGCTTCCGCTTCGCTCTTCAAGCGTTCACGGCGTTCGGAAATGGTTTCGACCAGCGCCCGCGAGCTGGCATCGACGATCGGATAGGTCTTCGCGCTTGTGATCCAGTCCGGACGACCCTTGTATCCCCAGACCGTATCGAAGCCGAGGACGAGCAGCGAGAACGCGAAGACCATGATGAGCCCGCCCTTGAGCAGGCCAAAGCCAAAGCCAAGCACACGGTCGATCGGCCCCATGATCGATCCACGCGAGGCTTCGCCGACATTGTTGGCGATCACCTTCATCGCCGCATAGGGGATCAGCAGCAGCAAGGCGAAGGCGAGCAGCGAAGTCGCCGGTTCGGTATCGAGAAATTCGCTCAATTGCTCGGTCAGCGGCGTGTGGAGGTAATAGATCGCAAATGCCGCCAGGAACCAGGCTGCCAGCGAAAGCACTTCCTGCACCAGGCCGCGCATGAAGCCGCCAATGGCCGCCACGCCGACCACAATCGCCACAATGATGTCGAAACCGTTCATTCGCCGAGGATTATGGGTTTGCCATCACTCGGTCAACGAGCTTCGCGACTTGTCCCATACCGCGATAATCGAGCTTCGCCGAACCGTTCGCAACATCGGACGGCCCGAAGGCCATGCCGAAGCCGAGCTTCTCGGCTTCCCTCAGGCGCAAGGATGCATGTGCCACGGGGCGAATCTCGCCCGCCAGCGACAATTCGCCAAACCACACCGAGCGATCGGGCAATGGCCGGTCGGCCAGAGCCGAAACCAGTGCCGCCGCCACTGCAAGGTCGGCTGCAGGGTCGGACAAGCGATAGCCGCCCGCGATGTTGAGATAGACTTCGGCCGAGCTGAAATTGAGCCCGCAGCGCGATTCCAGCACCGCCAGCAGCATGGCCAGCCTGCCACTGTCCCAGCCCACCACCGAACGGCGCGGGGTTGCCCCCGATTGGAGCCGCACGATCAGCGCCTGTATCTCGACCAGCACCGGGCGAGTGCCTTCCAGTGCGGGGAAAACCGCGCTCCCGGCCAAAGGCTGGTCGCGTCCGGACAGGAACAGCATCGAAGGGTTGCTGACCTCTTCCAGTCCTTCGCTCACCATCGAGAACACGCCAATCTCGTCGACCGCGCCGAAGCGATTCTTGAGCGCGCGCAGGATGCGGTACTGGTGGCTGCGCTCCCCTTCGAAGCTCATCACCACATCTACCATGTGTTCGAGTACGCGCGGTCCGGCGATCGACCCGTCCTTGGTGACATGGCCGACCAGTACCAGCGCGACGCCATTTTCCTTGGCATAGCGGATCAGTTCGAAAGCGCAGCCGCGCACCTGGCTGACCGTTCCCGGAGCGCCTTCGATCGTGTCCGAATACATCGTTTGGATCGAATCGATCACCAGCAGCGCGGGTGGCTCCATCTGCCCAAGCGTGGTCAGGATATCGCGAACCGAAGTTTCCGCCGCGAGCCGGATCGGCGCATCGGCCAGGCCAAGGCGTGCGGCACGCATGCGGACCTGCCCCGCGGCTTCCTCGCCGCTGACATAGACCACCGGCGCCCCGCTTCGGGCGATCGTTGCTGCGGTCTGGAGCAGCAGGGTCGATTTGCCTATGCCCGGATCGCCGCCCATCAGCACGGCTGAGCCCGGCACCAGTCCTCCGCCCAGTGCGCGGTCGAATTCCGCAAGCCCCGTGGCGCGCCGCACCGGCAGCTCCGAGGGCGTATTGAGTTCGACGAATTCAACCGCGCGCCCACCGCGCGACAGATCGTGCTTCTGCGAGAACACCGTCGCAGGCGCATCTTCGACCAGCGTGTTCCACTCGGCGCAATCGGGGCATTGCCCCTGCCAGCGGGGGGATACGCTGCCGCAAGCCTGGCAAATAAAGCGCTTCTTGGTCTTGGCCATTCGCGGTCGATAAACAGAACATAGATAGAACGCAATTGCCTTCGCGCGATATCCCCGCCATCAAGGCTAAATGCACCAGAAGGAACTGCGCATTGCCTTGGTCTGCTACGGCGGCGTCAGCCTTGCAGTCTACATGCATGGCGTAACCAAGGAGCTATGGCACCTCGCGCGCGCAAGCCGCGCCCACCATGGCGGCGAAGAGATGCCCGGCGGGGTCGCGCGAATCTATCAGGACCTGCTCGCCCATATCGAACTGCACCGCGGCCTGAAACTGCGCGTGCTGCCCGATATCCTTTCAGGAGCCAGCGCGGGCGGGATCAACGCAGTATTCCTGTCGCAAGCGCTCTATTCGGGGCATTCGCTGGAACCACTGACCGATTTGTGGCTCAAGAATGCCGACGTCGAGAAGTTGCTGGACCCCGATGCGCGGCCGGTGTGGCGTTTCGCCAAATTCTGGGCACAACCGATCGCGTGGTGGCTGTTCACTCGCCCGGGCAATGCCGTGTCCGAGAGCGTCGCGCCCGAGACGCGCAGCGAAGTTCGCCGCAAGGTTTCGCGCTTCATTCGCAGCCGCTGGTTCGAGCCTCCCTTCTCCGGCGACAATTTTTCGAACCTGCTGTTCGATGCGCTCCAGGCGATGCGCAGCGAGGCGCCCGGCCCGCCGCTATTGCCGCCCTATCACCCGCTCGACCTGTACGTAACGGCAACCGATTTCCGCGGACACCGCGTGATGCTGCGGCTGAACAGCCCGCCGGTGGTGGAAGAAAGCGAGCACCGCCTGCCGATCCATTTCCGCGGGCAAACGCCGACCCAGTCGGGGCCTGGCTTGGCCGATCCGCTAGAGCTGACCTTCGCTGCGCGCGCAACCGCGAGTTTCCCCGGCGCGTTCCCGGCGCTGGAACTGGCCGAGATCGACCGGCTTGCGGCACGCCGCGAGCGCGAGTGGCCGACGCGCGAGGCCTTCCTGCACCGGGTCATGCCAGTCCGCATGCGGCGCGGCGAGGCCGAGAAAGTCGCGCTCATCGACGGATCGGTGCTGGTCAATGCGCCCTTCGAAGGGGCGATCGCGGCACTGCACGGGCGCCCGAGCCACCGCGAGGTGGACCGGCGTTTCGTTTATATCGATCCCCGGCCAGACCGGGTCGCTGTGATGAACGAGGAGAACCCCAAGCCCGTCGGCTTCTTTTCCGCCCTGTTCGGTTCGATCTCCATACTTCCGCGCGAACAGCCCATCCGCGACAATCTCGAGCATCTCCAGCGCCAGTCGCGCGACGCATCGCGCCTTCAGCAGACGTTGGCGGGCCTGCGACCTGAAGTCGAACGTGAAGTCGAAAAGCTGTTCGGGCGGACCTTCTTCCTTGATCGCCCGACACCGAAGAGGCTGCACGCCTGGCGAGCCAAGGCACAGCAGGCCGCTGCCGAGAATTCCGGCTATGCCTTCCATTCTTATGCGCATGTGAAGTTCGCCGGGATCGTCGAGCGGCTTGCACGACTGGTGCATGAAGCCGTTCCCGAGCTCGACCAGCCTGATCCGAATGCCATCGAAGCCGCGCTGCGCGAGGAGCTTGAACGCCGTGGCCTGAACGAATTGTCGGACCCCAAGGCGGGCGCGAGCGAGGCGGCCATCGCCTTCTTCCGCGCGCACGACATCGGCTTCCGTATCCGCCGGCTTCGCCTGCTGGCGCAAAGGCTGTCGCGCGATTGGGAGCGCGATCCGGATATACCGGACGATGCGCTCGACCTCGCGCGGAACGAGATCTACCTGATCCTGAGCCATTATTATGAGCGCGATACGCTTGCTGCGCTCGGAAGCGGATTTGCCGCTGTTGCCCGCCGTGTGTTCGACGATCCGGGCGCGGTGCTCGACTACCTCGCCAGCGTCCGCCTGCTGCCGGAAGTGGACGATGCTGCCGAAGATCGTTTGGCCGATGCGCTGACGCAGATGCCGAAGCTTCTCCGGCGGCGCATGCTGCTCGGCTATCTCGGCTTCCCCTATTACGATGTGGCGACGCTTCCCCTGCTCCGGCAGGAAGGCGTGATCGAATACGATCCGGTCAAGGTCGATCGCATTTCGCCCGAGGACGCGCAGTCGATCCGCGAAGGAGGCGCGCGTGCAACCCTGCGCGGGATCGAATTCTACAATTTCGGGGCGTTCTTCAGCCGCGCCTATCGCGAAAACGATTACATTTGGGGGCGCCTGCATGGCGCGGAACGGATGATCGACCTGGTCTGCTCGACCATCGGGATCGGGAGCGGCATCGAGGAACACGATTGCCGCAGCTTCAAGCGCGCTGCCTTCGAAGCAATCATCGAGGAGGAACTTGCTGCAGGGCGCTGTTCGCGCAAGCTGCTCGAAGGGTTGCGGGCGGAGATTGCCGCCCGCTTTACCACACGCCTCTAGCTATCCGCCGAAAGCGTCCTTCAGGCGGTCGAAGAAGCCTTTGCTCTCGGGGCATTCCTCACCGGTTTCGGTATCGCGGAATTGCTGGAGCAGTTCCTTCTGCTTCTTCGAAAGCTTGGTGGGCGTTTCGACCGCAATCTCGACCACAAGGTCGCCCCGGCCCCGGCCCTGCAGCACAGGCATGCCCGCCCCGCGCACGCGCAATTGCTTGCCCGACTGGATCCCGACCGGGATTTCGACCGAGTTCGTATCGCCGCCAAGGTCGGGAATTTCTACTGTGCCGCCAAGCGCCGCAGTCGTGAAACTGATCGGAACGCGGGTCGCCAGCGTGGTGCCTTCGCGCTGAAACACCGGATGCGGCTTCACGTGGACGAAGATGTAGAGATCGCCCGGAGGTGCGCCGCGCGGCCCGGCCTCGCCCTTGCCTGCCAGTCGGATGCGGGTTCCGGTATCGACCCCCGGCGGAACTTCCACCTCGATCGCACGCGGACGGTCAACCCGTCCTTCGCCGCGACATTCCTTGCAAGGATCCTCGATCACCCTGCCCCGCGCATGGCAGGTCGGGCACGGGCGTTCGATCACGAAGAAGCCCTGCTTGGCGCGGACCTTGCCCTGGCCGTCGCACATGCGGCATTCGCGCTCGCCTGTGCCCGGCGTGGCGCCCGAGCCCGAGCAGCTTTCGCAATTCTGCGACACTTCGATTTCGAGCTCGATCGTCTTTCCATGAAACGCCTCGTCCAGAGTCACTTCAAGGTCATAGCGCAAGTCGGCGCCGCGCCGTGGCTGCGCCCGACCTCCGCCGCCACCGCCAAAGGCAGTGCCGAAAATCGTTTCGAAGATGTCGCCAATGTCGCCGAAGTCCGAAGCGCCATGCCCGCGCCCGCCGCCGAAGCCGCCGCCATTGCCCATTCCCTGCTGGAAGGCGGCATGGCCGAAGCGGTCGTAAGCCGCACGCTTTTGCGGATCCTTGAGGCAGTCATAGGCCTCGTTGATCGCCTTGAACTTCGCTTCGCTGTCGGTGCACCCGGAATTGCGATCCGGGTGATATTTCATCGCCAGCTTGCGATAGGCACTCTTGATCGTCGCGCCATCGGCGTCGCGACTGACCTCGAGCAGCTCGTAATAATCGATGTCGGTAGAAGCCATAGGAACCCGCCCGCTTGAAACCTAGCCGCCACCAGCGCGGGATGCACTGGTGGCGAACAAGGTTTTCATCAGGACATCAGCCCTTGTTGTTGTCTTCGTCGACTTCGGAGAACTCGGCATCGACGACTTCCTCGTCGGCAGCCTGTTCCGAAGCGCCCGCATCGCCCGCACCGGGGGAGGATGCAGCGGCCTGCTCCTTTTCGTAGATCTGCTGGCCCATCTTCATGGCCGCTTCGGTCAGCGCTTGCGCCTTGGCGGTAATCGCCGCGACATCGTCACCTTCCAGTGCAGACTTGGCTTCGGCGAGCGCCGTTTCGACCGCTGCCTTGGTGTCGGCATCGACCTTGTCGCCATGTTCCTGGAGCTGCTTCTCGGTCGCGTGGACCAGGCTGTCGGCCTGGTTGCGCGCTTCTGCGGATTCGCGACGCTTCTTGTCTTCCTCGGCGAACTTCTCGGCATCGCGAACCATCTGGTCGATGTCGGCGTCCGAAAGGCCACCCGAAGCCTGGATGCGGATCTGCTGTTCCTTGCCGGTGCCCTTGTCCTTGGCCGAGACGTTCACGATGCCATTGGCGTCGATGTCGAAGGTCACTTCGATCTGCGGGACGCCGCGCGGCGCGGCCGGGATGCCGACGAGGTCGAACTGGCCGAGCAGTTTGTTGTCCGCCGCCATTTCGCGCTCGCCCTGGAACACGCGGATCGTCACTGCCTGCTGGTTGTCTTCGGCAGTCGAATAGACCTGCGTCTTCTTGGTCGGGATGGTAGTGTTGCGGTCGATCATGCGGGTGAACACGCCGCCCAGCGTTTCGATGCCCAGCGACAACGGGGTCACGTCGAGAAGCAGCACGTCCTTGACGTCGCCCTGCAGCACGCCCGCCTGGATCGCCGCGCCCATGGCAACGACTTCGTCTGGGTTCACGCCGGTGTGCGGCTTCTTGCCGAAGAAGTCTTCGACCACTTCGCGCACCTTGGGCATGCGGGTCATCCCGCCGACCAGGATCACTTCGTCAACCGCGCCCTTGTCGATACCGGCATCGGCCAGCGCCTTCTTGCAGGGTTCGAGGGTGCGCTTGATCAAATCGCCCACGAGCTGCTCCAGCTTCGAACGGGTCAGCGTTTCGACGAGGTGCAGCGGGGTCGAGCTGCCGCCTTCCATGCGCGCGGTGATGAAGGGCAGGTTGATTTCGGTCTGCGCCGAGCTCGAAAGCTCGATCTTCGCCTTTTCGGCAGCTTCCTTCAGGCGCTGCAGCGCGAGCTTGTCCGAACGGAGATCCATGTTCTCCTTCTTCTTGAACTCGTCTGCGAGATATTCGACGATCGTGCTGTCGAAATCTTCGCCGCCCAGGAAGGTGTCACCATTGGTCGACTTCACTTCGAACACGCCGTCGCCGATTTCGAGGATCGAAACGTCGAAAGTGCCGCCACCAAGGTCATAGACCGCGATGGTCTTGCCGTCGTCCTTCTCGAGGCCATAGGCGAGCGCAGCAGCGGTCGGCTCGTTGATGATGCGCAACACTTCAAGCCCGGCGATCTGGCCGGCGTCCTTGGTCGCCTGCCGCTGCGCGTCGTTGAAGTAAGCCGGAACGGTGATCACCGCCTGCGTCACGGTTTCGCCGAGATAGCTTTCGGCGGTTTCCTTCATCTTCTGCAGGATGAAGGCGGAAATTTGCGAGGGGGAATAGTCTTCGCCGCCGGCATTGACCCAGGCGTCGCCATTCTTGCCCTTCACGATGTTGTAGGGGACGAGCTCCATGTCCTTCTTGGTCATGGGATCGTCAAAGCGGCGGCCGATCAGGCGCTTCACTGCGAAAACCGTGTTATCGGGGTTGGTCACCGCCTGCCGCTTGGCAGGCTGGCCGATAAGGCGCTCGCCGTCCTTGGTGAACGCGACGATCGAAGGCGTGGTACGTGCACCTTCCGAATTCTCGATTACCTTGGGTTTGCCCCCATCCATGACCGACACGCAGGAGTTGGTGGTGCCGAGGTCGATACCGATAACTTTGGCCATTCTGTTCCCATCCATTCAGTTCTTGGACACCGCACAATGTGCTTTCCAAAAGCGGCAAAGCAGCTCGGCGGCTCAGTCCGTCCGGTGTGTTATGCGGGTGATATAGGTGCGGTTTCGCTTGGCACAAGGGACGCAGCACTCTAGTTTTTCACCCTGTACCAAGGGGAGAAACCAAGTATGAAAATAACCCGTATCGCTGCCGTGGCCTTGCTCGCGTCCAGCATGGCGCTTGCCGCCTGTGGCGAAAGGTCCGAGCCGGTGGCTGAGGCGCCTGCGGGCGTGCCGGGCCTGAGCGTCGAAAACGCGCGACTCGTCCTGCCTCCTGTCGCGGGCAATCCGGCGGCGGTCTATTTCGACCTGGCTTATGAGGGCGACCGCGGGCTTTCGATCCGCCGCGCCGACGTGGCGGGTGCCGAGCAATCGCAGATGCACGCCTATGCCGAATACAATGGCAAGATGGAGATGGGCGAAACCATGCCGATCGCCATCACCAAGGGAACGAAAATCGCTTTCGAACCGGGCGGTTATCACATCATGGCCTTCAACCTTTCTCCGGATATCCAGCCGGGCAGCAAGGTTGAAGTTACTCTGACCGTTTCGGGCGGTGACAAGTATTCGTTCGAGGCCGATGTGAAGGCCGCGGGGGATGATCGCTGAGCGGACCTTTCGTTGATTTGAAGCAAAGCGGGGCCGCCCATGCCTGCCCACCCGGCGGCGAGCGGCCCCTCACTTCCAGCGAAGTCGCGCTGGCGCGCTCCATATTCGGAAGCGCAATCGACTATGAACCTGTGCGCATCCGGCGACGAAAATGGTTTCCATTCCAGCCTCGTCGTATGGTCATGGCACCATTCGGGCACTTGCATTTTCATCCTCTGAGCAGGGCCTATTGCGATGATTTCGCGCATGCCAGCATGCCTTTGCAGGGCTTCTTCATCCACGAAATGGTGCACGTGTGGCAGGTGCAAGCGCGCGGGCGCTGGCACCTGATTCTCAACCGCATGCCGTGGGCGCGCTATGACTACAGCCTGGTGCCTGGTCGACCGCTTTCGCATTATGGGATTGAACAACAGGCCGAGATCGTGAAGCATGCATTTCTGCTTCGCAAAGGGGTTCGCGTTGCAGAAGGAGTCGATGCCGCCGCCTATGAAGCGCTGCTGGACTTCGGAGGGGAGAGAGCGTGACGATCAGAAACTGGGATATCCGCGCCTTTCGTCCGGCCGATGCGCCGGCCTTTGCCGCGCTCAACAAACGATGGATCGAGGAACTGTTCGAACTCGAAGAGTCCGACCTGCGCCAGCTTGAGCACCCGCAAACTGCAATCCTCGACAAAGGCGGTTTTATCGCCATCGCCGATGCCAATGGCTGGGTTGTCGGCACGGGAGCGATATTGCCTGCGTCGAATTGTCCCGAAGATGGCAGGAAATGGCTCGAAGTAATCAAGATGACGACCGACCTGGCCGCGCAAAGGCGTGGGATCGGTTCGGCGATCATGGAGCGCCTGATCGAATTCGCCCGCGAACAGCAAGCCGATGCGATCTGGCTCGAAACCAACGCCAAGCTTGAGGCAGCGACCGCGCTTTACGAACGCTATGGTTTCCGTGCGCTTGGGCCGGATGAAGTTTGGCCGACACCCTATGATCGCTGCAATCTCCAGATGGTGCTTCATCTCTGATCGGATACGCGCAGGGTTTTCCACCGGCTCGGGTTGAGTAACCCGGTTTCAATTGATACCAAATCTCCGTTCCGGGCGGCCCAACCCGCGCCCGGCCAATGAGTCCCACATGGATATCAAGGAGTACGGGCTTTCGCGCGAGCGAGGCTATCTTTCGCATTACGAAATCGATGAAATCACCCTGCCCTCGCATTTCGCGAGCGTGAAGCAGGCAGCCCAGAATCTGTCAGGCCTGATCTCGAGCGGGCGCGTGCGCCATTGGCTCGACCAGTTGGCCGACCCTGTCCTTGAGGAATGGGCTCTCGAAGCGCCAGACGAAGAAGTCCGCACCGCGATGGTGCACTATTCCTTCCTCGTGCAGGCCTATGTCTGGGGCGAAGCGACCCCGCCGGCGTCGCTACCGGCCAACCTTGCACGCCCGATGGTGGCGATATCAGACCGCTTGGGCCAGGCTCCGCTGCTGCCTTATTCTGGCTATGTGCTCGACAATTGGGCGCGCCTCGACAAATCTGCGCCTGTGTCGCTCGACAATATCTACATGTACCAGAACTTCGCCGGCGGCGATGACGAGAACTGGTTCGTGCTGGTCCATGTCGCGATCGAAGCCGAAGCAGGCGTGCTGCTCGACAATGCCGCCAGGCTGGTGGCTGCGGCCCAGCAGGGCGACGAGGACGAAGCCGAGCACCTACTGGTCGAAATGGACCAGGCTTGGGAACGGATTTATGGCCATTTTGCACGCATGCCCGAACGCTGCGATCCTTACGTCTATTTCCACCGCGTACGCCCCTACATCCATGGCTGGGCCAACAATCCCGCGCTGGCGGGCGGCGGCTTGATCTACGAGGGTGTGGAGAAGCTAGGCGGCAAGCCGCAGGCGCTGCGCGGCCAGACCGGCAGCCAGTCGAGCATCGTCCCGGCGATGGATGCGCTGTTCCAGGTCGGACATAGCGATGACCCGCTCAAGTCGTTCCTCGACGAGCTGCATCACTATCGTCCGGTGCCGCATCGCCGCTTCATCGAAGACCTAGCGGCGCAATCGAACCTGCGGACATTCGTCAGTGGATCGGGATCGCAGTCGCTCAAGGATGCGTTCAACGCCTGCCTCGAGCAATCGGCGCGGTTCCGCACGCGGCACCTCGAATATGCCGCGAGCTACATCAACAAGCAGGCGGGAAGCATTGCCGGGAACGACCCCGATGTAGGCACTGGCGGCACGCCCTTCATGAAATATCTGAAGAAACACCGCGACGAGAATGCCGCGCAGCTAGTGTGATTTACCTTTTGGCAGGGGCTTTTGTGGTCAGAAAGGGTATGACCTCGGAACTCCCTGCCAATCAACGCTTCGCAATAGCCCGCAGCGATTTCATCGATGCCCACAATGCAGCCGATATAGCTGTTCGCAAGCTGCTCACATCATTTGAGCAACCTTCGAAACCGCTGATGTCCCAAAATATCGAGGTTTTGGTGAAACAACCGGCAGGCCCGAACTACTCCAAATCGGAGAAGGCCCGGATTGAGCGGCTCTTGGCTGATCTGAAGATACTAAACGGCCTGCGTTGCGATGTTGTACATAGCCGTATGGAAGTCATTGCGATTTCGGGCACTGCTCACGCCTACTTTGCAAATGTGCAAGAGCAGCATCCCTACGGTCGCAAGGGCCTGGTTCTTACAATTGCCGAGCTGACTGATGCGAAGATCAAACTATCGGGCATCGCGGAATCGCTGGCGATAAAGAAAGGCTTGGCCGTCGTTAAATCAGCAGCCGCATAGTCCACTACTCGTAATTCACGCCCTCAAGGCCCTGCCCGCCATCGGCGATGAAGGCGTCGATCCGTTCCTCGAGGACAGATAGCGGCACCGAACCGAGCGACAGCACCACATCGTGGAACTTGCGGATGTCGAACTTGGGTCCGAGTTCGGCCTCAGCCTTGGCGCGCACGCGCCGAATCGTCATTTCGCCCAGTTTGTAGGCAAGCGCCTGCCCCGGCCAGCTGATGTAGCGATCGACCTCGGTATTGACCTCATGCGTCGACAGCGCGGTTCGTGAGGCAAGATAATCGACCGCCTGTTCGCGGCTCCAGCCATAGTGATGAATGCCGGTATCGATCACCAGCCTTACCGCGCGCCACATCTCGTAGCTCAGCTTGCCGAAACGCTCATAGGGGGTGCGATAGATCCCCATCTCTTCGCCGAGATACTCAGTGTAGAGGCCCCAGCCCTCGCCAAACCCTGAGAAATAGACGCCGCGCCGGAACCGTGCCGCCTCGGGCTGCTCCAGACCGACGGCCGCCTGGAAACTGTGACCCGGCGCGCACTCGTGCAGCGTCAGCGCGGGAATGTTGTAGAGCGGGCGCGAAGGCAGGTCGTAAGTGTTCATCTGGCAGGATTTCAACCCGCCCCGCCCTGCAGTGTAGAAGGGCGCGATCGCAGGATCGACTTCGATGATCGAGAAGCGATGCCGCGGCAGGAAGCCGAAGTAATCGCCGATCTTGCCGTCGACGCGCTTTGCGACATAGGCTGAGACGCCCATCAACTCGTCGGGGGTGCGCGCGACGAATTGCGGGTCTGTGCGCAGGAAATGGACGAATTCGTCCAGCGAGCCTTCGAAACCCGCTTCCGCCTTCACCTTCTCCATCTCGGCGGTGATCCGCGCCACCTCGTCGAGCCCGATCTGGTGGATTTGCGCCGCTGTCAGGTCGAGCGTGGTGTATTGCCGGATCTGCTGCTGGTAGTAGTCCGGGCCATCGGGCATTGCCTCTGCTGCGAGCGTCTCGCGGGTCTGGGGAAGATATTCCTCGCGGAAGAATTTCAGGAAATCGCGATAAGCCGGAATGACGGACTGCTCGATAACTTCGCGTCCTTCCAGTTGCAGACGAACGCCTTCGCCAGTGGGTATCCTTGAGGGGTTCATGATCGAAAACGCCGCCCAGAACCGGCTCTTTTTCGGATCATCGACCACGTAGGACGCCAGCGACACATCGCGGCCTTCAAGCGTGACACGCGGTACGCTGAAGCCACGCTTCAACCCGGCGCGCGCGTTGGCCTTCTGCTCCTCGAAATAGCGCGGCAAGTCGCGCAATCGGGAAATGTAACGCTCGTACTCTTCGACCGATTGGAGCGGGAATGGTGCAGCGAGATAGCTCCAGAAATTATTGTCAGAATCGAACGGCATTTCCCATTCGCGGAACTGCGCGTCGCCGATCTCTTCATTCAGGAGAGTGCGCAGGACAGCCGCGTCGATCCTGGCCTTTTCCGAAAGCCCGCCCTCATCGATCGCATCGAGCTTCGCCAATACGTCGGATGCATAGCGCGCGCGCTCCGCATATGCCTCGGGAGTGACCGATGGCATACGCTCGCTCGCTTCGCTGCTGCCATCGGGCTTTTCGACCCGCTCCCACGAAGCAAGCCGGTGATCGCGATAGCTGTTGGCGAGCGCCGCCAGCTGGTCATCCGCGCTATCCTGCGCGAAGGCCGGCGCACCAGTGAGCAGGAGAGCGAGAACCGCCGCCCTCGCAACCGCAGTTCCCATCATCCTCTCCCGAATTGGAATTCTATCAGTCCGGCTTCTTGGCCACGGCCACCATCGCGGGGCGCAGCAAACGGTCGCGGATCATATAGCCTGACTGCATTTCCTGCACGACTGTGCCCGGCGCGTGTCCGTCGCTCGGGATTTCCATCATCGCCTGGTGCTGGTTGGGATCGAGCGGAAGCCCGACCGATGCGATGCGGCTGATGCCATGCTGGCCGAACACCTTCTCAAGCTCGCGCAAGGTCGCGTCAATGCCGGTGACGAGGCCCTTCATCTTGTCATCCTCGCGCAGTTCGGCGGGAATCGCAGCGGTGGCGCGTTCCAGATTGTCGAGCACGCTCAGCATGTCGCGGGCGAAACCGGTCGCGGCATAGGCGCGTGCATCCTGGATGTCCTTTTCCATGCGGCGACGCACATTCTGCGTTTCCGCCTTGGCATAGAGCACTTCCTGCTTGGCAACTTCCAGGTCTTCACGCAGGCGGTCGAGCGCCTTGTCGAGGCCGCTGGTTTCTTCTTCGACGGTTTCCGCGTCGGACTTGTCGAGGAATTCCTCCGGCACGCCTTCCAGTTCCTTTTCAACCGCTTCGTCGCGCGGTTTGTCGTTCTCGTTCATGTCGTAATGTTCCAAAGCTATCCGATGAGCTTGCCCAGCGAACGGGCGGTCAAATCCACCATGGGGATCACGCGCGCGTAATTCAACCGCGTTGGCCCGATCACCCCCAGCACTCCTACCACCCTGCCCTCGCGATCGCGATAGGGTGAAGCGATGACTGACGATCCCGACAAAGCGAACAGCCGGTTCTCGCTGCCGATGAAAATGCGCGTAGCCTCGGCCTCGCGCGCGGTTTCGAGCAGTTCGGCGACCGACTGCTTGCTTTCAAGGTCTTCGATCAGGCTGCGCACCCGCTCGATATCGTGAAGCGCTGCCTCGTCGAGCAGGTTCGCCTGCCCGCGCACGATCAGCACCGGGCGCTGCGCCGCGTCGCGGCTCCAGATCGCGAGGCCGCGTTCAACCAGTTCCCGGCTCGCCGCATCGAGCTGCGTCTGGCCCGCCGCGATTTCACGCGAGATAGCTCGCGATGCCTCGGCCATTGTGCGGCCCGCGAGCCGCGCGGTGATGTAATTGCTCGCCTGTTCGAGCGCGGAGGGCGTGATGCCCCTGCCGATCTCGACCACGCGATTTTCAACCGCGCCATCCTCGCTCACCAGCACCGCCAAAGCTCGCCCCTGCCCAAGATTGAGTAGGCTGAACTGCGCCAGGCGCGCTTCGCGCGTCGGCACCATCACCATTCCCGCTGCGCCCGACAGGTCGGACAGGATCGCGCTGGTTTGCTCCAGCGCCTGCTCGATCGGGCCATTGCCGCTCAGCCTTCCTTCGATCGCCGCGCGCTCTTCGGGCGTCGGCTCCGCAACGCGCATCATCCCGTCGACAAACAGCCTGAGGCCGCTTTCGGTCGGCATCCGGCCGGCGCTGGTATGCGGTGCAGCCAGCAGTCCGGCAGATTCGAGATCGGCCAGCACAGAACGGATCGAAGCCGGCGAAAGGTTGATCCCGCTGTCATGCGCGAGCGTCTTCGAGCCGACCGGCTGCCCGCTTTCGAGATAGCCTTCGACCACAAGACGAAAGATCTCGCGCGCACGGTCGGTCAGCTCGGAGATGGGCGGCGAAGACATGCCCCTTATCTAGCGTCTTGCGATGCAGCCTCAAGCCTTGCGAGAGGCCGCCCTCAGCGCCTAGGGCGGCAACAACGACTCGATCATAAGGAAACCACATGCGACCTTCAGGCCGCGCGCCCGACGAAATGCGCGCCATCAATATCGAAACCGGATTCACCAAGCACGCCGAAGGTTCGTGCCTGATCAGCTTCGGCGACACTCGCGTGCTCTGCACCGCCAGCGTCGAACGCAATGTTCCGCCATGGATGCGCGGCAAGGGCGAAGGCTGGGTCACGGGCGAATACTCGATGCTCCCGCGCGCCACACATACCCGCGGCGCGCGCGAGGCTGCCAAAGGCAAGCAATCGGGCCGCACACAGGAAATCCAGCGCCTGATCGGGCGATCCTTGCGCGCCGTGGTTGACCTGCGCAAGCTGGGCGAGCGCCAGATCACGCTCGATTGCGATGTGATCCAGGCCGATGGCGGCACCCGCACCGCTTCGATTACCGGCGCGTGGATTGCGCTGAGAATGGCGGTCAACGGCCTCATCGCCGCCGGCGACATCAAGGAAGACCCGATCATCGGCCAGGTCGCAGCCATCAGCTGCGGCATCTTCAAGGGCACACCTGTGCTCGACCTCGACTATGATGAGGACTCGAGCGCCGATGCCGACGCCAATTTCGTGCTGATCACCGGCGGCCAGATCGCCGAGGTGCAGGCGACGGCCGAAGGCGCAACCTATGACGAAGAGGGCCTGCTGCGCTTGCTCCGCCTAGCGCGGATCGGCTGCGACCGGATCTTCACTGCACAGCTGGACGCGGTGAAGTGACACGCAGGCTCGGCGGCGGCTCGCTGGTCATCGCCACGCATAATGCGGGGAAGCTGAAAGAAATCTCGGCCCTGCTCGCGCCCTATGGCGTAAAATGCCTGTCGGCCGGGTCGCTTGGCCTGCCCGAGCCGCCCGAAACGGGCACGAGTTTCGTCCAGAATGCAATGATCAAGGCACGAGCCGCTGCGGAAGCCTCCGGCCTCGCCGCGCTGGCCGATGATAGCGGCCTTTCGGTCGATGCGCTGGGCGGCAGGCCTGGTGTTTACACTGCGGACTGGGCCGAGCGGCAATGGTTCGAAGGCGAGCCGGGGCGCGACTGGTATATGGCGATGGGCAAGGTCGAAGGCATGTTGCAGCACCTCGGCCCCAATGTGGATCGCAGTGCGGCATTCCATTGCGTACTGGCGATTGCATGGCCGGATGGCGAGAGCGCAGTCTATGAAGGCACTTGCGCCGGATCGCTCACCTGGCCGCCGCGCGGCACGCTAGGCTTCGGCTACGACCCAGTGTTCGTGCCTACGGGAGGCACGCAAACCTTCGCCGAGATCGATCCTGAGCAGAAGCACGCCAGCAGCCATCGCGCCGATGCCTTTGCAAAGCTGGTGGCTGACCAGTTCGGCGCGTGATCAGCGGGCGGCGAGCCGCCTGATCTCGACCCCATAGGTATTGCCTGCCGGCCAGTATCGGCAGACGAGGAAGTCGTCATCCTGATTGCGCGCGACCGCGCAGCCCAGTTCCTGTGTGCCCGGCCAGACGACTTGTGTGTAATGCCCCACATCGCGCCAATTGCCGGTTTGCGAGATGTGCGGGAAAGTCCCGGCGCGGAAGTGTTGCTTCTCGTCGATGAAGGCGCGGACCATGAAACGCGCCGGATAGGCACCGGCGCTGCCCATCCAGAGGTTCTCGCCCGCACCGCCGCGCTCATCGTTGGTGGCGTGGCGCATGCGGCCTTCGCTCGCGAGCCGCTGCGCCCATTGCTGTGCTTCCCGCGCGAGCTTGGGGCTCCATTGCAATGGCGGCGCCCCAAAGCTCTCGCGCTCGGAATTGTGGGCATCGAGCAGCTCGGCTGCAAAGCGGCTTGCCGGGCGTTCGATCGGCAGTTCGCTATTTGCCGCGGCAGCGCCGCCGAGCGCGATCGTGACGAGGGCCATGGATGCAATTGCGGTGCGCATGGGTGCAGCTTGACTTGCAGCGCTTAACAGACCGTGAAATAGCCGCCTCGTGGCGCGCGCACTCTACATCCACTGGCCCTTTTGCCTGAAGAAATGCCCCTATTGCGACTTCAACAGCCATGTTCGCGAAGGGGTCGACTTGGCGCAATGGCAGGCTGCGCTGCTGGCAGACATGCAGCACGAAGCGGAAATTGCCACAGGCGAGCCGCTCCATTCGATCTTCTTCGGCGGTGGAACGCCCTCGCTGATGCCGCCCGCGCTGGTTGGGGCGCTGCTGGAAGAAGCGGAGCAATTGTGGGGCTTCGATCCGGCGATCGAGATCACACTGGAAGGCAATCCGTCCTCGGTCGAAGCGAGCAATTTCGCGGCCCTCGCCGCTGCTGGAGTGAACCGTGTTTCGCTGGGTGTTCAATCGCTTGAGGATGATACCTTACATTTCCTTGGGCGTTTGCACGGTGTAGACGAAGCCCTCCGCGCTGTGGCCACAGCGCAGGAAAATTTCGACCGGGTGAGCATCGACCTGATCTATGCCCGTCCCGGCCAGACCGGGGAGCAATGGGCTGGCGAACTGGCTCGCGCATTGGCGCTGGGCACCAATCATATGTCGCTCTATCAGCTCACCATCGAGCCCAACACGCGCTTCGCGACCGACGTAAGATTGAACAAATTCAGTCCGTTGGAGGACGAACCGGCTGCCGATCTCTACGCCCTGACACAGGAAATGACCGCAGCGGAGGGGTTGCCCGCATACGAGATCAGCAACCACGCCAGAACCGGGCAGCAAAGCCGCCACAACCTCACATACTGGCGCTACCAGGACTATTGCGGGATCGGCCCCGGCGCGCATGGGCGGCGGCAGGGTATCGCCACCGAGCGGCACAAGAAGCCCGAGAATTTTCTCGCCTCGGCCCAAGCCAGCGGCCATGGGATCAAGACCGAGCGACGGCTTGGCACCGCCGAGCAAGCCTCCGAAGCGCTGCTAGTCGGGCTGCGGCTCGCCGAAGGTGTCGACCTGGCCGCGCTTGCCACCCGTTTCGGGATCGACCGTGCGGCGCTGGTCGATGCCGAGCGACTGGCGCTCCACCGCGAACTCGGGTTGGTCCGGCAGGACAGCGAGCGCATCGCCCTTACCCCGGCGGGAATGCCGCTGCTCGACGCGCTGCTGGGCGAGATCGTCGGTGACGGGCTGGTCAGCGCATGAGCACCGCCGCCGATTTGCTCGAGGCATGGCGCGGCGAACTGGTGCACAGCCGCAGGCGCAGCCCGCACACCGTGCGCGCCTATCTCGGCTGTGCAGACCGGCTGCTCAAGGCGCTAGGCCTTGCCGATTGGGAAGGCGTCGCCTGCCTCGAAGCGCATGATCTGCGCCGCCATCTGGCGAACCGCCGCGCGGAGGGCATTGGCAACGCCAGTGCAGCACGCGAACTTTCCGCACTCAAATCCTTCATCGCCTATGCCCGCCAGCAATCGGGCGATCCCGACCCCGCCGCACCGCGGCTGCGCGGCCCGCGGGTCAAGAAAGGCCTGCCCCGCCCCGTTACGCCTGACGAAGCGAGCAACCTCGCCAAACTGGTCGCCGGAAATGCCAAGGCAGGCTGGATCGGCGCGCGCGACCGGGCGGTGCTGCTGCTGCTTTATGGTTCGGGCCTGCGCATCGCCGAGGCGCTGTCGCTTAAGGGTCGCGACGCACCTCTGGGGGAAGTGCTGCAGGTCACCGGCAAGGGCGGCAAGCAGCGCATGGTGCCGATCCTGCCGATCACCCGCGCTGCGGTGGCGGATTATTGCGCGAAATGCCCCTGGCCGCTGGCTGCGGACGAGCCGCTGTTTCGGGGCGCCAAGGGCGGTACGCTTAGCCCCGGCATGGTGCAGAAGGCAACGGCACAGGCGCGCCGCGCGCTCGGCCTGCCCGACACGGCCACGCCCCATGCCCTGCGGCACAGCTTCGCCACGCACTTGCTAGGAGCAGGAGCAGACCTCAGGAGCCTGCAGGAATTGCTAGGCCATGCTTCGCTCGGCTCGACCCAGATCTACACCAAGGTCGATGCGGCAACGATGCTCGAGAATTACCGCGACGCCCATCCAAGGGCGAAAAAGAGGTGACTTGGGCAAAAAGAAGACGTTCGGCTAACGACCCAATTGCGGACATTGACATGAAATTGGACTAGATGTTGTCGATTGGAGGCTTCGGATGACATTACGAGGAATATTCCTCTGTTTAATTTCGGACTATTTTTTTGGTCGCCGCAAGCTCGTGCAATCGAGGAAATGGATGGATCGGTTGCTTGCAACTGAACCCAAACTCAACAAGTATTATGCCGCGACCGACGCGATCCTTTTGATATTGGAAAACAGGTCACTAGAAGCTGCAGAACGGTTTAGAGACTGCTTGGCTTCAGCGCCAGTCTATCACTCAGCGAACGACGAATATCTGGATACATTTTGTAGTTTCTGGCTCGCAGTGCTGGCAAATCAAACTTCAATCGACGAGCTTAATGAGATTGTCGCTAAGGCATCACATGTGAAGGCTAGCTGGTGGCTGCGACGAAGACTGCGATTTCCATCACTGGATACAATCGAGCGAACCGTGTCGGAAGACCGTTCTTCTGCTCCAAACCAATTTCACGCGGCCCTGATGCAATCTAATGCTTCGAAAGCTAGAGTGTCATTTGATTTTTAGTCCGCTTTCCACCCAGTTTCGGACGGCACCGTTACGATCTCAAGGTTCCCGAAAGCGGACTCACCTTAGCCTGGCTTCAATCGCGTCCCAGATCATTCCCGGCGTATCGGTGCCGTTGAACCGGTCGATCGCGCGGATGCCGGTGGGCGAAGTCACGTTGATCTCGGTGAGATATTTGCCGCCGATCACGTCGATCCCGACGAAGATCAGGCCCTTCTCCCGCAGCACCGGGCCCAGCGCGTCGCAGATTTCCTGCTCGCGCGCGGTCAGGGTCGTCGCCTGGGCGCTGCCGCCCACGGCCATGTTCGAGCGGAACTCGCCTTCGCCCGGGATGCGGTTGATCGCGCCAGCCACCACGCCATCAATCAGCACGATGCGCTTGTCGCCCTCGGCCACTTCGGGAAGGAAGGGCTGCACCATATGCGCTTCGGGCCACATCTGGTTGAACACTTCGAACAGGGCGGAGAGATTCTCGCCATTCGCGGGGATGCGGAAAATCGCCTTGCCGCCATTGCCGTGGATCGGCTTGACCACCACCGCGCCATGTTCGGCCATGAAGCGCCGCACCTCGTCGACCGAGCGGGTGATCAACGTGGGCGGCATGAACTGCCGGAAATCGAGCACCATCACCTTTTCGGGCGCGTTGCGCACGCTGACCGGGTCGTTGACCACCAGCGTCTCGCCCTTGATGCGCTCGAGCAAATGTGTGCCGGTGATATAGCCCATGTGGAACGGCGGGTCCTGCCGCATCAGCACGACGTCGATGTCCTTGCCCAAATCGAGCCGCACCGCTTCGCCCTTGGTCACATGGTCACCCTGCACCGGCTTCACCGTCACTGGGAAGCATTGCGCATAGAGCCGGTCGTCCGCATCGAGCGTCAGGCTTTCGACGTGATATTCGTAAACCGTGTGCCCGCGCTTCTGCGCGGCTTCGATCAAGGCGAAGGACGAATCCGTCGCAATGTTGACGGTTTCGATCGGGTCCATCTGGACGGCGACGCGCAACGACATGCAAATTCCTTCAGGGCTGCCAAGCGTTGACGATGTGGCGCGGGAAGGCGCCGGGTGCAAGCAGGATCACGTCGATCCTGATGTCCTCGCCCTGCGCAGCATAGTTGTGCGCCACGCATTCGACCGCATCGGCCACCCGGCGCAAACGGTAAGCGTCGATCGCGTGGTCGAGATCGGCCGCGCGCTGGCGCCATTTGACTTCGACGAAGGCGACCACGCCACCGCGCCGCACGATCAGGTCGATTTCCCCGCGCGGGGTCTTCACCCGCTGGCCAAGCACAGTCCAGCCTTTCAGGCGGAGCCAAGCAGCCGCCTGCCATTCGCCCTTACGCCCTTCCCGTTCGGCCCGTTGGCGGCTCATCCAGCCTTCAGTCCCATCGCCCGGGCGTAGAGCTGCTTGCGGTCGAGCCCGGTCGCCTTGGCGACCTGCGCCGCCGCTTGCGAGGGCTTGAGGCTGGCCAGCGCCTCACGCAGCATGGCATCGGCGTCGATCTCGGGCGCTTCTTCCGCACCCGGCGGGGCGACCAGCAGCACGATTTCACCCTTGGGCGGATGCTCCGAATAATGCGTGGCAAGTTCCGCAGCGCTGCCGGTGCGGCATTCCTCGTAAAGCTTGGTCAGCTCGCGTGCGACCGCGACTTCGCGCGCGGGCCACATATCGGCAATCGCTTCGAGCGATTTCACCAGGCGCGGCCCGCTCTCGTAGAATACCAGCGTCGCGTCGATCCCCGCCAGCGCCTGCAACGCCTCGCCGCGCGCCTTGTCTTTCACGGGCAGGAAACCGGCGAAAAGGAACCGGTCGGTCGGCAGGCCTGCCAGCGTCAGCCCGGCGATTGCGGCGCATGGCCCGGGCAGGGTCGTGACTGCCACTCCGGCTTCGCGGGCGGCGCGCACGAGACGGTAACCGGGATCGGAGATCAGCGGCGTGCCCGCATCGCTCACCAGCGCCACCGCTTCATTGTGCATTCGTTCGACCAGCGCATCGCACGCTTTCTCGCTCGCGTGGTCGTCATGCCGAATCAGCGGCTTCGAAATGTCGAGATGTTTGAGCAGCTTGCCCGCCACCCTTGTGTCTTCGCAGGCGACCGCATCGCAGCGCCGCAGGACATCGACCGCACGGAGCGTTATATCGCCTAAATTGCCAATCGGCGTGGCAACGATATAGAGGCCTCTTGGAAGAGGTTCAGAAAGGCTGGTTCCGGATGCGTCACTGTTCACGTGGCCTCTTTGGAACAGCCGGGATAGGGTCGGCAAGTATGCAGCGGAATTTGTTCAATCGGCGCAACCTGGTTGTGGGGG
This sequence comes from Altererythrobacter sp. Z27, assembly GCF_052683155.1. Classification (NCBI taxonomy): domain Bacteria; kingdom Pseudomonadati; phylum Pseudomonadota; class Alphaproteobacteria; order Sphingomonadales; family Erythrobacteraceae; genus Altererythrobacter; species Altererythrobacter sp. Z27. The sequence goes on along the minus strand of NZ_JBQYMC010000001.1, from coordinate 653,994 downwards.
GCACTGCGCTGCTGCTGGCGGGCTGTCAGATGATCCCCAAGACCGGGCCGGGCGGGCCTCCGCCCGAAGTGGGCCCCGCGCCCGAGCCGAGCGCGACCGAACTTCCAACCGACGAAACGCGCCATCGCATAGCGATCCTGGTGCCGCTGACAGGCCGCAACGGCCCGGTCGGCCAGTCGATCGCCAATGCGGCCAATATGGCGATTCTCGACACCAGCGCGGAAAACCTGCGCATCACCACCTATGACACGTCGCAGGGCGCCGGTGCCGCCGCGACCAAGGCAGTTGCTGACGGCAACAAGCTGATCCTTGGCCCCATGCTGGCGGAGAATGTCCCTGCGGTGGAATCCGTGGCCCGCCGCGCTGGGGTGCCGCTGATCTCCTTCTCCAACAACACCACTGTTGCGCGCAGCGACGTATTCGTGATGGGCCATATCCCTGAGCAATCGATCGAGCGTTCGGTCGCTTTTGCGCGGTCGCGCGGGGCGAACAATTTTGCCGCGCTGCTCCCCACCGGCGATTATGGCGACCGCGCCCAGAGCGCGCTCAGCGACGCGCTGCGCAATTACGGCGGGCTGCTCAAGCGGACCGAGCGCTATGATCGCGGCAGCACCGCTGTGATCGGCGCCGCGAACCGGCTGCGCGAAGCGGGCGGATATGACACGGTGCTGATCGCCGACGGGGTGCAACTCGCCACGCAGGGAGCGACCGCGCTCAAGGAAGGCGGCGCAGCCCCCCGCATCCTCGGCACCGAATTGTGGAGCGGCGAAAGCGCGCTGACACGCACCGCTGCGCTGCGCGGCGCGCTGTTCTCGGCAGTCTCGAACCAGCGCTTCCAGCGCTTCCGCGACAGCTACCAGAGCCGTTTCGGCGATGCGCCCTATCGCATTTCGACGCTCGGTTACGACGCCGTGCTGCTGACGCTGCGCGTGGCGCGTGACTGGCGCTTCGGGCGGCCCTTCCCCACCAGCCAGCTCGTCGCCCGCGACGGTTTCCTCGGCCTCGACGGCGCGTTCCGCTTCGGCACCAACGGCGTGATCGAACGCGCGATGGAAGTGCGCGAGGTCAAGGCGGGCGACGTGACCGTGGTCGATCCGGCGCCCGCCCGCTTCGCCGACTGAGCAAAACCCCCGTGCCCTGCTTGTGCGGCGATTGGGCGGCAGCATATAGGCTTGTCCATGTCCGACGATCTGTTCGATAACACGCCCGCCTCGAGCGGCGACTACAACGCTTCCGCCATCGAAGTGCTCGAAGGGCTCGAGCCCGTGCGCCGCCGCCCCGGCATGTACATCGGCGGGACGGACGACCGCGCGCTGCACCACCTCGCCGCCGAAGTGCTCGACAACTCGATGGACGAAGCGGTGGCGGGCCATGCAAGCCGGATCGAAGTTCGCCTCGAAGAAGGCAACCGCCTGTCGATCAGCGACAATGGCCGCGGCATTCCCGTCGACGAACATCCCAAGTTCCCGGGCAAGTCCACGCTCGAAGTGATCCTTTCGACGCTGCACTCGGGCGGCAAGTTCTCGGGCAAGGCCTACGCCACTTCGGGCGGCCTCCACGGCGTCGGCGTCAGTGTGGTCAACGCGCTTTCCAGCCATACGCGGGTGGAAGTGGCGCGCGACCGCCAGCTTTACGCGCAGGAATTCGCCAAGGGCCAGACGCTCGGCCCGCTCGAAAGCCTTGGCCCCACGCCCAACCGGCGCGGCACCACAGTCAGCTTCACGCCTGACGAGGAAATCTTCGGCGACCGCCAGTTCAAGCCCGCGCGGCTGTTCAAGCTGGCGCGCTCAAAGGCCTACCTCTTCGCCGGGGTCGAGATCCGCTGGAAATGTGCCCCTTCGCTCGCCAGCGAGGATGTGCCCGAAGAGGCGACTTTCAAATTCCCCGGCGGCCTTGCGGACCATCTGGCCGAACAGGTCGGCGCGCGCGAATGCGTCACCGCACAGCCGTTCACCGGCAGCCAGGATTTTCCGGAGGAAAAGGGTCGCGTCGAATGGGCGATCGCCTGGCCGCTGTGGTCCGACGGTTCGACCAGCTGGTACTGCAACACCGTGCCTACCCCCGATGGCGGAACGCACGAGCAGGGCCTTCGTTCGGCACTGACCAAGGGGCTGCGCGCATTTGGCGAGCTGACCGGCCAGAAGAAGTCGAAAGACATCACCGCCGATGACGTGATGACCGGCTGCGAAGTGATGCTGTCGGTCTTCATCCGTGATCCGCAGTTCCAGAGCCAGACCAAGGACCGCCTGACCTCGCCCGAAGCGACCCGCCTCGTCGAGAATGCCGTGCGCGACCATTTCGACCACTTCCTCACCGCCAATATGGAGCGTGGGCGCGCGCTGTTGGGCAGCGTGATGGAGCGGATGGACGAACGGCTCAAGCGCAAGGCCGAGCGCGAGATCAAGCGCAAGACCGCGACCAATGCCAAGAAGCTGCGCCTGCCGGGCAAGCTCACCGATTGTTCGGGCGAAGGCGACCGCGAGACCGAGCTGTTCATCGTTGAAGGCGACTCGGCCGGCGGCAGTGCCAAGCAGGCGCGCGACCGCAAGAGCCAGGCAATCCTGCCGATCCGCGGCAAGATCCTGAACGTTGCCAGCGCAACGGCTGACAAGATCCGCGCCAACCAGGAAATTGCCGATCTCGCGCTCGCGCTTGGCTGCGGCACGCGCAAGGATTGCGACCCGGAAAACCTGCGTTACGACCGCATCATCATCATGACCGACGCCGATGTCGACGGCGCACATATCGCCACGCTGTTGATGACGTTCTTCTTCCAGGAAATGCCCGAAGTGGTGCGAGGCGGATATCTCTACCTGGCGCAGCCGCCGCTCTACAAGCTCACCAGTGGCAAGGAGACGCGCTACGCCCGCGATGACGCGCACCGCGGCGAGCTGGAAGCCAGCGTGTTCAAGGGCAAGAAGGTCGAAGTCAGCCGCTTCAAGGGCCTTGGCGAAATGAACCCGAACCAGCTGCGCGAAACGACCATGAGCCCCGAAACGCGCAGCCTGATCCGCATCACCCTGCCCGAACAGCACGAAGCGCGCTTCGCGGTGAAGGAGCTGGTCGACCGGCTGATGGGCCGCAATCCGGAGCATCGCTTCAACTTCATCCAGAACCACGCCGGCGACGTGGATCGGGAGATGATCGACGCCTGAGCTGGCGGCCCCTCCAATTCGCTAGCTTCCGCAGCGACACCCTTGCGCCAAACTGTTGCGTAACTTAACGCCAACGGAAAGTTCCAAGGGAAAACCGATGACCGATACGACCCGCTTCGAAGGCACCAGCTCCTATATCGCGACCGACGACCTGAAAGTGGCGGTCAACGCCGCGGTCACGCTGCGTCGTCCGCTGCTGGTCAAGGGCGAACCGGGCACCGGCAAGACCGTGCTGGCGCATGAAATCGCCAAGGCGATCGACGCGCCGCTGATCGAGTGGAACGTCAAGTCCACCACCAAGGCGCAGCAAGGCCTTTACGAGTATGACGCCGTGGCCCGCCTGCGTGACGGCCAGCTGGGCGAAGAGCGCGTCCATGACATCCGCAACTACATCAAGAAGGGCAAGCTGTGGGAAGCCTTCACCTGCGAAGAGCTGCCCGTGTTGCTGATCGACGAGATCGACAAGGCCGATATCGAGTTCCCTAATGACCTCCTGCAGGAGCTCGATCGCATGAGCTTCGACGTTTACGAAACGCAGGAGCGGATCGAGGCGAAGGAACGCCCGATCGTGGTGATCACGTCGAACAATGAGAAGGAATTGCCGGACGCATTCCTGCGCCGCTGCTTCTTCCACTACATCAAGTTCCCCGACCGCGAGACGATGCGAGAGATCATCGAAGTCCACTATCCGGGCATCCAGAAGAACCTCGTCACCAAAGCGATGGATATCTTCTACGAGCTGCGCGACGTGCCGGGCCTCAAGAAGAAGCCTTCGACCAGCGAATTGCTCGACTGGCTCAAGCTGCTGCTGAACGAGGACATGCCGCTCGACGTGTTACAGGATTCGAACCCCAACAGTGCGATCCCGCCGCTGCACGGTGCGCTGCTCAAGAACGAGCAGGATGTGATGATGTTCGAACGGCTGGCATTCATGGCTCGCCGCAACCCTAGCTGAGGCATTTCATATCATGCGATTTGGCGATCACCGGCTGACGCTCTTTTTCTTCATGCTGACGTTGGCCACGATGCTGGTCATGCAGCAATATTTCCCTGCTGAACTGGCGATCCCGCTGCCCGGCAGCGATATTCGCCCCGTCCTGTTGCTCGAATTCGCTGCCAAACCCGAACATTTGACGCATGTATTCGGCGAAATCGGTGATCCGATGCGCGATGCGCGAATTGCCGGGATGAACACTGGCAATAGTCTCGATTACCTGCTGATGCCCGCTTACGGTTTACTGACCTTCAGCTTTTTCAGGGGTATTTCAGCTGAATCGCCAGGTTCATTGTGGAGCCTGTTCGGCTGGATGGGTGTGATCGCTGCACTGTCCGACGCGGTCGAAAACGCGTTGATGTTCCGCATTGTGGCGGAATTCGTCGCGGGCAACACGGGCACTTACGCCGAAATGGCGCTGCTACCCTACCCAGTCTGGATCAAGTTCGGCCTGCTCGCGGTGACTTGCGGCGGCGCCGCATTGGCCTTCATCCGCTTGCGTCGGTGGTTATTGGCCCTGCTCTGCCTCCCGGCTCCGCTCATGCTGGTTCCGGGAATGCTAAACCCGTTCGGGATCGCGCCTCTTTCGACGACAATGATCGGGCTTGGCTGGCTGGCAATGGCGGTCCACGCCGGCACTCGCTGGTACCGGTCCGGCGCGAACCCTGATCAGTCGAAACTGTAAGCCAGTTCGAAGTCACCCCAACGCCGCCCGTTGATCACCAGCGGGATATAGACGTTGCGCACCACGATATAGCTCTGGCCGTCGCCTTCCTGGCGATAGACTGCCATCATGTAGGGCGCATTGCTGCGCTTGGATTTGGCGTCGATCGGATCGAAGATCATCCGGCCGTTGCGGCAGAAAGCCGTGTCATGCGTGATGTTGCCGGTGGGCGCCAGCGAACGCTCACTCAGGTGCGTCGGCAGGAAGCCGCTCATGTCGGTGCAGGCGGCTGCCAGTACGCGGCTGTCGCTTTGCTTCGCACGGTCGAGGAACGGGCGCCATTTCTGGTGCGCCCACTCCGACAGTGCGGTGGTGAAGCGCTTGGGATTGCTGCCGGCGATCTCGCGATAGTCGTTGTCGAACAGTGCCGCCAAGTCGAGCTCGCCCGATGCAATCGCCGCTTCGGTTAGTTCCTTGATTTCGCGCGCGATCCCCTGCCCCTTTTCGACCATCATGCTGTCTTCGGGCGAAAGCCCGGCCTGCACGATCCGGTCGAACATTTCGCTAGCGGTCATTTCCAGCTCTACCATGCGCTTGTGCGCCTTTTCGAGCTTCGTCTCGTTGTCGCGCGCAGCATTGTCGAAGCTGTCGAGCACGTCCTGCACGCGCTCCACATGGTCGCTGATGGTGGTGGTCGAACGCGCGATCTGGTCGTTCTGCTTGTCGACTTCTTCCACCAGCTCGCCCACGCTGACGATGGTGCGTTCGATCCGCGCAACCGAAGCCTTGGCTTCGCCGCTCGCTTTCGAACCCGCTTCGATCCGTTCGATCACTTGCGCGGCCTCGCCGCCCAGCGCGTCGATCGTGGTGGTGATTTCCTCGGTCGCCTTGCGCGTGTCATTGGCGAGGCTCTTCACTTCGCTGGCGACGACCGCAAAGGTGCGCCCGGCATCGCCTGCGCGCATTGCTTCGATTGTGGCGTTGAGCGCCAGGATATTGGTGGTTTCGGCTATCTGCTCGATATCCTTCGAGCTGCGGCGCACCTGTTCCATCGCCGCGGCGAAGCTGGTGACATGCTGCGACAGCGCCTCGACCAGTTCGAGCAGCCCGTTGATCTGGCCCAGCGAGCTGTGGATCAGCGCAGTGCCTTCGCCCAGTCGCTCGATCGCGCGTTCCGACAGCAATCGCGCTTCGTCACTCGCTTCGGCGACCTTGGCCTGGTCGGCTTCCAGCGCGGTAACGGTGCCGCGCAGCGCGGCATGTTCCGCGCGCAGAGTTTCCGAAGAACGGATTACCGCCTCGACGATTCCCGCGACATCGGTGCAACCAACGGTCACATCGCCGCAACTCTCTGGAATCTTCTCGAGTGCAGTTGCCCCGGCAGTGTCGATCGCAATCGGCTTCATGAATTACGCCCCTGATAATTACCCGTAGAGCTCGGTAACCGCCCATGGTTAGCGCCTCGTTAATTTCGCTAGCGGGTGCTGCAAATACTGGCGCGGCAGGCATGCTCGGGCTAAACCACGCGAATGTTTTTCAACTTCGTCGACGAATTGCGCGCCGCGGGCATTCCCGCCAGCTTCAAGGAGCACCTCACGCTGCTGGAGGCGCTCGACCGTGATGTGATCGAGCAGACGCCGGAGGCGTTTTACTACCTGTCGCGCGCCACCTTCGTGAAGGACGAAGGCCTGCTCGACCGGTTCGACCAGGTGTTCAACAAGGTCTTCAAGGGCCTGCTCACCGATTACGGCCAAAACCCGGTCGAAATCCCCGAAGACTGGTTGAAAGCGGTGGCAGAGAAGTTCCTCACTCCCGAAGAGATGGAAAAGATCAAGTCGCTGGGCGACTGGGACGAGATCATGGAGACGCTCAAGAAGCGGCTCGAGGAACAGCAGAAGCGCCACCAGGGCGGCAACAAATGGGTCGGCACGGGCGGCACCAGTCCCTACGGCAATTCGGGCTACAATCCCGAAGGCGTGCGCATCGGCGGCGAAAGCAAGCACAAGCGCGCGATCAAGGTGTGGGAAAAGCGCGAGTTCAAGAACCTCGACAACACCAAGGAACTGGGCACCCGCAACATCAAGATGGCGCTGCGCCGCCTGCGCCGTTTTGCGCGCGAAGGCGCGGCGGACGAGCTCGATCTCGACGCGACGATCGATGGCACCGCGCGGCAAGGCTGGCTCGACATCCACATGCGGCCGGAGCGGCACAATGCCGTGAAGCTGCTGCTGTTCCTCGATGTCGGCGGTTCGATGGATCCCTTCATCAAGCTGTGCGAGGAGCTGTTCAGCGCCGCCACGACCGAGTTCAAGAACCTCGAGTTCTTCTACTTCCACAATTGCCTCTACGAAGGCGTGTGGAAGGACAACAAGCGCCGCTGGCAGGAACGCACCAAGACGTGGGACGTGCTCCACAAATACGGGCATGACTACAAGGTCGTGTTCGTCGGCGATGCCGCGATGAGCCCCTATGAGATCACCCATCCAGGCGGCAGTGTCGAGCATATGAACGAGGAAGCCGGCGCGGTGTGGATGCAGCGCGTGGCGAACACCTATCCGGCCAGCGTGTGGCTCAATCCCGTGCCCGAGAAGCAATGGGGCTATTCGCAGTCGACCAAGATCATCAAGCAGCTGATGGGCGACCGGATGTATCCGCTCACGCTCGACGGGCTCGACGATGCCATGCGCGAGCTGAGTCGGAAACAGGGCCATTGATCCCAACCCATTCGCGCTTCCTGGCGGTTCGCCAGCGGCTCGAAGCATATGATCCCGGCACCGGTTGGCGGCTGTGGCTGTACGAATTCCTGCTGTTCGGGTTCAAACAGGCGTGGGCCTGCCTGTTCGGCGCGCTATTGCTGGCGCTGCTGCTGGGAACGCACCTATTCTACCCCGAAGATGCGCCGCTCCACCGTTATGATTTCCTTACGATCAGCGCGCTCGCCATCCAGGCGGGGATGCTCGCCTTCCGGCTCGAGACCTGGGAGGAGGCCAAGGTTATCCTTGTGTTCCACGTCGTCGGCACGGTGATGGAACTGTTCAAGACTGCCGCCGGATCGTGGACCTACCCCGAAGCGAGCGTGCTGCATATCGGCGCGGTGCCTTTGTTCAGCGGCTTCATGTACGCCAGCGTCGGCAGCTATATCGCGCGCGTCTGGCGCATTTTCGACTTCCGCTTCAGCCATTATCCGTCGCGCTGGGCGACATGGCTGCTGGCGGCGGCAATCTACGTCAATTTCTTTGCTCACCATTGGACGGTGGACATCAGGCTGGCGTTGTTCGCACTCACAGCTGTGCTGTTCTGGCGCACCCGCATCCACTTCCGCAATTTCCGGCTGCACCGGTGGATGCCGCTGCTGCTCGGCTTCGGACTGGTGGCGCTGTTTATCTGGCTGGCAGAGAACATCGCCACTTTCGCCAATGCGTGGAACTATCCGGGCCAGGAAGACGGGTGGGAACCCGTCTCCATCGCCAAGCTGGGCAGCTGGTATTTGCTGATGCTGATCAGCTTCGTGCTTGTCGAATGGGTACAGCCTGCGCACGGATCCAAAATTTGACCGAGATTTGGCCAGTCGGATCGATCCGAAAAGATGCACTGCTACACCGCCCGATTGGACCTGGGGCCATGAAGCCGCCTAGACGTAAGCGCCCGAATTTTCGGTGAAACAGATTAGGATTGCGAAATGCTTCGGATGGCATTCGGCGGTTTTGCGGCCGCAACCGCTCTTTTAGCCCTTCCCGTATCAGCCCAGGGAACCAAAGAGGCCAAGGCCGATAAGGCGACCAGTGCAGTTGCGGAATCGTGGATCGGCCAATCGGCTGCACATTTGCTTGTGCAATGGCCGGTCGATCGCGGGTTCACGCAGGAAGAGAACGAGTCAACCGGCGAGACCTTCTACACATACCACTTCGGGCAGGACGCCTATTCATACGACAACCCGATCATGTCCGGGCCTCAGCTGGTGGCCGTGCAACGGCAAGGGAATGTCGATACGCCGATCTACCAGAACTCGGTTGTCGGGTACGAGAAGATCGACGTCCCCTATCAGCATCATTGCACGATCACCTTTGCCGCGAACGAGGACGGAATCATCCATCGTTACGCTTACAACGGCGTCGCTTGTCGCCCGCATGTGAAGGACTGGGGGCGCCCGAAGGCCCGCAAATCCAAATGAAATTCTCTCCTCGGAGCTTATTTATGTTGAAGTTGAAATCCCTGCTCGTGGCGCTCGCCGCCTCACAGATGCTTGTTGCAGTCCCCGCCCATGCGAAGGACCGCACCGGCATTGTGACGGCAATGGAGCCGATCGAGAATCGCGGTGCGGATGAAACAGAAGGCACCAAGAAGAAGCGCAGCATCGGCACCAGCCTGGGCGGCCTTGCCGGAACGGTCGCGGGCGTGAAAATGAAAGGGCCCGTCGGTATGGCTGCGCTCAAATATGGTTCCCAAGCCGGCGCCAAAGCTGGGGTGATTGGAGATGACCCGGAATCGACCCAGTATATGGTTTCGGTCAAGCTTGATGACGGGAAGACTCTCAACCTCGCCCGCTATCGCGTAAACCTTGCCGGGGTAGAAGTCGGCACACGCGTGCTCGTTCGCGGCAAGGGCAGCGAAGCAAGCATTGAACCGTTGGGTGAAGAAGGCGCGGCTGCACCCACGCAATAACCTGTCGACCGCAAGCGAGCGGACCAGTTGCTTTAAAGTAGGGAGAGACCGCGCGAGTCGATGCGGTACCTTAGTCTTTCTGATCGAGTTCGCCATGCAGACGCAGGCTGCAGCGCCAGAAGAAATAGGCTGGTACCAGCCCCAGGAACGCTGCGCCGTAGAGCACATAGCGAACGCTTTCGGCGCCGTAGGTCGGCTGGATCCAGTCCGACAGCATGCCGAAGAACAGCGGCCCCAGCCCCAGCCCGATCAGGTTCTGGAAGAACAGCATGGTCGCTGCCGCAATCGCCCTTGCCCGCACCGGCACAAGGCCCTGCGCCGAGGAATAGGTCGGCCCGTAATAGAGCGAGTTGAACAAGGTGGGGATGAACAGCAGCGCCAGCGCCAGCTGCCAGGTCTGCGCCTGATAGGCCAGAAAGGCCAACGGGACTGCCAGCGCCATGCCGATCGCGGGCGCGCTCAACACGTGGCGGCGGTTCTTCGATCCGAAACGGTCGGCCAGATAGCCGCCAAGCCACGTCCCAAGGATGCCCGCCACCCCGTTGATCACGCCGAACCAGAAGCCGACTTCGCCGGGCGACATTTCATGCGTGCGCTGGAAGAAGATCGTAGTCCAGGTCGTCTTGCCATAGCTGAGGAACGATGCCGCCGAACCGGCGGTGAGCAGCAGCACGAAAGCGGGCGAGCCCATCACGGTCTTCAGCGCATCCTTCATCGGCATGGCCGGGGGATGCGAGCTGGCTTTCATCGCTGCTTGCGCGTGGACGTGGCGCGGGTCGCGCAGCACGAACCACACCACCAGCGCCATCAGCACCCCGGGCAGGCCCACGATAAGGAAGGCGTGGCGCCAACCCACCATGTCAGCCAGAATGCCGCCGATCACCATGCCGAGCAAAGTGCCGATTGGGATGCCGAGCGAATAGAACGCCAGCGCAGAGCTGCGCTTCTCAGGCGGTACGCTATCGCTGATCAGCGAATGCGCGGGCGGCGTGCAGCCCGCCTCACCCACGCCCACGCCGATGCGCGCGAGCAGGAGCTGGAAGAAGTTCTGCGCCAGGCCGCACAAGGCCGTCATCGCGGACCATGTCGCCAGCGCAATAGCGATCACCTTGGGGCGGCTGGTGGTCGGCCGGTCAGCCAGGCGCGCGATAGGGATGCCGAGCACGGTATAGAACAGGGCGAAGGCAAGACCGGTCATCAGCCCGATCTGCGTGTCGCTGAGCTGCAGTTCCCTCGCGATCGGCTCTGCCAGGATGTTGACGATCTGCCGATCGACGAAATTGAAGATGTAGACGATCAGCAGGATCCACAATGTGACCCTGACTGACCGCGCCGTTGTCGCTTGTTCTGCGGCGGATGCCATCCGCATTCCTTTCCCTCGTAATGCGGCGCCGCCGCTTATTGTTTTGTCGCTAGTTCAGGCGCTTCCCGCCTGCACAATTCAGAAATAGAGCAGATGTTCCCTTACCGTCGCGATCCATGCCGCTTCGTCGGCCGAAGCCAGCGCGTCGAGATCGTCCGGATGCGCGGCCGGGTCATCGACCCATTCGCGCAAGGCGGGGCCGCCGTTGATTACGTCGATCGCAAGCCGCTCGAACTCGTATTCATAGGGGAAATCGCGCCAGATCGGGTAATCCGGATAGAGCCGCCGGATCGCCTTGAAGGCCAGCGCCTGCAGTCGCCATGGGCGGAATGAAGCGTGATCGTAAAATGCGCCTTCCGCATGGATCATCAATGCGTTGCAGAGCGTTCCTGCATGCTTGTGGAAAGTCGGACTGAACCAGCATTCCCGGATCGCGCAGCCCGCCAGCCAGTCGGGCGCAAGCCGGTGCATTTCCGCCAGCACCGCTTTCGCATCAACGTCGGGCGCGCCGAACAGCACTTCGAGCGGGCGCGTGGTTCCGCGCCCTTCGCTCAGCGTCGCACCTTCGATCATCACTGTCCCGGCATAGGCGCGCGCCATGTTCACATTGGCGGCGTTGGGCGACGGGTTGATCCAGACGCGGCTTTCGGGCCAGCCATGCCCCGGCCCGTCCGGCTCCCAGCCCTTCATTTCGACAACGCGATAATCGAGATCGAGCCCGAAATGCTGGATAAACCAATGGCCCATTTCGCCCATGGTGAGGCCGTGGCGCATCGGCATGGTGGCCGCGCCGACAAAGCTTTCCTGTCCGGGCACCAGCAAAGTGCCTTCCACCGGCCGCCCGGCGGGATTGGGCCGATCGAGCACCCACACGCTCTTGCCTGACTTTGCGGCCTCTTCAAGCAGGTAGAGCAACGTCGTGACGAAGGTGTAGATCCGGCAACCGAGGTCTTGCAGGTCGAACAGGAACACGTCGGCGGATGACATCATCTGGCCAGACGGACGGCGCAGTTCGCCATAAAGGCTGAACACCGGAATGCCGTATTGCGGGTCGAGCTCGTCCTCGGTCTCGACCATATTGTCCTGCTTGTCGCCCTTCAGCCCGTGCTGCGGCCCGAACGCGCTGGTGACATTGATCCCCGCAGCGATCAGCGCGTCGAGGCTGTGCGTAAGGTCAGCCGTAACCGAAGCGGGATGCGCGACCAGCGCCACGCGCTTGCCCTCAAGCTCGCGCCACAGTTCCGGCTCGGCCAGCAGCCGATCGATCCCGAACTGCACGCTCATTCCCCTCGCTCCACGCTCAGCTGGCGGCAGATGTCGCTGTGGAACTCCGGCTTGCCGTCAGGAAATGCGAGCGCCCAATATTGGATGTTGCCTTCAAGGTCCTCGACAACGGCGTTGAGCGCCACTTGCGCCGGATCGCGCAATTCGGCGGCGATGCTGGCGCGCAGCACAAGTTCGCTTTCGTTATGGGAGCAGGCAACGGCGATCGCTTCAGCCGGCCCGTCGCGCGAATTCAGGCGAAAATCGTCGAAATCGTAGCACGCCCAGCAGGAAGACGGCGAAAGGTTGAACTCCCGATACCAATTGCCGCCATCGGGTTGCCAGAAGATCTCGAAGCAAGTCGTCCGCCACAGGAAATCGCGCCGTTCGGGCTGAGCAGGCTCGGGCACGAGGATCGCGGAAATGGCGCCGTGCAGGCGGAATTCGGCCTCGCAACCCTCCGCAGTGGGAGTGAGGCTGGCAGTGACCGAAGCGATCGGCCCGGGCCGGCAATCGGGGTGGAGAACGAGCGAGTGCATCGCTTCCTGCCCTATGGCGGCACGGGGCATGCTGCAAGAGGCTTACGCTCGGGCGAAAGCGCTGCTAGGGGCCAGCGCGAAATGAGCACCTACGAATCCGATCTCCTGCGCCTGCTCGACGAGCGGGGCTATATCCACCAGCTGACCGATGCTGAGGGGCTGGACAAGCTCGCCTCAAGCCAGGTGGTGCCCGGCTATATCGGCTTCGACGCCACCGCGCCCTCGCTCCACATCGGCAGCCTTGTCCAGATCATGATGCTGCGCCGGTTGCAGCAGGCCGGTCACAAGCCGATCGTGGTGATGGGTGGCGCCACCACCCGCATCGGCGACCCCACTGGGCGCGATGAAAGCCGCAAGATGCTCTCGGAAGAGACGATCTCGGACAATATCGCTTCGATCCGCACGGTGTTCGAGCGCCTGCTCACTTTCGGCGACGGCCCGACCGATGCGGTGATGGTCGACAATTACGACTGGCTGGGCGGGATCGGTTACATCGAGATGCTGCGCAAGGTCGGCACGCATTTCACGATCAACCGCATGCTCAGCTTCGATTCGGTCAAACTGCGGCTCGAACGCGAGCAGCCGATGACCTTCCTCGAATTCAACTACATGATCCTGCAAGGCTACGACTTCCGCCACCTGGCGCAAGCGATGGGCGCCCGCCTGCAGATGGGCGGCAGCGACCAGTGGGGCAATATCGTAAACGGGATCGAACTGGGCCGCCGGATGGACGGCGTCGAACTGTTCGGCCTGACCACTCCGCTGCTGACTACCGCTGACGGTGCCAAGATGGGCAAGACCGCCGCTGGCGCGGTGTGGCTCAACGAAGCACAGCTCCCGGCCTACGATTTCTGGCAATACTGGCGCAATGTGGACGACCGCGACGTCGGCAAGTTCCTGCGTCTCTTTACCGATCTGCCGCTGGAAGAGATCGCACGGCTCGAAGCGCTCGAAGGTGCGGAGATCAACCAGGCGAAAATCGTCCTTGCCAATGAAGTGACCAGCTTGGTGCGCGGGGATGCAGCCGCTCGCGCTGCCGAAGCGACCGCGATCGAGACCTTCGCGGGCGGCGGAGCGGGTGAAGACCTTCCAACTCTCGCCGTCGGCGCGGACGGCATGCGGATCGGCGCAGTGCTGACCGAAATCGGCTTCACTGCCTCCAATGGCGAGGCCAAGCGCAAGATCGCCGAAGGCGCGGTGAAGCTCGACGATGTAGTGGTCAGCGACCCTGCCCTCCTCGTCGAAGTGGCCGAGGGTGAACAGCGCAAGCTCAGCCTCGGAAAGAAGAAGCACGGCGTCATTACGCGTTAACCGCGGTAAGTCACTGCAAACCAGCCAAAGTTATCTCGCGGTGATGCGCAGAGCCGCTTCGCGCCCCGTTTTGGTGCATCCGGTCTTTACCAATTATCAGCGATTATCTGGCAACCATGCCTTCAAGAGCCTTTCTTGGAGGAAATAACCGTGAGTGCCGGAGCCAATCTCAGTGTGACCGACCTGCGCCGTGCCGCGCGTCACCCGGTCGATTTCCCGGTAATGGCCGAACATCGCCGCCTGGGCGATCTCAAGCTGCATGTCGCGAATCTTTCCGCGCATGGCTTCATGGTCGACAACGCCGAAGGCCTTCAGCGCGGCGACCGCGTGATCATCCGCCTGCCCGTGGTTGGCCGGATCGAAGCCTATGTGATCTGGGCGCGCGACGAGCGTGCCGGGTTCCAGTTCGAGCGGATCATCCGCCTCGACGATTTCATCGCAATCATCGACGAGCTGCAGCCCAATCCGCGCCTGCGCCGTTTGCGCTGATAACCCCAGTTTACCGACAATATAGTTTTTGACGCCTTGGCAGCGGGCATCGCCCCTGCCATTGCGCATTTGTGAGCAAGACCCTCAGCCGCCAGCAGGATGAACCCGCGACACCGATCGCGATCCCCGATTTCCGGCGCTACTGGCTGGCGCGTTTCTTCGCAGTCTTCGCAACGATGTCGATGGTGGTCCTGATCGGGTATCAGGCCTATGACATCGCTCGCAGCGACTATGGCTATTCCACATCGGAAGGTGCCTTCCTGCTCGGCCTGCTCGGGCTGGCGCAATTCATCCCGCTGTTCGTTCTTACGCCTGTTGCAGGCTGGGCCGCCGACCGGTTTGACCGCCGTTATGTCGCCGCACTCGCCAATTTGATCGATTGCGCCATTGCTGGCGTGTTGGCCTTCCTGACATGGAATGGCGGGCTAAACCTGCCGATCCTGTTCATACTCGCAGCGATGCATGGCGCAGCGCGCGTGTTCGTTGGCCCTTCGATGAGTGCGATAGCACCGAATATCGTGCCACCGGCGCTGCTTCCGCGCGCTATCGCCATGTCGAGCATCGCCTGGCAGATCGCCAGCGTTGCGGGCCCGGCGGCGGGCGGCTTCATGTTTGCCGAGGCCCACTGGTTGCCGCATGCGCTTTCCGCCATCCTGCTGGTGTGCTCGGCAAGCCTGATCGTTTCGGTCAGGCCAGTCCGCGCAGAGCAGGATGCAACCCCTGCCCACCCAGTGCGGCAGATGATCGAGGGTGCGCAGTTCACCTGGCGCCAGAAATTCCTGCTCGGCTGCATCACGCTTGACCTGTTCGCTGTATTGCTGGGCGGGGCTACAGCCATGTTGCCGGTTTTCGCGCGCGATATCCTGATGGTCGGGCCAGAGGGGCTCGGCATCATGCGCGGCGCGCCCGCAGTGGGGGCCGCAGCCGTCGCCTTATGGATGGCCTGGCGCCCGCTCGAGAACAACGTTGGACCGAAAATGCTCTGGGCAGTGGTGGTCTTCGGCGCAGCGACCATCGCTTTCGGCCTCAGCCGCAATTTTGCATTGTCGCTCGCCATGCTCATCCTGCTTGGTTCGGCTGACATGGTGTCGGTGTTTATCCGCTCGAGCCTGGTCCAGCTCAACACTCCCGACCGGATGCGCGGGCGTGTTTCGTCGATTTCCGGCCTGGCGATCTCGGCTTCGAACGAATTGGGCGAGATGCAATCGGGCCTCGCCGCAGCAGTGCTCGGCGCAACCGGAGCGGTTGTGTTCGGCGGCGCCGGTGCGATAGTGGTAACATTGGTGTGGGCGTGGATTTTCCCGCAGCTGAGGCAGGCGAAAACCTTTGCGCCAGAGTTCCTGCCGGAAAGTGGCGTTCCGCCATTCAAGAAGAAGGAGGCCTGACATGAAAGCCGCGAACATCCTCGAGACGATCGGCCGCACCCCGCATATCCGGCTTTCCCGGCTGTTCCCTGACCATGAAGTATGGGTGAAGAGCGAGCGCGCCAATCCGGGCGGTTCGATCAAGGACCGCATCGCGCTGGCGATGGTGGAGGATGCCGAGCAGAGCGGTGCGCTGAAGCCCGGCGGCACGATCATCGAGCCGACCAGCGGCAACACCGGGATCGGGCTGGCGATGGTGGCTGCGGTCAAAGGTTACAAGCTTGTGCTGGTCATGCCCGAATCGATGTCGCTCGAACGGCGGCGGCTGATGCTGGCCTATGGGGCGAGCTTCGATCTCACGCCCAAGGAAAAGGGCATGAAGGGCGCAATCGAACGCGCGCACGAACTGATCGAAGCGACCGAGAATTCATGGATGCCGAGCCAGTTCGACAACCCCGCCAATGTCGCGGTGCATGTGCGCACGACCGCCAAGGAAATACTGGCCGATTTCTCCGATGCACCGGTTGACGTGCTCATCACCGGTGTAGGCACCGGCGGCCATTTGACCGGCTGCGCCGAGGAGTTGAAGCGCCACTGGGCAGGCATGAAGGCCTATGCAGTCGAACCGACCCTCTCCCCGGTGATCAGCGGCGGCCAGCCCGGCCCGCACCCGATCCAGGGCATCGGCGCGGGCTTCATCCCCGGCAACCTTCACACCCAGGCGATCGACGGTGCAATCCAGGTCGATCCGGAAGACGCGAAGGAAATGGCCCGCCGCGCCGCTGCCGAGGAAGGCATGCTGGTCGGCATTTCGAGCGGTGCCACGCTCGCCGCGATTGCGCAAAAGCTGAAGGAGCTTCCCGCTGGGAGCCGGGTGTTGGGCTTCAACTACGACACAGGCGAACGCTACCTCTCGGTGCCCGATTTCCTGCCGGTGGAATGAGCATGTTCGAGCGGATCGACTATCGCGATGGCGATACGCCGCTGGTCGCGCAGCACCTGCGGCCCGAAGGATCGGCGCGGGCCGCGGTCGCGGTCTTCCCAACCTTCATGAACTCCACCCCCGGCGTGGAGGACAAGGCCCAGGCGCTGGCAGACGCGGGCTATGCCGTGCTCATCGCAGATTTCTACGGGCCCGATGCGCCCTCCAGTTTCGAGCAGGCTTTCGAAGCGATGGGGCGCCTGCGGGCCGATCCGCGCGCCATGCGAACGCGGCTTGGGGCCACCCTCAAGCTGCTGCGCGAGCTGCACCCAGGCCTGCCACAATTGGCCATCGGTTTCTGCCTCGGCGGCATGGCAGTGCTCGAACTGGCACGTGACGGCCATGAACTGGAAGCCGTCGTCAGTTTCCATGGCTTGCTGGCGACTCCCCTGCCCGCGCGCGACTCGATCCGCCCGCGCATATTGGTGTGCCATGGCGATGCGGATTCGCTGGTCCCGCGCAGCCAGGTGACCGACTTCTGGGAGGAAATGGACGGTGTCGGCGCGAACTGGCACTTCCACAGCTATTCCGGCGTCGAACACGGTTTTACCAACCAGCGCATGCTCGATGGCTCGCCCAATCCGGCGTACAATTCCAGCGCCGACCGCCAGAGCTGGGCGGCCATGCACAGCCTGTTCGACGAAATTCTCGACTAGCCCCGCTTTCGCGTGGCCTATCCTGTCAGATCAGTACGAAGTACATCACCGCCAGCGCGCCCATCACCACGATGGCGGTCGCATTATGCAGCCGCGCGACGCGAGTGGGTCGGGCTTCCTCCGGCATTTCGCATCGCGTCACGACCAGGTGGTTGAGCAGCGCCACGCCGGGCGCGATCACGAAGCTCGCCGAAGTCACGAAATCGAGGAAGCCCGTCAGGTCCGAAAGCAGGGTGAACAGCGCCAGGATCGCGACCGCGACGAAGAAGAGGCAGAAGGAGGTGTATTCGCCCTTCGTATAGGAAATGTCCTCACGCCCGCCGAGCACCGCCAGCGAAGCGGCGAAGGTGCGGGCATATGCGTCGATCCCGGCGATAACCGTTGTGAGCATTACCGACAGGGCGGCAATCGCGGCGAGGAAGGCCGCACCGGGGCCAAGCGCCTCGCGGTAAAGCCCGACGAGCTGCCCGGCAAAGCCCGGGGCATCGGCCAGCGGCGCGATCCCTTGCGGATGCATCACCCCTGCCCCCATGATGCAGAAGCACACCGCCATGAATGCGGTCATCACATAGGGCCAGAAGAAGCTCTTGCGCGTTTCGGCCAGTGTCGGCTTGCTGCCTTCCGGCAGCGAATGGTCCGCTTCGATCTTCCACAAGGACAGCGGCACGGAAACGTCGGTCGGGTTAGGCATGAAGCCCGCCAGCGCGACGATGAAGAGCAGCGCCGCAACCTCGCGCGTCCAGCTGAAATCGACCAGCGTGCCCCATTCGACCCGCGGCAGGACCATGATCGTCGTGATCAGCGTCGAGACCACGAGGAAGGCGAGCAGAATGGCATTGACCCGGTCGAGCAGCCTGTATCCCCCGATCAGCAACAGCGCTGTGGCGGCCAGCAGTATAAGCGACGCGAGCATCGGCACGGGCAAAATCGGCCCGATCACTACCGTCACGATCCCGGCAGTCGCCGCCCCTAACGCAGCCCAGATGATCGGCACGAGCGGCGCCACCGCGACGAGGAACAGCACCAGCGCCCACAAGCCCAACTCGCGATAGCCGGTGAGCAGCGATCGCCCACGCGCATGCGCAAAGTCGATCCCGAAGCGATAGGCGGGGTATTTGAGGAAATTCGCCAGCACGATCACGCCAATCAGCGCAGCCCCGAACATCGCGCCCGCGCGGGTCGACTGGACAAGATGCGAGGTGCCGATGGCGGCCCCGGTGAAAATCAGGCCCGGACCGGCGAGCCGCCGCAAAACGCTCGATGACATCCCCAATTCCCCCATATCGCAACGGCATCATCGATGCTCGTTTATCGCCACCTGATAGAGGGATAGGGTCTGGTCCGACAATCCATCAAACGAAAAAGGGGCGCCTTTCCTCAAGGCGCCCCGCAATTTCGGGCTCTGGTAGTGGATATCAGGCGGCAGTCTGGAAAGCCTCCGCGCCCAACGCCATCATGTGCTCGCTGCCCGCTTCCAGCTTGCGGCGCAGCGCGCCCGCATCGGGCAGGAAGCGCTCGGCATAGTACTTGGCCGAGACCAGCTTGGCTTCGTAGAAGGCTTTATCTTCGGGCTCGCCCGCGAGTTTTTCGAGCGCCACCTTCGACATGCGCAGCCACATCAGGCCAAGCACGACGATACCCATCAGGTGCATGTAGTTATGTGCGCCAGCGCCGAGGTTGTTGGGGTTCGCCATGGCATTCTGCATGAACCACATGGTTGCGGCCTTCTGCTCGCCCAGCGCCTTTTCGAGGCGCGTCGCGAGAACGGCGAGTTTTTCATTCCCCTTGGCCGCCGCGATCTCGTCATCGACCAGTTTGAAGAAGGCCTGGATCGCTGCGCCACCCTTCGAGCCGAGCTTGCGGCCGCACAGATCCATCGCCTGCACGCCATTGGTGCCTTCGTAGATCATGGCGATGCGGGCATCGCGCACGAACTGGCTCATGCCCCATTCCTCGATATAGCCATGGCCACCGAAGACCTGCTGCATGTTGGTGGCGACGTCATAGCCCTTGTCGGTGCCATAGCCCTTCATCACCGGCGTCATCAGACCGATCAGCGCATCGGCCTGTTCGCGCTCTTCGGCGGTCGGCGCCTTATGCGAGAGATCGACCAGCAACGCGCCCCACAGGCACAGTGCGCGCATCCCTTCGGTGAATACCTTGGCGTCCATCAGCATGCGGCGCACGTCCGGGTGGACGAAAATCAGATCGGCCTTGGCTTCGGGATCCGCCGGGCCGGTGAGCGCCCTGCCCTGGCGGCGATCGAGCGCATAGGCGACCGCGTTCTGATAGGCGACTTCCGCCTGTGCCAGCCCCTGAATGCCGACGCCGAGGCGCGCGGCATTCATCATAACGAACATGGCGGCGAGGCCCTTGTTCTCCTCACCCAGCAGCCAGCCCTTGGCACCGTCGTAATTGAGGACGCAAGTCGAATTGCCGTGGATGCCCATCTTGTGTTCGATCGAGCCGCAGGAAACGCCGTTGCGATCCCCCAGCGAACCATCCGCATTGACGAGGAACTTGGGCACCACGAACAGCGAAATGCCCTTGGTGCTGTCTGGCGCGCCCGGGGTCTTGGCCAAAACCAGGTGGATGATGTTCTCGGTCAGGTCATGCTCGCCCGCAGAAATGAAGATCTTGGTCCCGGTGATCGCATAGCTGCCATCGCCATTGGGTTCCGCCTTGGTGCGGATCATGCCCAGATCGGTGCCGCATTGCGGCTCCGTCAGGTTCATGGTGCCGAGCCATTCGCCTGCCACCATCTTGGGAAGATAGGTCGACTTCTGCTCTTCACTGCCGGCAGCGGTCAGCGCCGCGACTGCGCCTGCGCCAAGGCCGGGGTACATGGCGAACGCCTGGTTCGACGTGCCCATGAACTCTTCGAGCACGAAGCCGAGCACATGCGGGAAGCCCTGTCCGCCGAACTCCTCGGGCTGCGCAACGGTGCCCCAACCGCTCTCGCGGAACTGCTGGTATGCCTCCTTGAAGCCGGGAGGTGTGCTGACCGATCCGTCATCATGCCGGACGCAGCCGTGCTGGTCGCCCACTAGGTTGAGCGGAGCCAGTACTTCGGCGCAGAATCGGCCGGCTTCGTTGATCACCGTGTCGATCATGTCGGGCGTGGCGTTCTCGAAGCCCGGCAGATTGCCATAGCTCGCCAGATCGAGCAGCTCGTTGACAACGAAACGGGTGTCGCGGGTCGGGGCCGTATAGATAGGCATCGGTGTATCCTTGGTATGTAAGCGGCAGTGGTCTTGGTGGGCCTCAACGGCCCGGATCGAGCTCTTCGACCATGCGGATGAAGCCGCTCAGTTCCTTGATCGAGGAATCGATATCAGCGCGCTGGCGCTTGAGCTTGGCGACATGCGCCTTGCACTTTTCGACTGTAACACGGCGCTGCTCGACGCGGCCATCCCCCAGGTCGTAGAGATCGATCATCTCGCGGATTTCGGTCAGGCTGAAGCCGACGTTCTTCGCGCGCATGATCCATGCAAGCCGGGCACGATCGCGCTTCGAATAAACGCGGGTCAAGCCGAGCCGCTGGGGCGAAATCAGGCCTTCGTCTTCGTAGAAACGCAATGCACGCGCAGTGCAGTCGAATTCCGAGGTCAGGTCGGAAATCGTATACTGCTCGCGCTCATGCTTGTCTGGACGATCGAGATGCGCCCCGCCATGCCGGGGCTCGTCATTCTCATGATGCGGATTTTCTGCTGGGCTGGCCATGCCCCGCACTAACTTACCTTTACGTTAGCGTCAAGAATTGACCCTTACGAGAGTGTCGCCTGCCAACCGCCGGAAGAAGCACGAACGAGCTCCGGTGTGACAGGTTGGGCCGACCGGCTCGGCGCGTACGACCAGCGCATCCTGGTCGCAATCCACCAGGATTTCGACGACGCGCAACTCGTTGCCCGAAGTTTCGCCCTTGCGCCAAAGCGACTGGCGCGAGCGCGACCAGAAATGAGCGATTCCGGTATCGCGGGTGGCCTCGACTGCTTCGCGGTTCATGAATGCAACCATCAACACTTCGCCGCTTTGAGCATGCGTCACCACGGCCGTCAGCAAGCCGTCCGAATCGAACTTGGGCAGGAATTTTAGCGTCTGGTCGCGCGGTTCGTTTGCCGCGTCAGCACCGGGGTCTGCGTGGGACACACGGGAATCCTTCGATGAACAGGTAGTTAGCTGCGATGATTTGTTGCAGGATAACCACAGATGGCAGCCAAAATCCACGATGAAGCGGATTCAGACTTTGAAGATCGGCAATTGGATGAGACCAATCGGCGCGCGGGCTTAGCTCGCCAACCGAACACCGGTACAGCAAAAGTGCCAGGTTCAGGGGTATTCGGGACGCCGCTCTCCATCAGGGTTGAGCGCTTCCGGAAAAACGATGAGGGATAGAACCCGGGTGGCCATCAAGGGGGAGGTCACCTTAGCTTCCTGGAGGCGGGTTCGCGTTAATTCGTCACGTGGCGCCCGGGATCATATCGATCCCGGGCGTTATGTTTTCCGGGCCCTCATCGTCACCGCCGCAGCAGCATCGCCATGCAGCGACTCGTCGAGCACTCGCGAAAAGCAGCAGATTTTCACGGTGACTGCCCCAGCCTTTTGTAGTGCCGTAATGCAGGCGCTCGTTGTCGCTCCGCTCGTCAGCACGTCATCGACCAGGATCACGTCGCGGCCCCTCACCAGCTCCGCGCGGCGTCGCGGCACTTCTATCGCGCCGCTGAGCGCCCGTTGGCGGGCCTTGCGCCGCATCCCGCCAAGCATCGGCGTCGCCTTGCGCCGCACCAGCGCGTCGACCGCCAGTTCGCCCTTGCCGTGACGCGTCAGTTCATGTGCGAGCAGCGCCGCCTGGTTGAAGCCGCGCCGCCACAATCGCCAGCGGTGCAGGGGCACAGGAACCAGCAGTGGCGGTACCTCGCCCGGCTCGGGCAGCTTTGCCGCCATCAGCCTCCCCAATTGCCCTGCCAAAGCGATCTTGCGCCCATGCTTGTAGGCGAGGATCAGCCTCCGCGAAGCATCGTTATACAGCGTCGCAGCGGCGATCCCCGCATGGCGAGGAGGATCATGCAGGCAGACTGCACATTGCGTGGTTCCGCCTGCAATGCCCGGCGGGAACGGCCGCGAGCAGCTCGCGCATGCCGGTTCGCCGGGAATCACCAGCTCCGCCCAGCAACTGCCGCACAAGCCGCCGTTCTCGGCGATCGCGACCCCGCACAAGGGGCAGCGCGGCGGGTACACAAGATCGATCAGCGGCGCGAAAACGCGCGAAAACGATGCAGAAAATTTCTCTGCGCGACCCATGCAGCCATGCTGCACCTCTTGCACCGCGGGCGCAAGCGGGGCACTGCGCTGGGCAATGAGCCAGCCTCGCGTTCCCCAGATCTTCGCCGGCAAGCGGCGCGATGCCCGTGCCGCGCGTACCGAGGCAATGGCGTCGCGTGAAGGCGCAGCAAACTGGCTCTACGAGGAACTCCAGCGCGACGTCCTCGAACGGCTCGACTTCATGCGCTTCGAACCTGCGCGAGCACTGGTGACAGGCCATTCGGCAGAGGGACTAGCTGCACAGCTCCGGGCGCGCGGCAGCGAAGTCGCTACCCTGCCCTCACCCGATGAGGAGCAGCCGATCGCCGGCGCGCCCTTCGACCTTATCATCAGCCATGCGCGGCTAGACACGGTCAACGACCTGCCCGGCGCCCTGCTCCACCTGCGCAACGCACTCGCGCCCGGCGGGCTGGCGATCGCGCAATTCCCGGGCGCAGGCAGCCTTAACGCGCTCCGGCAGGTGATGCTCGCCGCCGATGGCGAGCGCCCCGCTGCACGGCTCCACCCGCAGATCGACGACCGGGCAGCGGCGGCGCTGATGCAGCGCGCCGGATTCGCCAAGCAGGTCGTCGACACGCACCGGATGACGGTCCGTTACCGCTCGCTGGACCGCCTTGTCGGCGACCTGCGCGAGCAGGCGCTCACTTCGGTGCTTGTATCGCCTGCCCCCTATGTAGGAAAGGCCGGACTGGCGCGCGCCGAAGCCGCATTCGAAGCGATAAAGGACGAGGAAGGGAAGGTCGCCGAGACCTTCCAGATCCTCACTCTCACCGGCTGGCGTTAGGCCCTTAGCGCTGCCTGCGCAGCCGCAAGCCGCGCAATCGGCACACGATAGGGTGAGGCCGACACGTAATCGAGCCCGACCTTTTCGCAGAAGGCGATGCTCGCCGGGTCGCCGCCATGTTCGCCGCAAATGCCCAGCTTGATGTCGGGCCGGGTCGCCCTGCCCCGCTCCGCCGCAAGCTCCACCAACTGGCCGACGCCTTCGATATCGAGGCTGACGAAGGGATCGCGTGGGAAAATCCCCTTCTCGACATAGGGTGCGAGGAAGCGCGCCGAATCGTCGCGACTCACGCCCAGCGTGGTCTGCGTCAGATCGTTCGTGCCGAAGCTGAAGAACGCGCCTTCCTGCGCGATTTCGCCCGCCATCAGCGCAGCGCGTGGCAGCTCGATCATCGTGCCGACGAGATATTCGACCGGGCACCCGGTTTCCTCAAACACCTGCTTTGCCACACGGTCGATCAACGCCTTGAGCAGCTCAAGCTCGCGCTTGGTCGCAACCAGCGGCACCATGATCTCCGGCACCGGCGTTTCTCCGCCCGCCTTGGCCACTTCACACGCAGCCTCAAAGATCGCGCGCGCCTGCATCTCGTAGATTTCGGGGAAGGTGATCCCCAAACGGCAACCGCGATGGCCCAGCATCGGATTGAACTCGTGCAATTCGGCTGCGCGGCGCTTGAGGTGGTCCACCCCCAGCCCGGTCGCATCGGCCAGCTCGGCGAAATCCTCGTCCGCATGCGGCAAGAATTCATGCAGCGGCGGGTCGAGCAGGCGGATCGTGCACGGCAGGCCCGACATCACATCGAAGATCTCGCGGAAGTCGGCGCGCTGCTCTGGCAGCAGCTTGGCCAGCGCCGCGCGGCGGGTCTTCTCATCCTCCGCCAGGATCATCTGGCGCACCGCGCGGATCCGGCGTGCGTCGAAGAACATGTGCTCGGTGCGACACAGCCCGATGCCTTCCGCCCCGAATTGCCGCGCCATGCGGCAATCGGCGGGGGTTTCGGCATTGGTGCGCACTTTCATGCGGCGGTGCGCGTCCGCCCATTCCATCAGAGTGCCGAAATCGCCGACCAGCTCGGGCTCAACCGTCGGCACTTCGCCCGCCATCACCTGCCCGTTGCTGCCGTCGATCGTGATGACATCGCCTTCGCGCAGCTCGCGATTGCCGATCCGCAGGGTCTTGCTGGCGCGGTCGATCGAGACAGCCGACGCGCCCGATACACAGGGGCGGCCCATGCCGCGCGCCACCACGGCTGCGTGGCTGGTCATGCCGCCGCGCGCGGTCAGGATGCCCTGCGCCGCATGCATGCCGTGAATATCCTCGGGGCTGGTTTCGACCCGCACCAGGATCACCTTGTCCCCGCGCGAAGCGAAGGTTTCGGCGGTGTCGGCGTCGAGCACGATCTTGCCCGAAGCCGCGCCCGGCGAGGCCGGAAGGCCGCTGGTCAGCACCTCGCGCGGCGCCTTGGGATCGAGCGTGGGGTGGAGCAGCTGGTCAAGCGCCATCGGATCGACCCGCAGGATCGCGGTGCGCTCATCGATCAGCCCTTCGCCGACCATCTCGACCGCCATTTTCAGCGCCGCCTTGGCGGTGCGCTTGCCGCTGCGCGTCTGCAGCATCCACAGCTTGCCGCGCTCGACAGTAAACTCGATGTCCTGCATGTCCTTGTAGTGGCGCTCGAGCAGGTCGAACACGCGGGCCAGCTCGGCATAGGCTTCGGGCATGGCCTCTTCCATGCTCAGCGGCTTCGCCCCGGCCTTCTCGCGCGCGGCGCGGGTAAGATATTGCGGCGTGCGGATGCCCGCCACCACATCTTCGCCCTGCGCGTTGATGAGGTATTCACCGTAATAGGCGCGTTCGCCGGTCGCCGGATCGCGGGTGAAGGCGACGCCGGTGGCGCTGGTATCGCCCATATTGCCGAACACCATCGCCTGCACGTTCACCGCCGTGCCCCAATCGGCCGGGATGTCGTTTAGGCGGCGATAAACCTTGGCGCGGTCGCTTTCCCAACTGTCGAACACGGCGCGGATCGCGCCCCACAGCTGCCCGGTCACGTCCTGCGGGAACGGGGCGCCCTGCTCCTGCTGCACGATGCCCTTATATTCGCCGACCAGCGCCTGCCAGTCTTCCGCTTCCATTTCGGTGTCGGCGTAATAGCCCTTGTCTTCCTTGGCGATCTCGAGCGCTTCTTCGAACAGCCCGTGATCGAGCCCGAGCACCACGTCGGAATACATCTGGATGAAGCGACGATAGCTGTCCCAAGCGAAGCGTTCGTCACCCGAAGTCGTGGCAAGCCCCTCGACCGTCGCGTCGTTCAGGCCAAGGTTGAGCACCGTGTCCATCATGCCGGGCATGGAGACGCGCGCGCCCGAGCGGACCGAAACCAGCAGCGGATCGCCCGCATCGCCAAATTTCTTGCCCACTGTCGCTTCGACATGAGCCAGCGCCGCGACGACCTGCGCACGCAGATCATCAGAGAAATCAGCACCTTCCTGAAGATATTTTACACATTCTTCAGTGGTGATGGTGAAGCCCGGGGGCACCGGCAGGCCGATGCTGGCCATTTCTGCAAGGTTCGCGCCCTTGCCGCCGGAAACGGTCTTGTCCTTCTGGCGCGGGTCCGAATGATCCTGCCCAAGGACCGGGTCGCCTCCGAATGTGTAGACCGTCTTCAATGTGCAATCCCTTCGCTAAGCCCGCATGCGACACATGCGACACTGTATTGAGGGAAAAAACTCATCCCTCGATCCGGCTGAAGTCCGCCACGCGGTGCACCGCATCGCGGAAGCGCAGCAGCATGTCGAGCCTTGCCGCGCGTTTGTTTTCTTCATCGGCATTAACCGTGACTTCATCGAAGAAGCGATCGATCGGCGCGCGCAGGGTTGCGAGCAGTCTCATCGCAAAGTCGAAATCTTCGTCGGTAATCGCAGCACCAACCAGCCTTTCCACGTAGGCGAGCTTCTCATTAAGTTCCTTTTCCGCAGGTTCGGGCGTGTAGGAAAGCTCATTCGCGTGCCGCTCGGCCATTTTGGCGGCGATCACCGGAGCCAGATCGGGGTCGTCGACGCCCGCCAGCGGGTCTTCCTCGCCAGTGCGGCTGATCTCGCCTTCAATCCCGTGCCAGTCTTCCTTCTTGAGGATATTGGCCGCGCGCTTGTAGCCCGCGAGCAGGTTCGCGCCGTCTTCAGTGCCAATAAAGCCCTGCAGGGCCTTCACGCGGGCGAGCAGGCGGACCAGATCGTCCTCGCCACCAAGCGCAAACACCGCGTCGATCAAATCGTGGCGGACACCCGCCTCGCGCTGCTGGACCTTGAGGCGATCAGCGAAGAAATCGAGGAGCTCTGCCGCATCAAGTTCCCCTACCAAACCCTGTTCATCAAAAGGCAGACCGTCTTCCGCCTTTTTGAACACCTTGAGCAATGGGATTCTAAGATTGTTTTCTGTTATAATTTTGATTGAGTGGAGGGCAGCACGTCTCAGAGCGAACGGGTCTTTCGACCCTGTCGGCTTTTTGTCACGAGCAAAAAACGCCACCAAAGTATCAAGCCTATCAGCGATGCCGACTACTTGAGCTAGATGACCTGGGGGGTCCTCGCGGTATTGGAACGCTATCGCTTCCGCCTGTTCCTGACTTAGGTCATTGGCGAGATATCCCCCCGCAATACCTTGCAACTCAGGAAACTCATCAACCGTTGCAGTGACGAGATCTGCCTTTGCGAGTTCCGCCGCTTTTCCTGCCATTTGCGCATCGACTGAGGTCACGTAGTTCTTCGCGATATGAGCCGCGAGTTCAGCAATTCGTGCCGACTTTTCTTGATATGTGCCGAGGCCTTCAAAGAACACGCGACGTTCCAGCTTCTTCGCGTGATCTTCGAGGCTGGTCTTCTGGTCGAGTTCCCAGAAGAAGCGCGCATCGGAAAACCGCGCGGCGAGCACCTTGCGATTGCCGTCGACCACTACCGCCGGATCGTCCGCCGCAATATTGGCGGTGCAGACGAAGGCGTTAGCGAGCTTGCCGGCACTGTCCTCGCAGACGAAGTACTTCTGGTTCACCCGCGCGGTGAGCTGGATGACTTCGGGCGGCACGTCGAGATAGCTCTCGTCGAAGCGGCCGAGCAGCGGCACGGGCCATTCGGTGAGCCCGGCGTTCTCGATCACCAGGCCCTCGTCCTCGACCAGCGTCAGCCCCGCATCGGCGGCGGCCTTGCGCGCGCCTTCGCGCACCATGTCCTGCCGGACTTCATGGTCGACGATGACATGCGCGGCGCGCAGCTTGTCGAGATAGTCCCCGGCGCCCGAAATCGCGATCTCGCCATGCGAATGGAAGCGGTGCCCGCGCGTCACATTGCCGCTGGCGACATCGCCGATCGAACATTCGACCACTTCGCCGCCCAGCAGCGCGACGATGCCCGAAAGCGGGCGCACCCAGCGCAGGCTCTCGGTCGAAAGCGAGGGAGCACCCCAGCGCATCGACTTGGGCCATGCGAAATCGCGGATGATCGCCGGGATTGCTTCTTGAAGGACGCGCCACATTGGTCGACCGGCGGCCAATTGCTCTAAGAAATAGATGCCATTGCGTTCAATCAACTGTTCGCGCGGAACTTGATACCGACGGAGGAATCCATCGATAGCCTGATCAGGAGCTCCAACTCGCGGCCCTTTAATTTCAGTCTTGCTGGCTTCGGTGGCTTCGGGAAGCCCGCGTGCGATCAGCGCCAACCGGCGCGGGGTCGACCACACCGAAATCTCACCAATGGCGACCCCTGCGGCCTCCATCTCGCGGCGGAACAGCTTTTCCAGCTCCGCGCGCGCACCGGCCTGCATCCGCGCAGGGATTTCCTCGCTGCGCAGCTCGAGAAGAAAGTCCCTGCTCACAGCGTCCACTCCGGATATTTGGCCTGCCATTCGGGCGCCATCTTCTCGGCATATTTCTCGCAGGACGAGCGCGCGAGGTCGCGCACGCGACCCATGTAGCTGGCGCGTTCCTGCACGCTGATCACGCCGCGCGCCTGAAGCAGGTTGAAGACATGGCTGGCCTCGATCGCTTGCTCATAGGCGGCGATCGGAACGTCGTTAGCCAGGCAGTTGCGGCATTCCGCCTCTGCCTTGTTGAAAAGGTCGAACAGCGCATCGCTGTCGGCGACTTCGAAGTTCCACTTCGACATTTGGCGCTCGTTCTCGAGGAACACGTCGCCATAGCTGACGCCCTGCGTGTTGAACGCAAGGTCGTACACGTTGTCGACGCCCTGGATATACATGGCGAGCCGTTCAAGCCCGTAGGTCAGCTCGCCCGCCACCGGCTTGCAGTCGAACCCGCCCATCTGCTGGAAATAGGTGAACTGAGTCACTTCCATCCCGTCGCACCACACTTCCCAGCCAAGGCCCCATGCGCCCAGCGTGGGGCTTTCCCAATCGTCCTCGACGAAGCGGATATCGTGCTTGAGCGGGTCGATCCCGATCACTTCCAGGCTCTTGAGATAGAGCTCCTGAAGGTCAGGCGGGCTCGGCTTCATGATCACCTGGTACTGGTAATAATGCTGCAGCCGGTTGGGGTTTTCGCCATATCGCCCGTCGGTCGGGCGGCGCGAAGGCTGGACGAAGGCCGCGTTCCACGGCTCGGGGCCCAGCGCGCGCAAAGTGGTCGCAGTGTGGAACGTCCCCGCCCCCATCCGCATGTCATACGGCTGCAGGATGACGCAGCCCTGCGCACTCCAATAATCGTGGAGCGCCAGGATCATGTCCTGGAAGGAGCGCTTGGGATCGCGTTTGGGCGGTTCGAAACTCATGGGCAGCGCCCATGGCGCAGCCCCTGCCCACCGTCAATGCCGCAGTGCGGCATTTGCGCAGCGCAGCTGCCCCAAAACCGTTTACGACCGGCGCATAAACCCTTTTCATTGATGGTTCAGCCATCCTAGGACTAGCATTCGCGAAACCGACGAACCAATCACGGGACCATCGATGAAACTGACCCCTCGCAAAGTCCTCGCCGCACTTGGCGTGTCCGCACTTGCCTTTGCCGCTCCTGCGTTCGCCGGGCAGGAAGCCGAAGTCGCAGCTGCAGCGACAACCAGCGTCGAGGCAAGCGCCCCGGCGAGACCCGCGCTGTGGAAGGTCGCAGACGAGGACACCACGATCTATCTCTTCGGCACGGTCCACGCCTTGCCCAAGGATGTCGAATGGTCGTCGAGCGTGCTCGAAAACGCGCTGGCTTCATCCGACAGCGTCGTCACCGAAATCAAGATGACGCCCGAAATGCCCACGGAAATGCAGCAGCTGGTGATGACCAAAGGCATCCTGCCCGCGGATACCACGCTGCGCAGCCTGTTGAACGCCGAGCAGACCGCGACTTACGAAGCGGCGATGGGTAAGCTCGGCATTCCGGCCGCCGCCTTCGACCGCTTCGAGCCGTGGTATGCGGGCATGATGATGTCGATGCTGCCGCTGCTGCAGCAAGGCTATTCGCCCGATGCCGGGGTGGAGAAGGTGATCCTGACCAAGGCGGGCGACAAGGACCAGCAGGCGCTCGAAACCATCGCTTTCCAGATCGGCATCTTCGACCAGCTGCCGCAGGAATCGCAGGTCAATTTCCTCGTCGAAGCTTCGGCCGGGATCGACGAGATCAAGCCCATGCTGGACAGGATGGTGGCCGAATGGCTCGAAGGCGATGCCGACGCGCTGGCGCAATTGATGAACGAAGGGCTGACCGATCCCAAGGTCGCCGATGCCCTGCTCTATTCGCGCAACCGCAATTGGGCGCAATGGATCGACACGCGGCTCGAAACGCCCGGTACGGTGTTCGTGGCAGTGGGCGCCGGGCACCTTGCAGGCAAGGAAAGCGTGCAGGACGCCTTGAGCGAACTCGGCATCGAGACGGTTCGCGTTCAGTGATGCTGCGCCGCTTCCTGCCCCTGATCGGCGCGCTGGCGCTGGCCGCATGCGGGCAGGAACCGCAAGGCGCTTGGGGCGATGCCTCGCCCGTACTTTATGAAGTGACGGGCAAGGACGGCGCGGTGGAAGGCTGGCTGTTCGGCACGATCCATTCGCTGCCCGGCGGTGTGCAATGGCGCACTGAAGAACTCGACAGTGTGGTCGACCGGGCCGATTTGCTGGTGGTCGAAATCGCTGCGCTTGATGACAATGCCGCGATCGGCAAAGTCTTCGCGGACCTCGCAGGCTCGCCCGAACAGCCGGATATCGGCATGCGGGTGGACTCCGAACATCGGCCGGACCTGTTCGCGCTGATCGAACGCGGCGGCTATTCGCCCGGCGATTTCGCAGGGATAGAGACTTGGGCGGTGGCGCTGATGCTGGCGCAAGTGGACGATGACGGTTCGTCGCGGCATGGCGCCGATCGCGCGCTGCTGGCCGATTTCAAGGGCCGCGAGATACGCGAACTCGAAGGCGCGGAGCGGCAATTGGGCATTTTCGATCAATTGCCGGAGCAGGACCAGTCCGACCTGCTCTCAGGCGTGATCGCCGAGACGAAGAAGCGCGACGAGGATCCGGACCGGTTGCGGCGCGCATGGCTATCGGGCGACGAAGATGCGCTGGTCGAAGCGTCGCAAACCGGCATTCTCGCCGATCGCGAGCTGCGCCAGGCCCTGCTGGTCGGGCGCAACCGGGACTGGGCTGCCCAGCTGGACAACATGCTCAAGCAGGCACCGCGCCCGCTGGTTGGAGTTGGTGCCGCGCACCTTGTCGGGCCCGATGGCCTCGCCGCCTTGCTGGAGCAGCGCGGCTACAGCGTGCGCCGCCTGCAATAGGCCGCACCCGCCGCGGCAATCCACGCTTGCCAATCGGCACTTTGCCGCCTAAAGGGCCGCGCTTCGGCGTCATGGTCATCCCTGGAGGTGTGGCGCGCGAAATGACAAACTCAAAGCAATTCGAAAGGTAAGTGACATGAGCGACGCTCTGAACCTGCCGGCTGAAGCGCGCGAACGGGCTGGCAAGGGAGCCTCCCGTGCATTGCGTCGCGATGGCCGTGTTCCCGCCGTTATCTACGGCGGCAAGGAAGAACCCACGATGATCCACGTCGAGGCGAAGGAACTGGTCCGCCAGCTTGGCACCGGCCACTTCATGAACTCGATCGTGATGATCGAACTCGGCGGCAAGAGCGTGCGCACCCTGCCCAAGGATGTCGCTTTCCATCCCGTCACCGATCGCCCGACCCACGTGGACTTCCTGCGCCTTTCGAAGGACGCCAAGGTTGAAGTGAACGTGCCGGTGGTCTTCTCCAACGAAGAAAAGAGCCCGGGCCTGAAGAAGGGCGGCGTGCTCAACATCGTGCGTCACGAACTCGACCTGATCTGCGAAGCGGACAAGATCCCGAGCGAAATCGTGATCGACGTGACCGGCAAGGATGTGGGCGATTCGATCCACATCAGCGAAGTGACCCTGCCCGCCGGCAGCGAAAGCGCGATCACCGATCGCGACTATACCATCGCTACGCTGGTTGCACCTTCGGCGCTCAAGAAGGCTGAAGGCGATACCTCGACTGCAGCCGCCGCTGACGAAGTGCCTGCTTCCGAGCAGGGCGGCGAAGAGGAAGAAGAAGCGACCGAGGAATAATCCTCCGCTTCTCTTGCGAAATCACCAAGGCGCCGGTCCAGCAATGGGCCGGCGTTTTGGTTTCAGACAGGAGCCAATCGTATGGAAACCCCGAAGCAGCCCCGCAAAACCTATCTGGAGGTTTCGCCCGAGCAAGGAGCGCGCTTCTTCGGAGCGCCCGTTGACGGCCCTGTGGTGATGCTCAACCTTTTGCGCTTCCGCGAACGCGCGGATTACGGCCATGCGCCAGCGCTCGAACCCGCGGGCGGCTGCAGCGGCGAGGATGCATACCGCGCGTACATGGAAGGCATTGAGCCGCTACTCATCGATTCGGGCGGCAGCTTGGTCTTCGCCGGGCACGCAGACGAATTCCTGATCGGCCCGCAAGACGAGAGCTGGGATTACGCCATGCTTGTAAAACAGGCGAGCAAGGCAAGCTTCCTGGCATTTGCCAGCGATCCGGAGGCGCAAGCGATCACCGCTCACCGCACGGCGGCGATATGCGATTCCCGCTTGCTGCCGCTTTGGCCAGAGCGCGGATAGCGATTGTATAGCCGGTCCGGGCGCGTCGCGTTCAGCCCCTGGACCAGCCCTTCCCGGCCATGCATTCGGTCATCTGCTGGTATCGCAGTTCCTCGCTTTCGATCCCGGCAGTCGCCGTTTCGCACGCAGCATGCGCTGTATCGAAGGGCACCGCGCCATCGCCGGTCCAACCAGGATTGCTGGTTGCACAAGCGGCCAGCATCGGAATTGCCGCCCATATCCAGATTTTCGATCGCTTCATCGAGCCTTGCCCCCTTCGTCCAGCACAGTGATTACTTCGCCCAGCCTTGCCGGACAATCTTCATTCCGAACGGCGGTTTGCATTTTCGGTCCATATGCTAGGGCGCGCAGATGCAGATCTGGACTGGCCTCGGAAATCCCGGACCGAAATATGGGATGAACCGGCACAATGTCGGCTTCATGGCGCTCGACGTTATTGCCGACATGCATGAATTCGGCCCGGTGCAGAAGAAGTTCCAGGGCTGGGCGCAGGAAGGCCGCATCGGCACGCAGAAAATCCTGCTGCTCAAGCCCGCGACCTTCATGAACGAAAGCGGCCGCAGCGTGGCGGAGGCGCTGCGCTTCTACAAGCTCGGCACCGATGCGCTCACAGTGTTCCATGACGAGCTCGACCTCGCGCCGTTCAAGGTGAAGGTGAAGCAGGGAGGCGGCACAGCAGGCCACAACGGCCTGCGCTCGATCGACCAGCACCTTGGCCCAGAGTTCCGCCGCGTGCGGATCGGCATCGGCCATCCCGGCCACAAGGACCGCGTGACCGGCTATGTACTGGGCAATTACGCCAAGAGCGAACAGGACGACCTTGTCGACATGCTCGGCGCGATCGCGGCGGAGGCGGAATGGCTGGCCAAAGGCGACGACGCCCGCTTCATGAGCGATGTAGCGCTGCGATTGCAGGAATAGGCCGCAATGCAGCGTGTCCTGATCGTCGGCCCCTGTGGCGCCGGCAAATCGACCTTTGGCTTCGCATTGGCCGAAGCGACCGGCTTGCCGCTGTTCCATATGGACAAGCTCAACTGGAAACCGGGTTGGATCGATTCCACAGACGAGGAATTGCGCTTGCGGCTGCGCGAGGTCGTGGCAGGCGATCAGTGGATCATCGAAGGGACCTATGGCGGAACGCTGGACGAGCGGCTTCCGCGCGCGGATACAGTGGTGTATCTCGACTATCCTATTCCGCTGTGTTTCTGGCGTGTGCTCAAGCGCATCTTGGCCTGGCGTGGACGTGCGCGTCCCGACATGACCGAAGGATGCCCCGAACGGCTTGACCTTGGATTCCTGCTATATGTCGCTCGCTGGAACCACGGCTCACGGCAAAGGTTGGAAGGTCGGATAGGGCCCTATCGGGACAAGGTGGTCCGGCTATGCAGCTCGCGCGAGGCGCAATGTTGGCTGGACTCGCTTGCTCTCCCATAGGCGCTATGCTGCACCAATAGGAGAGACACCATGCCATCAATCGATCGTCGCGGCCTGCTTGCAGGCGCCGCTGCCACTGGCGCCTTTGCCGCCACCGCTTCCTTCGCCCAACCCGACCATGTCAATGCCGAGCCAGACCTTTCGGGCAAGGCGATCCTGATCACCGGCACTTCGTCGGGATTTGGCCGGGCCGGTGCGGAATATTACGCTCGCCGCGGTGCGCGCGTTTTCGCCACGATGCGCAATCTGCCCCGCCCCGAGGCGGACGAGCTGCGCCAGCTGGCGAGCGACGATGGGCTCGACCTGCATGTGATCGAGATCGATGTGCTGTCGGATGCGCAGGTTGCCGCGGGAGTGGCCGAGGCTGAGCGCATCAATGGCGGCGGGATGGACGTGCTGGTCAACAATGCGGGGATCGGGATCACGTCTCCTGTCGAAGTGCAGGACATGGAAGCCACCAGCCTGATCTTCGACACCAATGTCTTGGGCTGCCACCGCATGGCACGGGCCGCGTTGCCCGGAATGCGCGCGAAAGGCGGCGGGCACATCTTCCAGATGTCGAGCCAGCTCGGCCGCGTGATCGCCCCCTATTCCGGTCATTACTCGGCGACCAAGTTCGCGCTCGAAGCGATGAGCGAGCAGCTGGCTTACGAGCTGGTGCCGCACAAGATTGATGTCACCATCATCCAGCCCGGCGGTTACCCGACCAAGGTGTGGGTCAATCGCAATATCTATACTGCGGCGCTCAAGGCGCGTGCAGAGGAAATCCACACCGCCGGCTATCCGCAGCAGGTGGCTCGGATGGGCACGGAAGACGGATCGGGCCGCAGCGCCGACACGATGGACATCCCGCGCGCCATCGCGAAGTTGGCCGCCATGCCGCGCGGCACCAGCCCGCTGCGCCAGCCCGTTTCCGCAGGCGGGATTCCGCAGACCCCGATCAACGAGGTATGCGCAAAAGTGCAGGTCGGCTGGCTTGGCCAGTCAGGCGCCGGTCCACTGATCCGCGCCGTGCACCGGGTCTGACAAGCTCCGCCGGGCTAGCCGATCGGCATGCCCGGCGGCACGTCCGGCAGCAGGTTCTTGTCGGCCAGCGCGGCGTCCAGCGCCGTGCGGTCGCGCAGCAGCAGGGCCAGCCCGCGCTGCCAGTCGCCAAGCGCACCCTTGGCCGGAGCCTTGGCAAGTTTCGCCGCCCAGCTCGCCAGCCTGCCTTCGATCTGCAGCGCGATGCTGCGCGACAGCTTGCCACTCCGCGAAGTGCGCGCAAGGTCGAGCGCGATGGTGGTTGCGATCCTGCGCCCTGCCTCGCCCGATGCCGCAGCCCGGTCTGCATGAGCGATCAGCCTCCCGAACAATTCGTCGAGCGAAGGTCCGCCGATGCCATTGGCGCGCTGGAGGTCGATCCGGTTGAGCCGCTGCGGATCGAGCAGATTGTCGAGCACATGCACCGCGCCGATCTCGGTCGCACGCAGCGGATCGAACACCGGCCCGCCTGCAGTCGGCATGACTTCGATCGTGGTGGAATAATCGAAGTCGGTTCCCGGCCCGTAAGACAGGATCGGCAGCAATCGCGCCGGAACGGTAAGCGCCTCTACCGACAGCGCATCCAGCAGCACAGCCAAGGCCTGTTCCTGTTGCTCCGCGCTCACCGGCTCGACCGACACTGCGTCGCCTGAAAGCCCATATGGCGCGACAACCCCGCCCAGCGCCTTTGCCGCAGCCACCACCTGGTAGCGATGCAACAGCCAGACCGGAACGAAGGCGCGCCGCAAGCTCGGCATGTCCTGCCCGCCCGGTATGGCATCGACATCGAAACGTTCGAGCGCCGCGCGCCGCACCGCCATCACCCGCCCCAGTTCCGCAACCGGATCGGTGAAATCGTCCCACTGGGCTGACTGCGGATTGGCGGTTTCGGTGCCCGCCGTATCCGCATCGGCGACGAAGCGAAGCCCGCGTGCCTGCGCTTCCTGCACCATGGCGCGCGCTTCCTCATCGGTTTTTGCCGCATAGAGATAGCGGATCGCGAACTTGTCCCACTCGCCCACGCCCACGCCATAGGCATCGGCGATGGTCAGCTTCCCGTCGACCAGTTCCACGCGCGGCGCAGGATAATCCATCACCGAATAGCGCCCCTGCGAACTCGCGGCGAAATTGTGCGACAGGCCCAGCGTGTGGCCCACTTCATGGGCGCCAAGCTGGCGAATCCGCGCGAGCGCCACTTTCACCGGGTCATCCGGCTGGCCGCTATCGGTCAGCCCCGCCCCCATCAGCGCCTGGAAGATCAGTATGTCCTGCCGCACGCGGAGCGAGCCGAGCATCACGCTGCCCTTCAGGATTTCGCCGGTGCGCGGGTC
The DNA here is from genome assembly GCF_052683155.1 of Altererythrobacter sp. Z27. NCBI lineage: Bacteria > Pseudomonadati > Pseudomonadota > Alphaproteobacteria > Sphingomonadales > Erythrobacteraceae > Altererythrobacter > Altererythrobacter sp. Z27. The sequence goes on along the minus strand of NZ_JBQYMC010000001.1, from coordinate 617,571 downwards.
GACGATGCTGGGGCCATAGGACCACCCGCGGGTAGCGCGGTTGACCCAGTTGACCACGTTGTAACGCATATCGAGCGGGTCAATGCCTTCGGGCAGGACTTCGACGCGGAAGGCGTCGAGGAAACCCGCCTCCTCGAAGGCTTCGGCCCACCAGCCCACCCCGTCGATCAGCGCCTGCCGAACCGGTTCGGGCGCGGCCCCGTCGACGTAGTAAACGATCGGCTCCTTCACCGGGCTGCGCTCGGCGGATGGATCGACTTTCTCAAGCCGGTGCCGCTCGGCCAGCTTGACCAGCATCGAGCGACCCAGCGGCGCGGAGAAATCATAGGTCCGGGTGCTGAAAGCATAGCCATAAGGATCGGTGCGGCGTGGCATCGGCTCGGTCGGCAGCGCCACCAGCGAATGCCGCACCCAAAGCGAGATGTCGCTGCCATTGGGCGAAACATTGCGCAGTTCGGGCGGCGCGCTGTCGGTCGAGAAACTCAGCAGGGCGGAGAATTCCACATTCTCCGGAAAAGCCTTCACCTTGGCCGGATCGGCCAGCGAATAGCCCGCTTCCAACTTGTACCCCTTCCCCAATTGCCGCGCGAAACCGAAATGATCCTTGGCCAGGAAGGGCGCAAAATCGAAAGTAAAGCTGCCATCGGCGGCGGTCTTGCCAATATCGCCCACCCACATTGTCGCATTGGTGAAGCTGTTGGCGACGGATTGCTGCTGTGCCGCCGACCCAGCAGGCGCGACGAAGCCGGTGTTCTCAAGCTCGGCGACCACCTTCTTGCCGAGGCGGCGGAATCGCAGGATGCCCGTTTGCAGCGGCGCGCCCCGGTCCACCCCGGTCGCCGCGGAACCTACCCCCGTCTCGATCTGCGCAACATAGAGGAAGCGCGCGGCAATCCCTTCGCCGTCAGGTGCGGGAAGCGTCAGTTCGATCGTGCCCTGCTGCAAATCGGCCGCAACCGGTACAAGGCTGTCCTGCGCCGCCGCCGGAGCGTGCGGAATTGCCGAAGCCAGCAGCAGTGCGATCATGGATTTGCGCATTACGAACTCCCCTTGATTTGCCGAAGGCTTAGCATGTCGCAACGCCAAGTCGAGCAAATGGCCAAGCCTGTGCTTCCACATCGGCGCGCGACACGCTAAGGGCCGCGCCAATCATTTATTCCGGAGTTATCGATGGGTTTCCGTTGCGGGATCGTCGGCCTGCCGAATGTCGGCAAGTCCACCCTGTTCAATGCACTGACCGAGACGCAGGCCGCGCAGGCCGCGAACTATCCGTTCTGCACGATCGAGCCGAATGTTGGCCAGGTCGCTGTGCCGGACGAGCGGCTCGACAAGATCGCGGCAATCGCCAAGAGCGCCAAGGTGGTGCCCACCCAGCTGGCGTTCGTGGACATCGCCGGGCTGGTCAAGGGCGCGAGCCAGGGCGAAGGACTGGGCAACCAGTTCCTCGGCAATATCCGCGAAGTCGATGCGATCGTGCATGTGCTGCGCTGCTTCGAGGATGACGACATCCAGCATGTCGCCAACAAGGTCGATCCGATCACCGATGCCGAAGTGGTCGAAACCGAACTGATGCTGTCCGACCTCGAAAGCCTCGAAAAGCGGGTGCCCGCCGCGCAGAAACGCGCCACCGGCGGCGACAAGGAAGCCAAGCTGATGGCTTCGGTCCTCGGACAAGCGCTCGACCTGCTGCGCGAAGGCAAGCCCGCGCGGCTGACCGAGCCGAAGGATGACGAGGAAGCCCGCGTCTTCGCACAGGCGCAGCTGCTCACGGCCAAGCCGGTGCTCTACGTCTGCAATGTGGGCGAGGAAGACGCCGCCAAGGGCAATGCCCTGTCCGAACTCGTCTTCGCCAAGGCAGCGGCCGAAGGTGCCGAAGCGGTGGTGGTTTCAGCCGCGATCGAAAGCGAGCTCGTGGCGATGGGCCCTGCGGACCGCGCCGAATACCTTGCCGAACTGGGGCTTGAGGAAAGCGGGCTCAGCCGAGTGATCCGCGCGGGCTACAAGCTGCTGGGCCTCAAGACCTTCTTCACCTGCGGGCCGAAAGAAGCGCGCGCATGGACCTTCCCGGCGGGTGCCAAGGCCCCGCAGGCCGCAGGCGAGATCCACACCGATTTCGAGCGCGGCTTTATCCGTGCTGAAACAATCGCCTACGATGACTATGTCGCGCTGGGCGGCGAAGCCGGTGCGAAGGAAGCCGGCAAGCTGCGCCAGGAAGGCAAGGAATACGTCGTCCAGGATGGCGACGTGATGCTGTTCAAGTTCAACGTTTGAGACCCGGAGAAAGCATGATGCGTGCGCTGGCGAAATCCCTGACCCTGGCGCTTGCCGCAATGCTGGCGGTGAATGCGCCGCAGCTAGGCTTTGCCGCAGAGCCGGTCCCGGCAGCGAGCACCGCCAGCGCGCAGGAAGATCGCGCGCCGGTCACCATCCTGGTGTCGATCGACGGTTTCCACCCCGACTATCTCGGCAAAGGGATGACCCCCACTCTCGATGCGCTCGCCAGCCATGGCGTCAGCGCGCCGATGCGCCCATCCTTCCCGACCAAGACCTTCCCCAACCACTGGACGCTGGTGACAGGCCTCGTGCCCGATCGCCACGGCATCACCGCCAACCGGATGGAAGACCCGGGCCGCCCGGGCGAAACCTTCACCATGGCAACAGTCGATCCGTGGTGGTGGAGCGACGCCAAGCCCATCTGGGTCGAGGCCGAAGAAGCCGGTGTGCGCAGCGCCGCGATGTTCTGGCCCGGCTCGGCGGTTCCATGGGGCGGCACAGCGCGCGGCTGGGGCCCGGTGCAGGACGGCATCCTGCCGCAGGACTGGCAGCAGTTCAGCATGCAGGTGAACAACACGCAGCGCGTCAACAGCGTGCTCGACTGGCTGCGCCGCCCGGCGGAAATCCGGCCGCGCTTCGTGACACTCTATTTCGACACGATCGACACCTCGGGCCATGACTCGGGCCCGCAGAGCGAGGAATTGCACGCCGCGCTGACGGACATTGACGGCTATGTGTCCATGCTGGTCGATGGCCTTGCACAGCTTGGCCAACCGGCCAACCTCGTCATCGTTTCCGATCATGGCATGGCGCCGACCAGCTCCGAACGGGTGATCGCGCTCAACGATTTTCTTGATCCCTCGCTTTACCGGCTCGTCGAAGGCGGCGCTTACGCCAGCTTTGAACCGACCGAAGGCAATGAGGCGGCGCTCGAGGCGGCGCTGCTGGCGCCGCATGAGCATATGACCTGCTGGCGCAAGGGAGAAATGCCCGCGCGCTTCCAATACGGAACGCATCGCCGCATCCCGCCCTATTTCTGCCTGCCCGAAACCGGATGGACCGTCACCACCTCGCGGCCCAACGGCGAATGGAGCGGCGGAAACCACGGCTATGACAATGCCTCGCCCGAGATGCTGGCGCTGTTCGTCGCCAATGGCCCGGCGTTCCGCCACGGGGTCAAGCTCGACGCGTTCGACAACACTCTCGTCACGCCGCTGGTGCGCGAACTGCTTCACTTGCCAGGGGCGCAGCAATCGCGCGATGTGCTAGCGCCGCTGCAACCGGCGCTTATGCCGGGCGAGTGACCTGCCACACGTGACCTCGGAAGGCTTGCATGAACTACTTTGAAGACATTGAAATCGGGAAGAAAACCGCATTCGGTCACTATGAAGTGACGCGCGAGGAAGTTCTCGATTTCGCAAGCAAGTACGATCCGCAACCCTTCCATCTCGATGACGAAGCGGCGGCCAAGACCCATTTCGGGCGGCTCTCGGCCAGCGGCTGGCACACTTGCGCGATGACCATGGCGATGATGGTCGAGAACATGAAGTCGGTGAAGCAGGCGGGGCTCGGCTCGCCCGGCGTCGACAATCTCCAATGGAAGAAGCCGGTCTATCCAGGCGACACTTTGCGCGTTGAAAGCGAAGTGATCGAAAAGCGGCGCAGCAAGTCACGCCGCGAAATGGGGATCTTCAAAAGCCGCGCGCGCGTGTTCAACCAGAACGGCGACGTCGTGATGGAAATGACGTCGAACGGGCTGATCGCAGTGCGCGATCCGGATGCCCCGATCGAGGATTGACGATCTGATACTCAGCGGGAGGATGCAAAGTGGCCGATTATGTTGCTGGAAAATCGATAGTGATCACCGGCGCTGGCGGCGGCTTTGGTCGCCTGCTTTCGCTCAAGGCTGCAGCCCGTGGCGCAAAAATAACCTGCGCCGACATCAATCCTGAAACCGCCGAGGAAACCGCGAAAATGGTGCGCGATGCCGGTGGAGAGGCACGCGCCAGCACGGTCGACGTGACGCAATACGAACAGGTCCGCGCCCTGGTTGAAGACGCTGTGGACGCGTTCGGCTGCGTGGATGTCATGGTCAACAACGCGGGCACCATGCCGCTTGCAATGATGGAGGATCATTCGCAGGCGCTTGAGGCATGGAACCGATGCATCGACATCAACTTCAAAGGTGTGATGAACGGCTGTGTCGCCGCCTATGACCCGATGATGAAGCAGGGGCGCGGGCACGTGATCAATGTGTCTTCGATCTATGGCAACCACCCCGTGGTCGGCTCGGCAGTCTATGGCGCGACCAAGGCTGCGGTGAACTATTTCTCCGACAGTTTCCGGCAGGATTGCCGCGGCAAGATCAAAGTCACCATCGTCAAACCTACGGGAGTGCCCGGAACCGGTCTTGGCGCTGGGGTCATCAGCCCCATGGGCGCAATTGGCATCGTCGGCCAAAACGCCCAGGAATTCTATGACTTGCTGGGCGGGATGGCCGAAGGCAGATTACCCAACAGCGGTCTTGATCCGGAAGGCATCGACTACCTCGTCCTTGCACCTGAATATATTGCCGATGCGATGATGCACGCGATCGACCAGCCATGGGGCGTTTCGATCGGAGAGATCACCGTTCGGGCCGCCGGCGATCACTACATCATGTAGCGCCAGGTCGGCTTCAATGCCGCCCGAACAGCTTCTCGACGTCTTCCATGCTCAGCTTGACCCAGGTCGGGCGGCCGTGATTGCACTGGCCTGAGCGCGGGGTGCGCTCCATTTCGCGCAGCAGCGCGTTCATCTCTTCGACGCGCAGCACCCGCCCTGCCCGCACCGATCCGTGGCAAGCCATAGTCGCCAGCACATGTTCGAGCTTTTCCTCGAGGAGCAAGGCTTGGCCGTGCTTGGCGATATCATCAGCAAGGTCGGTAAGCAGCGCATGCGAATCGGCCTTTGCCAGCGCGGCGGGCAGCGCGCGCACCAGCATGGCGCCGGTGCCGAAGCGCTCGATCGCCAGCCCGAATTGCGCGAAGCCCTCGGCGGCTTCCTCGAGCCGGTCGCAATCGACCTCGTCCAATTCGACCACGTCGGGCACCAGCAGCGCCTGCGAACGCGCGACCGCGTCCCCTGCCCCGGCAGCGCGCAACCGCTCGAGCACGAGCCGCTCATGCGCGGCGTGCTGATCAACCAGAACCAACCCGTCCGCCGCTTCGGCGACGATATAGGTATTGGCGACCTGCCCGCGCGCTATGCCGAGCGGGAATTCCTGCTCAGCATCCGCTTCCTCGACCTCGATAGCACGGCCCTGCGGCGCAAAATCGTCGCGCGCCATGACTTCGCCCTCATAGGCGCGCCACGCCTGCCCGGCTTCGCTCACGCGGGGTTTTTGAGCTGACCAATCGCGTGAAAAGATGGTGGCGAGTGCAGGTGAAGGGTCTTGCACCGGTTCCTGCTGCCACCGTTCCATTGCGCCGCGATCCGGCCCCTGCGCGCTGCGCCGGTCGCCAGTGTCAAGCGCCTGCCTCAACCCCGAAACGATAAAACCGCGTACCCCCGCCGCATCGCGAAAGCGGACCTCGGTCTTGGCCGGATGGACGTTCACGTCGACATCCTCGGGTGGCAGGTCGAGGAACAGCGCGAGCACGGCATGGCGATCGCGCGCGAGCATATCGGCATAGGCCCCGCGCACCGCGCCCACCAGCAGCCGGTCCTTCACCGGGCGCCCGTTGACGAAGAGATACTGGTGATCGGCGACACCCCGATTGTAGGTCGGCAGGCCCGCAATTCCCGACAGGCGCATCGTCCCGCCCGGCCCTTCGCGCTCGGCGGCAATGGCGACGCTGTTGTCCTTGAGCTCGCGCGCGACGATCCCCGCCACCCGGTCTGCCAGCGGCTCATCCGCCTGCAGGCCGAATATCCGCCGCTCGCCATGTTCGAGCGAGATTGCCACGTCTGGTCGCGCCATCGCGAGCCGCCGCACAACATCGAGGCAGGCTGCGTATTCGCTGCGCTCGCTGCGCAGGAACTTGCGGCGCGCGGGCACCTTGGCGAACAGCTTCTCGACCTTCACCCTTGTGCCCGGCGGCAAGGCGGCAGGCCCTTCCTCGATCAGCTGGCCATGGTCGACCACGCGGCGCCAGCCATCCTCGGCCCCGCGCACGCGGCTTTCGATCGTGAGCTGCGCCACGCTGGCAATCGACGGAAGCGCCTCGCCGCGAAAGCCCAAAGTGCTGACCTGCTCGATCGCGTCGTCGGGCAGTTTGGAGGTCGCGTGGCGCTCAAGCGCCAGCGCCATTTCTTCCGCCGACATGCCGCAGCCGTCGTCGATCACTTCGAGCTTGCCCAGGCCGCCTTCGACAAGCTTCACCGCGATGCGACTCGCACCCGCGTCGATCGCGTTTTCGACCAGTTCCTTGAGCGCCGCAGCCGGCCGTTCGACCACTTCACCGGCAGCAATCCGGTTGATCAGGCTCTCTGGAAGGCGGCGAATTTGGGGCATGATCGGGAGGCTAGCGGCAGGGCGGCAGAAATTCGAGGCCGGTCGTGGAAAATCGCCCCCCTTTGAACAATTATTTTGGCCTTTTGCCGACGTATCGACTAGACGGTGCATATCCCGTCAATTGCGGATCGCAATGGTTGCGCTGGCTCGCCCACCGCCGCGATCGCATCCATGGAACGACTTGGCAGAATGAGCTTCTTTTCCAATCTCTTGAAATTCGGTTCGCACAACATGGCCATCGACCTGGGGACGGCCAACACGCTCGTCTACGTCCAGGATCAGGGCATCATCCTCAATGAGCCCTCGGTCGTCGCGATCGAAACGATCAATGGCGACAAGCGGGTCAAGGCGGTTGGTGACGACGCCAAGATGATGATGGGCAAGACGCCGGATACGATCCAGGCGATCCGCCCGCTGCGCGATGGCGTGATCGCGGACATCCAGATCGCCGAAGAGATGATCAAGCACTTCATCCGCAAGGTGCATGGCAAGCGCAGCCTGTTCCGCTATCCCGAAATCGTGATCTGCGTTCCCTCGGGCGCGACCTCGGTGGAAAAGCGCGCGATCCGCGACGCGGCATCGAATGCGGGCGCTTCGGAAGTCTATTTGATCCTCGAGCCGATGGCTGCGGCGATCGGCGCCGACATGCCGGTTACCGAACCGGTCGGCAGCATGGTGGTCGACATCGGCGGTGGCACCACTGAAGTCGCGGTGCTCTCGCTGCGCGGCCTCGCCTACACCACTTCGGTCCGCACCGGCGGCGACAAGATGGACGAAGCGATCATTTCCTACGTCCGCCGCCACCACAACTTGCTGATCGGTGATGCCACGGCAGAGCGGATCAAGAAGGATTACGGCATCGCCGTGATGCCTGAAGACGGGATCGGCGAAACCTTTGCCATCAAGGGCCGCGATTTGGTGAACGGCGTTCCCAAGGAAATCACAATCAACCAGGCGCATATCGCCGAGGCTCTGTCCGAACCGATCGGCGCCATCGTGGAAGGCGTGCGTATCGCGCTGGAAAACACCGCGCCCGAACTCGCAGCCGACATTGTCGACCAGGGCATTGTGCTCACCGGCGGCGGCGCGCTGATCAAGCGGCTCGACGAACACCTGCGCGAGGAAACCGGCCTGCCGGTCAGCATCGCGGAGGATCCGCTGTCCTGCGTGGCCATCGGCACCGGTCGGGCAATGGAAGACCCGATCTATCGCGGCGTCCTGATGCAAGAATAAGGGTAAGCGGTTCGCCATGGCGCCAACTTCATCCCGGCGCTCGGGCCATTCGCGCAGAGCGCAATACTCGCTTTTCACCAGCTACCTGGTTGCGGCGATCGGCGCGCTGATTGGCGCGGTGCTGCTGGGCATCTCGCTGTGGCAACCCGCCGCAATGGGCGGGATGCGCGGAGCCGCGAGCGATGCTGCTGAACCCGCGGGACGGGCCGTGGCAGTTGCTCGCGAAGGTTCGGGCGGCTTTTTCGACGCTATTGCAGGCTATTTCCGCGCGGGCAGCCAGAATGCCGGCCTTCGCAAAGAGCTTGAACTGGCCCGCATCCGCCTCGCCGAAGCCGATGCCACCTTGCAGGAGAATGAGCGGCTCAAGGCTCTGATCGGGCTGACCGAACAGGACGAGGAGCCTGTCGCGATCACCCATATCACCGGCTCAACCGCCGCCAGTGCGCGGCGCTTTGCCTATATCGGCGCAGGCCGGGCCGATGGTGTTCAAGTGGGTATGCCGGTGCGCTCTGCGCGCGGCGTGGTGGGCCGTGTGCTCGAGACGGGCAGCAGCACTTCGCGCGTCTTGCTCCTGACCGACAGCGAAAGCGTCTTACCGGTGCGGCGCGCAAGCGACGATCTGGTCGCTTTCGCCGAAGGGCGCGGCAATGGCCTGCTGCGCATCCGGCTGGTCAATCTGGGCATCAATCCACTCGAACCGGGAGACGTGTTCGTCACCAGCGGCGCAGGCGGCTATTACCGACCGGGGGTCGCCGTGGCGGTGCTTACCGAAATCCGCCCCGATGGCGGGCTGGCGCGAATGATCGCCGACCCTGCCGGCACCGATTTTGTGCGGGTCGAGCCAATCTGGCAGCCTGACACGGTGGCGGCGGCGCGCCAGTCCCCGGATGAGGTCCTGAGCGACGCGGAGGAGAGCGAGTGATCGAAGGCGGGCTCAAGCCCAGGTCGAGACCCAATCCCTATGGCAAGCGGATCAACCGCGAGCCTTCGCCCTTGCTCGCCAATTCGGTTCCCTATGCCACGATCGTTCTGGGATCGATGCTGCCGCTGCTGCTCGTCACCAGCACCATGCCGATCGTGCCGCCGCTTGGCTTCATGATGCTGGTCGGCTGGCGGTTGATGCGCCCCGGACTGCTTCCGAGCTGGGTCGGATTACCGCTCGGCGCCATCGACGATTTGTTCAGCGGGCAACCTTTCGGCAGCGCGATACTGCTATGGTCGCTGGCCATGCTGGCGATCGAATGGTTTGAAACGCGTGTTCCCTGGCGCGGCTTCCTGCAGGATTGGCTCGCGGCCGCGCTTGCTTGCGGGACTTACGTGATCGTCGCTGCGGCATTCTCCGGCGCAAAGATCAATCCCACACTGGCGATTGCGATCATGCCCCAATTGCTCGCATCGATACTTGTTTTCCCGGTGATTTCGGGCCTTGTCGCAACCTTCGACCGATTGCGGCTCCAGCGCATCCGGAAGGTTCGCTGATGGAGAAGTTCGGTTCGCGCCCACCGGTGACCGCGACCGGACTCCAGAACGCCTTCGACCGGCGCAGCTTCGTGGTCGGAACGATGATGGGCGGCATCGGTGTGCTGCTCGCGGCGCGCATGTCGTACCTCGCGATCGCCGAGAACGAGAAATACCGCACCGAGGCGGAAAGCAACCGGGTCAATCTGACGCTCATCCCGCCCCGCCGCGGCTGGATCCTCGACCGCAATGGCGCCCCGCTCGCTTCGAACCGTGCCGACTTCCGCGTCGACGTGATCCCGGAGCGCTTGCACAATGCGGACAGGACGATCGACCAGCTCGGATCATTGCTGTCGCTCGAACCTGACCGTGTCGCCGACATCAAAGCGAAGATCGAGGGATCACGCGGCTTCCAGCCCGTCGAAGTCGCCAGCGGGCTCGATTACGACCAGTTCGCAGCGATCAGCGTGCGCCTGCCCGACCTTCCCGGAGTGGTACCGCAGCGCGGCTTCTCGCGCTTCTACCCCACCGGGCCGTCCGTGGGCCACTTGATCGGATATGTCGGCCCCGCATCGGCCGAAGAATATGAGAAGGACCGCAACCCGCTGCTGATTACGCCCGGCTACAAGATCGGCAAGGACGGGATGGAAAAGCAGTTCGAGCAGACGCTGCGCGGAGTCCCGGGCGCGCGGCGGGTCGAAGTGACCGCTTCCGGAAGGATCGTGCGCGACCTCGAGACGCGCGAGGACGTTCAAGGCAATCCGGTGCGCCTCACCATCGACGGCCCGCTGCAGGATTATGCCGCGCGCCGCATCGGCCTCGAATCCGGATCGGTCGTGGTGATGGATTGCCGCACCGGCGACCTGCTGTGCATGGCCTCCATGCCCAGCTTCGATCCCAACAGCTTCTCCGACGGGATCGGCAGCATCGAATATGGCATGCTGCGCGACGATGAGCGGGTGCCGCTGCGCAACAAGGTGTTGAAGGGCCTTTATCCGCCCGGCTCCACCGTCAAGCCGATGGTGTCGATGGCGCTGATGGGCGCAGGCATCGATCCTCACGAGACCGTTTTCTGCGGCGGCGGCCTGCGGGTCGGCAATCGCGTGTTCGGCTGCTGGAACCGGCGCGGGCATGGCCAGGTCGACATGGCCAAGGGCATCTACCAGAGCTGCGACGTCTATTTCTATGCCATGGCGCAGCGCGTGGGGATGGACCCGATCGCCATGATGGCGCGGCGATGCGGCATGGGCGAGGAATTTCCGCTCCCCGTCACCAGCCAGTTCTATGGCACAGTGCCCGATCCCGAGTGGAAGCAGCGCAAATTCGGGCGCGAGTGGCAACCGTTCGACACCGTAAACGCCACCATCGGCCAGGGCTACATGCTCTCCAGCCCATTGCAGCTTGCGGTGATGGCTTCGCGCCTCGCCACCGGCCGCCATGTGATGCCGCGCCTCACGCTCGATACGCCGCCAAGTGGCTTCGGCGAAATCGATTTCCCGTCCGACCAGGTCACTTATGTGCGGCAGGCAATGAGCGACGTGGTCAACGGGCCGGGAACCGCAGGGCGGGCCCGTTTGCCCATTCCCGATGTGCTTCTCGCCGGAAAGACCGGCACGGCGCAGGTCGTCTCGCTCAGCAAGTCCGACGGCAAGAGCGGCCCGTGGAAATACCGCGACCACGGGTTGTTCATCTTCTTCGCGCCGTTCGACAAGCCGCGCTACGCCGGTGCGGTGGTGATCGAACATGGCGGCGGCTCTGGCGCGGCCTATCCGATCGCGCGCGACGTGATGACCTTCCTGTTCGACCCGCGAAAGGGAATGGACGCGTTGCACGCGCTGGAGAAACAGTGGGGCGGGAATGCGCAGCAGCGACTTTCCGCCAAATATGCGGCCTATGCGCAGGCGCGCGGCGAAGCGGTGAGCCCGCCGCCACGCCGCGACGAGGAAATTTTCGACCAGGTCGAGGCTGAGGCACGCGCCGCAGCCGCACAGCCCGAGGAAATCGCGGAAGAAGCCGTGACGCCGCGGCCGGAAGCGAATCCGTCTGCTCCGCCCCGCACACCGGAACCGGCCGCGACGGTCGATGCGCCCGCACCGGTCGAACAACAGGTGGTCGCGGAATGAGGTCGCTCATTCCCGATCCGATCGCGCGCCAGCCCTGGCAGATGCTGATCCCGCTGTTCCTGCTGGTCGGGTTCGGGGCGGCAGTGCTCTTTTCGGCTGCCGGAGGTTCATTCAGCCCCTTTGCCTCATCGCATTTGCTCCGCTTCGGCATCTTCCTTTTGATGGCATCGGTCATCACTGTCTTGCCCAACGAGCTGGTGAAGTTGCTGGTCTATCCCGGATATGCGGTGGTCTTGCTGCTGTTGATGGCGGTCGAAGCGATCGGCTTCGTCGGTGGGGGCAGCCAGCGCTGGCTCAATCTCGGCTTCATGCAATTGCAGCCATCCGAACTGATGAAGCCGATGGTGGTGCTGGTGCTAGCGCGGTTCTTTGCAACCCTTCCGGCCGGGATGGTCGGGACGTGGCGCGCGCTGGTGATTCCCGCCGGATTTCTCGGCCTGCCGATGGCCCTAGTGCTGATGCAACCCGATTTGGGAACGGCTTTGGCGATCGGTTTCGGCGGAGCCGTGGTGATGCTGCTTGCGGGCCTGCCGATGCGCTGGTTCATGATCGGTGGAGCGCTTGCTGCGGTCGCGGCTCCGATCGCTTTCTTCTTCGGGCTGCAGGAATATCAGCAGCGCCGCGTCACGACTTTCCTGGACCCGGAAAGCGACCCGCTCGGTTCGGGCTATCACATCACGCAATCGAAGATCGCGATCGGTTCGGGCGGCATCACTGGCAAGGGCTTCAACGAAGGATCGCAGAGCCATCTGCAATATCTGCCCGAACCGCACACGGACTTCGTCTTCGCCACCATGGCTGAGGAATGGGGCCTGCTGGGCGGCTTCTTCGTCCTGATCGTCTTCGCCCTGATCCTTGGCTGGGGATGGTCGGTGGCGCTCAAATCGCAGGACCGCTTCGCACGCCTGCTGGCAGGCGGCATGACCGCCACGATCTTCTTCTACATGTCGATCAATCTGATGATGGTGATGGGCCTTGCCCCCGTCGTCGGCATCCCGCTGCCTTTCATGAGCCATGGCGGTTCCTCGATGATGACGAACATGATCTGCATCGGCATGCTGATGATGGTGAACCGCTGGAATCGCATCACTCCGCGCCGCGGATTGCGCTGATTACGATTTCCCTGCCGCAACCCCTTCCCTTTGTTGCGACGCGCGCTATATGAGCGCCTCTCCCGATTCGGGTGGGGGCTGTTTCGACGCCCCGCTGTGATGATCGGAGTGGACGCATAGCTCAGTTGGTAGAGCAGCTGACTCTTAATCAGCGGGTCCTAGGTTCGAGCCCTAGTGCGTCCACCATCACACTCCTTTCTCCATGTTTGCCAGATCCATAGCCCTCACCGGGCGTGAATTGCCGCGTCAACACATCCGATCATCACATTTGGCAGCTTGCGGTCACATTTCGATGTGATATCAGGTGCTGTATGAGCACATCGACCATCACACGCGTTCGCGATCTCGTCACTTCCGGCGAAATGACGCGAGCAGGCCTCGCCCGCGCCTCGGGCCTCCACGCCAACACCTTGCGCGACTGCACGGATGATAGCTGGAACCCCACCGCTGAAACCCTGACGAAGCTGGAGAGCTTCCTCTCGAATAGCGGGGACCGCCCCGCGCTCGTCAGCATCGAGGAGATCATCGACGAGGCCCGCAACGGGCGGATGTACATCCTGGTGGATGACGAGGATCGCGAGAACGAAGGCGATTTGATTATCCCCGCGCAGATGGCGACCCCCAATGCGATCAACTTCATGGCGACGCACGGGCGCGGCCTGATCTGCCTGGCGCTCGACCGCAAGCGGGTCGAACAGCTCAGCCTCGAGCCAATGAGCCGCAACAACAAGGAAAGCATGCAGACCGCCTTCACGATCTCGATCGAGGCGAAGGAAGGCGTGACCACCGGCATTTCGGCGGCAGACCGTGCGCGCACCATTTCGGTAGCAATCGACGCGTCGAAGGGGCCCGAGGATATCGTAACTCCGGGCCATGTATTTCCCCTAACCGCGCGCGACGGCGGCGTACTGGTCCGTGCGGGCCACACCGAAGCCGCGGTCGACATCAGCCGCCTAGCCGGTCTCAATCCCTCGGGCGTGATCTGCGAGATCATGAACGAAGACGGCACGATGGCACGGCTCGACGACCTGATCGGCTTTGCCCGCAAGCACGACCTCAAGATCGGCACCATTCGTGACCTGATCGAATACCGCCGCCGCAACGACCATCTGGTCGAGCGCGTTGGCGAGCGCAGCTTCGAATCCGATTATGGCGGGCAGTGGCGCCTGCTGACCTATCGCAACAAGGTCGACGGCAGCGAAGCGCTGGTGCTGCAGAAGGGCCATGTCGTCCCGGGCGAACCCACTCTCACCCGCGTCCACCCGATTTCGGTACTCGACGACCTGCTGGGCCAGCCCGGCCCGCGCAAGCGCACGCTCCAGCGCTCGATGTATGCCGTGGGCGAGCACGGTTCCGGCGTGATCGTGATCCTGCGCGACCGTCCGGCAACGGGCAGCTACAGCGAGGAAGACGAAATCCGCAATGTCGGGATCGGCTCGCAGATCCTGGCTGACCTCAGGATCCACGACATGATCCTGCTCAGCAATTCGCAACCCAATGTCGTCGCGATCGAAGGCTACGGCCTCAACATCGTCGGCCACATGCCGATCCCGGAGTGACCTAATGGCCCGTTTCCTGATTGTCGAGGCCCGTTTCTATGACCACCTCAACGATATGCTGATTGCGGGCGCCAGAGCCGCGCTTGAAGCCGAGGGGCACGAGGTCGAGGTCGTCACTGTGCCCGGTGCGCTGGAAGTGCCCGGCACCATCGCCATGGCGGCGGAAAGCGACCGTTACGATGGCTTTGTGGCGATCGGCGTGGTGATCCGCGGCGAGACCTACCACTTCGAGATCGTCGCTGGCGAAAGCGCGCGCGGGATCATGGCGCTGACGATGGACGGAATTGCCATCGGCAACGGTATCCTCACGACTGAGAACGAAGCACAGGCGATCTATCGCGCCGACCCCAAGCAGGCCAACAAGGGCGCCGGTGCAGCAGAGGCTGCGATGGCACTGCTGGCGATGCAGGAGAAGTTCGCATGAGTGGGCACGATTTCATCGCGGGCATCCCGCTGGTCCTCGGCGGGAATGTGTTCGGCTGGACCAGCAAGGGCGACGAGGCCTTTGCCGTGCTCGATGCCTTCTACGAAGCCGGCGGGCGAATGATCGATACTGCCGACGTCTATTCGGCCTGGATCCCGGGCCACAAGGGCGGCGAGTCGGAGACGGTGCTGGGCGAATGGCTTACGAGCCGGGGTGTGCGCGCCGATATGCGGATCCATACCAAGACCGGCATGCTGGGCGGCGCGGAGCTCTATGAACCGGCGCGCGTCCTGCAATCGCTCAACGCTTCGCTGGAACGACTTCAGAGCGACACCATCGATCTCTATTACGCGCACAAGGATTATCCCGATCTGGAAATCGGTGCGATCGTCGAGGCATTCGACGGCGCAGTGCGCAGCGGCAAGGTGAAGGCGCTCGGAGCTTCGAACTTCGATGCAGCGCGGCTTGGCGCTGCGCTCGACCACGCCAGCGCGACCGGCGCGGAACCCTTCACCGCGCTGCAGAACGAATACAACCTCGTGGCGCGAAAAGCCTATGGCCCCGACCTGCAGAAGCTGTGCACCGAACGCGGGATCGCAATGCTGCCCTTCTTCGGCCTCGCCTCGGGCTACCTCACCGGCAAGTACCGGACCGAGGAGGATTTCGCGAAATCGATGCGCGGCGGCCGCGCAAAGGAACTGTCCGGGGGCAATGGCCCGCAGGTCCTGGCAGTGATGGACGAGGTCGCCGCCGAGACCGGCGCCAGCCTGTCCGCCATCGCGCTTGCATGGCTGGTGCGCCAGCCCGGCATCCCTGCCCCCATCGCCAGCGCCCGCACGGTGGAACAGCTGCGCGAACTGCTCGAATTCACGCAGCTGGAACTGAGCGAGGATCAGATCGCGCGGCTTACCGCCTCGTCTGGCTGATCCCGTCAGTTTGCGTCCCGTCGCAACTCGCTGCGACGGGGTGCCTCAGGCGAGTCGACCGAAGCAGGCTGCGCCCGCGTAAACCGCGCTTGCGCCCAGCTCTTCTTCGATGCGGATCAGCTGGTTGTACTTTGCAAGACGATCCGAGCGCGCCAGCGAGCCGGTCTTGATCTGCCCGCAATTGGTCGCGACGGCCAGGTCGGCGATGGTCGAATCCTCGGTTTCGCCCGAGCGGTGGCTCATCACCGAGGTGTAGCCTGCACGGTGCGCCATTTCGACCGCCGCCAGCGTTTCGGTGAGCGAACCGATCTGGTTGACCTTCACCAGCAGCGAATTCGCCAGCCCCTTGCCGATACCCATGGCGAGACGTTCCGGATTGGTCACGAACAAATCGTCGCCCACCAGCTGGATCGTGCCACCGATCTTGTCGGTCAGGATCTTCCAGCCTTCGAGGTCGTCCTCGCTCATGCCGTCTTCGATCGAGCGGATCGGATAATCGCGGCACAGCGCCGCGAGATAGTCAGCCATTTCCTCGCTCGATAGCGAAGTGCCCTCGCCCGCCATGTCATAGCGGCCGTCGGCGTAGAATTCCGTCGCCGCGCAATCGAGCGCCAGCGCCACCTCCGAACCCGGCTTGAAGCCCGCTTGCTCGATCGAGGCCATGATGAAATCGAGCGCGGCGCGCGTGCTGGCGAGGTTGGGCGCGAAGCCGCCTTCGTCGCCCACGGAAGTGGACAGCCCCTTGTCGGCAAGGCCCTTCTTCAGCGTATGGAAGATTTCCGAACCCCAGCGCACTGCATCGGCCAGCGTTTCGGCGCCCACCGGCATGATCATGAATTCCTGGATGTCGATCGGGTTATCGGCATGTTCGCCGCCATTGATGATGTTCATCATCGGCGTCGGCAGGACATGCGCCGCAACGCCTCCGAGGTAGGAATATAGCGGCAGGCCGCGCGCATTGGCCGCAGCCTTCGCCACCGCCAGGCTGGTGCCGAGAATCGCATTCGCGCCAAGCCGCGCCTTGTTGGGCGTGCCGTCGAGCTCGATCATCGTCAGGTCGATGTCGCGCTGGTCTTCGGCGTCGAGCCCCAGGATGGCGTCGGCAATCTCGGTATTCACCGCGTCGACCGCCTTGAGTACGCCCTTGCCCTTGTAGCGCGCCATGTCGCCATCGCGCAGCTCGACCGCTTCGTGCGCGCCGGTCGAAGCGCCTGACGGAACCGCAGCTCGTCCGAAACTTCCGTCCTCCAGCAGCACATCGACTTCCACAGTCGGGTTCCCTCGGCTATCAAGCACTTCGCGGCCGTGCAGGTCGATAATCGCGGTCATTGGCAGGCTCCTGGCTCGCACTGTTGTAATTGGCTAAGACACCACCATATCGGGGTGTGGCAGCGCTCTATGCGCCGGAACATCGCGGTGCAAGCGGCGTTGCGATATAAACCGTTCCGGCAATCGTATTCGCGCCGGAAGTGAAGACATTGGAAGGCAAAGGACGGACCCATGGCAGAGGGCACAAGCACAAAGACCCGCAAGACGACCACCAAGAAGGCACCTGCAAAGAAAGCCGCCAAGGCTGCGGTGCCCGCAGACAACACCGCTGAAGCCAAGTCGCGCTTCAACGCCGCGCTTGAAGAAGCGCGCGCTGGTGCTGCTGCGCTGAAGGCGGAAGCCGGCGTTCGCGCAGGCGCCTATCGCGATCAGGCCCGCGAAAAGGGCACCGATCTCGTCGCCGAAGCCAGGACCTATGGCAATGAAGCCAAGGCCCGTGCAGGCGAACTGGCCGTTGAAGGCAAGACACGCGCCAGCGATGCGCTCGCCTCGCTCGGCAAGATCGTAGCGGATACCGCACCGCAGATCGACGAGAAGGTCGGCGAGCAATATGGCGACTATGCCCGCAAGGCATCGCGCAGCCTGCAGGAAGCTTCGGCCAAGCTCGATTCGAAGAGCGTCGAGGAACTGGGCGAAGATGCGCGCGAAATGGTGCGCAAGAGCCCGGGCACCGCACTCGGCATCGCGGCGATCCTGGGCTTCCTGGTCGCGCGATTGTTCCGCGGCGGCCGCGGCTGAAGCGACAGGCAGGGGGGCTGGAAATGCGTGACGAGGATCGTGCGGATCCGCGTCCGGTCGATGTGGACGACGAACTCGACGCTGCGCTGCGCGGTGACGAGGCAGGCGAAGCGCAGCCCGACGGCTCGCTCGTCGACGATGTCGCCGCCCTCGTTCAGGACGGGCGCAACTTCGTCGAAGCCGAGATCGCATTCCAGAAAACCCGCCTCGCCTTTGCCGCCAATCGCAGCAAGTCCGCGGTTGTTTCGGGCCTGTTCGCGCTTGCCTTCATCCATTTGGCGCTGATCGCGTTGGTGGTCGGCCTCGTGATTGCGCTTACACCGCTGGTGTCTGCCCTGGGCGCAACCGCGATTGTGGTCGGGGCGCTGCTGTTCGGAGCTTTCCTGATGCTGATGCGGATGCGCAATTCGACGCAGGAAATCGGCGACGCATTCGGCAATGACAATCCCGAGGGCGGAGAATGACCGACCTGCGCCGCCAGCTGCTTGAAGACAGGGCGCTCCGCAACACGGCGCGCTCAATCATCACTGCCCAGTTCGACCGCGTCCGCAACGGTTTGTCGGGCCAGCGCATCGGCGAGCAATTGGCCGATGATGTCGGAGACGAAACGCTCGACGCCGCTGATCGGGCAAGCGACGCCTTGCGCGGCAAGGGCGGGATCGTCGCCGGGGTTGCCGCAGCAGTCGCCGGTGCAACCGCGCTCTGGTTTGCCCGCGAACCGCTGCTAGCACTGTTCCGCTCTTCCGAGGAAAATGAGGCGGAATTGGAAACAGACGATGTTGAGGCGGATGGAGGCTGACATGACCACCACCGAAGACAAGCGCAGCGCGCTGCGCACGCGCATCCAAAACGCGCAGGAGCGTTTGGCAGGGCACCAGGTCGCCGATCAGGCGCGCGATGCCGCCGGCACGCTGGTCGATTACGCCAAGCGCAATCCGCTGATCGTGCTTGGGGGTGCGGCGGCGCTGGGCCTCGCACTAGGCAGGCTTTCGCGCGGCGGCCGTGCCGCTTCGACCGCCACTAGCCTTCTAGGGAGGATCGCCACAGATGCGGCGATCGCCTTTGCCCTGACCATGTATGACAAGGCGGTTCAGCGCGCGAAGGAAGAACAGGAAGAGGGCGACCTGCCCCACCTGTCCGACGAGACCGGCACCCAGGGCAACTGATCTCCTGAAGCGATTTGCGGAGCGCAGGCCTTGCCACACGCGCTGGCTCGTCTATGGCGCGCGCCATTCCCCAAGGAGACAGAGCCATCATGGCTGAACATGAAACCAAGCAGCGGCTGCACCTCGTCATGGGTGGCCGCGTAAAAGACCCCCGCAGCCTGGAATTCCAGGATCCGGAAAGCATCCACGTCGTTGGCGTGTTCAGCAATTATGACGACGCGGTCGACGCTTGGCGCTCGAACGCCCAGCGCACGGTCGACGATGCCGAAATGAAATATGTGGTGGTGCATCTCCACCGCCTGCTCGAGCCGGAAGCATAAGCCCCGGCTTTCGAGCGCGGTGCGTCAGATGAACTCGATCTTCTCGACGAGGTAGAAACGGTCGCCAGAAGGCACGGTAACTTCGACCTCGTCACCCACCTGCTTGCCGATGAGCGCGCGGGCGATCGGCGAGTTATACGAGATGCGGCCCTTGTTGGCGTCCGCTTCGGTCTGGCCGACGATCTGGTAGCGCACCGGCTTGTCGGCCTCGTCCAGCAGAGTCACGGTCGCGCCGAAGATGATCTTGTCGCCCGACAGCGTAGCCGGATCGATGATCTGCGCGCGGCTGACCTTGTCTTCCAGCTCGGCGATCTGCGCTTCGACCTGGCCCTGACGTTCCTTGGCGGCGTGGTATTCGGCATTTTCCGACAGGTCGCCATGCGCCCGCGCTTCCTCGATCGCATCGACGATCTTGGGGCGTTCCGCACGCAGGACTTTGAGATCGGCGGTCAGCCGCTCATAGCCCTCTGCCAGCATCGGAACCTTTTCCATCGTAGCCATTCCAGTCTTTCCTTCCGCTCCCTCCCCTAAAACAGGGTCATTTCGAAGCTGGCCGCATTTTCCAAGGCGACCTGGCGAGCTCGAAATGTGGGGGAGATCAAACTATCGTCAGCTATAATAGTCTTGCAACGAGCGGACTTCAAGCTGGCTTGCATTTACTGCACGAATTGCGTTCGCTGCAGCTATCGAAGAAGCCGCTGTCGTATAGTACGGCACCTTGGCTTCCAGCGCCGAAGCGCGGATCGATTTGGAGTCGAGCAGGCTCTGCCAACCTTCGGTCGTGTTGAAGATCAGCGCCACGTCGCCATCGATGATCCGGTCGACAATATGCGGCTGCCCTTCGGCCACCTTGTTCACACGCTCTACCGGGAGGCCTTGCTCCTCTAGGTAGCTCTGCGTGCCGCCCGTGGCGATCACATCGAAGCCCTGCTCAATCAGCGCCTTTACCGCCGGGACGATATAGGACTTGTCAGTATCCTTCACTGACACGAACAATGTGCCGGAGGTCGGCAGCACCATGCCCGCCGCAAGCTGCGACTTGAGGAAAGCAGCTTCGAAGCTGCGGTCGATTCCCATCACTTCGCCGGTCGACTTCATTTCCGGGCTCAGCGCCGGGTCGCTGCCGGGGAAACGCGAGAACGGGAACACCGCTTCCTTCACCGCCATATAGGGCAGGTCGCGCTTGAACGGCTCGAAATCGGCCAGCTTTTCGCCCGCCATCACGCGTGCCGCGATCTTGGCGACCGGCTGGCCAATCGCCTTGGCGACGAAAGGCACGGTGCGGCTGGCGCGCGGGTTGACCTCGATCAGGTAAACCTCGCCATCCTTCACCGCAAACTGGACGTTCATCAGGCCGACGACCTTGAGCGCATGCGCCAATGCCTCGGCCTGCCTTTCCATTTCCTCGACGATCGAGGCGGGTAGCGAATAGGGCGGCAGGGTGCAGGCGCTGTCGCCCGAATGCACGCCGGCCTCCTCGATGTGCTGCATCACGCCCGCGATGCGCACTTCCTTGCCATCGCACAGTGCATCGACGTCGCATTCGATCGCGTCGCGCAAATATTGGTCGACCAGCACAGGGCTGTCGCCCGACACGTTCACGGCAGTCTTGATGTAATCATCGAGCTGCGCTTCGGAATCGACGATTTCCATCGCCCGCCCGCCCAGCACGTAGCTGGGGCGCAGCAACACCGGATAACCGATGCGCGAAGCGACCGCCGCCGCCTCGTCGCGGCTGTAGGCAATCCCGTTGTCGGGCTGCTTGAGCTTCAGCTTGTGGACCAGCTTGGCGAAACGCTCGCGGTCTTCCGCAAGGTCGATCGCATCGGGCGAAGTGCCCAGGATCGGGATGCCCGCATCCTCCAGCGCTTGCGCCAGCTTGAGCGGGGTCTGTCCGCCGAACTGCACGATCACGCCGACCAGCTTGCCGTTGGACTGCTCGACCCGCAGGATTTCGAGAACGTCTTCAGCGGTCAGTGGCTCGAAATAAAGCCGGTCCGATGTGTCGTAATCGGTCGAGACGGTTTCCGGGTTGCAATTGACCATGATCGTCTCGAACCCGGCTTCCGCAAGCGCGAAACAGGCGTGGACGCAGCAATAGTCGAACTCGATCCCCTGCCCGATGCGGTTGGGACCGCCGCCGAGGATCACGATCTTCTTGCGATCCGAAGGGTCCGCCTCGCATTCGGGCTCGCCGAAGCTCGGGGCTTCATAGGTCGAATACATGTATGGCGTGATCGCTTCGAATTCGGCAGCGCAGCTGTCGATCCGCTTGAACACCGGATGCACGCCCAGCTTGTTGCGCAGCTTGCGCACCTCGTCTTCGCTGGTGGCACCGGCCATCGCCTGCAAGGCATCGTGCAGCAGGCCCGAACGCTTGGCCTGGGTTTCGCCCAGCCCGCCCGCAACGCCGACCGAACGTACCGCCAGCGTGGCGAGCCGCTTGTCCGAAAAGCCCATCGCCTTGAGCTTGCGCAGCCCCGCCGCATCGCGCGGCAGGCCTTCGACGCCGATCCGCTTTTCGGCGGCAATGATTTCCTCGATCTGGCGCAGGAACCACGGATCGTAGGAAGTGACCGCGTGGATTTCCTCCACGCTCATTCCCGCACGGAACGCCTGCCCGACATAGAGCAGCCGGTCGGGCGTGCGCTTTGACAGCGCGGCGGTGATCACTTCGCGCGAGACGCCCTCAAGCGAAGGCACGCGATTGAAACCGTCGAGCCCGGTTTCGAGCCCACGCAGGGCCTTCTGCACGCTTTCCTGGAAGTTGCGGCCGATCGCCATGACTTCGCCGACCGATTTCATCGCAGTGGCGAGTTCGATCTTCGCGCCCTTGAACTTCTCGAAAGCGAAGCGCGGGATCTTGGTCACGACATAGTCGATGGTCGGCTCGAAGCTGGCAGGCGTCGCGCCGGTGATTTCGTTGGTGATCTCGTCAAGCGTGTAACCCACCGCCAGCTTGGCGGCGACGCGCGCGATCGGGAAGCCGGTCGCCTTCGATGCCAGCGCAGAACTGCGCGAGACGCGCGGGTTCATCTCGATCACGATCAGGCGCCCGTCGGCCGGATTCACCGCGAACTGCACGTTCGAGCCGCCGGTTTCGACGCCGATCTCGCGCAGCACCTCGATCGAGGCGGTGCGCATGATCTGGTATTCCTTGTCGGTCAGCGTCAGCGCGGGGGCGACAGTGATCGAGTCACCCGTGTGCACGCCCATCGGATCGACATTCTCGATGCTGCAGATGATGATGCAATTGTCATGGCGGTCGCGCACGACCTCCATCTCATATTCTTTCCAGCCGAGCAGCGATTCCTCGATCAGCACTTCGGTGGTGGGCGACGCATCGAGCCCTTCGCGCACGATCCGTTCGAACTCGGCCTTGTTATAGGCGATGCCGCCGCCGGTCCCGCCCAGCGTGAAGCTGGGGCGGATAATCGAAGGCAGGCCGGTGTGTTCGAGCACGGCAAAGGCCTCGTCCACGGTGTGCGCCACGCCGCTGCGCGCGCTTTCGAGGCCAATCTTGTCCATCGCCGCGCGGAAACGCTGGCGGTTTTCCGCCTTGTCGATCGCATCGGCATTGGCGCCGATCATGGTCACGCCATATTTGTCGAGCGTGCCGTTGTTGTAGAGCGCCAGCGCGCAATTGAGCGCGGTCTGCCCGCCCATCGTGGGCAGCAGCGCATCGGGGCGCTCCTTGGCGATGATCTTCTCGACGATCTCGGGCGTGATCGGCTCGATATAGGTCGCGTCGGCGAACTCGGGATCGGTCATGATCGTGGCCGGGTTCGAATTGACCAGCACCACGCGATAGCCCTCTTCCTTGAGCGCCTTGATCGCTTGCGTACCGGAATAGTCGAACTCGCAGGCCTGGCCGATGATGATCGGGCCGGCGCCGATTACGAGGATCGAGGAGATGTCAGTGCGTTTGGGCATTTAGATTCCTAGTGCGCCTCGTATGGTGGCAACCGCTGCGGCAAGTGTGGCTGTGTATGCGAACTTTGGGTGTGCCAATATCCGCTCGATAATCCCGAGTTCTGGTTCGGCCATCGCACAAACGGCGACCAATGCATCAGCAAGCGACTTCAAATCCTGACTGTCGACATTGCTTTCAAACCGAGTGGAATAGATTCGCTCCCTAAGCTGATCTGCCTGAAGCCTGACCGTCGACAGAACCGCAGCATCAGCGAGTACCAACCGCTTCCCAGTCCACGTCGTACTGTCGATAGAAAGATGCGCACCCTCATGGGCATCGATTTCCGAAACCATTTCGGAGAGGGAACTCTGTTCCTGTCCTGCATCATTAGAAATCGCTGCGTCAGCCGGTCCATATTGATCGATTAGTACTGTTCCCCGACTCTCCAAAGCGTCAATCAGCCTTTCAGCCTCTCTCATCCCTGGACCGGTCAATCGACCGATGGCTTGCGCATCGTTCCTACCGTTCGCAGGTCCCTTTAGGAGACCTTCTTCGCGCAGTTCTTTTTGTAATTCAAAGAGCCAACCCGGGCGAAATTCCAGCTCATAATGTTTGGCAAGCGCCTCAAACTTGAGCATTTCACCTTCAGGAATGTCTCCATCCTTGTAGAGTGCTCTGAGCATTTGGTCTCTGAACTCAGAATACCTCACCCCAGCATCCCAACAAACTTTTCAAAGAGGTAGAAACTGTCCTGCGGGCCGGGTGATGCCTCTGGGTGGTATTGCACGCCAAAGGCTTGCTTGCCCTTGATGCTGATGCCGCAGTTCGATCCGTCGAACAGGCTCACATGGGTCTGCTCGACATTGGGCGGCAGCGTGTCGACATCGACCGCAAAGCCGTGGTTCATGCTGGTGATCTCGACCAGCCCCGAGGTGTCGCCCCACCCCTCACCCACCCGCTGGACCGGATGGTTCGCGCCGCGGTGGCCCTGGTGCATCTTCACTGTCTTGGCGCCCGCCGCCAGCGCCAGCATCTGGTGGCCGAGGCAGATGCCGAACAGCGGAATGTCGCGATCGAGCAGCCCCTTGATCACGGGTACGGCATATTCGCCGGTTGCCGCCGGATCGCCCGGCCCGTTGGAAAGGAACACGCCATCGGGCTTGAGCGCGAGGATTTCATCGAGCGAGGTCTTGGCCGGAACCACTGTGACCTTCGCCCCGGCGCGGACGAGATTGCGGAAGATGTTGTCCTTCGCGCCATAGTCGATCGCGACTACGTGAGGCTTGACAGAACCCGTTCGCCCTGAGCCTGTCGAAGGGTCGGGTTCTGAAGCCGTTCCTACTTCGACAAGCTCAGCATGAACGGCTTCTGGAACATCGGAGGCCTCATAGCCATGGCCAAGCCGCCAATAGCTGCCGTGCCATTCTTCCTGCCCGTGGCGCGTGACGATCTGCGCCAAGTCCATCCCTTCGAGGCCGGGCCAGTCCTGCGCCCGCTTGAGCAGCGCGGGAATGTCGAACTTGCCGCTCGGCTCATGAGCGATCACCGCATTCGGCGCGCCCGCCATGCGGATCCGCCGGGTGAGCGCGCGCGTATCGACGCCTGAAAGGCCGATCTTTCCGTTGGCTTCCATCCATTCGGTGAAGGGCTGCAGGCTGCGGAAATTGCTTGCGGGGGTCACCTCCTCGCGCACGACGCAGCCGACCGCGCCTTCGACCCGCGATTCGATATCCTCGGGGTTGGCGCCGACATTGCCGATATGCGGGAATGTGAAGGTGACGATTTGCCCGGCATAGCTCGGGTCGGTCATCACTTCCTGGTATCCGGTCATCGCCGTGTTGAAGCACACTTCGCCCACGGCGGAACCGGTCGCGCCGAAGCCCATGCCCCAGATCACCGTGCCATCGGCCAAAATAAGGACTCCCGTCGCACCCTTAGGTTGCGCAGGACGAGAGGCAGCAGAAGCCATTTTTGGGCTCTCCGAGTCAGGGGTTTTCCGGCGATGTCGCTAAGTCCCAGCCGCTAGACGCCAGCCGCGGGCGCGTCAACCGCATGGGGGAGAAATATCGACTATTCGGGGCACAATCACTATCTGCCCGCCCAAGACCAGACAAAAGGGACCGATTCCATGCTCCGCGACGACATCAAAGCCGCAACCATCGCCGCCATGAAGGCAGGCGAGAAGGACCGCACCGCCGCGCTCCGCCTGATCGGGGCGAAGATCAAGGACCGCGACATCGAAATGCGCACCTCCAGCAAGGAGATCGCCGATGACGATCTGGTGGTGGAAGTGCTGCAGAAGATGGCCAAGCAGCGCCGCGAATCGATCGACCTCTATGTCCAGGGCGGTCGCGAGGAACTGGCCGCGCAGGAGCGCGCCGAGCTGGCGGTGATCGAGGAATTCCTGCCCGCCATGCTGGGCGAAGCCGAAACTTCCGCCGCGATCGAAGCGATCAAGGCAGAGCTTGGCGCAAGCTCGATCAAGGACATGGGCCGCGTGATGGCCGAGCTCAAGGCACGCCATGGTGCACAGCTCGACATGAGCAAGGCAAGCGGGCTGGTGAAAGCGGCGCTTTCCTAACTTCCGTTCGCCCTGAGCCTGTCGAAGGGCTGTATTTCTTTAAGGAAGAAGGACGATGCTTCGACAAGCTCAGCATGAACGGAGTTGTGTCCACAATCCTGTCACCAACCCACTCAGGACTTCGCTCGACACGAACGGTGGAGACAGGCAAAGTCGTTAGATGGCTCTTTCCCCGCAGTGGCTAGACGAATTGCGTGCACGGGTGACGCTTTCGAGCGTCATCATGCGCACGACCAAGCTGCAGCGCGCGGGGCGCGAATGGAAAGCATGCTGCCCGTTCCATAACGAGAAGTCGCCCAGCTTCACCGTCAATGACGAGAAGGGCTTCTATCACTGTTTTGGCTGCGGTGCGCATGGCGACGTGATCCGCTGGATGACCGACCAGCGCGGGCTGCAGTTCATGGATGCAGTGAAGGAGCTGGCGCAGCAGGCAGGCATGGAAGTGCCCCGCCCCGATCCTGTTGCGGCGAAGCAGGCGGAAAAGCGCGCGGGCCTGGTCGATGTGACCGAGGCGGCGCAGGCGTGGTTCGTCGACAACCTCAAGGGGCCGGATGGAGCGGCGGCGCGCGACTACCTCAAGTCGCGAGGCTTCTCCGGCGCGGTGATGCGCGAATTCGGCTTCGGCTATGCGCCCGACAGCAAGGTGGCGATCAAATCCGCGCTCTCGCAATTCGAAGAACCCATGCTGGTCGAGGCCGGGCTGCTGATCTCGGTCGATGACAAGCCGCCCTATGACCGCTTCCGCGACCGGCTGATGCTGCCGATCCAGGATGCGCGCGGCCGCGTGATCGCATTCGGCGGCCGTATCCTGCAGGCGAAGGAAGGCGCGGCGAAATATCTCAATTCGCCCGACACGCCTTTGTTCGACAAGGGGCGCACGCTCTACAACCTCCACCGTGCCGGCCCCGCCTCGCGCCAGAGCGGGCGCATGGTGGTGGTCGAAGGCTATATGGACGTGATCGCGCTGGCGAATGCGGGCATTGCCGATGCCGTTGCCCCGCTCGGCACTGCGCTGACCGAAACTCAGCTGACCATGCTGTGGCGCATGGTGGACGTGCCGGTGCTGTGCTTCGACGGTGACGCGGCGGGCCAGCGTGCGGCGATGCGCGCGATCGGCCGGGCACTGCCGATGCTGCAGCCGGGCAAGAGCCTGGGCATCGTGCGCCTTCCCGCAGGGCTCGACCCCGATGACTTAATCAAGCAGCGCGGCAAGGCGGCGATGGAGAAGCTGCTGGCCGAGCCGGCGAGCTTGCTCGACGCATTGTGGACTTTCGAGCGCGACGCGCAGGAGCTTCGCACGCCCGAAGACAAGGCAGGCCTCAAGGCGCGTCTGCTGGCGCATGCCGACGCGATCCAGCATCCCGACATCCGTGCGCTCTATCGCCGCGAACTGCTCGATCGCTTCTCTGCCTTCGCCTTCCCCCAGCGCGCACCGCGCGAATGGAAGCCTTCGTCCTTCGGCCGCCCTGCCCCGCAGCCGCTTTCGCCCGATTCAGCGACCCGGCTCAAGCGTGCCTCCAGCGGCGGCGCGCGTGACGACTTCGCCCGGGCAGTGGTGCATGGCCTGTTGCGCTTCCCGGCAGAGATCGCTCGCCACACTGAAGCGCTCGGCCGACTGGCCCGGCTCGACCCGAAAATGGCCGAGACTGTCGAAACCTTGCTCGAGCTGTCGGAAACGCTTGATTCGCGCGCCGACATGGCCATATCAGGCGAGCGAGGCCTTCCCGCCCCACCGGATCAGACTCGATATGCCTTCCTGAGAGAAGGCACCAACCCGGTAGATGCGCGCGAGGAACTGGCTGAAGCCGTTACGCTGCTGGTCGAAAGGCCGGCCCTTCTTGCTGCGCTTGAAGCGGCGATGGGTCGGTTCGCGGAGGATCCGGAAGGTGCCTTCGCCGAACAGACAAGGTTGCGCGAACGGCTCGCCACATTAAACGAACGCCTGAAGCACTTTGGGCGAAAGAAGGCCGCAATCGCGGCTGAAACGGAAATTTCTCGCGAGCCGGCAGAAGAGCCGGTCTCCGATTTGGAAACGGACTGACACGGACCTATGGCGTCAAAGACTAAAGCCGGGGCAAGCACCAAAGACGATGATGCTCCGCTGATCGACCTCAACGAAGCATCGGTCAAGAAGCTCATCAGCAAGGCCCGCAAGCGCGGCTACGTCACCTATGACGAGCTGAACGAGGCGCTGCCGTCGGGCGAGATGAGCCCCGACCAGATCGAGGACATCCAGACCGCGCTGAGCGAAATGGGCGTGCAGATCGTCGAGAGCGACGAGGATGCCGAGGCCGAAGGGGATTCGGACGGCGAATCCGAGGTCGATGAAGTCGAAAGCGACGATAGCGACGACGATGAGGACGAGGACGCCAAGAAAGACGTCCGCAAGACCGGCAGCGCCGCCGCCAAGAAGACCGCGACCGGCGACCGCACCGATGACCCGGTGCGCATGTACCTGCGCGAAATGGGCGCGGTCGAACTGCTCAGCCGCGAAGGCGAAATCGCCATCGCCAAGCGGATCGAAGCCGGGCGCGACATGATGATCATGGGCCTGTGCGAAAGCCCGATCACCTTCCACGCCATCATCCAGTGGTCCGAAGCGCTCAACAATGAAGAGATGCAGCTGCGCGAGATCCTCGATCTCGACGCCATGCTCTCGAAGGAACCGCCGGCCGACAAGATGGAGGCCGACGAGGACGACGATGACGACGGCGAAATCTCGGAAGAGACCGCCGGCCCCACGATCCGCGACGACGACGAGGTCGAGGAAGAGGAAGAAACAAGCGACGAGGACGAGGACGGCGAGGAAGGTTCTTCGCGCCGCCGCGAGGAAGAGGACGAAGACGACAACACCATGTCGCTGGCGCAGATGGAAGCTGCGCTGAAGCCCGACGCGCTGGAACGCTTCGCCCGCATCACGTCGCTGTTCAAGACCTTCGAGAAGCTGCAGGCCGAGCGGGTTGAAACGCTCGCCGCCGGGCAGGAATTCCCGAAGGCCAAGGAAAACAAGTACGAGAAGCTGCGCGAAGACCTCACCGCCGAAGTCGAAAGCGTGCAGTTCCATGCGACCAAGATCGAGTTCCTGGTCGACAATCTCTATGCCTTCAACCGCCGGCTGACCGCGCTTGGCGGCCAGATGCTGCGCCTTGCCGAACGGCACAAGGTGAAGCGGATCGACTTCCTCAATGCCTATGTCGGCAATGAGCTGGACGAGACCTGGCTCAACGAAAACGCGAAGAAGGACAAGAAGTGGGCCGCCTTCGCCGAGAAGGAAGCCGATGCGATCGAACGCATCCGTGCGGAAATCGCCGACATCGCCAGCCAGACCGGCATGTCGCTCCCCGAGCTGCGCCGCATCGTCAACATGGTGCAGAAGGGCGAGCGCGAAGCGCGCATCGCCAAGAAGGAAATGGTCGAAGCGAACCTGCGCCTCGTGATTTCCATCGCCAAGAAATACACCAACCGCGGGCTGCAGTTCCTCGACCTGATCCAGGAAGGTAACATCGGCCTGATGAAGGCGGTCGACAAGTTCGAATACCGCCGCGGCTACAAGTTCAGCACCTATGCCACATGGTGGATCAGGCAGGCGATCACCCGCTCGATCGCCGACCAGGCCCGCACCATCCGTATCCCGGTGCATATGATCGAAACGATCAACAAGCTGGTGCGCACGTCACGTCAGTTCCTGCACGAGGAAGGCCGCGAGCCGACCCCTGAGGAAATGGCGCAGCGCCTTTCGATGCCGCTCGAAAAGGTGCGCAAGGTGATGAAGATCGCCAAGGAACCGATCAGCCTCGAAACGCCGATCGGCGACGAGGAAGATTCGCACCTGGGCGATTTCATCGAGGACAAGAACGCCGTGATCCCGGTCGATGCCGCGATCCAGGCGAACCTCAAGGAAACCGTCACTCGCGTGCTCGCTTCGCTCACGCCGCGTGAGGAGCGCGTGCTGCGCATGCGCTTCGGCATCGGCATGAACACCGATCACACGCTTGAGGAAGTGGGCCAGCAGTTCTCGGTTACGCGCGAACGTATCCGCCAGATCGAAGCCAAGGCGCTGCGCAAGCTCAAGCACCCGAGCCGCAGCCGCAAGATGCGTTCGTTCCTCGACCAGTAGAGCGAATTTTCCACTCTTCCAGGGAAGCTCCCGCTCGCCATTTGCCTCAAATTGCCGTACCATTGTGCAGTGCAGCAATTTGAGGTTTGGCCCATGCCTACCATAGCGATCGTCAGTCAAAAGGGCGGGTCTGGCAAGACCACTCTCGCCTTGCACCTCGCGGCAAGCGCCACACTGGCCAAGAAGCCTGCTTGTGTGATCGACACCGATCCACAAGCAACCGCTGCGGCGTGGAGCGATTGGCGCGGCGACTATTTCCCGCTTGTGGTAACCAGTCCACCAGCCCGGCTAGCCAAGACGATAGAACGGGCGCACCAACAGGACGAAATCAAAATTGTCGTAATCGACACCCCGCCCCATGCAGAAGCGGCCATGCGCGAAGCGATAAAGGCAGCCGATCTGGTGCTGATCCCCTCGCGCCCGCGCGCGTTCGACCTGCACGCACTCGAAGCTGTTGCCGAGATGGTCGAATTTGCAGGCAAGCCCGCCTTCGTCGTATTCAATGCCGTGCCATCCGGTGCGACGCGCCAAATTGCCGAAGCAACCGAAGTTGCCAAGGCCCATGGCCTAAAGACTTGCCCCATACATTTCGGTGAGCGCGCGGATTTCCACCGATCATCCGCCAAAGGCGAAGTAGCCGCTGAGATCGACGCTGAAGGCAAGGCGGCGGGCGAAGCCGCAGCGCTGTGGAAATGGGCTGCGCGCCAACTGAAGTAGCGTGCTGGCCGACGCGCGTTGCACTAGTGCCTTGCCTAACTGGCCCAAAGGGTACCCATCCCGGTAGCGAAGAGGCGAAACAATTTTCTTCCAAGTTTGCCGGGATCAGAACATGCTCATGAATGTCCGTGCATTGGCGCTGGCCACTGCTCTAGTCCTTTCACCATTCTCGACACAGGCGCAGGCCAGCGAGGCAAACCTCGCCGAGCTAGAAGACTCACGGGCGATCGTTCAGGCTGTGGTTCCAGCATCGGAGCGGACCGCCAACCTGCAGCGAGTAATGAAGGTGATCGGCTCTCAAATGATGCAAGCGGGTCTGTTCGACACCAATGACCCTGGCATGTCGCGACTGTTCGACGACTTCATGGCCTATCTTCCGGAACAATTGTCACCGATGATCGATGGCTTCGGTGATGACATGGCGCATGCTATGGCGCAGGCTTATGTCCGCGAATTTTCCGCCAACGAACTCAAGCAGATCCGCAAGTTTGCCGAAACACCGGCGGGCAAGCATTACCTTGGCGCCAGCATGAAGATGCTGGAGGATCCGGCAGTCGCCGCTGCAAACCAGCGCTTCCTCGCCTCGCTCCAGACCGAATTCGATCCGATCATGATCGAATGGGACCGGCGGATCAGGCAATACCGGGCTGCCCGCCCGGAGCAGGAGCGTGGCCAAGCCGCATTACCTGTCACCGCAGATTATCCCCCGCCGGCACCTCCCGCCCCACCTACGCCACCGCGCTGAGGCACGTCTCCGAGGCAGGGAAAAACCGCTTCGCAGGGGTCGCGCGAATCGCTCCCCTCCCCTATGTCGCGCGCATGCGTATCGCCATCGCCTCTGACCATGCCGCCCTCGACCTCAAATCCGAGCTTGCCGAATGGCTGATGGAACTCGGCCATGAGGTCGCCGACCTCGGGCCCTACTCGACCGAAAGCGTCGATTATCCCGACTATGGCTACAAGCTGGCAGCGGTCGTCGCCGATGGCACTGCTGAGCGCGGCATCGCGCTGTGCGGATCGGGCATCGGCATTTCGATCAGCGTCAACCGCCACCCGCATGTCCGCTGCGCGCTGGTTTCAGAGCCTCTTTCCGCTGCGCTCGCACGCGAACACAACAATGCCAATTGCATCGCGCTCGGCGCGCGGCTGGTCGGCATTGAAATGGCCAAGGCCTGTGTAGAGACATTCCTTGAGACCGAGTTCGCCGGTGGCCGACACCAGCGCCGCGTCGACAAGCTTTCGAACCCGCCCTCCGACACCGACACGATAGAGCCTCTCCAATGAACACAGCGCCTTCAGCCAATACCGATATCATGCACCACTTCTGGCATGACACGCTTGCCCAGGCGGACCCGGAAGTGGCCGCGGCAATCGCGAACGAGCTCAAGCGCCAGCAGAACAAGATCGAGCTGATCGCGAGCGAGAACATCGCCTCCACTGCGGTGCTCGAAGCGACCGGCAGCGTCTTCACCAACAAATATGCCGAGGGCTATCCGGGCAAGCGCTATTACGGCGGATGCGACTATGCCGACGTGGTCGAAACGCTTGCGATCGAACGCGCGAAGCAGCTGTTCGGCTGCGAATTCGCCAATGTGCAACCCAACAGCGGCTCGCAGATGAACCAGGCCGTGTTCCTGGCGCTGCTCAATCCCGGCGACACCTTCATGGGGCTCGACCTCAATTCGGGCGGACACCTGACCCATGGCTCGCCGGTCAACATGAGCGGCAAGTGGTTCAATCCTGTCGCCTATGGCGTGCGCAAGGATGACGAGCGGATCGACATGGACGATGTCATGGCGATCGCGAAGGAGCACAAGCCCAAGCTCATCATCGCCGGCGGCACCGCCTATTCGCGAGTGTGGGACTGGGAAGGCTTCCGCAAGGTAGCGGACGAAGTCGGCGCCTATCTGATGGTCGATATGAGCCACATCTCCGGGCTGGTCGCGGGCGGTGCGCACCCCTCGCCCTTCCCGCATGCCCATGTCGTCACCACCACCACGCACAAGAGCTTGCGCGGCCCGCGTTCGGGCGTGATCCTGTGGAATGACGAGGCGCTGACCAAGCTGCTCAACATGGCGGTGTTCCCCGGCCTGCAGGGCGGACCGCTGATGCATGTCGTGGCGGCCAAGGCGGTCGCATTCCTCGAGGCGTTGCGCCCCGAGTTCAAGGCCTATGCCCACGCCGTGGTCGAGAATGCGCGCGCGCTCGCCGCCAGCCTTGAGGAAAACGGCCTGCGCATCGTATCGGGCGGAACCGACAATCACTCGATGCTGGTCGATCTCACTGCGAAGGATGTGACCGGCAAGGATGCCGAAAAGGGCCTCGACCGGGCCTGGCTCACCTGCAACAAGAACGGCATCCCCTATGACACGCGCAGCCCCTTCGTCACGAGCGGTATCCGCCTCGGAACTCCGGCGGGAACGACGCGCGGCTTCGGCCCTGCCGAATTCCGCAAGGTCGGCAAGCTGATCGCCGAAGTCGTCGACGGGCTTGCCAAGAACGGCCCGGAAGGCGATGCTCAGGTAGAGGAAAGCGTGCGCGGCCGGGTGGCCGAACTGTGCGAGGCCTTTCCTGTCTATCCCGGGAGATAAACCATGAGCGATAATGCACCCGAAGGCCGCGATTGGGTCCAGGACACCAAGGAAGAAATCGTCGGCATGGCCAAGCAGGGGGTCAAACACCCCTCGACCAAGCCGGTGTTGACCGGGGCCGCGATCGGCGCAGTGGCGGGTGCGATCCTGCCCGTGATCAGCTGGCCGCTTGGCCTTGCAGCTGGCGCCGGCATCGCACTCTATAGCAGGTTGAAGAAGTAAGAGACTGAATGCGCTGCCCTTTTTGCGCCCATGACGACAGCCAGGTAAAGGACAGCCGCCCGACCGAGGACAACACCTCGATACGGAGAAGGCGCCAATGCTCTAGCTGCGGCGCCCGCTTCACCACATTCGAACGCGTGCAATTGCGCGAGGTCTCCGTCGTCAAAAGCGGGGACCGCCGCGAGGCATTCGACCGTGGCAAGCTCGAGCAGTCGGTTTCGCTCGCCTGCCGCAAGCGCGGCGTCGACCAGGAACGGATCGACCAGCTCGTCTCCGGCATCCAGCGCCAGGTCGAAACCGCAGGCGATGCCGAAGTCCCCTCATCGCGCATCGGCGAAATGGTGATGAACGGCCTGCGCCAGATCGACAGCGTGGCCTATATCCGCTTCGCTTCGGTCTATCGCGATTTCAGCGAAGCGAAGGACTTCGAAGAGTTCGCCAGCACCGTGCAGGAAGCGGCGCAAGATGGGGCAAGCTGAACAACCGGCGATCGTGCTGGTGCGGCCGCAACTGGGCGAAAACATCGGCAAGGCGGCGCGCGCGATGCTCAATTTCGGGCTCACCGAAATGCGGCTGGTCGCTCCGCGCGATGGCTGGCCCAACCCCTCGGCAGGGCCTGCAGCGGCTGGTGCGGATATCGTGCTGGAACAGGCTCGGGTTTTCGACACGGTAGCAGAGGCTGTGGCGGACTGTGCGCATGTCTATGCCACCACGGTCCGCAAGCGCGGCGTGACCAAGCCCGTGGTCGGGCCGGACGAAGCCGGGCGCGAAATCCATGCGGCGGTGGGCAAGAGCGCGATCCTGTTCGGGCCCGAGCGCTCGGGCCTCGAAACCGAGGACGTCGCGCTCGCCCGCACGATCCTGACCGTTCCGATCAACCCCGAATTCGGCTCGCTCAACCTCGCGCAGGCAGTGATCCTATGCGCTTATGAGTGGTCGAAACAGGCGCCTGTCGTCCAACCGACACAGGAAGACCTGTTGCCCCCTGCACCGCAGGAGGAACTGGAAGGCCTGATCGCGCATCTCGAGAGCATGCTTGAGCCCAAGGGCTATTTCTTCCCCGAAGCGCGGGTTGAAGCGACGCGCAAGACTTTGCGTGGCGTCCTCACCAAGCCGGGCTGGAACCATCTCGAGATCCGCACGCTGCGCGGCGTCCTCTCGTCGCTCGAACGCCCACCGCGCAAGGGCTGAGCGGGGTCGGACCTACTGGCGTGCAAACGCCTTCATTCCACCAGAACCATCTGCAGGTGCACTAGAATATTTTTGAGTAGGACTTTTCGTCCGCTTCGCTCTATCGGGCCAGTGTGCGCGGTGCATTCTGCATTCCGGAGTCCATTTCCATGAAATCCCCCATTCTTTTCGCCCTCTACCCGGTAGCGCTCGCGCTGACCCTTCCCGCCCATGCTGCGGGCACGCCCCAGACCGAATCCACCGAACAGGCAGTGCCCCCCGAAGCGAAAGAAGAAAAGAAGATCTGCAAGCGCGACGAGGGCCGAACCGGCTCGCGGCTTGGAGGCAAGAAGATTTGCAAGACGAAAGCCGAATGGGAGCAAAGCGCGCGTGAGGCGCGGGATAGCGACCGCTTCGCATCCTGAGCGCCGGCATCAAGCCGGTCTAGGTCAAGGAATCGGCTACGCCCGGTTGCGTAGCCGGTCCCATTCCTCGAATTCGTAAGCGATCGAGGTTTCGACCAGCAGGTTCCATATCTCAGCGAGCCTTCCCGCCGGAAGGCCTCGCGCCTCCGCATCCGCGCGGGCATTGGCGATAACTGCCGCCTTGCGAGCTTCGTCGCGCACGCTGTCCCGGTCCTGCTTGATCCGCGCAGCGGCGCGCATATAGCCGAAGCGGCGATCAAGCAGCTCCATCAGCTTGCGGTCAGTGGCGTCTACGCCCGCGCGAACATCCAGCATGGTGGCGCAATCCTCGGGCAAAGTCATGGTCTTGGTCATGCCGCGCCCTGTGGCGGCTTGCCGGGCGTTTGTCGAGAGGGGCGTGAATGCTTGACGCACCACACAATCCTGCTATGCGCGCGCCTTCGCGAATTGGCCCCGTATCCCGGTGAAGCGGTGGCCGCGTCGGACAACAGGTCCGGCGGTGCGATGCCGGGTTGAACGGTCACCATTGGGGTGATCCAGCAAATTGAAGGATACGACTTATGTCGAAGCGCAAGAGCGCCAAGTACAAACTCGACCGCCGGATGGGCGAAAACATCTGGGGTCGTCCGAATTCACCGGTCAACAAGCGTTCCTACGGCCCGGGCCAGCACGGCCAGCGCCGCAAGGGCAAGATGAGCGACTTCGGCCTGCAGCTGCGCGCGAAGCAGAAGCTCAAGGGCTATTACGGCGACGTGACCGAAAAGCAGTTCAAGCGCACCTACCAGGAAGCGGCGCGCATGAAGGGCGACACCGGCCAGAACCTGATCGGCCTGCTCGAACAGCGCCTCGACATGGTTGTCTATCGCGCCAAGTTCGCACCGACCATTTTCGCGGCTCGCCAGATCGTGAGCCACGGCCACGTCTATGTGAACGGCGTGAAGTGCAACATCGCCAGCCGTCGCGTCATCGTTGGCGACGTGATCACCCTGGGCAAGAAGGCGCAGGAAATGGCGCTGGTGATCGAAGCGCAGGGCCTGCCCGAGCGCGACATTCCGGACTACGTGTCGGCTGACGGCAATGCGAAGGTGACCTTCGCCCGCGTGCCGAAGCTCGACGAAGTGCCCTACCCGGTCACCATGGAACCGAACCTGGTCGTCGAGTTCTACTCGCGCTAAGTTCTGACAATATCGTCACGCAAAAGGGCGGTCCGAAAGGGCCGCCCTTTTTGTTTGGCATCGGTTGTTTGGGGCTACGTCCGATTATGGGTGGTAAGTGGACATCTGTGAGCAACCGCTCCCATCGTCATTCCCGCGGTTGCGAAGCACAGCCGGAGGCTGAACGCGGGAATCCATAGGCCTACCGTCGCTTATCGTTCGTGGATTCCCGCGTTCGCGGGAATGACGATTTCTCTGCTGAATGCCGCCATTCCGATTTTCCTACATGGCTATGTTCTGGCACAAGCGCGCTCCGCTCTTTGCCATCGTTGTATCATCCCAACGCTCCATCCCTCGTATTGCCATTGCGAGGAGGCGCAGCCGACGTGGCAATCCACCTAGGCTCGCGTTTGCATGGATTGCTCAGCTACGCCCGCAATGACGAGCCGGGAGTTTTCTTCTTAGACAGTGTCGCATGTGTCGCATCGGTGAGAAAAGCCGTGCGCGGGAATGACGAGTCCTGAATTGCTAGCCGGGATTCTCCGCTAGCTTGACGCAGCAAGGTAATCCCGCCGGAAAGTGCTCGCGAATTCCCCGAAGCGCCCTTCCCCGATCGCATCGCGCATGGCCGCCATTAGCTGCTGGTAGAAGCTGAGATTGTGCTCGGTCACCAGCATGGCGCCCAATATCTCGCCCGACTTGTGCAAATGATGGAGATAGGCGCGCGAATAGCTGCCGCAGGTGGCGCATGTGCACCTGTCATCGAGCGGCGCGCTATCCTCGGCATGGCGCGCATTGCGCAAATTGAGCGGTCCGTTCCAGGTGAAGGCCTGCCCGTTGCGGCCCGAGCGTGTCGGCAGCACGCAATCGAACATGTCGATCCCGCGCTCGACCGCCCCCACGAGATCGTCGGGCTTGCCCACGCCCATCAGATAGCGCGGCTTGTCCTGCGGCAATTGGCCGGGCGCGAAATCAAGCGTGGCGAACATCGCCTCCTGCCCCTCGCCCACCGCCAGCCCGCCCACGGCATAGCCATCGAAACCGATCTCGATCAGCTTCTCGGCACTGACCTTGCGAAGATCCTCGTCGAGAGCGCCCTGCTGGATGCCGAACAGCGCCGCTCGCCCCGCATGTTCGCCGCCGCTGTCAAAACCGTCACGGCTGCGCTTTGCCCAGCGCATCGACATCTCCATCGAACGGGCAATCACATCGCGCGGCTGGTCCGCACGCGGGCACTCGTCGAACGCCATCACGATATCGCTGCCGAGCAGGCGCTGGATTTCCATCGAGCGTTCGGGCGTGAGCATGTGCTTCGATCCGTCGAGGTGGCTGCGGAATTCGACTCCCTCCTCGGTCAGCTTGCGCAGCTCCGAAAGGCTCATCACCTGGTAGCCGCCGCTATCCGTCAGGATTGGGCGCGGCCAGTTCATGAACTGGTGCAGCCCGCCCAAACGGGCGACCCGCTCCGCCCCCGGGCGGAGCATCAAATGATAGGTGTTGCCGAGAATGATGTCTGCGCCGGTTGCGCGCACGCTTTCGGGCTTCATCGCCTTGACCGTGGCGGCGGTGCCGACGGGCATGAAGGCGGGCGTGCGGATTTCTCCGCGCAGCATGCGGATCGTGCCGGTGCGGGCTTTGCCGTCTGTGGCGTGTATCGAGAAGGAAAAGCGGTCTGCCATAGCGCCCGCGCGCCTAGCCGTTCACGCTCTCAGGCGCCAGCCCGTCTTGAAGATGTAAGCGATGATTGCCACGCATACCGCAAGGAATCCGAGCGTGATGCCAAGCGAAAGCCCGAAATTGACATCGGCACTGCCATAGAAGGTCCAGCGCAGCCCGCTGACGAGATAGACGATCGGGTTGAACAGCGCGATCTTGTCCCACGGCTCGGGCAGCATGTCGATCGAGTAGAATGTGCCGCCAAGGAAGGTCAGCGGCGTAAGGAACAGCATCGGGATGATGCCCAGCTTCTCGAAATTGTCCGCCCAAATGCCCAGTATGAAGCCGAACAGGCTGAAGGCCGCAGCCACCAGCATGATATAGACCACCGCCAGCAGGGGATGCGCGATCGAATAGTCGACGAACAGCCGCGCGGTGACGAGGATGATCGCGGCAAGGATCAGGCTCTTGGTGGCGGCGGCCCCGACGAAACCGATCAGCGTTTCCGCCACGCCCACCGGTGCGCTGAGCAGTTCGTAAATCGTACCCGTGAAGCGCGGCATGTAGATGCCGAAGCTGGAATTGCTGGTCGTCTCACCCAGCAAGGTGAGCATCAGCAGGCCGGGAATGATGAAAGCGCCATAGCCCACGCCGCCAAGGTCGGGCATGCGCCCGCCGATCGCCGCGCCGAACACGATGAAATAGAGCGAAGTCGTGAGCACAGGCGCCAGCACCGACTGGAAGGCGGTGCGCAGGAAACGGACCAGCTCGCGCTTGTAGATCGACCAGGTGGAACGCCACGCAATCATGCCGCGGCCTCCTCATGATCGAGGAGCGAGACGAAGATCTCCTCGAGGCTGCTTTCGCGCGTGTCGATCCCGGTATAGTCGATCCCGGCGCGAGTCAGCGCCTTGGTCAGCTCGGCGACTTCCGCCTTGCCCTTGCCCGTACCGTCACCCCCGCGATAGCGCAGCGAAGTGCCGCCATTCTCCAGTTCGACCGGGAAGCTGGCGATGGCCGCCGGTATCTCGCTCATCGGCGCAGCCAAAGCGATATGCGCTTCGGTCCGGCCGAGCTTGGCCATCATCGCCGATTTGTCGTCGACAGTGATGAGCCGCCCCTTGTTGATGATTCCCACCCGGTCGGCCATTTCCTCGGCCTCTTCAATGTAATGCGTGGTGAGGATGACGGTGACGCCGCGCCCGCGCATCTGGTCGATGATCGCCCACATTCCCTTGCGCAGCTCGACATCGACCCCGGCAGTGGGTTCGTCGAGGAACAGCAGGTCAGGCTCGTGCGCCAGCGCCTTGGCGATAAGCACGCGGCGCTTCATCCCGCCCGACAGCGTCATGATGCGGTCGTTGCGCTTCTCCCACAGGCTGAGCGAGCGCAGGATTTCCTCGATCCGCCCCTTGTCCGGCGCAAGGCCGAATAGCCCCCGCGAATAGCTCACCGCGCGGATCACCGGCTCGAACATGTCGGTGCTGAGTTCCTGCGGGACCAGGCCGATCCGGCGACGCGCATCGCGCCAATGCGAAGCCATGTCCTGCCCGAAGGCATGGATCGTGCCGCTGGTCGGCCGCACCAGCCCGCAAACCGCGCCGATCAGCGTGGTCTTGCCTGCGCCATTGGGGCCAAGCAGCGCGAAAATTTCGCCTTTGCGGATCTGGAGATCAACGTGATCGAGTGCTTTCAGGCCACCGGGATAAATCTTGGACAGGCCGCGCAACTCAAGAATAGGTTCGCTCATTGCAACTGATTAGGGCAAGAGCAATGAGGAGTCACCATAGGAATAGAAGCGATATTCCGCCTCGATTGCATGGGCATATGCCGCCATCATGCGCTCCCTTCCCATCAATGCGCTGACCAGCATCATCAGCGTCGATTTGGGCAGGTGGAAATTGGTCATCAACCCCTCGACAGCCTTGAAGCGATAGCCGGGCGTGATGAAAATTGCCGTGTCGCCTTCGAACGGTGCAATCGTGCCGTCATCGCGCGCGGCGCTTTCGAGCAAGCGCAGCGAAGTGGTACCGACCGCGATGATCCGGCCGCCCGCCGCGCGTGCCGCGTTCAGTCGCGCAGCCGTCTCGGGTTCGATCCGGCCCCATTCGGCATGCATCTGATGGTCTTCGGTATCCTCGGCCTTCACCGGCAGGAAAGTGCCCGCGCCGACATGCAGGGTGAGCGTTTCACTGAGGATGCCGTGGTCGGCAAGGTCCCGCATCAGCCGATCGGTGAAATGGAGCGCGGCTGTCGGTGCGGCAACCGCACCGTCCTTCGCTGCGAACATCGTCTGGTAGTCCTCACGGTCGCGCTCGTCTGTTGCGCGCTTGCCAGCGATATAGGGAGGCAAAGGCATGGTTCCCGCGCGGTCGAGCAACACCTCGACCGGCTCGTCGCCTTCGAAGAAAAGCGTGAAACTGCCATCGGCGTGCCGCGCTTCCGCTATCGCTGTGACCCCGCCCCCGAAAACCAGCTGGTCGCCTTCCTTCACGCGCTTGGCATTGCGGATAAAGGCGATCCATCGGCGCAGGTCTTCCCGCTTGTGCAGCGTTGCACCGATCTTCGCTTCGCCGCCCGCCTTGCGGCCTTTGAGCTGGGCGGGGATCACGCGGGTATCGTTGAACACCAGCACATCGCCCGGCTCAAGCAAATCGGGCAAGTCGCGCACATGGCGGTCAATGAACTCGCCTTCACCGTGCACCACCAGCATGCGCGCGGAATCGCGCGGACGCACCGGGCGCAGCGCTATCCGTTCTGGCGGAAGCTCGAAGTCGAACAGGTCTACACGCATGGCCTGCGCCCCTAGAGGCGGTATGCGGCGATGGGAAGGCTAATTGCCGATCGGCGCGCTCAGCATGTCGGCAGTGATGTCCTGCGGCGCTTCAGCTTCGGGCATCGCCGGGCGCGGCTTGTTGTCCGCGGCGATCGAAGCCTGCACGATGCGCGTGGGATTGGCGGGGGGCTCGCCACGATTGATCGCATCGACACCGGCCATGTTGCTGATCACGCGCCCAAGGTTCGTATAGCGCTTGTCGAGGCTGAAACGCGGATAGAACACGATAAAGAACTGGCTGTTGGCGCTGTCTTCATCGTTCGCGCGGGCCATCGAGACGGTGCCGCGGATATGCGGGATCGGGGTAAATTCAGCCTTGAGGTCGGGCAGTTCCGAACCGCCCTGCCCCGTGCCGGTAGGGTCACCGCCCTGCGCCATGAAGCCTTCGATCACGCGATGGAAGATCACACCGTCGTAGAATCCCTGCCGCGTAAGCGTCTTGATACGCTCGACATGATTGGGCGCCCAATTGGGCATCAGGCGGATCGCCACACGCTCGCCATTAGAAAGGTCGAGCAGCCAGATATTCTCCGGATCTACGGTCATGTCGTAATTGACCGACTCATAAATTCGTGGGCCGGCAGGCGCCTCTTCCTGTGCAATGGCCGGAAGCGGGGCGGAGAGCAGGCCGAGCGTAGCGGCGATTGCGAAAACGTTCTTGAGCATGTTTGACGTCACGAAGGTTTGAATTCCCGATGAGTTGGCGGGCGGTCTAGCCGCACATCTCTGTCGCCGCAATGAATGATCGCCCGTGGCTGCACAGCTTAGTAACTGCAGTCGCTAGCTGCCAAGCCGCCCGTTGCGCTCGACCCTTGCCATGACGTCGTCGCGCACACTTGGCGTCACGAACTTGGAGATATCTCCGCCATAAAGCGCGATTTCCTTGACCAACCGGCTGGCGATCGGCTGCAAAGCCACATCGGCCATGAGGAACACGGTTTCGATCTCGTGGTTGAGTTGCCGGTTCATGCCCGTGAGCTGGTATTCATATTCGAAGTCGGTCACGCCTCGGATGCCGCGGATGACCACCAGCGCACCCATCCGGTCGGCAAAATCCATCAGGAGCGAATTGAAACCGACAACCCGGATCTTGCCGTCGGCAATGGTCGCTACTTCGCGCTCGACCATGGCCAGGCGTTCATCATCCGAGAACATCGGCGATTTCGCGGCATTTGTAGTGACGCCGATAATCAGCTCGTCGACCAGCTTCGCACCGCGTTCGATGATGTCCATGTGCCCCAGCGTGATCGGGTCGAAGGTTCCCGGATAGATACCGATGCGTCGTGTCACTTGTCCCTCTCCACGATATAGCGCGCCACGGCCGCGAGCATTCTCGCATCCTCGCCATGGGCTGCAAGATGCCCAATGGCCTGCTCTACCAGAGCCTTGGCCTGTTCGCGCGCCTTTTCAGCCCCCATCAGCGTGACGAAGGTCTGCTTGCCCTGCCCATCGTCCTTTCGCAGTGCCTTGCCTGCCTTTGCCTCATCACCTTCGTGGTCGAGCAAGTCGTCAGCGATCTGGAAGGCAAGCCCGATGTCGCGCGCATAGGCGCGCAAATGCGCGCGGCCTTCAGGCGGGACATGGCCCATGATCGCGCCCATCTCGACCGAGGCCGCCAGCAAAGCCCCGGTCTTTAACTGCTGCAACCGGGTGATGGTATGAAGGTCATAGTCTTCCTTCTCCGCCATCATGTCCATCATCTGCCCGCCGGCCATGCCATCCTTCCCGCTCGCGCGGCCCAGGGTGGAAATGAGCTCAACCCGGATGAAAGGGTCTGCGCTGGTTTCCGGGTCTGCAAGTATCTCGAAGGCGAGCGCATGCAGCGAATCCCCCGCCAGCACCGCTGTCGCATCGTCGAACGCCTTGTGCAGCGTGGGCTTGCCGTGGCGCAGGTCGTCATCGTCCATGCACGGCAGGTCATCATGGATCAGCGAATAGACATGAATCGCCTCAACCGCGCAGGCCGCGCGCAGTGCCCGGCCGCGATCGACGCCGAACAGCTCAGCCGTGCTCACCAGCAGCAGGGGGCGCACACGTTTGCCACCACCGATCGCGGCATATCGCATCGCTTCGACCAGCCTCGCCCGGCTGTCCTGCGGCACCTGCAGCATGGCATCGAACACGCTGTCGACCTCACGCTGTACGCGTGCGAGCCCGTCCTTCAGGAGGCTTTGTCCGATACCCCCGCTCACTGGTTTACCCGTCTGAATCGAATGGCGCTGTGCCCGCAGCCGCGCCTGCGCCATCGGTGACGATACGCTCGATCCGGGCCTGCGCATCGTCGAGCCGTTTCTGGCAATGCTTGCGCAGCGCCTCTCCGCGTTCATAGAGCGCAATCGATTGATCGAGCGGAACATTCCCGCTCTCCAACTGCTGCACGATTTCTTCCAGCGCGCCCAGCGCCTGCTCGAAGGTCAGCTGCGATATCTCGGTCGTGTCGGAAATGGCCATGGCCCCTTTTCTCTTTCACGGCGAGCATTGACCGCCACGACGCGGGCGGTCAAGTTGTCAGTCGTCAACGGGAGACGCCGATGAAGTGGATAATCGCCTATGTCGTGGCTGCGGTCGCCTTCGGGACGCTCGACGCGGTCTGGCTCGGGTGGGCAGGCCCCAACCTCTATCGCCCCGTAATCGGTGAAATCATGGCCGACGACTTCCGCGTCGCGCCCGCTGCGGTGTTCTACATCGCTTACCTTGGCGGCATGGTGTGGTTCGCCATTCGTCCGGCACTCGCGAGTGGACGGGTTGGCACCGCGATCCTCAACGGAGCGCTGCTCGGCGCGCTTTGCTATGCCACTTTCGACCTCACCAGCCAGGCTGTCTTCAAGGTCTGGGCGACGCATGTGAGCGTGGCCGACATCCTCTGGGGCACTTTCGCGACTGCCACCGCCAGTGCGATCGCGACCTGGGCCACGTTGAAACTCGCGCGCTGAGACCGGCATGTTCATAGGACACTTCGCCCCCGCCTTTGCCGCCGCCGCCGTAAGCCGCCGCGCACCTGGCCTTGGTACGCTCTTCGTGGCTGCGCAGTTGGTGGACTGGGCGTTCTTCGCATTCGCAGCAGTCGGGATCGAGCATATGCGGATCGATCCGCATGCAACGGTGATGGTGCCGTTCGACCTCTATGACATGCCTTACACTCACAGCCTGTTGGGTACGAGCGTGTGGGCGGTGATTTTCGGCTTGCTGGTTTTCGCGATCTCACGCGAAAAAATCGCAGGCGTACTGGCCGGCATGGTCGTGATGTCGCACTGGGCGCTCGACTGGCTGGTACACCGGCCCGACCTGACCCTGGCGGGCGGTCACACAACTTACGGCCTTGGCCTGTGGAACTATCCCGCCATCGAAATGCCGCT
This sequence comes from Altererythrobacter sp. Z27, assembly GCF_052683155.1. Lineage (NCBI taxonomy): Bacteria > Pseudomonadati > Pseudomonadota > Alphaproteobacteria > Sphingomonadales > Erythrobacteraceae > Altererythrobacter > Altererythrobacter sp. Z27. The sequence goes on along the minus strand of NZ_JBQYMC010000001.1, from coordinate 573,676 downwards.
GGAAATCGGCATCACGCTGGCGGCATTCTATTGGTATGTCAGGAGTACGCGCGGGCCGATCGGCCAACCGCTCGTGCTGATGGCGTTGCTGTTGGTGTTCCAGGCGATCAACTGGTTCGGCCCGCATCCCACAGAGGCCGGGCTCGGCCTTTATCTCCAAGCGCTGGCCGCCTTTGCCGTCGTCACTTTTTTCGCGCGGTGGGTGGGGGACAATCGGCGGCACAAACGCGCACGGGACTGGCGATAGCGGCACACGGGCGCTAAGGGCGCTGACCATGTCCCAGATCACGCCCGAAATCGTCGAATCGCACGGCCTCTCGCCGGAGGAATATGACCGCGTGCTGCATGCGCTCGGTCGTGAACCCAATCTGGTCGAGCTTGGCATCTTCTCCGTGATGTGGAGCGAGCATTGTTCCTACAAGAGCTCGCGCCTGCACCTCAAGAAGCTGCCGACCAAGGCACCGTGGGTAATCCAGGGCCCGGGCGAAAATGCAGGTGTGATCGATATCGGTGACGGACAGGCTGCGATCTTCAAGATGGAGAGCCACAACCACCCGAGCTACATCGAGCCTTACCAGGGTGCAGCGACCGGTGTGGGCGGCATCCTGCGCGACGTTTTCACCATGGGCGCGCGCCCGATCGCCAATGCCAATGCCCTGCGCTTCGGGCGGCCCGAGCACCCCAAGATGCAGCATCTGGTCAAAGGCGTGGTCGCCGGCATCGGTGGCTACGGCAATTGCGTGGGCGTGCCGACAGTCTGCGGCGAAACCAATTTCGATCCCGCCTATGACGGCAATATCCTCGTCAACGCGATGACGGTCGGCCTCGCCGATGCGGACAAGATCTTCTATTCGGCCGCAACAGGCCTCGGCAACCCGATCGTCTATGTCGGCTCCAAGACCGGGCGCGACGGCATCCACGGCGCGACCATGGCCAGCGCCGATTTCGGCGAAGATGCGGAGGCAAAGCGCCCGACCGTGCAGGTGGGCGACCCCTTCACCGAGAAGCTGCTTATCGAAGCCTGCCTCGAACTGATGGCGACTGACGCCATCGTCGCCATCCAGGACATGGGCGCCGCAGGCCTGACTTCCTCGAGCGTCGAAATGGCCACCAATGGCAAGGCCGGTATCCGGCTCGACATGAACAAGGTGCCGTGCCGCGAAGAGGGCATGACGCCCTACGAAATGATGCTGAGCGAGAGCCAGGAGCGCATGCTGATGGTGCTCAAGCCGGGCAAGGAAGCCATGGCTGAAGCAATCTTCCGCAAGTGGGAGCTCGACTTCGCAGTGATTGGCGAAGTGACCGATACGCAGCACATGGTGCTCGAATGGAACGGCGAGGTAGTTTGCGACATCCCGCTTGGGCCGCTCGCCGCCGACGCCCCTGAATATGACAGGCCCTATCTCTCGAAAGAGGAATACAAGGCCTGGGCACAAGTGAAGCCGCTGGCTGACGTTCCTGCCAGCGCCGACGTGGGCGCCGACCTGCTCAAGCTGATGGCCAGCCCCAATCTCGCCTCCAAGCGCTGGATCTACGAACAGTATGACAGCCAGGTGATGGGCGACACGCTCCAGACCGGCGGCGACGCAGGCGTGGTGCGCGTTCACGGCACGAAGAAAGCGATCGCGATCTCGACCGATTGCACCCCGCGATATGTCTTTGCCGACCCCTATGAAGGCGGGAAGCAGGCGATTGCCGAGGCCTATCGCAACCTTTGTGCCGTTGGCGCGAAGCCGCTGGCGGTGACCAATTGCCTGAACTTCGCAAATCCGCAGCGCCCCGAAATCATGGCGCAGCTGGTCCATGCGCTCGAGGGCATGGGCGATGCTTGCCGCGCGCTCGATTTCCCCATCGTGAGCGGCAACGTCAGCCTCTACAACGAAAGCAAGGCGACCGGCGGCGGATCGGCCATCCTTCCTACCCCCGCGATCGGCGGCGTCGGCATCATCGAAGACTATGCCAATATGATGACGATGGGTTTCAAACAGGCAGGCGACACGCTCTACCTCGTCGGCCCCGAATTCTGGGCAAAGCCGGACCCGACGCGTTCGCACCTCGGCAAGTCGCTATGGCTGCGCGTGATCCATGGCCGCGACGAAGGACGCACCCCTCCCACCGATCTTGTGATCGAGCGAAACGCGGGCAAGATCATCCATCAATTGATCGACGAAGGGCTGGTCAATGCGGTGCATGACCTGTCCGACGGCGGCCTTGCCGTCGCTCTCGCCGAGATGGCGCTGGCAAGCGGACTTGGCGCGGATGTCGAGGGCAATGCGGACTACACCCCTGCGCAATGGTGGTTTGGCGAGGACCAGGGCCGCTATGTGATCAGCGTCCCAGACACGGAAGCGCTGAACGCCGCCCTCGCCAAGGGAACCGAGAATGCCGAAACCGGGCAGATCGGATTCCGCCGGATCGGGACCGTGGGCGGTGACAGCCTGCTCGGCATTTCGCTGGCAGACCTGCGCAACGCGCACCAGAGCTTCTTCCGCGACTGGATGGAGGGCTGAGGCCAAGAGCAGGTGCAACTGCTCCAGCCCCTGATCCACTACGGCGGGCATCTTGCCGCGCCCTTCCTGATCGCCTGGCTATTGTGGCGCGAGCGCTGGAAACAGGCAGGTCTCGTCATTCTTGCAGCGAACCTGATCGACCTCGATCATTTGCTGGCCGATCCGATCTTTGACCCCAATCGTTGCAGCATCGGCTTCCACCTGCTGCACGGCTGGGAGGCCGCGATCGCCTATGTCCTCATGCTCGGCGTGCCCAAATGGTGGGTCCGCGCACTTGGATTAGGCGCATTGTGGCACCTTGCTGTAGACTGGAGCGACTGCGGAATGCAGGGTCTGGGGCAAGCGATCGGAGGCTGATCATCATGGCGGGTTATTCCGACACGCCACTGGCCAAGAAACTCTCCTTGAAGCCGGGGCTGACGGCCTGGTTCCACGAGATGCCGGAGCCCGTCCATGTCGAGCTCGCCGAAGCGGGTGTTCAAGAACAGCCCGGCCCCATCAAAGACCTCGACATTGCGCATGTCTTCGTGTCCAGGCGCACCGAACTCGAACACTTGCTCACGGAGCTCCGTCACACAATTGCACCCGATGGCTTTGTTTGGGTGAGCTGGCCGAAGAAAGCCTCGAAGGTCGCGACCGACATCACGGAAGACACGATCCGCGAGATCGCCCTGCCGCTCGGCTTCGTCGATGTGAAAGTCTGCGCAGTTGACCAGATCTGGTCCGGCCTCAAGCTGATGATCCGCAAGGAACTCCGCTAAGAAACCTCAGGCAGCGAGTTGTTCGGGCAAGCGCATGTCGCTGTCCGCCAGCCCTTCCTCCATCAATTGCGCGATGCAGCGGCGATAGATCACAGGCTCGCCGATGTTCAGCCGCTTGCGGGCCGCATCGATATCCTCGCGCATCAGCGCCTCTACATCCTCATGCGCGATCTTTGCTGCCGCACGGCCAAGCGCCCTACCCTCACGGATGGCATCGAAAAGCGGCGCGTTCGTCTTGCTTTCCTTCAACCGCTGGCGCGTGCCTGCATAGGCGATGAAGAGAATGCCGAGATTGTGGTTCTGCTCATAGCTGAAGCCCAGCAGGCAGGCCTCTCCCAAGCCGTCACGGCCATAGCTGGTCAGCACATGGAACAAATCATGCGTGTCGCGCAGGCGCTCGAAATACCATTCCGTCTGGTCCTGATGCCGCTTTTCGGGCGGCGACCACTTGTGGCTTTCTGCCACAAGCCCGGCGGCACTTAACCCTTCACGCTTCATGAAACGGATATAGTGCTGCGCCACGCTGTTCGGCCCGCAATCGGCCCAGCGTGCATGATCGTCGAGCATCGTCGGGATGTTGACCTCTTCGCGCATCATGCGTTGGCCCTCATCCGACTGGATGAAGTCCCATGCCTGGCGATGCCCCTTCCGCCCCTTGAGCGCCTCGATGATGTGAAACACCTGTTCGGTGTCTTCCTTGTCGGCAATGAGCTTTCGGAAATGCTTCAGCACCTTGAACGGGCGGAAACCGGAAGTCTTGCGCCCGGGCGCGACGAGTGGACGGTCAGTTACGCTGGTCATGGCATCCTCATTATTGCCGCACTATTTACACGATTGTAAATTGCCTGTCCACGGCTGCGCCATGGTCACCGCTTTGCCTTTCCTGGGGAATGCGCGAGTATTGCAAACATGCAATCACACGAACAAGTCCCCTATTCGCTGCCCAGCCTGCCAGATGAAGAAAGCATAGCCCGTGCGCGGGCAATGCGCGACCGGCTGAAGCAGCGGCGCAGCTGCCGTTATTTTTCCGCAGAGCCGGTGCCGCACGAAGTGATCGAGGCCGCGATTGAAGCTGCCGGCAGCGCGCCCAACGGCGCAAACCACCAGCCCTGGCACTTCGCAGTGGTTTCCTCTGCCGACAGGAAGCGCGCTATCCGCGAAGCCGCTGAGGAAGAGGAGCGTCGATTCTACGGTGCGGACGGCGACAGCCCAAAGGCCAGCGCGGAATGGCTTGAGGCGTTGAGCCCGATCGGCACTGATGAAGACAAACCATTCCTTGAGATCGCACCCTGGCTGATCGTGGTTTTCGCCCAGCGCAAGGGCGGGATCGACGAGGATGGGGCGACGCAGAACTATTACGTCAATGAAAGCGTCGGCATCGCCTGCGGCATGTTGATCGCGACGCTCCATGAAGCCGGGTGCGCAACGCTAACGCACACTCCTTCGCCCATGGGCTTCCTGCGCAAAATTTGCGGGCGGCCCGAACACGAGAAGCCGCTGATGATCGTGGTGGTTGGCCATCCCGCAGAAGGGGCGACCGTTCCGGCGCATGCATTGAAGAAAAAGCCGCTTGGCCAGATCGCCACCTGGCTGTGACTAGCCCGCCACCCATTCGCTTTGGGGTATGCCGAGCAGTTTGAGCACTGAAGTCAGGTCGCCGCGATCGATCCAGCCATTGGCGGCAAGTTTCGCGGCAGGCTTGGCGCGATAGGCCACGCCATAATCGGCCGCGAGCAGCATCGGAACGTCATTTGCCCCGTCACCTGTGGCAAGCGATACTGCGCCCTCGCCCAATTCCGCCAGTTCGCCTTCCAATGTGGCGCGCTTGACCGAGCTGTCAGTTACCGAACCCGCCAACTGCCCTGTGAGCTTGCCGCCGTCGATGGCCAGCCTGTTGCCGACCACCCGCTCGAAGCCGAGCTGTTCGGCTATCGGATCGGCGAATTGGTGAAAACCGCCAGTGACCAAGACGGTGCGGCATCCCCTGGACTTGAGCGTTTCGACCAGCACGCGTGCACCCGGCATCGGCACGATGCGCGTCGAAAGGCATTCGAAAATTGCCTCTTCCGACAAATCGCGCAGCAGCATCACTCGTTCGCGCAGCGCACTTTCGAAATCGAGTTCCCCCTGCATGGCGCGTTCGGTTATCGCGGCAATATGGTGCTTGATCCCGGCGAAGTCGGCCAGTTCATCGATGCATTCCTGCTCGATCATGGTCGAATCCATGTCCGACACGAACAGGGCCGGTGTTACAATCGGCGCTTGCGACACCAGCACGTCAGCCGGGTCGAAATGTTTCGAGAGCAGCTTCTGCAGCGCCTCCGCCTCCCCTTCGGGGATAAGCAGCTCAAGCACATCCTCGTTCGATTCCAGCATCATCGCCGATGCCAGCTCGTAGCCATCAGCCTCGATTGCGCGCGTCGCAGCGTCGAGGCGCGTTTCCAAGCTGGCCGGGTCTGCTATCAGCCGGGCGATGGGCACTTCGGATTCTCCTCGACATCTACCGGTCGCGCTCATCGCAGGGCCAACCGCCAGCGGCAAGAGCGATCTCGCGGTTCAACTGGCATTGGCGATGCAAGAGCGCGGGAAACGGGCGGTCGTGATCAATGCGGACAGCGCGCAGGTCTATGCCGACTTGCGGGTGCTCAGCGCACGGCCGGCTGATGAGGAGATGCGTGGGATCGAGCATCGCCTGTTCGGAGCGTGGGACGGAGCACAGGCCTGCTCGGCGGCGAATTGGGCTGATGCGGCCAAGCACGAGATTGCCGCGCTGCATGCCAAAGATGTCCTGCCCATCCTGGTCGGCGGGACCGGGCTGTATGTGCGGACGCTATTGGAAGGGATCGCCCCGATTCCGCCGATAGACCCGGCAGTGCGGGACAGCGTACGGGCGCTCCCGATTGGTGAGGCATATGCCGCTTTACAGGCCGAGGATCCCGAGCGCGCAGCCTTGCTCAATCCGGCCGACAGCCAACGGATTGCACGAGCGCTGGAGGTGGTCCGCTCGACCGGCAAGACGCTGGAGCATTGGCAGGCCGAGAAGACGGGCGGCATCGACGACCAGATCTCGCTTCATCCGCTGGTCCTGCTGCCCGATCGGGATTGGCTTTACGCCCGCTGCGACCTGCGCTTCACACGCATGCTAGAGCTTGGCGCGATCGCGGAAGTCGAAGCCCTGGTCGCGCGCAAGCTCTCCGCGGAACTGCCTGTGATGCGCGCGATCGGCGTACCAGAGATTTCGGCCTACCTGCGCGGCGAGGTCTCTCGCGATGAAATGATAGCCAGCGGGCAGCAGGCAACGCGCAACTATGCCAAGCGGCAGTATACATGGTTCCGACGCCAGCCACCGAAAGATTGGCCAAGATGTGAGTCTCAAAATATCGATATTGGAGATTATTTTGCATCTTTATTACGTGATTAACGGTTGACACGTTAGATTTGAACGCATAGCGGGTCAGTCGCTGGCTCGGTGCGTGACCCTGCACCGGGCCGCGTTTTATTGTGAAGCGCGCGAAATGCGCATAGATGCGGGCGCGAACCGCACAGTCGGAAGGAAACCAACGTGTCACAGGAGCGCAGCGGCGCAGCAATCCTGGTCGAATGCCTGATCGAACAGGGTGTCGAATTCGTATTCGGCTATCCCGGCGGTGCGGTACTCCCCATCTATGACGAGCTATTCGGCGATGAACGCATCCGCCATATTCTCGTCCGGCACGAGGCAGGCGCGGCACATGCGGCGGAAGGCTATGCCCGCTCGACCGGCAAGCCCGGCGTTGTCCTCGTCACTTCCGGCCCCGGCGCGACCAATGCCGTTACCGGAATTGCCGACGCGTTTCTCGACTCGATCCCGATGGTGGTAATTACCGGCCAGGTCGCGACCGGGCTGATCGGCACCGACGCGTTCCAGGAAGCCGACACCGTTGGCATCACGCGCCACTGCACCAAGCACAATTACCTCGTGAAGGAACCGGCAGACCTCAAGGCAACGCTTGAAGAGGCATTCCGGATCGCCACAACTGGCCGCCCCGGCCCGGTCGTCGTCGATATTCCCAAGGACGTGCAGGTCGCAGTGCCATCGGCCAGCAACGCCAGCAACGGCTCGGCCGCGCACCGCTACCAGCCCCGCATGGTCGGCAGCGCGGACGAGATCGCCAAAGCCGTCGAATTGCTCGCGAAGGCTGAACGGCCGGTTTTCTACACTGGTGGCGGCGTCATAAACTCCGGCCCGGAGGCAAGCCGCCTGCTGCGCAAGCTGCAGGATCTCACCGGCGCGCCCACCACCTCAACGCTCATGGGCCTCGGCGCATTTCCGGCGGATCATCCGGACTGGCTGGGAATGCTGGGCATGCACGGTACGTTCGAAGCCAATATGGCGATGAACAAGTGTGACGTGATGGTCTGCATTGGCGCTCGCTTCGATGATCGCGTGACCGGCAGGCTCGACGCATTCAGCCCGGATTCCACCAAGATCCACATCGATATCGACCGCAGCTCGATCAACAAGACAGTCCATGTCGACTTGCCGATCGTTGGCGATTGTGCCCATGTCCTGTCGCAGCTGATTTCTGCCTGGGGCGATCGCAAGCCGAGAGACCTCGGCGAATGGAAGGCGCGGATCGCCGGTTGGCGCGCACGCGAATGCCTTGCCTATCCTGAGAAATCCGACCTCATCATGCCACAAAAGGCGATCGAGCGGCTGTTCGCGCTCACCAGGCACCGCAATCCCATCATCTCGACCGAAGTCGGCCAGCACCAAATGTGGGCGGCGCAGTATTTCGGCTTCAACGATCCGAACAAATGGCTCACCTCGGGCGGTCTGGGCACGATGGGTTATGGGCTGCCTGCGGCAATCGGCGCGCAACTCGGCAATCCGGACAACCTCGTGATCGACATCGCGGGCGAAGCATCGATCCAGATGAACATCCAGGAACTCGGCACGGCCAGCCAATATCGCCTGCCGGTGAAGGTCTTCATCCTCAACAACGAGTTCATGGGCATGGTGCGCCAATGGCAGCAGCTGACCTATGAGAGCCGCTATTCGAACTCCTATTCGGACAGCCTGCCCGATTTCGTGAAGCTGGCCGAAGCCTATGGCTGGAAGGGTATCCGGATCGAAGACGAAGCCGGGCTCGACGCCGGGATCGAAGCCATGCTTGCCTATGATGGCCCGGTAATGGTCGACTGCCTTGTCGCCAAGGAAGCCAATTGCTTCCCGATGATCCCCAGTGGCGCGGCGCACACCGACATGATGCTGTACGGCGACCAGGTCGAAGGCACTATGGATGACGAAGCCAAGGCTTTGGTCTGAGGAATTGACGACATGAAAATCGCAACCGCTGCCAGCGAACGGCACGTGCTCAACATCACGGTCGACAATGAATCGGGCATTCTCGCCAAGATTGCGGGGCTATTCACCGCGCGCGGCTACAACATTGACAGCCTGACCGTGGCCGACATCACCGAGAACCACGCGGTGAGCCGGATCACCATCGTCACCAACGGTCCGCCGCAGGTAATCGACCAGATCGAAGCGCAGCTCGAGCGCCTGGTACCGGTACACAAGGTCACCGACCTGACCGAGGCCGGCCCGCATGTCGAACGCGAGCTTGCGCTGGTAAAGGTTGCCGGAACCGGCGAGAAGCGTGTGGAGGCGCTGCGGATCGCCGATGTGTTCCGCGCCAGCGTGGTCGACACCACCACCGAAAGTTTCGTGTTCGAGATAACCGGCGCACCGGACAAGATCGACAGTTTCATCGCGCTGATGCGCGGCCTTGGCCTCGTCGAGGTTGGTCGCAGCGGCGTGGTTGGCATGATGCGCGGCGCGCAAGGCGCCTAGAAGAGGGAAGACAATGAAAGTTTATTACGACGCCGATGCGGATCTGGGCCTCATCAAGGACAAGAAGATCGCTGTGCTCGGCTACGGTTCGCAAGGCCATGCCCACGCGCAAAACCTGCGCGACAGCGGTGTGAAGGATGTCGCCATCGCCCTGCGCGAAGGTTCGGCAACCGCGAAGAAGGCTGAAGCCGCCGGCTTCAAGGTTTTGAGCAACAAGGATGCCGCCAAATGGGCCGACATCCTGATGGTCCTTGCTCCGGACGAGCACCAGGCGGCGATCTGGGAGAACGATCTCAAGGGCAATATGAAGCCCGGATCGGCGCTCGCCTTCGCGCACGGCCTCAACATCCATTTCGGCCTGATCGAAGCTCCGTCGGATATCGATGTGATCATGATCGCGCCCAAAGGCCCCGGCCACACCGTGCGCAGCGAATACCAGAAGGGCGGCGGCGTGCCCTGCCTCATCGCCATCCACCAGGATGCCAGCGGCAAGGCGCATGACATTGCGCTGGCCTATGCCAGCGGCGTCGGCGGCGGACGCAGCGGCATCATCGAAACCAACTTCAAGGAAGAGTGCGAAACCGATTTGTTCGGCGAGCAGGCCGTGCTGTGCGGCGGCATCACTCACCTGATCCAGGCTGGCTTCGAAACACTGGTCGAAGCGGGCTACGCGCCCGAAATGGCATATTTCGAATGCCTCCACGAAACCAAGCTGATCGTCGACCTGCTCTATGAAGGCGGCATCGCCAACATGCGCTATTCGATCAGCAACACCGCGGAATATGGCGACATCACCACCGGCCCGCGCATCATAACTGCTGAAACCAAGGCCGAGATGAAGCGCGTTCTCGATGACATCCAGTCTGGCCGCTTCGTGAAGAACTTCGTGCTCGACAACCGCGCAGGCCAGCCCGAACTGAAGGCTGCCCGCAAGCGTGCCGAAGCACACCCGATCGAACAGACCGGCGCTCGCCTGCGTGCCATGATGCCGTGGATCAGCGCAAACAAGCTGGTCGACAAGGCGAAGAACTAAGCCGAAAAGGTGCCTCATGCGCCTTTCCGACTGCCACAATATCGACGATTTCCGGAAGCTGGCCAGGGCCCGACTGCCCTGGCCGGTTTTCGACTATATCGACGGGGCAGCGGATGACGAGCTGACCAAAGCGCGCAACACCGCCGCCTTCGAAACGTGCGATCTGGTGCCTGACGTGCTGGCGGGGGTCGCAGAAATCGACACCAGCTGCACGATCATGGGCCGCAAGAGCGCCCTTCCCCTGATGCTCAGCCCCACTGCGGTACAGCGCGCTTTCCACTGGCAGGGTGAGACGGCCGTAGCCAAGGCAGCGGAAAAATTTGGCCTGTGGTTCGGCATTTCAAGCCTGGCCACACGCAGTATCGAGCAAATCGCCGCGCTCACTAGCGCGCCCAAGCTGTTCCAGCTCTATGTGCACAAGGACAAGGGCCTGAACAGTTCGATGATCGAACGCTGCCAGGCCGCGAAGTTCGATGCGCTTGCCCTCACAGTCGACACTATCGTCTCTGGCAAGCGCGAGCGATGCCTGCGCAGCGGATTCACCACCCCGCCCCGCTTTTCGCCCAGCGCGGTGTGGAGCTATGCCACGCGCCCGCGCTGGACGCTCGATTACCTTTTCCGCGAGAAATTCCGCCTGCCCAATCTCGACACCCATGTGAGCGAAGGCAGCGGCAAGGCGGTGAGCATCGCCGACTATTTCAACACCATGCTCGACACTTCGATGGATTGGGACACGGCGGCCCGCATCCGCGAGGGTTGGGGCGGAAAGTTCTGCCTGAAGGGCGTTATGAGCGCGAACGACGCGCAGCGAGCAGTGCAGATCGGGGCGGACGCAATCATGATCTCCAACCATGGCGGGCGCCAGCTTGATGGCAGCCGTGCACCATTCGACCAGCTGCGCGAGATCGTCGATACCGTCGGCGGCGAGATCGAAATCATCGTTGACGGCGGCGTTCGACGCGGAACGCATGCGCTCAAGAGCCTGTGCGCGGGTGCAACCGCCGCATCGGGCGGCAGGCTTTACCTCTATGCGCTTGCCGCCGCTGGCCAACCCGGTGTCGAACGCGCTGTCGGCATCCTCAAGGATGAAATCGAACGGGGCATGCGGCTGATGGGCGTGACCAGCATCGATCAGCTGACCCCCGAAAGGCTGCGCTGGCGTTGACTGAACGGCCCTAGCGCATAAGCGCGAAGCAGGCCCGCAATTCATCGACAAACAGCTCGGGCTGTTCCCATGCCGCGAAATGCCCTCCCTTGGGCAAATCGTTCCAATAGACGAGATTGGTGTAGCGCCTTTCGGCCCACTTCCGCGGCGCCGGGATGATTTCCTTCGGGAACGCACTGGCTCCGGTCGGAAGCTTCACCTCCCCCTGCCCGAACTTGGCGAAGCTCTCCCAATAGAGCCGAGCCGAGGACGCTCCAGTGGCCGGAAGCCAGTAGAGCATGATGTTGTCGAGGATCCTGTCGCGCGACAGCGCGTCGAACGGCGAACCATCATTGTCGGTCCATGCCCACATCTTCTCGAAGATCCACCCGGCTAGCCCAACCGGCGAATCGACAAGACCATAGCCCACGGTCTGGGGCCTCGTGCTCTGCTGCTTGGAATAGCCCGAGTCCCAATCCTGGTAATGCTGAAGCGCGGCCAGCGCCTTCAGCTCTGCTGGCGTAGGGCTCGCAAGGTCTTCGGGCGTCGGTTGCCCGAGCGGCATGTTGATGTGAATTCCCGCGCAGCCTTCCGGCGCCTGCGCCCCGATCGCGGTCGTCACAGCACTTCCCCAGTCGCCGCCCTGCGCCACCCAGCGAGAATAGCCGAGTCGCCGCATCAGCTCTGCCCAGGCAGTCGCAATCTTCTCGACACCCCAGCCTGTGGCATTCGGCTTGCCCGAGAAACCGAAGCCGGGCAGCGACGGCGCGACCACATGGAATGCCTGGCTGGCGCTCCCGCCAAATTCCTCGGGCCGGGTCAAACGCGGAATCACATCGAGGAATTCGATCACCGATCCCGGCCATCCATGCGTCAGGATCAACGGCAATGCGTCTTCATGCGGTGAGCGGACATGCAGGAAATGGATGTCCAACCCGTCGATCTCGGTCACGAACTGGCCCATTGCATTGAGCCGCGCCTCACACGCGCGCCAGTCGTATCCGTTCCGCCAATATCGACACAATTCCTGCAGTTCTGCCAATGGAGCTCCCTGCGCCCAGTCGCCCACCGCTTCCTTCTCAGGCCAACGGGCAATATCGAGCCTGAGGTGCAGGTCAGCGAGGGCTACATCCTCGATGTGCAGGCGGAATGGACGAATTTCAGTCATTGCGTAGCTGCCTTCGATGCTGCGACCACCCGTTCCGTGTCAACCAGCAGGATCGTACTGGTCGCCTTGGCCAATACAGTCCCGTCCGGGGCCTTGAGGTGGCCCTCATAGAAATTGGTGCGCTTGCCAGCACGTTCGACCCAGCCTTCGGCAATGACCAGCCCAGGCCGTGCCGGGGCGAAGAAACTGACCTTGAGCTCGAGCGACATCGGCACGAAGCCCTTGCCGTGGCGAGCGATTACCGCATGCGCCATTGCCGCATCGATCCACCCTGTCACGAAGCCGCCTTGCACCACGCCGCCCGAATGGCACATCTCGGGCCTCGCCTCGTATTCGAGCGTTGCGCGCCCTTCAGGGTCGAGGTTGACGATACGTACCAGCCCCATGATCTGGTACAGCGAAGGCTCTGCTGTGTGAGTGTCTGTCATGCATCGGTGATAGTCGGCTCGCTTTTTCTTTCCAAGCGCCTTGCGCTCCGCGCAATTTTCGGCAATTGAGCCCGCATGACACGTAACGGATCGCTGCCGCTGCTACGACTTACACGCCCTTGGGCGTGACCAGTCGCGTGCCTTGATGGCGCGCGGGGCGCCCAAGGGAGCATCGCCGCACCGCCTCAATCCAATTTCGTTACGAGTTCGATACCAATGACCATGCTGTCCGACCCAAGCCGCAAGTACCGGCCCTTCCCTCAGGTCAACCTGCCCGATCGGCAGTGGCCAAGCCGCACCGTCACTTCGCCGCCGCGCTGGCTTTCCACCGATCTGCGCGACGGCAACCAGTCGATCATCGACCCGATGGACGCGGTGAAGAAGAACCGCTTCTTCGACGAACTCGTGCGCATCGGCATCAAGGAGATCGAAGTCGGGTTCCCGAGCGCTGGCGCCACAGAGTTCGACTTCATTTCCGGCCTGGTGAAGTCTGGCCGCATACCTGAAGATGTAACCGTTCAGGTGCTGACGCAAAGCCGTGAAGACCTGATCCGCACCAGCTTCGAAAGCCTCGAAGGCGCCCGATCCGCCATCGTCCACCTCTACAATGCCGTCAGCCCCGCATGGCGCGATATCGTGTTCCGGATGTCGAAGGACGAAGTGCGCGAGATCGCAATCGCGGGCGCCAAAGTGATGCGTGACGAAGCTGCCAAGCGGCCTGAAACCGACTGGCATTTCCAATATTCGCCCGAAACCTTCTCAACTGCCGAGCTCGATTTCAGCATCGCCGTGTGCGAGGCCGTGATGGAAGTTCTCCAGCCAACGCCGGAGCATCCCATCATCCTGAACCTGCCGGCCACGGTCGAAGCGACAACTCCCAATATCTACGCCGACCAGATCGAATATTTCTGCCGCAATTTGCCCAATCGCGACAGCGCGGTGATCAGCCTGCACACCCATAACGATCGCGGCACTGGCGTCGCGGCGGCGGAACTCGGGCTGATGGCGGGCGCCGACCGCGTCGAAGGCTGCCTGTTCGGCAATGGCGAACGCACCGGCAACTGCTGCCTCGTGACCGTTGCGCTCAACATGTACACGCAGGGTGTCGACCCCGGCCTCGATTTCTCCGACATCGACCGGATCATCGAGACGGTCGAATATTGCAACGAGCTGCCGGTACACCAGCGCCATCCCTATGGCGGCGAACTGGTCTTCACCGCTTTTTCGGGTTCGCACCAGGATGCAATCAAAAAGGGCTTCGAAGCCCACGCCAAGCAGAATGACGAGCTGTGGCGCGTGCCCTATTTGCCGATCGACCCGGCGGACCTCGGCCGCAATTACGAGGCGGTGATCCGCGTTAATTCGCAATCCGGCAAGGGCGGATTTGCCTGGGTGCTGGAACAGGACCAGGGCCTCAAGCTGCCCAAGAAGATGCAGGCTGACTTTTCCAAGCACGTCCAGCACCTTGCGGACGAACTGGGCCGCGAACTCAACGCCGCCGATATCTGGAACGCCTTCCGCAAGGCCTATTACGTCAAGATCGAGCCGCGGCACTTCCGCCTTGTCGACTATGAGGAAAGCCGCGCGGCTGACGGAACACGCATCTTCTCCGGCAAGATTGCTGTCGACGGGCAGGAGCAGAGCGTCAGCGGGCGCGGCAACGGGCTGATTTCTTCCGTAATGAGCACGATCCGGGAGACCTTCTGCGTCGAGCTGGAAGTGACCGACTACACCGAGCATGCGCTTGGCACCGGCACCGATGCGCGCGCAGCCGCCTATCTCGAATGTCGTATGCCCGATGGACGCACCATTTGGGGCTGCGGGATCGACCAGGACATAGCCACGGCCAGCGTTCGTGCCGTGCTCAGCGCTGCCAACAGCGCCGTTCGGGAAACCGCCGCCTAGCTATTTGACCTTGGCGTCGAACCAGCCGAGCCAGCGTTCCATCCGGTCCGTTACGAAACTCGGGCGCCGGATTCCGTGCGACTCGCCCGGATAGATCACCAGTTTCGTTTCGATTCCGCGCGAGCGCAGCGCCTGGTACATCTGTTCGCTGGCAAGAGTAGGCACGTTTACGTCTGAGCCACCCACCATGAACAAGGTTGGCGTGACGATCCGGTCGTTGTGGAAGAAGGGATAGCTGATCCGATCCCAGGCCTCGCGGTTCTCCCAAGGATAACCGAGTTCGACGTCGTACTCATAGACGTAGTGGTCGGTGCCATAGCCGGAAAGCACATTGCTGATCGACGCGCCGCTCACCGCGCCCTTAAAGCGCTTGTCGCTGGCGATAGTGTAATTGGTCAGCATGCCGCCATAGGACCAGCCGCCAATGCCGAGCCTGTCCGGATCGGCCACGCCGCGCGCCACGGCGTCGTCCACGGCCGCCAGCACGTCTTCGACATCGACCGAACCCCAGGCCGCGTTGATCGCAGCAGCAAATGCTTCGCCACGCCCGGTGCTGCCGCGCGGGTTCACGAAGATCACCGCATATCCGCGCGCCGCCATCACTTGCCGCATCATGTCGAAATCGGCTTCGAACTGAGCGGTCGGCCCGCCATGGATGTGCAGGATGGTCGGAACCTTTGTACCCTCCTTGTAGTCAGGCGGTGTCATCAGGAACCCGCGCACTTCGGTTCCGTCCTTGCTCTTGAAGCTGGTCCTCACGACCTTTCCAAGATCGAGTTCAGCCGCCAGCGCAGAGTTGTGATCGGTAAGCGCGCGCATCTTGCCCTTGTCGAAGGCGAAAACCTCCGTGGGGCTCGCCGGGTCGGAAGAGAGAAATGCCAGCCGCCCATTGGCTGAAACCGTTGGCGAGGTGATCACACGCTCGCCGCTTGCAACCTGCGTGATCGCACCGCCCTTTGCGGAGACACTGTCGAGCCGCTGCACCCCGTCATCCTCGACGATGAAATTGATCGTGCGACCGTCAGCGGACCAGAACGGCTCGGTGACATTGCGATCGAGCGAAGCAGTGACAATCCGCTCCTCTCCGCCGGCCGAGGGCACGAGAGCCAGTGCATTCACAGCATACCAGATCAGCTTGGGATCACCCGTGCGAATATAGGCTATCTGCGAACCATCGGGGCTCCATGCAGGATAGGATCCGGTAGATGGATCATTATCTGCGCCCGGATAGCTTGTCAGCTGGCGCGGAGTGGCACCGACATTCGCCGCATCAGCAATGAACAGGTTGAAGTCGGGCGAACGCTCAGCATCGGGGAAGCGGCGCGAAACGAAGGCGATGCGCGTCCCATCGGGAGAGAAGGAGGGCAGCGCCTCGTCATAGTCGCCATCGGTCAGCCGCTCTGCCTTGCCGCTGGCGATATCATACAGCCATAGCCGCTCGCGCCGATTGTCGAGATAGCCGGTTCCGTCGCGCTTGAATCGGTAACGATCGATCACGATCGGCTCAGGGCGATCCTTGTCCTTGCCTTCCTTCTTCGGCTTGGGATCTTCCACCACCAGCACCAGCTTCTTACCGTCAGGTGAGAAAGCATAATCCGAAACGGAACCGTTGATTCCGGGCAAGGGATAGGCTTCGCCACCTGCGCGCGGCAGGAACCAAAGCCGCGCATCGCTATCTTCGTCGTCCTTTGCCGCACGCGAGGAGATGAAGGCGATCACCGATCCGTCAGGGCTGAAGCGCGGCGCGCTCTCACTCTCGCCGGGGCGGTTGGTCAATTGGCGCTTGCCAGACCCATCCCACGCCGCGAGCCAGATATGGCTGACATTTGCGTCCTTCTCGATATCGGCCGTGGCCACAGTGTAGACGACCGCGCTCCCGTCAGGCGCGATGTCGGGATTGCCGACCCGCGCGACCTTCAAGAGATCCGCCACTTCGGCCTTGCGCGCCTCGGCAAGTGTAGGTGCAGTTGTTACCAGAAGTGCCAGAGCGAGTGCTGCGTAACGCATGAAAATCTCCCGAATACAGAACCGCCAAGGGATAAGGATTCGCGCGACGGAGGCAATGCCGAAGTTCTGGCGCAAGTCGCCAAATCAAAGGCCTTGATGATTTTCCTTCCCAAACGCGATATGCGATAAACGAGGGTCGGCTGGACGAAGCGGAGGGGATCATGGCACCACGTTTTCTCGGCGCGCTGATGATCGTGGCGCTCGCGCCAACTCTAAGTGCCTGCTGGTATTCCAAGGGGCCTGTAATATTCCAAGCCGGTTCTGTGCAGCCGATCGAGGCAGGGCCCTATCGGTTTCATCCGCAAGGAGAGGACCCGGTCGATGTCGAACTCCAGATGATCCCGGGCGGCGGCTACGTCTACCACAGCGACGATGAAGTGATGTCGCTGTTCGTCCATGAAGCGATGAACGAATGGTATGCGGTGCAATTCGCGGGTGAAGGGTCATTCCTGCTCTTTGCAGTCGCGCATGTCAGTGAGCGCCGCGTCGATTTTTACGACCCGCCATGCGATGAGGAGCTTGGTGCAATCGAAGGTATCGAGCTGGACGGAAGCGATTGCCTTATCACGAGCCGCGATGGCTTGCTGGAGGCAACGCGCATAGTCGCAGGACGGATCGACCAAGGTGTGGAAGTGGAACTGAACAGCTGGGCCGAGCCGAACTGGCCACAGTACGAACCGGAATAGAACCGTTTCGTCTCTTTAGACAGTTTGATCTGTGCAGCTTTGCGGGTGAGATGGGTGGAGTGGAGAGGTGCCTGATATGACCGAAGAAATTCTCGAACCCGACCTGCCGATCATCGACCCGCATCACCATTTGTGGGACTTGCGACCGCTGATGGGAGCCTTTCCCGAACCTCAGCATCCCTTCATCGAGGCACTGGGCGACAACGCCTATTACACGTTCGACGAGCTTCACGCCCACCTGACCAGCGGCCACAATGTAATTGGCACCGTCTTCATGGAGTGCGGCGCATTCTACCGGGCCGATGCGAGCGATGATATGAAGGTCGTCGGCGAAGTCGAGTTCGTGAACGGCGTCGCCGCACAATCAGCCTGCGGGCTTTACGGCCCGCTGCGTGCCTGTGCAGCGATCATCGGACACGCCAATCTCCAATTGGGAGACAAGGCAGCACCCGTGCTCGAAAGGCTGCAGGCCGCCGCGCCCGACCGCTTCCGCGGCATCCGCCATCAGGCCGCGTGGGACGCCGACCCCGAAGTGCTCGGTGCCCCGTTCCACGCCCCGGAAGGCCTCTATCGAGATGCGACTTTCCGGGAAGGCTTCACCCATCTTGGGCGCATGGGCCTGACCTTCGATGCCTGGCTGCTCGAACCGCAATTGCCCGACATTCTCGACCTTGCCCGCGCATTCCCCGACCAGCCCATTTGCCTCGACCATTGCGGGACACCGCTCAATATCGCGAGCTATCACGGCAAGCTGCACGAGCGCTTCGACACCTGGCGGCACAACATCCACGAGCTTGCGAAATGCGAGAATGTGGTCGTCAAGCTCGGCGGGCTCGCGATGGCATTCTGCGGGCTACCCGAGAAGGGCCCGGCGGCAGGCTTCAGCTCCGAAGATCTTGGCGCGATGTGGCGCCCCTATATCGAAACCTGCATCGAAGCTTTCGGTCCTTCCCGGGCGATGTTCGAAAGCAACTATCCCGTCGATTACTGGGGCGCGGATTATCCCGTGTTGTGGAATGCCTTCAAGCGTATCACCCTGGGCGCGAGCGCCGATGAGAAGCGCGCGCTTTACGCGGGCAATGCGGCACGCTTCTACGGCATCGAACATATCCTGCCAGCAGCCTGACGCTACGGCATCGGAACGCTCGGGGGCCTAGCAAAATCAGGGCCTCGACAGCGGCAGCGGCGCTGCCTAATCGATCCGTCAAACAGTGTTTTGAACGGAGTACCCGATGGCCCTTCCTGCACCCTTCGACCGCCTGCGACTTCCGCTGATCGGCTCACCGCTGTTCATCGTTTCAGGCCCCGAACTGGTGATCGCGCAATGCAAGGCAGGGATTATCGGCAGTTTCCCGGCGCTGAATGCTCGCCCGCAATCGCTGCTCGACGAATGGCTGCATCAGATCACAGAGGAACTGGCCAAGCACAATCGCGAGAACCCCGACCGCCCTGCGGCTCCCTTCGCCGTCAACCAGATCATCCATAAGTCAAACGACCGCGTCGACGCCGATATGGCCACTTGCGAGAAGTGGCAGGTGCCGATGGTGATCACTTCACTTGGCGCGCGCGAAGAAGTTTTCCAGGCGGTGCGCAATTGGGGCGGCATCACCATGCATGACGTGATCAACAACCGCTTCGCGCAAAAGGCGATCGAAAAGGGAGCCGACGGCCTGATCCCGGTAGCCGCCGGCGCTGGCGGGCACGCCGGGTCACTGTCGCCCTTTGCGCTGATGCAGGAAATTCGAGAATGGTTCGACGGGCTGGTCGCGCTGTCCGGCTCGATCGCCAATGGCTATTCGATCCTGGCCGCGCAGGCGATGCGCGCCGACTTCGGCTATATGGGCAGCGCCTTCATCGCCACGAAGGAAGCCAATGCCGACCAGCGGTACAAGGACGCAATCGTCGAAGGCAGCGCCGAAGGGATTGTCTACACCAATCTCTTCACTGGCGTTCACGGCAACTATTTGCGCAGTTCGATCGTCTCTGCCGGGCTCGATCCGGACGACCTGCCGGTAAGCGACCCTTCAAAAATGAACTTCGGCAGCGGCGGCAACACCAAGGCCAAGGCGTGGAAGGATATCTGGGGCTCTGGCCAGGGCGTTGGCGCGATCAAACATGTCGGTTCGGTCGAAGACCTCGTGGCCCGGCTTGAACGGGAATACCATGCGGGCAAGGCCGAGCTCGCGGCAAAGTCAGCCTACAAGCCCTGGGCCTGTTAGGTCGCCTGCCATAGGGTCTCGGCCATTGCGTCGAGCTCGCTGAAGTCGAAACCTGTTCCCAGCGGGTCTTTCCGATTGAGCACCATCTTGCGGCGCTCAGACAGCAAGCGGGTGCGAAGCGCGCTTTGCAGCAGTGCCAAGCGAAAGATCGCTTCCTCAAGCACCTCCTCCGGCGCGCGCGCCCTTGAGTAGGACCAGCGATGCTCGATGCACCCTACCCGCTCGATCACGATGGCATTGTACTCGCGGTGAGGGCCACGATGCAGGGGCATGCCAATGCTGGCGGCGCGTTTCTCGGTCGCTGGTAACAGCAAGCCGTTCGCGCGGAAATCATCGAAGCCAACCCGCCGTGTGCCGATGCTCTCGAACATCGCGCCAAAGCATCGCTGTGACAGCAATTGACGCGGCAAGAGATGGTGCCGCTGGAGTGCAGGGTCGTAATCGGGGCATTGCTTGCGATTTACCGCTCGAAAGGGGATGAAGGGACGATTGGCGCGGGCAGTCCCTGAGAAATCCCCCATCCGGTTCAGCCAGTCCAGACGCGGACAAACCTGCCATTGCTTGAGGGTTCAAGTTGCAGCCTTTGGCCATCGGGACCGATAATTTGTTCCATTCGTTCAACCGCGCCAGACAGCACCAACTGGTTCACCAGCCGCACGCCCAGGCGGGTGGCCGCAACCTTGTCTCCCGCAAGAGAGGGTTCGATGCGCAGTTCCTGGCCAATCAGGAATTCGAGCCCGACACTCACCAGCCCGCCATCGAGCGTTTCGCGGAACGCAGTCAGGCCAAGCGCGGGAAAGGCTCCACCTTCAAGCCAGGCAGCAATTGTGGATTCGAAGAAGCGTCTGCCGATCAGGCTCGACGATGGAGGCCAGGCGATTGCTTCAATCGCCTCGAAATGCCGCACCAGCTCGCGCGTGAGCGAAAACATGCTTCGCAATACAGGCAGGCTGGCCTCGCCCCCGGCGAGGTGTGAACCGGGCGTGAGCCGAACCGCTTCGAGGCGGCTTCGACAGATTTCCTCGCGGTAGTCGAATTGATGGTCACACGGGGGGATTTCG
This sequence comes from Altererythrobacter sp. Z27, assembly GCF_052683155.1. Lineage (NCBI taxonomy): Bacteria > Pseudomonadati > Pseudomonadota > Alphaproteobacteria > Sphingomonadales > Erythrobacteraceae > Altererythrobacter > Altererythrobacter sp. Z27. The sequence goes on along the minus strand of NZ_JBQYMC010000001.1, from coordinate 552,918 downwards.
AAGCCTGTCCCCGGCAAAAGGCCTGCGATGTCGAATGTAAGCCCTTCGCGCAGCAGTTCCAGCCAGACGAGTTCACCATGGCCTCCCCTATCGTCGTTCGATGGAGTGGCGTGAGTCACCTCCGCTTCACCGACAAGGTGCAGTTGCGCTTGCGATGACGGATCGTGCGTGAGCGAAATTGCCGGATGCGCTTTGACGAAATCGCGTATTGCGGCTCGATCGGGGCGCTCATTGCGCGAAAAGAGTAAGAATACCCCTCGCACGACATGCCGTGCATGGTTGTCCCGGCCATCCGTCATACTTACGACCAGCCGCCCGCTCCTGCCTGCATGCCTAAATTGGATAGTGACTCTATTTTCAGGCGGCGTCGAGTCTTGTTTGCTCCAGATTGGAGGCATTTGACTTTGAAACTTCAATAAATTCCGAGCTCGATACCTTGCGCCAGAGCGGCACCAAGCTCGCTCGCCAAAGCTAGCTGAGCGCTTTCGATGTGCTTTGGCGCCATGATTTCTTCCGGCGTTTGCGCATGGAGGTTGACGATGATCGGATCGGCCACGCGCCGCAATCGCCAGCCAGTGGCAATCCGGTCGATCTGGCGTTGCGCGCCTTCCCCGTCGGACCCTGCGGCAATGATCGTGGCGTAAGCTCGTCCTTCGATCCGGCCGAGAACCGGATAGTAGCAGCGATCGAACATTTCCTTCATCGATCCGCTAATCGATGCGAGGTTTTCAGGGCATAAGAAGAGGTATGCTCGTGCGCCAATGATATCCTCCGGCTGCACTTCGTCGGCTCGCATCAGGCGCGCTGCATCGCCCGCCCCTTGAGCTGCCGCCTCTGCAAGCGCCTCGCTCGCGCCGGTGCGGCTATGCCATGCGATCAGGAGTCTTCCCTCTGCCATCTGCCGCACCAGACTGGCCAAGATGTCGAAAGTCAATCTTGCAGCCTTCTCGCGCTCGCGCCGATCGGGTAGGTATTGGCTATGGCTTCCCGATCGATTTCCCATGTGCTTGGCGTCGCGTCGTCCCTGTCCGGTCGTGCTTGGCATTGGCGCGGAGGCAATATGGAGATCGAACCGGGCGTGGCGGGCCTGGAAGACGATATCCTCACGCAACTGTTGCTGACCCGCGGCGTCACACGCGAAGACCTCGCGCGTAATCTGGCGCCCACCTTGCGCGAATTCCTGCCCGACCCGAGCGAGTTCCGCGACATGGAATCCGCCGCAGAGCGGATAGCCCAAGCAGTGCTGAGCGGCGAGGCGATCACGATCTATGGCGACTACGACGTCGATGGCGCAACCAGCGCGGCCCTTTTCGTCAACTTGCTGCGAGAGCTGGGGGCCGATGCGAACTATTACATCCCCGACCGCTTGCTCGAAGGATATGGCCCCAGCGGTGAGGCGCTGCTCAGGCTGGCAGAAGCGGGTTCGAGCCTGATTGTCACGGTCGATTGCGGCGCGATGGCGCATGAGGCGCTCAAACAAGCGCATGACGCAGGTGTCGATGTGATCGTGGTCGATCACCACAAATGCTCGCCGGAATTGCCGCTGGCGGCAGCCCTGGTGAACCCGAACCGACTGGACGAATCCGACCTCGCCGCCGCTCATGGCCATCTGGCCGCAGTGGGAGTGGCCTTCCTGCTCGCCATCGCATTGGTGAGAACGCTGCGTGAGCGCGGATTCTTCGAGGATCGGCAAGAGCCCAATCTCATGGCGCTGCTCGACCTTGTCGCGCTCGGCACGGTCGCCGATGTCGCGGCGCTTCACGGCCTCAATCGTGCTTTCGTGGCACAAGGGCTCAAGGTCATGTCGCGGCGCGAGCGCATCGGCATGGCCGCCTTGATCGATGCCAGCAGGCTGAAGCGCGCCCCGCAGTGCAGCGATCTTGGCTTTGCATTGGGCCCGCGCATCAATGCAGGCGGGCGCGTGGGCGAATCGACGCTTGGCGTGCGGCTGCTGACCACTTCCGATCCCGATGAAGCGCGCGAGATCGCCGAGCAGCTATCGCAATTGAACGAGGAGCGCCGCGCGATCGAGGCCGAAGTTCAGCAGGCCGCCGAGGCGCAAATGGCCTCGCAGCACAACCGATCGGTCGTCGTGCTTTCAGGCGCAGGATGGCACCCCGGCGTGATCGGGATCGTGGCCGGCCGGATCAAGGAAAAGACCGGCAAGCCAAGCATTGTCATCGCTCTCGATGAAGACAGTGGCACCGGCAAGGGCTCGGGTCGCTCGATTTCCGGCGTGGATCTTGGGGCCGCGATCATCGCTGCACGCGAATCGGGCCTGCTCCTCGCCGGCGGAGGCCACGCCATGGCCGCGGGGCTCACGGTGGAGCGCAGCCAGATCGATCCGCTCGGCGAGTTCCTCGACAATCGGCTCGCACGCGATGTCGGCAGGGCGCTGGAAAGCCAGGCGATCCAGCTCGATCTTGCGGTGGCGCCCGGTGGCCTGACTCCGGACCTGGTCGAAACGCTCGACCGGGCCGGGCCGTTCGGAGTCGGCTGGCCCGGCCCGCGAGTGGCCGTTGGGCCGGTACGAATCGTGAAGGCCGATATCGTCGGGCAAGACCATTTGCGAGTGATCGCCGCAGGAGACGATGGGCGCTCGCTCAAGGCAATCGCCTTCCGCGCGGCCGAGACCGAAATGGCGCAAACGATCCTGCATCGCGCGCAGGGCAGGCGTTTCCACCTCGCAGGCCGGGTCAAGATCGACGATTGGGGTGCACGCCCTCAGGCGGAGCTTCACCTGGAAGACGCGGCCTTCGCGGATTGACGAAAAACTGGGGTTGACCGGAATCACCCGCGCCCCTATTGGCGCGCTCTCGCAACGAGCGTGGCCCCTTCGTCTAGCGGTCAGGACGCGGCCCTTTCACGGCTGAAACACGGGTTCGATTCCCGTAGGGGTCACCACCTCCTTCACATTGTTGTCATAATTTCCCCTCGCGGGGGACAGCGACCTGTTGGCGCTTTCCTTGCCGCGAGGTTCTGGTATGCCCCGCCCGCCATGGACGATCGCCAGCAGCATCCGATTGCGGGAATCCTGATCGCGCTCGCCACCGGGCTTGCGCTGGTTTTGCTGGGTTTCGACGCCTTTATAGCCCTTGGCATGCTGGTGATCTGGATAGGATCGCTCTACCTCGTCAGCAGCAAACCGCCCCAGACCAGCGCTCCCGCGAAGACGGGTATCATCTCGCGCGAGAACATGGGCGAACTGATCGAGCATTCGGCAACTCCCCTGCTTGTGCTTGACCGCGGACGGATCGCAATCGCCAACCGGGCAGCACAAAAGGTTCTGGGCAAGCACGTGATCGGCCAGGATGCGCGCATGGCCTTCCGCCAGCCCGAAGCGATCAAATTGCTGGGAAAGAAAGGCAATGGCGCTGCCATCGTCCGCGGGCTGGTGCGTCGGCGCGATATCTGGCGGATCAACCGCCAGAAGGTGGATGGCGAGCTGTCGGTGATCGAGCTGATCAACCTAACCGCCGAGGCCGACATCAGCCGGGCGCATACCGATTTCGTCGCCAATGCGAGCCACGAACTGCGCACTCCGCTAGCCTCGATCATCGGCTATGTAGAGACGTTGCGCGATGGCGACCTCGATGCGCCGACTACGCAGAAATTTCTCGATACGATCCTGCGCGAAGCGCACCGGCTGCAATCGCTGGTGAGCGACCTGATGTCGCTCTCGCGCGTTGAGGCCGAAAAGCACGACCAGCCGACCGAAGTGATCGATCTCGCGCCAGTGGTCGAACGCGCCGCGCGCGACGCTGCCGGGCATGAGCGCGCCGCACGACTACAATTCGAGATCAAGCAACCCATGCAAATTCAGGGTGATACGCAGCAAATCGAACAATTGGTGCGAAACCTTGTCGACAATGCGCTCAAGTATGGCGAGGCCGGATCGTCGGTCACCGTCGAACTTGCAGAAGCAAAGGACGGCCAGGCCCGCCTGACAGTGTCCGATCAGGGCGAAGGCATCGCCGCCGATCACCTGCCTCACCTTACCCGTCGGTTCTATCGCACCGATCCGGGTCGTAGCCGCGCCTCGGGCGGAACCGGCCTTGGCCTTGCGATCGTAAAGCACATTGTTGAACGTCACCGCGGGCGTCTCGACATCCAGAGCGAACTGGGCAAAGGAACTTCGGTGGTGGTGCGGATTCCGGCCGCTACGAATGAGCCGGACGGAATGTAATGAAACTGTCACATTTCTTTAACATTGGGGCCGTGAGCCATGTGCGAATCCACGCCCGATCGAGGACAGTCCGGGTCTTACGCCAGTTTGAAACACACGCCGCCTAGCCAACCCATTGGCTGCCAGCGCCGGACAGAAGTGCAGGTTTTAACAGTAATCCGATGACTTCGATTACCTTGCTCTTGATCGCCCTCGGGCTTGGCCTTGCGGCCTGGCTCGCCGCGCGCGCGAAAGCGTGGAGCTTCCAGAAAGACGGTGAGCCGCGCCGACTTGCCGCACGCCCCAATTATCACGCATGGTATGTGGCGCTGTGGGTAGTGGTGCCCCTGCTGGCCTTTACCGTCCTGTGGGCGATGATCGAGCCGCAACTGGTGACGAACGCCGTGCTGGCCTCGCCTGCTGCTCAAAACCTGCCGCAATTCGGTTTCGAACGCGATTCGATCCTGGCTGAGGCACGTTCGGTCGCCGCCAGTGGCGGAGCGGTGTTCAATCCGGATTCGGAAGCGCTGGTCGCTCCCTTTGCCGATGCGATCCAGCGGTTCCGCCTGATCGGCATAGCTATCGCTGCGGCGATTGCCCTGCTCACCGGCATTTTCGCCTTCCTCAAGGTCAAGCCGGACTTTGCGGCCCGCACGCGCGTTGAACGCGCCGTCATGGCTATCCTGCTGCTGGCTTCGCTGGTCGCGATCCTCACGACTTTCGGCATTTTCGTCAGCCTCGTGTTCGAGACGATCCGCTTCTTCGGAATGGTCTCGCCGATTGATTTCCTGTTCGGGACGCATTGGGGCCCGGACCCGATGAGCAACCCCGACAATCCGGACCCGAGCCGATACGGCGCGATTCCGCTGTTCTGGGGCACGATCTACATCGGTGCGATCATCGCCATGATCGTGGCCATCCCGCTGGGGCTGATGAGCGCGATCTACCTCACGCAATATGCCAACCCGCGCCTGCGCGCATGGCTCAAGCCCGCGCTGGAGATCCTCGCCGGCGTTCCGACCGTAGTTTACGGTTATTTCGCCGCGCTCACGGTTGCACCGGCAATCCGCGATGCGGCTGTGGCCATGGGCATCGCCAATGCGTCGAGCGAAAGCGCCCTTGCCGCCGGTGTCGTGATGGGTGTGATGATCATCCCGTTCGTGTCCTCCATGGCAGACGATTCAATCGCCGCCGTGCCCAGCGCAATGCGCGATGGCAGCCTGGCACTTGGCGCAACCACGTCGGAAACTATCCGCCGCGTGCTGGTGCCCGCCGCTCTGCCAGGAATCGTCGGCGGCGTGATGCTGGCGATCAGCCGCGCCATCGGCGAAACGATGATCGTCGTCATGGCAGCAGGCGCCGCAGCCAATCTTACTGCCAACCCGCTTGAGGCAATGACGACTGTCACCTTCCAGATCGTTGCCATGCTCACGGGCGAAGGCAGCTTCGACCATCCCGCCACGCTCAGCGCCTTCGCACTCGGCCTGGTCCTGTTCATCGTGACGCTGGGGCTCAATTTCGTTGCCCTGCGCGTCGTCAAGCGGTTCCGCGAAGCATATGAGTGACGCTGTGACATCCACGCATATCGCGCCGACGCGGACCGAGGCGTTTCGCAAGCGCCTCGCCAAGCGCTATGCTGCCGAACGCCGGTTCAAGCTGGCTGGGCTCAGCGCGGTGCTCGTTTCGGTCGCTGTGCTGATCTTCCTGCTGGGCAATATGACTTTCAATGGCGTCGCAGGCTTCCAGCGCGCCGAGCTTGACGTTGCCATCGACTTTCCTGCCTCAGGGATTTCCGGCGACGCCAACAGCCTGAGCGGACCTGGGGCCCTCCAGACGCTGCAGATCCAGGGCCTGCCCGATGTCGTTGCGTTCTACGCGGAGCAATCGCTTGGCAGCGAGGCAGCTGCAGGGATGAGCACCGAGGCATGGCGCGATGTGGCAGCCGCAGTGATCAAGGACCCCTCACTGCTGCAAGGCTCGCATCAGTTCAGCCTTCCGGCAACGGACAACCTTGCCGCTGCGCTCAAAGGCGAAGGCACACCTGAAGACCGGGCGCTGGCGGAGCGGCTTGAGGCGGAAGGCAAGCTGTCTAACAATTTCGACCCCGGTTTCCTTTCACGCGCCGACGCCACAAGCCCTCAGAAGGTGGGTATCTGGGGAGCGCTCAAGGGCTCGATCCTGACCATGATCGTGACCTTGTTGCTCGCCTTCCCGATTGGCGTGTTGGCCGCGCTCTACCTAGAAGAATACGCTCCCAAGAACCGCTGGACCGACGTGATCGAGGTTTCGATCAACAATCTGGCGGCAGTGCCATCGATCATCTTCGGCCTGCTGGGCCTTGCGGTGTTCCTCTGGATATTCCCCAATTTCCGCTCGGCGCCTCTAATCGGCGGCATGACGCTGGCGCTGATGACGATGCCCGTGATCGTGATTTCCGGCCGCAACGCAATCAAGGCCGTACCGCCTTCGATCCGCGACGGCGCGCTGGCGATCGGCGCTTCGCCAGTGCAGGTGGTGTTCCACCACGTCTTGCCACTCGCGCTGCCGGGTATCCTGACCGGGACCATCATCGGCATGGCCCGCGCATTGGGTGAAACCGCACCACTGCTGATGATCGGCATGCGCGCATTTGTGGCGACCCCGCCTGACGGCTTCACTTCGCCTGCAACGGTGCTGCCGGTGCAGATCTTCCTGTGGTCCGACGAGATCGACCGCGGCTTCGTCGAGCGCACCAGCGCTGCGATCATTATCCTGTTACTGTTCCTCTTGGTGATGAACGGCCTCGCAATCTACCTCCGCAACAAATTCGAGAAAAAGTGGTGACTGTAATCCATCCCAATCTGGAGGTCGTCGACCCCAAGATGCGCGCAGTGGACGTTTCGGTCTACTATGGCGACAAGCAAGCGATCGACAATGTCTCGATCGACATTCCCGCGAGCTATGTCACGGCCTTCATCGGCCCGTCGGGCTGCGGCAAGTCGACTTTCCTGCGTGCTCTCAACCGGATGAACGACACGATTCCTTCCGCGCGCGTGGAAGGCACGATCGAGCTCGATGGCGAGGATATCTACCGCTCTGGAATGGACGTTGTGCAGCTGCGTGCGCGGGTGGGCATGGTGTTCCAGAAGCCCAACCCCTTCCCGAAGACGATCTATGAGAACATCGCCTACGGCCCGCGCATCCATGGCCTGGCGGAGACCAAGGAAGAGCTCGACGAAGTGGTCCAGCGTTCGCTGACCCGCGCCGGCCTTTGGGACGAAGTGAAGGACCGGTTGAGCGATTCAGGCACCGCGCTTTCGGGCGGCCAGCAGCAGCGCCTTTGCATCGCGCGCGCAATCGCGGTCGATCCCGAAGTGATCCTGATGGACGAGCCCTGCTCGGCGCTGGACCCGATCGCTACCGCAAAGATCGAGGAACTGATCGCCGAATTGACCGATCGCTATGCCATCGTGATCGTCACCCACTCAATGCAACAGGCCGCGCGCGTCTCGCAGCGCACTGCGTTCTTCCACCTTGGCAAGATGGTTGAATACGGCCACACTTCCGACATCTTCACCAATCCGATCGAAGAACGGACCAAGGACTACATCACAGGACGGTACGGGTAATGGCCGAGCATACAGTCAAGGCATTCGACGAGGACATCACCCGCCTGCGCGGCTTGATCGCCGAGATGGGCGGCCTGGCCGAGGTTTCGATCAACGAGGCGCTCGATGCGCTAGTTCGCGGCGACGAAGTGCTGGCCGACCAGATCGTGGCGCGCGACAAAAAGATCGACGCGCTCGAAATGGAAGTAGACAAGCTCGCCGTGCGCGTAATCGCCTTGCGCGCTCCCATGGCGGACGACTTGCGCGAAGTGATCGCGGCGCTGAAGATCGCCGGCGTGGTTGAACGCATTGGCGACTATTCGAAGAACATTGCCCGCCGTGTGGGTGAAATCCAGGATCGCAAGCGGTTCGAACCGCTGACCTTGCTCCCCGCTATGGGCGAACTGGCTGGCGAGATGGTGCATGACGTGCTTACCGCCTATGCCGCGCGCGACCCTGAACTGGCGCGCGAAGTGATCGCCGCGGACGCCAAGGTTGACGCTTTTTACGACAGCATTTTCCGTAACCTTGTCAGCTACATGGTCGAAAACCCTGCCACTATTTCGAGCGCCGCACAGCTTCTTTTCGTCGCGCGCAATATCGAGCGCATCGGCGACCATGCGACAAATGTGGCCGAGATGGTGCATTTTGCCGCAACCGGGACTTATCCGCCCGATCATGACGACTGACATCATTCTGTCTTGAAAGTGACATAAGGGCAGGAGCCGGAAAGCGCATCTAAGGAGTGAAGCGCCGCATGTCTGCCGCAAAACTGCTCTTGGTCGAAGATGATCCGGCCCTGTCCGAACTGCTCGAATACCGTTTCCGCAACGAAGGTTATGCGGTTCGCTGCACTCCCGATGGCGATGAGGCTTTAATCCTCGCCGCCGAGGACACACCGGACCTGATCATCCTCGATTGGATGATCGAAGGCACCAGCGGGATCGAAGTCTGTCGCCGTTTGCGCCGCGACAAGCAGACAGCGCATGTCCCGATCATCATGCTCACCGCTCGCGAAGCCGAGGATGACCGGGTTCGCGGGCTCGAAACCGGCGCCGACGACTACCTGACCAAGCCGTTTAGCCCGCGCGAATTGCTCGCCCGCGTCGCTGCCGTAATGCGGCGCATCCGCCCTGCCCTGGCCGGCGAAACGGTATCTGTGGGCGATCTCAAGCTCGACCCGGTAGCGCACAAGGTGCAGCGCCGCGGCAAGGATTTGAAGCTTGGCCCGACCGAATACCGGCTGCTCAAATTCTTCATGGAAAGCCCCGGTCGCGTGTTCAGCCGCGGGCAGTTGCTCGATGGCGTGTGGGGCACCAGCAGCGATATCGAACTACGCACGGTCGACGTGCATATCCGGCGCCTGCGCAAGGCGATCGAGCTTGGCGGCGCGAAGGATCCGATCCGCACCGTCCGCTCGGCCGGATACGCGCTCGAAGCGGTCTAACTTTTCCAGTCAGTGAAAATCGCGCGATTTGGGGAGGATGCGCAAATTGCGCGGGTGCCCGCGGTTGGGCGGCGCTCGCTCGCAATGCAAATCCCGGGGACGGATGACTGGCGGATTGCGTCCCGTCAGCGGGCTGCTGACATGGTCGGCACGCGCAACCGGCGAAGTGAGTAGATCATCCGCCAGGCCGTAAAGCGCATCAGTCGCATCGGTCAGGTGCTGTGCGATCACATGGATGACCTCGTCGTCATATTCGACCCGGCCGCGCACCTCCATCAGCCGCGCGCCCATGATCACGCGACGCTGTTTCTCCATCAGGTCAGGCCAGATCACGAGGTTCGTCACCCCGGTCTCATCTTCCAGCGTGATGAAGCACACGCCCTTGGCGCTGCCGGGCCGCTGGCGGATCAGCACCAGCCCGGCGACCTGCACCATGCTGCGAAAATTGCGTTCCCTCAGGTCGCAGGCACGCACAAAGCCGCGCTCGGCCAGCGAAGCCCGCAGGAAAGCCATCGGATGCGCCTTCAGGCTCAACCGCGTCGTCTGGTAGTCATTCACCACTTCCTCGCTAAGCGGCATCGGCGGCAGCAGCGTTCGCGCATGCTCCGCGCCTTCGTCGCGCTCGGCGGCAGCCCGGAACAACGGCAGGTCGGGCGCAGCGATCAGGCTGCGCGCATCCCACAGCGCCTGCCGCCGCGACAGCCCCAGCGACGCGAAGCAATCCGCGCTGGCAAGCCGTTCGATATGCGCGGGCGAGAGCCCTGCCCGCTCGCGCAGCTCGGTCACGTCGCCGAACGCGCCAGCTTCCGCGCGCGCCGCCTCGATCCGCGCCGCAACATGTTCGGGCAGGCCATCTACCTGGCGCAGGCCGAGCCGCATGGCAATGTGCCGGTCGAACCGCCCTTCCCGCGCCTCGCCCGCCGCGCCGACTTCCTCCAGCGTATTGTCCCACATGGAATGGTTCACATCCGCCGGCAGTATCTCGACCCCATGCTCGCGCGCATCGCGCACGATCTGCGCCGGAGCGTAAAACCCCATCGGCTGCGAATTGAGCAGCGCGCAGGCGAAGGCCGCCGGGAAATGGCATTTGAGCCAGCTAGAAACATAAACGAGGTGCGCGAAGCTTGCCGCATGGCTTTCAGGAAAGCCGTATTCGCCGAAACCCTTGATCTGGTTGAAGCAGCGCACCGCGAAATCGGGATCGTATCCGCGCGCGACCATGCGCCCCACCATCATGTCTTCCAGTTCGTGCACCATGCCGCGGCTGCGGAAGGTCGCCATCGCTTTCCTCAGCCGGTTGGCCTCGGCAGAAGAGAACTTGGCCGCGTCGAGCGCGATCTTCATCGCCTGCTCCTGGAAGATCGGCACGCCCAGCGTGCGCGCGAGGATGCTGGAAAGCTCGTCAGGCGGGCCATATTCGGGTGCAGGCGCGGGGATTTGCACCGGCTCCGCCCCCCGCCTCCGCTTGAGATAGGGATGCACCATGTCGCCCTGGATCGGGCCGGGCCGCACGATCGCCACCTGGATGACGAGATCGTAGAACTCGCGCGGGCGCAAGCGTGGCAGCATGTTCATCTGCGCCCGGCTCTCGACCTGGAACACGCCGAGCGAATCCCCCCGGCGCAGCATGGTGTAGGTCTCCGGATCCTCTCGCGGCACGCTTGCCAGCGTCAGTGCGCGGCCATGATGCGCATCCAGCAGGTCGAAGCATTTCTTGATGCAGGTGAGCATGCCCAGCGCCAGCACATCGACCTTGAGGATGCCGAGCGCTTCGATGTCATCCTTGTCCCATTCGATGAAGCTGCGATCGGGCATGGCGCCATTGCCGATCGGCACCGTTTCGGTGAGCGCGCTCTCGGTGAGGATGAAGCCGCCGACATGCTGGCTCAAATGACGCGGCATGCCGATCATCTGTTCGGCCAATCTGATCACGCGCCTCAGGTGCGGGTCGGTGATGTCCATGCCCGTTTCGGCAACGTGCTTCTCGCCAATCTCGCGCCCATAACTGCCCCATACGGTGCGTGCGAGCGCACTGGTGACGTCTTCGCTGAGCCCCATCGCCTTGCCCACTTCGCGGATCGCCATGCGCGGGCGGTAATGGATCACCGTGGCGGTGAGGCCCGCACGATGGCGGCCATATTTGCGATAGATGTACTGGATCACCTCCTCGCGCCGCTCATGCTCGAAATCGACATCGATATCGGGCGGCTCCTTGCGTTCCTCGGAGATGAAGCGATCGAACAGCAGCTGGTGCCGTGCCGGGTCGACGCTGGTGATCTCGAGGCAATAGCACACTGCCGAATTGGCGGCCGAACCGCGCCCCTGGCACAGGATCGGCGGATCGACCCCACGCGCGTAATCGACGATATCCTTGATGGTGAGGAAATAGCGCGCGAGATCGAGCTTGCCGATCAGCGCCAGTTCGCGCTTCAGCGTGCCGCGCACGCTGTCAGGCACGCCTTCCGGATAGCGCCGGTCTGCACCCTTCCATGTCTCGGCTTCGAGATATTGCTGCGGCGTCATCCCATCGGGATGGATTTCCTCGGGATATTCGTAACGCAGTTCGTCGAGGCTGAACTGGCAGGCATCGGCCACTTCGCGCGCGGCCGCAATCGCATGCGGCCAGCGCGCGAACAGGCGTTGCATTTCTTCCGGCGACTTCAGATGCCGCTCGGCATTGGCGGCGAGCAGGTGCCCGGCTCTGGCGACCGTGGTCTTGTGCCTGATCGCGGTCATCACATCCTGCAACGGGCGGCGTTCGGGCGCATGATAATGCACGTCATTGGTTGCCAGCAGGCAAAGGCCATTGACCCGCGCCAAGGCGTCGAGCCGGGTGATCCGCGCCACATCATCCCCGCGATAGAGATAGCTGGCCGCAAGGAAGCGCAATGTCGGCAAACCCGCCGTCAGGTGCGGAAGCAATTCGGCAAAGCTGCCAGAGACCGTTTCCGACAGCTCACGACCGTCAAGCATCACGACATTGCCGGCCCAGGCGGGAATGGTGAAACGCTCCTGCAAATCATCGGGCGGCAACAGGACCAGTTGCACGCCCTCTGCATGTTCAGCGAGCATCGGTAGCGAGATGTCGCAAGCGCCCTTCTCCTGCCATTCGCCGTCGATCGTCGCCATTCGCCCGGCGCTGATCAGCCGGCATAGCCGCCCATAGGCCGCACGATCGACGGGATAGGCAAGGAAGATGAGCCCTTCGATCGTCTCGATCCTAGTGCCGATCACCGGCCGCAGCTTGAGCGCCTTCGCTTCGGTATGGATGCGCACCACGCCAGCCATCGAATTGGCATCGGCAATCCCGATCGCATCGTAGCCGAGCGCGCGAGCCCTGCTCACCAGGTCGACCGCATCGGATGCCCCGCGCAGGAAGCTGAAACAGCTCACCAGCCCCAACTCGACAAAGCAGGCACGCGGTGGCGGCTCGACCGCATCGGGGTCGAGCTCAATCCGGCGTTTGGCAGGTGTCAGCGGTGCATTGGGCATGGTTCACAAGGTCAGCGGCTGAATTCAGCCGAGTATTGTTCACTATATGTTCTTATATAGACTTTCAACCGGAACATGCCCGGTTGAAGCACCACAGTGAAGGATCAGGCTGCCTTGCTCTTGCCCGATGCCGGCTTGCGCTTGAGCCGCTCGTGATAGAGATGATCGACGATCGCCGGGTGCATCTTGCCCTCGAAGGCGATCCCCGCACACTCGCCATCGACCCACACGATCTTGCCCAGCGGCGTACGAACGCCGTCGATCCGCAGGCTGACCTTCTCGCCTTCTTCGGCGAAGCCATGGCGCCCCTTGATCTTGCAGCCGCCCTCAGACACGTCGATCACTTCGACGTAGAGCGTGCGCGAACGCATCCGGCCCTGCACCAGCAGGTCGAGCCGCTTGCGATCTGAAGAGCGTGTCGAACCAGTTTCTTCCATCGGTTCTATATGCCGAAAAACCGTAAAGAAATGTCTATCACCAATTTCCGTTATTTTATCGTAACTTGAGCGTTAACCGTAAAGCCCGTGCAGATACCAGAGCGGCAAATCGCCGCGCCCGTCACCAGCCAGGCCGTGGCGATAGATCCAGTATCGCCGCCCCTTCTCGTCCTCGATACGATAGTAATCGCGCAGCCGCGCGCTGGAGCGTTCGCGCCACCATTCGGGCGCGATCCGCTCGGGCCCTTCCACCTTCACCACTTCGCGCACCGCGCCGCGCCAGCGAAACGAACGCGGATAGCCATCGGGCGTGGCATAGAGCACCGCGATCGCCTCGGGCCGATCGAGCAGCTTGAGCGGGCGCTGGTGAAACGCCAGCTCGCCCTGGCTCGCAGGTTCGGGCTCCAACGGGGGCTGCCAGCGTTGCGCCCGCTCAGGCAAGTGGCTGGCATGCGGGACAGGACGGCGCACCGCCTGCGGCCCAAGGCGGACGGTAAGCCGGTCGATACAGGCATTGAGCGATGTGCCATGCGATTCCGCCGCACTTTCGATATCGCGCTGGCCGAGTGCAAGCGGCTCGGCCCAGCTGGCCCGCAAGCGCAGCAGTTCGATCCCGAAACCGGCATCCACACCATCGAGCTTGGCGCCGAACAGGCGGCAGATGTGCGCTGGATCGCGAGTGGATGCGGAAAGCTCAAGCGCACGGGTTATGACTTCGCCATCGACCCGCCACAGCCCCAGCTCGAGCCGCCGCGCGCCCTCGCCCCGCCCTTCAAGCTCGCGCGCCATATCGGCGGCAAGGTCGCGCAGCACCTGGTCCAGCAGCTCGCGGTGGCGGATCGGTTCGAGCAGGCGCCGCTCGACCAGCGGAATGTCCTGCGGCACCACCGGCAGCAGCGGTTCGGGCACGCGGCCAAGCAGCTGGTCCATCCGCACCAGCGGATTGGCCGAGGGTGACTTGCGGTTGCGGAAGCGGCGCTGCAGCGCGTCCCGCCCCACTCCGCCAAGTTCGCCAAGCCGCTTGAGCCCCAGCCTGCGTAGCACGGTGAGTACATCGGGATCGAGCCGCAACGCCGCCACTGGCAATTCGGCAAGGCGCATCGCGGCATCGTTGCCCGGGCCCAGGATCGCGCCATCCGGCCCGTAATGCGCGAGCGCCCAGGCCGCACCGGCAGTGGGCGCGATCGCCAGGCGGGCACTGAGGTCGCGTGCGGCAATTGCAGCGCGTGCATCGGCGATCAGGCGCCGCTCACCCCCGAACAAATGCGCCACAGCCGTGACATCGACGACCAGCCCGTCGGGAGGGTCGAGCGCGCTCCATGGACCCCAGCGTTGCGCCCACAGCGCCAGCTTCTCCAGCAAGGCGAGGTCGCCTGCCGGATCCGATGGCGCGACAGTGATCGCGGGGCACAGGGTACGTGCATCGGCCAGCATCATGCCCGCCCGCGCGCCGGCAGCTCGCCCTGCGTCATTGGCTGCGGCGATGCGCGGGCCATGCGCCGTTTCGGCAATCAGCACAGTCGGCGCGGCATCCGCGCCTTCACCGCGCCTGAAGCCGTTAGAGAGCCGCCAGCGATCGACCGCAAACTGCGCGAACCAGATCGACATGATCCGGCGCGGCGGCCCTTTCAGGGCTGCTGTGCGGTCGAGCGGCGGCGAGGCTGTTGCCGTCATCGCTCAAGCTCCATTCCCCGGGTGGATACGACCGTGCGCGGAACAGTTCAGCATGCCAGGCAGGGTGGCCCGGCGCAGTCGTGTTCCAGCGTGTAGGAGCCGAAGGTGCAGCCGCCACTTTCCAGCGCATCCGGGCAGAGGAAAGCTCGGGCTGCGCTTCTAGCCGCACCAGCCACAACGGCACACCATGCTTCTCCGCTGCGAGGCTGAGCCGGCGCGAAGCGGTGAAATCCAGCGCGCGCGGATTGCCAGCGATTTCACCCAGCACGAACGCCAGGTCGCGGCAGCGCAGCCCCTCTTCCAATGCGAACAACGCGTCCTCCGGAGTCCGGGCTTCGACGTGGATCAACCGGTGGCGCAATTCTGGCGGCAGGCCATGGCGATAAGGGCGCCCGGTCAATCTCACCGCTGCACGATCCTGCACCCACAGCAGCTGGCGCCGGTCCTCTTGCGCCGGGCCGGATCGCCCGGCCGCTTTCAGCGCATCGCGCGCCAGAGCGAGCGCCAGCCCCGCCCCGCTCGCTTGATCGCCGCTTGCAAAAACCTCGCTGTGCGCGGGCGCGGCCAAGCCCGGCCGCCAGTGCGGCAGGCGGGTACGCAGCAGCGCAGCGGCACCCTCGCCAGTGACAGCGAGCGGCGGCGTTTTCGGGGAATGGACGGCAGGATGGAACATATAGGAACGACTCATTTGTTCTTATTATGTTCCATCCAGTCCCGATTCGCAATCGCGCACAAAAGAAAAGGGGCCGCCCGCAGGCGACCCCTTCGCAAATCATCCCAGACGCAGATCACTCATGCGGCGGGTGGATCGGAACCATCAGTTCCTCACCCGCCACGTCATCGACCACTTCGACGATCCCGCGCCCAAGGTGGCTGCGGCTGCGGGAATAGAAGAAATAGACCAGCAGTCCGAGCGCACCCCACGCCGGGAGGAACAACATCGCAGCGCTTGGAAGGTTGAAGAACAGCAGGACGCAGCCGATGATCGTGAGCGGCGCAACCAGCCAGATTGCCGGCACCTTGAAATGCCGCTGGCGTGTCGGGTCCTTCACCCGCAACACCATCACGGCCACCGCCACCATCAGGAAGGCGTAGAGCGTACCGGCATTGGAAATGTCTGCCAGCTGGCCGACCGGGAAAAAGGCTGCGGCAACCGCCACTGCGAGGCCGGTCATGATCGTCACGACATGCGGGGTTTTGAATCTGGGATGCACGGTGCTCAGCTTCTCGGGCAGCAGCCCGTCACGGCTCATCACGAAGAAGATGCGCGTCTGGCCGAAGATCAGCACGAGAATGACCGAAGGCAGTGCAAGGAAAGCCGCGATGCCCAGCATGTTGCCGATGCCGGAGAAACCGATCGCGCGCAGCACATGCGCCAGCGCCTCATTCGAGCAGACCAGCGCCTCGGCGTGTTCGGGCATGGCGCATTGCCGCGCCAGTTCTGCCGATCCAGCCTCCAGCGGGAATCCGGCGGCATCCATGATCGGCTGTCCGCCTAGCGTGCCAATGGCACCAGCAGCCACGAGGATATAGAACACGGTGCAGAACAGCAGCGAACCGACCAGACCGATTGGTACGTTGCGCTGCGGGTCCTTGGTTTCTTCTGCCGCGGTCGAAACCGCGTCGAACCCGACATAGGCGAAGAACATGGTCGCAGCTGCGCCGACCGCGCCGACGCCCGTGCCCCAACCGCCGAAAAGGCCTGCCGGCAGGAAGGGATTGAACTTCTCCGCGCTGAATTCGGTGCTGCTGAGCGTGAGCGCGATGAAGGCCGTCAGCGCAGTCACCTTGATCGCCACGAGGATGGCATTGACCTTGGCGCTTTCGCTGGTGCCGATCACCAGCAGACCGGTGACGAGCAGTGCGATCATCAGAGCAGGCAGGTTGATCAGCCCGCCTTCCGCTCCGCCCAGTGCCAACGGACCGGCGCTGAGCCAGGTCGGCAAATGTATGCCCAGGAACTCGTTGAGGATCGTACCGGTAAAATAGCCGGACCAGCCGACCGAAACGGCGCTGGCGGCAATCGCATATTCCATGATCAGCGCCCAACCGACGGTCCAGGCGAAGAATTCGCCAATGGTCGCGTAGCTGTAAGTGTAGGCGCTACCGGCCACCGGGATCATCGCTGCGATCTCAGCATAGCAGAGCGCGGCGACGATGCAGACAAGGCCGGCAATGGCAAAAGCGACCATCAGTCCCGGCCCGGCCTTTTGCGCGCCGACGGCGGTCAGCACGAAAATCCCCGTGCCGATAACGCAACCGATCCCCAGCAAGGTGAGCTGCAACCAGCCCAGCGTACGGTGCAACGACTTCTTCTTCGCCGTCGCAAGAATTGCGTCGAGCGGCTTAACCCGGTCCAATAGCATAGAGTACTCCCCAATCACGGGAGGAGATCCCTACCCTCCCCGATGGGTACACAGTTACCCTTCATTCTCCGGCAAGGAAAACGAATTCCTAGGCCGAAAGGCCGCTCACCATGATCCCGATCAGCGCCGCCGGGCAGAGATAGCGCACAAGGAAGCGCCAGAGCTTGTGTAGCGAGCCTTCAAGACCGTTTTCCTTGTCGATCAACTCCGGATCGGCCACCCAGCCCACGAAGATGCAGGTAAGCAGTGCACCGATCGGCATGAACAGCTTTGACGTCACACCATCGAGCGCGTCGAAGAAATTTGCCTCGGCGAACAGCGGAATGAGCGCAAGCGGACGGAAATCGGCCATGTCGTTGAAGGACAGTGCCGCCAACGCCCCCAGCACCGCTGCCCCTGTCCCGACGATCAGGACGCTTGCGACGCGCGAAATGCTGAACCGTTCCATCATCCATGACGTCGGAACCTCAAGCAGCGACACTGAACTCGTCAGCGCCGCGAAGGCAACCATCACAAAGAAAGCGACACCCACTAGCGATCCGACCGGCATGTTCTGGAAAGCCACCGGCAAGGACTGGAACATCAGGCCAGGCCCTGCAGAGACGGAAAGGCCGGCGGCAAACACGATCGGGAAGATGCACAGCCCGGCAATCAGCGCGACGGCGGTATCGGCGCTCGCGATGATACCCGTCGTCTTGCCCAGATTGACGTCGCGCCCGGCGTAGGCGCCGTAAGTGATCATCCCCGCGACGCCCAGCGACAGCGAAAAGAACGCCTGTCCGACAGCTGCAAGCATCACTTGCGGGGTCAGCTTCGAAAAATCGAAGGTGAAGAGATAGGCGATGGTCTCGCTCGCAGCGCCGGTCGCGAAACCATAGACGGTAATCAGGATGAGCAGGACGAAGAATGCGGGCATCATCCAGGTCGCCACCCATTCGATACCCTTCGATACGCCGCGCGCCACGAAATACGCAGTGATGCATAGGAACAGCAGTTGGAGCCCGACCATCAACTGGCCGTCACCGAACAGGCCGGGCAATAGGCTTTCGATGTCCTCGGCCGGACGACCCTGGAACGCACCGCCCACAACGCCGGTATGGAACAGGTCGTTGATGAAAACGCCAATGTAATAGAGCACCCAGCCGCCGACCACGCAGTAGAAACTCAGGATCAGGAACGCAGCGAACACGCCGATCGAGGCGAAGATGTCCCAATGCTTCGATGCACCGCTCTCGATTGCCACGCGGCGCACGCTCTCAGGCGCAGAGGCTTGGCCATGCCGCCCGATCAGAGTTTCAGACAGCAACACGGGCAAGCCGATCAGCAGCACACAGAGGATATAAAAGAGCACGAAAGCGCCGCCGCCATTCTCGCCCGCTTCCGCCGGAAAGCGCCAGAGATTGCCCAGCCCGACCGCGGCCCCGATCGCAGCCAAAGCAAAGGCGGTCCGCGATGACCAGCCTTCTCGCTTCGTTGCGGTGGTTCCGGAATCTTTATCGGGTACTGCAACCATCTGTATTCCCTTATATCATTGCCGTGGGCGACCTGCGGAGGGCGGTTACTGCCCCGATTTGCCAGTCCAGTCGAGCGGGCATTTGCGCAAATCCCCGGCTGGGCTAAAAGCGCGCCATGTCCACGACTTTCCAGCTCGACACGGCAACCAGCCGTTCCCACCCCACACCGCAACCAATGCGGCGGCTAACCGTTCCCGCAATCAGGCAGCGTAAGAAGGGTGGCGTGATCGAGCAGCCCATCGTGATGCTCACCGCTTACACCGCGCGCCAGGCGCAGTTACTCGATACGCATTGCGATATCCTGCTGGTGGGGGACTCGCTCGGGCAAGTAATCTACGGGCTCGATTCAACCGTGCCCGTCACGCTCGAGATGATGGCAAATCACGCGGCGGCAGTCGTTCGGGGCTCCTATCACTCGGTGGTGGTGGTCGACATGCCCTTTGGCTCCTACGAAGCGTCGAAGGAAAAGGCTTTCGAAAGCGCGGCCTACCTGCTCAAGGCGAGCGGCGCGGCGGCAGTGAAGCTGGAAGGCGGCGCGGCAATGGCAGAAACGGTCGCGTTCCTGAACCAGCGCGGCATCCCGGTGATGGGCCATGTCGGGCTGACCCCGCAGGCGGTCAATGTTCTGGGCGGATATGGCGCGCGCGGACGCAGCGATGCGGAAGCAGAAAAGATCGTCAATGACGCCAAGGCGCTCAACGAGGCTGGTGCCTTTGCGATCGTGATCGAAGGGGTGGTTGAACCAATTGCGATCGAGGCCACCAAGGCAGTTTCCTGCCCCACCATCGGTATTGGAGCATCGGCCCAGTGCGACGGGCAAGTGCTGGTAACCGAAGACATGCTGGGCATGTTCGACCGCGTGCCGCGCTTCGTAAAACGCTACGAGGACATTGCCGGCATCATCGAGAAGACGGTCGCGCAATATGCGGAGGAAGTGCGCAATCGCAGTTTCCCGACCGAAGACCAGACCTACCAGCCCAAGGCCTGACGCGACCATGCAAACATTGATCCGATACTACGGCTTCTCTTTAGCCTTCTCCTCCGTCTGCCTTGCACTTGCGGTGTGGTACGGCTGGGCCAGCACTGAGAACATCACTGCCACGCTGGGCATCCTTTGGATCGTTTTCGTCCTGTCGATCCTCGAGGTCTCGCTCAGCTTCGACAATGCGGTGGTCAATGCCACGGTTCTGCGGAACATGGACCCGGTGTGGCAGCGCCGCTTCCTCACCTGGGGTATCCTTATTGCAGTGTTCGGCATGCGTATCGTGTTTCCGATCGCCATCGTTGCCATTGCAGCAAAGCTCGGACCGATCGATGCGATCAACCTGTCGCTCAACAATCCCGAGGAATACCAACGGATCGTATCCGCAGCGCATATCGGGATTGCCGGGTTCGGTGGCGCGTTCCTTGCGATGGTAGGGCTCGCCTTCTTCTTCGAGGAAGACAAAGAGATTCACTGGATCGCGGTGCTGGAGCGCAATATCAATCGCTTCTCGACCGTTCCAGCTGTCGAAATCGGCCTCGTACTGGCGTTGATCTATGGCGTGTCGACCATGCTCGACCCTGAAGATGCGAATACCTTCCTGACGGCGGGTATCCTGGGACTGCTGACCTATATCGGTGTGAACGCCATCGCTGCCCTGCTGGAGCAGCACGAGGCGAAAAAGCGTGCCGCCGGGGTTATCGTGAAGTCAGGCCTTGGCGGGTTCCTCTACCTCGAAGTGCTCGACGCAAGCTTCAGCTTCGACGGCGTGATCGGCGCCTTCGCACTCTCGAACAACATGATCATCATTGCGCTGGGCTTGTCTGTGGGCGCGATCTTCGTGCGTTCGATCACAATCCATTTGGTGCAGACCGGCACGCTGGCGCAGTACCGCTATCTCGAACACGGCGCATTCTGGGCGATCATCGTGCTTGGCGCGATCATGCTGCTATCGGCCAAGTTCCACATTCCAGAGACGATCACCGGCCTGATCGGGGCGACTCTGATCGGCCTGTCGTTCTGGTGGTCGGTGCGGCATAACCGCCGCGAAGGTAGCGAGATGATCGACCTTAATGCCGCGCAAGACGGCTAGCCAGCGGGGCCGCCATCAACAGCTGCAGCAGGTGATAGAGCAATAGCGGCGCGATCACGAAGCCGGCGACCTCGGGCTTGAAGAGGATCGCAGCAAGCGGCGCCCCGATGGCCACGCTTTTCTGCGCACCGGCGTACATGAAGGCTTTTCGGTTGGCGCGAGGAAATCCGAGCAGTCCTCCGGCCCACCATGCCGCCAGATGCGCGAGCAGCAGGAACGCGACTGTAAGCGCGAGCAGCCATGCCCAGATTGCCCCGCCGAACATATGGAGCAAGCCCTGCTCCACTGCACCAGACATCGCGACATAGACCGCGATCCCGATTACGGTCCGGTCGAGCCACACTATCCGCGCCTTGCGTTCGCGCACCCATTCTCCGGTCCAATCCTGCAGCGCCTGGCCAATCATGAATGGCAGGACGAGGATCATCCCGATCCGGATGATCGCTTCATAGCCCACATCCACTGTCGCGCTGCCGGCCATAAGCGCGAACAGCGGCGCAGTGACGAACACACCGGCAATGTTGATCAGCGCCGCACCCACCACGGCAAGCGCGATATTGCCTCCCGCCAGTGTTGTGTAGGAAGTCGCCGACTGGATGGTCGATGGCAGAGTGCCGAGAAACAGGAAGCCCAGCGCCACCAGCGGCGGCAGGAGCGGCGCCGCCAGTGCCGCGAAGCCCATCCCGCCCAGTGCCATCACGCCGAACACCCACAGCATCAGCGGGCCGAAATAGCGCCAGTTCCGCAGCCCCAGGGCTATCTCGCCGCGAGGGACACGCATCCCGTTGACGAGGAAAAGCAGGAAGATGCCGATGCTCGAGACCAGCCGGGCTGTTTCGCGCAACTCACCTTCGGCCGGCAGCGCGAGCGCCAGCAAGGTCGCCACCAGCAGGATGGCGATCATCGGATCAGCAAAAAGCGAGAGGCGCCAACGCATCCCGGACAACTGCCCGCATGGTGCGGGCTTGTCGAGTGGAGACGGTTTCGCCTTCCCCCGTCAGGCCTGCAGCCCGTATTGCTTGAGCAGGTCGTAAAGCGTCGGGCGGCTGATCCCCAGCATTTTGGCGGTGCTCGAGATATTGCCTTCGCTGCGCGCCAGCGCGTGACGGATCACACGCCGGTCGGCATCCTCGCGCGCACTCTTGAGATTGAGCACATCGTCGCGATCCTCCCCGCTTTCCTGCAGGTCGAGATCGCCCGCGCCGACCAGTTTGCCATCGGCCATGATCACGGCACGCTTCACGCGGTTTTCGAGCTCGCGCACATTGCCCGGCCAATGCCACTCGTCGATTGCGGCCAGAGCGTCGGGCGCGAAACCGGTGACCTGCGGGTTCATCTCATTGGCGAAGCGCTTGAGGAAGGCCTTGGCCAGCAGCGTCGCATCGCCATGCCTTTCGGCAAGCGTCGGGACTTTCACCACGATTTCAGCCAGGCGATAGAACAGGTCCTCACGGAAAGTGCCCTGTGCGCACATGGCTTCGAGATCCTGGTGCGTGGCGCATACGATGCGGGTGTCCACCTCGATCACCTTGCGACCGCCGAGCCGTTCGATGGTGCGTTCCTGCAGGAAGCGCAGCAGCTTGACCTGTAGCGACAGCGGGATGTCACCCACTTCGTCGAGGAACAGCGTGCCGCCCGCAGCATTCTCGATCTTGCCTTCGGTGGTCTTGACCGCACCTGTGAAGGCGCCCTTCTCGTGGCCGAAGAGCTCGCTTTCGAGCAGGTTTTCCGGGATCGCCGCGCAATTGATCGCGATGAAAGGGCCGCGCGCGCGGTCGCTCGCTTCATGCAGCCCTTTGGCCAGCAGTTCCTTGCCGGTGCCGCTGGCGCCAAGCAGCATCACCGAAACATTGGTCTTCGCGACACGCTCAATCGTCCGCGCCACCTTGACCATTTCCGGTGCCGCAGTGATCAACCCGCCCAGCACGCGATTGTCATCGCCCGAACGATCCTTCAGCCTGCGATTCTCCTGCTCGATCTGTTGCAGGTTGAAAGCGCGGCGCACGATCAGGCCCAGCGCCTCGATATCGACCGGCTTCTGGTAGAAATCATAAGCGCCGCGTTCGATCGCATTGAGCGCGCTTTCGCGCGCGCCATGGCCCGATGCGACTATCACCTTGGTGTCGGGCTTCAGCTCCATGATTGCGTCGAGCACTGCGAAGCCTTCGCTAGTGCCGTCCGGATCGGGCGGAAGTCCGAGATCGAGCGTCACCACCGCAGGTTCGACCTGGCGCAGCGCGGCTATTGCACTTTCGCGATCCGTCGCCTGGATGACTTCGAAATCGTCATAGGCCCACTTGAGCTGCGCCTGCAGTCCCTCGTCATCTTCCACGACCAGCAATGCGGGTTTCCTGTCGGCCATCACGCCACCTCACTCTTGAATTGACTGTCCTGACCCAGCAGGTCCGCCGCCGCTGCCAGCGGCAGGCTCACGATAAATCTTGTGCCGAGCCCCTCGCGGCTTTCGACGTTCAGGCGCCCACCCATCGCACGCACCAGTTCGCGCGCCTCGAAGGCGCCGATACCGAAACCGCCGTCCTTGGACGAAACGAAGGGCTTGAACAGGCCGCTGCGAACGAATTCGGGCGTCATTCCCGAACCGCTGTCGACGATTTCGATACGGCCGTTGAGCCCGTCGCTCGAAATATCGAGATAGACCGGGGCATTGGGGGAACTTGCGTCGATCGCATTCTGTACGAGGTGCTGCAGCGCCTGCTCCAGCGCTTCGGCGTCACCTTGCACCACGCACAGCTCATTGCGCGTGAGCTTGACCGGATGGATAGTGCCAAAGCGTTGCACAAGCCGCTTGGCGACCGCACCCAGATTGACTTCACGACCGCCGCCGACCTTGCCGGTGCCGTAGCGCCCCAGGCGCGCCAACAACGTCTGAAGCTTGTCGGCGCTGTTGCGCAGGGTGATCAGCATGTCGGCTCGGAAATCGGGGTTCTCCGCATGCTTTTCGGCATTGCGGGCCAGCAGCGTAAGTTGGCTGGCGAGGTTCTTGATGTCATGCATCACGAAAGCGATGCGCCGGTTGAACTCGTCGAACCGTGCCGCTTCCATCAACGCCTGCTGCCCTGCCTGTTCTGCCAGATAGCTGGCCAGCTGCCTCCCGGCGGCGCGAAGCAGGTCGAAGTCTTCCCAGTCGAGCGCGCGGGCGAGCGGCGGGCGCGCCAGCACCACGACGCCCGCAAGCCGTTCGAAATGGATCAGCGGCACCACCGCCCAGGCAGCTGGCGCGGCGCGCAACCATTGCGGCACGTCGTCAGCTTCCGATGCAGCGCCGCTGCGAGCGCGCAACGCATCTATGTCGAACACGAACTCGCTTCGCTCAAGCAGATCGGCAAAGCGATAACCCGCGGCAGGGGACGGCACTTCCAGGTCAGGCCACTGCCACCGTGCAACCAGCTCAAGTTCCGCTTCCTCGTTGGGGGCAAGCAGGATGCCTGCAGGGCTGTCCGTGATGTCTGCCATCGCCTTGACCGCGCGTTCGTGCAGGCTTTCGCCAGATGCGCCGCCGCGGCCCATCGTCTCGGTGAAGCGGAGCCATTCGGCGCGGTAATCATAGCGGTGATGAAACAGGTGTTTGGCGAGCATGACACGCAGCCAGCCACGTGCCCGCGCCGATGGCAGCCAGATGATCGCGGCGACGCTAGCCATGACAAGGAAGCCGACTTGCGTGACCCGGCCGAGATCGCCGCCGAGCAAGGCGAGCGACCGCGTCACCACCACCATCACCAGCAAATAGCCGCCGATCAGCAGGAGCGAGAGGCTTCGAAAGGCAACCGCGCGCGACGGGCTGAAGCGCAAACCGGCCCCGGCAGGATGGCTGCCAATGGCCAGTGCGATCGCAAGCAAGCCCATGAACGTTCCGCGAAGCGCCAGAAGAAGCTCGGGCGATTCACCGCTGAGATAGGCGACAGTATGCAGGTTGAGGTCGTAAAGCCAGATCCCGGCCAGGGCGATCGCACTCCATCGCAGCAAGCGCTGCGAAGCCGCCGCCGCCCCGGCGTACAGGTTGTGGAGCAACACCAGCGCGCCGATCGTCACAAGGACATGAAGCACGGCGGCAATCTGGAATGCCACGACTGCAAATTCGGCCGGGACAGCCAGCCGCATCGACAGGATCATCAGCGGAAGTTGGGAAAGCTCGACGAGGAACAGCGTTATCACCAGCGGGCGGATCGGCCGCAGGCTTTCGTCACGCCCGTCATTCGCGAACAGTCGGAACAGCAGGTAGATGAGTGCGAGGTTTCGTGCGGTTTCGGACAGCTCGGCTGCCAACGAAACAGGCGTCAGCGCTGCCGCCAGCCCAGACCACAGCCCGGTGAGCGCCACTGCAATGATGGCCGCATGCCGGTCGAGCCGCGAACGGTCGCCCTTGCGCAGGATCCACAGCGCCGCGGCGATGCAGGCGATTGCGCCCAGCACATTGCTGGCCAACCCCACCGTCGCCAGCAGCCCTGTTTCGACTGCCGGCATCAGCCGTGCTCCGATTCGAGCCGGGCGCGCGAAAACCCGCGCAGCAATACGCGCAACCTATCGCGATTGTTCAGGCTCTGCATCAACACGTCTCGGCGCCTCGTCATTCGAAGGACGGAGCCTAAGGCCGAGATGTGAAATGTCGGTAAACTTTACACTAGGTTCGGAATGCCAGCTTTCCTGCGGACTTACGGGGTTGATCCCAGGTTAATTCGGTGAGGTTTTCCGCGAGATCGCTCCTAGCGCTGGGGACTGAATTCGAACGGTGTTACGCCGCGCGCCACGCGGTCAACCCGCAGCGGCGCACCTCTGGGCGGGAGCGAACGCTGGCGGCACCCCTCGCGATAGCATCGCGCGCAACCCAGCCCGATTGGCTGCGCGGCCGCTTGGTCGAGCGATATGCCCTTGGCTAGCGTCAGCTGCCCTCCAAACCGGGCCTCAACTCCCAACACGATAACAAACGTCGCTTCTTCACCGGCGCCAATGGCTTCGACCGTCCTCGCGATAGTGAGCCAGTGGGCCGGCCCCGAATCCGCGCCTTCGACCATGACGGGCTGCACGCAGAATTCGCCGCGCCGCTCGAAGGCCTTGTGCGCCACCCAAAGTGGGCAAGTAGCCTCGCTTTCGAGGAGCGTTGCACCGCTCGCGCCGGAGAAACGCTTCGAAAACTGGCCTGCCCGGTCGAGCCGCGCCATGAAGAAGGGAAGTCCACGCTGGCCCACCCGCTGGAGTGTCGTGAGCCTATGCGCCAATTGCTCGAAACTGACCCCAAAACGGCGCTGCAGGATGGTGAAATCATATCCCGTCTGCTCGCAGGCGCGGAGGAAACGGCCATATGGCATCAGCAGCGCAGCGGCGAAATATGCGGTGAGGTGCCGTTCGACCAGCTGGCGAGCGGCATTGTCGTCGAGCTGGGCACCGGCCACAAGCTTCGAAATCGCTTCGCGTTGCTCGAGCGAGACGAGCTGCGACGCGATCTGGAAATTGCGCGATGAACGGTCGAGCATCTCGGAGAGCTGCAGCTGGCGCGCGTGGAGGTCGAGCCGGCGAAGGGCATCTGGCATAACGTCGAGCGGCAGTATCCGTACAGTCAGCTGGTGCCGTTCGCGCAGCCGCTCGGTCAGTGCGGCGCCAAGGTCGCCATGTGAAAGCCGTAGCTCATCGGCAAGTTGCTCGGCTGCATGGTCGAGATCGGCGAAATGATTGCGCCACCGCTCGATCTCCCGGCGTGATGCGACCAGCGAGTCATTGACCCCGCCCGCTTCCGGGCCGCTGCGGTCGTAGAGCCGCGCCAGGGCCGCAGCGGCCTGCGGAGCCACTGCCAGCAACTCGCTTACTTCATCGCGGTCGATACCCAGATCGGCGAAGCGTTCGTCGGCAAGGCGCCGCGCCATTCCGTCAACCCCGCCAATCGCCTCATCTTCCCGCAGCGAACGCGGATCGAAATCGAACCGTTCGATCACCTGCATCAGCACCCGCGCGGAAAGCGGGCGCTGGTTTCGTTCGATCAAATTGAGGTAGCTCGGGCTTATGCCGAGCGTGGCAGCCATTGTCGCCTGGGTTAGCCCTTCGCGCTTTCGCAAGCGACGAAGCGCGGGGCCGGCAAGAAGAAGGTTCTCGGACATGGTGTAAATATATTTACATTTTTACACGCTGAAAAGCCCAAACCTGCTCATTGAGACAAGATATTTTGTAATTTTTCCTGTCATCCAGCCGATTCGCGCGTCATTCCTGTTCGTGAGGGGCACCTCCCCGCCCCGCCAGGAGACAGCAAATGACTTATCAGGCCACCATCGCCGATCTGCGCAAGACCATCACCACGAATGGCTCGCCGTGGAATGCGATCGATGCCGAGAGCGCCGCGCGCATGCAATTGCAGAACCGCTTCCGCTCGGGTCTTGAAATCGCCAAATACACCGCGAAGATCATGCGCGCTGACATGGCGGCCTATGATGCCGATCCTGCCAATTACACCCAGTCGCTGGGCTGCTGGCACGGCTTCATCGCCCAGCAGAAGATGATCAGCATCAAGAAGCATTTCGGCAGCACCAAGCAGCGTTACCTCTACCTGTCGGGCTGGATGATTGCCGCGCTCCGTAGCGAATTCGGGCCGCTTCCCGACCAGTCGATGCATGAGAAGACCTCGGTTCCCGCTCTGATCGAGGAACTCTACACTTTCCTGCGCCAGGCCGACGCACGCGAACTGGGCATGATGTTCCGCGATCTGGATGCGGCGCGCGAGCGTGGCGACGAAGTTGAAGCCAAGCGCATCGAACATGCGATCGACAATTACGAAACGCATGTCGTTCCGATCATCGCAGACATCGACGCCGGTTTCGGCAATGCCGAAGCGACCTATTTGCTCGCCAAGAAGATGATCGAAGCCGGCGCTTGCGCCATCCAGCTCGAAAACCAGGTGTCGGACGAAAAGCAATGCGGCCACCAGGACGGCAAGGTCACCGTTCCGCATGAGGACTTCCTGCAGAAGATCCGCGCGGTTCGCTACGCCTTCCTCGAACTCGGAGTCGACGACGGGATCATCGTTGCCCGCACCGACTCGCTCGGCGCTGGCCTGACCAAGCAGATCGCTTTCTCGAAGGAAGCAGGCGACCTGGGCGACCAGTACAACTCTTTCCTCGATTGCGACGAGGTCGACGCAGACCAGATCGGCAATGGCGACGTGCTGATCACCCGCAACGGCAAGCTGCTGCGCCCCAAGCGCCTGCCCAGCAACCTCTACCAGTTCCGTTCAGGCACTGGCGAGGATCGCTGCGTGCTCGACTGCATCACGTCGCTCCAGAACGGCGCGGATCTGCTGTGGATCGAAACCGAAAAGCCGCATATCGGCCAGATCGGCGGGATGGTGAACCGCATCCGCGAAGTCATTCCCAACGCCAAGCTGGTCTACAACAACTCGCCCAGCTTCAACTGGACGCTAAACTTCCGCCAGCAGGTGTTCGACGCATGGAGCGAAGCGGGCAAGGACGTTTCGGCCTATGACCGGGCGAAGCTGATGAGCGCGGATTATGACGGCAGCGAACTCGCCGCCGAAGCCGATGAACGCATCCGCACCTTCCAGAAGGACGCGGCGGCGCAGGCTGGCATCTTCCACCACCTCATCACTTTGCCGACCTATCACACGGCTGCGCTCAGCACCGACAATCTCGCCAAGGAATATTTCGGTGACCAGGGCATGCTTGGCTACGTCAAGAACGTCCAGCGGCAGGAAATCCGCCAGGGCATCGCCTGCGTGAAGCACCAGAACATGTCCGGCAGCGACATCGGCGACGACCACAAGGAATATTTCGCTGGCGAAGCGGCCCTGAAGGCAGCTGGCAAGGACAACACGATGAACCAGTTCGAGGCTGCGTAACCCGCAACTTCGAGGGAGAACCACTATGACCGATAGCGAAACCAAGCCGAGCGAACCGGGGCGTGCAAGGGCACTGCTCTCTACGGCCGACTTCAAGCTGCTTCGCCGCGCGCTCGAAAGCTACGCCCGGACCACAGAGGACCGCGACGAATTGGCCAAGATCAATGCGCTTCATCACCGACTCGGCAATTATGGCTGAGTAACCTAATTCGGGGCGCCCCCTTCGCCCCGATACCATTCTCCTGGGGAGGAGACACGGCCGTCGGTGCACCCCCCGCACCGGCGGCCGTCACATTTCAGGCGGCCGCCAAGCTGGTCAATGGCTTGCGTCGCACTTGCATACAGAAAAACTGAAGTTGCGCCTGGGCCAGCCGTGCCCATGTTCGCCGTATCTGGCCAAAAGGGGGGAACCATGCGCCGTGCAATTGCGATGATCGTCTGTGTCGGCATGATCGGTGGCTGCGCTACCGTGCAAACATCTGAAAGACAGCTATCCGCAGTCGAGCCAGGCCTGACCTATTTTCTGCCGAAACGCGAAGCCAAATTGAGCGCTGAGCGAAAGCTCTTGAACGAAGCTGAACTCACCAAGGCGCTTGCGACCAAAAAGGCCGAACTGGAAAAGGCCAATGGCGAGGTCAAACGCATCGATGGCGAGGTCAAACTGGAGACGCGGCGATTGGCCGATGCAGCCGTGCAAGCCAATGAACAGGCCAAGAGGGAAATCGCGGCAAGACTTGCAGTCCTTGCATCAGACCTGGGTGCCGCCAAGCAGGCCCAGGCTAAGGCCACGGGAGAAGTTGATTCCCTCGAAGCTAGCCTACTCGCGCTTCGAACTGCCCCGAAGGGCAGTTGCGCCTTTTCCTACTCAGCCAAGCTGGAGCTCATGGAATTGAGCCCCGACAGAGACTGGATTTTTATTGCCGATCCCGCCCACAATCCATTTCGCGACGACGAAACGAAGCTGGTAATAACCATGGATGGTCTTCTTTCCTCAGCAAATGTCGTCGCAGCCGACCGGACTGGCGACATCATCGTCGAAGCCGCTTCTGCGATCGCAAGTTTCGGGACGGCAATACCCGGCGGAATCGAAGCTTTCGGACAAACCGAGGAAGAAGTAGCCGAAGATTGCCAGAGGCCGACAAAGTTCAGCTTGCGTTTTGATCCCGGCAAAGGCGAAAGCCTTGCTTGGCTCAATCTTGAACTCGCCCGGTCCAAATATCCCTTCCGCGTCGAAGTTGCGGGCAGTAGCGCAGCCCAAGTTGATTCGTCGGACCTTTCTCAGGCGGGTCAGCAAGGAGCCCTATTCTATCGCTCAGCTCTGCCGGTGACGATCACCTTGCGCCAGTGCCGTTCGGGCGTGGCATGCAGCGCGTCGTCATCGGACTCCGATCCGATCGATGCCGCATTGGTGATGCTGCCACAGGCCGGTCCGATCTCCCACATTCCCATGCGCTCATCCGCATTCGTCAAGACGACCAACGATGTCCTGTTCGAGAATGGCATGATCACTTCGTGGACTGCCAACCGTCCTAGCGAGGTGCTTGAAGTCGTCAGACTTCCCGTTCGGATCGCCAAATCCATCGTTTCAGTCCCGGCCGAGATATTCCAGCTGAGGGTAAATCTTTCCGACCAGCAAAAAGGATTGGCCGAATCCCAAAAGGCACAGATCGAAGCTCAGGCCAGACTGCTCGAAATAAAGACCTGCGTTACGACAGCGGGGGAAGACAATACTGCGGCACTCGCATGCTTCGCAGACTGAGGCCGAACTACATCCCGTAAGTCGTGACCAACAGCACCGAAAGCACGGTTACCATCAGGAACACCAGCGGCACGCCGGTGCGGATGTAGTCTTTGAACTGGTAGCTGCCTTCTGACATGATCAGCATGTTGGTCTGGTAGGCAACTGGCGTTGCGTAGCAGAGATTACAGCCAAACAGCACAGCCAGGATCAGGGGCTCTGCCGGCAGGCCCAGCTGGGTCGCGATCTTGAAAGCAATCGGCGTCCCGACAGTGGCCGCAGTTGCGTTCGAAGCGAAGTTGGTCAGCAGCGTCACGAACAACATGATTGCCGCCAACACTGCAGCGGGTGGCAAGTGCTGCAGCCCCATCGCCAATGCCTCGCCAAGCCATGCTGCGGCCCCGCTTTCGAGGACGATGCGGCCGATCGCAATGCTCGCGGCAACGAGCACGATCACTCTCGCCGAAAGGGCGCGCCCTACCCGGTCGAACTTCACGCAGCCGGTCACGAACATCAGGATTGCGCCTGCGAGCGCCGAAACCGCGATCGGGAAGATGCCGATCGAAGCGGTAAAGACCGAGAAGACCATGATCGCCGCAGCGAGCAGTGCCTTCGACTTGCGGGGCAGTTCGCGTGCGCCCTCAAGCATCAAGAGGCTGTCCGCGTCGGCAAAATCCTGCAGGCTCCCGGGCAGCCCCATCACAAGCAGCACGTCACCTTCCGCAATCCGCAGGTCGCCACCCTGGCTGTACTGGTCGCGTTCGCCCATCAGCCGCTCGGGCCGGTGGATGCCGAGAACGGCAACACCATAGAGATCCGCAATGCCGGAGGTCGGCAGCGTCCGGCTGATCAGCCGCGAATCCGCCGTCACCGTCATTTCGACGACGGTGATGTCCTGCCCCTTGGCCGAGGATTCGCGCCGGATGCGGTCGACCACCCAGCTTGGCGCCAGATGCCCCTTGAGCACGCGCATCGCATCCTCGAGCGCCTCGTGCGTGCCCGAGATGTGGAGGCGCTGTTGCGGCTGCAGCGGCCCGCTAGGCTGGTCGTGAAAGCGAATGTCCCCCGGCAGGCGCGGCAGGATCGAGGAAAGCTCCACACCCGCCAGCGAACTGTCGGGCGCGATCCTGAGGCGGGTATGGAAGCGCCGCTGGACAGCCTTGCTCTCGACGCTGTTGTCACCGAGCAGCCGCGGCATCACCAGCCACAGATAAGGCAAAGCAACCAGGGCCGCCATCAGCACGATCGGCGTGTAGTGGAACACGCTCATCTGCGGCATTCCCAAATCGACAGCGATCGAGACCACAAGGATATTGGTGGATGTGCCGATCGTTGTCGCCATGCCCCCGATCAAAACGGCGGCGTTGAGCGGGATCAGCGTTTTCGATGCAGGCATCGCCCCGCGCGCTGCAAGCGCGACGAAAATCGGCATCAGCAGCACCAGCACGGGCGTGTCGTTGACGCCCATCGACAAGAACAAGGCCAGCAGCAACGATACTAGAAGCCCAAGCTGCAAGTTGATTTTGAAAACCCGTTCCAGCAAGCGCGCCGCCGGTTCGAGCGCCCCAGTCACGACCAGGCCGCGACCCATGATCATTAGCGCGCAGATCGTGATCAGTGCGTAATGGCCGAAGCCTGAGAAGGCTAGCGCGAGCCCGTCGGTCGGCTTGGCGCCCTCAAGCGGGAAGAAATAGAGCCCCACTGCGATCACGGCGATCGTAAGCAGCGAAATGATCTCGATCGGCATACGCCCGCGCGCGAAGGCAACGAACATGGCCAGCGTCACCGCCATCGCTGCCATGGCATGGAAGGAAGGTAAGGCCAGCATCGCTAACCGCATGAATCCCAAAGGCTGGGTGAAAAGACAAGGCTTTTTCCCAAAAGCGCTGGTTGCGGCGCCTGGCACGAGCGGCAATGGTCTCTTTGCGGGATTGCCGCATGAGAGGAACAAGAGATGAAGGCACTGGTATTCAACGGGCCGCGGGACATCCGCTATGACAGCTATGTCGACCCCGAATTGCGCAGCCCCAACAGCGCCATATTGAAGGTCGAAAGCTGTTCGATCTGCGGCAGCGACCTCCACATGTATCACGGCGCGCATATCGGCTCGACCGACTATGCCGCCGAGGCTCCCAAATTCTGCTGCGGGCATGAATTCATCGGCGAAGTGGTCGAAACGGGCCCGGAAGTGCACGGCTTCAGCGTCGGGCAGAAAGTGCTAGCGGCGGGCGGCACCGGCTGCGGCAGATGCCCTGCCTGCCGTACGGGCAATGCTGGCGCCTGCCGACATGCGACCGCTTTCGGCATCGGCCCAACACTTGAAGGCGGCCAGGCCGAATTCGTCTGCGTACCCAATGCCGACGCCACGCTCTACAGCCGCGAAGGGCTTTCGGACGAGCATGCCATGCTGCTGACCGATGCCATGGCCACCGCCTATTTCGGCCTGACCCGGGCCGAGCCCAAGCCGGGCGGATCAGTGGCGGTGATCGGACTGGGACCGATCGGGCTGATCGGGGTCGAGCTTGCCTACCTCCTCGGTGCGTCGCAGGTCTTTGCGATCGATCCGGTCGCCTCGCGCCGCGCCATGGCAGAAAAACTTGGTGCCACCGCTCTGGCGCCCGGGCCGAAACTTGTGGAGCAAGTGCGGGAATTGACCGGCGGCCGGGGCGCACAGTCCGTGTTCGAAGCATCCGGAGCAAGCGGCGCCATCGCCAGCGCACTGCCGCTGGTCGCCCCACGCGGGAATGTGTCGTTTATCGGAATACCCGAACCTGAAGACACGCTTCCGCTGCCACTGATCATGTTCAAGCATGTTACCGTACGCGGCGGAATCTGCGACGTGACCAACATGTGGCCGCACCTCGTGCCGCTGGTGCAGGAAGGCCGCCTCAAGGCGTCAGGGCTGTTCAGCTATCACTTCACGTTGAGCGAAGGCGCGGAAGCCTATTCGCTTTTCGACAGTCGCGAAGACGGTGTGATCAAGATCCGCATAGATGTGACTTGATGCGGCGCGCGAGCGCCGCTAACAGCCGCGCTCCCGCACGCAGTGCCCCTGTGGTGGAATTGGTAGACGCGCTCGACTCAAAATCGAGTTCCTTACGGAGTGCCCGTTCGAGTCGGGCCAGGGGCACCACTGCTATTTGTGCGCGGAAAGTTTGCGCCCTACCGCTTCGCTACTTGAGGGCGTTGGCCAGCAATTTGTGCAGCTTGGAGTGCAATGCGTCGTTGGCCGCAAGCACCTGGCGCGCAGCGATCGGTTCCGAACGCCCGCGGAAATCGCTCACGAAACCGCCCGCTTCGCGCACCAAGAGGCAGCCCGCCGCCGTGTCCCAATCGCTCAGGCCGGTTTCCCAGAAGCCGTCGAACCGGCCAGCTGCGACCCATGCAAGGTCGAGCGACGCTGCGCCAAAGCGGCGGATGCCCGCCACATTGGGCCCGATTGCGCCGTAGATCTTCATCCATTCTCCCGCATCGCCCGCACCCTGGAACGGAATGCCAGTGGCGATGAGCGCTTCGTGCATCTGCGAGCGCGCCGAAACCCTTAGGCGAGCGTCCTGCAGCCATGCACCGCGCGTTTTTTCCGCCCAGAAAGTTTCGTCGGTAATCGGCTGGTAGATCACCCCGGCGGTCACTTCGCCCCAGCCCGATCCATCGAGCTTGGGCTCCTGCACCGCAATCGAAATCGCGAAATGCGGGATGCCGTGCAGGAAGTTGCTCGTGCCGTCGAGCGGGTCGATGACCCAGCGCGGCTTACTGGGATCGCCTTCGATCTCCCCGGCTTCCTCAAGCTTGAAGCCCCAATCCGGCCGCGCCTGCAGCAATTCGTCATAGATCGTGCGCTCGGCGCGCATATCGGCCTTGGAGACGAAATCCGCCGGCCCCTTGCGGCTGACTTGCAAGTGTTCGACTTCGCCGAAGTCGCGCCGCAACCGGCCACCCGCCTTGCGGGCAGCCTTTTCCATTACGCGGATGAGGCCGGAGATCGCTGCCACGTGATTAGCTCGCCTTGCCGACGTAGGACTGTTCGTAGACGTCGACCACGATGCGCGTGCCGCTTTCGATGTGCGGCGGCACCATGATGCGCACGCCATTATCTAGGATCGCGGGCTTGTAGCTGGAAGAGGCGGTCTGCCCCTTCACCACGGCATCGGCCTGAACGATGGTGGCCTCGATCTGCGCGGGAAGCTCGACGCTGATCGGCTTTTCTTCCCACAGTTCGAGCGTCACCTGCATCCCGTCCTGCAGGAAGGGGCGCGCATCGCCCAAGAGGTCGCTCGGCAGGTTGATCTGCTCGTAAGTGTCATTGTCCATGAAAACCAGCATTTCGCCGTCTTCATAAAGGAACTGGAATTCCTTCGTGTCGAGGCGCACTCGCTCGATCGTGTCGGCGCTGCGGAAGCGAACGTTGGTCTTGCGGCCATCCTGCAGGTTCTTCATCTCGACCTGCATATAGGCGCCGCCCTTGCCGGGCTGGGTGTGCTGTATCTTGGCGACCTTCCAGATGCCGCCTTCATATTCCAGGATGTTGCCGGGGCGAATATCGACGCCGCTGATCTTCATGGGAACTTACCTTTTCAAGGAACCTGCAGGCTGCGGGCCTGCTGCTGTAGCGCGCGCCCTTAGCCGAGGTGCGAACGCGGGGCAAGGCGGCTGGCGAGCCGCGCGTGAACGTGATAGCGCTGGCGGCCATGAAACGGCTCATCCCGCTCACCTTCCTGCCCGCACTCGCGCTGGCAGCGCCCGCGCAGGGCGAAATCCTCAAGACCATGCCGCATGGCCCCTACCAGTGCTCGCTGCCCGGCGATGCGGCGGGCCCCGCGCTGATCCCGGTGGAGGAAGAAAGCTTCACGATCACCCGTGCCTCGCGCTACCGCACCGAGGCAGGGCGCGGAACCTATTTGCTCAGGGGTGATTTGCTCACCTTCACCGGCGGCCCCAAGAACGGCCAGCAGCTGCGCCGCACCGGAACCAATGAATTGCGCTCAATCAATGAGGACGGCTCGACCGGGCGAATGATCTGCGTGCGTGTCGGCAGCAATTACTGATCGGCGGAAGCCTTCGCGATCGCTTTCGCGAAATCCTTCACCGCTTGCGCTTCGTTGCCGTTCCAGATGGCGCCTGACACCGCAAGGAAATCGGCCCCCGCTTCGACCAGCGGAGCGCAATTCTGCGGCGTGATGCCGCCGATAGCGACAGAAGGAATCTCGAACAAATGCGTCCACCAGCTGAGCAATTCGGGCTCGGGCCGGTGCTCGGTTTCCTTGGTGGTCGACGGATAGAATGCCCCGAAAGCGACATAGTCCGCGCCAGCCTCGCCCGCCTCCATCGCCAAGTGGCGACTGTCATGACAGGTCACGCCGATCTGCGCGTGCTGCCCCAGTTCCTGCCGCGCCTCTTTCGGGCTGCCATCTTTCTGGCCAAGGTGGACTCCGTCGGCCTTGAGCCGCTTGGCAAGCGCGATGCTGTCATTGACGATGAAGGCCACATCGCGCGCGGCGCAGATCGCCTGCAGCGGCTCCGCCAGGCGCGCGGCCTCGTGCTGGTCGATATCCTTCATGCGAAACTGGAACGCGGTGATCAGCCCCGGCCCCGCGTCGAGCGCGCGCTCGAGCCGCTGCGGAAAATCGCCCGAAACGTCGAGCGGCGAAATCAGGTACAACTGAGTCGAAAGCGTCTGGTCACTCATGCGGCGTGCCATAGCCGCGACATCGCCGCCCGCCAACACGATCGAATCTGTCCGCTTGCGAGACAGTGCCAGTATCGTGCTCATGCGCGGCTGGAATTGCGCTATGATCGCCCGGCAAAGGAGAAGCCGCCATGCCGCTATTCGCCATTGGGTCGTCGCTCACGCTGCTTGCCGCCGCCAGTGCGGCCCCCATCACCAGCGAGGTCGCGATGTTCGAACGCGTCGCGCTCGAAGGCGGGCTATCGTTCTATACTGTAGGCGTTTTCGAGGACTCCCGCTGCCCTGACCGCGAGCTGTGCTTCCGTGACGAGCACCTGGTCGTGGCAGCGGTGATTGTCGACGGAAGCCGCCGCAAGGGGTACAATTTTGAGCTTGGCGTCCCGCAGCGCGTCCCAGGCGGCTGGCTTACGCTGCTCTCGACCACGGCCAAGCCGCGCGAATACGGCGCAATCCCGCTGTCGGAATACGGGCTGACCTATATTTACGAGCGCGACATTTAGGCGGCGATTGCGCCGCCCGTTGGATCAGCCGGCCACAGATGCAGCGTAGATTGCGTCAATCGCCTTGCCCAGCGCCGCATCGAATTCTGCGTCGGTCTGGTCCTTGCGCAGATCCTGCAGCAGGCCGCGGCTGAAGCTGGCGATCATTCCCTTGTTCTTGGCGAGGTGCTCGCAGGCTTCCTCGGTCGAATAGCCACCCGAAAGCGCGACCACGCGCAGCACAGCGGGATGCGCGATCAGCGGCGCATAGAGATTGGCTTCGACCGGGATCGACAGCTTGAGCATCACCTTGCGGCCTTCAGGCAAGGCATCGAGCCCCTTTGCCAGTTCGGCCAGCAGGATCTTCTCGCCTTCCGCGCGATCGGCGGCGGTGATGTCATATTCCGGCTCAAGGATCGGGACGAGGCCCTTGTCCGCGATGCGGTTGCCGTATTCGAACTGTTGCGCAACGATCGCCGCGATACCCTTGGGGTTCGCCGACTTGATCACCGAGCGCATCTTGGTGCCGAACATGCCAGCCGCGACCGACTTGTCGAGCAGCGCGTCGAGCTTGGTCATGGTCTTCATCAGCTGGACGCCATCGGCTTCGTCCTGCAAACCTTCATCGACCTTAATGAAGGGCACGACGCCGCGCGCCTTCAGCGCATCGGCAGTGGGCTTGCCATCAACCATGCCGTCCATGGTCTTTTCGAACAGGATCGCGCCGATCACCTTGCCGCTGGAGAAACTGGGGGCGGTGATCACGCGGCTGCGCATCGCATGGATCGCCGCGAACATTTCGTCATCGCCCGACCATTCGTCGTCGCTCACGCCATAGCCGCGCAGCGCCTTCGGGGTCGATCCGCCCGACTGGTCGAGTGCAGCAATGAACCCGTCATCATTGGCAATCCTGGCGGTCATTTCATCGAAGTTCATGGCAGCGTCCTGTCTTGAGATCTGGTCTGGGATTGATCGTGCATACGTATGCGTTCGGCGCGCACTTAGCGTCGACTCACCTCCGGAGCAACGGGGCGGGAACCGGTATCAGGATTTCTTGCCCACCTTGCGAATGATGCCGTTGAAACGCAGCACCGGCTGGCCGTCAGCGGTGACGAGACCCTCGACGAAAATCGTCTTGCCACCGGCCCTCACCACACGGCCACGCCCCTCGACCAGCTGGCCGACCCGCGCAGGATCGAGGAAGTCGCCCGTGAGGCTGAGCGTGACGCCGCGGTCGTCGCCCAATTCCCTGCTGGCGATGGTGAACAGCGCCGAATCGGCGAAGGTCATCAGGCAGCCGCCGTGCATGAAACCGGCACCGTTCATGTGGCGCGGCTCGGCGCGAAACGCGCTGACCATTTCGCCATTATCATCAACGCGCTCGTAAAACGGGCCAGCACGCTGCTCGAACGCATCGCTTTGCCAGGTCGACCAGCCAACCCATTCGCCTTCGGTGATCGGCTTGAGCCCGCCACTGGACCCTACGGCTTCGTTTTCGCTCATTGGCTGAGCGCCGCAACCCCGGGCAGCACTTTGCCTTCCATCCATTCAAGGAAGGCGCCGCCCGCAGTCGAAATGTAAGTCACATCATCGGTCACGCCTGCATGGGCGAGCGCCGCGACGGTGTCACCGCCGCCAGCGACCGAAACGAGCGATCCTTCCTGTGTCAGCGCGGCGGCCATGCGCGCAAGCGCGACAGTCGCCTCGTCGAAGGGAGGCGTTTCAAAAGCGCCCAGCGGCCCGTTCCATACCAGCGTTCGGCAGGTCTTGAGCACATCGCCCAGCGCCTCGACCGCTTGCGGCCCGATATCGAGGATCATCTCGTCCGGTGCCACTTCGTGGACATTGCAGACCCGCAGCGAAGGAGGATTGGGCGCGAATTCCTTCGCCACCACGACGTCATAGGGAAGATGGACCGTGCATCCGGCATGATCCGCTTCGTCCATGATCTTGTTGGCGGTGGCGGTCAGGTCATGCTCGCAAAGCGACTTGCCGACATCCACACCGCGCGCGGCGAGGAAGGTGTTGGCCATGCCGCCGCCAATGATCAGGTGCTGGACCTTGCCGACGAGGTTTTCGAGCACCGCAAGCTTGGTCGAAACCTTGGCCCCGCCGACGACCGCTGCGACGGGCGTTTGCGGCGAACCAAGCGCAGCCTCGAGCGCATTCAGCTCCCTTTCCATCGCGCGTCCGGCATAGGATGGCAGCAGATGCGCCAGCCCTTCGGTCGTCGCATGGGCGCGATGCGCCGCGGAAAAGGCGTCATTGACGTAGAAATCGCCATTGGCCGCGATCGCCTTGGCGAACTCGGGATCATTGGCTTCCTCGCCGGGCCAGAAGCGGACATTGTCCATCAGCCCGATGTCGCCCGGGCGAAGGATGCCGATCGCCTGCTGCGCCACCGGCCCCGCGACCTCGGGAATGAACATGATTTCCTTGCCCAGCACGCGCTCGACATCGCCCTGCACCATGCTGGTGGACAGCACCGAGCTGCGCTGGCCCTTGGGGCGGCCGAAATGCGCGAGCAGCAACACCTTGGCGCCCTTGCCCGTCAGCTCGAGGATAGTGGGCTTCGAAGCCTCGACGCGCGTGACGTCGGTCGCCGATCCGTCCTTCATCGGCAAATTCAGGTCGACGCGCACCAGCGCGACCTTGCCGGTCAGGTCATCTGGCAGATCGTCGAGGGTCTTGAAGCCCGCCATCATTCGCCTCCCTTAGAGCAGGCCGCCCATCACGCCTGCGGTATCGACCATGCGGTTGGAGAAGCCCCATTCATTGTCATACCAGCTGAGCACGCGCACCAGCTTGCCGTCGATCACGCCGGTTTCGAGGCTGTCGATGGTCGAGCTGTTGGGGCAGTGGTTATAGTCGATCGACACGAGCGGTTCGTCAGAATAGCCGAGCACGCCATTCATCGGGCCTTCGGCAGCAGCCTTCAGCAGCGCATTGACCTCCTCCTTGGTCGTTTCGCGCTTGGGCTGGAAGGTCAGGTCGACCACCGAGACGTTCGGGGTTGGTACGCGGATCGCGGAACCGTCGAGCTTGCCCTTGAGTTCGGGCAGAACTTCACCCACCGCGCGGGCAGCGCCGGTGGTGGTCGGGATCATCGACATGGC
Source organism: Altererythrobacter sp. Z27 (assembly GCF_052683155.1). Lineage (NCBI taxonomy): Bacteria > Pseudomonadati > Pseudomonadota > Alphaproteobacteria > Sphingomonadales > Erythrobacteraceae > Altererythrobacter > Altererythrobacter sp. Z27. Next base: position 513,287 of record NZ_JBQYMC010000001.1, on the reverse strand, counting down.
CGCAGCGCGGGCGCGGCGCGGATCTTCGTGGATCTGGTCGAGGATCTTCTGGTCGTTGGTATAGGCGTGGACCGTGGTCATCAGGCCGCGCTCAATCCCGATCGCGTCGTTCAGCACCTTCGCGAACGGCGCGAGGCAATTGGTCGTGCACGATGCGTTAGAAACCACGGTGTGTTCGGCAGTCAGCTTGTCATGATTGACGCCATATACCACCGTGAGGTCGACATTCTTGCCCGGTGCCGAGATCAGCACCTTCTTGGCGCCGGCCGCCAGGTGCTTTTCGCACGAGGCGCGGTCGGTGAAGAAGCCGGTGCATTCGAGCGCGATGTCGACGCCGTTTGCGGCATGCGGCAGGTTCGCCGGGTCACGCTCGGCGGTCACATGGATGCGCTTGCTGTTGATGATCAAATCATTGCCGTCGACTTCAACCGTGCCCGAAAATGCGCCGTGAACGCTGTCGCGCTGGAACAGCATGGCATTGGCCTGCGCCGATGCGAGGTCGTTGATCGAAACCAGCTCGAGATCGTGATCGGTGCGCTCCAGGATCGCGCGCGCCACATTGCGCCCGATGCGCCCGAAACCGTTGATTGCAACCTTGGTCGCCATGACAAAAACTCCTGCTTAGCCGTTCAATTTACTGAAGATTCGCGGGACAATGGCGTCCGCGGTGATGCCGAATTTCTCGAACAACGCCTCCGCCGGTGCGGATGCCCCGAAACGATCGATCCCGATATTGAGCCCGTCGGTGCCGGTATAGCGTTCCCAGCCGAACGTGGTGCCCGCTTCGATCGAAACCTTGAGGCAATCGGACGGAAGGATATCGCTGCGGTAAGCCGTCCCCTGCTCGTCGAACAGTTCGGTGCTGACCATCGACACCACATCGGCGCCGACGCCCTGCCCCTCAAGCTGCGCCGCGCATGCCAGAGCGACCTCGACTTCCGAGCCGGTCGCGACCAGCACCACCTTGCGAGCGGCATTGGCCGATTTGAGGCGATAGGCCCCGCGCGCCGAGAGGTTTTCTCCGGCCGCTTCCAGCCGTACTTGCGGCAGGTTCTGGCGGCTCAGCGCCAGCACGGTCGGACGGTTCGCCTGCCTGAGGGCAATATCCCAGCATTCGGCAGTCTCGATCACATCGGCCGGACGCATCACCAGCAAGTTCGGCATCGCGCGCAGCGAAGCGAGATGCTCGATCGGCTGGTGGGTCGGCCCATCTTCGCCGAGGCCGATCGAATCATGCGTCATCACATAGATCGCGCGCACGCGCTGCAAGGCCGAGAGGCGGATCGCGCCGCGCGCGTAATCGGTGAAGACCAGGAAGGTCCCGCCATATGGGATCACCCCGCCATGGAGCGCCATTCCGTTCATGGCCGCCGCCATGCCGAATTCGCGGATGCCCCAATATACGTAACGTCCGCTGTAATCGTCCGCGGTGAACGGGCCGATGCCTCCCGCCTTGGTATTGTTCGAGCCGGTGAGATCGGCCGATCCGCCGATCGTGTCGGGCAGCTGCGGATTGATATGCGCCAGCGCCATTTCCGAGGCCTTGCGGGTCGCGACCTTCTGCGGCTCGGCAATCAGCTTGGCGACATACTCGCCCATGATGTCGCCCGCAGGCAGTTCGCCCGCCATGCGCCGCGCAAATTCGGCCTTGTGGGTTGAGGCTTCGAACCGCCCCGCCCACGCGCCGTGCGCTTCCTTGCCGTGCTGCCCGGTCGAGTGCCAATCGCCGAGAATGTCTGCGGGCACTTCGAACGGCGGATAGTCCCAGCCCAGCTCAGCGCGGGCCGCTGCGACTTCGTCGGCGCCCAACGGCGAACCATGTGTGGCCGATGTGCCCTGCTTGTGCGGCGCGCCCTTGCCGATAATGGTCTTGCAAGCGATCAGCGAGGGGCGCTCGTCTGCCACCGCTTCACCCAGCGCGCGGGCGATGTCGGCGAAATCGTGCCCGTCGCAGCTGGTTACGTGCCAGCCGGTCGCTTCATAGCGCGCCTTGATGTCTTCGCTGGTCGAAAGGTCGGTGCTGCCGTCGATGGTGATGTTGTTGTCATCCCACAGCACAATCATGCGACCAAGCTTGAGGTGGCCCGCGATACCGATCGCTTCGTGGTTGATGCCTTCCATCAAGCAGCCGTCACCCGCGATCACCCAGGTGCGATGATCGACCAGATCGTCTCCGAACACTGCATTGAGGTGGCGCTCTGCCATCGCCATGCCGACGCCCATCGCCAGCCCCTGGCCCAGCGGGCCGGTCGTGCACTCGACTCCCGGCAGCAGGAAGTTCTCGGGGTGGCCGGCACAGGGGCTGCCAAGCTGGCGGAAACTGCGGATGTCGCCGATGGTCGGCTGCTCATATCCCGAAAGGTAGAGCAGGCTGTAGATCAGCATCGAGCCATGGCCGGCGGAAAGCACGAAACGGTCGCGATCGGCCCAGTCGGGTGCCGACGGGTCGAATTTGAGGAATTGCGACCACAATACGGTGGCAACATCCGCCATGCCCATCGGCATGCCCGGGTGTCCGGAATTCGCCGCCTGCACAGCGTCCATCGATAGCGCGCGAATGGCATTGGCCATGGCTTGCAGGCGGGCGGGATCGAGGCTCATGCGCTCTGGCTCCTGGTCTGGCTGCGCGCCCCGCAGAAATGCGCGGCCCGGTGCGCCGATTCGGCGCGTTGACGGACCCTTTGCGGAGGGCTCAAGAGAGGTCAACCCGCGCATTCAGGGCTTTCACCGGCTCACCTGAAAATACTTGGCCCGGGGCCATGCAAGACGAGTTATCAACAGCCCCGGCCAAGGCTTTGCCCTGACAGCGCAAATTCGGTAAATTGCGCGCCATGGAGGGGAGCCGGACAGAGCAGGCCATCCGCAGGATCGAGGCCGCTCTCAACCGCATAGAGGCGGCGAGTGACAAGCTCGCCCCCGCTTCAGGCATCGATAGCGAACTTGCGGCGCGCCATGAGGCGTTGCGCGGTGAGGTTGCCGCAACCCTGCGCGATCTCGACAGGTTGATCGAAGGGCTCGAACAATGAGCCAGGTCACATTGCGCATCGGTGGAAGGAGCTATGCCGTTGCGTGCTCCGATGGGCAGGAAGCGCACCTCGCCCGATTGGGCGCGATGGTGGAGGAAAAATTCCGCCAGATGGAAGGCAATCTCGCCCCGCAGGACGCCCAGAACCTGCTGTTCGCGGCGATCCTGCTCGCGGACGAACTCCATGATACGCGCGCAGCTGTGGGTGACGACCCCGGGCAGCTGGGCGACCGGCTGGCGGAGCTGGAAAGCGAAGCCGCCGCCGCAAGGGGAGCGAAACATGAAATCTCGCTCGAACTCGATGCGGTCCGCGCCGAGCGAGACGCGCTGGCGAACGATTTGGCCAACATAAAATCGGCGGCAGGCGGGCAGGAACCCTTGTTCGCCGGAGCCGATGTCGCACCGCAGCTCGAACAATTGGCCGGACTCATTGAAAAATGCGCGGATGCGCTTGAGGGCAAGCTCGCGGCATCCTAGATAGGCGGCGGCGGGACTGCCCGGCACGAGCCATTTGAATATCCCTGAGGCTATAAGCAATCCTTGGGAGCTGTCCCTGCCCTGATTCACGGGTTCGTCCCGGGGGTTGGGGTAAACGGCGCCCACCTGACGTTGAGGCGTCAGAGGATTTCTCGGGCAACCGACCCATGGTGGTTCCGCTACTTTTCTTGCTGAAGTGCAACCCAACAAACCCGTTCGGGCTGAGCCTGTCGAAGCCCTGCACTTCTTGTCTACCGAATCTCTCGAAGGAAGAACGGCCCTTCGACAAGCTCAGGGCGAACGGTGGAAGACAAGGCCTCACAACGAAAGCTACTGCGCAAAAAGCGCCGCGAATGTGTCGAGCAATTGCCCGAAACGATGCGCGGGCTGGTGTTCCGCCACCCGCCTGCTCCGCTGCTTGATTTGATCGCGCCGGATGCGGTGATCGGCCTTTATCATGCCACCGCCGACGAAGCGCCGACCGCGCATTACGCCGGATTCTTCTTCGATCGCGGCCATACCATCGCGCTGCCTCGCTTCGCATCGCGCGATGCGCCGATGGAATTCGCGCGCCACAGCGATCCCTATGGTGCGTGCGATCTGGAGCCCGGCCCTTTCGGCGCGCTCCAGCCTGAGGCTGATGCGGACACGCTTGTTCCCGACGTCCTGTTCATGCCGCTGCTAGGCTTTACCGCACGCGGTGAGCGACTGGGGCAAGGTGGCGGGCATTACGACCGCTGGCTGGCGGAACATCCTGCAGCGCAGACGGTTGGCCTCGCATGGGACGTGCAATTGTGCGAGACACTACCGATCGAACACCACGACCGGCATCTCCATGCCATCGTCACTCCAACACGGCTTTACGGACCCTTTTGATGCGCGAACAACCGACTTGGCGGATCCCCGCAGGCATCCTTGGCCTGCTGGCAGCGCTGACGTTCTACGGCGTCGCGGTCGCGAGTTATGCGCCCGGCCTGATCGGCGAGTGGCCGACATTGGCCCAGACGCTGGTCTATATCGTGCTGGGCGTGATCTGGCTGCTGCCGCTCAGGCGCTTCCTCAGCTGGATGGAAACCGGCAACTGGAATCCTCCCCAATAAGGCGATTGCACTGCGGCACCTCCTCTCCTAGCCTTCGATTCGGGAGAGAAAATCAATGACATCAAGCCAGACGGCGCAAGCCGCCAACCTTTCGGACAAGCCGGGAACGGCTCTCAAGCTTGCCCATGGATTCGGCGCCACCGCCTTCGGCATCAAGAATAATGGCTTCGATTACTTCCTGCTGCTTTTCTATGGCACGGTGATCGGGCTGGAACCGGGGCTGGTGGGGCTGGCGCTGATGATCGCGCTGGTTTTCGACGCCTTGAGCGACCCGCTTGTCGGCTATTGGTCGGACAATCTCAAGTCGCGCTGGGGCCGGCGGCATCCATTGATGTATGGCGCGGCCTTGCCCGTCGCACTCACTTATTTCCTGGTGTGGAATCCCCCCGAGCTCGGGCAGGCAGGCCTGTTCTTCTACCTCACCGGCCTCTCGATCCTGATCCGCACCTTCATCACCTTTTACGAAACCCCGAGTTCCGCCCTGATCCCCGAGCTCACCAGCAATTACGAAGAGCGAACGAGCCTGCAATCCTATCGCCTGTTCTTCGGCTGGGCGGGCGGCAATCTGATGAGCGTGCTGATGTTCGGCGTGCTGCTGACCGGCCCGCTCGGGATGCGCGACCCCGAAGCATTCAAGACCTATGGCATCATCGGCTCGGTCATGATGTTCGTGGCGATCATGGTTTCGGCCCTGGGCACGCACAGCCGCATTCCGCACCTTCATCGCCCGAAGGTGACTGCCGAACGCTTCGGCGTACGCCGCATCTTCCGCGAAATGGTCGAAACGCTGAGCGAGAAGAGCTTCATCGCACTGTTTTTCGCCACAATCCTTTCGGCCATCGCGACAGGGCTGGCAGCGGCCCTTGCGTTCCTTATGCTCAACTACTTCTGGGAGTTCAGCGAATTCCAGATCTTCATCTGGACCTGCACAGTGTTCTTCTCGGCCCTGCTCGGCGCAGCGATAGCGCCCTGGGCCACGCGCCGCATGGGCAAGAAGCGGGCGACGATCATTCTGGGGTTGCTCGCCTTCTCGATCCAGCCGCTGCCGGTACTGTTGCGCCTGGTCGGAATGATGCCCGAAAACGGCGATCCCCTCCTTTTCCCGCTGGTTCTGGCCATCAATGTGATGGATCTCGCCCTGATCATCGCAATGCAGGCGGTGAGCTTTTCGATGATCGCCGATCTTGTCGAATCGAACCAGCTCAGGACCGGACGCCGTAGCGAGGGCGTCTACTATGCTGCGACCACCTTCACCAGAAAGACGACACAAGGCCTTGGCGTGTTGGCAGCAGGCGTGATCCTGTCAATTGTCGCCTTCCCTGATGGGGCCCCGCCGGGAACGGTCTCTGCCGACACGCTATGGTGGCTCGGCGCGCTCTATGCACCCTCGCTGCTGGTGCTTTGGCTGGGCGCGCTTTACTGCGTTTCGCGCTACAAGATCGACAAGGCGGACCACGAAGAGAATCTGAGGCGATTGGCACAAGTGGAAACCGCTTGAGGAGGAGCCCCCGATGAAGCGCAAATTGCCTGCGGCATTGCTTGGCATCATTGCAATCGCCGGAATTGCATTCCTTATTGGCCAGCGCTGGATCGGGGAACGCGTCTTCAGTTCCGCGGTCGAACGCCAGGTCGGGATCGATCGTTCGGCAGAATTGCCCGACGGGTTGCACGCCTATGTCTGCGGCAGCGGGTCGCCCATGCCCGATGCGGAGCGGGCCGGTCCTTGCATCGCCGTGCTGGCGGGGAAGCAGGGCTTTGTATTCGATGCCGGATCGGGCTCGATCCGCAAGCTGGGGCGGATGGGCTTTCCGATGGACCGGCTGGAAGCGGGCTTCCTGACCCATCTCCACTCGGACCATCTCGACGGGCTCGGCGAACTAATGCTGCAGGCCTGGATAGCGGGCGGACGAGCCACGCCTCTGCCCGTCTACGGCCCGCAGGGCACCGACACTGTCGTCGCCGGCTTCGTGCAGGCCTATGACATCGACCGCGGTTATCGAATCGCGCATCACGGCCCCGAAGTGGCACGGCCGGGAGGCTTCGGCGGTGAAGCGCGTATAATCTCCTTCACAGACACCGCAGACGACGAGAGAGTGGTCTATCAGAAGGACGGCGTGATGATCCGTGCATTGCCGGTCGACCATGCCCCCGTCGACCATGCGCTGGCGTTCCGGGTCGAATACAAAGGCCGCTCACTCGTGATCAGCGGTGACACCAAATTTTCCCTTCAGTTCGCGCGCTTTTCGGAAGGGGCGGACGTGATCTTCCACGAAGCGCTCAACCCGCAAATGGTCGGCAAGTTGGGAAGCACCTTGGCAGCTCGGGGCAATTCCGATGCGGCCAAGATCATGGCCGACATTCCCGACTATCACACCACGCCCGAGGACGCGGCTCGGGTGGCAGAAGCCGCAGGGGCAAAAGCACTGGTGCTCTATCACATGGTCCCCGCCCCGCCCGCTCGCTTGGTCGAGCGCGCATTCCTGGGCGATGCGCCAAGCCTGTTCGAAGGCACGCTGAAATTGTCTGAAGACGGAATGCTGGTCAGCCTCCCGGCAAATAGCCAGGAGATCGATTTCGACCAGCTTTTCTGAGAACTCCCAAGTGGCGCGAGTGACGGGGCTCGAACCCGCGACCTCCGGCGTGACAGGCCGGCACTCTAACCAACTGAGCTACACCCGCTTGAAGCGTTGCACCGCTTGGGAGCCGCGCCACTAAGGCCTGTCGCTTGGGCTGTCAACGGTCAAATCGGCCAGATTTTGTCCAGCCCGCCACCGTCAGCAGTTTTCGTATTTCCAGTTCCGCTTCTTGCCCTCAGCAAGCCACTGCAATGCCTGTTCCATGCGCTTGGCGCGGGTTTCCTCACGCTTTGCCCCGGATACCCATTCGATATACTCCCGCCTGTGCGACGGGCCGAAATTGGCGAATGTTTCCTGTGCCTTGGGCGATGACGCGAGCATTTTTGCGAACTCGGGCGGGACCGCCAATTCGGGCTTGGGGGCACGCTTCGGCCGTGGCTTGCCGAGCGCATCGCGCCCTGCCTTGAAGCGAGCCATCAGATCCTCATTACTTGGCAGATCGTCGAGACTCACCAACTTTCCGAGTGACCCCATGGCGCCGCCTGCGCGCCCCTCGCCATGAATCACTACCCCGGCATGCGCCTTGAATGCGGGCGTACTGACCAGGTTCTTTCCGCCGATCATATAGGTCGGCATGCTCCATTTGATGCCTTCCTCAACGTCCGGCAAAGCGCGATGGACCAGGGTTCGGATATGCGAAAGGATAGGCCGCGCAAATGGCGCGGCCTTGGCAATATATGCGTCAATTCGCGGATCGGCAGGCATGGCGGCACCTCCCTGTGCCGCCACCCTACTACGATCAATCTGCCAGCAAAAGCACCGGCGTTTCGAGCAGTTTCTTGAGCTCCTGCACGAAGCTCGCCGCATCATAGCCATCGACCACGCGGTGATCGCAGCTGATCGAAATGTTCATCAGCTTGCGCTTCTCGATACGCTCGCCGCCCATGCCGTCGGGCACGAACATCGGGCGCTCGATGATGCGGTTGGGGCCGATGATGGCCACTTCGGGGCGGTTGATCACCGGAGTGGTGGCGACCCCGCCCAGCGGCCCGAGCGAAGTGATGGTCAGCGTCGAACCCGAGAGTTCGTCCGACATGGCCGAACCGTCGCGCGCGGCATTGGCCAGCCGCTGGATTTCATTCGCAATCTGCCAAAGGTTCTTTGCCTGCGCGTCGCGGATAACCGGCACCATCAGGCCGTTGTCGGTCTGCGTTGCCATGCCAAGGTGCACTGAGCCATGCCGAGTGACCACATTCGCCTCGTCATCGTAGCGAGCGTTGATCATCGGGAATTGCGGGATGGTTTTGCAGATCGCGCTTACCAGCAGCGGCAGCATGGTCAGCTTGGGCTTGCTGCCGCGATGGGCATTGAGATCGGCGCGCAATGCCTCAAGGGCGGTCACGTCGCATTCCTCGACATAGGAGAAATGCGGAATGTGGCGTTTCGATGCTGCCATATTTTGCGCGATCCGCTTCCTGAGACCAATCACCTTGATCGTCTCGTCAGCGCGCGCGCGGCCTGCGGGGGCAAAACCGCCGCCAGCATTGTAAGCAAGGAATGCGTCGAGATCGCCATGGCGGATGCGGCCATCTTCGGCGGGCTTCACTTCGCCCAGGTCGATCCCCAATTCGCGTGCACGCTGGCGCACGGCGGGGCTGGCGAGCACCTTCGCTTCATGCCGCGGTTCGGGCGCAGGAGTGGGGGCAGGCAGCGGCTCCGGATCGGGATCTGCTGCCAGCGCGTCGTCCGCATCCGAGGCATCGGAAGTTTCGACTTCGATCCGCTCTTCGACGATCTCGGACTTGGGCGCGGGGGCCTCCTCATGCGCGCCCTCGTCCGCTTCGCCCTCGACTTCGATCACGAGCAGCATCGCGCCGACCGAAATCGTGTCGCCTTCCGCGCCGGCCACTTCGAGCACCTTGCCCGACACCGGGCTTTCGATGTCGATCGTCGCCTTGTCGGTCATCACATCGACCAGGTGCTGGTCTTCGGAAATCGCGTCGCCCGGCTTCACGTGCCAACCGACGATTTCGGCCTCGGCCACGCCCTCGCCCACGTCGGGCATGTTGAAGGTGAATTTCGCCATCGGGATCAGTCCTTCAGAATCTTGTCGATCGCATCGCCAATGCGCACAGGCCCGGGGAAATAGGCCCATTCGAGGCTATGCGGATAAGGCGTGTCGAAGCCGGTAACGCGTTCGACCGGAGCTTCGAGGTGGTAGAAACAACGTTCGGTGACGAGCGCGGATAGCTCCGCGCCAAAGCCCGAAGTCCGGGTCGCCTCATGCACGATCAGGCAGCGCCCGGTCTTCTCTACCGAAGCTTCGATCGCTTCGATATCGAGCGGAACCAGCGTGCGCAGATCGAGGATTTCGGCATCGACGCCCTTTTCGCGGCACACCGCTTCGGCAACGTGAACCATCGTGCCATAGGCCAGTATGGTCAGCGCATCGCCTTCGGTGACCTTGCGCGCCTTGCCCAGCGGGATGCGGTAGTAACCCTCGGGCACCACGCTGTCGCGGTGGCGCTTCCAGGGCTCGACCGGCTTGTCGTAATAGCCCGAGAACGGCCCGTTATAGATGCGCTTCGGCTCAAAGAAGATCACGGGGTCATTGTCTTCGATCGCTGCGATCAGCAGGCCCTTGGCATCGTGCGGAGTCGAAGGGATCACGGTCTTGAGGCCTGCCACATGCGTGAACAGCGCTTCGGGGCTTTGGCTGTGCGTCTGGCCACCGAAAATGCCGCCGCCGAAAGGCGAGCGGACCGTCAAGGGAGCGATATACTCGCAGGCCGAACGATAGCGCAGGCGGGCCGCTTCGCTGATCAGCTGGTCCAGCCCGGGATAGATATAGTCGGCGAACTGGATCTCGGGCACCGGGCGCAGGCCATAGGCGCCCATGCCGACCGCCACGCCGATAATGCCGCATTCGCTGATCGGCGTATCGAAGACCCGGGTCTTGCCGTGTTTTTCCTGCAAGCCGGCCGTGCAGCGGAATACACCGCCGAAATAGCCGACGTCTTCGCCCATGATGATGACGTCAGGGTCGCGCGTGAGCATGATGTCGAGCGCATCGTTGATGGCCTCGATCATGTTGAGGCGGCGCTCGGCAACGACCAGCGTTTCGTCTGTGGTCAAATCGCTCATTCCTCAATGCTCCCCGGCCACTTGATCTTGCGCTCGCGGATCGCTTGCGCGGCCTGTTCTTCCAGGTGCCAGGGCAGTTCCTCGTAGACGTCTTCGAACATGGTGTGGAACGGGTGATGCATGCCATGTCCGAGGATGCCGTTTTTCTCGGCTTCCTTGGTCGCTGCCTTGACGCGCTCGGCGCATTCGAGGTCCATCGCCGCCTGGCGCTTCTCATCCCATTCGCCCAGTTCGATGAGGTGGTTCTTCAGGCGCATGATCGGATCGCCGAGAGGCCATTCCTCGCGTTCCTGCGCGCTGCGATACCCGCTCGGATCGTCCGAGGTGGAATGCCCCTCGGCGCGATAGGTGAAGTATTCGATCAGCGTCGGGCCGGCATTGGCGCGCGCGCGGTTGGCAGCCCATTGTTCTGCCGCATAGCATGCCAGTGCATCGTTGCCGTCGACTCTCAGGCCGGCAAGGCCATAGCCCAGCGCACGCGCGGCAAAGGTGGTGCGCTCTGCCCCGGCAAAGCCCGAGAAGCTCGAAATCGCCCACTGGTTGTTGATCACATTCAGGATCACCGGCGCGTTGTAGACCGTGGCGAAAGTGCAGGCCGAGTGGAAGTCACCCTCTGCAGTCGAGCCTTCGCCAACCCATGTCGCAGCGATCCGGCTGTCGCCCTTCGCTGCACTGGCCATCGCCCAACCCACAGCCTGCGGGCATTGGGTGGCGAGGTTTCCGCTGATCGAGAAGAAGCTGTTTTCGCGGCTCGAATACATGATCGGGAGCTGGCGCCCCTTCAGCTTGTCACCCTTGTTCGAATAAATCTGGTTGATCATGTCGACGATGGGATAACCGCGCACGATCAGGATGCCCTGCTGGCGATAGCTCGGGAATACCATGTCATCAGACGCCAGCGCCATCGATGTGGCAATGCTGGTGGCCTCTTCGCCGGTGCACTTCATGTAGAAGCTGGTCTTGCCCTGCCGCTGCCCGCGGAACATCCGGTCGTCGAAAGCACGAACCATCGCCATGTGGCCAAGCATCGTGCGAAGCGTTGCCGGATCGAGTTTGGGATCCCATGCGCCATGGGCCTTGTTGTCTTCACCCAGCACGCGGATCAGCCCGAAAGCGAGATCGCGCATTTCTTTGGGGTCGGCCGCCTCGTCGGGGCGCGCATGAGCGCCCGCTGGCGGGATCTCGATATGACTATAGTCGACAGTATCGCCGGGCCGGAATTTCGGCTCGGGCACGTGGAGCTGAAGCGCAGGCTTGTTGCGCTTTGACGATGGCGAAATGTCGGGCCGATCGGCCATGTCCGGGCTCTCCCCCGCTACAGCAGGTCTGTAGCAATCTTTTAGGATCGAGTTATTTTATTTCAAGAAGCGCACCCGGTCAAGCCAATGCCCCCCGTTCCACCTATACCGCAACAGGTGCCTTGATCGGCCCGTGCGGCGTGTAATTTTGCACCACGAAATCCTCGATCCGGTAATCGAATATACTCTCGGGGCGGCGCGTGATCTCAAGGATCGGGTGCCCTTGCGGCTCGCGCGCAAGCTGTTCGGTGATGAGGTGCTCGTGATTGAGGTAGAGGTGGACGTCACCACCCATCCACACGAGTTCGCCCGGCTCAAGATCGGTCTGCTGCGCGATCATCCGCTGCAGCAGCGCCGCCGACCACAGGTTAAACGGCAGGCCCAGCGCGACATCGCAGCTGCGCTGGTAGAGCACGCAGTTCAGGCGATCCCCGGCGACATGGAACTGGTAGGTCTTGTGGCAGGGCGGCAGCGCCATCTGGTCCAGCTCCGCGACATTCCAGCCTTCAATGATATGGCGGCGACTGCCCGGATTGCTGCGCAAGCTCTCGACGACCTGGGCGACCTGGTTGATCCCCTCGCCCTTCTCGTAGAGCCCGTCCTTGCGGTAGCGATAGGTCGGCCAGTCCACCCATTGCTTGCCATATACCGGGCCGAGATCGCCCCAGCGCATGGCGAACTCCTCATCGTCGGCAATGCGCTGGACGAAATCGTCGAGCGCAATGTCCTCACCGGTTTCCTTCACATAGCGAACGTGCGGCCATTCGTTCCAGATCTTCACACCTTGCAGAACGAGCGGGCGGATGTTGGTGTCGCCGGTGAGAAACCACAGCATCTCGCGTGTCGCGGTTTTCCAATAAACGCGCTTGGTCGTGAGAAGCGGCATGGCACCGCCAGCAAGGTCGAATCGTAGCATCGCGCCGCAGATCGACCGGGTGCCTACTCCCGTGCGATCGACCCGCTCGCTGCCATGCTCCCAGATCTGGCGCATCAGTTCGAGATATTGCCATTCCGGGTGACGGATGGCGGAATTTTCGGAAAGATTCGCAGCACTGGCCATGCGCCGACCCTAAACCTGCATTTGCCCGCTTGCCACCCCGCGAGCACCTGCCTATAGGGCGCGCCTTGCCTCGGCCCACAGCTTTTTGCGAGCGTGGTGGGCACGACACGGTCGGGGAGTAGCTCAGCCTGGTAGAGCACTGTCTTCGGGAGGCAGGGGCCGGAGGTTCGAATCCTCTCTCCCCGACCAATTTCGCTACACAAGCAGTTACATTCCAGCATTCGTGATAGTTGCCCGCGCTTTTCGCATGGTTCACGCTGCGCGACATGAACCTATTCGATCTCAGCGGGCAGACCGCAGTCATTACCGGCGGCAACAGCGGCATCGGCCTTTCCATGGCGCGCGGCCTGATCAAGGCTGGCGCGGATGTCGCAATCTGGGCGCGGAACGAGGACAAGAACGCAGCGGCGGTCGAGGAACTCAACGCGCTGGGTGGCGGGCAGGCCGTGGCTTTCCCTTGCGATGTCGCGGAAGAAGAAACGATCGCCTCTGCCATGGCATCGACGCTCGATAGCATGGGCAAGGTCGACATCTGCTTCGCCAATGCCGGGATCGGCCAGGGCATGGCGTTGCCCGAGATGACCGCCGAGGCTTGGGACCGCGTGATGTCGGTCAATGCTCGCGGGCCCGCGCTGACCTATCGCTATGTTACCGAGCATATGGTTGAGCGCGGCGTCGGCGGAAAGCTCATCGCGACAAGCTCTGGCCAATCGATCATGGGGGTCAACCGAAGCTCGAACTATGCCGCGTCGAAGGCTGCGGTGAACGGCCTTACCCGCGCCGCGGCATTCGAGCTGGCTCGCTACAGGATCACAGCAAATGCGCTGCTGTTCGGTTTCTATGAGACCGACCTGACTGCGCAGGCTGACCCGCGCTTCGCCGAATGGATGACCAAGCGCATCCCGCTACGGCGCTTTGGCGATCACGAGGGCCTGGAGGGGCTGGCCGTGTTCTTCGCCTCGCCGCACAGCGATTACATCACTGGGCAATGCCTGCCTGTCGATGGGGGCCTATGCATCAGTTGAATGGGGCGGGCCTGCCTCGCAAACATCCGCCCCTAACCGCCTCTCAGCAGTTGCACCCCCCAATCGCGCTCGAACAAATAGAGCAGCAAGCGTGCTGCCTGCCCGCGTTCGCTGGCCAGCCCCCCATCGCGTTCGATAAGCAGGCGCGCATCGGCATGGGCGGCCGGTAAGAGACGCGTGATCTGTTCAAGATCGGCGACGCGGAAAGGAGTATCGCCCGATTGCCGCGTCCCGAGCAGTTCGCCGCCGCCGCGTAGTTCAAGGTCCTCCTCGGCAATGCGAAAGCCGTCTTGCGTCTCGCGCATCAGTGCCAGGCGGCGCTTCGCCGTTTCCGACAAGGTGCTCCCGCGCAACAGCAGGCACACCGCCTGTTCGCTGCCCCGGCCAACGCGCCCGCGCAGCTGGTGCAACTGCGCAAGGCCGAACTGCTCGGCCTGCTCCACCACCACCAGCGTGGCATTGGGTACGTCCACCCCCACTTCGATAACCGTGGTCGCAACCATCAGCTTCGCGTCACCCGCGACGAACCGCTCCATCGCGGCGTCCTTCACTTCGGGCTTTTGCTGGCCATGCACCAGCACCACGGCATTCCCGAACCGCTCCTTGAGCGCGGCATAGCGCGCTTCGGCCGCAGCCAAATCGGCGATTTCGCTTTCGTGCACCATCGGGCAGACCCAGAAGGCCTGCTGCCCGGTTTCGAGGTGACGCGCGATCCCGTCGACGACCTCCGCCATACGGTCCATCGCCATCACGCGCGTGATGATCGGCTTTCGCCCGGGCGGCATTTCGTCGAGGCGGCTGACATCCATTTCGCCATATTGCGCAAGTGTGAGCGTGCGCGGGATCGGGGTGGCGGTCATCGCCAGCGTATGCGGCGTTTGCTTGCCCTTGTTCGCGAGTTGCAGCCGCTGTGCCACGCCAAAACGGTGCTGTTCGTCAATCACGACCAGCCCCAGATCCTTGTAGTTCACCGTGTCCTGGAAGATCGCGTGCGTACCGATCACGATGTCGATGCTGCCATCGAGCAAGCCCATCAGGATGCTCTCGCGTGCCCTGCCCTTGTCGCGCCCAGTCAAGAGCGCGACTTCGACCCCGGTGGGTGCAGCCATGCTGCGGATCGTTTCATAATGCTGACGCGCAAGTATCTCGGTCGGGGCGAGCAATGCAGCCTGCTTGCCCGCCTCGTTCGCGATCAACATCGAATAGAGCGCTACGACCGTCTTGCCCGCGCCCACGTCACCCTGCAGCAGGCGCAGCATGGGGGCGTCTTGCACCAGATCGCCCTCCATCTCTGCGATCGATCGTTTCTGCGCGCCCGTCAGCGGGAACGGCAGTTGCAACTTGCTGCGCAGGTGCCCGTCACCCTTGAGCGGCTGGCCCTTGCGGCGGCGATTGTCTGCGCGCACCAGCATCAGCGCGAGCGAATTCGCCAGCAGCTCATCATAGGCGAGGCGATCACGCGCCGAAGGGTTCTCTCCCTTGTGCGCCAGTAACAGCGCATCCCGCCATGCGGGCCAACCAGCACGATCGAACTGCGCCGGCTCAATCCACTCCGGCAAATCGGGCACCCGTGCCAATGCCTGCTGCGCGAGCCCGGCAACGCGCGGTTGGGTCAGTCCTTCCGACAGGCCGTAAACCGGCTCGTTGAGTCGCCCCAGCGTCGCCCCGCTCTCGCTCTCGACATGATCCGGATGGACGATTTGCAGCATGTCGCCAAAGCGATCGAGCTTGCCCGCGACCCAGCGCTTCTCGCCGACCGGCAACTGCTTGCGCGCGGAAAATGATGCGCGCCCGAAATATGTCAGGGCGCAGATATTCCCCGCGCCGTCCTGCGCCAGCACCCGATAAGGGCCACGCCCCGAACGCGGCGCGCGATGTTCAACCGGCGTCAGCGCGATCACGATCTGCTCGCCTTCCGTTGCGTCGTCGAGCGTTTCGACGGCGCGCCGCGACACGAAGCGTTCGGGCAAATGATAGATCAGGTCACGAACACGGGTCAGCCCAAGCTTTTCGAGCGGCTTGCGCAATTTTGGCCCGACGCCTTCCAACGCGTCTATTTCAACGAACAGGGGATTGAGGGCTTCGGGGCGCATCCTGTGCTCCCTAACCGCTTTGTTCGCGCATGCGAAGCCGCGGGAAGACTTGCCACCCATCCCTTTTTGCGATCTAACGCCTGCATAGGCGACGCTTTGGGGGGAAAGGTCGCATCCTCTCTGCACTGATCCAGCAAGCCTTACGGGTCGCAGCGTAGTACCAAGAGAGGGGACTCAATATGATCCGTAAACTGACTATCGCCCTTGCGGCGGCATCATTCGCGTTCACGGCAGCTCCGGCAATTTCGCAGGACACTGAACAGCCACGCACCACCTACAGTATCGAATTCCTGCGTTTCGCCCCCGATAAGGCCGACACATGGACCGAGATGAACGATAAATATTGGGCGCCCGCAGCAAAGAATGCCGGGCTCAAGCCTGCACAGGTACACTGGCTGATGGATGGCGAATGGGACCTGATGGTGGTGCGAGAAATTCCGCGCGGTCTCGCTGCATTCGACACGCACGCCTCGCGCGAGCGGGCGGCCTGGCAGGCCGAGTTTCTCAAACTCGTCGGCGGTGAAGAAGCAGCCAAGAAGATGCGCGAGGAACAGGGCCAGCTGATCGATGCCTCAATGCGTTTCTTCAGTCACACCCATCCATGACGATTACGCCCCCTTGATCGCAAGGGCATGATCAGACAGAGGGGGCGCCATTCCCAAACCGATTGGCGCCCCCTTCCATGCCCGAAGCCCTTACATTCGATGCCCGCCTTGCCCGCGCCAAGTTTCGCGCCTGGCATCGCGGCACGCGCGAGGCCGATTTCATGATCGGCGGCTTCTTCGATCGCTATCACGGACAGTGGGAAGAGGCTGAACTGCGCTGGTTCGAGGCACTGCTCGATGAAGATGACGTCGATGTGATGGCATGGGCGCTCAAGACCCTGCCGGTTCCGCCACGCTTCCAGGGTGACCAGATCGAGCTGATGCAGCAGCTCGACTATGTCGACATCCCGCGCTAGGCGCTGCCCCGTGTGATCGCAGGATTCCTGCCTGCATCGCAAACCTGACCTGACCATGCCCGACTTCAATCGCATCCTTTCGGCCAAGAAGCCGCAGACACTGGCGTCGGTTGCGCGCGGAGCGCAGCCGCTGGTCATGAGCGATCTCGCGCGCGCCGCCAAAGGCCGCGCCGTATTTATCGCTCCCGATGACGCCGCGATGCGTTCGGTCGCGGATGCCGCCAAATTCTTCGCGCCCGAACTCGAAGTGATCGAGCTTCCGGCATGGGATTGCCTCCCATACGACCGCGCCAGCCCCGCGCTTTCGGTCAGCGCGCGGCGGCTTGCGGCCCTGCACCGCTTGCAGACCGGCAAGGCCGGGACGCAGTTGCTCGTGACGACTGTGAACGCAGTGCTCCAGCGGGTGCTCACGCCGTTCCGCATCCGCGAGAGCGTACGCGAGTTCAAACCAGGCACCGTCATGGGCCACGCGAGCCTCTCTGCATTGTTGCAGCGACAGGGATATTCGCGCACCGACACGGTGGTCGATCACGGCGAATATGCGCTGCGTGGTTCTATCGTCGATATCTTCCCGTCCAGCCTCGAACAGGGGCTTCGGCTCGACTTCTTCGGCGACGAGCTCGAGAGCCTGCGGCTGTTCGATCCGAACACTCAGATGACGGTCGGCACACTCGATCGGCACCTTCTGCTTCCGGCTAGCGAAGCCCTGCTCGACGAAGACAGCATCAAGCGCTTCCGCAGCCGCTATCGCGAGTTGTTCGGTGCGCCCGCCACGCAAGACCCGCTCTATGAAGCGGTGAGCGACGGCAGGCGCCTCGCCGGAATGGAACATTGGCTTCCGCTGTTCGAGGATCGGCTGGCGACGATATTCGACTACCTTACGCCTGACGACATAGTCGTCATCGAAAGCGGCGCAGTTGGGGCGGCAGAGGAACGCTTCAAGGACGTTGCCGATTACCATCAGGCGCGCCGGAAAACCGCCGGACAGGCTGCTGGCAGCTATCGCCCACTCGGCGAAGGTGCGCTCTATCTGGAACAAGGCGAATTCGCGGAATTGCTGGCAGGGCACACCGTTCATCGCAGCGTGATCTTTGCCGAACCCGAAAGCGACAATGTGATCGATTTCGGCTTCGCATCGGGCCGCGACTTCGCACCTGAACGCGCGCGCGGCGACAATGTCTACCAGCTTACTGCACAGCATCTTGCGGCGCTGGGCAAGGCAGGAAAACGCCCGCTTCTGGCCGCCTATTCCACCGGCAGCCGCGCTCGCATCGCTTCGATCCTAGGCGAAGTGGGTACGCAGCTAAAGCTGGCAGACAGCTGGCAGGAGGCGCTTGGCCTTTCTGCCAAGGGGCAACCGGTTGCCATGGTGCTGCCGCTAGAAACCGGCTTCGCCAATGCCGAGCTCGAACTGCTCACCGAGCAGGACGTGCTGGGCGACCGGCTGGTCCGGCGGCGCAAGCGGCGCAAGGATTCGGACGCCTTCCTCGCCGAGCTGCAGGCGCTCGCGCGCGGTGATCTGGTGGTCCATGTCGAACATGGGATCGGCAAGTATCTCGGGCTTGAGCCGATCACGGTCGGCAAGAGCCAGCACGATTGCGTGATGCTCGAGTACAAGGGCGGCGACAAACTCTACATCCCGGTCGAAAACATCGACGTGCTCAGTCGCTACGGTTCGTCCGAGGATGCGGTGATGCTCGACCGGCTCGGCGGCGAAGGTTGGCAAAAGCGCCGCGCCCGACTCAGAGAGCGCATCCGCGAAATCGCCAACGAGCTGATGCAGGTAGCGGCTTTGCGCGCGCTCAAGAAAGCGCCGGTGCTCGAAGCCGAGGCTTCGGTTTACAACCAGTTCGTCGAGCGTTTTCCTTGGGAAGAGACCGACGACCAGGACGCCGCCATCGGCGACGTGCTGCAAGATCTCGAAAGCGGCAGACCGATGGACCGACTGGTGTGCGGCGATGTCGGCTTCGGCAAGACCGAGGTTGCGCTTCGTGCGGCATTTGTCGCGGCGATGAGCGGCCAGCAGGTGGCGGTAGTGGCTCCAACCACTCTTCTCGCGCGCCAGCACTACAGCAATTTCGCCGAGCGCTTTTCGGGCTTCCCGCTCAAGGTCGGGCGGCTTTCGCGCCTGGTTCCCGCCAAGGAAATGGCCGAAACGCGGGAAGGGCTGGAAAAAGGGGACGTCGATATCGTGATCGGCACCCACGCCATCCTTTCGAAGAGCACGAAATTTCGCAATCTCGGGCTGGTAATCGTCGATGAGGAGCAGCGTTTCGGGGTCAACCACAAGGAACGCCTCAAGCAACTGCGCGCCGACGTGCATGTGCTGACGCTCACCGCGACGCCGATTCCGCGCACGTTGCAGATGGCGATGAGCGGGCTGCGCGAGCTCTCCACAATCCAGACCCCGCCGGTCGACCGCCTCGCGGTGCGCACCTATGTGATGGAGTGGGACGACATGGTGATGCGCGAGGCTTTGCTGCGCGAGCATCACCGCGGCGGGCAGAGCTTTATCGTCGTGCCGCGCATTTCGGACATGGGCGAAGTCGAGGAATGGCTTCGCGAACACGTACCCGAAGTAAAGGCCATTTCGGCCCATGGCCAGATGGGTGCAGGCGAGGTGGAAGAGCGTATGAGCGCCTTCTACGACCGTAAATACGACGTGCTACTTTCGACCACGATTGTCGAAAGCGGGCTCGACATACCCAGCGCCAATACGATCATCATTCACCGGGCGGACCGCTTCGGCCTGGCCCAGCTGTACCAGCTGCGCGGCCGCGTGGGACGTTCGAAGCTGCGCGCCTATGCCTATCTCACCTATGAGAAGGACATGCAGCTTTCCGAAGTCGCGGAAAAGCGGCTCAAGGTGCTGGGGGATCTCGACTCGCTTGGCGCGGGATTCCAGCTCGCAAGCCATGACCTCGACATTCGCGGGGCAGGCAATCTCCTAGGCGATGAGCAATCGGGCCATATCCGCGAAGTCGGCTTCGAACTTTACCAGTCGATGCTGGAAGATGCGATCCTGGCGGCGAAGGCGGGCGAAGTCGGCCTCGCCGCAGAGCGCGATACGCTTTCGCCGCAGATCACGGTCGACGCACCGATCATGATCCCCGAAGACTATGTACCTGACCTGGCAGTGCGAATGGCGCTTTATCGCCGGTTGAACGACGCCAAGGACAAGGCCGAGATCGAAGCGATTGCTGCCGAAATGATCGACCGGTTCGGCGCGCTCCCCGATGCCACGGCCAACCTCGTCAAGCTGATCGAGATCAAGCATCAAGCGATCATCGCCAATATCGCCAAGATCGATGTCGGCGCGCGCGGCACTCTGGTGAGCTTCCACAAGGACGATTTCCCCGACCCGGCAGGCTTGCTCGCCTATGTCGACCGATTGAAGGGCACAGCGCGGCTTCGCCCCGACATGAAGCTGGTGATCGAGCGCGCCTGGGGCGACCCGCAAAGCAGGCTCAACGGGTTGTTCCAGCTTACCAAGGGGCTGTCGACGATCGTCAGGAAAGCGAAAAAAGGCGCTGCCGCCTAGGCAAGCTGCAGCAATTCCTCATACGCCAGCGGTTCCGAGCCGAGGAAACCCTGCCAGCTGGAGCAACCTTCTGCGACAACGGCAAGCCTCTGCTCCTCGGTCTCGATCCCCTCGGCCACGACATCAAGGTCGAGTACGCGCGCCAGCGTGACGATAGCGCGAAGCACCGCCAGGTCACGTTCGCTTTCGGCAATGCCCAGCACCATCGAACGATCGAGCTTCAGCGCATCGAGCGGCAAGCGCTTGAGATAATCGAAATTGCAGAAGCCCGCGCCGAAATCGTCGAGCGCAATGCGAATGCCGAGATCCCGCAATTGCTTGAGCCGGCGTGCAGCCAGGTCGAGATCGCCGAGCAGCAGTTCCTCGGTGATCTCGAGTGTTACCTGCGTCGGATCGAGCATGCTTGCAGCAAGTTCGCTGGAGAATCGCGCGACAAAACTGTCTGCGAGCAGTTGCTTGGGCGTCACATTGAGAGACAGGCCCAGCCTTTCGGGCCAATTCTTCGCCTCGACGACGGCCAGTGAGAGCATGTGGCGCGGCATGTCCTCGGCCAAACCCGCCTTGGCAGCGAGGTCGAATAACTCGCGCGCGCCGATCTCGCCACAGCTCGGGTGGATCCAGCGCGCGAGCGCCTCTGCGCCGACCATGCGGCCGCTATCACCCGCGAATTGCGGCTGGAAGCGAATTTCAACCTGTCCCAGCCTCAACGCCAGTTCGAACTCGTCCGCAAGTTCGCTCGAGTCGCGCTCGAATAGCGCTGATTGCTGCTCGCCTGACCCGGGACGCCGAAGAATTGTCATGCGAAGTGCCTACACATCACAGGGCAGGAGTGCCTGTCCAAAATTGCGTGCGTTGAAAAATGGCACAACCCGCCATAGGGAGGAGTGCCAGCGAACCGGCGGAAAGGGCAAAAATTGGCCAAATCGCATGATTTCCAGCGCGTTGCCCTGATCGCATCCGATACGGAGCGCGCGCAGGCAGCCTATGCCGACATGCAAAGCGCGCACGATTGGGTGCCGCTGGCCGAAGCCGATGCAGTGGTCGTTTTGGGCGGCGACGGCTTCATGCTCCAGACGCTGCATGCCATGCTCGATTCAGGACGGGTCATCCCGGCCTACGGCCTCAACCTCGGCACGGTCGGCTTCCTGATGAACCGCTATCGCGCGGGCAGTGATATTGCGAAGCGGCTTTCACGCGCGCGCGAGATCGCGATCGCGCCGCTGTGCATGGACGCGCTGACGCAGGACAGGCAACACCATCGCTTCTACGCGATCAACGAGGTCTCGCTCCTGCGTGAAACGCGCCAGACGGCCAAGATCGAAGTCACCGTGGATGAAAAGGTCCGGATTGCGGAGCTGGTGTGCGACGGTGTGCTCGTGTCGACCCCGGCAGGCTCGACCGCCTACAACCTTTCGGCCAATGGCCCGATCCTGCCGCTCGATTCTCAACTGCTCGCCCTCACCCCGATCAGTGCCTTTCGCCCGCGGCGCTGGCGCGGTGCGATCCTGCCCGATCGCAGCACCATTAAGCTGACGGTGCGCGAACCGCACAAGCGGCCCGTTTCGGTAGTTGCCGACCAGAAGGAAGTGCGCGACATCGCCGAAGTTTCGCTCGCAATCGCGCGCGAATGCGAACTCAGCCTGCTGTTCGATCCGGGCCATGCGCTGGACGAGCGCATCGTTGCCGAACAATTCGTCGTTTAGCCCTCTTGCCAAACGATTCCGTCGCCCATATAGGCGCACCCCTGCCTGCGAAGAGGCTGCTCCCCGATAGCTCAGCGGTAGAGTAGGTGACTGTTAATCACTTGGTCGTTGGTTCGAATCCAACTCGGGGAGCCACTTCGCGACAGGGCAGGATCTAGGCGCCGAAGAGCAGCCTCCCCCCCACCCAGATGACCAGCGCCGCTGTCAGCCAGCGGATAACCCTTTGCGGCAAGTATCGCAGCGCCATGAAGCCGCCGATCTGCCCGCCGATCGCCACTGCGACAAGCAATGCCAGCCCACCATAGAGCGCGCCGCCGAGCAGCTGCGGTCCATTCTTGAGCAATTGCCCCGACAGGCCGAACAGCGAGTTGACCAGGATGAAGAAGCTGGCAGTCGCCGCGATGGCGCGCGCATTGTTCCAGCGAGTAAGGTGCAGCAGCGGCGCGAGGAATATCCCTCCCCCGATCCCCACCAGCCCGGCCAGATATCCCAGCGGTGCGGCAGCCAGCGGCGCATACCGAGCCAGCCTGTGGGGCTCGGATTCGGTCTCGGCTGACACCGGCAAAAGCATTGTTAGGCCGGTCAGCAGCAAGCTCGTGCCCAGCAGCATGAGGAATGCCTCGCGCCCGATCGGAGTTAGCCCGCCCAGCAATGCTGCAGGTGCCGCCAGTGCCGTCAGGAGCAGCGCCCCGCGCCATGGCGTTACCTGCGCCCGCGCAAAGCGAACGCTGCTGCCCGCCACAACCACGATGTTGCACGCCAGCGCCAGCACCGGCAGCAGCCGGTAATCCATTCCAGAAAGCGCCAGCAGCGCGGCATAGGTCGAGCCGCCGCCGAAGCCCACCGCCGAATAGAGCAGCGCGGTGACGAAGAAAGCCGCGATGATCCCGATCGGGACGAGGCCGGTCATGCTGCCGACCACGAACCCGCAGGCTCTATCGCCTCAGTCAGCCTGCCGCCCCGTGGCAATGCTTGTACTTGTTGCCCGAACCGCATGGGCACGGCGCATTGCGGCTGATTTCGAGCCCTTCGAAAGGATTCTCGGGATTCGTCCCGCCCGGCCCGAAGGCAGCGCGCGGGCTGCCTGCCAGCGAACCGAACAGTTCCGGGCGCTCTGCCGAACCGTCCATATCGTTCGAATCGTCGAGGCCGGTGAAGGGATCGATATGGCCGGTGAGGAAATCGGGCAAGTCCGGCAGCGATTGCGGCTGCGGCGGCTGGATCCGAAGCTCGGCTTTGACGAGGATCTTGGTCACATCCTCGCGCAAGGTATCGAGCATCGTCTCGAACAGGCCAAAGGCTTCCTGCTTGTATTCGTTGATCGGCTGCTTCTGCGCGATCCCGCGCATCCAGATCACCTGGCGCAGCGCATCGAGCGTGGCGAGGTGTTCCTTCCAGTGATAGTCGAGCCGTTCCAGCAACACCGACTTTTCGACCTGTCGCCAGATCTCGTGGTCTGCCGCACCGATCTTCTGCTCCATGACTTCGTCGGCCATGGCGGCGATGCGTTCTTCAAGGATTTCAGGCTCGACCTGATCCTCTTCGAGCCAGGAATCGATTGGCGGAGTGAGGCCGAATACCTCTTCGACCTTCTCCTTGAGACCGACGATGTCCCACTGCTCCGGATATGATCCCGGCGGGCAGGCTTCGCCGACCAGCGCATTCACCGTGTCGCGGCGCATGTCGAGCACGACGTCGTCGACGCGCTCGGCTTCCATGATCTCGCCGCGCTGCTCGTAGATAACCTTGCGCTGGTCGTTCATCACATCGTCGTATTGGACGACTTGCTTGCGCACTTCGTAATTGCGCGCTTCGACCTTCTTTTGCGCGGTCTCGATCGCCTTCGACAGCCATTTCGATCCGATCGCTTCGCCATCGGCAAGGTTCGAATTCATCATCTTGGCGAACAGAGTGTCGGGGCCGAAAATGCGCAGCAAATCGTCCTCAAGGCACAGGTAGAAGCGCGAAAGGCCGGGGTCGCCCTGGCGGCCCGAACGGCCGCGCAGCTGGTTGTCGATGCGGCGGCTTTCGTGGCGTTCCGTGCCGAGCACGAACAGCCCGCCCGCTTCGAGCACCTTCCTTTTTTCCGCTGCGACCTCTTCACGGATGCGTTGCTCGGCAGCATCGCGCTCAGGCCCTTCGGCCATGTCGCCCAATTCGTCCTGGAAGCGGAATTCGACATTGCCGCCCAGCTGGATGTCCGTGCCGCGGCCCGCCATGTTGGTGGCGATGGTCACCGCGCCGAGACGACCGGCCTGCGCCACGATGTGGGCTTCCTGTTCGTGGAAGCGGGCGTTGAGCACGGCGTGCTTGACGCCTTCCTTGTCGAGGAACTGGCTGAGCAGCTCGGACTTCTCGATCGAGACGGTGCCCACCAGCACCGGCTGGCCGATAACGTTCTTCTCCTTGATCGCCTTTGCAATCGCGCCGAACTTGTCGAGCGTGTTCTTGTAGAACTCGTCTTCCTCGTCGATGCGCTGGACCGGAACGTTGGTGGGAATCTCCACCACGTTCATCTTGTAAATGTCCCAGAACTCGGCCGCTTCGGTTGCAGCTGTGCCGGTCATGCCCGACAGCTTGGGGTACATGCGGAAATAGTTCTGGAACGTGATCGAAGCCATCGTCTGGTTCTCGGGCTCGATCTTGACGCCTTCCTTGGCTTCCACCGCCTGGTGCAGGCCGTTCGACCAGCGGCGGCCATCCATCATGCGCCCCGTGAACTCGTCGATGATGACGACCTTCTCGTCCTTCACGATGTAGTCCGTGTCGCGCTTGAACATGATGTTCGCCTTGAGCGCCTGGTCGAGGTGGTGGACCACCTGCGTATTCTCGATGTCGTAGAGGTTTTCGGTCGCAAGCAGCCCCTTGGCGAGGAGCAGCTTCTCGATCTCGTCGGTGCCTTCCTCGGTCAGCTGGATGTTGCGGGTCTTCTCGTCCTTCTCGTACCACTCTTCCGGAACGCCCTTCACCACTTCGTCGAGCGCGACATAGAGGTCGCTCTTGTCCTCGGTCGGGCCGGAAATGATCAGCGGCGTGCGCGCTTCGTCGATCAGGATCGAGTCGACTTCGTCGACGATCGCGAAATTGAAGGGGCGCTGCACCATCTGGTCGCGCGAATGCTTCATATTGTCGCGCAGGTAATCGAAGCCGAGCTCGTTATTGGTGGCATAGGTGATGTCGGAATTATAGGCCTCGCGCCGCTGGAACTCGCCGAGGTTGGGCACGATCACGCCCACGCTCAGGCCCAGCCAATTGTGCAGCTGCCCCATCCATTCTGCGTCGCGACGAGCAAGGTAGTCGTTCACCGTCACGACATGCACGCCCTTGCCTTCAACCGCGTTGAGATAGGTCGCGAGCGTCGCCACCAGCGTCTTGCCCTCGCCCGTCTTCATTTCCGAAATTTCACCGCGGTGGAGCACGATGCCGCCGATCAGCTGCACGTCGAAATGGCGCATTCTGAGCACTCGAACCGAGGCCTCTCGTACCGTGGCGAATGCTTCGGGCAGGATATCGTCGAGCGTAGCGCCCGCTTCGAGCTGGCGACGGAACTTGTCGGTCTGGGCCTTCAGCTCGTCATCCGAAAGCGCCTGCATTTGCGGCTCGAGCGCATTGATCTGGTTGACGATTTTGCCGAGCGACTTGACGTAACGATCGTTGGAAGAGCCGAACAGCGATTTGGCAATGGTCTGAAACATGGGAGCGGTCCTGACGGGACTTGAATTGTAAGAGATGCAGCCGCGCGCATCTGGCGCCGGCTGCCGAAACTGCAATGGTCGATGGAAAGTGGCGCGCTATTCGTGCGCGCGGTCGATCCCGTAGAGCACAGGCGGACGCACCACACGCTTGGTGCGCTTGGCCGGCTTTTCATCCTTGGACGGATCTTCCGCACGGCTGCCAGCTTCTTCATGGCTGCAATTGCGGCGCTCCTCGGCACTGTCGTCAGCCGATTCCGCGCTAACGCCGATCTCGCAATTAAGCGCCTCGACAATCGAGGCATTGGCCGGCGTATTGACGGCGACAAGGCCGGTCAGAAGCGCAAGGCAGGCGAGAAAGCGACGAAGCATGACCCGCTAAATACGCATTCTTGTTTCGCTCGTCCACCTCTCAAGGCGGATTTACTGTGCGGCACAGTCGGGCTAGCGCGGGCGCATGGAACTCGACGCTTCGCCACTGGCCCTTCCTTTCCCCGATATGCCCCCGATTCCGGGGGTGACCTTGCGTGTCGCATTGGCGCGCTACAAGAACTGGGACCGGGCCGATCTCACCTATGCCGAACTGGCAGAGGGCACGGCGGTTGCGGGGGTATTTACCCAGAGCGCCTGCGCTTCGAGCGAAGTCGAACTGGGCCGTGAACAGGTTAAGCAGGGGCGTGCGCGCGCGTTGATCGTCAATGCGGGCAATTCCAACGCCTTCACCGGCTATCGCGGGCGCGAAGCGGTTGACCAGATCACTGCGCAGGTCGCCGATCACCTGGGGTGCGCGACGGATCAGGTGTTCGTCTCCTCGACCGGCGTCATCGGCGTTCCGCTGCCCAAGGACAAGGCACGCGCCGGTGTCGCAGCCGCGCTCGTTGCCGAGCCTTGCAATTGGGAAGATGCCGCGCGGGCGATCGGCACCACCGACACTTTCGCCAAAGGAGCCCATGCCAGCGCGATGCTGGGCGACACCCGCGTGGAACTGGTCGGCATCATCAAGGGTTCGGGCATGATTGCCCCCGACATGGCGACTATGCTCGGTTACATCTTCACCGATGCAGCAATCGAGCCGGGATTCCTTCAGGAACTCCTCACTCAGGCAAACCGGCAGACATTTTCCTGCATCACGGTCGACGGCGATACGTCGACCAGCGATACAGTTCTCGCCTTCGCAACCGGCGCGGCGGGCAATACTCCCCTCGCGTCATTCGACGATCCCGGCGCCGACGCCTTTGCCGCAGCGCTGACCGACCTGTGCCGCCAGCTTGCACAGCTCGTCGTTCGTGATGGCGAAGGCGCGAGCAAGTTCATCGCCATCCGGGTAAGCGGCGCCGTTTCCGAGGAGAGCGCGCACCGCATCGCTCTCAGTGTCGCCAATTCACCCTTGGTCAAAACAGCGATCGCGGGCGAAGACGCCAATTGGGGCCGGGTCGTCATGGCGGTCGGCAAGGCGGGCGAACCCGCCGATCGCGACAGGCTTTCGATCGCATTCGGCGGCATCTGGACGGCGAAGAACGGCCTGCCGGTCGAAGGCTATGACGAAGCGCCGGTGGCCGCCCATCTGAAAGGCAAGGAGATCGATATTTCGGTCGAGCTAGGCCTGGGCGATGGCAGTGCCACCGTCTGGACCTGCGATCTCACCCACGGCTACATCTCGATCAACGCGGACTACCGCTCCTGATCACTCGAGCGCGGCAGCGAGAAGCCGACGGCAATTGCTGCCATCGCAGCCCGGCACGCTTTTATAGTCTGCCGTATCATACGCGATGACCAGCGGCTTCCTTGTTTGCTTTGCCGCAATCGCCAGAGCGATCACATTGTCGACTTTTCGAGAATCTTCGGAAAGAGTCATGGCGAAATAATAGATCGCCTGAGTGTTTGCCTGACCTTCGATCGGCACGCATTTGATGTGAATGCGATTTTCCATCACTCCGACCTGGTCGACATCGCAAGAGCGTGCCTGGCGCGCAGCTTCGGCACTGGTCGTACCGAAAAACGCAGCGACGCAAAAAGCGGCCGCCATCGCCATCAGGCGCATCGGTTGAATCGTCATCTTGTACCTCCCCAAATTGCCACCCAGGACAATTTCTCCTTGCCGGCCAGATGCGTCAAGCTTGATAATCGGGAAAGACAAGGCCAGCGAAGTATCTGAACATGACAGATCACCAAACCACCTGGGCGGCTGATGAATAATTCTAAACACCGGGAAATTCACGATCTGATGGCTTTGGTCAGCCAGCGAGTGATCCTGCCTCGGTTCCAGAACCTCAAGACCGGCGAGATCGCCGAGAAGGCGGCAGACGATCTGGTCACTGTCGTCGACCACGAGGCGGAGGCCATGCTCGCCGAAGGCCTTGCGCGGATCGACGGTTCTATCGCTATCGTCGGCGAGGAAGCTGCGCATGACGATCCGGCGATCCTGCGCCATTTGTCCGCCGATTGCTGGATCGTCGACCCGATCGACGGGACGCACAATTTCGCGCACGGAAAACCGCCCTTCGGGATCATCATCGCACAGGCTAGTGGCGGCGTGTGCCATGCGGGCTGGATCTACGATTGCCTGTCGGGCCGCTTCTGCCATGCGCAACGCGGCAATGGCGCATTTGTCGATGGAGAACCCGTCGCTGCGCAAACCACCGGGGAAGACCCGCCCGTCGCGGCAATCTCACGGCTTTTCCTCAATGAGGAGCAGCGCGCAATGGTCGATGCCAGGCTTGCACCGTTTTACCGGCTGGTCGACATTCCACGCTGCGCTGCCGAGCAATATCCGCGGCTAGCGCTGGGCCAGAATGATGTTTCGAGCTTCCAGCGCACGCTGGCATGGGACCATGCCGCGGGCGTGCTCTGGCTGAACGAGGCTGGCGGCAAGGCGGCGCGGTTCGACGGCAGCGCCTATCGCGTCGACGAGGAGGACAAGCCGGGCCTGATAGGTGCATCGAGCCCGGCGCTGTGGGATCAATTCGCCGAGCGGGCGCTCGGCCTTTGATTTTCAGAGTTCGCCTTCGAGCCAGGCCTTGAGCGCGCTCTTGGGGCGAGCGCCGGTCAGGCTCGCTGCGGGCTGGCCATCCTTGAACAGGACGAGGAACGGAATTCCCTGCACGCCCAGTTTCCCGGGCACGTCGGGATTTTCCATAATGTCCATCTTGGCGATCGTGACCTGGCCAGCCAGTTCGTCGCTGATTTCTTCCAGCGCGGGCGCAATCATCTTGCACGGGCCGCACCAGTCGGCCCAGAAATCGACGAGAACGGGTTTATCGGCGTCGAGCACATCGCTCTTGAAGCTTGCATCGGTCACATTGACGGTGGCCATGGGGAATCTCCTGATTTTTGCGTTAGCCCATAACTAGGATTTTTTCCGCATCACTCAATGGGCGCGGCCGGAAAGCTTTCCTGCGCGGATTGGAAGGCGATTTTATACCGCTGCACAAGCTCTTGCGGCAGTTCGAAAATTTGCGGCGTCTGGGTGTAGAGAACGCCGGCGCGCACCGCGCGGCCGGGATAGATCGCCTCCAGCGCCGCGACATAGGCCGCCATCTGGCGGAGCGTCGTTTCCGGAATATCCTCCAGCCGCGCGGGCGGGCGACGGGCGGTCTTGAAATCGACCACCGTCACGCTTTCATCCCGCACCAGCAATCGGTCGGCGGTCCCGGCCACGACCTGCCCACCGACAATCGCCGCGAGCGGCACTTCGGCCATTGAGCCTGAAGTGAAGACCTCCGCAAAATCGGGATGTCCGAGCACGGCGAACACGTGTTCGAGTATGTCGGCCCGTGCGGCATCATCCAGATCGGCTGCCTGCCGCGCAAGCCAACGCGCTGCGCGCGCTGCGCGCTCGCCCTCAGGCACATCGGGCAGGCGTTCGAGCAGGCTGTGGATCAGCACGCCCCTGCGGGCGGCCTCGCGCGCAACTTCGGGCGGGAGCGGCGGGTCGCTACCCTGCTCCTCACCGGCAGAGGAAGGCGCGAGCGGGCGCGGCGGGCGTGGCTCCGGTCCGATCGGGCGCCGCAGCCAGCTTGGCTCATCGAACCCGCCCGAAGCCACTTCGACATCGCTGGCCCGAACCGGCAATTCGGCCCGCTCACCCCATTCGAAACGTCCGCCCCACAAATCATCCGCCAGCGCCTCACCGCCAAACAGGGCGGCCAGGCGTGCATACCAGCTGTCGGCATGCGGGGTCTTGTCTCTTGGACTCAGCGATCCGCCGATGAACAACGCTTCCTCCGCGCGGGTCATCGCGACATAGAGCAGCCGCCAATGCTCCTGCAGTTCGGCCATTTCCGCTGCCGATTGGGCTTCAGCGATCCGGCCTGCGCGCTGTTCCTTCGTCAGGCCCGGCAATGGCACGCGCGGCGTTCCCGCGTCATCTTCTCCCGGCAGGTCTTCGGCCAGTTCGAGGTCTCGCGCGCGGCCCGGCTGGCTGGTGGCATCGGCGAGGATGACGATCGGCGCCTGCAACCCCTTCGATCCGTGGACCGTCATCACGCGCACCAGATCGGGCGCGTCATCCGGATCGCGCTTGAGCATCCCCTCGCCCGCATCGAACCACTGGATAAAGCCCGTCAGGCTGGGCGTGTGCACACCCTCATAGGCGAAGGCGGCATTGAGCAGCTCGTCGATCGGGTCATTCGCCTCGCGGCCCAGTCGCGAAACCAGCTTCGCGCGTGCCTGCCACGGGCCGACCAGCAGCCACTGCAGCAAAGCCTGCGGCGTCTCGAAATCGGCCAATGCCAGCAGTTCGCCCAGCCGGGCGACCGTGGCAGAGACATAGGGATCGCCATGTTCGCGCAAATGGTGCCACAGCCTCTTGCCCTCCTCGCGCGGGATATGCGCAAGCAGATCATCCTGCGTCCAGCCGACCAGCGGCGATGACAGCAAATTCGCCAGCTCGAGATCGTCGAGCGGCTGCGCTGCAAAACGTAGCGCAGACATCAGGTCTTTCACCGCCAGCGGCTCGCCCAGTCGCAAGCGGTCGACCCCGGCAACCGGCACCCCGCGCGCATGGAGCCGCGCGACAATAAGCCCAGCAAGTTCCTTTCGGCTGCGCACCAGCACCATGATATCGCCGGGTCGCGCGATCCGGTGGCTATCCTTGACGAGGGCGAAGGCCTCCTCGTCCACCTGCGTCCAGCGGGCGACCTGTTCGGCGATCCGGTCAGCCATCAACCGGTCATGCTTGGCAAGCCAGTTCTCCTTGCCTTCGGCATCTTCACCATCGCCACCATTCGCGGCCCCGCGCTCGTCACGCACCGGGTTCCACAGAGTGACGAGGCCAGGGCGCTCTTGCCCTTCATGCCTGCGATATTCCTCCTGCAAGCCAAGCGCAGAGGGGCCGATCGCCTCGACCGCGCAGTCGACGAATTCGAGCACCGGCGCGCCGGTGCGGAAGGACTGGCCTAGGTCGAGTTCTGCCAGCTCGCTTTGCCGAATGCGTACCCGCGCCTCTGCCGCATTCTGCGCGGCGGCCCCGATCGCGGCCTTAACCCTGTCGCGCGCCGCGCGGAAATTGTCGGGGCTCGTGCCCTGGAAGCCGAAGATCGCCTGCTTGTAGTCCCCAACGGTGAAGATCGTGCGGATCTTGTCTCCCGCTGCACCTTCGCCCGAGAAGAAATCGTCGATCAGCGCATCGATGATGCGCCATTGCGCTTCATTGGTGTCCTGCGCTTCATCGACGAGGATGTGGTCGAAGCGCCGGTCGAGCTTGAAGCGAATCCAGTCGGCTGCGGCCTGTTCCTTCAACAGCGATGCCGCCCGTTCGATCAGATCGTCGAAATCAAGCAGCCCTTCGCGCGCCTTGGCCTCATCCCAGCGCAGCGCAAAGGCACGCCCAAGTTCGAGCGCGGGAGCAAGGAATTCAGCGAGTTCGAGCAGGGTCCGGAATTCGCGGACGAGCCGAATGTTCTCCTGAGCCTTGCCCACATAAGTGCCATATTCCGGATCACGCTTGAGAATGTTGCTTAGCTGTTTCGGCGCGTCGGTCGTCTTCGTGAACAGGCCAGCGTAGAGTGCGTCGATGGTGCGTGCGCGTTCCAGTGGAGCGAGCGCAAGCCAGGCATCGATTGCGGCACTCCCTTCGCGACCCGTGCCGGTGTCCCATGCAGCCAGAGTCTGCTTGCAGCGTAGCAGGCTCATTGTATCGAACGTATCGTTGTCGCACATCTCCGCGACATGGGTTTCGCTTGCATCGCTCGGAATGCCGAGCAGGCGGCGTACCCGCGGCGCCATTGGCGGTTGCCAGCCACCACTCCGGCGCCACAGCTCGATCGATTTGGCGCAGCGCATTAACCAGCCTTGCAGGGCATCGACGCCCTTGGTGCGGCTGAATTGAGCGACCGTATCGAGAATGCCGGCATCGTTCAGCCGCTCAGCCTCCACCAGCATGTCGCCCAGCACATCGCGGGCCAGCAATTGCCGCTCGCGATCCTCCATCGGTCGCATGCCCGGAACCAATCCGGCCTCGCTTGGGAAATTCGCCAGCAGCCATTGCGAGAAGGCATGGATCGTATCGATCCGCAGCCCGCCGCCGGGGCAATCGAGCACGCTGGCAAACAAAGTGCGTGCTCGCGTTCTTGTGGCCGGATCGTTGGACGCGCCAAGGTATCCCAGCTCTTTCCCCAAGGTCGTCTCATCGATCCGCACCCAGCGCGCCAGCACCGAATTGATCCGCACTGCCATCTCGGCCGCGCCCGCTTTGGTGAAGGTGAGGCACAGGATCTGCGACGGGTCGACCTGCGGTTCGAGCAGCAGCCGCAGCACGCGGGCGGAAAGCACCTGCGTCTTGCCGGTGCCCGCCGAAGCCGAGAGCCACACGCTCAGACCGGGATCGGCAGCCTTGCGCTGGTTGTCTTTGAGCGGATGAACCTTGCCGCTCATGCCTCGTCCTCGCTTTCGCCTTCATCCGCGAGCCTGATCTGCCATTCGGCAAGGCGCATCAGCTGGTCATAGTCGTTGTAGCCCGGGTAATCCGGGTTGAGCTTAGCGGTGAAGGGATGATCTCCCTTGATGTATTGCGCGATCGCCTTGTGCAGGAATCGTTGGTGGGTCGGAAGGAATTCCTCTGGCAAAAGGCCGCTCTTCTTGTTCCCGACCTTCATCGGCACGTCAGTGTAGCCGAATTCGCCATCCTTCCGCTTGGCCAGCGACCAGTATTCGAACCCGTTCGCTTGACCTGACAGCCCCTCGAAGTCTCCCTCACGCGCGATCAGGCCCAAAGTGCCCAGCTGCAGGGCGTATCCCGCCTCTACCTGCGCGGCCGAGGGCGGGTGTCCCGTCTTGTAGTCGACGATCGCCAGCGTTCCATCGGCTAGCCGGTCGATCCGATCCGCCCGGCCATAGACCCGCACGCCATCGAACTTCATTTCGCCCTTGCACTCGATCGCAACGATCTCGCGATCAGGCTGCTCGTTGATAGTGCGGGCCACCCATTCCAGCCCCTCGTCCAATCGCGGGCGCCACAGCCCGCGCAGCAGCGGATGGATGTTCGCTTCGCCCAGCACTTCGCTGGCGACCGCCAGGATCGGCACCTTCGTCCCGTCCAGCCGCAGCTTGTGCCAGCGGCGCAGCACTTCATGCGCCAGCGTGCCCTGCCACGCGAAATCGCACGCGGGATCGGCGTCGAGCGGGTCCAGTCCCGAAAGGCGCAAGATTTCCTGCGCATAGAACTGGTACGGATCGCCCAGCAGCCGATCGAGGCCGGTCACCTTGATCGGCACATCGCGCAACTCCGCCGAAGGTTTCGGCTGAGGGCGCGGATAGGGAACAGTTGGCGGAGCGAACCGATCTAGCCGCGCCGCCAATGCGGGGATGCGGGTTTCCCGGTGATCTTCCGCCCGTTCGCCCAGCAGCGCTTCGATCCGCAGCAGGAAGCGCGAAGGGATCGTCGGCCCGTCCATATCTCGTATCGCCCGGGTCAGGAGCGCTTCGGGCGCTCCAAGCGCGCTGGCCAGGTCATGCGCGGCGAGCCCGATGCGGAATTCCGGCCCCGGCATGCCGAGCGCGCGCAGGATCGCCGGGGCCAGCAGCGGATCGGGCGATGGCGCCTGCGGCCACGTGCCTTCGTTGAGCCCGCCGCAGATCACCAAATCGGCGCGTGTCATGCGCGATTCGAGCAGGCCGTAGATCGCGATACGCGGATGGCCACCATAGGGCGGACGCACTGCCACCTGGTCCATCGCATCGCGCAGCGCCGCGTGCAGTTCGCCCGGAGCGATACCGGCCCCGGCTTCGCGCGCATGCAGGCGGAATTCCTCAATAAGGCGTGCCAGCGCGCGCCCGTCTTCCTGCGTCCAGAGATCCTCGCCAGCCAGCACCTCACCCAGCTGCGCCAGCGCGTCGAGCGAGCCAGCCAGCGAAATTTCTCCTTCGCTACCGGCCAGCGACACCAGCGGATCGAGCAATTGCTCGACTTCTTCCCACCAAACCTCGACTCCGGCCCTGCGCGCGACATTGCGCAATGGCTCCATGCCAGGTGACGGGCGCGGGCCGCGCAACCGCCGTTCAAACGCCCGAAGCGCCTCAAGCCACGCACGTCGCCTATCCCCTCGCCGCACCAGCGGATGGCCGAGCGCCGCCACCAGCGCCACAGGGGCAAGCCCTTCCGACACCAGTTCTGCAAGCTCCAGCAAAAGCCGCCCTGCAGGCGTGAGCGAAAGCGGGCGACCGGCTGTGTCATCGGCGACGATATTCCAGCGCGCCAAGTGCTGCACCACGCGCCGCGCCAATGCGCGATCGGGCGTTACCAAAGCTACGCGCCGTTCGGGCACTTCGATCGCCTCGCGCATGGCCAGCGCGATCGCCTGCGCCTCCTCCTCGCTGGTCGCGCATGTCAGCAGGCGCACACCCGAAAGTCGCCGTTTGTCTGCGCTGAGGTCGACCCAGGCCTTGCTCGCTTCGGGAGGAAGGAACAGCGATGAAATCGCGTGGCTGCGCTCAGGCGGCGCAGCCCCCAATCCCTTACGGTGCCAGGGGCGAACTTCACCGCGAGCGACGCCCATGCGGTTCAACAACAGCTTGAGATGATATTGCGGATGGGTCGCCGCTTCACCTGTCGTGAAGGGCAAGGTGCCGGGCTCGGGCGCTTGCCCTGCCCGCCCAAGTTCCTGCCACGCGGCATCGTCGAGCGCCAGATCGAGATCGGGCAGGATGACGGCACCCTGCAGCAGTTCCGCAACCACTCGCAGCAATCGCGCAAGCGCGGGCGCCGCGCTGGTTATGCCTGCGGCAACGATCGGCGTTGCGGGTGGAGTTTCGCGCCAATGCCGTGCAGCGCGTTCGAACAGCATGTTGCGGCGGGTCGCCAGATCGACCTCGCCACGCTCTGCCAGCCGTGCCCGCCACAATTGCTGGACGATCGCGAACAGCTTGGTGCTGCTCAGCCAATGCTCGGCAAGGTTCTGGCTTTCGCCAAGCACAGCTTCGCTCAGAAAATCTTCCGGCTCGACGCCTTCGGCCAGGAGCCGGTCCATCGTGCCACCAAGCTCGCGTGCCAACCTCAATAGTGCCGCGTTGCCGGGGATCGCTTTGCCTTCACGCTCCATCGCAAGCCGCAACATTGCGGCCAGTTCGAACCAGCGACGCGTGGGGTCCGCCGCCGGAGGAATGTCCTCTGCGCCCAGCGGGTCGAGCAGGCTCCCCAGCGCCTCGTCGAGCTCGACATCGCCCACCATGACCATGCGCGGCATCAACAGCCCTGCCGCCCCGGTTTCCCCGGCATGGCGGATGAATGCTTCGCTCACGCTGCGCGCCGCACGGCTTGACGGCAGCAGCAGCGTCAGCCGCGCCAATCCCAAGCCGGGCTCGGAATATCGCGGGACGAGCCCGGCAACCAGCGCATCGGCGAAGCCGCGGTGTGCCGCGATCGAATATATCTCGGGAAGCGTCGCCTCAGCCACGCCGCAACGCAGCTTCCGTCGGCGCAATCGCGTCCGGCGTGCCGACTTCGAACCATTGGCCGGTGAAAGAAAGGCCGTAGAGGCGACCTTCCTCGATCGCCCGGTTCCACAGGAGATTGGTGGAGAATGGGCCATCCGGCGCATCGCGCAACAGGCGATGCGAAACCAGCTGGATGCCGGTGAAAATGAACGGAGCGATGCGACCCTGCTGCCGACGGCGGAGGCGCCCCAGCGCATCCATATGGAAATCGCCCTGCCCGGCGAAATTCATCGCGCGGGCATGTGGGACAAGCAGCAGCAGGGCGTCCATCTGCGAGGGATCCCACCGCGCGGAAAGATCGTGAAACGCGCTGCGCGGCCCCTCCAGCCAGATATTGTCGGCATTGAGCGAAAAGAACGGATCGGGCAGCTGCGGCAGCGCCTTGAGCATGCCGCCGCCGGTTTCCAGCAACTGCTTGCGCTCGTCCGAGATAGTGATCGCAGGCATTTTGCGCGCGCGCAAATGGGCTTCGAGCGCATCGGCCAGATAGTGGACATTGACCACCGCCTTCGCCACCCCGGCTTCGGCAAGGCGGTTCAGCGCGTAGTCGATCAGCGGCTTGCCCGCGACGCGCACCAGCGGCTTGGGCTGGCTGGCGGTAAGCGGGCGCATCCGCTTGCCCAGCCCGGCGGCCAGCACCATTGCGGTGTCGCTCGCCAGTTCGCTCATGCGATCGTACCCCCGCCGCTGTGGCGCAAGTCGTCCGGGATATTGGCGTCGAACCAGCGGGCCACGGGCCCGAGCGCGGGATGCGCCAGATCCCGTTCGAGCAGGGCCCATACTCGCGGAATAAGCTCCAGATAGCGCGGCTTGCCGTCGCGCTTGTAGAGGCGAGTAAAGATACCAACGATCTTGGCATTCCGCTGCGCGCCCAGCCGCGCATAGTCCGCCTCGAACTCGGCATCGGGATTGGCTGCTGCGATATAGCGATCGAGCATCGCACGCTCGAGCTCTGGCGCCACATCTCGCCGCGCATCCTGCAGCAGAGAAACCAGATCGTAGGCCGGGTGACCCACCAGCGCGTCCTGAAAGTCGATCAGGCCTTGCGGCGCGCCGTCACGCGGATCGCCCAGAAGCATGATGTTCTCGGCATGATAATCGCGCAGGACCGTCACACCAGGCTGCTGGCGCGCCAGCAACGGAGCGAGAACTTCCTCCCATGCCGAGCGGTATCCGTCCTGATCGACGGCGAGGCCCTGCGCCGGGCAATACCATTCGGTGAACAGGCCGGTCTCACGCTGGTATGCCGCCATGTCATAGGGTGCGAACGGCCCGGCCGGCTGCCTGTGCAGCGCCACCAGCGCTTCGACCGCGCCTTCATAGGCGGCGGTTTCACCCGCGGGATTTTCATCGAGCCAGTCGCGCATCCGGTCGGTGCCGAAATCCTCCAGCAGCACCCAGCCTGCAGCTGCATCGGCCGCATAGATCTGCGGCGCACGCGCGCCATGCGCGGTGAGGTATTCGGCAACGTCGAGGAACGGTTGCGGGTCTTCATGCGGCGGTGGAGCATGCATCAGCATCGCACCGCGCGCGCCGTCGCGAATGCGGAAATAGCGCCGGAACGAGGCATCGCCGGGAATCGCGTCGATCTGCGCCCCGCCCCAACCCGCCTCAGCGAGAAATTCTTCCAGTCCTTCAGGCCATTCGCTCATGGCATGCGCCCTACCCAATCGCCCCCCGGCTGCACAATCGCGCGGCGGCCCTGACCCACAATTTCGAGCTCCAGCGAAAGGCATCCCGGCTCATGCGCGAAACCGCCCGCCCTTGCCGGCCATTCGGCGATCAGCGCGGCGTCCTCGCGGTAATCCTCGAGCCCGAGTTCGCGCAGTTCCGCAGGATCCTCCAGCCGGTAGAAGTCCGCATGAACCATCGGCAGGCGCAGCGGCGGCGCATCATAGGTTTCGATGATAGTGAAAGTGGGCGACGGCACTTCGCCCGCATGGCCCAGCGCATGCAATATTGCGCGCGCGAGCGTGGTCTTGCCTGCGCCAAGATCCCCCTCCAGCGCCACGACGTCGCCCGGCCTCAGCCGAGCGGCAATCCGCGTGCCGAGCGCTTCCATCGCTGCGAGGTCTGGCAATTCCTCGGTCACGGCAGCCGGATCATCGCGGTTGTGCCCACGCCTTTGCGGCTTTCCAGCGTCAGCGTTCCGCCATGCGCTTCGACCAGCTGGCGAGCGAGCGGAATGCCGAGCCCCTGTCGCCGCTCGAC
This sequence comes from Altererythrobacter sp. Z27, assembly GCF_052683155.1. Taxonomy (NCBI): domain Bacteria; kingdom Pseudomonadati; phylum Pseudomonadota; class Alphaproteobacteria; order Sphingomonadales; family Erythrobacteraceae; genus Altererythrobacter; species Altererythrobacter sp. Z27. Next base: position 475,451 of record NZ_JBQYMC010000001.1, on the reverse strand, counting down.
CTTGCCATCGGGCGTCACCCGCAATCCTTCGCTCAAGCGCCCCAATTCCTGCTTGGTCATGCCGGGGCCATTGTCCGACACCACGATCCGCGCGCCTTCGCTGGTGCGGGCAATGTCGATCAGGATCTTGCCGCCCTTGCCGGTTGCCGCGATCGAATTGTCGACCAGATGGCCGATCGCGCGCGCCAATTGCCTTTTGTCGGCTTCGATAGCGCCTCCCGGATTGCCCCGGAGATCGACCGTCAGCCCGGCATCCTTGATCGCCTTCTCCCGCTCGCGCACGATCTCGGTAACGAAAGAAAGCAGCTCAAGGCGCTGCTTCGAAATCGGCAACAGGCCTGCTTCGCTCTGCGACAGGTCGAGCACATTCTCCACCTGCTCTGTCAGCCGCGCGACCGATTCGAGGATCGCCTCGACATAGTCCTTCAACTGGTCGCTCACCGGCCCGGCGGCCCCGCTCTGGATCAATTCGGCAAAGCCGCCGATCGACGTGAGCGGGGTGCGGAACTCATACGACATGTTGGCGAGGAAGCGCGCTTTCACGGCATCAGCCTCTTCCAGCGCCTGGTTTCGTTCGCGCAGCGCCGTTTCGGCCATTTGCGAATCGGTGATGTCGAGCACTGTCAGCAAGCCGTTTCCATCGGGCAGCGGCACCCCGGCGAATTCAAGCGTGCGGCCATCCGCAAGGTCGACCCGCCCGCCCTTCTCGCGCCGGTCGAGCGTGGCTGCGCGCACGATGTCGCCAATCGCCTTGGCTTGCCCGGGCTTGGCAAGGTTCGGCGCGATTGCCGCGAGCAATTCGTCAGCCGATGGGTGGTTGTCGAGCAATTCGGGTTCAAGGCCCCAGGTTCCGGCGAAGCTGCGGTTCCACACCTGCAGCGATCCGTCGGGCGCGAACACCGCAAGCGCTTCGAACAGGCTGTCGAGCATGGCGGTGCGCGTGCGCAGCAGCGTGTCGCGCGTTGCGGAAAGCGCGAGTTGCTCGGTGCGGTCCTCTGCGAAGACCACCAGTCCGCCGTCGGGCATAGGCTGGGCCACCATGCGAAGGTGCATCCCACCGGGCAGCGGCCAGGCTTCCTCTCGCGCTTCGCTCGCGCCGAACCATTCCAGATGTTCGCGACGCCAGGCCGGGAAATCGCGGACTTCAGGCGTCCGCCGCTTCTCCCGCGCATCGCTCAGGAAACGGTCGAATTGAACCCCATCACCAACGATTCCAAACGGCAAGTCGAACAGCCGCAGGAATGGCTGGTTGGCGAAAACCAGCCTCTGCGCCGCATCGAATTGCGCCACGCCCACCGAAAGCTGGTCGAGCATCGCGCGCTGCGCCTGCCTGAAAGCCCGCAATTCGCGCGCCTGCTGCTCGATCTCCTCAATGTCGATCGCATAGCCGGCGATACCTTCCTCGCCGATCGGCAGGTCGCTGACGCGCAAGAGGCGGCGCTCGCCATGGATCGTGGCCGGGACTGTCCGTTCGGATGCCGCGCCATGCTCTGCAACTTCGCGCGCGATATCGCCAGCAGCGCGGCCTTTTTCGGGCTCGAGCAACTCGATTTGGCGGGTTACGACCGCTTCTGCATCATCGGCGCCGACAGCTTCAACATAGGCACGGTTGACCAGCCGCAGGCGAGCGTCGCGCCCGCGGAACCACATCGGAATCGGGGCAGCCTCGATCAGACCGACCAGCGCAGTGAAATCGCCTTGTGCCTGCGCAGCTTCCCCACGCAGTCGCGCGAGTTCGCCTTCGCTTTCTGTAAAATCGAAGATCCACACCAGTGCCGCGCCGCCTGGCGCAACCCGCGGGTCGGCCAGAGTGCCTCGGAAGGCAAAGCTGCGGCCCGAACCGGGCAGGCTGAAGGACAGTCGAAACGGAGCTGCAGTCTTCTGGGTGCGGCGGACCGCATCGGAAAGCTGCGCCAGCTGGCTCGATGTGATGCCGAAGCCATCGTCGCCGCTTGCCAGTTCGGTAAGGAACTCTGGTACCTTGTCGAGCCCCAGCCACCCTGCCAGCCGCTCATGCGCCTCGATCCGCCCATCGCTGCGCACCAGCATCGGGATCGCCGGGGCTTCCTCCAGCATTCCGTTGACGCGCGCCAGCGACCGCCGAAGCGCGTCGTGCCGGTGCGATCGCCGGTTGGCGCGGATCATCATAATGGCGGCAGCGACCGTCCAGGCCGCCAGCACCAGGCCGATCAACGCCAAGGCAATGGGTGAAAGCTCCATACTGTCCAGCTATGCGCGCGGACGCCCGGATGCAACGCCCCTGAAAGCGAAAAGCCCCCGCAAAGCGAGGGCTTTCCATTTATCAGCGACGAACCGCTGGCTGCTCAGTATCGATAATGGTCGGGCTTGAACGGCCCTTCCATCGGCACGCCGATATAGGAAGCCTGCTTCTGGCTCAGCTTGGTGAGCGTAACGCCCAGCTTTTCGAGGTGCAGCGCCGCGACCTTCTCGTCGAGATGCTTGGGCAGCACATAGACCTGGTTGTCGTATTCGTCGGACTTGGTGAACAGCTCGATCTGCGCCAGCGTCTGGTTGGTGAAGCTGCTGCTCATCACGAAGCTGGGGTGACCGGTGGCGCAGCCCAAATTCACCAGGCGGCCCTTGGCGAGCACCAGGATCGACTTGCCATCCGGGAAGGTGACCAGGTCGGTGCCCGGCTTGATTTCCTTCCACTGGTAATTGTCGAGCGCCGAAATCTGGATCTCGCTGTCGAAGTGGCCGATGTTGCACACGATCGCCATGTTCTTCATCGACTTCATGTGCTCGCCGGTGATCACGTCTTCATTGCCGGTGGCGGTCACGAAGATGTCGGCGCGCTTCGCCGCATCGTCCATCGAAACAACTTCATAGCCGTCCATCGCCGCCTGCAGCGCACAGATCGGATCGATTTCAGTCACCATCACGCGGGCGCCGCCGTCGCGCAGCGAAGCGGCCGAGCCCTTGCCCACGTCGCCATAGCCCGCGACGCAGGCAACCTTGCCCGCCAGCATGACGTCAGTGGCGCGGCGGATCGCGTCGACCAGCGATTCCTTGCAGCCATAGAGGTTGTCGAACTTCGACTTGGTCACGCTGTCGTTAACGTTGATCGCGGGGAACGGCAGCTTGCCCTGCTTGGCGATCTGGTAGAGCCGCATCACGCCGGTGGTGGTCTCTTCCGATACGCCCTTGATGTTCTTGACCGACTTGGTGAGGTAGCCGGGCTTGGCCTTGACGAAGGCATTGAGCGCGCGCTGGAATTCGATTTCCTCGGCATTGGCCGGATCGGGCATGGTTTCGCCCGCTTCGATCCGTGCGCCCCACAGCGCAAACATGGTTGCGTCGCCGCCATCGTCGAGGATCATGTTGGCGGTCAAATCCGCATCGCTCTCGCTCGCCCAGTCGAAGATCTTGCCGACATAGTCCCAATATTCGGCCAGCGTTTCGCCCTTCACGGCGAACACCGGGATGCCGCGCGCGGCGATCGCCGCGGCGGCATGGTCCTGCGTCGAGAAGATGTTGCAGGTGGCCCAGCGCACTTCGGCGCCAAGCGCTACCAGCGTCTCGATCAGCACAGCAGTCTGGATTGTCATGTGGAGCGAGCCGGTGATGCGCGCGCCCTTGAGCGGCTGCGACGCGCCATATTCCTCGCGCAGCGCCATCAGGCCCGGCATTTCGGTTTCGGCGATCGAAATTTCATCGCGGCCGTATTCGGCGAGCGAGATATCCTTGATGATGTAATCCTGGGCTGCGTTGGCCACGAACAAGCTCCTGAAAAGGCAATGCGCGCCAGTGTGGACGCACGGGGAATTGCGTGTGGGAGCCTCTAGCGACTGCCCTCGCGCGAAGCAAATATAAAAGAATCTTTATATGCTCCATTATTGCGGAGCGCCGCCAAGCCTCTATATCGGGCGCACACAGACGGGATCACGAAAGGATATTACGCGATGACGATTTCGGTTGGTGACAAGCTTCCTGATGTCAAACTGGTCAAGGCGACCGAAAACGGCCCCGAACAGGTCAGCTCGGCGGAATATTTCGCCGGCAAGAAGGTGGCGCTGTTCTCGGTGCCGGGTGCCTTCACCCCCACCTGCTCGGCCCGGCACCTGCCCGGCTATGTCGAGAAGGCGGCCGAACTGAAAGCCAAGGGAGTCGACGAGATCGTCGCCACCGCGGTCAATGACGCCTTCGTGATGGGCGCCTGGAACAAGGCTGCCGGCAGCGACGACATCACCATGCTCGCCGACGGCAACGGCGCTTTCGCCGAAGCGGTTGGCCTGACCATGGACGGCTCGGGTTTCGGCATGGGCAAGCGTGGCCAGCGCTACTCGATGGTGGTCGAAGACGGCGTGGTGAAGGAACTCAACGTCGAAGCGCCGGGCGATTTTTCGGTTTCGAGCGCGGAGCACATGCTGGGCCAGCTCTGACGGCGTCTATCCCGAGTCGCAGCGTGACCATGCGGCCTTGGTTGATGAAACGCGGATACGGGGTGCCTTCAATGAAGGCGCCCCGTTTCTATTTGGGCGATCGACGGTTCAGTGAGCCTGATTGCTGACCCTGCACATCAGGCCTGCGCCGCTTCAGGCGCTCCTCCCCCCTTGGCGCCCGAACCGGCTGCTCCGCCCGCATTCCACCCGTGCCAGATGATCGCGACGCTCGCGACGAAGGTCGCCACAATCAGCCATGGCTCGGAAAGCAGCGAGAAGCGGCTGAACAGCCAGTGGAAGCTTTCGACCCGGCCCAGCGTTTCGAAGCCAAGGCCCTGCGCAGCGATGAACCCTGCGGCCACCAAGAACGGGCGGCCATGTTTCGGCGCGAGGCGGTAGAGGTAGATCGCGATCACGAAGGCGGCGATATTGCCGACCCCCATCGCATAGGAAAAGCGATAGGCGGTTTCGGGCGTGTCCGACGAGAAGCCCGGCACATGCTGTTCGAGCAGGCGGAAAACGATCGGCGCGACCAGGAACAGCGTGGTCGCGACCATGTAACGCGCGTGGAGCTGAACGTTGCGGCGCGCCTTCAGCCCGCCATAGAACAGCACCGCAAAGCCGATATTCGCCAGCGGATCGAAAGTGCCGAACTGCCCGAGCGAGAAATTCTCCGGATCGTGAAGGCCAGCCGCCAGAGTTACCGTTTCGGCATAGATCGCCATCACCCCGCCGACGAGGAAGAGCGGGAACGCCACGAAGCTCGCCAGCCCCACCGTCTTGTGGAACGCGCGCTTGCCATTATGAATCGACCAGCTTTGCACGATTACCAGAACCGCCCACAGCAGAGCCCCCGCGGCATGAACGTGCCATGCGGACTTCCCCGCCGGCAAATTGGACAGATAGCCCGGCCAGAAAGCCCAGAGCGTGAGCCCCAGCATCACAATCAGGTAACGGTGCGCATTGGCGAGCGGCATGGCAATTCTCCCCCCACGAGAATCGACCCGGAAAGCTGTGTGCACGCGGCCCGCGCCAAACTCAATGGGCCGAGCTTATGTTGCCCCCGTCGCTTGCCTTTACCCTTGATGACATTGCCCTTTTTTGCGCCTAGCATGCCGCCGGTGTCGCATCCTGGGAGAGGAGTGGCAAAATGCCGGAGGGGCAATTCGACTTCATAATTGTCGGCGGCGGTTCGGCTGGCGCCGTGATTGCCTCGCGCCTGAGCGAGGACCCGTCATGCATGGTCGCGCTGGTCGAGGCAGGCGGCCACCCGCCCGAGCGCGAGCGGATCCCGATGGCGACAGCCACGCTGCAATGCGATCCCGAAATCGACTGGATGTATCGCGCCAATCCGGGCAAGGCCGGGCGCGGCTTGAAGGACGGGCGGATGTTCCTTCCCCGCGGCAAGATGCTCGGCGGCTCTTCGGGCATGAACTACATGGCCTATGTGCGCGGCCACCCCGGCGATTTCGACAAGTGGGAAAGCCTTGGCGCAGACGGCTGGTCGTATGATCGTGTGCTGCCCTATTTCAAGAAGAGCGAGCGCTTCAACGCCACCAATGCCGTCAGCATCGACCCCGAATCGCACAGTGGCGACGGGCCGCTGGGCGTGTCGGTGCGGTCGCCTGTGCTGCCGCCTTCGCTGCAGTTCATTAGCGCCGCCGTGGCAAGTGGCATTCCCGAAGGCGACTACAACGGCGCCGATCGCCGCAATCCTGCAGGCGTGGTTTCGCTGTTCCACACCACCACGGAGAAGGGCCAGCGTTCGAGCACCTATCACGCTTTCCTCGAAGGCACGCCCGAAGCGCGCGACAATTTGACCATCGTGACCAAGGCCCATGTGACGCGCGTGCTGCTCGACGGAGAAGGCGACACTCTGCGCGCGTCCGGCATCGAATATGAGGATAGCGCGGGCACGCGGCACCGGATTCACGGTGCGAAGGAAGTGATCCTGAGCGCCGGTGCGATCGGATCGCCGCACATACTGCTGCTGTCGGGCATCGGCCCCCGCCGCGAACTCGAATTTGCCGAAATCGAATGCCGGCTCGATTCGCCGCATGTCGGCAAGCACCTCAAGGACCACCTGCTGCTGGGAATGATCTTCGATGCGCCTGGCGTCGGCATCCCGCTGGGACAGGCCGGGCTTTCGCTCGGCCCCGATGCGCTGCGCGGCCCCGGCGGGCCCTTGCCGGCGGAGCCCGCCGAGGACGCAAACCTGCCAGACGAGCTCAAGGCGCTGAAGGCCGAAGCGGAGCGGCAATTGGCCGAATATCTCGAAAGCGGCAGCGGCTATGCCTCGTCCTCGCTCTACGATGCGGGGCTGTGGTGCCAGTCGGGCCTTGGCGACGAGCACAGCCACGATATCCAGATCGGCTTCGTCCCGACCGCCTATGGCGAGGATTTCTTCGGCGACCTGTGCAACCTCGACGTGGCAAGCCAGTATGAAGATCATAATGTCGCACTCGACCCGATGGCTCCGCGCGTCACCTTCGTCGCAAATCCCGTGCTCCAGCGCAGCGAGGGAGAAATCACGATCAGGAGCGCCGACCCGCACGAGCATCCGCAGATCGACCTCAATTATTACGGCGATCCGCACGATCTGAAGCAGATGGTGGCGGCGATGCGCCTATGCCTGAAGCTGGCGCAGAACTGGCCTGAGCCGGGCATCGGGGACTGGTTCGCGCCGCCCGACCTGGCGAAGAAGCACGGATATCGTCCCGGCGAGGAGCCGAGCGACGCCTTCCTCGAAAACGTCGCGCTCCATTATACCAATACGATCTATCACCAGTGCTGCTCCTGCCGGATCGGCGACGTAGTCGATCCAAGGCTTCGCGTGCTTGGTGTGGATGGCCTGCGGGTGGCGGACGCCAGCGTGATGCCCGATCATGTCAGCGCCAACACTAATGCCGCCTGCATCATGATCGGCGAGAAAGCCGCCGAAATGATCGCCAGCGACAATGGCGTGCGGCTGGCGAATTTCGTGGGTTAGGCCAGCGGGCCTCAGCCGTATCCCATCAGGCCGAGCACTTCCTTGCGGCTGCGCGGGTCGTCAAGGAAGCAGCCTAGCAGCCTGCTGGTGATCATGCTGACGCCGGGCGTGCGGACACCGCGCCCGGTCATGCAGCCATGTTCGGCCTCGATCACCACAGCCACGCCGTGCGGCTCAAGATTGTCCCAGATGCACTTCGCAACCTCGGCAGTGAGACGTTCCTGAATCTGCAAGCGGCGGGCATAGCCGTGCAGCACGCGCGCCAGCTTGGAAATGCCGACCACCCGGTCGCGCGGCATATAGGCGATCGCGGCCTTGCCGGTGATCGGCGCGAGGTGGTGTTCGCAATGGCTCTGGAACGGGATGTCCTTGAGCATCACCAGCTCGTCATAGCCGCCCACTTCCTCGAACTGGCGCGACAGGTGGATCGCCGGATCCTCCGCATAGCCCTGGCAATATTCCAGCCATGCCCGCCCCACGCGCTTGGGCGTGTCGAGCAGTCCTTCGCGCGCAGGATCGTCGCCCGCCCAGGTAATTAGGGTACGAATCGCGTCCTGCACATGCTCGGGCACGTCGGGCTTGCCGAGCGGATTTTCCTCGTCGTGGTCGTGCTGACAGCTCATGCTGGCTTCCTGCTGCTGTTGTCGGTGCGTGCCTTCCTGCGGCGCCCCTCCCCTTTGCGGAAAAAGCGGCGCTTGGCAAATGGGTGGGCGCGCTGCCGGTCCCAAGCCCCGCTTGCCCTGCGCGCGGCCACTCCCATATTGAAGCAGCGATGCGCGAACATCTTGGTCCATCCCCTGAAGAATTCGAACGGCTCGCGCGCCATGCGCTCGACACCATGCCCGACCAGTTCCGCACCGAGCTGACCGGCGTGGTGCTGAAGATCGAGGAGTTCGCCAGCCGCGAACAGCTCGATTCGGTCGGGATCGGCAGCCGATGGGAGCTGAGCGGGCTCTATGAAGGGCGCCCGCTGACCGAAAAGACCATCTGGGAATCGGGCGGAATGCCGCCGGCGATCAGCCTGTTCCGCCAGCCGCTGCTCGCGGAAATGTACGAAACCGGCGTGGGCCTGGCCGAACTGGTGCATCACGTGGTGGTGCACGAGGCAGGCCATCACTTCGGATTTTCCGACGACGACATGCACGCAATCGAGGATTTCGAGGACGATTGAAGTGCGGCGATTGGCCGTCCTAACACAAGAGGCCACCCCTCTGACGAGGGATGGCCTTTTCAAGTGCGCTCAAGCAGCGAAGCGTTAGTGCAGGAAATCACAGCACAAGGAACGATTGTCCTCGCCCTGGCGGGCTCGTTCGTCTCGGCTTCGCCTCGACTCCGAAGTCCGAATTTTCCAAGGGTACAACACAAAAGGCCACCCCTCTGACGAGGGATGGCCTTTTGATGGCGCACCCGGAACGATTCGAACGTCCGACCCCCAGATTCGTAGTCTGGTGCTCTATCCAGCTGAGCTACGGGTGCGCGCTAGGGGGCGCCACATAAGGGGGCTTGGCGCGCTTGGCAATCCCCTATCGGGCATCTTGCGCAAAGAGATTGCGTGCCAGCGCAACATCGAGCGGCGGCTTCTCCAACACGAGCACCTCGGGTGGCGTGAACCAGCCGATTTCCTCACCTTCCAGCGCATGCGGATCGTCGCGCCACTCGCGCAATATGTAAAGCAGTATGACAATCGGCGGAGCGCCCGATTCGCCTGCTCCCTGCGCGAAGCCGGCAGGCTCGAAGGCGGCCGGGTCGGCGACGATGCCGAGTTCCTCTTCAAGCTCTCTCGCGAGCGCTTCCGCGGGGGATTCAGCGATTTCGACCTTGCCGCCGGGGAATTCCCACAGCCCGCCGTGATGCTTGTGCAGCGGCCTGCGGTGCATCAACCAGCGCCCCTGCGCATCCTGCAGCGCCGCAGCCACCACCGGCATCCATGTCGGAATATTTTCCACTCGAAGCGTCCCCATCAACCTTTTCTTAACGGGTTGAGCCGAAAAGCGGAATTGTCAGGACGCAATCACAGAGGTTGTCCATGAAATTGTCGAACTTCCTAAAGCGTATCGGAACCGACAATTCGGGGGCCACTGCAGTCGAATACGGCCTGATCGTGAGCTTGATCGTGATTGCCTGCATCGGCGGAATGAACAGTTTCGCCAACTCAAGCGAGGGGATGTGGACAGACGTCACGAGCAAGGTGAGCGAGGTGGTGGATCGGCAGTAACCAAAGCAAAAGGTCCGGAATTAGGACCTTTTTAAGGGCTCCCCTCTACTACCGCAAATGTCCGTTCGGTTTTGGCTGGCGGGCACGGGTACCGAAGACTGAAACCAGGAGACTAGACATGAAGTTCATCAACAAGCTGCTTCGCGACGAACAGGGCGCGACCGCCATCGAATACGGCCTTATTGCTGCTCTGATCGCCGTTGCTGCGATCACCGCGATGTCGTCGCTCGGTGACAACCTGAACACCACGTTCAACACCGTTTCGGACGAACTGTCGGCTGCTAACGCCTAAGTTAGCGCGCAGTTTGCGAAAAGAGAGCGGCGGGGGAAACCCCGCCGCTTTTCTTTTGTGCGCGGCAGATGTGGCGGGCCGTGATGAACCCTAGCGCGCGCGCATCACCAGCTTGACCTGCTGGCCGGCCTGGATTTCCTCGTTGGAAGCGAGGCCGTTGAGCACCCGGAACCGCTCGACCTGCGCGTCATCGAACGCCATCCGCCGCGCCATCGAGGCGACCGTTTCGCCGCGCTGCACCGTCACCACGTCGATCCGCCGCGGAATCACCGCCGATGCCTCGGACGCGCTGATCCGCCGCATCGACTGGAACATAGCGTTGAACACGTTCGAGCTTCCCGCAGGCGTCATCGCGGCAAAGTGATAGGCGCGATCCTTCGCGAATTCATAGGCGAACACCACCACATCGACATGGCTCGAGCCGCTGGTGACCCGCGCCATGCCATAAGCGGCGGGTATTCCGTTCACCGTGGTCCGCTCGAGCGTCGATGGTGCGAGCTGCTGCTGGTTCCCGCCCAGCTTGGCGAACTGCTGCCGCACATAGGTGGAAAGATCGCCGCCATAGGGGGCAAGCGTGAGCTGCGCCTTGCCCGACTGGCCGTTGATCGACACCGCGCTGGTACCGTTGAGCATGTAGAAACCCTGCGGCGCAGTGAAGGTAAGCCGCATTTCGGGATGGATGAACTGGCGCCCTTCAACCATGCCCTGCGCGGGATCATCGCCATAGACCAGCCCGTCGATCCGCGTGAGGAAGCTGTCGCGATTGGTGACGCTGCCCGGCAGGCCTTGAGCTTTGGCCAGCGCGGTCTGCACTCGGCTCGCGGGATCGGGGTGAGTCGAGGCCCATACTGGCGGCCGCGTGTCACCCGCACCCATCAACCGCGCTTCGAGCGCGTTCTGCGAGGCGAGACTCGACAGCACCGTGCTCATCGCACGCGGATCGTATCCAGCCTTGGTAAGATATTGAATTCCAAGGTCATCGGCCTGCAATTCCTGGCTGCGCGAAAACTTGAGCGTGAGCAATTGCGAGCCTTGCAGGAAAGTGCGGCTGAGCGTGTCGCCGATCGCGCTATTGCCGAGCAGGATACCCGACAGGATCGCCCCCGCTGCGCCCAACAGGGAGTTCTGCTGCGCGGCTTGCTGGCGGCGCTGCGAATGGCGCGCAGCGACATGCGCCACTTCGTGCCCCATCACTGCGGCGAGTTCGGCCTCATTGTTCATCAGCCCGACGAGCTGGCGCGTGGTGTAGACATAGCCGCCCGGGATCGCGAAGGCGTTGTTCACCGAACTGTTGAGCAGCGAGACGGTGAAGCTGTCGCGCGCATTGCCAAGGCCGGATTGCACCGCAATGTTCTTGCCCACCTGCTCGACATAGGCTGCCTGCGTGCCGCTCATCGCGCCGCCGAATTCGGCAAGCAATTGCGGGTGGAGGTCTGCGCCCTGCTGGGCTTCCGCCTGGGTAATTGGTGTCGAAGCGCTAGGAATGGGGCCGCCGCCCATGCATCCGGTCAGCGCCAGTGCGAGAGGCGCTGCTGTGGCAAGGGCAAGCGTTCTGCGCGAGAAGGCCATGAAGTCTCTCCGGTTTTCCTGCATCCGCGCGCCATTGGCGCAGTTCTGCAACATCGCGCATCGCCCGCTGCCCTGCAAGGGCGAAGGAACGCGCGGAAAAACCGGGTCAGCTTGCGCCGATTTGCAGGAAGCGTTCCTCGCGCATGCGCCTGATCTCGTCTGCCGGGAGTTTCACCAGCTTGTCGAGTTCTTCGGCGATAGCATTGCCGAGCCCGCGTGCCATGGCTTCGGGAGCTCGATGCGCCCCGCCAACCGGTTCCTTGACGATCCGGTCGATCACCTTGAGCTTCTTGAGGTGCTGCGCGGTGACCTTCATCGCTTCAGCCGCATCGGGCGCCTTTTCGGCGGTGCGCCACAGAATCGAAGCGCAGCCTTCAGGCGAAATCACCGAATAGACCGCATGTTCGAGCATCAGCACGCGCTCGGCGCTCGCCAGCGCCACCGCGCCGCCCGAGCCGCCCTCGCCTACGATCGTCGCCACCATCGGCACCGGCAGCGCAAGGCATGCTTCGGTCGAACGCGCGATCGCTTCGGCCTGGCCGCGCTCTTCGGCTTCGACCCCCGGGAATGCGCCCGAAGTGTCGACCAGCGTCACCACCGGCAGGTTGAACCGTCCGGCCAGTTCCATCAGGCGGATCGCCTTGCGATAGCCCTCCGGCTTGCCCATGCCGAAATTGTGCCGAAGGCGCGTTTCAGTGTCGTGGCCCTTTTCATGGCCGATCAGCACGACGCGCCGCCCCTTCAGCCGCGCGAAGCCGCCCATGATCGCTTCGTCCTCGCCGAAATAGCGATCGCCGCCCAGCGGAACGAACTCGTCGAAGGCATTCGCCACGTAATCGCGGAAGTGCGGGCGTTGCGGATGGCGCGCCACCTGCGTCTTCTGCCAGGGCGTGAGCGAGGCATAGGTGCTCGCCAGCAAATCCCGGCTTTTCTTCTCAAGCCGCTTGAGCTCGGCCGCGATATCGACCGTATCGCCCGCGGCGGCGGCGCGCAGCTCGGCGATCCGCTCTTCGAGCTTTGCGACCGGCTTCTCGAAATCGAGATAGGAAATCATTGTGCCCCGCTAGTCTGATGTTCCGCTTCGGGCAAGAGGATGGCGTGCATTGACCAGTGCGACCAGTCGGGCGGCATCGACGTGGGTGTATATCTGTGTGGTCGAAATATCGGCATGACCGAGCAGGGTCTGGAGCACGCGCAGGTCCGCTCCGCCCTCCAGCAAATGCGTCGCAAAGGCATGGCGCAGCACGTGCGGGCTGATCGATTGCGGGTCGATATCGGCCCGCGCAGCAAGTTCGCGCAGCAGCTGGAACAGCCGCATCCGGGTGAGATGCTTGGCGCGGGAGGGGAAAAGGAAGCGTGCGCTGCCCACCCCTTCCTCTTGCCGCACCGCCAGCCAGCGCGACAATGCCTCGCGCGCACGCTCGCTCACCGGCACCATGCGCGCCTGCCCGCCCTTGCCCATTACTGTCAGCAAGGGTGCATCGCGCGGAACCGAGGCGAGCGGCAGCGAAACAAGCTCGCTGGCGCGCAGTCCCGATCCGTAAAGCAGTTCGAGCAGCGCCAATTGCCTGATTGCGGCGGGCTTGCCGCTGTCTGCCTCCAGCTCGGCACGCTCGAACAACCGGTCGACTTCCGAATGCGAGAGAATCTTCGGCAAAGGGCGGCGCGCGCGCGGACGCGGTAATGCGCTCGACGGGTCATCGCCGCGCCATCCCTCGTCCAGCGCGAAACCGAAGAATTGCCGCAGCGCCGAACTTTTTCGCGCCACGGTCGAAGGCGCGAGGCCCGACCATGCCGCCGCCAGCCGTCCGACGGCATCGCGATTGGCCCCGGTAAGGTCGCCAATCAGCCCTTCCGCGCCGTCAAGGTCGCGGCGATAGGCCGCCAGCGTGTTCGCCGCTGCCCCGCGCTCGGCTGCCAGCATGTCGAGAAAGGCCTCGGTCGCCGCGCCCATCAGCCGCGCGCGATCGCCTCCGCTGCGATCATTCGCGCTTCGGCTTCCAGCCCGACGCGGCGCAAGGCCGAGACGGTGTGATAGAGATGCAAAGGCGTCATCCGCTGCCAGCCTTCGCCCTGCATTCCCAATCCGGCGAGCAGCGCCACGAGCGCGCGATTGTCGACATCGGCGGCTCGCTCGATCGTTCGAGTCCAGCTGGTCTCACGCCCCAGATTGAGCGACACGCGCTGCGAATAGGTGCCCAAATCGCCCGATGAGATCCGGCCCAGCCCGGCCAGCCCGGCCAGCAGCAGCCGCGAACGCCGCTCATCCGAACTGTCGTCATCGTCGATGAAGCTGTCGATCGCATCGCCCGATGCCATGCCGTTGCCGCGCACGCTCGCCAGCGTCACCAGCGCCCAGCCCATGCTGCCCGGCTCGACCACGCGGCTCCACGCGGCGGCGTCGCGATCCAGCCCCGCAGCCAACATCGAAGCGAGCAAGGCCGGCGCGGCATCCGCATAATCCGCCGAAGCAGGCATGCGCGCTGCGGCATAGGCGGTGAGGACATAGCGCCCGTAGTCGCTCGCCACATCGCCGCCCCAAAGCTCTTCCATCGCCGAAAGACGGGCTTGCGGATCGGCGCCGACATAGGCTTCGCGCAGCTGCGTCGCGATGTCCGCCGCTTCGCCGGTGATCGTCTCGTCGGCATAGATCTGGCTGTAGAGGTCGATCACCGCACGCGAGGAGAAGATGCCTTCGCGCGCGGCGCGGTCGGCAAATGCAGCCCGCTGGGTCAGCGGCGCCATCGGCGTGATCGCCCAGACCCGCTCGTAATAAGGCGATGCGCCAAGGCGCAGGTTCTCGGGAATTTCCTCGCCCACCGCATTGGCCAGCGCGAAACGCCACGGATTGAGTTCCTCGACATCGTCCCATTCGACATCGACGGCTCGCCGCCCGCTGCCCGCAGCCCCCGCCAGTCGCTGCGCCAACAGCACATCGATACGTGGCGCAAGCTCGGTACGAAGCGCGCGGTCAAGCTGCGATCCAGCGAGCACGCCCTCGCCCGCATAGGAATTGCAGATGGCGCGAAGCATGGTCCACTGCGGATCGTCGCGTTCGCCACCTTTCAACCGAACAACGGGGCAGGTGCCGATAATATCGGTGGTGGCGAGATAGGCCTCCAGCCCCGCCCCGATCATCGCATCGTTCCAATTGCCCGAATCGACGTCCTGCAGCAGCGCGCGCGCAGCGGTGTATTCGCCCATCCGGTTGAGCGCCTGCGCGCGCAGTGCAGCGAATTCGACCGGATCCATGCCTTCCGGCGTTGCCAGACGGCTCGAAAGCGCGCGGCGCAGCAGGATATGCCCCCAGCGCGACACCACCGGCCCCTGCAACCCTTCGAGGATCGCGCGCACCAGCGCAGACGGCTGGCGCGCGAGCGAATTGGAATGGAGCCCGCCTTCGGTCGAATCGATCACGCCCACCCGGCTCATCGCGCGGCGCGCGGCCGGCGGAAGGTCGTTACTGGGCCGCAGCCCGAGCAGATCGTCGAGCTCATCGGGCGACATCTTCTCCAGCTCTTCGGCGGAAGGGACAGTGGAGAAGTCGAAATCGGACAGGCCCGGGATCGGTGCCATGCTGCCGGGCAAAGGCTGCACCACCGCGCCTCCTGCCACCGGCGGCGCGCCGGGCACTGGCTGGGCCGAAGGACGCGGCGCGGGCGTGGGCGCCGGCGCGGGATCGTCAAATCCCGGCGGCAGCAGCGATTCGGGCGCGTCCTGCGCGAAAGCAAGCGTGGCGCTCAGCGCAATCGCTGCGCCGCCAAGCCATTTCCAGCGAGCCATCAGCGCGCCTCCGGCACAGGGATTTCCTGCGTGATCTGGTGGATCGGTTCCTCGCCGCCGTCGAACCATGCGAGCGCGAGAATGCCGGCGCCCAGCGCGAGCCACATCAGCGCCTTGCCGCCCGGAAGCGGCACAGCGCCGGGCCTGCGCGCCATTGATTGATCCATCGGAAGAATTGAGCTGCGCTTGCGTACCATGTTGCATGGGCACTAGCCCATCTATAGGCCCATCGGCAATGACCGAAGATCACCCTTCCCTCAGCCGCGAACGGCTCGCCAGCATCGCCGCACGGCTCGACCGGCCGCTGGTGCTGGTGGGGCTGATGGGCGTGGGAAAATCCACCGTCGGCCGCCGCCTCGCTGCGCAGCTCGACCGCAAATTCGTCGATGCCGACGAAGCGATCGAGAATGCCGCGCAGCGCAGCATCTCCGAAATCTTCGAACAGTTCGGCGAAGCCTATTTCCGCGACGGCGAGCGGCGGGTGATCGCGCGGCTGATCGAAGAGCATGACGGGGTGATCGCTACCGGCGGCGGCGCATTCGTCAATGACGAGACGCGCGCGCTGATCCTGGACAAGGCGATTGCCGTGTGGATCGATTGCGCGATCGATACGCTGGTCGAGCGCACCGGACGTCGCAACACACGCCCCTTGCTCAAATCGGGCGATCCGCGCGAAATCCTCACCCGTCTCTACGAAGATCGGCGCGGCTTCTATTCGCAGGCGCCGATCCATGTCATGAGCGACGCCGGTCCGCACGATGCGACCGCGACGAAAATTCTGGAGGCGCTCGAAGAATGGCTGTGATCCCGGTCGAACTGGCTGGCCGAAGCTATGACGTGCTGGTCGGGCGCGACCTGCTGGACGATGCGGCGCGCCATGCGGCCGCCTTCATGCGCAAGCCGCGCGTGGCCGTGGTGGCGGATCGCAATGCCCGTGCGCATCACGGGGCGCGGCTCGAAGCTGCCCTCGCCGCCGACGGACGCAGCGTGGCGTGGTACGATGTCGAGCCGGGCGAAGGTTCGAAAAGCTGGCAGGGATTGCAGGCGCTGACCGAATGGCTGCTCGAACAGGGCGTCGAGCGCGGCGACCATGTCTTCGCGCTGGGCGGCGGCGTGGTGGGCGACCTCACCGGCTTCGCCTGTTCGATCCTGAAGCGCGGCTGCGGCTTCGTGCAAATCCCGACAACGCTGCTGGCGCAGGTCGACAGCTCGGTCGGCGGCAAGACCGCGATCAACACCGCTGCAGGCAAGAATTTGATCGGCGCATTCCACCAGCCCTCGCTGGTGCTGGCGGACCTGACCGCGCTCGACACGCTGCCCGATCGCGAAATGCGCGCCGGTTATGCCGAAGTGATCAAATACGGCATCCTCGGCGATCGCGACTTCTTCGACTGGTTGGCGGAAAACGGCACCAGAGTGCTCGCGCACGATCCCGACGCACTGGCCCACGCAGTCGCCACCAGCGTCGCGGCCAAGGCGCGGATCGTCGCCGAAGACGAGCGCGAGACGAGCGGCGCGCGCGCATTGCTCAACCTTGGCCACACATTCGGCCATGCGCTCGAGGCTGAAACCGGCTTTTCGGACAGGCTGCTGCATGGCGAAGGGGTGGCGCTCGGCATGGTGCTCGCCGCGCGCTATTCGGCGCGGCGCGGCCTGATCGGCGATGCGGACGCGCAGAAGGTGGCCAACGCCATCGCCGCCGTGGGCCTGCCAGCGGAGATTTCCGCGCTCGGCATGGACTGCGACGGGCGCCGCCTTGCCGAACATATGCTGCACGACAAGAAGATGGATGCGGGCACCCTGCCCTTCATCCTGCTGCGCAGCATCGGTGCAGCATTCATGGCGCGCGATGTCGAATTGAGCGACGTGGCGGCCTTTCTCGACGAGCAGCTGGAACACAGCTAGATCGTCAAAAACGCAGGCATGAGGGGAGTTCTGCATGACCGTTGCCGAAGCAACACCCGATCTCGATTTCGACTGGGATGACAAGAGCTTCCTCGGTCATCCGAAGGGCCTTGGCTACCTCGCCTTCACCGAAGCGTGGGAGCGTTTCAGCTATTACGGCATGCAGACGCTGCTGGTGCTCTACATGGTCAACTTCCTGCTCAAGCCGGAAGAGGTCGGGAGCGTGGCCGGGATCGAGCAATTGCGCGCGCTTTACGGCGGGCTTGAGGGGCAGGCATTCGCCAGCGCGATCTTCGGCACCTATGCCGCCAGCGTTTACCTGACACCGATCCTGGGCGGATGGATCGCCGACCGCTTTCTGGGCAAGCGCCGCACCGTGCTGCTGGGCGCGATCACCATGGCGCTGGGCCATTTCCTGATGGCCTTCAACGTCACTTTCCTGCTCGCGCTGCTGTGCCTGATCATCGGTTCGGGCATGTTCAAGGGCAATATCGCGAGCCAGGTCGGCAGCCTCTACAAGCCCGAGGACCTGCGCCGCGCGGACGCCTTCCAGATCTTCTATCTCGGCATCAATGCCGGCGTAATCGCCTCGCCCTTCATCGTCGGCACGCTCGGTGAGACAGTCGGCTGGCACTGGGGTTTCGGTGCCGCAGGCGTAGGCATGCTGATCGGCCTCGGAATCTACGTCGCAGGCCAGAAGTACCTGCCCAAGGAGCATTTCGACGTTCCGGGGAAAGAAGCGGCAGCCGCGGCCAAGGCCCCGCGCGATCCGATGACCCGGCAGGACTGGCTCTCTACGCTGGCACTGGTTTTGCTGATCCCGGTCATGGCGATCGCGATCGTCCCGAACAACCAGATATTCAACGCCTATCTCGTGTGGGGCGACCAGCAGTTCGCGCTCTATTGGGCCGGTGAGAAGCTGCCGACCAGCTGGCTTATCTCGCTCGACGCGGTTGTTTCGGTCAGCTTCCTCGCTGGCGTTGCCGCTTTCTACCGCTGGTGGAAGACCAAGTGGCAGGAACCCGACGAACTCACCAAGATCATCATCGGCTCGCTCTTTTCGATCGGCGGCATGGCCTGTCTCTATATGGCGGCAGCCACCACCCCGCCCGGCGAAAAGATCGGCCTGTTCTGGCCGGTGATGTTCCACATCGTGAACTCGATCGGCTTTGCACATATGCTACCCGTCAGCCTGGCGCTCTTCGCGCGGCTCGCACCCAAGCAGATCAACGCCACGGTGATCGGGCTCTATTACCTCTCGTTCTTCGCGGGCAATGCGCTGGTGGGCTATGTCGGCGGCTGGTTCGAGACGATGCCGGTGACGCAGTTCTGGCTGATCCACATGGGCTTTGCAGCCACTGCGGGAGTGATCTTCGTGCTGTTCAAGCTGGTGCTGGCGCCGCGGCTGATGCACCGGGCGCACTCCGAAGATGTGGCATTGGCATGACCCGCTTCATCGACCTTTCGATCCCGATCACCAATGACGTGATCTCCGATCCGGAGGTGATGCGGCCCAAAGTCACTTACATGACCCATGAAAGCACGTGGCAGCAGATCGCCATGTTCTTTCCGGGGCTGGAGAAAGCTGACCTGCCCGACGGCGAAGGCTGGGCGGTGGAGATGCTCGAACTCTCCACTCACAACGGCACGCATATGGACGCGCCGTGGCACTACCACTCTACCACCGACAGCGGAGCCAGCCCCGCCCCCAGCATCGACGAAGCGCCGCTCGACCGCTTTTTCCGCCCCGGGGTGAAGCTGGACTTCTCGCATCTGCCGCATGGCCATGTGGTGAGCGGGGCCGAGGTCGAAGCGGCGTTCGACAGGATCGGCTATGAAGTTCAGCCGCTCGACATCGTGCTGGTCCAGTCGGGCGCGGTTTACGGCACCGACAATTTCACCGACCAGGGCGTGGGCCTCGGCGCGGAAGCGACGCTTTGGCTGACCGAGCGCGGTGTGGAAGTCGTCGGCACCGATGCCTGGAGCTGGGACGCGCCTTTCAGCCACACCGCGCGGCACTGGGCGGAAACGCATGATCCGTCGATCATCTGGGAAGGCCACAAGGCGGGCCGCATCCGTCCCTATTACCAGATCGAGAAGTTGACCAACCTCGCCGCGCTGCCCAGCCACGGCTTCATGTTCAGCTGCTTCCCGGTGAAGATCGAGCGCGCCAGCGCGGGGTGGATCAGGGCGGTGGCGCTGGTCGAGGATTGATCATGCGGGTCGGCAAGGCAACACTGGCTGACGAGCAGGTCAGGGCAATTCTCGAAGCGCATCAGCGCGACATGCATGCGGTTTCGCCGCCGGGCACGTCTTTCGCGCTCGACCTCAAAGGGTTGTCGGGACCGGGAATTTCGCTGTTCGGCGCGTGGAAGGGCGACCTGCTGATTGCGGTGGGCGCGCTCAAACGGCTTTCGCCGGAGCTTGCGGAGATCAAGTCGATGCGCACGCTTTCCGACCATCTTGGCAAGGGAGCGGCGCAAGCTGTGCTGGACCTGATCCTCGACACCGCCCGCTGCGAAGGGATTGACCGCGTTAGCCTTGAAACGGGAACCAGCGACGCGTTCATGCCGGCGGTCCGATTATACAGCCGCAACGGCTTCGAGCCGGGCGAAGCCTTTGCCGGCTATTCCAACGGCCCGCACAACCAGTGCTATCACCTGAAGCTGACGGCCTAAGCCTTCAGCCGCGTCACATTGCTCGCCGTGCCACCGGCATCCACCGTCATTGCGTCATGTTCGGCGAACAGTCGTTCGATCTCTGCACGACATTCGAGCAGCGTGTGAGCGATACCCGGCGCCAGGCTTTCGCCATCGCCAATCTTGCCAAGCAGTGCCGCCAGATCGCTGCGTGTAGCTTCTTCGGGGCTCTTGAAGAAATTGCCCTTGCGGTCGAAGAATGCAGTACCCCTTTGCGCCATATCAAGCCTCCTGTTTCAAGCGGAAGCGACTCGAAGGACTCAAAGCATCCTTGGCGACACAGGAAATTGCCAGCGAGTTTACCATGATTCTGACGCATTCGCCCTTTCGAATACATCCGATGCGTGACTTGGTAATTTAATTTCTCGAGCCAGAAACAGGTGCAATAGGTGACGGCATGTTAGATCGCCGCAACGATCGTTTCTCAAGTGCGCTGGCTGCGGCTAGAACAGGCGCGAGCCGTTCGGCACCTTCACGTCTGGCGCGAACAGCACCACTTCGCCCGCCTTGTCGGCAAAGCCCAGCGTCAGCACTTCGGACATGGCGGGGCCGATCTGGCGCGGCGGGAAGTTCACCACTGCCGCCACTTGCCGCCCGACCAGCTCGTCGATGTGGTAATTGGCCGCGATCTGGGCGCAGCTCTTCTTCTCGCCGATCGCCGGGCCGAAGTCGATCCGCAGCCGGTAGGACGGCTTGCCCGCCTCGGGAAATTCCTCTGCCGCCACGATCGTGCCGATGCGGATATCGACCTTGAGGAAATCGCCGAATGCGATCTCCTCCGCCGCCGGTGCATCGGGATCGTGCGAAAGGTGCACTATTCGAGTTCCAGGATGATCGCGTCGACTGCCAGGCTGTCGCCTTCGGCGGCGTTGATCTTTGCCACTACCGCCTGCTTCTCGGCGCGAAGGATGTTTTCCATCTTCATCGCTTCGACCGTGGCGAGCGGCTGGCCCGGCTGGACTTCCTCGCCCTCGGCCACATGCAGCTTCACCAGCAGCCCCGGCATCGGGCAAATCAGCAGCTTCGAAAGGTCCGGCGGGATTTTTTCGAGCATGTGCCGCGCCAGATGCGCGATGCGGGCGGGCAGCACGCGCAACTGGTGCGTCGCACCGCGCGTCGTCACGGCATAGCCGGTGCGGGTCGGTGCGAGCTGGATCGTCAGTGCCTCGCCATCGAGCTCGATATCGACCATCGTTTCGCCCGGCGTATAGTCTAAGCTCAGTTCGACCGGCTCGCCATCGACGGTAATCGCCTCTTCCTCGAGCACGACGGTGTATTCGGTGTCGCCGATCTTGACCGCCCAGTCGCCCGGTGCGGCGAGGTCGTCGTCGGCCAGTTGCTGGTCGATATGGCGCGCACGGTCGGCATCGGCCGTAGCAAGCACGCCGCCGATCGCTGCCAGAGCGCGCAGCAATTCTTCGGACGCTGCCGCGCCTTCGAACCCGTCAGGGTATTCCTCGGCGATGAAGCCAGTGGTCAGCTCGCCCGAGCGGAAGCGCGGATGCTGCATGATGGCGCTGAGGAAATCGACATTGTGCCCCAGCCCCTTGATGCGGAAGGCATCGAGCGCCTGGATCTGCAGATCCGCCGCTTCGTCGCGGGTCTTGCCCCAAGTGACCAGCTTGGCGATCATCGGGTCATAGAACATGCTGACTTCGCCGCCTTCGTAGACGCCATCGTCCACGCGAACGCCGTCCACCCCGCGGCGGCCGTTTGCGCTGCCGTCATCAGTCCAGCCTTCGAGCGGCGGCTTGTATTCGACCAGGCGCCCGGTCGAAGGCAGGAAGCCGCGATAGGGGTCTTCGGCATAGACGCGGTTTTCGATGGCCCAGCCGTCGATGCCGATGTCGTCCTGCGTGAAACCCAGCTTCTCGCCCGCGGCAACGCGGATCATCTGCTCGACAAGGTCGATCCCGGTGATCGCCTCGGTCACCGGATGCTCGACCTGCAGGCGCGTGTTCATTTCGAGGAAGTAGAAGCTCTCGCCGGTCTTGTCGGCGCCGCTCACGATCAGTTCGACCGTGCCCGCAGAGTGATATCCCACCGCCTGCGCCAGTGCGACGCATTGCTCGCCCATCGCCTTGCGCATCTTGGGTGTGACGAAAGGCGAAGGCGCTTCCTCCACCACCTTCTGGTGGCGGCGCTGGATGCTGCATTCGCGTTCGTTGAGGTAGAGCACGTTGCCGTGCTTGTCGCCAAGGATCTGGATTTCGATATGGCGCGGGTCGAGGATGAATTTCTCGATGAAAACGCGGTCGTCGCCGAAGGAGTTGAGGCCTTCGCGCTTCACGCTTTCGAAGCCTTCGCGCACGTCCTTTTCATTATAGGCGAGCCGCATGCCCTTGCCCCCGCCCCCGGCGCTGGCCTTCATCATCACCGGATAGCCGATGTCATTTGCGATCTTCACCGCATGTTCGGTGTCGTCGATTTCGCCGACATAGCCGGGCACGACGTTGACGCCGGCTTGCTTCGCCAGCTTCTTGCTTTCGATCTTGTCGCCCATCGCGCCGATCGCGTTCACCGGCGGGCCGATGAAGGCGATGCCTTCCTTCTCAAGCGCTTCGACGAAGCTGGCGCGTTCGGACAGGAAGCCATAACCAGGATGGACCGCTTCGGCGCCGGTCTGCTTGCAGGCAGCGATGATCTTGTCCGCGATGAGGTAGCTTTCGGAAGCGGGCGACGGGCCGATATGCACCGCCTCGTCCGCCATTTTTACGAACGGCGCGCGGGCATCGGCATCGGAATAGACCGCCACGGTCTGGATACCCATGCGGCGCGCGGTCTTGATGACCCGGCATGCGATTTCGCCGCGATTGGCAATCAGTATCTTGGAAAACAAACGGGCCTCCGAAGGTCGCAATGACGTCTGACGCCTATGCCCACCTCGAAGGCCTGTATCAAGCTAGTCAATTTCGGCTAGGCGCTACTCCGCTTCGGGGCGGTCGATATGGGCCAGCATTTCCTTCTCATAAGCGATCAGCGAGTCGAACTCGTCGACCAGTTCCTGGCGCTTTTCCTCGCTGCCGGTGAGTTCCTTCAGCGCATCCCATGCCTTGGCGAATTCCGGATTGCGCCGCCAGCTCATCTGGTCCGGCCCGGCCTTCATCGGCCAGAATGTGATCTGGTCGTAATCGCCGATATTGACGTGGATCGCCTTGGCCTCGATCCCGGCCGTCGTCAGCGCCTTGTCGAAATAGTCGTTGATGATCTCACGCGCGCGGCCGATCTTGCCGGGCTTGAACTTGGTCATCGTGACTTGGTACCAATCGACATTCTGCCGTTCGATTTCGCCAGCTTCGTGGTGATCGGCGAGAGCAGGCGACGCCCCCATCGTGGTTGCTAATGCAAAGGCGGCGGCTGCCATTAGTGCTTTACGCATAGGTCGTTCCCCCCTGTTGGGAAATGCGACCCGATGGAAGGGGAAACTAGCGACCCCGCCTGGAAGCTATTGTATCAAAACGACAGGTGCGTCGGAGCGACTCACTCCGCCGCCTCGCTCACTTCCTCGCCCGCAGGCGGCATATTGTGACCAAGCAGGCGCAGGATATCCGCCGCGCATTCGACCACGTTCGAACCGGGGCCATAGATGCCCTGCACGCCCTTTTCGCGCAGGAAATCATAGTCCTGCGGCGGGATCACGCCGCCTGCGGTCACCTTGATATCGGGCCGCCCGGCATCACGCAGCAAATTGATGAGCTCGGGGATCAGCGTCTTGTGACCGGCGGCAAGGCTGGATGCGCCCACCACGTCCACTTGCTTTTGCAGCGCCAGCGCCGCGGTTTCCTTCGGCGTCTGGAACAGAGGCCCGGCGATCACGTCGAAACCCATGTCGGCAAAGGCGGAGGCGATCACGTTAGCGCCGCGATCGTGCCCGTCCTGCCCCATCTTGGCGATAAGGATGCGCGGCTTGCGACCAAGCCGGTTCTCGACCGCTTCAACGCCGCGCGTCACCTGCTGGTAGCGCGCATCCTCGGCATAGGCAGCGGAATAGACCCCCTTCACCGGGCGCGGCATGGTGTCATAGCGACCAAAGGCCGCCTCCATCGCCGCCGAAATTTCGCCGAGCGTCGCATCATGGCGCGCCGCCTCGACTGCGCGGGCCAGCAGGTTGACGTCAGCCTGGCGCTCCATCTCGGCCAGCACCGAGGGCGGCAGCGGAATGCCGCGCTCGTCGCGCCCGGTGCGCAGCGCCTCGCTTTGCGCGTTCGGGCTGGCGGCAGCAGCCTCGGTCAGCGCCTTGAGCGCAGCCTGGCAGGCGGCCTCGTCGCGCGCGTCCTTCACTGCCCTGATCCGCGCGATCTGCGCCTCGCGCACGGCGTGGTTGTCGACCTCGAGCGTTTCGAGATGCTCTTCCTTGGCGAGGCGATATTTGTTCACGCCCACGATCACGGTTTCGCCCTTGTCGACGCTGGCCTGCTTGTGCGCGGCGGCCTCTTCGATCGCGGCCTTGGGCTTGCCGGTGCCAACATAGGCGGTCATCCCGCCCACCGCGTCGACCTCGGCCATCAGCTTCTCGGCCTCTTCCACCAGCTTGGCGGTGAGCGCCTCGATGTAATAGCTGCCGCCCAGCGGATCGACGACGTTGCAGATGCCGCTTTCCTCCTGCAGCACCAGCTGGGTGTTGCGGGCGATGCGGGCGCTGAAATCGGTCGGGAGCGCGATGGCTTCATCGAGCGCGTTGGTGTGGAGCGACTGCGTGCCGCCCAGCGTCGCGGCCATGGCTTCCACCGTGGTGCGGATCACATTGTTGTAGGGATCCTGCTCCTGCAGCGAGACACCGGACGTCTGGCAGTGCGTGCGCAGCATCTTGCTGCGTTCCTGCTTCGCGCCAAGGCCGTCCATCACGCGATACCACAGCGTGCGCGCGGCGCGCAGCTTGGCGATCTCCATGAAGAAATTCATGCCGATGCCGAAGAAGAACGAAAGCCGCCCGGCGAAGGCATCGATATCGAGCCCCGCCGCCATGGCGCGCTGGGCATATTCCTTGCCGTCGGCAATGGTGAAGGCAAGTTCCTGCACCGCAGTCGCCCCGGCCTCGTGCATGTGATAGCCAGAGATCGAAATAGAGTTGAATTTCGGCATGTTGCGCGAAGTATATGCGATGATGTCCGAAACGATCCGCATGCTCGGCTCAGGCGGATAGATATAGGTGTTGCGGACCATGAACTCCTTCAGGATGTCGTTCTGGATGGTCCCGTCGAGCTTGTCCTGCGAAACGCCCTGCCGCTCTGCCGCGACGATGAAGAAGGCCAGCACCGGGATCACCGCGCCGTTCATGGTCATGCTGACCGACATCTGGTCGAGCGGGATCTGGTCGAACAGGATTTCCATGTCGCGGACGGTGTCGATCGCGACCCCCGCCTTGCCGACATCGCCCACCACTCGCGGGTGGTCGGAATCATAGCCACGATGCGTGGCAAGGTCGAACGCGACCGAAAGCCCCTTCTGCCCTGCGGCAAGGTTGCGGCGATAGAAGGCGTTCGATTCCTCGGCGGTCGAGAAGCCCGCATATTGCCGGATCGTCCATGGCCGTCCGGCATACATCGACGCCTTCACCCCGCGCGTGAAAGGCGCGAAGCCCGGCAGGCCGGGCTCTTCGCCCGCATCCTCGGACGTATAGAGCGGCTTGATATCGAAGCCCTCGGGCGTGTGCCAGGTGAGGTCGCGACCCTTGACCTCCTTGTCGGCCAGAGCCTTCCAGTCTTCGATATCCGCCATATTACTTGCCCTTGAATTCAGCCTTGCGCTTCTGGAGGAAAGCCATGCCGCCTTCCATCGCATCCGCGCTCGCCCCGGCGATCCGCTGGCCTTCGGCTTCGGCAAGGAACACCTCGGGCAGCGTACCGTCAAGCGCGGTCGCGATATTGCGCTTCATCGTGGCATAGGCAAGCGTCGGCCCGTTCGCGAGCTTTTCCGCCAGCGCGCGCGCTTCGCTCAACAGCGCATCGTCATCCACCGCCTTGTAGATCAGGCCCCATTGCTCGGCCTGTTCGGCGCCGATTTTCTCGCCCAGCATCATCATGCGGGTGGCATTGGCGCGGCCGATCGCACGGGCGAGCAGCCAGGTCGAGCCGCCATCGGGCACAAGGCCGATGTTAACGAAGGCCTGGAGGAAATACGCAGAGCGTCCGGCAAGGACAAAGTCTCCAGCGAGGGCAAGGGAACAGCCAACCCCAGCTGCGGGGCCATTGACCGCGGTGATGACCGGCACCGGCGCGCGCAGCACCTGGCTCACCGCCGGATTGTAATGGTTCTGCAGGGCGCGGTGGCTGCCGCCCTTCGTTTCGAGCTCGCTGCGCTCGCCCCGCGCCGCGAGGTCCGCGCCCGAGCAGAAGCCCTTGCCCGCGCCGGTGATCAGCACCGCGCGCGCATCGCCAAGGTCATAGAAGGCCGCGCCAAGCTCGTCCGCCATGTGCGGCGGCATGGCGTTGAGCCGGTCGGGCCGGTTGAGCGTGATGGTGAGCAGCGGGCCGTCGCGTTCGACGAGAATGGTTTCGTAGGACATATTCTACTCCGTTCGTGCTGAGCCTGTCGAAGCATGAACGGCCCGTTCGATCAAACCCTTCGACATGCTCAGGGCGAACGGGCCTTCGACTCAATGGTGGTCTTTGGGCGTTTCCATGATCTCGGTAAGCATGCCCTGCATGTCCTTGGGATGGACGAAAAAGATAGGAGTGCCGTGCGCGCCGATGCGCGTGGGGCCCAGTATGCGCTTGCCCATGGCCTCGAATTCGGCGCGCGCCGTAGCGATATCGGGCACTTCGAAACACACGTGGTGCTGCCCGCCCTGCGGGTTCTTTTCGAGGAAATTGTTGATCGGCGAAGTGGCGTCGAACGGTTCGATCAGCTCGATCTGCGTGCCGTTCATCCCCGAATCCGTGGGCGTATTGACGAAACAGACCTTCACGCCCTGTTCGGGCAGGTCGAAAGGCTCCTCGATATCGGTCGCGCCCATGACATCGCGATAATGCGCAATGGCCGCTTCGATGCTGGGCACGGCATAGCCAAGGTGATTCATGCGTCCGAGTTTCATAGGCTGACTCCCGTAGTTTCGTCATGCTGAACTTGTTTCAGCATCCATTCCTCAGCCAGCCCCAACATTGCCAATCGAAAAATGGACCCTGAAACAAGTTCAGGGTGACGGCTTTCGTTCATGCGTCTGAGTTTCATCGATCTATACCTTCATGGCTGATTCTCGAACTCGTTCACGTGTCGTCTTCTTACAAAGATGGTTGTCGCAACGATGACGTTGAGAATTGCGATTACTTCGACAAGCCCCATGCACACACACCAAAACACGAAACTGGACGGGTCACTTTCATATGAGACTTCAATGGGAGTTCCCTTGACCTTAACCTTCCCATCGGAAAGGCCGTAGACCACAACCACCGTCCAAAGAACGAAGAATGCCCAGCTTTTTGCGAGACTATTTTTCTCCTTCCCCAGGGGAATTCTGGCATCATCGAATAATCTCACAGCGGAATATTGTCGTGCTTCTTCCACGGGTTCTCGAGCTGCTTGTTGCGCAGCTTCCTGAGGCCCAGTGCGATCCGGCGGCGGGTCGCATGCGGATAGATCACTTCGTCGATATAGCCGCGCTGCGCCGCCACGAAGGGGTTGGCGAAGCGGTCTTCATATTCCTTCGTCCGCTCGGCGATCTTTTCCGGATCGTCCTTTTCGCTGCGGAATATGATCTCCACCGCGCCCTTGGCGCCCATCACTGCGATTTCGGCAGTGGGCCAGGCATAGTTGAGGTCGCCGCGCAAATGCTTTGACGCCATCACGTCATAGGCGCCGCCATAGGCCTTGCGGGTGATCACGGTGATCTTGGGCACGGTCGCCTCGGCATAGGCGAACAGCAGCTTGGCGCCGTGCTTGATGATGCCATTATGCTCCTGCGCGGTGCCGGGAAGGAAGCCGGGCACATCGACGAAAGTCAGGATCGGGATTTCGAAGGCATCGCAGAAGCGCACGAAGCGCGCGGCCTTCTTGGACGAGTTGATGTCGAGCACGCCCGCCAGCACTGTCGGCTGGTTCGCCACCACGCCCACGGTGCGGCCTTCGACGCGGCCGAAGCCGCAGATGATATTGGCCGCATGGGCGGGCTGGACTTCGAAGAAATCGCCTTCGTCCAGCGTCTTACGGATCACTTCATGCATGTCGTAAGGCTGGTTGGCATTGTCGGGGATGAGCGTGTCGAGGCTCATTTCCTCGCGGTCCCACGCGTCGCTGGTCGGCCGCTCGGGCACGGCCTCGCGGTTCGACAGCGGCAGGTAATCGAAGAACTGGCGGGTCGCGAGCAGCGCCTCGATGTCGTTCTCGAAAGCGACGTCGGCGACAGAGGTCTTGGTGGTATGCGTGATCGCCCCGCCCAGCTCTTCCTGCGTTACGACTTCATTGGTGACGGTCTTGACCACATCGGGGCCGGTGACGAACATATAGGAGCTGTCCTTCACCATGAAGATGAAGTCGGTCATCGCCGGAGAATAGACCGCCCCGCCCGCACACGGCCCCATGATCAGGCTGATCTGCGGAACCACGCCCGATGCCAGCACATTGCGCTGGAACACGTCGGCGTAACCGCCGAGCGAGGCGACGCCTTCCTGGATGCGAGCGCCACCCGAATCGTTGAGGCCGATGACAGGCGCGCCATATTTCATCGCGCTTTCCATCACCTTGCAGATCTTTTCCGCGTGGCGCTTCGACAGCGAGCCGCCGAAAACGGTGAAATCCTGGCTGAAGACATAGACCAGCCGGCCGTTGATCGTGCCCGATCCGGTGACGACGCCGTCACCCGGAATCTTCTGGTCCTGCATCCCGAAATCGTTGCAGTCATGCTCGACATAGGCGTCGAGCTCTTCGAAACTACCTTCGTCGAGCAGCACTTCCAGCCGCTCACGCGCGGTCAGCTTGCCCTTGGCATGCTGCGCGTCGACCCGCTTCTGCCCCCCGCCAAGCTTTGCGGCGGCGCGGCGACGTTCCATTTCGGCGATATTGGCGGACATGCGCTCTCCCTGATGGCCAATGCGCATTCCGCCTAGCGACGGAAAAGCCCCAGCGTCAACGTATCAAAAACGCAGCATCATCCGCCGCGCGAGCGCTGGCGATAGCGAATAGGCCCATCGCAGCAGCTTGACCTGCCCCACATTCGCTTCCGGGCTGTCGCTTTCGATCGCATCGACGATCTGCGCCGCGCATTCCTGCGGCGGCATCTTGTTCCCGTTGAGCCGCGCGGTCATCTGCGTGTCGACCACCGGCGGCAGCGCCTCGACCACGAGGATATTGGTGTCAGCCAACTGCGCGCGCAGTGCCATGGTATAGCTGCGCAACCCAGCCTTTGTGGCGCAATAGACCGGGCTGCCCGCGCGCGGCGCGATGGCGAGGCCGCTGGTGACGTTGACGATCGCCGCTTCGGGCCG
This sequence comes from Altererythrobacter sp. Z27, assembly GCF_052683155.1. NCBI lineage: Bacteria > Pseudomonadati > Pseudomonadota > Alphaproteobacteria > Sphingomonadales > Erythrobacteraceae > Altererythrobacter > Altererythrobacter sp. Z27. The sequence continues at coordinate 446,177 of NZ_JBQYMC010000001.1, read as the reverse complement.
CCGCCCCAGCATCGGCACAAGGGCGGTGATCAGCCGGATCGGCGCATCGAGATTGGCGTAGATGCAGGCGTCCACCGCATCGGGATCGGGCAATGACACGCGGAAATCGTGATCGACGCCCTGCCCGGCATTGTTGATCAATATATCGATCTCGCGTGTGCCCAGGTCGGCGATCAGCGCATCGACCCCATGCGCATTCGACAAATCGGCCTCGATCGCTTCAAAGCCCTCGTCGCGCATCGCGTCGAGCCGCGCCTTGTCGCGCCCCGTGATGGCCACCTGCGCGCCCTTGGTCCGCAACTGCCGCGCGATTTCGCGCCCGATGCCCGCGCTGCCTCCCGTCAGGAGGACCTTTTTGCCCGCCAGCCGCATCAGGCCTTCACAATCCCGTGTTTCACAAGGCTTCGCACCGTGTCCTCGAGCGTCTGCTCTGCGGGGATGAAGGTGAAGCCCAGCACTTCTTCGGTATGCCTGCCAGAAACGTCGCGCACATTGCCGAGCTCGCCCTTGATCTGGCGCATCTCGGGCATGAACAACGCAAGGAATTTGACCATCCAGTCGGGCATCGGGCGCGTGGGCACCTTGGCGGCATATTCGGGCACGCGCGCGCGCACCGCATCGGCCATCTCGCGGATCCACATGAATTTCTGCGACGTGGGGAAACGCTCGCCCCGTACATCCTCCGCCGGGGCTTCGATCGCGAGCACATGCGCCCTGGCCACGTCGCGCACGTCGGTCACGCAAATGCCCATGTTGGGCGCGAGCGGGATCGATCCGTCGACCACTTTCTTCACCAGTTCGACGCTGGTCGAAAGATCGTTGTCATAGACCGGGCCGAACACCGCCACCGGATTGACCGAACAGAACACCAGTTCGGGCGCGTTCGCCTCCACCCATGCGCGTGCGGCACGCTCGGCCACGGTCTTCGATTCGATATAGGGCGGCACGCCAGCCGCGAGATTGGTCCAGTCGGTATGGTCGAAATGGTCCTTTTCGGGATGCCCATATGCGATCGCCGCCGCCGAACTGGTCTGCACGAAGCGCGTCACGCCCGCCGCAGTGGCAAAGCGCAGAGCGCGCAGCGTCCCTTCGCGCGCAGGGATGACGAGTTCGTCCTTGTGCCGGGGTACATCGAGCGGGAATGGTGAGGCGACATGCGCCACCGCGTCGCATCCCTCATTGGCTTCGGCCCAGCCGGCATCGCCCATCAGATCGGCCTGGAACACCTTGAGCCGATCGCCCGCATCGGGCCATCGCGAGCGCAGCCGGAGCTCGCTCTTGGCGCGGTCCCTAACCGTCGTATGAACACTGTATCCATTCAATAAAAGCTGGTCGATTACCTCGCCGCCGATATAGCCGGTGCCGCCAGTTACGAGTACGGTGTTCGCCATCTCGCTCACCTCCCCCAATCGGTGCAGGCTATGCGAGCGGATGAAGTTTGGCAACGCGTTGAAGGATTTGTGAGTGCGGCAAGTTGATTTCCTCGTGATTGGCGCAGGGATCGCGGGCCTTTCGGCTGCGGCGCGGTTGGCGCGCCATGGCAAAGTGGCGGTCTGCGAAGCCGAAAGCGCGCCCGGCGTCCATGCTTCGGGCCGCAGTGCCGCATTCGCCCATTTCGACATGGACGATCCGATCGTGCGCGCGCTCACAGCGGTCAGCATGCCGCTGCTCGAAGAGCCTGCGGCGCGGCGTCATCCGGCGCTGTTCCTCGCGCTCGAAGGGCAGGAAGCCGCACTCGACCGGGTCGAGGCGAATTATCGCGTCTGGGCGCCGGGGATCAGGCGGCTCGATCCGCAGCAGGCGCGCGAACTGGTGCCGATCCTCAAGGAAGGCAGCGGCGGCGTGATCGGCGCATTGCTCGATGAAAACGGCCGCAAGCTCGACGCGCATGCCATGCTGGAGGGACATCGCCGCACGCTGCGCGAGGCTGGCGGCGAAGTGGCGCTCGACGCCCCGGTCACGGCTTTGCGCCGCGATGGCGAGCGCTGGATCGCCGACACGCCGGGGCAAAGCTATTCCGCGCGCGTGGTGCTCAATGCGGCAGGTGCCTGGGCCGATCCTGTCGCGACGCTCGGCGGCGTCGCACCGCTCGGCATCCGGCCGCTGCGCCGCACGGTGATCACCTTCGACATGCCGCCGGAACTCGACGTTTCGGGCTGGCCCTTCACCAAGACGGTCGATCCCGGTTTCTACATCGAGCCGGAAGGCCGCGGGCGGCTGCTCGCCTCGCCGATGGACGAGCATCTCTCCGATCCCTGCGATGCGCAGCCCGAGGAAGAGGATGTTGCCCTCGCCGCCTGGCGCGTCGAGGAAGCCACCACGCTGGAAATCCGCCGCATCGCCAGCAAATGGGCGGGCCTGCGCAGCTTCGCGCCCGACCGGCGCCCCGTGGCGGGTTTCGATCGCACCGCCCGCGGCTTCTTCTGGCTGGCCGGGCAAGGCGGCTTTGGACTGCAAACCTCGCCCGCCATGGCGATGGCTGCCGAAGCGCTGGCCTGCGGGCTCGACTGGCCCGAAGAATTGCGCGCGGCAGACGTCGAGCACGCGGCGCTTTCGCCCGCACGCTTCGCCTGACGCAGCGCGCTATTTGAGCAGGACGAGTTCCTCGGCCATCGAGGGATGCAGCGCGACCGTGTCGTCGAAGGCCTGCTTGGTGAGGCCAGCCTTCACCGCAACTGCCGCCACTTGCAGGATTTCCGGCGCTTCGGGCCCGATCATGTGGATGCCCAAAATCTTCTCGGACGTCGCCTCGACGATCATCTTGTAGAGCCCGCGCTCGGGGTGGGACGAGAAGATGTTCTTCATCGGGCGGAAATCCGATGTGTAGACCTTCACATCGCCATAGGTCTTGCGCGCCTCGCGCTCGGTCAGGCCCACACCCGCTAGCGGCGGCTGGCTGAACACCGCGCTGGGAATGGAGGAATAGTCGATCGTGCGCGGCTTGCCGCCAAACACCGTGTCGGCAAAGGCATGGCCTTCGCGGATCGCGACCGGGGTCAGCTGCACACGGTCGGTCACATCGCCCACCGCATAGATGCTGGCGCAGCTGGTGCGGTTGTATTCGTCGACCTTGATCGCACCGCCCTCGCCCAGTTCGACGCCCGCATTCTCCAGCCCCAGTCCCTCGGTGTTGGGAGTGCGGCCGGTGGCAATCAGCACCTGGTCGACCTTGACCGGATAGGTGCCGCCGAGATCGACCAGCAGGCAGCCGTCATCCGCCTTGTCGACCCGCTTGATCTGGCTGTGCATGCGAAAATCGATCCCGCGCCCCATCGCGATGTGGAGCATGCGGTCGACGATCTGCTCGTCATAGGAACGCAGGATGCGGTCGGTGCGGTTGACCACGGTGACTTCGCTGCCGAGCGCGTTGAAGATGCCCGCAAATTCCATCGCGATATAGCCCCCGCCGACCACCATCAGGCAGTGCGGTTGCTCATCCAGATGGAACATTTCGTTCGAGCTGATGCAATGCTCGACGCCGGGGAATTCGGGCGTCGCCGGCCATGCGCCGGTCGCGATCAGGATATGCTTCGCGGTGACTTCGCGCCCGCTCGCCAGCCGCACCGAATGCGGCCCGGTGATGGTGGCGCGCTCGGCAAAGATTTCGACATGGTGGTTCGACAGCGTCTGGCCGTAGAGGCCCTCCAGCCGGTCAACGTCGCGATTGACGAAATCGCGCAAGCTCGCCCAGTCGAAGCTGGTGCCTTCGATAGTCCAGCCGAAATTGCCCGCATGGGCCAGCTCCTCGGCGAACATCGATCCGTAGACGAGCATTTTCTTGGGCACGCAGCCGCGGATCACACAGGTTCCGCCGACGCGATATTCCTCGGCAACCGCTACCTTCGCGCCATGCGCGGCAGCAACGCGGCTCGCACGGACCCCGCCTGAACCGGCGCCGATGGTGAAGAGGTCGTAATCGTATTCGGCCATGCGCAGCAGCTCCTCTTGCCGGCGATATGGCGGCTGGCAGGCCGATTGCCAACCGCCGATGCCGGTTCAGGAGTTAATCGCCAAGCTGGCTGTCTGCCGGATCCCAGAACAGGCCCAGCGCAAGCGCCGCGATTGTCAGCGTGCGCGCAAGGCCTTGATCTGTGCCGCGCGGCAGGATCAGCACCGGCCTACCGTTGAGTTCGACCGCGCCAACCGGGCGCCCGTCCTGCTCGAAAACATAGCCGATGGGGCTGGCCATGGCGAAAGGCGACCCTTCGATACGATGCACCGAACGGATTTGAACGGCCTCGCCCCCCAGCAATATCTCACCGCGCCGCGCCTCCTTCGAAAGCGCGCCACTTAGTCCCTCGCGAACTTCCTGCAACTCGAAGCGGGCCGGGAACGGCCGCCCGTTGGCAGTGAATTCGCAGGAATATGACATCGGCTTGGTCTTGAACTCCAAGCTGCCCAGATCGAGAATTTTCTCCTGCACCCGGCAACGGGCCTCGATAGTGGTCGAGATCGCGGGCCCTTCGACTACGAACTCGGTGTGCCCCGAATTCTTGATCCAGGTATCGAAGAAGGCCAGCCGCTCTTCGGAGCGTTGGTATCCGCCCGAATATTCGCCAACGGTAAAGCGGCCATGGGTCCAGCCCGACACGCCTTGGAATTCAACGCGGGTATTGTCGGCCAAATCGGCGGGAAGGCGCATTTGCGCAGGCGGTAAACCGGCGCATGCGGCCAAAGCCCATGCACCGGCGAGTGGGATGAAACGACGCATCTTGCGTAATCTTTCTGGTTGAGCCCCGATGGGGAAGCTGTGAATGGTTCAGCTTTATAGGTTCATTTATGAACGAAAGATTGCAAATTTTGAAGTGACAGGCCGCTTAGCCGTTCGAGTGGCGCCTTTGCCCGCCACCGCCGCCGCGACGCTTGCCGCCATGCGGCTTGCCTGCGCGGCCCGGGTGCTTGCGGTTTGGGCGGTCCTTGCGCTGCTGGCCGTCACCCGTGGGGCGAGCGCCATGCTTGGGCTTGGGCTGCACCCGCTTAAGCGGGGTGCGCGCCGCAGGCTTGGTCGGCCCCACGCCTTCCACCACCGCGCGGAAATTGTCCGGCAGCGGCAGACGCTCGAAAGTCGCGTCGGTATTGCGCTGGATGTCCTTGAGATAGGCGCGTTCGTCTTCCGCACAGAAAGCGATCGCGATCCCGTCAGCCCCGGCGCGCGCGGTGCGGCCAATGCGGTGGACGTATTGCTCAGGCACGTTGGGCAGCTCGTAATTGATCACGTGGCTTACGCCCGGGATGTCGATCCCGCGCGCGGCCACATCGGTCGCGATCAGGATCGGCGTCTTGGCGCGCTTAAACTCGTCGAGCGCGCGCTGGCGCTGCGGCTGGCTCTTGTTGCCGTGGATCGCGTTCGACGGGATCCCAACCTGCGCCAGCTTCTTCACCACGCGATCGGCACCGTGCTTGGTGCGGGTGAAGATAAGTACGCGCTCGAACTTGCCGGGCACGCGGTGGCGTTCCGACAGGATCATTTCGAGTAGGGACTGCTTTTCGTCCTGCTGCACCATGAAAAGGTACTGGTCGATGCGCTCGGCAGTGGTCGCCGCCGGAGTGACGCTGACCTGCACGGGGCTGTTGCAATACTGGCCGACCAGCTCCTTGATCGCCTTGGGCATGGTGGCGCTGAAGAACAGCGTCTGCCGCTCGGCGGGGGCAAGCTGGTGGATGCGGCGCAGCGCGTGGATGAAGCCGAGGTCGAGCATCTGGTCGGCTTCGTCGAGCACCAGGATTTCGACACCCGAAAGGTTGAACGCCTTCTGGTCGATCAGGTCGAGCAGGCGGCCCGGCGTCGCGACGAGGATATCGGTGCCGCGGTGCAGCTTGTTGCGATCCTTGCCTACCGAAGTGCCGCCCACGATCGAGTCGACCTTGAGGCCCGCCAGCGCGCCGTAATCCTTGGCGCTCTGGGCGATCTGCCCGGCCAGTTCGCGCGTCGGCGCGAGCACCAGCATGCGGCAGCTCTTGAACGGGATGCGGTTGCCGGCCTCGCGCAGCCGGTCGATGCTCGGAAGCATGAAGGCGGCGGTCTTGCCGGTGCCGGTCTGGGCGATGCCCAGCAGGTCGCGCCCGCTCAGGACGGCCGGGATGGCCTGTTCCTGGATCGGGGTGGGAGTGTCATAGCCCTTCATGTCGAGGGCCTGGAGCACGGGCTGCGACAGCCCGAGGTTTTCGAATTTCATGTGTTTCAAACTCGCATTTCATGCGGCGCGCTGACGGATTCCGGGCGGAATCGTCGCGCGACGCGGGTGTCAAAACGACCCGCGTGAAAAGGGAAGTCTCTTGGAAAAATACCCGAGGCGCGGCCGGGGCGGATATTTTCTGGTTCCGCCGCTTCACGCTGGCTAGCGCGCTTCGATGCGCGGCCATGTGGATGCTGCAGTGCAAAAAGTCAATCGAAAACGGGAAATGGCGATGCTTTGCACCGATGTTGCGACAAACCGCCTAACCCCGTGAAAACGCATTCCGACTCGACAAATGGCCGGACAATTGCTTTTACGCGGCAGCGAGCCAGAAAATTGGACGCGGGGGAGAGGTCGCAGTTATGGATTATCTATTGAGTCCAGCTCGCTATTTTCGTCATGTCAATGCGCTGAAGAGGCATCTTCGGCAGATCAGGGGCACGTCGGCGCGAGCGGTCGGTTTCACGCTTTTCATCGCCGCAGTCGATTAATTCGCTTCCGGGGCTTACTCGGATTGAGGCGCGTTCAGGCGCGCGAACATCATGCCGATCTTGTAACCGGCGCGCCCGGCAGGCGATTGCTTGGGTATTGCTTGGTCCACCTCGACCTGCATTTGGAGGTGAGCCCCTAGCGGCAGGTATTGGGTGGAGAGCAGTCATCCAAGAGGTTTGGCCTAAAGACCCTTACTTGCGCGGATTGCGGAACGTCTGCTTCTTGGATAACTATGGCTGCAAATCCTACGCGATCACGAGAAAGCAAATCGGGTCAGCCAGGCCAGTTTGTGACTCTGCGTCCTTACTTTTCCTAGATTTCCTCCCGCTCCTCATCGTTTTCCTGCCCGCCGGGCTGGAAATAGGAAGCGAAGAAGGAAAACAGTCCGAAAGCAGCCGCGGCAGCGATCGCCGGCTTGAGCAACAGTTCCTCACCCATCACCACCAGTGCAGGTATTTGCAGCACGGCTCCGATGAACTGGACAAGCGTCAAGGTGCCGCCCAACAATAAGCAAATGCACAGCGAAACTACGAAAAGGGCCCGCAGCCTGGTGAAAATCCGGTTTTTCATGTCAACCTCCCCAAAGCGGCAGGATGCCGATGCCTATCAGGCAAGCGAGTGCGAAGATCGGCAGTACGTAATAGATTATTAGCGGAATAAAGGTCGCTTCAGGCTTCGCGCCAGTCAGACCTGCGGCGATGAAGATGGAACCCGAAGCCGGAGGCGATGCGCCTTCGGTCGAAGCAAAGACCAGAATAGCCGTCACGGCAGCCAGAGGATCGAGGCCGATTCCGACAAGCGTCAGCAACGAAATCTGACCGACTGCAGTCAGCGTAGCTGTCGAGGACAACGGCCCGGCGACAATAACAATTAATAGACCGACCGCGACAAGCATACCAAGAGCGGAAAAAGGCATGGTCTGAGTGATCGCCTCCACATCCCTCGCTAGACCGAGGTTGCCGAGAATCTCGCTCGCCGCGATGGCGAAATAGAGCAGTGCCCCGATCGTCGCGAAACGCGGCATGGATCGCTCGAACATCGATGCCCAGCCGCCAAGGCTGCTCGGCAAGCTCTTGCGACCGGCAATCAAGGCGAAGGTCGTGATCATGACCGGTATCCAGATCAGGATCGAGATTGACCCTAGCGCGTCCGCCATGGCTGTCGTGCGTCCGAAATATTCAGCGAGTGGGCCGATCGTGACAGCAATCGGAATGATTGCACCCATGAAGATGGAAAGCGCGCCGACACCTGCTTTCATTGTCGTTTTCAGGGGAAGAATGTCCGCGCTATGTTTGGTGGATGGAATTCCATCCAAGGCTATGAACATGCGGACGACGACAATGCGATGCAGCACTTGGTAGGCGCCGGCAGTAAGCAATGCGAGATAGACTTGGCCGGTGGTCACCAACTCCCCCGCGAAGCCGATCATTATGAGCATGGAAGCGCTGGGCGGCAGCGCTGCACCAAGCCCGCCATTACCTGCCAGAACGGTGGCGGCGCGCGCGGGCGTCCAGCCTGTGCGCACCATCCACGGGCCAGTGAAGGAACCGCCCGCAGCAGTGTTTGCCGAGTTGGAGCCAGACAAGGCACCGAATATTGCTGAAGCAACCGTAGCCACATAGGCGGGTCCTCCGCGAATTCGGCCGAAAGCTGAATTCAGGATATCGATGATCTTCCCAATTAGGCCGGTTTCGTCGATTAGGAAGGCCATGAACACGAAGGCCAGTGCCGCGAATAGAACTTCATGATTTAGCGCTCCAATCAGCCCGTCAAGGAGATAGCTGGGGGCCTGCGTTCCAGCGAAGGCTGCCGTTACCAGCATTCCTAAGCCCATCGCCTCACCCATGTTGCGTTTGAGTAGGACGTTCCATGCGATGATAACGAGAATGAACGCGATCAAGGCAGCTAGCGCGGTGGGGATTGACACAGATGTTCCACTTCGTTGCTCGGCAGGACGGCTTCCCGTGTCTGCCTGGCCAGGTCCGAGCGGCGGTTTGGAATTGCAGCCCAATGCGACAGGTCCGAAGCAATTAGCCTCGGTTCAATGTGCACCAGACAATCCTCTTCACCAGTCTCTACGCCCCTTGTACTCACGGGAGAGGAAAATGCAACGACGTTCCATATAAGCGCGTGCATCGGGGCCAAATGGATGCCAAGATGCGGCGCTAGTGGCAAAATCCACCCTAAGGCAACGCTATACAATCAAGCGTTGCCCGATTAGATGGAGGGCATGGCATTGAAAAAGTCCAAAGCAACGCCCGGTCGTGCAAGTGCAGACAGATTTCTTACGATCCTCAGCTGTTTTCAGCGGGGTGACGAGTCTCTTTCGCTGGCGGAAATCGCTGCACGAACGGGGCTTGTAAAAAGTACGGCCCTACGGCTTTCGGCCTCGCTCATCGACCATAACTTCCTGATCAAAGATCTGCATGGAGACTATCGACTTGGACCTGAAGTCGCTCGGCTGAACCTGATTTACACCGAAGCCATGCGCGCAGAGCACTATGTCATCCCCGTTCTGCAATCGCTGGTCGATATTTCTGGCGAGACCGCCTCGATATATATTCGCCATGGCAGCTACCGCTTGTGCCAATACCGCGTGAACTCGCCTCATCAGCTAGGCGTCCACAAGCAGCCCGGAGAAATCCGACCAATGGATGATGCGTCTTCGGCCAAAGTATTGCGCCGCTACGGTGGTAGCGGGAAGGATCAGCCGGGTTTTGCGTTACCGCTCTATTCTTCCGGAGCGTCCGACCCATATGCCGCATCGCTTTCGATACCGGTTTTTCAGAATGGCGGTGTCTTATTCGGCGCACTTGTTCTTGCTGGACCGTGCAATCGCCTGACGCAGGAACGCGCCGACCAACTTGCTGATCCGATGCGTGCCTCCGCGAGGCTCCTGAGTCGACAACTTGGCGGCGAAGTTGCTTACGAAGAGGCGCTGAAAGCCAGCCGGGAAGCGGATGCCTAGCTAGTTGCAGCTAAGGGGGACTGAGCAGCCACCGGATTCACAACATAGCGGCTGTCGATTTCACGTCCGGCAATGCAATCGAGTACTTGCTGCATGACCAGCGTCCCGACGCGCACGCCAGCCTCTCGGGTGCTAGCACCGACGTGCGGGCTGATCACCAGCCTTCCCTGCCTTCGCAAGTCATCAGCCAAGGTCGGCGGTTCTTCAGGGAATGTATCTAGACCGGCACCTGCAATCCGGCCGGTCTCAAGCGCATCCACCAGCGCATCAAGGTCAATTAGTCCACCACGCGCCGTGTTGATCAGGATCGCGCCCAGCTTCATCTGCTTGAATTGCGGCTCGGAAATCAGGTTTCTGGTGGCAGGCGTCAGCGGGCAATGCAGGCTAACCACATCACATTCTTGCAGCAGGTCATCCACTGATGCGACCCGCGCAAATTCCTGATCGGCGGCGCTAACCGGAGCAGGGTCGAATACTCGGATATCCATGCCAAGGCCTCGACAGATCTTGGCAAGGTGTAGCCCGATCGCTCCGATGCCGACAATGCCGAGCGTCTTCCCGCACAATTCCGTTCCCAGAACGTCCGCTTTGTCCCAATGGCCCTCCCTCATCCTTCGATCGAGATAGGCTATGCCTCGTGCCACGCCGAAAATCAGCGCGAGAGCATGTTCGGCCACCGAAATGGCGTTGGCCCCAGTCGCAACGGAAACTGTAATACCGCGCGCTGTCGCTGCATCCAAATCGATCGTATCAAAACCCACGCCGTGCTTTGCGATGATCTTCAAGCCAGGGGCGGCGGCCATGGCCGCATCATGAATCCTTCCCAGCCGTAGGATAATGCCATCGGGCTGGTGTCGTGAAACGAATGCCTCAAGCTCCTCGGCATTAAGGTAAGCGTCAGTCGTAATCACTTCGACACCGGCCTCTTGAGCCATTGCCATCGCTTGCGGCGCAATGGCCTTGCCTAGGATTGCGATGCGCTGAGGTGAACCCGCGCTCACAGGCCTTCCTCGACATCAAGGCCAGTGCAGCCGCGGGCGCACAGTTCCCGATCCACCCAGCTGCGGTCATTCAGGCCGCGCACAATCTTGTCCATTTGGTCAAGTTCAGCATTATGCTTGGCTTGTGCGGCACGGAATACGGAATCGAGCTCTTCAAAAGGTACCGCGACAACGCCGTCTGAGTCTCCCATCACTAGGTCGCCAGGGCGAATGATCATGCCATTCAAGGAAAGTGTGCAATTTACTTCGCCAGGGCCATCCTTGTACGGCCCCCTGTGGGTGACCCCCGCTGCGAATACAGGGAATTCGCCTGACGCGATTTCTGCTGAGTCCCTTATCGCTCCATTTATGACGATGCCTGCAAGTTCCTTCTTCTTCGCATAGGCGACCATTAGCTCGCCAATGATTGCGTTGGTCAGATCGCCACCGGCATCAACCACGACAACATCACCTGCACCAGCCATGTCGAGCGCTTTGTGGACCATTAGATTGTCGCCGGGTCGCGTCCGCACGGTCAGTGCGGGACCCACCAGGACACCGCCTTTGTGCATGGGTCGCAGCGCGGCTCCACCGGCCGCCATACGGTTCATGACGTCGCTTATGACCGCCACAGGCAATTGGCGGTACCGTTCAACCTCATCTAGGCTCGCGCAGCGTTCGCGCCGTTTTACCGAGAAGCCAACCATCCTCACCCTGCCCACCTGCGTTTGCTTGAACAGATCGATACCTAAAATGAAACGCTATTGCAATATCGATAATTATGTTTGACTCGGAATCTGAAAGCTCGGCATAACAATACAAAAGTCGGAACGGTGTTGCGTCAAAGCGCAGCATGGAGAGAGGAGATTTGTGATGAAGCGAATTGGAAGGCAGGCTGGCTTTGCGTATTTCCTAGGTACGGCCTTGCTAGCTACCTGTGTCGCTTCGGCTCAAGAACAGTCGCCCCGGGTCATACCGCCGTCACGTCAAGGCGAAGTTGATCCATCGAGATCCGAAAATCCCAATGGCGGCCGTCCAGAAATCCATACTTCCGCGCAGATGGAAGAATTGGCCCCATACACCGCGCCCGGGGCTCGTGCCTATGCACGGCTGGCAGTCGAAGCGAGCGATGAACAATGGCCGGTGACACTCTACTATCGCTGTAAGTATCCCCGTGGTGGAACTTCGATCAACGCCTCTGTGCCGCAGCCGATGGAAGTATTCGACGGGGTCTATTCGATCGGCGACGATGCCAACAATATCTGGGCGATCGATACTGACGAAGGCATAATTCTGATCGACGCGCTTACGACCGAGGAAGATGCGCGCAACATCATAGTCCGGCACATGGAGCAGGTGGGGCTCGACCCGGCACGCATCCGCCTCATCATCCTCACTCATGAGCACGCCGACCACTATGGTGGTGCACCCTACATGCAGTCGCTTTCCGGGGCGCCAATGGCGGCCACGCAGAAGGCATGGAACTCCACACCCGTCTTCGGGCCGCCCATGCCAGTTCGCGGCCCCGGCGACCTGCTTTTAGTCGACGGTCAGGAGATAAGCCTTGGGGGTCGCACAATCACGGTTGTCGAGACTCCCGGCCACACTCCTGGCACTGTTTCGCTGATCTTTCCTGTGAGCGATGATGGCACACCACATGTTGCTGCACTCTTTGGAGGACAAGGCAAGCCACGGGAGATCGCAGATTACATGGAATTCCGCCGCGGGCTCGATCACTTCGCCGATTACACTGACCAGATGCAGGCCGATGTGATCCTGTCCAACCACACGGTCGGCGACGACGGGCTGACGAGAATTGCGCAACTGGCGCAAAGGAAGCCCGGCGATCCCAACCCTTATGTTGTCGGACGCGAGGGTGTGATCCGCTATGACGCCCTGTTTCGCGCCTGCCTCAGTGCTGATATCGACCAGATGAGCTGGGAGGCTGCGCAAGCTTCGGCAGTCGCTCCAACTCCCGCTCGTCCACCTTCCGGCAGCAATCGTATTGTCACGCAGGAACAGATGGACGCATGGAAACAGTCGCTTTCCAACTGGGGGCGCTGGGGCGCGGAAGACGAGTTGGGCACACTCAACCTCATAACCCCCGAAGTGCGTCGCAAGGCTGCCACGCTGGTGCAGCAAGGTCAGTCGGTGTCACTCGAGCGAGAAATCAATCCGGTGCACATTGCGCCCGACTATCAAGGGCCCGAACCGCGCGCCGCAGTGACCCAGCGCATGTTGTCCGGTCCGCCTACCCGCACGACCGGTTCGACCGACAAGCTGTCAATCGTTGCCCATGGCTATACCGAAACGCATCTCGACGCCTTCGGCCACCACTTCCATGATGGACGAATGTACAACGGTTTTAGCGTCAATGATCACGTTTCGATGACCGAAGGCCTCTCGCGGGGCAGCATTGCCGCCTTTGGCGACGGCGTGTTCACGCGCGGCGTACTGGTAGACATACCAGCCATGCGAGGCGTTTCTTACCTCGAGCCAGGGACGCCAATCTACGTCGAGGATCTCGAAGCATGGGAAAATTTTGCAGGAGTTAAGATCGGCCCCGGCGATGCGGTGTTCGTGCGCACCGGCCGCTGGCAGGCCGAAGCGGAACGAGGTGCATGGGACATCGCCAATCTAGCTGCCGGCCTGGATGCGTCTGTGATCCCATGGATGCACGAACGGGGCATCGCACTGATCGGCACGGAGTCCGCGATGAGCGTGAAGCCCTTTCCCGACACTACCCAGATCACCAATCCCGACGATTACCTTCCTGCGCACAATTTCGCGCTCGTATCGCTAGGGATGCCGCTGATCGATAATGCGGATCTCGATGCGCTTTCTCGCAAGGCTCGGGAACTCGGACGCTACACCTTCCTGTTCACTGTCGCCCCAATACGGGTCACGACAGGCACTGGTGTAACAGTCAATCCAATCGCGACCTTCTGATGCGCTAGGGCCTAGCCTGCTCCAACGTGACGGCATCAAGATATGCTGACGTACACAGGCGCAGCAGTTCCAGGTTAGCGGCGTTCTGCTCCGGTGAAAGCACGAAAGGATTGGGCAGTTCGGGTGCCAAGATCTCCTCGACAAGGCGCGCCACCGTGCCATCGCCCCAGCTGTGTGTATTCAGCGGCACATCCACTCCGAGAGCTTCGGACTCGCGGGAAAAAAGCCCAACCGAATCCAGCATTTGACGCAGGTTGGCAATATGAGGGCGCATGCCCTTGCCGCCCCAGAACGAGGCCATATGGCGCTTGCCGTCGACAAGCACCGTCGCGAAGACCGACAGCGTGCCAGGAGAATGTCCTGGCGTCGGCAGCAGCACGAATTCGCTGTCTCCCAGTGTGATGGCCGTGCGGTCGGCAATCACCAGATCCACCGGCTGTAGGCTTTCGGGAATGCCCCCGCTGGCACTATCCAAGGCGGCGCTACTCGCGATGATGCGTGCTCCTGTTGCCTCGCGCAGGACTTCGGCTCCAGCAACGTGATCGACATGCTCGTGCGTGAGAATGATCCATTTGACATCCGCTGGCGCAAAGCCCGCTTCGGCCAACCAGCCCAGTATCCGCTCGCCCTGTTGGACCGTCCCTCCAGCATCGATCAGGACTAGCCCGGCAGAAGTTTCAATCGCATAGACGGCGAGGTTGAAGTAGCCGAGGTAAGTGACGTTATCGAGGATCGGCGTACCGAACAGAAAATCTGTTTCGTCCATCACCGTGGGCCGGAAGGGCGCAGGGGCAGGATCGACATAGTAGCAGTGATAATTGCGCAAGACGTGTAACAGACGATCATCGCCGGCGATGGCATCAGCTTCATTCAATTGCATGCGAACATGTTCCGGGAGGTCCCTGTCCTGCGCGTGAAGCGGCACGCCGAGCGGGACTGAAAGTCCAAGCGCGCACAGCAACAAAGGAACACTCCGTGCAAGATGTCGTTTCGTCATTGTCAGAGCATTCCTTGCGCCATAGTCGTTCAAGTGAAGCCATAGAGCCGCGCGGGGTTATCAACTAGGACAGCCTGCCGCTGACTTTCGTCCGGCACCCATTCGAGCAGCAGATCCGCCAATCGCGCGTCATCGGGCCAGTTCGCAGATTGGCCCCGATGCGGCCAGTCACTACCCCAAACCAACCGTTCGGATGCCGCATCGACATAGCTGCGGGCGATTGGCATCAGGTCAGCGTAATCCTGCAGCCCAGTCACGCTGGAAATATAAGGTCCTGACAGCTTCACCCAAGTCCGCCCGTTTTTCAGCAGTCTTATCACGCTATCCAAACCCGCTGGCACAGCCAAATCGCCTGGGGTGACGTAGCCAAGGTGATCGATCACTAGCGGTACTGGCAGCGATGCCAACTCGCTTTCCATCTCCGCAATGTCCGCGCCACGCGCATAGACTTGTATTTGCCAGCCCATGTCGGCGGCTATCCTCGCTGTTCTGTGTAAGCGGCGGACATCGGTCTTTCCCCAGGACTGCGGAGACACGAAATTTACGCGCAGGCCGACAACACCCGCTTCGGCCAGCTCCGCCAAATTGGACGGCGGCGCGTCGCAGTCGATAACTGCGATCCCGCGGGCCGATCCAGCAAACTTACGCAATGCATTTAGCGTAGCGCCATTATCGATGCCGTAAGTCGAGGGTGTAACAACAACTGTTCGGCTTGTTCCAATGCGCTGCTGGAATTCTCGATAGGCGGCGACCGTGGCATCGTTGACCGGAGAGCCAGGCCATCCGGGGCGCGCCGGAAAACGCGGATCTAGAATGTGAATGTGACTATCGCAGGCATTTGGAGGCATTTTCAGGCGCGGCCTTCCGGCCCCACTCGAGAAGGGAGAGGTCGCCGCAAAGCCGACGCAGGCTCCGAGCAAGGCGGAGAAAGTGGAAGCAACGAAGCCTCGCCTGTTCATGATATATCGGCGCCCTCACAAGCAAAAAACGTCATATCCAGAAATGGATCGCCGCAGCCAATGCTGTGCAAAGGCTGCGGCGAACGCGGTCGAGGAGGAGGAATCTCGACCATTTCTTAGGCCCTAAAATCGAACGCGAGCACCAACCCTGAAATTGCGTCCGATCATTTCGTACAGAGCAGTGTTGGTCGCAAAAGCAATATTGGCATTTGCCGGTGAGATCGGCGGATCCTTGTCAAACAGGTTGCGGACATCGACGAAAAGTTCGACTCCTCGATCGAGGACAGGCAGCTTGTAGCTGACCTGCGCGTCGACGTAGAAGCGCGCCGGGATATGCTGCAAATCCACATCGTTCGGCCCCTTGGTTATGTCCCAAGCTCCACCGCCGATGTAACGACCCTGCAGGAAAAGGCCCAATGTCTCGCTGCTAAGGCGTAGCTGTGTGGTGCCCGACCAGTGCGGCGTCGGACTAATACCGACCTCGCCTGCGCGGTCGATAGGTGGCGATCCTGGGGTCTGGCTTTCCAATTTGTCCAGGTAACCTGCAATCGCCCGCAACGAGAACTGTGTGTCCGGGCCGATCAGGTCACCTACGTCGCTACGGTAGGCGAGTTCGAAGTCCACGCCGCGAGCGCGTTGCGAGTCCAGGTTGACCGGCGACTGGTTTATGCGGGTTATCGTGGTGCCGTTCCTAATGATCAAGCTGCACGCAAAGTTGTTGCCAGCAAAGCACTGGTCCATCAGCTGCTGCGGCGCGATTGTGGCGATCGCGTCGCTCACCTTGATGTCGTAATAGTCGATTGAAAACGACAGGCCCGTTACCGCTGCCGGCTGGATGACAGCGCCAAGCGTTAGGGTGTTGGCAACTTCCGGAACCAGGCCAGGGTTGCCACCAGCGATCACCGGAATTCCGTTGACGACTATATTGCCATTGAAGGGATCGGTGATCGTGCCGGTGAACTGGCGACCGCCGCTAAAAAGTTCGTTCACGTTGGGCGCGCGGATGTCGCGCGAACGAGTACCGCGAAGGCGCAAACCGTCGAATGGCACCCAGCTAAGACCCAGTTTCCACGACCAGATCGATCCGCTCGTGGAATAGTCCGTCAGGCGGACCGCACCATTGAAATCGAGTTCCTCGAAACCGGGTGTGTCGGTCAGCAAAGGTACATTCGCTTCGACAAAGCCTTCCTTGACCGAAACATCGCCGGACCATGGTTGCGGGTTGCCGAAGATGAACGAGAAGCTCTGAGAAAGCGGGTCAGCGGTCACCAGGGCATCTTCGCGGCGGTACTCCGCACCCAGCGCAACCGAGATCGGCCCGGCCCAGCCTTCGAACAGCTCACCTGAAATGTTGGCGGCGACGTTGTCCAAATCCAGCGTCGAGACGGACGTGCTGGTACCGCGAGTCCAATCGAGCGCAGCGTCAGACGGTGCATTTTCGCCGAACGGATTGAACGGGACGCATCCATTGGCCTGGTTGCGACAAACAATCTGTCCATTAACCAGGATCGCATCGACCGCTTGAGTCATGCGCGATACGATCATCATATTCAGGATGTCGTTGTCCTGCTTGCTGCGGCCGTGCTGGTAGTAGGCCTCCCATTTCCAGCCGGAAAACTCGCCCTCGAGACCCAGCACGTATCGATAGGTGCTGGCTTTGTTGTTCGTCGTCACTAATCCACGGTCGCGCGAGTGACGCAGGAAGGTGAGCGACGTGACGCCGGTTGCCGCCATTTGGTCGCGCAGCGACTGCGGTAGGAAGGCGTTGTCCGGTCGGATGGTGAGTGCATTGCCAATCTGGTTACGGTTGGCACCGTTGACGTAGGTCGTCTCGCTCTGGCCGTACTGGCCCTCAGCATAGATCGTTATGTCAGGAGTGAGCTCGAAGTCGACGCGACCGAAGATATTGTGGCGTGTTAGCGGGCGGGCGATCGACTGGTAGAGTTCCGTGTTAACGCCGTCACCGCCGATCTGTTGGCTGCCTGCGCGATAGGAGCCGAAGCTGTAGGGCGCCATCGTGCCGTCGGGCAGGAACTGTATCCCGGCAAACGCAGCATTAGCGGCGGCACTACCGCCATTACCATTGAGGATCATACCGCCGTACGTGCCAACCGTCAGCACGTTTGAGGAAAGTATGCGGGTCGGTCCGCCAGCCGGGCCATTAATGAAGAAGTTGCCCTGGCTCGACCAATCGCGGTTAATCGGCTCAACGCCCTCGGTATCGAAGTACTCGCCGGCAGCGATAAAGCGGCCGCGACCGTCGGCAAAACTTTTGCCGAATGCACCGCTGACCTTGTATTCCTCGTTATCACCATGCTCAGTGATGCCGAAGTGAGTATCCAGGCGAACGCCTTCGAACTCCTTGTCGAGGATAAAGTTGACCACACCGGCCACTGCGTCCGAACCGTAGGCCGCCGAGGCACCACCTGTGACGATCTCGACGCGCTTGATCAGCGCCGAGGGAATCAGGTTGACATCGACGCTGCCGGTAAGTGCGCTAACCGGGAATCTACGGCCATCAAGAAGGGTCAGGGTGCGGCCCGATCCTAGCGAGCGCAGATTGAGGAAGCTCTGACCGCCGTTGGTCGTTCCCGAGTTGCGTTGAGGGCCCGTGGTATTGGTCAACGACGGCAAAGAGCGCAACGCGTCTGCAATGGTAGATGGGGCGGTGGCGGTAAGCTGCTGGTCGTTTAGTGCGGTCACCGGAGTGGGCGCGTTGAAACCACTGCTCGCGATTCGCGAGCCGGTAACGACAATCCCCGAGTCCTCAGCAGAAGAATCCTCTTCTTGATCCTGCGCGGTTTGGTCGGACACATCCGCCTGCGCATGTGCCGTGCTGCTAAGTGACACGAAGCTTGCACCGACCAGCAGCGCTTGCAGCATACGTCCTGACAATGGGAAATTAGTCGCGCTCATCGGCACCCTCCTCTTTATACCCCATGCGAACGATAAATTGGAACGTTCGCCTTGTTTTCTGGAATGGCGTTTAGCCCATTGCGGTATTTTGGCAAGCTAAAATGCAACTCTGTTGCATTTTGACTAGTTTTTCGCGGGCAATGCTGCAACTTGTCGACTGCGGGTTTGGTGCGCGGCAGCGTCCGGCTAACGCTAGCGGATCGGGGAAAATGGACTGATTGAAGGAGGAGAAGCACGAGTGAACTGCATTTCCGATATGCCGACGCTCTTCGTGGGGCATGGCAGTCCGATGAACGCGCTTGAGCGCAACTCATATACTGACGCCTGGCGCAAGATGGGCGAAGCGATCGCTTCGCCACGCGCGATTCTTGCGATTTCGGCTCACTGGTTCATTGGCTCCACCATCCTGACGGCCATGTCGCGTCCGCGCACAATCCATGACTTCGATGGTTTTCCGGCCGAGCTCTTCGCCGTGAACTACCCGGCACCTGGGCTCCCTGAACTTGCTGGAGAAATCGCTGAACTGGTCAAGCCAGAATGGGTCGGCGCCGATATCGACCAATGGGGCCTCGATCATGGCACCTGGAGCGTCCTTGCGCACATGTATCCAAAGGCCGACATCCCAGTGGTTCAACTGTCAATCAACGCCCTTAAGCCGATGGAATATCATCTGCGGCTGGGCGCCCGCCTCGCGGAACTAAGGAAGAGGGGCGTCTTGATTGTGGCTAGCGGCAATGTCGTGCACAATCTGAGAGCTGTCGATTGGCGCAATCGCAGGGGCGGCTTCGACTGGGCACTTCGTTTCGACGAAGCTGCGAAAGAACTGCTGACGACCAATCCTGGCGATGTTCTGAGATTGCTCGAACACGCAGATTTTGACCGGTCAGTCCCCACGCCAGACCATTTCATCCCGCTTGTTTACACCGCTGGCCTTGCAGCGGAAGGCGGCTCGCTGGAGACCTTCGTAGAGGGTACAACACTCGGATCGATTTCGATGACCAGCTACAGCACAGGCACGGAGAGACGCAGCGACGCGTCGTGATGCTACGTAGATTTCAATTCACATCGCTCCCTTTGATTGGGATCGCATCAGAGCCCGAGCGGGCGGAGCTCGCGGATCAATTCAACCAACAGGCTGAGGGCAGTCGGCACCTGACGGCGGCTCGGATAGTATATGTAAAAGCCTTCGCCGGGAGAACTCCACTCATCGAGGACGCGCCTGAGTGTACCGCTTTCCAGGTGCGGCCGAATTACCGGCTCCGCGCCATAGATGATCCCGACACCTGCGCGTCCGAACTCAAGCACCGCGTGACTTGCATCCACTGTCACCGGCCACGACGCCTCGATCTCTACTTGCTCCGCGCCACGCTCGAGTTCCCAGCGATAGACCTGCTGATTGCCGAGCCTAATCCCTACGCAACGGTGGTCCCGCAACTCATTCGGATGCGAAAGCAAACCAAAGCGTTCGATATATGCGGGAGACGCCGCCGCTATCCAGCGCAGTCCGGGCGATAAGCGCTGGGCTACCATGTCTTCGGGGACCGTCCCGCCATAACGGATACCCGCGTCGAAGCCCCTGTCGATCACATCAACCATCCGGTTGTTGACGCTGATGTCGAGCGAGACGTCCGGGTAGCGGCCCACGAATTCCTGCATGATCGGCGTGAGCAAGAGAGGTACCGCATCCTCGAGTACGTTGATCCTAATATGCCCTGCCGGCCTGTCGCGCAGCCTGTCCAGATTGGCCGACGCATCTGCAATGGTTTGAAGAGGCACTTCGATAGTCTGAAAAAGGTCTTCCCCCGCAGCAGTCAGCGTTACGCTTCTGGTTGTCCTGTTCAGCAACCGTACGCCGCGCCGTTCCTCCAGCGCGGTCATGGCATGGCTCAAGGCGGACGGCGTAACGCCCATCTCTTGCGCCGCCTTGCGGAAGCTGCGGTGGCGGGCGATCGCCATGAAGTAGGCGAAATCGGACAGGTCGGCACGGTTCAATCGCATCCTCGGCCTATAGCTGATTAATGAGCTGAGTTCATCGGCTCATTGCCTGTGAGCTATCTTATCTGATCGTCTATCGAGGCCTAATTCTGGCTTGCAAGCGGCATCAAGGAGATGTCGCGCCCAAGCGAAGGCAGAGCAAATGTTGAGGAATTTCCACCGATCTTGGGGCGCATCCCTGGCGATTGTGGCCTCCGGCTCCCCGCTGCAGGCTAATGAAGGAGCTAGCCAGATGGAGATCGTGCGCAAGGAACAACAGCAAACAGTTGATGGGCCAGAAGAGTATTTCACCGGCAAGGCCACGATTACGGGAATGTTTGCCCGCGAGGCACCGTCGCGCCTTACTGGCGCAATCGTTCACTTCGAGCCCGGAGCGCGAACGGCGTGGCATTCCCACCCTCTCGGCCAGACGCTGATCGTGACAGAGGGTGTCGGCTGGACGCAGGTCGAAGGTGGTCAGAAATATGAGTTCCACGAAGGCGACATCATGTGGTGTCCGGCCGACAAGAAGCACTGGCATGGCGCCACTCCGCATGAGGGCATGACCCACATCGCCTTGCAGGAGGCCCTTGATGGAAAGAACGTCACCTGGATGGGGAAGGTAACCGACGAGGAATACCTCGCCGGGTCCGAGGACTGATCATGCCGCATGTGATTGTGAAACTCTGGCCGGGCCAACCCGCGGCCAGCAAGCAGCAGCTGAGCGACGCGATCGTCGCAAGCGTGACAGATATCCTTGGCTATGGCGCAGATTCAGTCTCGGTCGGTTTCGAAGAAGTGTCCCCCGCCGACTGGATGTCACAGGTCTACGAGCCGGACATTACCAGCCGATGGACACAACTCACCAAAACTCCTGGCTATGGCACGGGGTCGAGCCACTAGGTTCCCCAACATTTTCGAAAGGAAGACCTCATGGTCTTGAATCAAACCCGCACCCTCTACAATGGCGTCGAAATTCCGATCCTCGGGCTCGGTACCTGGATGATCGATGATGCGAAGGCCGCTCAGGTCGTACGTGACGCAGTAGAAGTCGGATACCGTCACTTCGATACTGCACAGGCCTATGGCAATGAACGCGGCGTGGGCGAAGGGGTCCGCACTTCGGGCACCGGTCGAGACGAGCTGTTCGTCACCACCAAATTGGCGGCAGAGATCAAGTCGCTTGCCGAGGCGCGCACGGCGATCGACGGTTCATTGGAACTGATGGGCCTCGATTACATCGACCTGATGATCATACACAGCCCGCAGCCATGGGCAGAATTTCGCAAGGGCGAACACTTCTTCGAAGGCAATCTTGAAGCATGGCGGGCGCTCGAAGAAGCTATGCAGGCAGGTAAGCTCCGCGCGATCGGCGTTTCGAACTTCGAGAAGGTCGATCTCGACAACATTCTCGACAACGGCAAAGTACCGCCGGCGGTAAACCAGTTCCTGGCGCATATCAGCAACACCCCATTCGAGCTGATCGATTACACGAAGAGCAAGGGAATTGAGGTTGAAGCCTACAGCCCGCTTGGCCACGGCGAGATCCTCGGCAATCCGGTTATTGCTGATATGGCAAACCGATATGGCGTCGGCGTGCCGCAGCTAGCCATCCGCTATTGCCTCCAATTGGGGCTTATCACTTTGCCCAAGACGGCCACTAAGGCACACATGCGCTCCAACGCTGAGGTCGAATTCGAGATCAGCACCGCGGATATGGAACTCCTGAAATCCATCACGCCGATCGACAATTACGGCGAAGCGAGCGCCTTTCCTGTCTATGGCAAGAACGCTCGCTCCAGCTAGAAATTTGGAAATGCGCAAATGCGGACATTGGCCGTCAACGAGTCAATGTCCGCAGATGGGTCGCAAGCCGACGTTCCAATTTTCCTACATGGTCGCAATCTGGCAAGAGCACGGCGCTCTTTGCCATCGTCGTATCGCCCAAAGGCCCGCTCAAATCAGGGAGAAGGTTCTTCTTCTTCAGGGCTATGTCGCATGTGTCGCGTCGGACCCCCGCTTCCGCGGGTACGAGGGGTTCCGAAACTTTGCCGAAACTGCCTCAGGCCAGCCCGACCCTCGCCAGCAGTGCCTGAGTGCTCGGGTCGAAATCGCCGCCGCCGGCTTCGATATCCCTCGCCATCTTCTTGCCCAGTTCCACGCCGAACTGGTCGAACGGATTGATCCGCATCAGCACCGCATTGGCGAAAGTGCGGTGCTCGTGGAAAGCGATCAGCGCACCCAGCGTCGCCGCGTCGAGATCGTCACACAGCATAGTCGCGCTCGGCCGGTCGCCGGGAAAGGCGCGAGCCGGGTCTCTCCCATCCTTGGCCATGTTACCGCCCGCCATCAGCGCCGCACCCTGCGCGAAGCAATTGGTGAGCAGGATCGCGTGATGCGCCGGGTCCAGCCCGTCGCCGGGCGCGATGCTGGCGATGAAGTCGACCGGCACCAGATGCGTGCCCTGATGGAGCAGCTGGAACACCGCATGCTGCGCGTCGGTGCCCACCCCGCCCCAGGTGATCGGCGCGGTCGGCCCGTCGACCGGCGATCCGTCCGCCTTCACCCGCTTGCCATTGCTCTCCATCTCAAGCTGCTGGAGATAGTCGGGCAACAGGCCCAGCCGCTCGTCATAGGCAAAGCAGGCGCGCGTCTGGCAGCCACGCAGCCGCGCGTAATACTGGTCGGCAAAGGCAGCGCGCAGGCACAGATTCGCCGCGCCGTCATTGTCGCGGAAATGCTCGTCCACCGCGCGCGCACCGGCGAGCATGGCGACGAAATCCTCCATCCCCACCGCCAGGGCGACCGGGAAGCCGATCGAGGACCACAGCGAATAGCGCCCGCCCACGCTTTCGGGGAAAGGCAGAACGCGCGTTTCGTCGACGCCCCATTCGACCGCCTTCTCGGGCGAGGCAGTGAGCGCCACGACCCGACCCGACGGGTCAGGCACGCCGTTTTCCGCCAGCCATTTGAGCGCCGATGCCGCATTGGTCATGGTTTCGATCGTAGTGAAGGTCTTGCTCGCCACCGCGACCATCGTCGTCGCCGGATTACACGCCGCAAAAGCCGCCTCGAGCGCCACCCCGTCGATATTCGACACGACGTGGACATCGACCAGCGCGAGGTCGCGGGTGAGCGCATCGACCGCCAGCGCGGGGCCCAGCGCGCTTCCGCCGATGCCGATATGGATCAGATGGTTGATCTCGCCGAACGCGCCGCCGTGGATCGCCTCGACCAGCATCCCCATGCGCGCGAGCAGCGCCTCGCCTTCCTCGACATCGGCTTCGTCGCCCACGCCGCGCATGGCGGTGTGCGTGGCGGCGCGCCCTTCGGTTACGTTTACGATCTCGCCGCCGAGCAGCTTCGCACGCTGCCCCCCGAAATCGCAGGCTTGCGCCAGTTCTTCGAACGCCGCGAGCAATTCGTTGTCGAGATGTGTCTTCGACCAGTCGAACAGGATTCCTGTCTCACCGCCCTCGCCCGGCCATTCGATCCTGCCCGAAAGCGCGGCAACACGCGCACCGTCGGCGGCGAACAATTGCTGCAGGCTGCGCTGCGGCAGCGCCTCAAGGCGGTTCCATGCGGTGGTGATCGGGTCTGACATGCGAAAAGCCTTTCACAACTTCGGCTCACGCGATTAGGGACGGGAACGATGGATGGGAACCCCGTAGATACGAATGCGTCGGCTGCAGATGCAGGCCGCGAGGGTGAAAGCTGGGGAAGTTTCTTCGCTTTCCTGCTCAAGCTGGTGCTGGTGGTGCTGGTGTTCCGCACCTTCGTGTTCTCGCCCTTCTCGATTCCCTCCGAAAGCATGCTGCCGCGGCTGTGGAACGGCGACTACCTGCTGGCCGCCAAATGGCCCTATGGCATTTCGAAATATTCTCTGCCGTTCGAACTGCCGGTGGTTCCTGGAAGAATTCTCGCGAGCCAGCCCGAACGCGGCGACATCGCGATCTTCAAGCATCCGATCGACGGCACAGATTACATCAAGCGCGTGATCGGCCTGCCGGGCGACACCGTCGCCATGGAAGACGGCCAACTGGTGCTCAACGGTACGCCGGTTCCGAAAGAACGGCTCGATGATTTCATCATCCCCGTTTCGGCCAACACCGGCTGCGCTCTCTCCGCCGCGCGCGAGACCGACGCCGATGGCACCGAAGTGTGCCGCTATGCGCGCTATCGCGAGACGCTGCCTTCGGGGAAGAGCTACGAAGTGCTCGATTTCGGCGATCGCCCGATCGACACCACCCGCCCGGTGATCGTGCCTGAAGGGCGGTTGTTCGTGATGGGCGACAATCGCGACAATTCGCAAGACAGCCGCTTCATGGCGACGCCCGGCGGCGGAGTGGGGCTGGTGCCGCAAGGGCTGCTGGTCGGCCGTGCCACGGTAATCATGTGGTCGACCGACGGTAGTGCCGAATGGATCAAGCCGTGGACCTGGTTCAGCGCCGCGCGCTGGAGCCGCATCGGGGACACTCTGTGAGCGTGCTTGCCCCCGAAACAAGCGAATGGCTGGCAGAGCTTGGCATCGTGCCGGCGGACGAGACCCGCTGGCTCGCCGCGCTGACGCATGGCAGCCTGGGTTCCGAAGCGAATTACGAGCGGCTCGAATTCCTCGGCGATCGCGTGCTGGGACTGGCCATGGCCGAATGGCTGTTCGAAGCGAGCGAGGCCGCCGAAGGCAAGCTGTCGCAGCGGCTCAACGCGCTGGTCAGCCGCCAGACCTGCGCCCGCGTGGCGATGCAGGTGGGCCTGCCGCAACACATCAGGCTGGGCAAGCAAGCGCATGACGACGGCGCACGCGAAAGCACCAACATCCTGGGCGATGTGATGGAAGCGCTGCTTGGCGCGCATTTCCTCGATTTCGGCTTCGTGCCAACTCGCGACCTGATCCGCACCATCTGGGAACGCGAGTTTGCAGGCGGCGCGGGCAAGAGCAAGCACCCCAAGAGCGCGCTGCAGGAATGGGCGGCAGGCAATCGCCGCAAGCCGCCCGAATACGAGCTGGTCGCGCGTGAAGGGCCAGATCATGCCGCGCGCTTCACCGTGCGGGTCAGCGTCAAGAATGTCGGCGAGGCGCAAGCCACCGCCCAAAGCAAGCAAGAGGCGGAACGGCTGGCAGCCGCAGCCTTCATGGAGCAATTCGGATGAGTGAGAACGAGGCAACCCGCTGCGGCGTCGTCGCCGTGATCGGTGCGCCCAATGCGGGCAAGAGCACGCTGGTGAACCAGCTGGTGGGGCAGAAAGTCGCCATTACCAGCCCCAAGGCGCAGACTACCCGCGCGCGCATGCTGGGCATTGCGCTGCAGGGGCCGGTGCAGATGATTCTGGTCGACACGCCCGGCATTTTCGCGCCCAAGCGCAAGCTCGACCGCGCGATGGTGAGCGCCGCCTGGGAAGGCGCAGAGGCGGCCGATGCGGTGCTGCTGCTGGTCGATCCGATCAAGCAGCGCCGGCACGAGCTCGAACCGCTGCTCGAAGCGCTGGCGAACCGGCCCGAGCGCAAGATACTGGTGATCAACAAGGTCGATGCGGCGAAGAAGGAAGCGCTGCTCACGCTGGCGCAGGAACTGACCGGCAAGGTCGATTTCGCCGAGGTGTTCTTCATCTCAGCGCTGACCGGCGACGGAGTGCCCGAAATGAAGGAAGCGCTCGCGGCGATGATGCCTGAGGGGCCGTGGCACTATCCCGAAGACCAGGTGTCGGACGCCAGCGAGCGCCTGCTCGCAGCGGAGGTCACGCGCGAGCAACTCTATCGCCAGCTGCACGAGGAACTGCCCTATGACAGCGCGGTTCGGCCCGAAAGCTACCAGCACCGGCCCGACGGCAGCATCGAGATCCACCAGCAGATCGTGGTCGGCCGCGAAAGCCAGCGCCCGATCGTGCTCGGCAAGGGCGGCGCGAAGATCAAGGCGATCGGCGAAGCGGCGCGCAAGGAGTTGAGCGAAATGCTGGGCGCCAAGGTGCACTTGTTCCTGCATGTGAAGGTGAGCGAGAACTGGGCCGAGGATCGCGAGATCTTCGAGGAAATTGGGCTCGACTGGGTGCGCTGACCGGACAATTATGAGATAATCCGTCCATGCCCGAAAGCGACCAGATCCTCGCGCTGATTTCCGCCCTCGCGGTGGGCCTGCTGGTCGGGATCGAACGCGGCTGGAAGCTGCGCGGCGAGAAGGAGGGAATGCGGGTGGCGGGCCTGCGCACCTTCAGCCTGCTTGGTTTTGTCGCGGGGATCGCCGGGCTGCTGGGCGCTTCGGGATATCAGATCACCGCTGGGGCCATCACCGTCGGCGCTGCCGCTATCATCGCGATCGGCTATGCCCGGGCGATTCGAATCGATGGGAAGCCCGATGCAACTTCGGCAGTGGCAGCCATCGTGACACTGGCGCTGGGCTTCCTGGGCGGTAGCGGCGAACCCGGCCTCGCCGTCGCGGGGGGCGCGGTCACCACCATGCTGCTGGCGCTGCGTGAAGAACTACACCGCATGGTCGGCGCGCTCGACGAAGCCGATGTGAAAGCCTTTGCCCGCTATGCCGTGATCGCACTCGCGGTGTTCCCTTTCCTGCCCAAGGGCAGGTTCGGCCCATACGACGCGTGGGAGCCGCAAACGCTGTGGCTGGTGGTGGTGATCGTCACCGGCTTCTCATTCCTCGGCTATGTCGCCAATCGCCTGTTCGGCGCCAAACGCGGCACCATCGCCACCGCGGTGATCGGCGGCGCCTACAGTTCCACCGCAGTCACGCAATCCTTCTCGCAGCGGCTCGGCGCGGGGCAAGGCGGCAGCGCCGAGAATGCGGGAATCGCGCTGGCCACGGCGGTCATGTATTTGCGTGTGGTCGTGCTGGTAACCGTGCTGGCGACTTCGCTGCTCAAGCCGTTCCTTGTCCTGATAGTCCCGCCGCTCGCGGTCGGATTCATCGTCAGTTACTGGCTCTATCGGCAAGCCGAACACAGCACCGGACCCGCCCCGCCGGGCAACCCCATTGCGTTGCTTCCTGCGCTCAGCTTCGTGGCCTTTGTCGCGGCGGCGGCCGTGGCGGCGCGCTGGGCCGAAGGAACCTTCGGCGAACAGGGTATCGCGGTTCTGCTGTTCCTGATGGGCA
Source organism: Altererythrobacter sp. Z27 (assembly GCF_052683155.1). Taxonomy (NCBI): domain Bacteria; kingdom Pseudomonadati; phylum Pseudomonadota; class Alphaproteobacteria; order Sphingomonadales; family Erythrobacteraceae; genus Altererythrobacter; species Altererythrobacter sp. Z27. Next base: position 418,663 of record NZ_JBQYMC010000001.1, on the reverse strand, counting down.
GCATGGATGTCGATGCATCGATCGTGACTGCGGGCGGGCTGGAACCGGGAACGATCAGCCCGCAGCTTGCAGCGCTCGCCATCGCCGGAACGATCCTTGCCAATATGACGGTGAAGCTGGGCGTCTGCATCGCCTATGGCAGGTCGAATTCGCGCCCTGCCAGCTGGGCGCTGGCGGCCAGCATGGCGGCGCTGGTTGCCAGCCTGATCGTCGGATATTGGCGGCTCTAGCCGGCGCGCTCAGCGCACGCCGAGCTTCTCGAGCTTTGCCGCCAGCGCGCCTTCCTCGAAGGGCTTGAGCACATAGTCGTCCGCACCCGCCGCGATCCCTTCATGGATGTCGGTCGCCGCGCCCTTCGACGTGCAGAACACCACCGTGGGCCGGTGCGGAGTGGGAATAGCGCGCAGCGCTGCGACGAATTCGGGGCCGCTCATCACGGGCATCTGCCAGTCGGTCAGCACGAGGTCCGGCATCGACTGCTTGCAGCGCGCCAGCGCTTCCTCGCCATTCTCGGCCTCGATCACGCGATAGCCGAGGCTTGCAACGACCTTGCTCGCCACTTTGCGGATCACGCGGCTGTCGTCGACGACAAGGCAAGTGCGCGAGCGCGCGGCGCGCGTCTCGTTGACGTCGCGCATGGCCTTGGCCGCACGCACGATCGCATCGGTATCGATTTCCTGCGGCGCGGCGTTTTCGGTCGGTTCGGCACTCGGCGTCGCAGACGCTTCGGCGCGCGACTCGGCGAGCCGCTCCGCCAGCGTCTTGCCTTCCAGCGCGCTGCGTTCCATCCCTGCCTTCTGGCCGGTGCGCTTGATCAGATTCTGAATGGCGCGAACTCCCTTTCGACCTCGAAGCCTTCCTTGGCATGAGGATCGCACACTTCGCCCGGCGTCATCCGCACATGCAGAAAGGGTATCCAGACATCGCCATACTCGGCCTTCTGGTACCATACGTCGAGCACGTCATAGCTCACCCACATGCCGTCCGGCTCGCGCAGGCGCAGCCCCTCCCCGATGCGAGGAACGGCAGCAAAACGCAGCCGCACCTGGGTCTGGTGGGTTTCGTTCTGGACTTCTATCTCGATCACGCTGGCGACACCCTCATTCAGGCTTCTTACTAGCGTGTAAGTCTTGATGATTTACGAACGGGGCGGAGTGAAAATGGCTCCGCCAAAGAGGGTTACCGTCAGCTTGCCGCCTTTTTCTTCGGCGCTGCCTTTTTCTTCGGTGCCGCCTTCTTGCGCCCCTTTTTCTTGGCCGGTCCCTTCGCCGCACGCGCATCGATCAGTTCGACTGCCTGCGCTTCGGTGATATCCTCGGGCTTCACATCCTTGGGGATGGTCGCATTGGTGGTGCCGTCGGTGACATAGGGACCATAGCGGCCCGGCATGACCTTGATCTCGCCCCCGCTGGTCGGGTGCGCACCCAATGTCTTGATCGGCTCGGCCTTGCCGCGCCCTCCCCCGGCGCCGCGATTGGCGGCCTGCGCCAGAATATCGACCGCACGGTTCATGCCCACTTCGAACACTTCGCGCGTGTTGGACAGCTTGCCGTATTTGCCGTCATGCCTGAGATAGGGGCCGTAACGCCCTATATTCGCTTCGATTTCCAGCCCAGTGTCGGGATGCTCGCCGATGATCCTCGGCAGGCCCAGCAGCTGCACCGCCCAGTCAAGTTCGAAATCGTCGAGGTCCTTGGGAATCGAAGCGCGCTTCGCCTCCTTGCCCTCGCCCATCTCGATATAGGGACCGAAGCGCCCGGTCTTGCGGTGGATCGGCAGGCCGGTTTCGGGATGGGTGCCCATCACCCCGTCTTCGCCCGCTTCCTCGCCATTGCCGCCCGGCTGCGCGAAACGGCGCGTATATTTGCATTCGGGATAGTTGGCGCAGGCGACGAACGCTCCGAAGCGCCCGCCGCGCAGCGACAGCCGTCCGCCGCTGCGCCCTTCCGCCTGGCACATCGGGCAGGCGCGCGGGTCGCCGCCATCCTCGCGCGGAGGGAAAAGATAGTTCGAAAGGTAATCGTCGAGCGCTTCGGTCACTTCCGAAGGCAGCTTGTCCATCACCTCGTCGGCCTTGGGCTTGAAGTCCTGCCAGAACTTGGCGAGCAGCGCCTTCCACGCCTCGCGGCCGCCCGACACTTCGTCGAGCTCGTCCTCCATCCCGGCGGTGAAGTCATAAGCCACGTAGTTCGGGAAGAAGCGTTCGAGGAAAGCGGTCAGCAGTCGCCCCGATTCCTCGGCGAAGAAGCGGTTCTTCTCCATCCGCACATAGTCGCGGTCGCGCAGGGTCTGGATGGTCGAGGCATAGGTTGAAGGGCGCCCGATGCCGAGTTCCTCGAGCCGCTTGACCAGCGAAGCCTCGGAAAAGCGCGGCGGCGGCTGCGTGAAGTGCTGGTTCGCTTCGACCGCTTTCTTGAGCGGGCAATCGCCCTTGCGGATTATGGGAAGCAGGCCGTCCTCATCATCCTCGGTATCGTCGATCCCTTCCTGATAGACAGCGAAGAAGCCGGGGAACTTCACGACCTGGCCGGTGGCGCGCAATTCATGGGCGCCGGTCGGGTCGCGCAAAGTCACCGTGGTGCGCTCGAGCTGCGCGGCGGACATCTGGCTCGCCATGGCGCGCTTGAAGATCAGCGCATAGAGCTTGGCTTCGTCACCCGAACCGGCATGTTCGCGGCGGAAATCGGTCGGCCGGATCGCCTCGTGCGCTTCCTGAGCGTTCTTGGCCTTGGTGGAATAGAAGCGCGGCTTTTCGGGCAGGTAAGAGGAATCGTAACGCTCGGCGATGGCATCGCGCAGAGCCATGATCGCGCCCGGATCCATCTGCACGCCGTCGGTACGCATGTAGGTGATCGCGCCCGCTTCATAGAGCGACTGCGCGCACCGCATTGTATGGCTAGCGGAGAAGCCGAGCTTGCGCGCGGCCTCTTGCTGCAGCGTCGAAGTGGTGAACGGCGGCGCGGGGCTGCGCTTCAGCGGCTTGGTCTCGATATCCTCGACCGTGAAGCGCGCGCCTTCGACCGCGGCCTTGGCCTCCATCGCGCTGCCCTCGTTGCCGAGAGTGAGCTTGTCGAGCTTCTCGCCCTTGAAGCGCACCAGCCGCGCATCGAACTGCGTGCCGTCATGTTCGAGCCTGGCGATAACCGACCAGTATTCATCTGCGCGGAAGGCCTCGATCTCGCGCTCGCGGTCGACGATCAGCCGCAATGCGACCGACTGGACACGGCCCGCGCTCTTGGCGCCGGGCAGCTTGCGCCACAGCACCGGGCTGAGCGTGAAGCCGAACAGATAGTCGAGCGCGCGGCGCGCCAGATAGGCGTCGATCAGATCGGTATCGAGCGCACGCGGATGCGCCATCGCTTCGGTGACGGCGCTCTTGGTGATCGCGTTGAAGGTTACGCGGTCGACGCTCTTGGGCAGCGCCTTGCGCTTCGCCAGAAGCTCCTGGACGTGCCAGCTGATCGCTTCGCCTTCGCGGTCGGGGTCGGTCGCGAGCACGAGCCGGTCGGCCTTCTTCGCGGCGTCAGCGATTTCCTTGAAGCGGCTCTGCTTGTCGCGATAGAGTTCCCAATCCATCGCGAAATCCTCGTCCGGGCGCACGCTGCCATCCTTCGGTGGCAGGTCGCGGACGTGGCCGTAGCTGGCGAGGACCTTGAAGTCCTTGCCGAGGTATTTCTCGATGGTCTTCGCCTTGGCCGGCGATTCAACGATAACAAGCTGCATTGCGGTGTTTTGATGCCCCTACGCGTATACGTGTACGTACGCGCGAGGGTGGCGGCGGGTTTCGGGCCAAGTCAAGTGGCCGCGCGCATCCTTCGCCAAGCGAGGAAGAACAGCGCACCCAGGAAAAGGTCGATCGCGCCGAACGCCGCGCTGGCCGCATCGGCCTGTCCCCGTGCGAAGAACGCCAGCGCGGGTATACCGAAACACAGCTTCTCCCAGATGCAGACCGGCATCAGCGGCATGAAGCGCTGCGGATCGCTAGCGATCACCCAGAACACGCCCTGGAACACCAGCGCCAGCCCGACGAAGCCGAGATAGGGCAGGTGCCACGGATCGGGCACGGGCATGAAATAGGCTGGCACGAGCGCGATCACGCCATAGATCGCCGACCAGCGGAATACGCGCGATGCGAAGACGGTTTCACTCGACAAGGCTGACTCTCCCCCCTGCATGCCGCCGAAGGCGACCGCCGATCTCTAGTTCCAGCAACGCCATCTGCACAGATGCCGCGCTTTCGCCAGATTGCCGGATAAGTTCATCCACCGCGACCGGCGCGGTGGTGAGCAGGCTGGCGATATCGGCCGGTTCGGCATCGGCCCATTCCTCCGGCTCGAAATCGAAGCTCGGCGATTCCACACGGAAACTCGAGCGCGGCGCGCCTTGGAAGCCGCTCAGTAGTTCGATCACTTCCTCCGGCGATTGCACCAGCACCGCGCCCTCGCGGATAAGCTGGTTGCAGCCTTGCGAGCGAGCGTCGAGAGGGCTGCCGGGAATCGCCATGACTTCCCTGCCCGCCTCGCCCGCCAGTCGCGCCGTGATGAGCGATCCGCTCTTCGGCGCGGCCTCTACAACCAGAGTTCCCGCCGCCATCCCCGCGATGATGCGGTTGCGGCTGGGAAAATGGCTGCCCTTGGGTTCGGTGCCGGGCGGTTGCTCGGCGATCAGCAGCCCCTCCTGCGCGATCCGTTCCTGCAAATCGGCATGTTGCGGCGGATAGGCAATGTCGATCCCGCTTGCGATCACGCCCACGGTAGCGGGTAGCGCACCCAGATGCGCGGCGCCGTCGATCCCGCGCGCGAGGCCGGAGACGATTGTGAAACCCTCGCTTGCGAGCGCGCCTGCGAACTCGCGCGCCAGCTTGACCGCCGCCGCACTGGCATTGCGCGCGCCGACCATCGCCACGCAGGGCCGCTCCGCCAGCGGCCAATCGCCGCGCCAGGTCAGGATCGGCGGCGCGCTGTCGATCTGGCCGAGCAGCGAAGGATAGTCGGGCTGGTCGTGGAAGAGGTATTTCGCCCCGGCACGGCGCAGCGCCTCCACTTCGCGTTCGATCGATCCGGTCGCGGCTTCGCGATAGGTGCGCCCTCCCCGCTTGCCGAGATCGGGCAGAGCCTCAAGCGCGGCCTGCGCACTGCCGAAACGCGCGAGCAACTGGCGATAGCTCACCGGCCCGATATTGGGCGAGCGCAACAGGCGGATGCGCGAGAATGCTTCGATCTGCGAGAGCACCGGTTGCGACCCCTTGCTCTCCATTATCCGGTGGCCGCCATCACGTCTTGTTGCCGCCTATCCTGGGCTCTTCGCCCTTCATCAGCCGCGCGATATTGGCACGGTGGAGATAGATGATCAGGCCCGCAATCGCAGCCAGCACGGGGAAATATTCGGGATAGCCGAACAGCGGCGCAGCAGCCGCGGCGGCCACCACCGCGCTCATCCCCGCGAGCGAGGAGATACGGAAGATCGCGAGAATGCTGAGCCATACAAGCGCGTAGGAAAGCCCGATCGGCAGGGCGAGGCCGAAGCATACGCCGGCATTGGTGGCCACGCCCTTGCCGCCCTTGAAGCCGAGCCACACCGGGAAGCAATGGCCGATCACGGCAGCGCCCGCGGCAAAGGCCATGGCCGGCCCGCCCCAAAGCTGCCCCGCGATCCAGACGGCTGCGAAGCCCTTGACAAGATCGAGCAGCAGCGTGGCCGCCGCCAGCCCTTTCTTGCCGGTGCGCAGGACGTTGGTCGCGCCGATATTGCCGCTGCCGATCTGGCGAACGTCGCCCATGCCCGCAGCCTTGGTCAGCAAGAGGCCGAACGGGATCGATCCGAGCAAGTATCCCAGCAATGCCGCGTAAATCGCTTCCATAAGCAACTCCGTTCGGGCTGAGCCTGTCCAAGCCCCGTCCTTCTTGTTTGAACTTGTTGTAAAAGTAAGTACGGCCCTTCGACAAGCTCAGGGCGAACGGAAACATTCATTTTGGAAGCAACTTCCCCAATCCTGCTGTTCGATTCCGGTGTTGGCGGGCTCACCGTGCTGGAAGAGCTGCGCCGCGTGCTGCCGCAAGCTCCGGTGATCTATGCCGCCGACCTCGCCGGCCTACCCTATGGCGAGAAATCCGAAGCACAGATCGCGGCGCGCGTCGCCGGCTTGCTGGGCCGCATGTGCGAACGATACCACCCGCGCCTGGCCTGCATCGCCTGCAACACCGCCAGCACCATCGCGCTCGGCATGGTGCGCGAAGTCCTCGAAATTCCCGTTGTCGGCACCGTGCCAGCGATCAAGCCTGCCGCCGCCATGACCCAGACCGGCGTGATCGGCCTGCTCGGCACCGCCGCCACCGTGCGGCAAGCCTATGTCGACAAGCTTGAGGCGGAATTCGCAGAGGGCAAACGCCTGCTGCGCCATGCCGCGCCCGGACTCGTCGAGGCAGCCGAAGCCAAGCTGCGCGGCGAAGTGGTCGACATGGCGGTGATCGAAGCCGCGGCGAACGCCTTGCGCGCGATGCAGGGCGGCGAAGCGATCGACACCGTCGTGCTCGCCTGCACCCATTTCCCGCTGCTGAAAGACGAGCTGGCCCAAGCCTTCGGCCCCGGCGTGCGCTTCGTCGACGGCGCGGAAGGGATCGCGCGCCGGATCCAGGACCTGACCAGCGGCCAGCAATTCGACGACGGGTTCGAAAGCCGGGCGATCACCACCGGCGATCTCGCCGAATTCGAGGCGCTGGCCCCGGCCTTCGCCAGACACGGCATTACGCGACTGGAAGCCTTCTGAATGGAGCCCGCAGCCAACCTCGCCACGGCAAGCGTGGAGCGGCTGGTCGAGCAGAGGGGCGACATCACCGGCGAAGTGATCGCGCGTTACTATGCTCGCTTCCCCGAAGCGCGCGCCTCCTTCGAACATCACGGTTGCGGCTATCGCGAAGAGCTCGAAGGCAGGATGGTCAACACCACCGCCTTCTTCCTGTTCCAATGGATCGAGAATCGCGCTTCCACGCTGATCGAGCAGGGGACCACCATTCCGCACCACCACGATACGCTACAGGTCGGGCCGCAATGGTACATGGGCCTGATCGACACGGTGCTGGAAGTCCTCCTGGAAACCATCCCTGCCGAAAATGCGGACGAGCGCGAAATGTGGATCACGGCGCGCGGCGAGATCGCCCAATTCGTCGAGCGGATGCGCGGCGAATTCTTCCGCAGGGACGATGACGGCCCACTCCCCGCATTCGAACCGCAACAGGCAAACCCGGCCTGATCGGTCATTCGTAGAGCTGCGAGTCGTTCTCAAAGATCATGGGTGGCAAAAAGATACTTTTGCCACTAAATCCTGCGCCCTGATGGCAGCCGCCAAAGCGGCGCGAAACAGCGGAACTTGTGCGTGAACTACGACCAGATCTTCGACAAGGCGATCGATCGCTTGCACGAGGAAGGGCGCTATCGCGTCTTCATCGACATCATGCGCAACAAGGGCGCGTTCCCCAACGCGCGGTGTTTCCATGGCCATAACGGGCCCAAGCCAATCACGGTGTGGTGCTCGAACGACTATCTCGCGATGGGCCAGCACCCCAAGGTGATCTGTGCGATGGAAGATGCGCTGCACGATGTCGGCGCGGGCAGCGGCGGCACGCGCAATATCGGCGGCAACACGCACTTGCATATCGAGCTTGAGCAGGAACTGGCCGGGCTGCACGGCAAGGAAGCGGCGCTGCTGTTCACCAGCGGCTATGTTTCGAACGATGCGACGCTCTCGACGCTGGGCAAGCTGCTGCCGGGCTGCGTGATCTTCTCCGATGAGCTGAACCACGCCAGCATGATCGCGGGCATCCGCAATTCGGGCTGCGACAAGCGCGTGTTCCGCCACAACGATCTCGCGCATCTCGAGGAATTGCTCGCTGCGGAAGATCCGGCCACGCCCAAGGTGATCGCTTTCGAAAGCGTCTATTCGATGGATGGCGACGTAGCCCCGATCCACGAGATCTGCGACCTTGCCGAGAAATACAACGCGCTGACCTATATCGACGAGGTCCACGCCGTGGGCATGTATGGCGATCACGGCGGCGGCATTTCGGAACGTGACGAGGCCGCACACCGGATCGACATCATCGAAGGCACGCTGGGCAAGGCGTTCGGCGTGATGGGCGGCTATATCGCGGCCGACCAGCGCATCATCGACTGCATCCGCAGCTATGCCCCGGGCTTCATCTTCACCACTTCGCTTTCGCCGGTTCTGGTTGCAGGCGTTCTTGCCGCAGTGCGCCACCTCAAGGAAAGCTCGGAAGAACGCGAAGCGCAGCAAGCCAATGCCGCGCTGCTCAAGGCCAAGTTCCGCGAAGTCGGCCTGCCCGTGATGGATAGCGTCACCCATATCGTGCCGCTGATGGTGGGCGATCCGGTCCGCGCCAAGAAAATCAGCGACATCCTGCTCGCCGAATACGGCGCCTATGTGCAGCCAATCAATTTCCCCACCGTGCCGCGCGGGACCGAGCGCCTGCGCTTCACCCCAGGCCCGGCGCATACGGAGGAAATGATGGACGAGCTGACCAGCGCCCTGGTCGAAATCTGGGACCGGCTCGAGCTGGAACTGCGCAAGGCCGCTTGAACACCGCCGCCTGATCGCGCATTCTCCCTGCAAAGGGGAGAGGCGATGGCGACTATTGCAGACAAGACGACGCTGGACACGGGCACGCTCGACGTGCGCCCGATGACGCCTGCGATCGGTGCGGAAATCCTGAATATCGACCTTGGCGCGTCCGACATTGGCGCGCTTGTGCCCCAGATCCGAGCCGCGCTACTCAAATATGGCGTGATCTTCTTCCGCGACCAGCAGCTTACGCAGGAACAGCACATCGCCTTCGCACGCCAGTTCGGCGAACTGGAGATCCATCCCGCGACGCCGAAGGACCAGCCCAATCCCGAAGTGCTGCGCATTGCCCACGGGCCCGACAGCCGCGGAAGCGAGAACAACTGGCACTCTGACGTGACCTGGCGCGAATGCCCCTCGCTCGGCTCGATCCTGCTGGCGCGCGAAGTGCCCGAATGCGGCGGCGACACGCTGTTCGCCAACATGCACCTCGCCTACGAACGGCTTTCCGAACAGATGAAGCGGTTCTGCGAAGGGCTGACTGCGGTGCATGACATCGCGCGCGTCTTCGCGAAGCGGCTCAACAAGGCGCCGCAGGACTTGCACGACAAATATCCGCCGATGCGGCATCCGGTGATCCGCACCCACCCCGAAACCGGCGAGCGCGCGATCTACGTCAACACCGGCTTCACCAGCCATATCGAGGGCCTGTCGGACAAGGAAAGCCGCTGGCTGCTCGACCATCTCTATGCGACTGCCGCCGATGTAGAGATCCAGTGCCGCTTCCGCTGGCGCGCGGGCTCGGTGGCTTTCTGGGACAACCGCGTGTGCCAGCACCTCGCGGTATCCGACTATTTCCCCGCCCGCCGCGTGATGGAACGCGTCACCGTGGCCGGCGACAAGCCCTACTTCAAAGCCTGAAGGAATCATCCAGCATGAATTATGACGAGGTCGTCCTCGGACGGCGCAGCATCCGCGGCTATCTGGACAAGCCGGTTCCACGCGAATTGATCGAGGAAATTCTAACGCTCGCGATGCGTTCGCCCAGTTCGATGAACACCCAGCCGTGGCATTTCCATGTCATCACCGGCGAGCCGCTCGACCGAATCCGCAAGGGAAACACGGAGAATATTCTGGCGGGAGTGCCCGATAGCCGCGAATTCCGCCGCGGCCATCCCTTCGAGGGCGTCCACCGCGAACGGCAGGTCGGCTGCGCGATCCAGCTGTTCGAAGCGATGGGCATCGCGCGCGACGACAAGGAGCGGCGGCAGGATTGGGTGCTACGCGGCTTCCGCCAGTTCGATGCGCCGGTCTGTGTCATCATCACCTATGACCGCGAACTGGCGGACAGCGACGACACCGCCTTCGATTGCGGAGCGGCCACGACCGCGCTGGTCAACGCCGCGTGGAGCCGTGGCCTCGGTTGTGTGATCAATTCGCAAGGGATCATGCAATCGCCCGTCGTGCGCGAACATGCGGGTATCCCCGACGATCAGGTAATCCTGAAGGCCGTGGCCCTGGGCTGGCCCGATCCGGACTTCCCTGCGAACGAGGTCTATATCACGCGCAAGCCGCTCGAAGAGGCTGCGCGCTTCGTGGGGTTCGAGGACTAGCCGCCTGCCTTTTCCACGCGCTGGCGCACCAGCGGCAGCTGGTCGTTCCCGAAATACATGTGCTCTCCCGCGACGAAGATCGTGGGCGAGCCGAAAGCGCCGCGCGCGATCGCTTCTTCGGTGTTCGCGCGCAGCCGCTCCTTGTTTTCGGGAGTGACAGCCCGTTCGGCCAGCGCCGCTCCGTCGAGCCCGATCTCCTCCGCCACCGCGACAAGCTCGGCCATGTCGTCGAGATTGCGCTGGCCCGCAAAATAGGCCTCGAACGCGGCTTCGGCGAAGCGTTCCGTTTCATCCTGCCGATCTTCCAGCGCGCAGCACATCCGCATCGCGTTGACCGACTTCAGCGGGTGGTGCTGCGAAGGGAAGTTCATCTCCACCCCCGCCAGTTCGGCCCATTCCATCAGCCAGCCGAAACTGCGGTCGAGCCGCGCCGAATTCTCGGGCTTGCGCGATTCATAGACCGCCGGATTGACCGCGTTGAACACGCCGCCGACCAGAATGGGTCGCCACCGGATGGCATAATCGAGGCCATCGAGCCGCGGACGGATGTTGCGGAACGCCAGCCGCGTCCAAGGGCTGGAAAGATCGAAGAAGAACTCGATGGCTACCGTCACGCGCGATTCCTCCCAAGCATCGGCCAGAATGCGACGGTAGGGTCAATCCACCCGGCCTGTCTATCAAATGCGCCGGGCGGGAGCGGTTAAAAGCCTCAGCGCAGGCTCACCACATTGTCCGCATCGGGGCGCACGCGATCGCCGCGATAGAGGCTCATCATGGGTTCGTCGGCCACCAGCACCTGCGCGGCATTGCCGAAGCCGTTGAAGCCAGTCTTCATCGCAGTGCCATAGGCGCCCAGCATGCCGATTTCGACATAGTCGCCGGCCTGGATGTCACCCGGAAGCGCGAAGGGTCCCTGCATATAGTCGGCATCGTCGCAGGTCGGCCCGTAGAAGGCGAAATCCTGCGCTGCGTCGCGCAAATCGTCTTCCAGCGCCACGACCGGGAAACGCCAGTCGACATGCGCCGCATCGTAAAGCGCGCCATAGGCGCCATCATTGATGTAGAGTTCTTCGCCGCGGCGCTTTTCGACCTTTACGATCATGCTCGAATATTCGGCGCACAGCGCGCGCCCGGGCTCGCACCACAGCTCGGCGTTGTAGGCGATCGGCAGCGCTTCGAAGTGCCGCGCAATCATCGCGAAATAGTCTTCGAGCGGTGGCGGCTCGAGCCCGGGGTACGAGCTCGGGAACCCTCCGCCCACGTCGATCATGTCGATCACCACCGAAGCCTCGGCAATCGCCGCGCGGGTGCGGTCGAGCGCCTGCACGAAAGCGAACGGCGTCATCGCCTGGCTGCCGACGTGGAAGCACACGCCCAGCCAGTCGCAATGCTGGCGCGCCTGCTGCAGCAACTGTGGCGCTTCGATCAGGTCGCAGCCGAACTTGCTGGCCAGCGACAGTTCGGAGAATTCGCTCGACACACGCAGGCGCACCGCCAGCCGCAAATCGGTGGCAGGCTCCCCGGTTTCGGGATTGCGGCAGGCGTCGACGATCTTGGCAAGTTCTTCGACCGAATCGAGGCTGAAGGTCTTCACGCCATGCTGGAAGTAAGCTTCGCGAATCGCGCTGGGGGTCTTCACCGGATGCATGAAGCACAGCACCGCTTCGGGCAGCAGGCCGCGCACCAACCGCACTTCGGCGATCGAGGCGACGTCGTAATGCGTGATTCCAGCGCTCCACAGCGTCTGGATCAGGTCCGGCGTGGGGTTCGCCTTTACGGCATAGAGCGGCTTGCCCGGAAACTTCTCGATGAAGAAACGGGCGGCGCGCAGCGCAGCGTGCGGGCGGTTGAGGATGACGGGTTCGTCCGGAGCGAGGTCGCGGACTACAGCCTTGGCATCGGGATAGATGTGCAACTCAAGGGACCCCCAAAACGGCTCTGTTGAACCATGAAACGACAAGCTGCCTTGCGGTTAGGAAGTCCCCTTGGGGCAGCGGAGCGGCGCATATAGGCCCTCCGCGATGAATCGCAAATGAAAAAAGGGGTGTTTTCGCGCCGGCCACGTCGATTCAAGCGATTGAACCTGTTGCATGTTCCGCCATGCACCGCACAGCTGGCTCAGCTGGCCGATTCATGCCTGCGCGACAGGCTTCAGCCGTGGAGCCCGCGACCCGTTGTACCGCGCGAAAGTGCGCTGGATATTGAGACACTTAGGAAGGCGTCGCCCCCCTGCGCGGCACTGCTTGGCCCGCTGTCCCGGTAAATTCGTGCCTTGAGCACATCATCGGGCAATGGCTCGAGCGGCTGCGGCATGGTTTCGATGATTTCGGCATAGCGCTGGTCGTCTGCTTCAGCGTCGCCCGAAAGGTCCCCAACCCGCTCCACCAGGATCGGAAATGCGACCGGCGTGCGGGCCGAATCGAGTGCGGCGAGCAACAAGATCCCGTCGAACACCATGGCGCGCGGCAGGGTGACTCCCTTGAACATCACAGTAACCGGCGAGCGCCCGATCCGGTCGAACAGATAGACCGCAAGATTGCCCGCGAAGGGGATCAGATAGCCTTCGAATTCGAGGCCCGAGCCGCCCATGCGCACTTCCATCAATCCGCTCGGCCCACGCCTTATCAGCCCGTAGTCATGGAACAGTTCGCCAGGCATGAGGAGCGATGGCCTTGATGTCCGCCAGAAGCCTTCATAGGCGGAACCGCGCATGGCGCTTTCCTCGCTCACGGAGGAAAGGAACTCTCCTATGACGCCCGGAAAGGTAACCTCACCCGGAGCAGATTCCTGCGCGATCCCGTAACGCTGGGCCAAAGTAGCTGAATCCTCGAACCAGTCGGCCAAGCGGAAACCGGGCAGATAATCGCCGATCAGCGAACTCAGCCGCGCAAGGTTGTGATCGGTGGGGTGAACCGCGCCCGAAAGCCAGCGTCCCACCAGCGATTTGTCGACTGCCAGCTGCTGCGCCAGCGCCACGCGGCTAAGCGACGTCGCTTTCATCAGCATACCGAGCTTGAGCGGCAAATCGGCGACGTGGTTCATGACACAGGAATATATCAGGATTCGCGCCATGCAACAGCATGCATCGCAGGTTCATCGCGATGCGCAGCGCCCTGCATCTCACCGCATCCCCTCTTCCATCGCATTGCTTGCCACAGGGCCGCGGCAAACTCTGGGTGGGAGAAGGAAAATGGTGGGAATCAAGAGAACAGGAAAGGCCGCATTGGCCGTGGCTGCGATGGCGACGGCGCTGGCGGGTTGCTCGACCAAGCCGCGCAATTTTGCAGCGTCCGTAAGCACTCCGGTGCCTGACCGTGTGGCGTTCGAGCAGGATTATCGCACCTGCGCCGCGCTGGTGAAATCCGGGCACAGCTCGAACTTTAAGGGCGCAGCAGCTTCAGGCTTTGCAGGCGCCGCTGGAACATTTGGGACGACCGCTGCTTTTGCCTCCGCCGGTGGCATTGGTATTGGCGGGGCAAGTACTGCCGCATCGCTCGCAATACCGGGGGTTGGAATCCTCGCCGCCGTTGGAATGTCACGCGCAATCCGCGGCGGAAAGGAGCGCAGGTTCAAGCGCAACATGAGCGCATGCCTCAGTGAATATGGCTATGAAGTGGCCGACTGGGAAAAGCTCAAGAAGCGCGACGATGCCGCGGCCTTTGCCTCGCGCCAGGTAGCGGTTGCAGAGCCGAAGCGGGACGAACCTGTGCTGATCGACGCGGTTATCGTGACCGAAAAACCGCAGGCAGCCGAAGTTCCGGCTCAACCCCTCGCACTGGTGACGCCCGAGGGCTAACTCAAACGGTCCCGGAAATCCTCGTAATCGAAGGATTTCACGAGCTCGAGCGCGTCGGTTTCGCTGTCCCACAGGTAGATCGATGGCAATTGCACGCCGTTGAAGGTGTTGGTTTTGACCATCGAATAATGCGCCTGATCGAGGAAAGCGAAGCGCGCGCCGGGCTCGGCGGGTACCGGCAGGCGATAATCGCCGATCACGTCGCCTGCGAGGCAGGAGGGGCCGCCAAGCCGGATCGGGATCAGTTCCTCATCGGTCAGTTCACCCAACATCGCCGGGCGATAGGGCGCTTCGATCACATCGGGCATGTGGCAGGTGGCTGAAATATCGGTGATGCCGACCGGCATTCCGTTCCAGCCCGTGTCGAGCAAAGTCCCGACGAGGATCCCGGCATCGAGCGCGACCGCTTCCCCAGGCTCGAGGTAAAGCTCGGCCCCGGTGTCTTCCTTCACATCCTTGAGGAATTCGACCAGCTCTTCGCACTGGTAATCGGCGCGGGTAATGTGGTGCCCGCCGCCCATGTTGATCCACTTGAGCTGCCCGAAATAGGGCTCGATCACGTCGAACACCGCATCCCAAGTGCGCTTGAGCGGTTCGAGGTCCTGCTCGCAGAGATTGTGGAAGTGGATGCCGTCAACGCCTTCCAGATGCTCTTCGGTCAGCTGGTCGAGCGGGAAGCCGAGCCGCGATCCGGGCGAGGAGGGATCGTATTTTGCCACTTCGCCAGTCGGAACCTGCGGATTGATGCGCAGGCCAATGTCGAAATCCTGCCCCGAAGCGCGCGCATTCTCCAGGATCAGCGCGGCGCGCTGCAACTGGCCGGGTGAATTGAAGATCACATGGTCGGACAGGCGGCAAATCTCTTCGAGTTCCTCGGGCTTGTAGGCAGCCGAATAGGTCGCGATCTCGCCATCGTAGAACTCGCTCGCCAGCCGCGCTTCCCACAGGCCCGAAGTGCACACGCCGTCGAGAAATTCGCCGATGATCGGCGCGGTCGACCACATGCTGAACGCCTTGAGCGCGGCCAGCACCTTGATGTCGGCGGCATCGCGGATATCGGCCAGCACCTGGCAATTGGCACGCAGCTTCGCCGCGTCGACCACGAAAGCGGGGCTTTCGACGCGGGAGAGATCGAAATGAGCGAAGGCGCCCGGATCGCCTGCTTTGGTTTCCATTGATTCAGCCCTGTTGTCCCGATGCGACCAGGGCATCGATCTGTTGTTCGGTCAGCTTGTGGACCTGCGCCCGCTCGGTATCTCCAATCTCGTCCCATTGCATGACGGCTTTCGATACCTGCCGTCCGCTGGTGAAGGCGACGAGGCTCGAGATAAGCATGATCGCCTGCAATTTGGCTTCATCGCTTGGTTGCGCATTGCCGCGCGCGGCATCGAGCAAATCAGCGACCAGCTTGATCCCCGGAGCCCAGATGCTCTCGTAAAGGATAGTATAGGCCTCGCCCGGGCTGTGCATTTCGCGCAGGACGAAAGCGCTGCGGACGGATGCCTCGCGCGATCCGGCGAGAAGTTCGACCAGCTCGTGCATCACTGCCTTCAGATGCGAAACCGCTGCCGCGGGATCGCGCATGCTGGAAAGATATTGCGCTGCGGCCAGCGAGCTCTTGCCTGTCCCGCGCGCAAAATCTTCCACGATCGCATGGGCGCATGCGAGATAGAGCGCGTCCTTGGAGCCGAAATGGTAGTTGATTGCCGGCTGGTTCACCCCGGCGATTGCCGCGATGGCGCGCGTGCTCGTGGCTTCGAACCCGTCCTTGCCAAACGCGTGGATCGCGGCATCAAGTATGGCGCGTTGGGTTTCCGCGCTCTTGGCATATTTCGCATGTGGCGCAGCACGGGAGGCTGAGGAAGCAGTCATGCCCGCGCCATAGTCGAATGCCTCACCAAGCTCCATAGGCCTGGCTTATCCGGCATTTGCCTCAGTCAGACGGCAGGGCGATACTGGCTGGCGTCGGTGATGAAATCCGCGTGGCCATAGGACTCGAGCATACGGGCCAGCTTGTTGACGAGCCTCCGCCCGGCCCAGCCCCGCACTCCGGGAATTGCGTCGAGAATCTTGTAGAATTTGATCTGGCCCTGCACGAACAGCAGCGCGCAGATGCCCGCAAGCTTGTCCGATGCGTTCATCGTCACGCCAACGCTGGCTGCGCGCTCGCGGTTTCCGGCCATGAAGTGATTGATGAAGAACAGCTTGGAAAAGCCGCTTTCCATCCAGTCCCCGATCTTGCCGCTCAGCCCGTCGCCCTGAGACATGTCGGCAGCCATCGTCGCGCGCAGCAGGGCGCCGCAGGTTTCCGGCTCGAACTCGGCGCGCAAAGTGGCCTGGCGGAGCAGCCATAGCCGTTCGATCTCGCGCGGCGTCTCGCCCAGAAGGTCTTCGGGAAGGCCAAGCAGGAAGCAGCGATAGCGCGCCAGCTCGACCCGCGCGCGTTCCTGCGGAGTGAACTCCTCGCGTCCGCTGTCCAGAACTTCGCGCGCCATCAGATAGGTGCCGATCAACCCCGCCGGCATCTGATCCACCTGCGGGATCGGCACGCCGTAGACCGATGCGTCCCACTTGCCGCTGCGCGCGATGTTGGCGCGCACCATCGAATGCATCAGGCGAACCTTGGCGGCCGCCTTGAAACCGGCGCCGAAGCGGCCGAGCGCCCCCGGCATCAGTGTCGAAGTGAAGAAGCTGCCCGTCTCATAGGCGCGCCTTGCGGCGGTGCCGTTGGACAAGGTGCCGGTCAGCGCCATCGGCAGCGCCGAATATTTGTTCATGAAGGTCGCGATGAACGCGCCGCGCAGCACGAAGGGCGTCAAATGGACATGCCCGTTGCGCTCCTGCCGGGCGCCCTCTTCCACCATCTCCATGTCGAGCCATGCGGGATTGGCTTCCATCGCGGCGATGAAGGCCACCAGTTCGGGCGGAGCATTTTCGACCGCTTCGATGCCCTTCTCGCAAGCCAGTTCGAGCATGTCGACCAGAGCGCGAAAGCCGTATTGCGGCATAAGCGCGGCATAGGCATCCGCCACGCGATCCCCGGTCATCGTATAGGCACGGATCGTTTCGAACTTCTCCCGGTCGGACAGCAATTCGGCGCGGCGATCGAGGAAACGCTCCGGCATCTCGACCTTGTCAGAAAGGTCGGTCGAAAATCGCTCAGGCATGCGCGTGAAATCGATCGCGCCGTAGATCGAAGGGATCGCTTCCTTCTGAGCGATCACGTGATCGGGCAGGAACGGAGCCTGCGTTTGAGGTACGGGATCGAGCGCAGCAGTGGCCATGGGCGTTCCTTTCGCCCATGAATTTATATCACGTGATATAATTGTCAACAACCGCCCTTAATGGCCGCCACAAATTCGCGAACTTTCCGGCTACTGCTCTAGCCACTCTCGCAGGTACATCGCAAAGCTGGCCGGGTTGGCTTCAGGCAACATGTGGTTCGCAGCAGGGATCGTCAGCAGCTCGCCCTTGGGCAAGGCTTTCGCCAGCGCGCGCGAGGGCACGGCAAAGATCGGCCGCGTGTCGGCGCCCGTCGCAACAATGACAGGCATATCGAGCCCGGCGAGTTGCTCTGACGTGATCGGCGCAGGGGGCTGTCCCCCGCCCAACAAGAGGGGCATCATCCCGGCGCTGTCGAGATAGAGATCCCGCCGTTCCTCGCTCATGCCGTCGAAGCAACCCTGACCGCCCGAGCCATCGATCAGGACCTTTATCGCAGCCTCCGGACCCTTGGCCTGCAAGGCCGCGAAAATCGGGCCAAACGCCTGACCCGCGTCCGCCTCGAATTCGGCCAGCGCATCGGGATCGCTGACATAGGTAGGCAAGCCGGGTTCGTAGAGGAAAAGCCGTCCGAACAATTCGGGCCGACGCAGGGCCGCCAGCAGCACCGGATGGACGCCGTAAGACCAGGCCACGACATCGACAGGGGTTTCAAGCATGGTCTCGACATAATCGAGGATGTCCTGCGCATGTTGCTCGGTGCCAAAGGCCTCCCCGCCCTCAGGCATTTCGCGCGATCCGAAGAACGACAAGGTAATCGCGCGCGCATCCAGCCTGGTAGCGAGCCGATCGATCACAGGCGTCCACATGCGGGCGTCACCCGGTGCGCCGTGGACAAACAGCAGCGGCCTCATGGGATCAGAACTCGACCGGCCCCGGCAATTCCTCGACCGTCCACGGCAGGCCGTGCTTGTTGAGCATGTCCATGAAGGGATCAGGGTCCATTTCTTCCATGTTGAACACGCCCTGCCCCGTCCAGATGCCCTGCACCACCATCGCGCTGCCGATCATCGCGGGAACGCCGGTGGTGTAGCTCACCGCTTGGTTGCCGGTTTCCTCATAGGCGGCTTCGTGGCTGCAGATGTTCTTGATGTAGAACGTCTTCTCGCCCGACCCGTCGAGCGCTTCGCCGGTGGCGATGCAGCCGATATTGGTGTTGCCCTTGGTCGTTTCGCCCAGCGTCTCCGGCTTGGGCAGCACGGCGGCGAGGAACTGCAGCGGGATGATCTCCACGCCCTTGTACTTGATCGGCTCGATCGAAGTCATGCCGACGTTCTGCAGCACGGTGAGGTGGGTGATGTACTGGTCGCCAAAGGTCATCCAGAAACGCGCGCGCTCCATCTCCGGATTGAACTTCGCGAGGCTTTCCAGCTCCTCGTGATACATCATGTACATGTTCTTGGGGCCAACGGCCTCGAAATCGAACTCGACCTTCTTCGCCATCGCCGGGGTTTCGACGAATTCGCCATTCTCCCAATGCCGCGCGGGCGCGGTCACTTCGCGAATGTTGATTTCCGGGTTGAAGTTGGTGGCGAAATGCTGGCCGTGGTCGCCGCCGTTGCAGTCGAGGATGTCGAGCGTACGGATGGCCTTGAGCTTGTGCTTCTTGAGCCACATGGTGAACACGCTGGTCACGCCCGGATCGAAGCCCGAACCGAGCAGCGCCATGATCCCCGCCTGCTTGAAGCGGTCGTGATAGGCCCACTGCCAGCTATACTCGAACTTGGCCTCGTCCTTCGGCTCGTAATTCGCCGTGTCGAGATAGTTCACGCCCGCTTCAAGGCAGGCGTCCATGATCGGCAGGTCCTGATACGGCAGCGCCAGATTCACCACCAGCGAAGGCTTCACCTGGCGGATGAGGTTGACCATCGCCGGCACTTCCTCGGCATCGATCTCATAGGTCGCGATGTCGACGCCGGTGCGTTCCTTCACCGAAGCGGCGATGGCATCGCACTTGCGCCTGGTGCGGCTGGCGAGATGGATATCGGAGAAAATATCCTTGTTCATCGCCATCTTGTGGACGCAGACCGAGCTGACGCCGCCGGCTCCGATAACGAGGACAGTGGACATAATGGACAACCTTTCGAATTCGAATCTTGCGCGCTCTCTAGTCGAATGCGCTAAGAGCGCAAAATGATCCTTCAAACTTCCCGCCAGCCCAGCCGCGACGGCGTGCTCGAAGCAGCCGAAAAAATCGCGGCGATCCTGCCACCTACGCCGCTGCTGCCGGTCGAGATCGACGGCGTGCAGTGCTGGGTGAAGGCCGAAAACCTCCAGCCGATCGGCGCGTTCAAGATTCGCGGCGCCTGGCACAGGCTGACTGCGCTCAGCGAAGCGGAGCGCGCAGCAGGTGTCGTAGCGGTATCCTCAGGCAACCACGCGCAGGGCGTTGCCTGGGCTGCCAAGCGACTCGGCATTTCGGCAACGATAGTGATGCCGCACGATGCCCCGCAAGTGAAGATCGACGCCACGCGCGCGCTGGGCGCCGAAGTGGTGCTGTACCAGCGCCCCGGCGAGGATCGCGATGCGGTTGCCGCGCGGCTGATCGAGGAACATGGCGGCACGCTGGTCCATGCCTTTGGCGACCCCTGGGTGATCGAAGGCCAGGGCAGCGCTGGTATCGAGATCGCCGCGCAACTGGGGCGCGAGCCCAGCCGCATCCTCGCTTGTTGCGGCGGCGGCGGGCTGGCAGCGGGACTTGCCCTCGCCTGCCCCGGTGCCGAAATCTACCCGGTCGAACCGGTGGGTTGGGACATGGTCGGCCAATCGCTCGCAGCGGGCGAAATCGTCCACGCTGCGCCGGATGCGCCCAAGACCATCTGCGACGCATTGCAGCCGATCGCCACCAAGCAGATCAACCTCGATGTTCTGGGTGGACGCAGCTCGCCGGGTGTCGCGGTGACCGATGACGAGGTGCGCGCGGCCCAGCGCTTCGCATTCTCCCGCCTGCACCTCGTGGTCGAACCGGGCGGCTCGGCGGCGCTGGCGGCGGCACTCGCGGGCAAGGTTCCGCTCGACGAAGGCACGGTAATCATGCTGACGGGCGGAAATGTCGACCCCAAGGCCTATGCCGCAACGATCGCGGGACAGGTCTAGGCGCCCAACAAGTTTAAGTTGCATTTGACAATTTAATATCAGCTGCGCAGTCTCTCCGCATAGAGGGGAGAAATATCATGCAAGCTCAAATGCTGGCACCCGCCGCCGTACTCGTGGCGTGGTCGATAATCATGCTGTTGTGGACTGCCGGAACCCGTTTTCCGGCCATGGCCAAGTCCGGAATGGACCTCAAGAGCGCCAAGCCCGGCGGACGCGGACAGGATCTTGAAGGGGTGCTTCCCGACAAGGTGCAGTGGAAGTCGCACAACTACGCGCACCTGATGGAACAGCCGACGATCTTCTATCCCACGGTCATCATCCTGGCGATGATGGGCGCAGGGGCGATCGATGTGCTGCTCGCCTGGGCCTATGTCGCGTTGCGGATCGTCCATTCGCTCTGGCAGTCGACCGTCAACGTCGTCTCGATCCGCTTTCTGCTGTTCATCCTGTCTACCCTTGCGCTTACTGCGCTGGCGGTGCGTGCACTGTCGGTCACGCTGCTTGCAAATCCGGGAGTGGTCGCATGATCGGGATGGACATTCTTCAGCCGGTCGTCGCGCTCGCGGCATGGACCATGGTGATGTGGCTGTGGATGTACGCCACACGCATCCCGGCGATGAGCAAAGCCGGGATCGACGGCACCAAGCTGGTCGGCAGCACCGGCGCCAGCCTGCGCGAGAAGCTGCCCGACAAGGTGAGCTGGAAGGCCGACAACTACAACCACCTGCATGAAGCGCCGACCGTGTTCTACGCCATCGCGATCGTGCTGGCGATCATCGGCCAGGGTGACGGGATGAACGCGCTGCTGGCGTGGATCTATGTCGCGCTGCGCGTGGTGCACTCGCTGGTGCAGGCCACGGCCAATGTGGTGCTGGTGCGCTTCGTTCTGTTCGCGTTGTCCAGCCTCGTGCTGATAGCGCTGATCTTCCACGCTTCGATCAGCGTGTTCGACCTCCACATGTGAGGCAATGGGGCTCCCGCGAAAGCGGGGGCCCTCTATTCCGTCGCGGGCATCGGCGTGTCCGAGGCAATCTCGCGGAAAACCTTGAGCGACCCGTCGTCCTGGCGCTTGAATATCAGGATCCAGTTGCCTGCTTCCGGCACGACTTCGCCCGTCGCCGGATCGGTGAACGACCAGCTGTAATCCGCCGAGTAGATCGCCAGATCGCCAGCCTCCGCCACTTCGACGCGAACATTCCTGGCTTGCAGGCTCACGCCTGTGTCGGACAGCAATGACTGGTTGTTCGCCAGCGCTGCCTTGGCACCCACAACATTGGGAAAGCCATGGCTGTAGAACTCATAGTCGGGCGCGTTGAACTGCGATGTGGCCTCCGGATCGTGATTGTTCACCGCTTCGACGATCGCACCGACCTTGGCTTCGACTTCCTTGGCAATCGCATCGCGATCGACCTCGTTCGAAACAGGCGCACCGCAAGCGGCCAGCGATGCAAGCGAAGCGATCAAGATCAACTTGTTGGTGGCACGCAACATGATTTCACTCCCCTCAGCAAGCGCCAAGGGTGGCATGGAACCGCGTTCGGCTCAATCGATCTATTCGGCTGCTTCGGTCGTTTCCGCGGCGAAATCGAGCGTGGCGAGGAAGCGCTCGGCATCGAGCGCGGCCATGCAGCCCATCCCGGCGGCCGTCACCGCCTGGCGATAGGTGTGGTCGGTCACATCGCCAGCAGCGAACACACCGGGTATCTCGGTCTTGGGCGTGCCCGGCTCGGTCAGCAGATAGCCGCTACCATCGAGCGGCAGCTTGCCCTTGAACAGTTCGGTCGCGGGCGCATGGCCGATCGCCACGAAGGCCCCATCGACTTCCAGCGTCGAGATTTCACCCGTCTGCGTGTCTTCCAGCTCGAGATGGTGCAGCGCGCCGTTTTCGCCCGCCACGAAACGCTTTACCGCCTTGTTCCACAGCGTGCTGATCTTGGGGCTCTTGAACAGCCGCTCCTGCAGGATCTTCTCCGCGCGCAGCTCGTCGCGGCGGTGGATCAGCGTCACGTCGTCCGAGTGGTTGGTGAGATAGAGTGCTTCCTCGACCGCGGTATTGCCGCCGCCGATCACCGCCACCTTCTTGCCGCGGAAGAAAAACCCGTCGCAGGTGGCACAGGCGGAAACGCCCTTGCCGCCCAGTTCCTGCTCGCCCGGCACGCCGAGCCACTTGGCCTGCGCACCGGTGGCGATCACGAGACAGTCAGCGATATACTCGTCGCCGCTGTCGCCCACCGCGCGAAAAGGCGACCCGCCCGCCAGGTCGACCTCGACGACCGTATCCCACATCATCCGCGTGCCGACATGCTCGGCCTGCTTCTGCATCTGCTCCATCAGCCACGGGCCCTGGATCACGTCGGCGAAGCCCGGATAGTTCTCTACATCAGTGGTGATGGTCAGCTGGCCGCCCGGCTGGATGCCCTGCACCACGATCGGTTCGAGCATGGCGCGCGCGCCATAGATCGCCGCGCTGTAGCCAGCCGGGCCCGATCCGATGATGAGCATTTTGGTGCGATGGGTAGCCATGATGAATTCCTGTTCGAGTGGCCGACTGACTTAGGGCGTGCGCCCCTGCGCTTCAATTCGCGCGGGCATGGAATGCCTCAGGCATCCACAAGTTGCGCTTTCAGCGCGTCGCGCATTGCGGCGTCGACCCCCAGCACCTGCTCGAGATAGGCATCGGCTGAACCGAAGCGATCGGTCAGCGAATTGCGCGCCGCATTCAGATAGGCCGCATCCACGCCCATGATCACGCGCACGGTCGCTTCGTCGATCCCGCCGTATTTGTCGCCCATCAGCTCCATGCCGTGCGCAATGCGCTCCTCATTGTTGGGCGCGTCATTGGTTAGGAGGTAATCCGCCATGGCATCATCTGGGTGTACGCCCAGCAAATGGTGCAGCAAATCCACGGCCATGCCGGTGCGGTCCTTCCCCGCTGCGCAATGAACAAGGCTCGAGCCCTTGCCTTGCGCCAGCGCCGCGAAATAGCGCCGTAATATGTCATTGAGGCCCACGCGATCGGGCAATGCGCCATAGAGGTCGACCATCGCCTTATATGCGCTCTTGGCGTCGACGCTGCCTTCGGCGGCCTGCAGATGCGGGGCAAGGCCCGCGGTCTCGCCATCGAAGAAGAGCACTTTGCCCGAGAACCCCTCAGGCCGGCGGCAAGTCTTCTGGGCCCGTTCGCTATGGCCGCGCAGGTCGATGACATGCTGCAGGTCGAGCTTGGAGACAGTCGAAAGATCGTCCTCGCCCGCATCGGCGTGGTGGCCCGAACGGAACAACAGGCCGGTCTTCACCTTGCCTCCTCCCGCAACCGAATAGCCGCCATAATCGCGGAAATTGTGGATGGCCGTGGTGGTGAGGAAGCGGTTGCGAATCATGTTCCCTGAGGTGGCAGCGCGGGGCGCACACTTCAAGGTGCGCCGCCCCGGCAAAAAAGAGAGCCCGCGCCCTGCCCGCCTAGCGGAATTCGAGCCCTTCGAAGGTGCCGCTCTTTCGCCAGCCGTCTATGTAGGTGAAATAGCCTTGCGCGCCGGCCGGGTGGCCCAGCGCGAAACGTTCCTGCTCGCCATATCCCTGCCCTTCATTGTTGTAATAACCCGGCGTGCATTCGGTGCTCCCGATCCGCGCGCCCGGCCCGGTCATCAGGAATTCGATCCACTTCTGCTGCGCCTCGGCGCTCGGCTCGACCTCCGAAAAGCCTTCCCGCTGCGCATGGCTGACTACAGTCGCCACCGTATCTGCATGGTCGACCAGATTGTGCGGATAGTTGGCGATGAAGGCAGCCGCCTGGTTCTGCTGGACGAAAAACAGGTTCGGGAAGCCATGGACATGCAGCCCATGGAAAGTCCGCATCCCGTCCTTCCAGTAATCGGACAGCTTCACCCCGTCGCGACCGGTCACATCATAGCCCGAGCGCGAGACGAAATCGGTGCCCACCTCGAATCCCGATGCATAGATGATGCAATCGACCTCATATTCCACGCCGCCCGCGATCACGCCCTTTTCAGTGATCCGCTCCACGCCCTGGCCATCGGTGTCGATCAGATGGGTCGAGGGGCGGTTGAAGGCCTGGAGGTATTCGTCGTGGAAGCACGGGCGCTTGCACAGCTGGCGATACCAAGCCTTGAGCTTCTCTCCCGCTTCGCCGCCCACAATCTCCTCGGCGCGGGCGCGGATTTCGCTCATCTTCTGGTTATCGGCGTCCTCGAAGGCAGCCATGATGTTTTCCGGCGTGCGCTCTTCGGGCGGCATGCCGATCACTTGCGCGCGGATACGCTTGCCGAGATCGGTCCAGCCATCGTCGACTAGGTCTTCCGCGGGAAAACCGATGCCCAGGTTGGCGACGAAATTCTCCTGCCACTTTTTCTGCCAGCCGGGCTCGTTCACGCCCGAGAACCAGCCCGGATCGATCGGCGCATTGTTGCGCTCATCAACCGATGACGGCGTACGCTGGAACACGAAGAGTTCCTTCGCATCGCGCGCGAGATGCGGCACGCATTGCACAGCAGTCGCGCCCGTTCCGATGATCGCCACGCGCTTGTCCGCCAGCCTGCTCATCGGCGCGCCTTCGGGCGTGCCGCCGGTATAGGCATAGTCCCAGCGGCTGGTGTGGAAGCTCTTGCCCTTGAAGTCCTCGATCCCCGGCAGGCCCGGCAGCTTGGCGACATGCAGCGGGCCGGTGCCCATGCCGATGTAATTCGCGGTGAAGGCATCGCCGCGATCGGTGCGGATCAGCCAGACCTTTTTCGCATCGTCCCACTCAAGGCTGGTGACGCTGGTGTGGAACAGCGCGTTTTCATAGAGGCCGTAATGCTCCCCGATGCGCGAGCAATGATCGCGGATTTCCGGGGCATGGGCGTATTTCTCGCTCGGCATGTGCCCGGTTTCTTCGAGCAGCGGCATATAGATCATCGATGCGGTATCGCATTGCGCGCCGGGATAGCGGTTCCAGTACCAGGTCCCGCCGAAGTCGCCGCCCTTCTCGATGATGCGGTAATCCTCGATCCCCGCTTCCTTCAGCCGCGCGCCAACCACCAGCCCCGCAAAGCCCCCGCCGATGAAGGCGAAGGTCACATGGTCGGTCACCGGATCGCGCGGGACGACGGGGTTGTAGGGATCGGTCGCGAGGTCCGAAAACTCGCTCTCAAGCCGCCTGTACTGGGCTGAGCCATCGGAGCGCAGGCGCTTGTCGCGCTCCGCAGCATATTTGCGCCTGATCGCATCCCGATCGATCGCCGGTGCCGCTTGCGTGCTTGCCAATTGCTCTCTCCCAATTCGATTCCTCGCCGGGAAGGTGCGTCAACTTCGCCGCGCTGGCAAGCTGGCGCGCCCTATGGAAACTGGTAGCTGCAGAGGGACGGCCCACCCCTGCCACATGCATTCGTTCGCTCCTAGTCCTGATGCGCTTCCTTGTAATGGCGCTCAAGCCATTCCGCACCGTAATCGTTCGACGGATCGCGAGCGATCGAATGGACATGGTTGAATTCGTTCTCGCCGGATCGTTCGCGGACGAAATCGATCACGATCGAAGGCCCCTGGACCCGGAACATATAGCGCGTGGCAGGATCGTCGGTCGGCCCCCACCAGGCGAAATACAGGCTGTCCATTCCATCGCTCTTGATCACCGCGCGTTGCCGGGCGGCGGCCTCGTCCGATGCATCACCGAGATACTCGTCGATCAGGCCGTGAAGCAGCTTTAGCTGGACCGGATCGAGTGCCGAGGCCGCGATTCCGGCTGGCGCGCCCAGGCGGCTCTCCCGCCCTTTGCCAAGGAAAACCTCTCCATCGACGGCGTCGGCAACCACCGCCTGGCTGACCTGTTCGGGTTTCAGCGAGGCAAGCAGCGCAAAGGCACGATCCGCCTCATGCTGCAGTATCCTCCATCCGGCGTAGCGCCCCTGCTTCACGATTTGCGGATTTGCACCGAGGAACAGCGGAGTGAAGGCGATCCTGTTGTCCGAAACAGTGATGTTGGCGGCAAAATGGTGGCCCGTGACCATCCAGCCCCAATCCTTTCCATGCGGGTCGCCGAATACAGTGACGAAGAACTTCTCCGTGTCATAATTGGCAATGAAGGCTTGGGCCTGTGCCTTGCTCGGATCGCTGTCGGGCATTGCGGCGATCGCGCCCGCCGCAATATCGTGCAGCACATCCTCATGCCACATGATCGTGGTTGTCTTGAGATAGCCTTGGCTGGACAGGGCCGCAGCGATCATCGCGTGCAGGGCAATCCTTTGGTCGGGGGCCATATCGGCGACCGCGAGCCCCGAACGCGGGGCCATGCTGGCCGGAAGGTTTGACCAGTTGGTCCTCGCGTGGTTGTCGTCGAGCGATGCCATCACCTGGCTGTGCTGTGCATCATCAAGGCTCTCGAGGAAAGCGACGGTCGCTGCCCTCATCGCCTCGACCCGAGCCTCGTCGAGCGCATGCTCGGCCGATTCATGGGCCGCAAGCTGGGAAACCGGAACCACGACTGCCATGGCGGCAATGGTCACCGAGCGCACGAAAGCCTTCATAGAATTCTCCCCCCGACCCGGGTGAAGCCTATGACAGGATCGCTATGCCTGCAAACCGGGAATGTTGAAGCCCGTCAATCGGAGCCTTTCGCGGCCTCCTGCTCGATCACATAGAGATAATCGACATAGGCCATCGTCGCTTCGTCGAGCCCGTTGACCTTGGGGTCGCTGCTCTCGATCAGGAACCATTCGTTGGGCGCATGCGCACCGCCGCCACGGCTGAGGCCGAATTGCGAAGCGGGAAGATTGAGCGGCGGCCCGTTGAAGATCACACCCGGCCAGCTGCCCGCGTTGCGCGGCCTGATCGAGTAAGCGATGCCGGTCTGTTCGAACAGCTTCTTCTGGGCTTCGATCAGGATGCTGTCCTCTTCGGTTTCGTTCGGGCCATAGCCCCCTGAAACAGTGACCTGCACATCGTCGAAGCCGCGCTTGGCGAGATGCGCCTTGAGCTTGGTCACGGCCTCGTCCTTGGTCATCGCCGGAACAAGACGGAACTCGAGCTTGGCTTCAGCCCGCCCCGGCAAGACGGTCTTGCCACCCGGGCCGGTATAGCCCGCGATCAAGCCCTGGATGTTGACTGTGGGCTGGGAGTAAAACCGCTCGAGGCTCGTGATGTAAGTCTCGTCGTCGATCCATCGGCCGACCCCCAAGAGTGCCTTTTCTTGCGCTTCGGGATTGAGCTCGGCACTCTCGGCGATCAGCTGCTTCTGTCGCTCGGTCAGGGGCCGGACGTTCTCGAACCAGCCGTCGATCGCAGGGGTATGGCCGTCGTCGGCAACCAGCGTGTCGAGCGCCTTGACCAGCCGCCATGCGGGGTTCTCGATCCGCGCGTGGTTCGACGAGTGGATGTCAGTTTTCGGGTATTTGTCAGACGTCTCACCGCCAACGACCAGTTGGAATTCGACCGCGCCCTTGGCCCCAAGCGTGATATTGGCGCTGCCGTCCTTGCTCTGCGCCGCCGATGGGATGAACACGCCGATGCTTTTGGCCAGAGCGTCGCGCACTTCGGCCACTGCAACGACCTGATCGAAATGGGTCGAGGCGACCTCCTCCTCGCCCTCGGCCACCAGCACGAGATTGACCGGCAGCTTGCGGCCGCTGGCCTGGATCGCCTTGATCGCGGCGAGGAACGCCATTTGCGGGCCCTTCTGGTTGACCGCACCGCGCCCGATCATCACCATCCCTTCGCCCGGGCGTTCGACCAGCCTGCCCTCAAGCGGCGGCGAACTCCATTCCGAAGGTTCGAACTGCTTCACGTCATACATGAAATAAATGCCGACGGTGGTCTTGGCTCCTGCATCCAGCGTCGCGAAAACCGCGGGCACGCCATCGGTGGGGATGATCTTGGCCTGCTGGAAGCCCGCATCGAGCGCCAGTTGCCGCATATATTCGGCGCCGGCCGGTGTGTTGCGCTTCTCGGCAGCGATGGTCGGCAAGGCGATCCAGTCCTGCAATGCCTTCACCGTGGCATCGTGCTGCGTCTCCACGGCACCCACAACCTGCGCACGTTCGGGCGTTTCGGCTGCCGCCGGAATCACCGCAAATGCAAGTAGCGCCACCGCGCTCACGTCAAGAAAACGACCGGCCATAATTTCCCTCCAGATGATCAAGCGCGGCGAAGCTAACAGCGGATCGACGTTTCGCAACGGGTTTCGAACAAACCAAGGGAACAGCCAGCCGGCCCGGATATCGACGTTGAAATGGCTGATGGATCCGTGAACCCCGCTGATCATGGCGAACATTGCCACCACATGTGGTTCGAAGCCCTGCAATACTGGTCCAGGCACTGGAACATTGCCGAAATCCCACACCTGATATCGGAACTAGGACGCCATGAGCAAGTGGGGTTGGCAAGCCGCTGAATCCGGATTTCTGTCTATGACTGCACACCTACGGTACCGACCCACCAGAGCCATTGCCGCAGCCGTTCAACAAGAACACGCGCAGCCGGGAGCCTCGGGCGCAATGTACTGGTATACCGAAAGGCTTGGGCGGGAATTCCGGGCGCACTACCTTTATGTCACAGTGCGCGTGCAAGTGGACACCGCAGAGGCGCAAAAATTTCGAGGACCGCCGTAATCAATGTCAGCCCCCGACGACAAGAATGCATTCCCCCATACCTGCGCTAAAAAGCGGCGATGGCCGGTATTGCTGGCCACCGGACTTTTGCTTTGCGGAGGCGCCGGGTGGGCGCTGGCTGGATGGGGCGAAGCACTGCAAACAGCGGACGCATATTCCCAAGGCATGAACGAGACAGAAGTCGGAGGTGGAGGCGCAGACAGTCTCGCATCTGCTTCCATGACTTCGGCGATCCGTAAACTCTCTGCTGAACGCCAGCTCGAGCTGGCCTTTGCGGCTGTCTTTGGGGACGGCAAGCGCGAGATCCACGTCGGTGAAGACGAAGCCTTGTCATTTGCCAAGGGCAAGTTGGTCTGGACAGAATTCGGACCGGTCCTGATCGCGGAGGGCAATGGCGATTCCTATCCGTCCGCCATCGGAACATTGGGCATTTTCTATCTGCGCGAGGTACCAGGACCGGCATTCGAAGAAGTACGCCGCTGGCCCGATGCCGTGCCAGGCAGTATCATGGGCAATCCGCCGCGTTGGACGGTCAGGCACGACATAGCCAACGGGCCGGTTGTCGAATCGACATCAGGCGGAGTGTGGCAAGGTTACGCGTGCCATTCCACAACCTTGACAGAACTGGCGGACAGCGGCCCAGTTTCGCTCATTACATTCAATTCGGGTTATGACAGCACCGGAGCGCAAGGCGAGAGTGGCGAGCGCTACGAAGGGACGATCGCCAATGCCATCCGCAATCGCTCGTTCGATGTCGGCTACACCGGAACAAACTCGATCATCGAGCACTACGTTCGAAACGGTGCAGAATTCCTCCGGGTTCCGGCGTCGAATGAAGAGATGAACGAGAGTTTGATCCCCACATGTTGATCGCGTTGCTTTCCGTGCGCTGAAGCCGAAAATGTACTGGTAGGCCGAAGGCTATTCCTCGTCTGATGGTTGCAGGCGATAATTGCACACAAACGATCGCGCGGAAGAATACATCAAGATGACATCCTGGACCTTCGGCCTAAGACTTATCTCAGCCTGTCTCGTAACAACTGCGGCAATGGCGCTGTGGCCGAAGGATGCGGCGGCACAACGTTGCCCTGCGGGAATCCCGGGGCAAGGCAATCCCGGCTGCATTCCTCCCGATGTCTACGCTGGCAATCAGGGCGGCCAGAATCATTCCAGCCAGGTGGATGACAGCGCTCCGCTGCACCTTTCATGGCAAGCGGGCCATTCCGCTTTGGTTTGGCACCCTGATGCAACAGAGGTCTGGGCAGTCTGGAACGCCGCCGACCTTTCGGAAGCGACCGGGAAAGCGCTCGATGCCTGCAACAAGGTAATGGGCGATGGCTGCGTGGTTGCTGTGTCCTCGACAGGCGGAACAATCGCCTTCGGCTTCGGCCCCGACGGCTATGCCCGCGCAGTTTGGGGCAACAAGAAGCGGGATGCGGTGAAGAAATTCAACGAGCAATGTGCTTTGACAGCTGGCAATTGCCGCTTGGCGGAAACAATTACATCCACGCATATCAAACGGCCGGTGATGGTCCCGATCTTGCGAACTCGCTCCTACCTTCCCAATACTCGTGGTGCAGCGGCCTACGGCGCGGTCGCCTCTCCGAAAACCGACCCGGTCGGCACCAAATGGCAAGGCCACGCATGGCTGGTGACTGGCGCCCCAACCTATGCCGCGGCGACCGATAAAGCGATTATGCGCTGCAAGGTAGCCACCGGAATGGATTGCGGGATCGACGCTCACGGCGTGAACAGCAATATCTTCCTATACACCTCGCAAGATGACTACTTCTTCTGGGGCGTTGAACTCACCCGTCAGGACGCAGAGGCAAGCATGCCGAAGCGCTGCAAGAACCATTCCAAAGGAAAACGCTGCGTCATCACAGCGTTCTTCGACCTCCAGACCCCGCGCGACGAAGTGGTGACAATGTCCTACACGCCCTGATCGCCCGACAAAGTGCAACGTGTAGCGCCCGGCTTCCCCATCAAGGAATGCGGGCCAAACTCAATCGCCCCGCAATACAACCGGTTGATCGGCACGCGCGCAAATCGCGACAACCACGACGGTGCTTGCCTATCGTGGTGCGCTTTCGCTTGCAGCGATTGCTGCGCCGCTGATGAAATCATGCACAAACAGGCCAGGGACACGGCTGTCATAAGCCTGCTGCAGAGTGCATTTGGCTTTGCTCTTCTCGCACTGGGTCAATGCCGCCTTGCGTGCACGTTCGAGAGTGGTCTCGGACGCATTCGCATCGCCATGCGTCCCTGCGGACGGCAAGTTGTAGGTCTGGATGAAGCCATTGCCGACGGCAGGCATTGCAATGCATTCACGCCCGCCATTGGCGGCCTGGCATCCGGCGACAGCTTTTGCCTTTGCTGCAGGCCCATCAACATGTCCCGATGCGATCCATGCACGGCGATCATAGCCCTCTGCCTCCTTGAGCCAGGCCAGAGCGGCATAGCGTTTGCGCGTTTCCGCTGCTGTCTTCGGCCCCCGCGCGCGGTATTTCTCGGTCCAGTAAGTGCCGATGGGAAGGCAGGGGATTACATTCTCCTTGTCGCACTCCCGGGAAGCGTCCTTCTTTGATCCGCGCGAAGTGGTGCCCCAGCCGGCAAAAAGCCCGCCATTTTGGTCCCTAACGACTGAGACATAGGAATTACTCCATTCACCAATTGCGGTGCATCCTCCACCCATCACGGCGTTGCAGGCGTCGATCGTGGCCTGGTCCTGCCCTTTGGTGCTGTACCCTGTGGCCACCCACACATCATCGGCATCACGATGCCAGGCAAGGCTTCCATACAAGACTATCGGTGCAGCAGGCTGAGGAGCTTGTCCGCTGCCCACCGCCTGGCAGAGCGGCGTCGGCGGCGTCGTGCTATTATCCATGCCAACCATCCGTTGGCCCGGCCCATCGCCATTGCAGGGAAACAGCTGCGCTGCGGCAGGTTGCGGAAGCATCATTGCGCCCAGCAACCCCGCCAACATCAAGGCTATTGCCCGAAGGTGCTGCCGCCGATTCAAAAGAACTGACATCATTGGTCCAAACTCATTGAATTTGCTTCGAATTCAGGAGAATCGCTAAGATCGAATACGTACCGACCGGCACCCTGGGCATTGGCTACCGCAATCACTTCGCAACTACGATTGGCGAGGCGGCAGCGCCGGTTCATTTCCGCAAGGGCGCGAGCGAGTGATTTTTCGCTCAGGAAACCAGCAAAATCGGTCCCGCCTGCCTGATAGAATAGCAACAGGGTATCGCCATTTGCTTCGGCGATTTGGCAGCGTGTTCGGCCAAGTTCGCCTTCGCAGGCATCAGACGCGGCACGTATGGCGGTGTCACGGCTTTCGGCGCCCGTCACAACCCAGACCCGCCAATCAGCGGGAGCGCCTTTCGCAACATTTGAAAAATCGCCGGCAACAGCCGCGAAGCGACGGCGGGGTGCCGGGCCGGGTTCCGCGGGGAAATCCTTTGCGCCAATTGGACCGACCATTCCGGCCACCATGCAGGTTGAGCCGAACCTGCCAACGCATTTTGACTCGAGCGATTCAATCAGGCCCGCGGCCTGATTCTGCGCCATAAGCTCCAATCCGCCATCGATCGCATATCCGACGGCCAGATAATTCCGCTGACCGCTGTGGGCGATCTGGCAGGTTTCGCTCCCCGTGTCTCGGCGGCATAATTCAAGTGCCCGCGCCTTTGCCGCATCCTCATTGGCTTCACCGGCCGTCATCCAGATGCCGACATAATCCTGATTGATGGCCAGCGCATGGTAAGCAGCTGGCGAAGCTGCTGAAACGGTGGCATCGGGCTCCGTCGCTTCTAGTCCAGAAACAGCGTTGCAAAGGGCAAATACAAGCAGGCCCAATCTGGCATTCCGTCCGATTTGAGAAGCATGAGACTGCGCCGGATCATGGCGGTGAACCTTCATTGAAATCAGTCTCCGTCTTGACTTCGCTCGCACGCGGCTTGCCCTGCTGCGACGCGCCAGGTTTCGAAAGGCCAGGCTCTTGGCTAGCGCGACAGCCCTGCTCACCCTGACGCGTCAGGCGAAGCAAACCGCTTTCTATCTCTTTAGCGAGTACCGCCCGGCTTGAATGTAGCCGCGAGATAGCAGTACATCGCCGAAGCCGGGACAATGATCTTACGCACTGGCTCAGGCTCTTTGCATGGTCACCACGACCCCGCCTCGCTTATGTCCGGTGTCGACCAGAACATGAGCATCTACGATCCTCGAGAACGGGAATCGCGCGCCAACGACTGGCTTCAGAACACCATCGGCAAATAGCGAACGCAGGCGCAACAAGGCGGCGGGTCCGTCGCTGGAGGTTGTGCCGCTGATACGCCGTCCTTCAGCCCGGCGAGGAAAAAGGGCGGCTCCCAACATCTGGTGCAACGAAGCAGTTACCGGAAGGTGCACGCCCCCGGGCGCGACCAGCTCGCTTGCCCGTCTCCAGGGCAGAGTCCCGGCAATGTCCATGACGATATCCCACTGACCGCGAGGTATCCCTTCGCGATAGTCATGCACCCGGCTGGCACCGAGTTCGCGCGCGAATTCATGGTTTTCCGTTCGGCAGACCGCCGTGACAATTGCGCCGAAGTTGCTCGCAATTTGCAAAGCTGCGCAGCCGACTTCACCGGTGGCGCCGTTGACCAGCACTTTCGCCCCTTGCGCGATTCTTGCCTTGCCGATCAGAAAATCTGCCGCAGTCAGGCCTCCGAAAGGCAACGCAGCAGCTTCGGCATCGTCGAGTTCGAGATCGTCGGGGATTGCAACGATCCGATCGGATGCGATGGTCAGGTGCTGGGCATGGGCGCCCATCGCCATTCCGGTGTTGCCGAAAACACGAGTGCCGGGCTCCATTCCCGCCACCGCTTCTTCCAGTGTCCCGCTGAAAAACATGCCAAGGACAGGTTGTCTGGGTCGCCGGATGCCAAAAGCGAGGCGCAGGCCCACTGACATTCCTGCAGGAGCCATGGCCGAACGAATTCTCGCATCACCGCTGGTCACCGCCGCTGCGTTGACCGAAATGCGCGCATGCCCCCGATTCGCAGCCGGTAGCGGCACTTGCTTAAGTGCAATCACCTCGGGGCCGCCGTAGGACTGAGCGCAGGCGGCCATCATTGCGGTTCAACCCATGTCTGGCGCGCGCCACTTCTCGACAGGTCAATCATTGCTACATCCTGCAGAGATTTTTCGTTGGGCCAGTGTTTTGCAGGCTCTGGGAGCGCAGGTGCATCACTCTCAATCCCAATAGGATGACGGCGTGAGGCAACGATGCAGCGCTTCGTCCGTATCGGTTGTGTCATCACGATATCGCTTGAACTGATCGAACTGCGAGCACTGCGGCAGAGCAGCGAATGCGGCGTCCGTAAGATCTTCAAAGAAAAGGCGAACGTCGTCGGCAAGATAGCAGGTATCCTGCACTCTCGTACGGACACGGCCGGGACCGCTAATGACTTCAATCCGGATCGCGGCCCCGCCCACACAGATGCTGTCGGACCTGTAAGAGAAATCCAGCGCATGCGACTTTGCGACAATATCGAGCCATGTCGCGCGAGAGATTTTTATCCGACGGGAAACTACCCGCTTCCGCTTGCTACCGATGGGAACAAGGCGGAGCTCCAGCCATGCCTGCCCCTTCCGGCTCCTATGCATGGCAAGTGCAGTTCCTCCACCGTTCTTTGTCCAATAATTCGCAACGATTACGTCACCTTGCGAGCGGTGTTTGCGCGGAAAATCCTCGATCGCCGGAAGATCGAACCGGGAAAGCTGCTGGCGCCGCTGTTCAAGCGTGCATTCGGGATGAACATTCTCATAGACTTCATCGAAGCAGCCGGGATCGCGATCAGGCTTTGCCTTTTCAGACGCATACGCGGCGCCGCTGCCAACGCTCGACAGCGCGAGTACCGCCAGCGGCAACGCCAGCAGGTTTTTGCGTGATTCGAGGTCTCCAGAAAGCGCATGCAGCCAATACATGCGATTTCGCTGCCACACGACCAGATCGGCCACAAGCAGCCCGGTGAACCGGTACAAGATAGTGTTTTCCTCAGTGCGGTTCGAGCATTTATCCCCTCGTAAAGTTCACCAATGGCAGGATTTATCGTGCGCGCATCGCTTCCTTCAACTCGCTGGGCATGGCCCTTTGTGGCGGGAGCGACCGTACTGTTTATCTACCCCCGCCAGGCACTCCAACGCCGCGCGGCTGGAAGCAGGTTTTCGGCGCCTGGAGAAGTATCGAGGTCGAGCCCATCGCCGACACTGGCCGATACAAGCATGACTATGTTATCTCGCTTGGGCACGCCACGCCCGAACAAGCGCTTGCTGATGTGCGCGAGCTCTGCGCTACGCGCCGCCCCCTTTTCTTCGAAAGCAACCCCTCAACCTGTGATGGGAAAGTGATCAGGACCCTGAACTCTCGAAAAGGCTGAAGCAGGCGTGACGGAAGATCACCAAGACAGGCTGGGCGAACCTAGACCGGGTGGCTGCATCGCGTTGATTGCGGTCATGGCCGGATTGGTGGTGATCACCGGTGTCGGCATTGTTCTGTTTGCACAAGACCTTCTCAGCGGACCGTATCACGAAATCGGGGAAGAGCCGCCATTCTACGTCACGGAATATGACGCGGAGATCGGCCCCGAAGACATGGTCGACGATAGAGGCGAAGCATTGGCTTCAGTCCAAGCGATTTTGGCCCGCGACCGCGAGAATGTTGAACTTCGCGGTATCCGCCAGCCTGGCGACAGCATGAGCCGCCAGGATCGCCCAGATCGCGCCGCTTTGCCGTCACCTTCACCTGCAGTTCGGTGGGCGATTCTGGAGGATGTACAAATTTCGGGTACGGATGACGCTCGCAAAGCGCTGCTTGCCGGCGGCCGCCCCATTCACGTGACGATCTATTTCAACGAGCGTTACGACCGGTATATCGCCAGTATCCGCCTGAACGAGGCTGACGCCCCGCATTGAATTTCGTCCCCGGATTGAGTTCTTCTCGCCGCTCGACCACAAGCCGCGGCGAGCGACGTAACATGATCTAAACGTGATGAACCGGTACACATCTGCCGGTGTCGACCGTGCGACGCAGCGCATATGTTGGCAGCGCCAAAGTCGTGAACTCAAGGACTTGCTATGCGGTACCGGCCAAGATCGATCACCCATCCCGCAAAAATTGCCGCCTTGCTGCTCTTGACTGCGGGATGCAGCAGCGCGCCTCCACTTGCAGGCGACGACAAAGCACAACCGGCGTCGATACAGCCCAATGCAACTGTGGCCAAGACGGCTCCGCCGATGCGAACCCCGCAAGACTCGGCGCCCACGACTGAAAGTGACCGGTTGATCCTTCAGCAGATAAAGAGTGCGTGCAAAATCGGTAATGCCGAGAGGTTTGTAAATGCCTTCGTCGCATCGGCTGCCGTACGTCGTCAGTATTTGGCGCCTGAAGTCCTTTACTCCGGACCGGGCGCATCCGGCCAGGTTCGGTTACTGGCAGCGGACTATGACCGGTTCCCGATCGAAATGTTCGACTACTACTGGCGGCCAGTTCAACCGCGCAGTGCCGATGAATATGTCGAGATCGTCATGGAGCAGAGCCAGGACGATCGGATCGCAATCGAATGGACCAGGGTTCGCTACGATGGGCATGCCGGCGAAGGCGATGGCCTGGGCACCCCCTTCACTCTCGATGGCAAACCCTACCAGCCGGGGGGGCCTTACTCCGATGGAATGCTGCTTTTCGAACCCGCCAAGGGTTGCTGGCGATTGATCGAAGACATCCGCTACGCCGCATCGTCTGCACCGTAGTGGATGAGGCGCCACCCGCAGGCGAGAAGAACCGGCGGCACGAGCAGACTCGCTGCCAGCACAATCTGCCAGGGCACTCCGCCAAGGACGAGAACATAGAAAACAAGGCCCAGAATCTCGCCATCGAGCGTCTCCACCTCGGTGAGGAATATCGCCGCGGACAGAGCGGCCAGGACCCCGATTGCGACTAGCCCCCATCCCATTCTTCGTCTCCGGTCGGGGACGCGTATCAATGCAGTAGCAACTAGGATCGCCACCACTACTTGCAAACAAGCCTGCGCAAGCTCCAGCAGGCCTTGAGCGGCGGCAAATTCGTCGCCTGCAACCAGGTTTCCTGGCCGCAACAGCCGCAGCAACACACCGAACGGTGCATCGCTGAAGATCAGAGTGATCAGGCCGAATGCGACGCTGCTAGTCCACCGACAAGCATTGTGGATCGTTGCCGCTTCGCGACCCATTCAGTCTTGCCCATCCGCGCTTGCGGACGCGCTCGTTCGGGATGCCCGCCTTGAGCCTGACTCAGGACAACGGACCAATTCCACATCGAATCCCGTGGCCTCGCTCTGCGCGCGCAAACCCCTGCCCTTTGATCCCAGATTAAGCGACAGCATCCATAGATTCCCTTCGTCGTCCTTCAAATGAACGAGGATCGGACCATTGCCTTCAGGAACGTCGACGGTTCTGACGCTCATGTGATCGACACTGTGACGGCCGATCAGGATGCGTTGTCCACGATCGCCCCCATGTCCGCATAGGCCAATGTGATTGACCCAGAGGCCGTGATAGTGGGAGGGAATCTCCGGCCGTTTCCCCGCCCCCGCATTCGCCGACACGGCAAGGCCCTCATTGCCTGGTGAGCAAGCCACCAACATCGGAAGCAAAAATACGCAACGGAAGCCAGGCGACATGGCGCGACCATAGCAGGGCCTCCCGATGATTTGTGAGGTTACGGCATACCAGTACGCCTTCTGCCTCCGGTTGCAGCCACCCAACGGATTAGGGCTCGGCGCGCCGAACCACATCCCTGCGATAGGTAACAATGAAATCGGGAGTTCCCCGACAAACGGTCATTTTGGCATGGTAGACCATGACGAACCGATCACCCGCCCAAGCATAGGCGCTTTGATCTCCGCAGTCTCCCGCCGGGCGGTCGAGCGAGTGGGTCCAAAGCAAACGATTGCCGTCATCCCACCAGGCATTTTGAACGGAAATCTCGGCATCATGGCCCAAATCGATTTGCGGATCGGCTATCTCCGGTTCGAACGGCAGCTGACGGGCCCGCCCACGATTATCGAGCAGCACCAACCTGGTCTCGGCATTGTCGCCAGTGCAGCTGTCATGCAAGATGAGCATGGTCGCATGGCGATCCAGCCGAACATAGCGGGGTGGCGGCTGATACCTTGGCACTGCGTGTTGTAGCATGACCGTGTCCGACAAGCAGGGATCGTGGCGCAGGCGACGGGCAAGTTCCGACGCATGCAATCTGGCAGGCTTGGCTTTCGGTGCCGGAGGTAACTCTAAAGGCGCAGAACCAATCCCCTGTCGGTCCTGGTTTTGCTCCCGTTCGATATGCGCCAGCGCAGCCGCGATTCCGGTCATGGATGCACTCCCGATTGGGGCGCCATTGCTGCTCGCTGCCGACAGGACCTGTCCCGCAACAAACTTTTCGATAATCCCGCGCGCTTGAGAACTGCTAAATTCGATCATGAAATGCCCTGCCTGCCCTTCAAGATCGATGGGAATGCCATCCAACGACATAGCGGCAATCGTGCGCTCCCGCTCTCGCGGCCTGATTACGACAACGAACGGCGCGTCCGGCAAATGGCCGCGCGCAATTGAAATCAGCAGCGCGCCATCTGCCGCAGGAGAATTTCCGGAACCGGCTTCGGGCTGAAGCGAAACGGTCCGACAATTCGGGCCTTTGTCACAGCCCGCAATCCAATCGGTATAGACGGCAAGCGGCGCCCCAGTTGCAGCAGCGAGCGCGGTAGCGACAAAGGCAGCAATCATTCCCGATCCTGAGAAAGTGCGTTTCCGGAACGGGATGAAGCTTTCCGTAGCGGACGCCACCTGAATCTTGCACCAGTACATTGCGAACGTTGGCGCGCAGAAATCCTTCTTCCTATCGTGTACGGGATGGCGCGAGTTGCTGTCAGACCAGGTTACTCGGAACGGAACATGCAAGTTTCACAAATCGCATTCCTATGTGCTTTAACATCGCTGCTGCCCGCACAGGCATCGGCGGCTTTGCGGGGTGATCTTCCGGGCCCTTCCATTTGCTCAACGCTCTCCGCCATGCCCAAAGGGTACGTTGCGAAAGACTGCAACAAGAAAGCGCCGCTTCGGGGCGAATGCCGATTCACTCTGCGCAGCGGAGGCATGTCGATCGATTACCTGATCGAAAATGCAATCATTCTGGACAAGACTGTCACGCTTGGCGCCAGCGCAAAGGTGGTTGCACCATTCGGTTTGCGCCGCGGTGACGGCCATGAAACCGCCGCCCGCAAGATCAGGGACATAGTGGGCGTGTCGTCGGAATACTGGACGGATTATGACGATGAAGCTGCCAGTTACCTGCAATCAGAGGCAGTGAACTGCGAAAAGAAACAGTCTTTCACGATCTACGTCTGGTTCCGGGACGGGAAGGCGCTGAGCGTATCCGCATCCACGCTTCCCGCGATTTAGAAAAGTGAACGGTCCGTGGAGCGCCGAATGCGGCTCCCCACGGACCTCTCCAGGGCTTGAAACCCGCTATGGGGTTCAGGCCGGATCTGCGTTGTATCCGGCTGCTTCGACCGCTGCCTTCAGCGCTTCAAGCGTGACGTTCGCATTGGTCTGGACGCTCTTGTCGGCCAGATTGACCGCAACCATCGCAGCCGGATCGAGTCCCTGGACTGCGTTGGTTATCGTGCGAACGCACGAGGCGCAGTTCATTCCGCTTACAGTAAGAGTGGTCACTTCATTTCACCTTGCATTTGGAGGGACCACCCTTTTCCGGTTTGCCATCGTGGCAAGGTCAAGCGGAATCGAATAAAAAATCGAACGCCGAATTTCTGTTTGATGTAAGATGCATAAGCGGAAGCTGGAGGGCGAGTCGTCCCCGATCCTCGGCAAATTCAAGTTCGAGGGACCGGCGCGAGAAGAATTTTTCTCTCTTGCGAATCTCACTTGACCTTACCAACGTTGGAAGCCGCAGATTCACTCCACGAAATGAGATTCTGGAGTAAATTCAATGCTTGAACAAGTCGCAGCGAGTCGGAAGGTCGAAACGGACGACCTCGAAACCGGCGCCATAAGCATTCCGGTCGAGGGCATGACCTGCGCTTCA
Organism: Altererythrobacter sp. Z27; assembly: GCF_052683155.1. NCBI lineage: Bacteria > Pseudomonadati > Pseudomonadota > Alphaproteobacteria > Sphingomonadales > Erythrobacteraceae > Altererythrobacter > Altererythrobacter sp. Z27. The sequence goes on along the minus strand of NZ_JBQYMC010000001.1, from coordinate 378,576 downwards.
TGCGTCGCCCATGTCGAAAAGGCAGTCCGGGCCGTTCCCGGCGTGACCGGAGCCAGCGTGAACCTCGCGACCGAAAAGGCCAGCGTCAGCTTCAATCAAAAACAGGCAACGCTGGAGGATATCGAGCGCGCCATCCGCAAGGCTGGTTATGAGCCGAAGCGGGTTGCGACCGAGCAGCCTGGTGAAGACCGCGAGCGCGCCGCACGCGAAAAGGAGATGGCGGGCCTCCGCCGTGCCCTGATTACAGCCGCGATACTGGCCCTGCCCGTCTTCGTTCTCGAAATGGGATCGCATCTGGTGCCGTCGATCCACCATTTGGTGATGTCGACGATCGGGCTCAAGGCAAGCTGGATCATCCAGTTCGCATTGACGACTGCCGTCCTGTTCGGCCCCGGCCTGCGGTTCTTCCAAAAGGGCGTTCCGGCTATCCTGCGCGGCACGCCTGACATGAATTCGCTGGTGACTGTCGGCATGGGAGCCGCGTGGTCGTACTCGGTGGTGGCTACCTTCATGCCCTCGGTCCTCCCGGCGGGCACGGTACATGTGTACTTTGAGGCGGCAGCTGTGATCGTGGCGCTGATCCTGCTGGGTCGCTTCCTTGAAGCAAAAGCCAAGGGGCGAACTTCCGAAGCGATCAAACACCTTGTCGGATTGCAGGCGAGGACCGCACGCGTCTCGCGCAATGGTGAAACCCTGGAACTGTCAATTGCGGACGTGCTTCCGGGCGACACGGTTCTTGTGCGGCCGGGCGAGAAGATCCCCGTCGATGGCGAAGTGATCGAAGGCCATTCCTATGTTGATGAAAGCATGCTCACCGGCGAGCCGCTTCCGGTCGCGAAACAGACCGGGTCGGAAGTGGTTGGCGGCACGATCAACAAGTCGGGCGCATTCTCGTTCCGCGCGACCAAAGTCGGTGCGGAAACAATGCTCGCGCAGATCATCCGCATGGTCGAGCAGGCACAGGGCGCGAAGCTGCCGATCCAGGCCATGGTCGACAAGGTAACAGCATGGTTCGTGCCGGCCGTCATGGCCGTAGCATTCCTCACTTTCCTCGTATGGTTCCTGTTCGGCCCCGATCCCGCGCTGACTTTCGCGCTGGTCAATGCCGTGGCGGTGCTGATCATCGCTTGCCCCTGCGCCATGGGCCTTGCGACCCCGACTTCGATCATGGTCGGGACCGGGCGCGCGGCCGAACTGGGCATCCTTTTCCGCAAGGGCGAAGCGCTGCAGTCGCTGCGCTCAGTCGAAGTCGTAGCACTCGACAAGACCGGCACCTTGACGATGGGGCGCCCCTATCTGACCGATTTCCACACGTCGCCGGGTTTCGAGCAGGACGAGGTGCTTGCGCTGGTCGCGGCGGTCGAAACGCAATCCGAACACCCGATCGCCGAGGCTATCGTGGCCGCCGCAAAGGAGCACGGGCTGCCTGGCCATAAGGTGAGCGATTTCGAGGCATCGGCCGGCTTCGGCATCTCGGCCACGGTCGATGCGCGAAAGGTGATGGTGGGTGCCGATCGATACCTGATAAAGCACGGCATCGATCTGGGCGCCTTCGCCGATGACGCCCGGCGGCTCGGCACCGAAGGCAAGACGCCGCTCTACGCCGCGATCGACGGCAAACTCGCGGCAATCATCGCGGTCGCCGACCCGATCAAGGAAACGACCCCTGCGGCGATCGAGGCATTGCATGCATTGGGCCTGAAGATCGCGATGATAACCGGCGACAACCGGGCGACGGCCGAAGCCGTGGCGCGCCAGCTCAGCATCGACGAAGTCATCGCCGAAGTGCTGCCGGACGGAAAGGTCGATGCCTTGAAGCAGCTTCGCAAGGGAGGTCGCACGGTCGCCTTCGTCGGCGACGGCATCAACGATGCCCCCGCGCTGGCCGAAGCCGATGTCGGGCTCGCAATCGGGACGGGAACGGACATCGCGATCGAGACCGCCGATGTCGTCCTGATGTCCGGGGACTTGCGCGGCGTGGTGAATGCAATCGCCCTGTCGCAGGCGACGATCCGCAACATCAAGGAAAACCTGTTCTGGGCCTTCGGATACAATGCAGCACTGATCCCGGTAGCTGCGGGCGTACTCTATCCCTCGAGCGCCATCCTCCTCTCGCCGGTCTTCGCGGCAGGGGCGATGGCGTTCTCAAGCGTGTTCGTGCTGTCCAACGCGCTCCGGCTCAAGCGTTTCCGCAGCGTCATCGGGCCTGCGAGCCCGGGCATCGATGGTCCCGAGCCGAAACTGGCTTGAGGCCGCACAGGCTGATCCGATAAAGGGCAAAGGCAGGAGAACCGCAATGAACATTGGGCAAGCATCGCGCGCGTCCGGCGTCAGCGCAAAGATGATCCGCTATTACGAGCAGACCGGCCTGATCCCCAGGGCTGCCCGGCGCGACAGCGGCTATCGCGACTATGACAAAAGCGATGTCCACCGGCTACGCTTCATTCGCCGCGCGCGTGACCTCGGTTTCACGGTCGAGCAGATCGGCGACCTGCTCATGCTCTGGTCTGATCGGGAGCGATCAAGCGCCGACGTCAAGTCATTGGCGCTCGGCCATGTCGAACGCCTGAGGGCGAAGCAGGTGGAACTGGAACAGATGATAGACACGCTGGAAACGCTCGTCCGCGATTGCCATGGCGACGCCCGGCCCGACTGTCCGATCATCGAAGGGCTGGCCGAGGGCGAAGGCATACATTGCTCGACTGTCACGCGAGAGGCGCCTCGTTTCGGCGTGACCAGCCGTCCAGCCAGCCGTAAAAAGCCTCTCGGAATAAGCCCATTGAAGCCTGGCTGAGGAGTAGTGACTCGAACCCGCGCTATGCGGTGTGCTATTCAAACGGTGTTGGCTATCGGGCTAGTCTGCGTCTGCACCGACTGGGAAACGCTGTTCGCCAACCGCCTAACCGTGGCACGCCTTTTCCCTTAAGCGGTCGAGCATGCTTGCAAATGGAGCCGCGCTTGCGGCCAATATTCTGCAATTTGTAATAGGGTGGGAACGTGCGGAGGTTCGGTTCTATGGCAAACCAGAAATTGCAGCTTGGATGGGGGCATATAAATATCAACGTCAGCGACCTGGATCGCTCGATCGCGTTCTACCGTTGTCTTGGATTTGAAGTCTTCATTCCAGGGATTCCCTACCTTGGATTGGACATGTCGCCAAGGCCGAGCGCATTGTCGGCAAATGCCGCAAGAGCCCTGGGGATCGCACAAGGGACACGGGGTCGCGCGTGTATCATGCAGCTGAACGACGGTTTCCCGAAGATAGATTTGATGGAACTGGAGAACACTTCGCAGGATGTGCCCGCTCAGAATGCGGACCTTGGCCTGGTCCGCTTGTGCTTGGCCACGAACGATTTGGCGAGCGACTTTGCGGCACTCAAAGCGCAAGAGGTTGAGTTTATCTCCGACCCGCAGTCGGCACATGATGGCATGGCCGAAATTGCAGTTTGCAAAGATCCCGATGGAACATTGATCGAGCTGTTACAGGTGCATTTGGATCGCTGGCAGTCGCTGCTCAGCCCAAGCTGAATGAGCGGCTCCGGGATTTGTTTAACGTCGAGCGCCGCAATCAAGAAGCGTTTGAAATTGGTAGCGGAGGAGGGACTCGAACCCCCGACACGCGGATTATGATTCCGCTGCTCTAACCACCTGAGCTACTCCGCCCCAAAGGGCATGCCGGGGCAAACGCCCGCTCGGCAGGCGGCGCATTTAGGGCCGAGCTTCGCCCCGGTCAACCGCTATTGCCGCCGAAAGGCGCAGCGTTTCACAAACTCCCACGGCCCGCCGCGATAGATGTGCAGTTCGAGCGCCGGAAAGGCGAAGCCGCGCGGTTCGATCCTGTCGCGCAGATCGGCCTGCAGCGCCCTCGCCTCGTCCTTGCTCACCTTGTTCTGGATGGTGATGTGCAGCCGCGGCTCATGCAGGTCCTGATCGGTCAGCGAGCCATGGAAATGCTCGGCGATCCTTGCCCGCACTTCGAGCAATTGCGGGCTTTGCAATGCGATGGCGGTTCCTTTGCCCAAATCCATCAGGCCCGCGATCCGGCCTTCGGGCGGCGGAAAATCCTTGACAACGCGCGGCAGGAAGTCGCGCAATTCCTCGAACAGCGTCGGCGCGAAGGCATGGAACAGCGTGACATGAGCGTGCAAATGGTTGCGCTCGGGCGGGAAATGCGCGCGCCGCAGCGCATCGGCCCAGGCGAATATGTCGTCGGGCAATGCGGCTGTAACGATAAAGGGCGAACTTCCCATTGCCCGCGACTCCCGGCTGCTCACTTGTCGTTGCCCCACTTATCGAGCAGTCTGTGCGCGAGACAAGGGAGAGGGACATGAGAATCGCCATGCTTTGCGGCCTGCTGGCCGGGGTGTCGCTTGCAGCTTCGGCCACCGCGCAGGAAGGGGCCAAGCCAGCCTCCCCCGCGACGATCGAGACCCTGCGCGCCGCTGCCGCCGAATTGCCGCCTGATGGCACGCGCGACGCCGATTTCGCCACGCGCGGCTTCCTGGCCACTCGTGCCGATCCGGTGATCCGCAATGCGAAGGGCGATCCGGTGTGGGACCTCGACGCCTATGCCTTCGTCGAAGGCGACGCCCCGCCTACCGTCCACCCCAGCCTGTGGCGCCACATGCGCTACCTCAAGCAGCACGGCCTGTTCGAAGTTGCCGACGGCGTGTGGCAGGTGCGCGGGTTCGACCTTTCGAACATGACCGTGGTGCGCGGCAATACCGGATGGATCCTGATAGACCCACTCACGACGCAGGAAGTCGCCGCGGCGGCGCTGGAACTGGTCAATGAGACGCTAGGCGAGCGGCCGGTGAGCGCGGTGATCTACAGCCACAGCCATGCCGACCATTTCGGCGGCGTGCGCGGCGTCGCCAGCGCAGCGGATGTGGCCGCCGGGAAAATCGCGATCATCGCGCCCGAACATTTCATGGAAGAGGCCGCGTCCGAAAACGTGATGGCGGGCGGCGCGATGCAGCGCCGCGCCAATTTCCAGTTTGGCATGGGCCTGATGCCGGGGAACAACGGCCAGATGGGCAGCGGCATCGGCTCAGCAGTCTCGCGCGGCACGATAACCTTGCTTGCGCCAAGCGACACGATCACCCGCACCGGCGAGACGCGCACGGTCGATGGGGTCGACCTCGAATTCCAGATCGTATCGGGCAGCGAGGCACCGTCTGAGCTCAACGTCTATGTCGCGCCCGCGCGTACTTTCCTGACCGCAGAGATCGCGACCTGCACGCTGCACAATATCCTCACTCCGCGCGGAGCAAAGGTGCGCGATGCGCGCGCCTGGGCGCAATTCCTGGATGAAGCGGTGCAACGCTTCGCGCCGAAGAGCGATGTCGTCATTTCCAGTCATTGCTGGCCGCACTTCGGAAACAAGGAAGGGACAAGCTGGCTCAGCGCGCAGCGCGACAATTACCGCTTCCTGCACGACCAGACGGTGCGCCTGATGAATCAGGGCGCCACCATGACGGAAATCGCCGAGGCCGTCGCCCAGCCCCCGCAGCTGGCGCAGGAATGGTCGACGCATGGCTATTACGGCACCTACAGCCACAATTCGAAGGCGATCTACCAATATTACCTCGGCTGGTACGACGCCGTGCCCGCCAACCTCCATGCGCATCCGCCGATTGCGCGGGCGCAGCGCATGATTGACGCGATGGGCGGCGCGGACCGGGTGATCGCGCTGGCGCGCAATGCCATGGCGAGCGGCGATTATCGCTGGTCGTCCGACCTACTGCAGCAACTCGTGTTCTCTGCGCCCGACAATGCCGAGGCCGCATCGCTGCTGGCCGACAGCTATGAGCAGCAGGGCTACCAGTCCGAAAGCGCGATCTGGCGCAATCAGTTCCTGGTCGCCGCCAACGAGCTGCGCAACGGCAGGCCCAACGCTCCTTCAGCGCAAAGCCCCGATTTGATCGCCGCCGTGCCCACCAGCCTGCTGCTCGATTCGGCCGCGACACGGTTCGATCCGGCCAGGTTCAGTCGCAATCACGCCACGCTGCAAGTCAACCTGCTCGACCGCGACGAGACCGCCGTGATCGAAGCCAATGGCAATGTGATGATCGGGCGCGTTGGCGATGCGGCTTCCGCGCCCGATGTCACCATATCCGGCCCGCGCCAGTTCATGCTGGGGCTGCTGTTCCTGAAATTGCCGCTCGCGCAGTTGCAGGCCGCGGGGTTGAAGGTGGAAGGCGACGAAGCCGCGCTGCAAGCGATGCTCGATGCGCTCGATCCGCTTCCGGGGAGCTTCGATATCGTGAAGCCCTAGGCCAACGAAGCGGCGCTAGATCTCGCCGCGCGCGCGGCGGATCTGGCGCCATTTCGCGACATTGGCTTCGTGCTCGGCATAGGTATCGGCGAAGGCGTGGCCTCCGCTGCCGTCGGCGACCATGTAGATCGCGCTGGTCCCCTCCGGATCGAGCACCGCCGCAATGCTTTCGCGCCCCGGATTGGTGATCGGCCCCTTGGGCAGGCCCGCCATCGAATAGGTGTTGTAGTCATTGACCGCATCGATTTCCGAGCGGCGGATGCGTCGCCCGAGCGGCTTGCCCCTGGTGATCGGGTAAATGATCGTCGGGTCGGCCTGCAGCCGCATCCCGATCTTCAACCGGTTCGAATAGAGCCCCGCCACCATGCGCCGTTCGGAGGGGACGCCGGTCTCCTTTTCGACCACCGATGCCAGGATCAGGGCTTCGCGCGGGGTGCTGACGGCGATGTCCGCCCGGCGCTTCTCCCATGCCTCGGCGAGATAGGCGGTCATCGCCGCCTGCATCCGGTCGAGCACCGCCTGGCGGCTTTCGCCGCGCTCGAAATCATAGGTGTCGGGAAGCACCGAGCCCTCAGCAGGCACGGCAACATCGCCGGTCAGCAAATCCTCGGCCATGAGCCGTTCGTGCACGAGGATCGAAGGTATGCCCTCGGGGATCGTAACGAAGCGGCGGATCACGTCGCCTTGCTGGAACGCGCGCAGCATGTCGGCCTGGCTCATGCCCGGCTCAAGCTGGAATTCGCCCGCCTGGATCGGAGTGCTCCCGCCCAGCAGCCTCGCGCGTAGCACGAAGCCGTCGGCCGAGCTGATCAGCCCTTCGTCCTCCAGCTTCTCCGCAACCGCGGTCAGCGAAGAACCCGAGGGGATTACGAAGGAGGTTTCCTCTTCGACGCTGGCGGAGCCGAAGAGGACCGAAACCGCCAACGCACCGGCGATCAACAGAACTGCAATGGCCGCAACGAGGCAGCCGAGCCGTTTCACGTCAGTCGACCTGCTTCATCACCAGCGAGGCATTGGTGCCGCCAAAGCCGAAGCTGTTGTTGAGCACGGCGCGCACCTGGCGCTTCTTCGCCACCAGCGGAACCAAATCGACACCTTCGGTGCCTTCGTCCGGATTGTGCAGGTTGAGCGTCGGCGGGACGATCTGGTCGCGCATCGCAAGGATGCAGAAGATCGCCTCGACCGCTCCGGCGCCGCCCAGCAAATGGCCGATCGCGGATTTGGTGCTGCTCATCGACGCACCCGAGAGATCGTCGCCCAGCACGCGTTTTACCGCGGCGAGCTCGATCGTGTCAGCCATGGTCGAAGTGCCATGCGCGTTGACATAGTCGATGTCGCCGCGGCCAAGCCCTGCCTTGCGCAGCGCCATTTCCATGGCCAGCTGCGCGCCCTTGCCTTCGGGATGCGGTGCAGTGACGTGATAGGCGTCGCCCGACAGGCCATAGCCGACCACTTCGCCATAGATCTTCGCGCCGCGCGCCTTGGCATGCTCATATTCCTCGAGCACGACAACACCTGCGCCTTCGCCCATCACGAAGCCGTCGCGATCCTTGTCATAGGGGCGGCTGGCTTCGGTCGGGCGGTCGTTCATGCTCATGTTGAGCGCCTTGGCCTGCGCGAAGCCTGCCACGCCAAGCGGGCAGATCGTCGATTCGGATCCGCCCGCCAGCATCACGTCGGCATCGCCGTCCTTGATCATGCGCGCGGCATCGCCAATCGAGTGCGCGCCGGTCGAACAGGCGGTCACCACCGCATGGTTCGGACCCATCAGCCCGTATTTGATCGAGACCTGGCCGCTGATCAGGTTGATCAGGCGTCCGTGGACGAAGTGCGGCGACACGCGGCCCGGGCCGCGCTCGTGCAGATTGACCGATTCGAGTTCGATCCCCGGCAGGCCGCCGATGCCCGAACCGATCGAGCAGCCGGTACGAAGTTTCAGATCATCGTCCATGTCGACGAGGCCGGCGTCTTCAAGCGCCTGCCCGGCGGCATCGATGCCATAGACGATGAAGGGATCGACCTGGCGCTGGACCTTGTGGTCGACGCGCTTGTTGGCGTCGAAACCATACTCATGATCCGCCGGCTTCACTTCGCAGGCAATCTGGCACTTCTGGTCCGACGCGTCGAAGCGCGTGATCGGCCCCGCGCCGCTCTTTCCCGCGATCAGGTTCTGCCAGGTCGTTTCCACATCGCCGCCAAGCGGGGTGACGAGGCCAAGACCGGTTACGACAACACGACGCATTCGCTACTCTCCGAAAAATGACACAGGCCCGGCCCGCTGACGGGTCGGGCCTGTTCAGTTACCGCCGCACAGGGCGACGGTCCCTAGCCACAAGGGTGTTAGCCCTTGTTCTCTTCGATATACTTGGTGGCGTCACCGACGGTGGTGATCTTCTCAGCCGCATCGTCGGGGATTTCCACGCCGAATTCTTCTTCGAACGCCATCACCAGTTCGACGATATCGAGGCTGTCTGCGCCAAGATCGTCGATGAAGCTGGCTTCCTGGGTAACCTTGTCGGCTTCGACACCAAGGTGCTCGACAACAATCTTCTGCACGCGGTCGGCAGTATCGCTCATAATGATCCCTCTGTTCCTGGGGTTTTGAATTGCGGCTTTCGCCCTAATGAACGGATTGGCGCAGCGCAAGAGGCATGGGCAACCCAGCCCCCTGCCAAGCGCGGTTTCAGTTCGCGCTTCCGAGCGCTTTCTGCGGCTCGACCACGCGCAAATGTAGTTCGCGCAGCTGCCTGGGCTCGGGATTGCTCGGCGCGCCCATCAGCAGGTCTTCCGCCTTCTGGTTCATCGGGAAGAGCGTGATTTCGCGCAGGTTCTGCGCGCCGCACAGCAGCATCACGATGCGATCGACGCCCGCGGCCATGCCGCCATGCGGCGGCGCGCCATATTGGAACGCGCGGTACATGCCGCCGAATCGCTCTTCCACATCGGCCTTCGACAGGCCGACGATTTCGAACGCCTTCACCATCGTTTCGGGCTTGTGGTTACGTATCGAGCCTGATGCGATTTCATAGCCGTTGCAGACGAGGTCGTACTGATAGGCGTTGATCGTCAGCGGATCCTGCGTTTCCAGCGCTTCCAGCCCGCCCTGCGGCATCGAGAAGGGGTTGTGGCTGAAATCGACCTTCTTCTCGGTCTCGTCATATTCGTAGAACGGGAAATCGACGATCCAGGCCAGTTCGAAGCGATCCTTGTCGATCAGTTCAAGCTGTTCGCCCACGCGAATGCGCGCCGCACCGGCCAGCTTGGCCGCGTCGGCTTCCTTGCCCGCCGCGAAGAACAGGCCGTCATTCTCGCCCAGCCCCAGCTCGGCATAGATTTCCTCCATGCGCTCGGGCCCGTGGTTCTTGGCGATCGGGCCGCCGAATTCGCCGCCCTTGCGGGTGACATAGCCAAGGCCGGCGAAGCCTTCCTTGCGCGCCCAATCGTTCATGTCGTCGAAGAACTTGCGGCTCTTCTCATGCGTGCCCGGCGCCGGGATCGCGCGCACGACGCCGCCCGAACCGACGATCTTCTCGAACAGGCCGAAGCCCGACTGCTCGAAATGCTTCGACACGTCGGTGATGACCAGCGGGTTGCGCAGGTCCGGCTTGTCGCTGCCGTATTTCAGCATCGCTTCGGCATAGGGAATGCGCGGGAAGCTGCCCGAAGGTGTGACATGGCGCCCTTCGGCGAAAGCTTCGAACGTACCGGCGATCACCGGCTCCATCGTGTCCCACACCTCTTCCTGCGTGACGAAGCTCATCTCCAGGTCGAGCTGGTAGAATTCGCCCGGCAGGCGGTCGGCGCGCGGGTCTTCGTCGCGGAAGCACGGCGCGATCTGGAAATAGCGGTCAAAGCCCGCCACCATCAGCAGCTGCTTGTACTGTTGCGGGGCCTGCGGCAACGCATAGAACTTGCCTGCGTGGATGCGGCTCGGCACCAGGAAGTCGCGCGCGCCCTCGGGTGATGACGCGGTGAGGATCGGGGTCGAGAATTCGTTGAAGCCAGCCACTTTCATCCGCTCGCGCATATCGGCCACTACGGCGACGCGGGTCATGATGTTCTTGTGCAGCGTCTCGCGCCGCAGGTCGAGGAAGCGGTATTTGAGGCGAATGTCCTCAGGATATTCCTGTTCGCCCGCAACCGGCAGCGGCAGCTCCTCGGCCGCGCTCTGCACGATCACGCCGCGCGCGAACACTTCGATCGCGCCGGTCGAAAGGTTGGCGTTCACGGTCTCGCCGCTGCGCGCCTTTACCACGCCGTCGATCGTCACGACCGATTCGACCCGCGTAGCTTCGAGCACCGCCAGCGCGGGCGAATCCTCGTCAGCCACGATCTGGGTGATGCCGTAATGGTCGCGCAGGTCGACGAACAGCACACCGCCGTGGTCGCGCTTGCGGTGAATCCAGCCCGAAAGGCGCACGGTTTCGCCGACCTGGGCTTCACCAAGCTGTGCGCAATTGTGGGTACGATAGGCGTGCATCTAAAATCTTTCCATTTTCGGGTGTATGGCGCTATGGGCGCGCCCGACAAAAGGCGCGCGAACCCGTGTGCGGTATCAAGCGCGCGCTAACAGGGGAAGAGGGTGCTTTTGTCAAGGCTCCCGAACCAATCTGGGCCTCACGGCCCGAGGGCGGCACTCCGCCCGACACGAAGAAAAGACGAATGAAAATACACGATCTGATTACCACGACCGAGGCGCTGGAACAGCTGTGCACCCGCCTTGCCACTTCAGAGTTCGTCGTGGTCGACACCGAATTCATGCGCGAGAACACCTATTGGCCCGAACTGTGCCTGGTGCAGATCGCCAATGAGCAAGAGGCTGCGGCAATCGATCCGCTGGCCGACGGGATCGACCTTGCGCCGCTGCTCGAACTGCTGACCGCCAATGAAGAGGTGCTCAAGGTGTTCCATGCCGGCGGGCAGGATGTCGAGATCATCGTCAACCTGACCGGCAAGACGCCCTACCCCATCTTCGACACGCAGATCGCGATGATGGCGATCAGCCAGTCCGAACAGATCGGCTATGCCAACCTCGTCGAAAGCTGGCTGGGCCTGACCATCGACAAGGGCGCGCGCTTCACCGACTGGAGCAGGCGCCCGCTGACCGACCGGCAGATCGAATATGCCATTGGCGACGTGACGCACCTGTCGAAGATCTTCCCCAAGATCCTCAAGCGGCTGATCAAGACCGGCCGCGGCGCTTGGCTCGACGCCGAGATGGAAAAGCTCGGCGATCCGTCCAATTACCTGACCGATCCGGGCGAAGCCTGGCGGCGGATCCGCCAGCCGGGCCGCAACCCGCAAGTGCTCGGTCGGCTGAAAGCGCTCGCCGCATGGCGCGAAAGCGAAGCGCAGCACAAGAATATCCCGCGCGGCCGCATCATGCGCGACGAGACGCTGGCCGACATAGCCAGCCACCCGCCGCGCCAGCAGGCCGACCTTGCCAAGGTGCGCGGCCTGTCGAGCGCATGGCGCGACAATGACATCGGCAAGCGCCTGATGAAGGTGCTGGAGAAGGCCGAGCCGCTCGACAAGGACGACATCCCCGAGAAAATGAAGCGCGGCGCCCCGCTGGGCAAGGAAGGCGCACTGGTGGCCGATCTGCTCAAGCTGCTGCTCAAGATCCGCGCGCGCGAAATCGACGTAGCCGCGCGCCTGCTGACCCGCGCCGAGGAAATGGAAGCGCTCGCCGCCGGTGTGCGCGACCTGCCGGTGCTGCAGGGCTGGCGCTTTGAGGTTTTCGGCCGCGAGGCGCTCGAACTGGTTGACGGAAAGCTGGCCTTCGCGGTCAGGAACGGCAAGCTAACCATGACGCATATCGACGAGATGCAGGCAATCATGGAACAACCGCAGGCCGCGGAGTAAGCTGCGCCCCGTGAGCACCTACCTCCCCACGATCAAGCAGCTGCAATATCTCGTCGCGCTGCACGAGCACGGGCATTTCGGGCGCGCGGCGGAAAGCTGCTTCGTATCGCAATCGACGCTGTCGGCGGGGATCCGCGAACTCGAATCGCTGCTGGGCGTGACTTTGGTAGAGCGGAGCCGCCGCGTGGTGCGCTTCACTACGCTGGGCGAGCAGGTGGTCGAAAAGGCGCACCGATTGTTGCGCGAGGCTGAGGAACTGTCCGACCTGGTGCAGGCCGCGGGCAAGCCGCTGGCTGGCACGGTCAAGATGAGCGTGATCCCCACGATCGCGCCCTTCCTGCTTCCGCGCATTTTGCCGCGCCTTCGCCGCGAGCGGCCGGAGCTGAAGCTGCTGCTGCGCGAGGAAACCAGCCACGATGCGGTCGAATCGCTCCAGCATGGGCGGGTCGATTGCGTGTTGCTCGCCCTACCCTTCCCCACCGGCGAAGTGGAAATGGAGCATATTGCGGACGACCGGCTGTTCGTCGCTTTCCCCAAAGACGATCCGCGCGATCCGCCCGCCAGCATTCCCCCGGCGATGATCGATGAGGGACGGTTGCTGCTGCTAGAAGACGGGCATTGCCTGAAGGAACACGCGCTGGCCGCCTGCAACCGGCCCGAACTGCGCGCCTCGGCCACCATGATCGGCACTTCGCTGCACACGCTGGTGCAGATGGTGAACAATGACCTGGGGCTGACGATGCTGCCCGAAATGGCGCTGGATGCGGGCATCCTCAACGGCACCGATGTCGTGGCGCGCCCGCTGAAGTCAGCCAGCGCCAGGCGCGAGATCGCGCTGATCTGGCGCAAGAACAGCCCGCGTTCCGAGGAATTCAAATTGCTGGCGGAAGAATTGCGCGCGGGCTAGCGGCTCTGCTTGCTTGAGCGCTGCGAGAGCGCGCCTTAGGCGGCTTTGAGCAGTTTCGCGTCGGCGAATTTCTGGATCTTCTTCGCAGCGATCAGCGGCACCACCACCGACAGCGCGATGCCCACTAGCGAACAGAAGCCGATCCACAGCGCCATCCACGAACCGCCCGCCATATACATGGCGTAAAGCACCGGCACCGCCATCACGGCACCGCGCACTTCGTTGAAGATCAGGGCTACCCAGCCGATCTTCAGGAATGCAGCAAGCAAGGTGGAAAGTGTTGCGCTCATGGGGCCTGAGTACCCCGCAAAACTTTCGAAGTGGTTTAAGTACGCAAGGATGGCTGCTGCTGCAGGCATCGGAAAAACCGACATAATGCCATCCTTTCCGGGCGCCTTGGCCCGTTTGTGCGCGGCGCCTCAATCCATATGTTTGAGGCCGACGCGCAGGTAATCCCACCCCGTCATCAGCGTCAGGATCGCCGCCGCCCACAACGTCGTGAGGCCGACGGTGTGCGGCACATTGGCGACGATGCCGCCGATGGTCATATTCCAGTTGGGGAGCCCGCCGCCAAGGATCAAGGCCCCCAGCGCCACAAGCTGGAAGGTCGTTTTCCACTTGGCCAGCTGGGTCACCGGAACCGAGACCTGCAGGCTGCCGAGGAATTCGCGCAGGCCCGAAACCGCGATCTCGCGGACGAGGATGATCAGGCCCGCAATCACATGCATGTCCCCGACATAGGGGCCGCGCAGCACGCCCTGCGCGGTGAGCACGAGGATCACCGCCGCCACCATGATCTTGTCCGCGATCGGATCGAGGAAAATGCCGAGCTTCGACACCGCGCCGCTCGAACGGGCGAGGTAACCGTCGAAATAATCGGTAATCCCCATCAGGCAGTAGAGCCCAAAAGCGAGCAGATAGCCCAGCTGCCAATCGGGCCACCACAGCAGGAAAGCCAGCAAGGGCACTGCGGCGATCCGCGACAGGGTGAGGAGATTGGGGAGAGTCAGCATCTTGTCACCCTGTCTAGCGCTTCGGCGCACCGGGCAAAAGATGGCGCGCAGTCTTGTTCACTACGCCGCGCAGCCTTAGGGTTGGAGAACGGGAGCAGCAGCAGGGCCGATTGGATGACCACTTCAACGCAACTGCTGCGCCAGCGGCGCTTCCTCCCGCTCTTCTGCACCCAGTTGCTCAACGCCTTTAACGACAATCTATACAAGACCTCGATGGTGCTGTTCGTGGTCTACAGCGTCTATAATGACGAAAGCTCCGAAGGGATGTTCAGCGCGGTCGCATCGGCGCTGTTCATTTTCCCCTTCTTCGTGCTTTCGGCGCTGGCCGGGCAGTTGGCCGACATGCGCGACAAGGCGCGGATCATCCGGATCGTGAAAATGTGCGAGATCGGCCTGATGCTGATCGGCGCCAGCGGGCTCTACCTCGCATGGCGCGGCATCGCGGTCGACACGCTGGCGATCCCGCTGCTGCTTTTGGCGCTGTTCCTCACAGGCGTGCAGTCGACTTTCCTCGGCCCGATCAAATACGCCATCCTGCCGCAGCACCTCGAGCGGAGCGAAGTGCTGGCAGGCACCGGCCTGGTCGAAGCGGGGACCTATATCGCGATCCTGGCGGGAACGATCCTCGCTGGCTGGATCCCGGTCGAATGGGCGGCAGGCGGCATCATCGTCACATCGGTGATCGGCTACCTCACCAGCCGCCAGGTGCCCGCGGCACCACCGATCGCGAAGTTGGAAAAGCTCGACTGGCACATCATCCGCGCTTCGATCGCATTGGTGCGCAACACCATGCACGACCGCCAGATCTATTACGCGATCCTGTCGATCAGCTTCTTCTGGACCATCGGCGCGGTGCTGTTCATCCAGTTCCCGCCGCTCGCCAAGAACACGCTGATGGCGAGCAAGGAAGTGGCCAGCCTGTTCCTGGTGATCTTCTCGGTCGGCGTCGCGATCGGATCGGTCTCGGTCAATGCCTTGCTCAAGGGCACCGTTTCGGCGCGCTATTCGCCCGCTTCTGTGATCGCAATGGGGATCTTCGTTGTGGCCTTCTATGTCGTGTGCCGCTTGTGGCAGGCCGACCAGCCGACCGAACTGCTCACCGTCAGCGAATTCCTCTCATGGCCGCTCGCCAGCGTGATCATGCTTTGCCTGCTGGGCATAGCCGTTGCTGGCGGCATGTTCGTGGTGCCGCTTTACGCCTTCCTCACCACGCGCTGCTCGCCCGATGCCGCCGCGCGCACGATCGCTGCCAACAACATCATCAATTCGGGTGCGATGGTGGCGGGTTCGCTCGCAGCCATGGCGCTGAGCGCGCTGGGCGTGCCGGTGGTCGAGCAATTGCTGCTGAGCGCGGCGATGTGCCTGTTTTCGGCATGGCTCGGGCGGCAGCTCCACCGCGCCGAGCTCGAAGCGGGGCCGCTTTAGGAAAAGAAGACCAGCGCCGCTGCGAAAGTGGCGAAGTATGCCGTGGCAAAGCCGCGCATGTCCTCACGCGTCAGCTTCCACAACACTTCGGCCGGAGCCTCATATTCGTTGCTGCGGACATGTGCCGGCAGCACCGCCCGGAAGGGGTGCCGTGCTCGCTCGTCGGTCAGGACCAGGTTTCTACGCATGCTGCTTCTTAACCCGATGCTAACCATCGTGCGCGGCAGAAATCCGCGCTGTCGCAGCGCGGGACATTAAGCATCACTGTTCATGCTGGGCTGTGGACAGATTGCCTCTCTTCGGCGGCCCAGCTAAGCGCATCTGCATGACTGCACGCCCCACTCCCGATGCCGCGAAACTGCTGGTCGACTGCCTGATCGAACAGGGCGCGGACCGCATCTTCACCGTTCCCGGCGAAAGCTTCCTGCAGGTGCTCGACGCGCTGCATGGCCGCGACGAGATCGAACTGGTCACTTGCCGACAGGAAGGCGGCGTCGCTTTCATGGCCTGTGCCGACGGCACCATGACCGGGCGCCCCGGCATCGCTTTCGTCACGCGCGGCCCGGGCGCGACCAATGCCAGCATCGGCGTGCATGTCGCGCACCAGGATTCGCAGCCGATGATCCTGTTCGTGGGCGATGTCGACCGCTCGATGCGCGAACGCGAAGGCTTCCAGGAAATCGATTTCCCCGCTTTCTTCGGCCCGATCTGCAAATGGGCCGCGCGGATCGACAGCGCCGACCGCATCCCGGAATTCGTCGCGCGGGCCTATGCCACCGCGATTTCCGGCCGCCCCGGCCCGGTGGTGTTGGCGCTTCCCGAAGACATGCTCAGCGATGCGACGCAAGCGACGCCCCGCCCCTTCGTCAGCCGCCCGGCGCAGGCTGCTTGCCCCGATGCGATGATGGCGCTGATGGCGATGATCGGCGATGCCGCCAGCCCGATTGCGATCATCGGCGGCGCCGGATGGAACCCGAAGGCGCGCGAGAACTTCCAGCGCTTCGCGGAACGGATCGGGCTGCCGGTGGCGACCGCTTTCCGCAGGCAGGATGCCATATCGCCTTCTTCGCCGGTCTATGCTGGCAATCTCGGCTATGGCCCCAACCCTAAGCTGGTCGAACGCGTCAAGCAGGCCGACCTTGTGCTGGCGATCGGCGCGCGGCTCGGCGAAGCGACCACCGATGGCTACAGCTTCCCCGCGCTCGACCGCGAGGACCAGTTGCTGGTGCATATCCACCCCGATCCGGAAGAGCTGCACCGCGTCTATCGCACCGATTTCGCCATGTGCTGCGCGATGGACGAATTCGCCGAAGCGGCAGCGCTGTGGGAAGACCGGTCGATCATTTCCTTCGATGCGGGCGCCGAAGCTCATGCCGAATGGGAAGCCTGGGCAACGCCCAAGCCCTCGCAATTCGCGCTCGACCTGGGCCAATGCGTCGCCTTCATGCGCGAGACGTTCCCGGCCGATACGATCATCTGCAACGGCGCGGGCAATTTCTCGGGCTGGTGGCACCGCTATTGGCGATACGAAGGTTTCCCGACCCAACTCGCCCCTACCTCGGGCGCGATGGGGTATGGCATGCCCGCCGCAGTGGCCGCGGCGCGACGCTTTCCGGAACGGACCGTGGTGGCGCTGGCGGGCGACGGCGACTTCCTGATGAACGGGCAGGAACTGGCGACCGCGGTCCAGCATGGCTGCGACATGATCGTGCTGGTGATCGACAATGGCGCCTATGGCACGATCCGGATGCATCAGGAGCGCGAATTCCCCGCCCGCGTGTCGGGCACGGAGCTCGCCAATCCCGACTTTGCGGCGCTGGGCGCGGCCTATGGCGCGTGGAGCGCGCGGGCGGAGACGACGGATCAGTTCAAGCAGGCCCTGTCCGAAGCGCAGGGCCGGCGCGGCTTGCGCCTGATCCATTGCGTGATCGAAGTCGAACAGCTTGCCGCCAGCGGCGCAACCGTCAGCGGGCTAAGGTCGCGCTGATCAGCGCTTTGCCAACCCGCCGCCGAGGTCTAGGATCGCCTTCCATTCCTCGGGCGTAAGTTCGGCCACTGAAAGGCGGCCCAGCCGGATCAGCTCGCACTCTGCCAGGCGCGGATCGGCCTTGATCTGCTGGAGCGAGACGGGCCGCTTGAGCTTCGCCTTGGGCTTGATCTTCACCGCCGCCCATTTGCCTTCGGGATCGGTCGGATCGGTGATGCCTTCGACCGAAATCGTGACCACGCCCACGATCTCCAGCCCTTCGCGCGAGTGATAGAAGAACGCCTCCTCGCCCACTTTCATGGCTGCGAGGTTGTTTCTCGCGCGGTAATTGCGCACCCCGTCCCACGTGCCTTCCTTTTCGGCGACGAGATCGTCCCAGCTGTATTTGAACGGTTCCGATTTCATCAGCCAATAGCGCGGCAATTTCCTGCTCCCTGCGGTTCGGTGGAAGGCCTCCCTAACGTCCGCTTGCCGGTTTCGCCAGACCTCCTGCTTAGGCGGCAATTAACCTGATCTTTAGCACAATCGACGATAGCGGCTGCGTGTGAGCAAATCAGGGGGCAGGCCGTAAACGCCTGAATCGAAGCCAAAGTGGTGGAACCAGAAAACCAGAAATCCCTGGGCAAGGCAGAGCGCGACCTTGTTGCGCTGGGGATCGCGGCAGCCGCGATTCTGCTCTTCGTCGCCACCGGTGGAAAGGTGCTGCAGAGTATCCTGCGATCGACCTTCGGCTCGGGCACCGGCCCGGACCACTTGCTGGTGAACGCCATGCTGCTCAATATCGCGCTGATTATCTTCGGCTGGCGGCGCTATCGCGACCTGACCAATGAAATAGCGGAACGGCGCAAGGCGGAAGAAACCGCGCGCAAGCTCGCCGAAACCGATCCGCTCACCGAATGCCTGAACCGCCGCAGCATGGAACGCACCACCAATGAGTTGCGCCGGGTCAGCAATGCCTATGGCCAGGCCGTCGCATTCGTGATGATCGACCTCGACAATTTCAAGCAGGTCAATGACATGAACGGTCACGGGATCGGCGACCGTGTGCTTACCTCACTCGCGGAGCGGCTGCGCCAATGCCTGCCGGCAGGAACGCCGCTGGCGCGGCTTGGCGGCGACGAATTCGCTTTCGCCATCGCCTATGATCCTTCGAACGCGGCGCGGGTCGACGATATCGTCAGCAAGCTGTTCGAAAGCGTGTGCAGCGGGATCGACCTCGACGGCACCACCATCCACTGCACCATGTCGATCGGGATTGCTTCGGACCATTCCAGCCAAGGCCGCAGCGACGCGATCACGGATGGCGAGAAGCTGATGCATCGCGCCGACATCGCCATGTACCAGGCCAAGAAGAGCGGCAAGAACCGCTATTTCTGGTTCGAATCGACCATGGAAAACGAGCTGCGCTTCCGCAACGAGCTTGAAGCCGGCATCCGCCAAGGCGTCCGCAATGGCGAGTTCGTGCCCTATTACGAACAGCAGATCGACCTCGACAGCGGCGAGCTGGTCGGTTTCGAAATGCTGGCGCGCTGGAACACGCCCGACATGGGCGTCGTCAATCCGGAGATATTCATCCCGATCGCCGAAGAAATCGGCGTGATCGGCGAATTGTCGGAGCAGCTGATGGTGCAGGCCTTTGCCGACGCAAAGGAATGGGACCCGAAGCTGACGCTTTCGGTCAACATCTCGCCCGTCCAGATGCGCGATCGCTGGTTCTCGCAGCGGCTGCTCAAGCTGCTGGTCGAGCACAATTTCCCCGCGCAGCGGCTTGAGATCGAGATCACCGAAACCTGCCTGCACGAAAATATCGGCATGGTGCGCTCGATGATTTCCAGCCTGCGCAACCAGGGCGTGAAGGTGAGCCTGGATGACTTCGGCACGGGCTATGCCAGCCTGTCGCAGCTGCGCACCCTGCCCTTCGACCGGATCAAGATCGACCGCAGCTTCGTTCGCGAACTGAACTACAGGGACAGCAGCAAGATCGTCGACGCGATCGTATCGCTCGGCAACGGGCTGGAAATGCCGATCACAGCCGAAGGGATCGAGAACGAGGCGATCCTCGAAACGCTGCGCCGCATGGGGCAGCTCAAGGGCCAGGGCTATCTCTATGGCCATCCCGAGCCTGCCGACCGGGTGATCGAGCGCCTGCGCGAGCAGGGGCGGCTCAGCGAGGCCGGGGAATGCCGCAATGACAGCGCGGCGCACACAGACGAGCTTGCCGATCAGCGCCGGGCCTAGGCCGTAGCCTCGCGCCTGCATCCTCAAAAACCGCGAAATGCTGGACGCCGAAGCCCCGCGCGAATAGAGCGCGCATCGACATGCGCGTCCCCTTCACCAAGATGCACGGCCTCGGCAATGATTTCATCGTCCTCGACGGACGGGAAACCTCCCTGCCCGCCATTTCAAGACATGTCGCCGCAGCCTTGGCCGATCGCCGCAAGGGTATCGGTTGCGACCAGTTGATCCTGCTCGAGCCCGCGCCCGACAGCTCTGCCGATTTCCGCATGCGCATCTTCAATGCCGACGGCGGCGAAGTCGAAGCCTGCGGCAATGCCAGCCGCGCTGTCGCGCTGCTCCATGGAAAGCCGGCCAGAGTTCTTACCGATGGCGGGGTGATCGCGCTCGAACCCACCGCTGGCGGTGCCCGCGTCGACATGGGCGTGCCCCGCTTCGGCTGGGACGAGATCCCGCTCGCCTATGCGATGGATACGCTCGCCATGCCGGTCGGCTGGGAAGAGCTTGAGAACCCCTCCGCCGTCAATGTCGGCAATCCGCATGTGGTCTTCTTCGTCGAAGATTGCGACACGGTGGAACTCGACCGGCTCGGGCCCGAGATCGAGCGCGACCCGCTGTTCCCTCAGCGGGTCAATGTGAACGTCGCGACGATCGAAGCGCCCGGTCGCATTCGCCTGCGCGTGTGGGAACGCGGCGCCGGGCTGACCCGCGCTTGCGGCACCGGCGCTTGCGCCACCGCCGTCGCCGCAGCCCGCCGTGGCCTGACCGGCCGCGATGTGACAGTTACCCTGCCCGGCGGCCCGCTCGATATCTCGTGGCGCGAAGACGGCAGCTTAGTGATGACCGGCCCCGCCACCGAGAGCTTTCGCGGCAGCTTCGAGTGGGAGGACTACGCCGGGGGCGAAGCCGCATGAGCGGGCCCGAAGTGATATCGCTCGGCTGTCGGCTCAACCTTGCCGAAAGCGAACGCATCCGCGGGATGCTGGGCGATTCCGACGAAATCGTCGTGGTCAACAGCTGCGCGGTAACTGCCGAAGCCGTCCGCCAGACGCGGCAGGCGATCCGCCGGGCTCGCCGCGCGCGGCCTGACGCGCGCTTGCTGGTGACCGGCTGCGCAGCCGAGGTCGAGCGCGACCAGCTCACTGCAATGCCCGAAGTGGACGGGCTGATCGCCAACCATGCCAAGCTCGATCCGCGCGCATGGAACCTGCCGGCCGAAGCCCCGCCGGTCGCCCGCAGCCGCACTCGCGCCTTCATCGCGGTGCAGAATGGCTGCGACCATGCCTGCACCTTCTGCGTGATCCCGCAGGGTCGCGGGCCGAGCCGTTCGCTCACCATCGAACAGGTGCTGCGCGAAGTTGAGGCGCATCTGGCGCAGGGCGCATCCGAAGTGGTGCTGACCGGGATCGATGTCACCAGCTGGGGCCACGACCTGCTCGAAAAGCCGCCGCTGGGCAGCCTCGTCGCGGCCATATTGGGGCGCTTTCCCGAGCTCGCGCGACTTCGCATGTCTTCGCTCGATGGCATTGAAGTCGATGAAGAATTGGTCGAACTCTTCGCGAGCGAACAACGCCTGATGCCGCATCTGCACCTGTCGTTGCAGCACGGCCACGACCTGATCCTCAAGCGCATGAAGCGGCGGCACCTGCGCCATCACGCGATCGACCTGGTCGCGCGCTTGAAGCAAACTCGCCCCGATCTCGCGGTCGGCGCTGACCTCATCGCAGGCTTCCCGACCGAGAGCGACGAGAACCATCAGGCGAACCTTTCGATCATCCGCGAACTCGATATCGTCCACGGCCACGTCTTCCCCTATTCGCCGCGCCCCGGCACGCCCGCGGCGCGCATGCCGCAGCATGACCCGGCAGTAATCCGCCAGCGCGCCGCCGAACTGCGCGAAAAGGTGAGCGAAGTGCGGCGCGCATGGGTGCGGGCGCATGTGGGATTGGAGCTTTCGGTGCTCGCCGAAGCCGACGGGACCGGCTATGCACCCGATTTCGCGCGTGTGGCGGTGCCCGAAGGCACGCCTGCCGGCCGAATCGTTCGGGTCCGGCCCACGCAGATCAAGGAAGGACTGCTCGTATGAGCGAGGCGGATGCGCCCAAGAAATCCTGGGCCGATCGGCTGTTCGGCGGGTTCCGCAAGACCTCCGAACGGTTGAGCGAGAACCTCACCAGCGTGGTCAGCACGGCCAAGCTGGACGATGCGACGCTCGATGGCGTCGAAGATGCGCTGATCATGTCCGATCTCGGCCCATCGGCTGCCGCGCGCATTCGCGAGCGGCTGAAGGAAAAGCGCTTCGGGCTCGAAATCAGCGAGCGCGAGCTCAAGGAAGCCGTCGCCGAAGAGATCGCCGAAATCCTGCGCCCAGTGGCCAAACCGCTCGAGATCACCGCTTTCCCGCGCCCGCAAGTGATCCTGGTGATCGGCGTCAATGGAAGCGGCAAGACGACCACCATCGCCAAGCTCGCGCATCTGTTCCAGGAAGACGATTACGGCGTGATGCTGGCCGCGGGCGACACTTTCCGCGCTGCGGCTATCGGCCAGCTGGCGACATGGGCCGAACGCATCAACGTGCCGATCGTGCGCGGCCCCGAAGGCGGCGATCCCGCCAGCATCGTGTTCGATGCAGTGAAAGCGGCGACCGACAAGGGGATCGACGCGCTGATCGTCGACACCGCCGGCAGGCTCCAGAACAAGCGCGAACTGATGGACGAGCTGGCCAAGATCCGCCGCGTGCTGGGCCGCCTCAATCCGGAAGCGCCGCATGACGTGGTGCTGGTGCTCGACGCCACCAATGGCCAGAACGCGCTGAGCCAGATCGACGTGTTCAAGGAAGTGGCGGGCGTTACCGGCCTGATCATGACCAAGCTCGACGGCACGGCGCGCGGCGGCGCGCTAGTGGCGGCCGCCGAGCAATATGGCCTTCCGATCCACGCCATCGGCGTGGGCGAGAAAATTGACGACTTGCGCCCGTTTGACCCGGATCTGGTCGCGCGCGTGATTGCAGGTGTGGCTTGACCACCTGCACAGCATTTCCGTTCTTGGTGAGCCTGTCGAACCACGAATGTCGCGCAAGCTTCGCCCTTCGACAGGCTCAGGACGAACGGATTGATAATGACTGAAAAGGAAACCAAGAAAGCCGGCAGCAGCTGGATCAACGTGGCGGTCGACTACGGCCCGCTGCTGGTGTTCCTTGGCGTCTATCGCTGGTTCGCGCCCGAACAGGCCGAACCGATCGGCGAACTCGCCGCAGTGATCAAGGGCACGATGGCCTTCATGGTCGCCGCTGTGGTTGCGCTGGCGGTATCCAAATGGCGGCTGGGCAAGGTCTCGCCCATGTTGTGGTTCTCGACCGCGCTGATTGTGGGCTTCGGCGCGCTGACGGTGTTCTTCGGCGACCCGGTGTTCGTCCAGCTCAAGCCCACCATCATTTACACCGTGTTCGGCGTGGCCCTGCTGGCAGGCGTATGGCGCAAGCGCGCGCTGCTGCAGATCCTGCTCGAAGCGGCATTCGAGGGGCTGTCGCAGGAAGGTTGGCTCAAGCTCTCGCGCAATTGGGGCGTGTTCTTCCTGCTGCTCGCGCTGCTCAACGAGGGGATGCGCGCGAACATGACCTTCGAAGGCTGGCTGTGGGCCAAGCTGTGGGTCTTCCTGCCGCTGACTTTCCTGTTCACCTTCAGCCAGATTCCGATGCTGCTGAAGCACGGCCTCACCATCGAAGGCGTGGACGAGGAAACGCGCAATCCTCCACCGGCCTGAATAATCCGGGCTTGCCAACCCCTTCAATTGTGACCAGTGTCCGCGCGGAGCGGACGGGGGCGAACCGCCTTGCGCTCCGCAGGGCCTTCAAAGGGGGATAACGATGGCAAAACTCTTCGGAAACCTTCATCTCGTGCTGGCGATCGGCCTGGTCGCCGCGCTCGCGCTGATGTTCGGCTTTGACGCTTATGCGTCGGTCGATTCCAACTCTGTCGCACGCTGGCTGCACCTCTTCTTCGGGGTGCTGTGGATCGGCCTGCTCTATTACCTGAACTTCGTCCAGGTCCCCACCATGCCCGCCATCCCGGCGGAGCAAAAAGGGGCGATCACCGGGCATATCGCACCCAAGGTGCTGTTCTTCTTCCGCTGGGCCGCGCTGCTCACGGTAGTGACCGGCCTGTGGATCTCGATGGTGAGCGGCTACATGGTCGACGCCTTGACCTTCCGCGGCGAAGGCGCGGTCGATCTGATCGGCGCAGGCATGTGGATGGCGCTGGTGATGGCCTTCAACGTGTGGTTCATCATCTGGCCCGCGCAGAAGAAGGTGCTGGGCATCGTGGAAGCGAGCGCCGAGGAAAAGGCCGCCGCTGCACCGCGCGCGTTGATCGCGAGCCGCCTCAACACGCTGCTCTCGATCCCGATGATGTATGCGATGGTGAGCGCGAATTTGGGCTGACCGGCCCGGATCGGCTTACGCCAAAGAAAGGGGCGCTCCGGGCAACCGGGGCGCCCTTTTTTTGGCGGGCCGTGATGGTCCGAAACCATTCCGATTTTCCTACATGGCCGCGTTCTGGCAACAGCATCCCGCTCTTTGCCATTGTCGTATCATCCCGACGCTCCATCCCTCGTATCGCCATTGCGAGGAGGCGCAGCCGACGTGGCAATCCACGCTGGGTCGCGTTTGCATGGATTGCTTCGCTACGCTCGCAATGACGAGCCGAGAGTTTTCTTCTTAGACAGTGTCGCATGTGTCGCATCGGATAGCGAAGCGATGCGCAGGGATGCGCGGCTTTGCGCCGCAAGCAGAGGTCAGATCTCGACCTGGCTCCCCAGCTCGACCACGCGATTGGTCGGCAGCTTGAAGAAGTCCATCGCGGTCGCCGAATTGCGCAGCATCCATGCGAAGACCTTCTCGCGCCAGATCGCCATGCCGGGCTTTTCGGATGGCAGCAGCGTCTGTCGGCTCAAGAAGAAGCTGGTCTGCATCATGTCGAATTCGCCGCCGCATTTCCTCATCTGCTTGAGGCCCGCAGGCACATCGGTCGCTTCCATGAAGCCGTAATGCAGGATCGCGCGATAGAAGCCGTCACCCAGATCGTGATATTCGCACCGCTCGCCCGGATCGACATAGGGCACTTCGGCGATGTCGACCGTCAGGATCACCACGCGTTCGTGCAGCACTTTGTTGTGCTTGATGTTGTGCAGCAGCGCCGAGGGCACCCCGGCCGTGCTCGAAGCCATGAAGATCGCCGTGCCTGGCACGCGCAGCGCCGAATTCTTCGCGGACTTGGCGAAAATCTCCATCGGCAGCGCCACTTCGCTCATCCGGTCGCGCATCAGCTTGCGCCCGCGCGCCCATGTGGTGAGCAGCGTGAAGGCGATGAGGCCCACCACCAGCGGGAACCAGCCGCCATCGGGCACCTTGGTGAGGTTGGCCGCGAAATAGGCGCCGTCGACGATCAGGAACAGCAGCACGAGCGGCGCGGCATACCACCACTTCCACTTCCACACGCCGACGAGCAGCACCGCCATCAGCAGCGTGTCGATCGTGACCGCGCCTGTCACCGCGATGCCATAGGCCGAAGCGAGGTTGGACGAGTTCTGGAACGTCAGCACCAGCACGATGACCGCGATCATCAGCGCCCAATTGACGATCGGAATGTAGATCTGTCCGCCTTCGGTCTCGCTGGTATGGCGGATCGAAAGGCGCGGAATATAGCCCATCTGGATCGCCTGGTGGGTGATCGAGAAGGCGCCGGAGATCACCGCCTGGCTGGCGATGAAAGTGGCCGCCGTGGCGAGGAACACCAGCGGCAGGCGCCATTCCTCGGCCGCGAGGAAGAAGAACGGATTGCGAATAGCTTCTTCTGCGATTTCCTCGGGCAAGCCGACGATCATCGCGCCTTGCCCGAAATAGTTGAGCAGGAGGCAGGGCATGACGAAGCCGAACCACGAAAGCCGCATCGGTCCGCGCCCGAAGTGCCCCATGTCCGAATAGAGCGCCTCTGCACCGGTTACCGCGAGCACCACCGAGCCGAGCGCGAGGAAGGCGAACCAGCCGTCGAGAATGAAGAAATTGATCGCGTACCAGGGGTTGAGCGCCCACAGGATTTCCGGCGTCTGCACGATCTGCCAAATGCCCATCCCCGCGATGACGGTGAAATAGACGATCATCACGGGAGCGAATAGCGCCCCGACCTTGGCCGTACCGCGCTTCTGCAGGATGAACAGGAATACCAGCAGGCCCAGCGCGATCGGGATGACGAAGGGATCCATCCGGTGATCGACCACCGTGAGGCCCTCGACCGCGGACAGCACGGAGATCGCTGGCGTGATCATGCTGTCGCCATAGAACAGCGATGTCGCAAACACGCCGAGCAGCACCGCCACCCAACTATATTTCGTCTTGCCGATGCTGCGCGAAATCAGCGCCACCAGGGCAAGGCTGCCGCCCTGCCCCTTGTTGTCGGCCCGCATCAGGATCGTGACATACTGGATCGCGACGACCAGCGTCATCGACCAGAAGATCAGGCTGACGACGCCCAACACATGCAAATCGTCGATCGGCAGGTGGTGCGCGCCGCGAAAGGTTTCACGGAACGCATAGAGCGGGCTGGTGCCGATATCGCCGAAAACGATGCCGATCGCACCGACCGCCAACGCAGCCTTCGACGCGCTGTGCCCCTTGCCGGGGACGCCGTGAGGCTGGTGCACTGGGGTTGATGCTTCGCTCATAGTCAAAGGATTTCCCGATTGTCCCCGGTACTGCCCGAGCGCCCGAAAAGCGCTGCTCCAAATGGCTGCCGCAAACGTCCCGACAGCAAAACGCCGGCGCGCTTAGCACCGCCATATGCCCGCTGCAAGTCGCGCCTCAGGGGCGCTCCTCCATCGCGGGTGAAGCGGGCGCAGTGCGCTGTGTTTCCATCATTTGCCGCATGCCTTCCATCTGGGCAATCAATTCGTCGAGCCCTGCAATGCGAAACGCCAAATCCTCGCGCCAGGGCGCGTCCGCAGGCGAGCGCTCAAGCAGCTCCGCCCACACCTTGCGCGCCTCAACCGGCTTGCCCGCGCGAAGGTAGGCCATGCCGAGAAAATAGCCCGCGCCCGGATGGGCCGGAAACGCCTCTTGCGCCCGCTCGAAAGCATAGAGCGCGGGTGGTGTGAGTTGCCCGTCGGCATGCTCTACCAGCGCGATCGCCAGCGCCAGCCACCCTTCGGCATCGCCAGGGTTGGCATCGACGCCCTGCCGCAGCAGCGCCGTAGCTTCGGAATAGCGGCCCTGCCGCGCAAATCCGTCGGACATCACAAGGTAATGCGGCGGAGGCGTTCCATCGTCGAACAGGCCGCGACGCGCCGCGACCAGCGCTTCGCCCGATTGGGTTGCCCGTTCGATGGCCTGCTTGGGAGCAGCCGGAAGGCCCGGGGACCCTTGCACCCCATAGCCCGCCAGGCCGAACATCAGCACCGCGCCGAACAGCATCCACCCCTGCCGCGGCAGGCGCAGCACCAGGATCGCCGTGAGCATGGCGAACAGGCCCAACAACAGGATCGGCACCCACACCATCAGAGGTCCGCCTCATCGTATACTTCGCCAGACCCGCCTTCCGGACGCCGGCCGATGCGCCTCCACAAGATTATTCCGGCGACCAACAGAAACAAAAGCGGGATTGCAAACAGCGGCCAGGTCGAGGCAGTCATGCGAGGCTCGTAGCTGACATAGTCGCCATAGCGGTCGACCAGCCACTGGCGGATCGCCTCCGGATCTTCGCCAGCGGCGATGCGGGTGCGGACCTGGTGGCGCATGTCACCCGCCATCGGGGCATCGCTGTCGGCAATCGACTGGCTCTGGCACTTGAGGCAACGCAGCGTGTGCATCAGCGCCATCGCCTTGGCTTCCTGCGCCGGATCCTCGAGTTGTTGGTAGGCATAGGGCGCGGGAGGGAGCGAATCCTGCGCCGCCAGCGGCAGTGCCAGCAAGGCGGCCAGGAACAGCGCCAGCACTCTCATTGCCCCGCCTCGCGAAGCTTCTCGATCAGTTCGGGCACGTTCTCCGCGCGCACATCGCCGATATGCTGGTGGCGGATGATCCCCTGCCCGTCGATCAAGAAGGTTTCGGGCACGCCCGACGAACCGATCTCGAGCTGGATCGCGGAGATGTCATCAGCCCCGATGCGCGAATAGGGATTGCCATGAGCTTCAAGGAACCGGTCGACATCCTCCTGCTTGTCGCGGATCGCGACGCCGACAATCTCGACTCCGGCTTCGCGCAGCGCTTCGAGATGCGGCGCTTCGGCGATGCAAGGCAGGCACCAGCTTGCCCAGATGTTGAGTAGCTTCGGCTTGCCGTCACGGAAGTCGGCGGTCGACACGCCCGGAAGCGCGCTGCTCGCCGGTTTCAGTTCGAACTCGGGCAATGGCTTGCCGATCATCGTCGAATGGATGAACTCGTCCTTCGGCTGGCTAAGCTGGTAACCGGCCAGCCCGACGAAGAAAGCGAACAACAGCAGAGGAACCCACAGCGTCCAGCGCATCACGCGGTCTCCCCGGTTGCGGCTGGAGTGGAGGTATCAGCCCGAAGCGCCGCCATTTCTTCGCGTTCCTCGGCTTCGCGCCGGTCGGCGTGGCGACGGCGCAGGTCGCCGACCAGCCGCCCGATGATCGCCAATGTGCCGCCAAGGCAGATCAACAGACCGCCGAACCAGATCAGTGTGACCAGCGGCTTCCACCACAGCCTCAGCTGCCAGCGGCCATCGTCGGCCTGATTGCCCACCACAGCGTAAAGCTGGCCGTCCCAGCGAGTGAGCAAGGCGCTCTCGGTCGTTTCCTGCGCTGGTGCCCAGAAGCTGCGCGATTGCGGGGTAAGCACATGCAGCTTGCCCTCACCGCGCTGGGCGCTGATGCGCGCTTCCATCGCAGTCCAATTGGGCCCGGCAACGGGTTCCACGCCTTCAAGCGTGATCCGGAATCCGCCAAGCTCGGTAATTCCGCCCGGTGCAACCGCGACCAGCTTCTCCTGCGTAAAGGCGCTTTCGCTCGCCATGCCCAACAGCGAAACAGCTACGCCGAAATGGGCGAGCACCATGCCCCATGTCGCCAATGGAACGCGCAGGATGTTGCGCCCCCGCAGCGGCATGAAACTCGCGACGCCCAGCCCCACCGCCACGGCGAGGCCAAGCAGCGGCAATATGCCGATGTCATTCTTCGCCAGCACAGTGAACAGCGCCGTAGTGACGATCAGCGCAATGAAGGTCGCGATTGGCGCGCGCACCCGCTCGATATTGTCTTCGCGCCAGCGCAGCAGCGGCCCCACCGCCATCACCAGCAGCATGGGAATCGTGAAGATCGCTCCGACCGGGTTGAAATAGGGCGGGCCGACCGAAACGCGCACATCGAACGCTTCGGTCAGCAAGGGATAGAGCGTGCCGAGCAGCACGATTCCGAGAATGGCCGAGAGCATCACATTGTTGAACACCAGCGCGCCTTCGCGGCTCGTCGCGGCGAAACGCTGTCCTTCCGAAACCGTGCTGGCGCGCAAGGCGAAGAGCAAAAGCGCACCGCCGATGTAGATTGTCAGCAGCGCGAGGATGAACGAACCGCGTTCGGGATCGACCGCAAAGGCATGGACGCTAGTGAGGATGCCCGAACGCACCAGGAAGGTGCCGAGCATGCTCATCGAGAAGGCCACGACACCCAGCATGATTGTCCAGGCGCGCAAGGCATCGCGCGCTGCCAGCACGCTGGCCGAATGGAGCAGCGCGGTCGCCGCCAGCCACGGCATGAGCGATGCGTTCTCGACCGGGTCCCAGAACCACCAGCCACCCCAGCCGAGCTCGTAATAGGCCCAATAGGAACCGGCGGTGATGCCCATCGTCAGGAACACCCAGGCGCCCAGCACCCAGGGACGCATCACGCGCGCGAATTCGGGCGTCACTTGCCGTGTCACCAGCGCGCCCACGGCAAAGCTGAACGCGACCGACAGCCCGACATATCCCATGTAGAGCGTGGGCGGGTGGAAGGCCAAGCCGATGTCCTGCAACAGCGGGTTGAGGCCGTTGCCCTCCGGCACGGGCACAGGCAGCCGCTCGAACGGGTTCGAGCTGAGCAGCAGGAAGGCGTAGAAGCCCAGTGCGACAAAGCCCTGCGCCGCCAATGTCGCCTGCATGGTCTTTTCGGGCAGGCGCTTCTCGATCCAGGCGATGAGGGCACCCGCCAGCGCCATCACCGTGACCCACAGCAGCATCGAACCTTCGTGGTTGCCCCACGCACCCGAGAGCTTGAAGATCATCGGCTTCATCGAATGCGAATTGGCAGCGACCAGCTTCACCGAAAGATCGGTGATCGCGAAGACCCACAGCAGCATTCCGAAGCTGAACAGCGCCAGGAAGCCTTGCAGCATCGCCGCAGGTCGAACCAGCGCAGCCAGAGGAGCTTCCGGATCGCGCTGGGCGATTGCGCCACCTGCGAGCTGGAGCACCGCGAGCGCTGCGGCCATCCACAGCGCGGCAAGGCCTAGTTCAGCGCTCATTCGCTATCGACCACGGTGTCCTGCGGGCCGGGTTCACCCTGATGCTCGGCCATATCCTGCAATTCGCGCGGCACGTAATTCTCGTCATGCTTGGCGAGCAGGTGATCGGCGATGAATACCCCGTCGGGGCCGAGACTGCCCTCTGCAACCACACCCGAGCCTTCGACGAACAGGTCAGGCAGGATGCCGGTATAGCGCACGGGTACCCGGGCATCCGCCTTGTCGGTCACGACGAAAGCGACCGTCACGCCGTCTGCCAGCGTCTCGATCGATCCCTCCGCGACCATGCCGCCAAGCCGCACTGCCTGCCCCACAGCCGGCGGATCCGCCATCATCTGGTCGGGCAGGTAGAAATAGTTCGCCTGGTTGCGCAGTGCCCATGCCGCCAGCAGCCCGGCAGCGATGATCGCCACCAGCGCCAGGCTCACCAGCACCAGTCGCTGGTGCTTGGGCTTGATCGAACTCATTTTCTTTTCACCTTGTCTCGGCGCGCTTCCGCCCGGCGCATGTCCCACCATGCCCATGCGACCATCGCGATAGTCCCGAACATTCCCACGGCATAGGCCGCGACCACGAAGTCCCACTGATCGAGTGCTTCGCGCATCACGCAGCCTCCAGCGCCATGCGGCGCAAGCGCGCCTCGGCCTGCACTTCGGCCAGTAACGCGCGCATCCGCGCCAATACCACCCCGCCGAACAGCAATGAGAAACCGAGCACGGCCACCATCAAGGGGACAAGGAACGCCGGATCGATCGCACTCTTGCCCATGGTGATGCTGGGCGGCTGGTGCAGCGAATTCCACCACACGACCGAACGGTTGATGATGGGGATGTTGATCGCGCCAACCAGCCCGAAAATGGCCGCGATGCGGGGCGAAACACCTTCGCGCGCCACAGCCTGCGACAAGGCGATATAGCCGAAATAGAGGAACAGCAGCACCAACATGCTGGTGAGGCGTCCGTCCCATTCCCACCATGTGCCCCAGGTCGGGCGGCCCCAGATCGATCCTGTGGCAAGGCAGATCGCGGTGAACACCATTCCCGGCACTGCCGCCGCGCGGGCAGCGATTGCCGCCAGAGGGTGCTTCCACACGAGATATGCCAGGCTCGAAATCGCGATCGCGCTCCACCCGCCCATGCCCAGCCATGCGGCGGGAACATGGATGAACAGGATGCGTACCGTGTCACCCATCAACCGGTCGGGCGGAACCTTGAACAGGCCCCACCACAAGCTACCGGCGACCAGCAGCAGCCCCGACACCAGCAACAGCGGTGTCAGCCAGTTCGCAAGCTTCAGGAAACGCGTGGGATTGGCAAAGCCATGCATGAAAGAACAGGTCCTTTTCGGGAGGGTATTACAGCGCCCCCCGCTCCCTGCAAGACTGCAAAAATCTCAAGCGTCGGTTGCGTTCAACGCCCGATCAGGCGCTGCGCCATGCGGTCGGCAACTTCGGCCGGAGTTGCGCCGCTGGCTTCGCTTTCCTGCCACACCGCTTCGAGCCGGTCGGGAATGCGATCGATCCGTGCATTGATCTCGTCATCGCCAGCTTTGTCGATATGGCGCAGCACACTGATGATGCCGCCCGCGTTGATGACATAGTCAGGCGCATAGAGAATGCCGCGATCGACCAGCATGCGGCCTTCGCTGCCGGTTGCGAGCTGGTTGTTGGCACCGCCTGCCACCGCCTTCGCCTTGATCGAAGCGATCGATTCCTCGGTCAGGATCGCGCCCAGCGCGCAGGGGCTGACGATATCGGCATCGGCGGAAAGGACTGCTTCGGTGCTGACCGAGATACCGCCCAGCTCTTCGGCCAGCGCCGCAGCGCGCGCTGCGTCGATATCGGCCAGGATCAGTTCGGCGCCCGCTTCAGCGAGATAACGCGCAAGGCCGCCGCCGACGCTGCCGACGCCCTGGATCGCCACACGGACGCCCTTCATGTCATCGGTGCCGAGCGCGCGCTTGGCCGCTGCCTTGACGCCAAGATAGACGCCGCGCGCGGTGAAGGGCCCAGGGTCACCCCCGCCCTGCCCGGGCAGGCCTGCGACGTGTGCGGTGCGCTGCGACAGGCTGACCATGTCGGCTTCGCTCATCCCCACGTCCTGCGCGGTGATGTATTTGCCGCCCAGCCCGTCCACGGCCCGCGCGAAAGCAGCCAGCATCTCGGGCGTCTTGGTGCGGTTCGAATCGGCCAGGATCACGGCCTTGCCGCCGCCAGCCGGGAGGCCGGCCATGGCGTTCTTGTAGCTCATTCCGCGGCTCAGGCGCAGCGCATCGCGCATGCCCGCCGACGGTTCGACATAGTGCCAGAAACGGGTGCCACCCGCGGCCGGGCCAAGGTGGGTCGAATGAATGGCGATAATCGCGGAAAGCCCCGAGGCGGCGTCGCGCACGAACACCACCTGTTCGTGATCGTCAAAATCGGGTTGGTTCCAGAAAGCCGTCATTGCCCATCCTTTGTTGGGCGGCCTTTTCGACAGCGCTGACAGGGAGAAAATGGGGCGATCGACGGGGTTCGAACCCGCGACCTCCGGTACCACAAACCGGCGCTCTAACCAACTGAGCTACGATCGCCACATGCCCCGTCCCGCATCCGCAAGTCGAGCCGCGCAAGCGGGGCTGATACGCGCTGCCGCGGCGTGGTCAAGGCCAGCCGCAACGGGCGCGAGCCTGTTGCATAGCTTGGCCCGTTTTGGAAGCGAAAACTTCGCAATCGCAAGCGCCACGCAAGATTATTTCGCGCTTTGCCGAATGCACCAGACTGCTTATCGTGAGCCCGATGTCCCGACCCGGCGAATCTTCGGCTGAACGTCTGCTCCGACATGCTGGAATGCAACGCGTCCCGAGTCCCCGGCTCGAATTGTTCCAATGCCGCGATTTCCTGCCTGACGATTTGCGGCAGGAACTGACCGCACTGATCGAAACCAACCGTCGCCCCAGCACCATCGCTGATGACAATGGTGATCGCTATTTTCGCACAAGCGAGACCTGCGATCTCAATGCCGGCGAGCCTGCGGTCCAGCGGCTGGAGGCGATGCTGGCCGATTTGTCCGGCATCGATCCCGCATATGGCGAACCGATCCAGGGCCAACGATACGAAATGGGGCAGGAGTTCAAACCGCACACTGACTATTTCGCGCCCGAGGGGGCGGATTTCGCGAAGTTCTGCTCTGTCGCAGGCCAGCGGACCTGGACTTTCATGATCTATCTCAATGACGTCGAGGCAGGCGGTGCGACAAGGTTCAAAGTGATCGGAAAGACCTTCCAACCCGAAGCCGGCAAGTTGCTTAGCTGGAACAACCGGCGGCCGGACGGAAGCGTCAACCCGAGCACGCTTCATCACGGGATGAAGGTGCGCAAAGGCCTGAAATATGTGATAACCAAATGGTATCGTGAAAAGGAATGGGGATACGAATGACCGACTACAGCGACATCGCGACCCAACTCAAGGTGCGGCTTGCGGACTTGCTTGAGCGCACCGAAGTGATCGAGGACGATTTGCGCCATCCGCTCGATGCCGACTGGGAGGAACAAGCGGTCGATCTTGCCGATGACGAGGCGCTCGAAGGCGTAGACGATGTGTTGCGTTCGGAGATCCAGCAGATTAGGCTCGCCTTGCTGCGGATCGAGAACGGAACCTATGGCACTTGCGCGATCTGTGGTGAGCCGATCTCGCTGGAACGGCTCAAGGCGCGCCCGATCGCCACGCGCTGCATCAAATGCGCATAAGCGTCGCTGCCTGATGCGAAGACGGGGCTGAAACGAAAAAGGCGGCCCCGTCGGACCGCCCTTCCCTTCGCGGCCTTGCGACCGCTTAGCTTGCAAAAGCGCTTACTTCTTGAGCGTAAGACCGCCGAAGCGCTTGTTGAAGGCGGCAACGCGACCACCTTCGGAAACCTGCTGACGGCCGCCGGTCCATGCCGGGTGGCTGGTGGGGTCGATTTCGAGCGCCAGGACGTCGCCTTCGCTGCCCCAGGTCGAGCGGGTCTGGAATTCGGTGCCATCGGTCATCTTGACCGTGATCATGTGGTAGTCGGGATGCCCTTCGGCTTTCATGTCAAATATCCTTTGTAGCGTTGCGCCGGTTCCGACCGGCGGTGCTGTGATCTCGGAAAGCGGCGCCACTAGCGGCAAACGCCAGGCAATGCAACCACTCTCGGTGGCTCAGTTGCTCCCGGCCTCGTCGCCGCCAGCCTCGGCCGGCGGCACCAGCTTGGCATATTCGGCCAGCTTGCGTTCCTGGACGGCAAGGTCGCCTGCGCTCGATGCCTTGCGCAGCGCATCAACCAGCAAGGCCCGGTCATAGGGTTCCATGGTTACGCCACCCTCATTCGGGAAGCGATACTGCGTGCCGTAAATCTGGGGCTGGCCGATGCTCTGGAGATAGCGATCCAGCGTGGCCGCCGCGATCCATTCCGCATCCTTATGCCCAAGGGCAGCAGCACGCACAGCCAGCACATGCGCCAGCAGATAGTCGCGCGGTTCGTTGCCGTGCTGGAAGATAAAAGCAGCACCGAAGTAATCGGTGCCGGTCTTCAACTCGCCTGCCTCGAACAGCTCGCGCGTACGAATGCGCCGCTGTTCGTCGGCGCGCGCTGCTGCCTCGTGATCATCGGTATCTGCCATGCGCTGCGACTGGTCCGCCGCGAACATGGCCGCCACTTCGGCATTGTCCTGCAGCACTTCCTGCGCAGTCGCAGGGGCAGCCATTGCCAGTGCCAGTGCCAATGCCAGCGCGATGACAGAGCCAAAGTGGCGTTTCATAGTGCGACCCTAATTTTCAAACAGCCGATAGGCGCTCAATCGGATGGCGGATCCGCGATCATCGCCGTGAATTCGCACTCGGTGGTCGTCTTGCCATCCACGCTGGCGCGGCCCTTGAATTTATAGACCCGGCTGCGCTTCTGGAGGAATTCTACTTCCAGATCGAGCAGGCAGCCCGGCGTTACGGGCGAGCGGAACTTGGCGCCGTCGATACCCATGAAGAACACCAGCTTGCCGGTGCCCGCGAGTTCGAGCGTCTCGATGCCCAGGATCGCCGCAGCCTGCGCCAGCGCCTCGATCTGCAGCACACCCGGCATGATCGGTGCCCCGGGAAAATGCCCCTGGAAGAAGTCTTCGTTGAAGGAGACCGCTTTCACCGCATGGATACGTTCGCCCAGTTCGATCGACCTGACCCGATCGACCAGCAGCAACGGATAGCGGTGCGGCAGGGCTTTGAGGATTCGCTGGATGTCATAGGCGCCTGCGCCCGTCGCTTCACTCATGGCCCTGCCTCCTTTTTTCCGTTCTTAGCGGCCGCTCGGCGCCTGCGGGTTCGGCTGCTGCGCCGCCTGTTGCTGCGCCTGGATAGCCTGCGCCGCCATCAGTGTCTGCTGGATCTGCTGATAGATCGCGACCGCATTGCGGGTCGGGCGCCAGTTCTGCGGCGGGACGATCGCCACCGAAGGCACCTTCGCATTGACCGCAGCGGTAACCTGTTGCGTGATATTGGCTTGCTGCGGCGCATAGACCACAACGTCGGGCGTCAGCACGACCTGGATGCGCAGCTGCTGCACCACTTCCTCAAGCGCCGGGCGGTACTGCGCCAGGATCTGTTCGATCGCATAGACGCGGGCCGCTTCGACCTGGTCGGTCAGCTGGGCGACCTCCTGCTCGATCGCCTGCAGGCGCGTCGCCTGCGGCGAATTCTGCGCGGCCTGCTGCTCGGCCTCGTCAAGCTGGTTGTCCTTGTTGGTATCAAGCTGCTGCAGCAGCGTCTGGCTTTCCTGCTGGCGTGCCTGGATCGCGTCGAGCTGCGGCTTATAGGTCGTCGCGATCTGCTGGTAAGCGGTGGTGAAAGCATTCGAATTGATGACTACGGCCGGCGCATTCACCGTCGCAATGTTGCCCTGCACCTGGGCTGCTGCGGGAACGGCAACCAGAGCCGCCGTCGAAAGGCTCGCTGCTGCGAGCAAGGACGAGATAAGTTTCATCAGAATTGAGTTCCTACGTTGAACGAGAAGCTTTTGGTGTCATCGCCCGGCTCCTTGCGGAGCACGCGGGAGAAGTCGATCCGGAAGGGACCGAATGGCGAATTCCAGTTGACCCCGATGCCGATCGAAACGCGCGGCATTGCCGAGTCGCCCAGGAAGATTTCCTTGAAGCGGCTGTTCGGGATGATCGAAGCCGTATTGGCGGTGATGCCATCGGCAGCCAGCGGATTGGTTGTGATGACGTTCGAGAACGTGCCATCGGTATTCGCAACCCGCTCGATATACAGCAGGTTTCCATCCGTGTCGCGCTGCTGGAGCCCATTGGGGTTATCCTGCAACTGAGGCCTGGTGACGGAGAAGAGCGCGCCGGCATCGACGAAGATCGACGGCCGCAGGCCCATTTCGCGGGCTCCGGTGCCGAGCGGAATCTCGAGCTCTGCGCGTCCGAGATAATACATGCGGCCACCCAGCGCATCGTCGATCACACGCTTGCGATCGGTGATCAACACGGGATCGCCATTCTCATCATCGACATACTGCTGGCGCAGCACGCGCGGGCCCACGCCGCGAATGTCGAAGCCGCGAATCTGCGGCTCGCCAAGCTGGAAACGATCGGTCAGGATCACACCGTCGGTGCCGGGCTCCTCATTGCCGCCAAGCGAATGGATGGCGCCGCCTTCTGCGGCGACCGAGAAGATGAACCCGCTGCCCATCGGCCAATATCTGGCAGCCTTGCCGCGAACACGCGCATATTTCACCGAACCGCCCAGGCCGGCGAATTCGGTGGTCAGCGACATATTGCTGCCGCGAGTCGGGCGCAGGCGGCTGTCGAGCGAGTTGTACACGAGGCTGACCCCGAGGATCGAGCTCGTACGCTTGCCCACTGCTTCGCACAAATAGCGCCCGGCATAGAGCGGTTCGCAAGTGCGGATGCCGTCGCCGTCGAAATCCGAGAAATAGACGTTCGGATCGAGGCTAATGTCGTCGAAGTTCAGCGTGTAGCTGCCGATCAGCGAGATATATTCGGTGAGCGGCACACCTGCGCGCAGCGAGAAACCGGTTGTCGATTGCTCGAAGGTGCGGTTGCGGTTGCTGCTGTAGTAATTGAAGCTGTTGAAGTCGCGACGGTAAATGTCGACGCCCGCGGAAATGTTCTTGTCGAACAGGTATGGCTCGGTGAAGCTGACCGACGCCGCGCGGCTGTAGCGCGACCAGTTGACGCTGAAGCCAACCGTTTGGCCGCGACCGCGGAAGTTGCGCTGGCGGATCGAGGCCGAAAGGATGAACCGCTCGAGCGACGAGAAGCCCGCCGAAAGCTGGAGTTCGCCGGTCGGCTGTTCTTCCACATTGGCTTCAAGAACGATCCGGTCAGGCTGGCTGCCTTCCGCCTGGGCAACTTCGAAGTTCTCCTGGAAGTAACCCAGCGAGTTGATGCGTGCCGTGGTGCGCTTGACCTGCAGCGAGTTGAACGCGTCGCCTTCTGCAATGCGGAATTCGCGGCGGACCACCTTGTCCTGTGTCAGCGTGTTGCCGTTGACATCAACGCGCTCGACATAGACGCGCGGTGCATCGCGGATCACGAAATTGACCTTCATGGTCAGGTCTTCGCGGCTGCGATCGAAGCGCGGCTGCACCTCTGCGAAGGCATAGCCGAAAGTTCCCGCGAGCTCGGTCATCTGTTCGACGGTGTCTTCGACCATCTTGGCGTCGTACCAGTCGCCCGCCTTCATCGGCAGGTTGGCGGTCATCCGGTCGCTGTCGAAATCGCGCAGCTGGCTTTCGACCGACACGTCGCCAAATTTGTAGCGATCGCCTTCTTCCACCACATAGGTGATGATGAAGTCGCGCTTGTCCGGAGTGAGTTCGGCCACCGCCGAAACGACGCGGAAGTCGGCATAGCCCTCGGTGAGGTAGAACTGGCGCAGCTTCTGCTGGTCGAAGGCCAGGCGATCGGGATCGTAGCTGGTGTTCGAGCTGAAGAAACGGTGCCAGCGTGCCTGCTTGGTCACCATTTCGCTGCGCAGTTCGCCATCGGAGAATTCTTCGTTCCCGATGATATTGATCTGGCGGACCTTGGACTTGGGCCCTTCGTTGATCTCGAAAACGATATCGACGCGGTTCTGCGGCAGCTGCACCATCTTGGGCTCAACCGTAGCGGCGAAACGGCCCTGGCGTTTGTAGAGCTCGATGATGCGGGCAACGTCGGCGCGCACCTTGGAACGGGTAAAGATCTGGCGCGCCGAAAGCTTGATTTCGGGCACGATCTTGTCGTTCTTGAGCCGCTTGTTGCCTTCCAGGATGATACGGTTGATCACCGGATTCTCGGTGACATTGATCACGACGCTCCCGGCATCGTTGCGGATCGAGAAGTTGGAGAATAGCTCGGTCGCGCCAAGGTCCTTCAGCGCGGCGTCCGCTGCGGTCGAAGTATATTCCTCGCCAACGCGCAGGCGAATGTAGCTGAGGATCGTCTGCGCCTCGAGCCGCTCGGCACCAACCACAGTGATCGAGCGGATCGTTTCGGCGGCGGCAGGCGGCTGAGGCTGCGCTTGCTGCTGCGCATCGCCTTCTTCGGCACTCTGCGCGAAAACGGGCGCGGGCAAGCCGGCCAGCATGGTGGTCCCCAGC
The DNA here is from genome assembly GCF_052683155.1 of Altererythrobacter sp. Z27. Lineage (NCBI taxonomy): Bacteria > Pseudomonadati > Pseudomonadota > Alphaproteobacteria > Sphingomonadales > Erythrobacteraceae > Altererythrobacter > Altererythrobacter sp. Z27. The sequence goes on along the minus strand of NZ_JBQYMC010000001.1, from coordinate 339,760 downwards.
AGCAATGCGGCCAGTCGACCGGCGGGAACAGCTTCGCCAGCACGCGCCCTGATACTTCCACTCATATTTGCAAGCTTCCCGTCCAACTTTAACTCTTCAAGTGCCGCCCCCGGGACCCGGCAAGACGCGGGACTGGCAGCATTCCAGCCGCCTGTGCCCGATGCCGGGTTGGCAATCAAGCGGCGCCTGCCGCCAATCGCCGCCCAACGGTGTGCTTTCCCCGACTAACTCCCGAAAATCGGCAGCGAGACGATGTCGTTCACCGTAACGACGACCATCAGCATCAGCACGAGAGCCACGCCGGTACGGTACGCCCATTCCTGGCCGCGCGGGCCGACCGGCTTCCGGCGGACTGCTTCTGCCGCGTAGAAAGCCAGGTGCCCGCCGTCGAGTGCGGGGATTGGCAAGAGGTTGATGAATGCCAAGTTAATTGAAATCAGCGCAGCGAAGCTGACCAGCGCCAGCGGCCCCAGGCTCATCTGCTCGCCTGAATATTTCGCGATCTTGATCGGCCCGCCAAGCTCCTTGATCGAACGGTCGCCAATGATGATCTGCTTGATCCCGGTGACCATCATTTCCATCAGGCCGATACTCTGGTCGAACGCCAGCGTGACCGATTCAACCGGCCCGACCGGAACGAATTCGGGCTCCTGCGAATAGACGCCGAGGCGCCCGATCCGCGATTCATTGCCGAAGCGGTCGCTTTCGATGCTTTCGCCAATCACCACGGGGAGCACTTGCTCAACGCCGCCACGCTCGAAGGTGATTTCGACCTCACGCCCCGGATACATCATCACCATCGGGCCGATGTCGGCAAAATCCTCGATCTTCTCGCTATCGATTGCCTTGATCAAATCGCCTTCGCGCAAGCCTGCATCGCGTGCTGCAGAAACTTCGGCGAAACTGCCGATCTCGTTATGCGCCTCAACCTTGCCGTATGCGAAATTGAAGGACGCGAAAATCGCCACAGCCACCAGCAGATTGGTCATCGGGCCGGCAAGGACGATCAGCGCACGCTGCCACAACGGCTTGCACTGGAACGTGTCGAATTCGATCGGTGCATCGGGGTTGGGCATGCTCGCGGGGTTCATGTCCCCCTTGAACTGGACGTAGCCGCCGAGGGGAATGGTGGCGAGCTTCCAGCGCGTGCCGCGCCGGTCGGTCCAGCCGGTCAGCTCCTTGCCGAAACCGATCGAAAATGCATCGGCCTTCACGCCGAACCAGCGCCCGACCAGGTAATGCCCCAGCTCATGCACCGTCACCAACGGCCCCAGCACCAGCAGGAAGCCGACGATCCACATCCAAACAGGCGGTGTTTCAATCAATTATGCATGCTCCAGCATTTCGCTCGCAAATACTCTCGCCTCGCGATCGACGCCAAGGACATCGTCGAGGCTGGCAGGTGTCGGCGCGCTATAGCGGCTCAATGTGCTTTCGACCACTGCCGCAATACGTGTGAACCCGATCTGACCGGCCAGGAATGCCGCTACGGCCACCTCGTTGGCGGCATTAAGCGTCGCGGGCGCCCCTGCCCCGGCTTCGATCGCCTGGCGCGCCAAGCGCGTCGCGGGAAAGCGCTGCTCGTCCGGCGGGAAGAAGCTGAGCTCGCCGATGGCCGCGAGGTCAAGCGGCGCCATCGGCGTATCCATGCGCTGCGGCCAGGCAAGGCACGACGCAATAGGGACGCGCATGTCCGAGGGACCCAACTGCGCCAAGGTCGAACGGTCGCGATATTCCACCATCGAGTGGATCACGCTCTGCGGGTGCACCACGATCTTCAGACGATCCAGCCCGACCGGGAACAAATGATGCGCCTCGATATATTCGAGGCCCTTGTTCATCATCGTCGCGCTGTCGACGCTGATCTTGGCGCCCATATCCCAATTGGGATGCGCAACAGCCTGCTCGGGGGTTGCGGCCTCAAGCTGTTCCTGCGTCCATGTGCGGAACGGCCCGCCGCTCGCGGTGAGCGTGATCCGCGCCACGTCCTCGATCCTGTTGCCTTGCAGGCATTGGAAGATGGCATTGTGCTCGCTGTCGACCGGAAGCAGCGTGGCACCATGCCGTGCGACGGCCGCAGTCATCACTTCGCCAGCGGAAACCAGCGCTTCCTTGTTGGCGAGCGCGACGGTGCCGCCGCGCTCGATCGCCGCCATCACGGGCGCAAGCCCGGCGCAGCCAACGATAGCCGCCACAGTGATATCGACAGGGCGCGCAGCAGCCTCGCACAGGGCCGCGCGGCCACCGGCGGCCTCGACCCCGCTGCCTGCCAGCGCCTCACGCAGTTCAGGCAGTCGGCTCTCGTCGCTTAGGACCGCAAGTCTGGCATCGAATTCACGCGCAAACTCGGCCAGCTTCGCCGCGCTGCCGTTTGCCGTAAGCACTTCGACCCGCCATGCGTCGCGGTTGCGGCGGATCAGGTCGAGCGTGCGCTCGCCCACCGATCCGGTCGCGCCAAGAATCGAAATGCTGCGCGGCATCAGGGATGCATCCCCCAAAGCAATGCGCCGATGATCGCCACAGGCAGCAACCCGTCAACCCGGTCGAACACGCCCCCATGGCCCGGGATGAGCTGCGAACTGTCCTTCATCCCTGCGCTGCGCTTAAGCCAGCTCTCGAAGAAATCGCCCGTTTGCGCGACCACGGCCAACATGGCCCCGATAGCAAAGGCGATGAACAGCATTGGGCGCATCACCAGTTCGCCTGTGTTCCAGGCAAACGTCCCTGCAGACACGATTCCGGCAGCGAGCATGCCGCCGCCAAGCCCCGCCCAGGTCTTGGACGGGCTGATCTTCGGGGCGATCTTCGGCCCGCCAATCGCGCGCCCGCTGAAATAGGCTCCAGTGTCAGTTGCGACGACGATGGCCACGATCCCCAACACCACTCCCAATGGCAGGGACGCGAGCGAGATCACTGCAATCGCTACATAGGCGGTGCCAAAAACGGTCCCGGCGATCCGGTTGAGCGGTTGCTCGGTCGCGCGCAGCACCAGCCGCACGAATTCGGCCAGGCACAGCGCCCCAACCAGGATGGCAAAGCCGCGCCACCACCAGCCGCCCAGCCATAGCGCCGTGCCGGCAATCGCCAGCATCACGATTGCGGAAACGACCCGAACCGGCAGGTCGGAATTCTTCTTCACCGGGGCCTCACCGTCCACCAAAGCGCCGCTCCCTCTGTGCAAAATCGTCGAGCGCCTGCTCAAGCATCTCCGGTGTGAAATCGGGCCACAGCGTGTCAACGAATAGCATTTCCGCATAGGCCGACTGCCACAGCAGGAAATTCGACAGGCGGATCTCGCCGCTGGTGCGGATCAGCAGGTCGAGCGGTGGCAAGTCGGCAGTGTCGAGCTGCGCGGCGATGCTCTCCGTAGTGATTTCACCGATTGCCGCTGCCTTGGCGGCAGCGCGCGCAATCTCTTGCTGCGAGCCATAGTTCAGCGCCACGGCCAGTGTCTGCTTGCCATTGGCGGTTTGCGCCAGCGCGTCTTCGAGCATGCCGACGATATCGGGCGCCAGCCCTTGCCAGTCGCCGATGATCTTGAGGCGCACGTTGTTCGCCACGAATTCGGGCAGGTCCGACTTGATGAACTTGCGCATCAAATTCATCAAATCATCGACTTCATCCTCGGACCGTTTCCAGTTCTCCGACGAAAAGGCGTAGAGCGTCAGGCATTCGAGCCCCATCGGCTCAAGGCTGCGCACCAGCCGCCGGACCGCTTCGACCCCGCGCTGGTGACCGAGCGACCGCGGCAAGCCGCGCCTTTTGGCCCAACGACCGTTGCCATCCATGATGATGGCGACATGCCGGGCGCGCGCAGAATCCTTGGCGCTTTGGCCGCCCATCAGCCCTCTCCAGCGACCCCGCCCATCACTGGGTCAGGATTTCCTTCACCTTCGCCGCCACTGCAGCGTCCGTTTCGGCGACATGGGAATCGGTCAGTTTCTGGACTTCATCCTCGGACCGCTTGCGATCGTCTTCGGAGATTTCCTTCTTCTTCTCGTCTTCCTTCAGCGCTTCCATACCGTCGCGGCGCACGTTGCGGATCGCAATCTTTGCCTTCTCGCCATATTCGCCGGCCAGCTTGGCAAGATCCTTGCGGCGCTCTTCGGTCAGGTCCGGCAAGGGCAAGCGCAAGGTCTGGCCGTCGATCATCGGGTTGAGGCCAAGGTTGGCCTTGGCAATGCCCTTTTCCACGGCGATCAGGTTTGACTTGTCCCACACCTGCACGCTGAGCATGCGCGGCTCGGGCGCGGACACGGTTGCGACCTGGTTGAGCGGCATCATCGCGCCGTAGACCTCGACCACCACGGGATCGAGCAGGCTGGTGTTGGCGCGGCCGGTGCGCAAGCCCGAAAGATCGCCCTTCAGGCTCTCCACGGCGCCCTTCATACGGCGCTCGATATCGGCTTTGTCGTATTTGGCCATGGGTCAGGCTTCCTCTTGTCTCTTCAATTACTTGTCTTGCACGATAGTCTGGACGCCTTCGCCCGACAGTACGCGGGCAAGGTTGCCCTTTTCGCGGATCGAGAAGACCACGATCGGGATCTCATTGTCGCGGCAAAGCGCCACGGCGGAAGCGTCCATCATCTTCAGATTGTCTGCGAGAACCTTGTCATAAGTGACTGTTTCAAAACGTGTTGCATCAGGATTGCGCTTGGGATCGCTATCATAGACGCCATCGACGCTGGTACCCTTGAGCAGCGCGTCACACTTCATTTCCGCCGCGCGCAGCGCCGCTCCGCTGTCGGTAGTGAAATAGGGGCTGCCGACTCCGGCGGCGAAGATCACCACGCGCCCTTTTTCAAGGTGGCGTTCGGCCCGGCGGCGGATCACCGGCTCGCAAACCTGGTCCATCTGGATCGCGCTCTGCACGCGGGTGTGGACGCCCAGTTGTTCGAGCGCGTTCTGCATCGCCAGCGCGTTCATCACGGTCGCGAGCATTCCCATGTAATCGGCCTGCGCCCGGTCCATGCCCTGCGCAGCACCGGCCATGCCGCGGAAGATATTGCCGCCGCCGATCACCAGGCAGATTTCGAGCCCGGTATCCTTTGCCGCTTTCACTTCCTTGGCCAGTTCGGCCACGAAAGCCGGATCGATGCCGAATTGCTGGTCTCCCATCAGCACCTCGCCCGAGAGCTTCAGCAGGATGCGTTTGTAACGGGGAGCGGACATTGGCGATCAGAATCCTTGCGGGTTGGGAACTGGGCTGAGTCCTTAGCCACCTAGTCCGCTGCGCGCAAAGGGAAAGGCCGCGATTTCCGCGCGGCTATCGCGCCGGCAAGGTATGCAGCAAGCCCTTGGTGAAACCGCGAGGCGCGACCGACATATGGTCTTCATCCATGAGGACATCCGATTGCAGCTTCAGGCCTGGATAGCCTTTGGAGCGAAGCAGTTCGGCAAAGGCGCGGTTGTCAGCCACCATGTCCACTTCCTGCATGTATCGCCGATCGCCAACGCGGAGCGCTTCGTATTCGCCGACATACATGTAAACGTCGGCATCGATCCTCCCGAGCCGATCAAGCAATTGCGGCGCCTGCTTCAGCAAATATTGCTTATCGAACCAGAATGACGGGCTTCCCAGCACATATCCGCTGAACATCTTGGGGTCGGTCATCAGGATTTGCGCACCCAGCAGGCCGCCATAGGAATGGCCGACATAGACGCGCCGGCTCGGTTCCGCACGGAAGCGGGCCTCGACAAAGGGCATCACAGTATCGCGCAGATAGTCGCGATAGCGCAGGGATTCGCCATGGCGGGCATCCTTCGGGGCATCCGAGGCCCCGTTGGGCGTCGGGGTGTAATCGCGTCGGCGGCTCACCATCGAGTCCTGCCCCTTTTCGTATGAAAGGCCGACCAGGATGAACTCTTCGACTTTGGGGGTCGCATTGTTCATCCGTCGCCCAATCAGGCGCAGCATAGGGAAGCCGTAATCGGCGTCTGTCACATAGACGACTGGATAGGTGCGAGCAGTATCCGTGCCATAGCTTGGCGGCAGGTTTATAAAGACCTGATAGACAATGTCGCTGGCGGGGTCCGGCAGATCGAACACCTGCGTCCCCAATATCTCATAGGGCTGACCCTCGCCCCGTTGGTTGGCGACATTGGCCGCCGGATTGCTGCCGGCCTGTGTCGATGGTGCAGCCGAACAGGCAGCTAACATTACGGCACCAGCCAGTAACACCTTTGAAAAACGCATAATTTCCTCCGACCCGGATTTGATCGGCCGATGCGCGAAGCACCTACGAAAAACAACGGGCCGGATGGCGAATGCCACCCGGCCCGTGCCGTTTTTCCGATGATTCGAAAAGCTTAGCCGGCGACGGCAGCAGCCACTTCGGCCGCGAAGTCGCTGACTTCCTTTTCGATGCCTTCGCCGAGCTGGAAGCGGACATAGTCCTTCAGCACGATCACGCTACCGGCATCCTTGCCCGCCTTGGCGACCGCATCAGCAACCGTCAGCTTGTTGTCCATCACGAAAGCCTGGCTGAGCAGCGCGTTTTCTTTGGCGAACTTCTTCACCGCGCCTTCAACCATCTTTTCCTGCACGTCGGCAGGCTTGCCGCTTTCGGCAGCCTTTTCGGCGGCGATCTTGCGCTCGCGATCGATCACTTCGGGATCAAGGCCGTCGGCGTCGAGCGCTTGCGGGAACATCGAAGCGATATGCATGGCCAGCTGCTTGCCAAGCGGCTCGAGCACGTCAGCCGAAGCCGCGCTTTCAAGCGCGACAAGCACGCCAATCTTGCCCAGGCCTTCGGCAGCCGCATTGTGGACGTAAGGCACGATCACGCCCTGCGACACGGCGACGCTCTTCATGCGGCGAACCTGCTGGTTCTCGCCGATGGTCGCGACGTTGTTGGTCAGCTTTTCAGCCACAGTGCCGCCATCGGGATAGGCAGCGCCTTTGAGCGCTTCGACGTCGTCAGCGCCCAGGCCCAGCGCGACCGAAGTGGCCTTACGCACGAAATCCTGGAACTGGTCGTTCTTGGCGACGAAGTCCGTTTCCGAGTTTACTTCGACGGCAACGCCCTTGGTGCCGGCAACGGCAACGCCAACGAGGCCTTCGGCAGCGGTGCGGCTCGACTTCTTCTGTGCGGTGGCGAGGCCCTTCGCACGCAGCGCGTCGATCGCGGCTTCAATGTCGCCATTCGCTTCTTCGAGCGCCTTCTTGGCGTCCATCATGCCCGCGCCGGTCTTTTCGCGCAGGGCCTTCACATCAGCGGCAGTGAATGCAGCCATGGTGATTTCCTTTTCAAATTAATTGGACACCGGGCCCAGGGAGATGGCCCGGTGCGCTAGTTCTGGATTGTGACGGGCCGGTTGCGGCCCGTCGCCAAGAGATCAGGCGTCGACTTCTGCCGGCGGCTGTTCCATCGCGCCAACGTCGGCGCCGCTGTCGGCCACTGCGCCGCCGCGACCGGCAATCGCCGCACCGGCGATGGCGTCGCAATAAAGGCGCACTGCGCGGGCAGCGTCGTCATTGCCCGGAATCGGGAAAGCGATGCCGGTCGGATCGACATTGGTGTCGAGCACCCCGATCACGGGGATGCCGAGAACTGCGGCTTCCTTGATCGCCAGGTCTTCCTTGTTGGCGTCGATCACGAACATCACGTCGGGGATGCCGCCCATGTCGCGGATGCCGCCAAGCGACATTTCGAGCTTTTCGCGTTCGCGAGTCAGCTGCAGCACTTCCTTCTTGGTGAAGCCGCTGGTGTCGCCCGAAAGCTGTTCCTCGAGCGTCTTGAGGCGCTTGATCGAACCCGAAATCGTCTTCCAGTTGGTGAGCATGCCGCCCAGCCAGCGGTGGTTGACGAAGTGCTGGCCCGACTGGCGCGCAGCCTGCGCGATCGGATCCTGCGCCTGGCGCTTGGTGCCGACGAACAGCACCTTGCCGCCTGCACGGACGGTCTGCTCGACGAAGTCCAGCGCGCGCGCCATCAGCGGCACGGTCTGCGACAGGTCGATGATGTGAACACCGTTGCGGGCGCCGAAGATGTACGGCTTCATCCGCGGGTTCCAGCGGTGGGTCTGGTGGCCGAAGTGTGCGCCGGCCTCGATCAATTGCTGCATGGTGACGGTAGGAGCCGCCATAAGTAAATTCCTTTCCGGTTATGCCTCTGGAAAGCTGGAACCTCGTTGCGGTCATTCCCGCGAGAGGCACCGGTATGTGCGCCTTCCATGTGGATTTGCCCGCATTGACGGAAACGACATGCTTCCTGCTTTGCGAACGCCGCGCGCCCTAGCGGCGGAATCCCGAAAAATCCAGCCCGATTTGCGAAATTTCTCTTCCGCGGGGATTTTCCCGCTTGACGGGCCGGAACAAATAGGGAACTACATGCTGGAACAAACGTGGTACATCGCTATTGCAGGCTCTCACAAGGTGAATGCAGTGGCGCTAAACCGGGGAGATAGAACCATGCTGAGCTATTTGCTGATCGCCTTGTTCCTTGTGGCCGCCATCGCCGCAGCTGTCTCTCTAGCCGACAGTGCCCTGCGGTTCCGCCACGCATGGAAAGCTGCGCAGCGCGAACTGGCGAATGTGCGTAATGTGCCTGTGGGTGTCAGCGCCGGGGCAGTCGTGATGCTGCGCCCGGTCGCACCGGTCAATCAGCGGATGCGCGCTGCAGCTCTCGCCGCTGCTGCCTGATCTTGCCGTAGCGCATCAGCGCAAGCGGCATCAGCGCCAGATAGATCGCGCAGATCCCGGCAAGCGTCCACCACGGCTCTTGCAACAATGCGCCGAATGCCAGCGCGAATACGGCAATCACCTCAAGCCTGATGCTTCGCCGCGGCCGGATCGATTTCCAGCTGAAGGTCGCGATGTTCGAGATCATCAACACGCCGACAGCAGCCAGCCAGATCGCCACGAAAACCGGGTTGCGGAATTCCTCAACGCCGGTCGCGGTCCAGAGGTAGAACGGCACGAAGGCAAGGCCCGCACCAACGGGCGCCGGCACACCGGTCAGGAATCCGGCGGATTTGTGCGGTTGCTCGTCGGTGTCGATCTGCGCATTGAACCGCGCAAGCCGCAGCGCACAACAAATCGCAAAGGCCAGCGACGCGAACCAGCCAAGGCGCGGCAAGTCCTGGATCGACCAGAGATAGAGGATCAGCGCGGGCGCCACGCCGAATGAAAGGGAGTCCGCCAGGCTGTCGAGCTCCGCCCCGAAGCGCGACTGCGCCTTCAAAAGCCGCGCGATGCGCCCGTCGATCCCATCGAGCAGGCCCGCCAGGATGATCGCATAGACCGCAAGGTTCCAATCGCCCGATATGGCGAAGCGAATGCCGGTGAGGCCGGAAGCCAGCGCCGCGGCGGTAATCGCATTGGGAAGCATCGCGCGAAGCGAGAGCCCGCCCGGATGCTTGCCCACCGGCAATTCATCCTCGGCCGCCTTGGGCCCGACCCGCGGCGCGCCCTCTGCCGCGCCATCCTCGCGCGGCGCCTCAGTCACTGCGCGATGCCTTCGAGCAACTTCTGGCTGCCGAGCTCGGCCAAAATCGTCTCGCCCGCCACGATCTTCTGCCCCATCAGCACCTTGGGTTCGGTGCCTGCAGGCAGATAGACGTCAACCCGGCTGCCGAAGCGGATCAGGCCGACCCGCTGGCCCACAGCCACAATGTCACCCGGCTTTACGAAAGGCACGATGCGCCGCGCCACCAGCCCGGCGATCTGGGTGAAGCCGATCTTCAACCCGTCCTGCCGTTCGATCAGGAAATGCTGGCGCTCGTTCTCTTCACTCGCCTTGTCGAGGTCGGCGTTCATGAACTTGCCCGGGATATAGACCAGGCGCTGCACGGTGCCGCTGATCGGCGCGCGATTGATGTGCACATCGAACACGCTCATGAAAATCGAGATGCGCGTGACCGGCCCGTCGGGCAGCCCCGGCGCGCCCGAACCGTCATCGACCCGCAGTTCCTCCGGCGGTTCGACCTGCGCGATCATCGACACGAGCCCGTCAGCCGGAGCGACAATCACATTGTCGCCCTGCGGCACCACGCGTTCGGGATCGCGGAAGAAAGCGAACACCCCCGCCGACAGCAAAAGCATCGGCCAGCCGACGATTTCCCAATCGAGCAAAAGGAGTGGAATCAGGCTGAGTCCGATCGCGATCAGACCGAACTTGCGCCCTTCGGGGTGGATCGAGGGCCAGCTCCAGCTGACTTCGCCGCGACCCTTATTATCTAGTAATTGACCTGCCATGCCCCGCATCTAGGGCCTGTGGCGGGGCGCTGCAAGCGAAGCCTGTCGGCTGTGCTCAGGCGGTCTTCCGCACGAAGACGGTGCCCGCCGAATAGCCCGCACCGAAGCTGCAGATCAGCCCGGTGTCGCCCGGCGCCAGATCCTCGCTGTGCTGGTGGAACGCGATGATCGAGCCGGCGCTGGATGTGTTGGCATAGGTATCGAGCACGGTGGGGCTTTCATCCTCATTCGCTTCATGGCCTAGCACGCGGTGCGAAATCAGCCGGTTCATCCCCGCATTCGCCTGGTGCAGCCACAGCCGCCGCAGCGATTGCGGATCGATCCCCAGCCGCCCCGCTTCGTCGACGATCATCTGCGCGACCATCGGCACCACTTCCTTGAATACCTTGCGCCCTTCCTGGACGAACAGCTTGTCTGCCGTTCCCGCACTGTCCGGATGCGCGCGATTGAGGAAGCCGAAATTGTTGCGGATGTTGTTCGAGAATACCGTCTTCAGCTTCGTGCCCAGGATATCCCAATGCGCCGCCGGAGCGATCGCGGCATCTTCCACCAGCACCGCCGTGGCGACGTCGCCGAAGATGAAGTGGCTGTCGCGATCGCGCCAGTTGAGATGGCCCGAAGTGATTTCGGGGCTCACCACCAGCACGCTCTTCGCATTGCCCGCACGGATATAGTCCGCCGCGGTCTGGATGCCGAAAGTGGCAGAAGAGCACGCGACGTTCATGTCGAAGCCGAAGCCGTCGATGCCCAGTTCATTCTGGATTTCGATCGCCATCGCCGGATAGGCGCGCTGCATGTTCGAGGCTGCACACAGCACCGCATCGACATCTGCCGGATCGCGGCCTGCGCGTTCCAGCGCCTGCCGCGCCGCTTTCACGCCGATTTCGGCCATGATCGAAAGCTCGTCATTGCTGCGCTCGTCCCAGCGCGGCGCCATGATCGCCGGGTCCAGCACGGGCTCCTTGGCCATCACGTGGCGCGCCTTGATCCCGCTCGCCTTCTCGATGAATTCGACCGAGCTGGGCTGCAGCGGCTCGACCTCGCCTGCCGTTATCTCTGCGGCATGCTCGGCATTGAAGCGCTCGACATAGGCGTTGAAGCTGGCGACCAGCTCCTCATTGGTGATCACGTCACCCGGCGTGAACAGGCCGGTCGACGAGATGACGGGACGGTGGGTCAGTTCCATGTTCGCGTGGTTAATCCCGCAGGCGGAGATCGGCAAGGCGCGAACGCAAGCCTGGCGGTTTTGCGAGGAACGCCAAGTGCCAGGCAGGAAGGTGGTGGACAGGGCTGGATTGTCGCCTGCGGCGTCTTCTCGGCTGCGCCTCGAAACCGCACCAGCCGGTTTGCTGAGCAAACCGAACGCTGGTTCGCCGGAAATGAAGGAGGTCGTGGACAGGGCTGGATCGTCGCCTGCGGCGTCTTCTCGGCTGCGCCTCGAAACCGCACCAGCCGGTTTGCTGCGCAAACCGAACGCTGGTTCGCCGGAAATGAAGGAGGTGGTGGACAGGGCTGGATTCGAACCAGCGTACGCTTGCACGGGCAGATTTACAGTCTGCTGCCTTTAACCACTCGGCCACCTGTCCACACCATTCTGGCGGAAAATTCGGAGCCGCGCAGGCGGCCCCGTTTGCCGAGAGGCGCCCCTTTGGCGAAGCGACGCTTGCCTGTCAATGGTGCTGCTGGCAGGGGGAGCGCGAGACAGCACTTTGCGGAGATCGATGATGGCCAAGGGAGAGCGCAAGCGCGCGCTCAAGGGGCGAGCAGGACGGATGAAGGGCGGGCGCGGTTCGGGCCGCGCCTCCACCGGCAGCGTGCGGCTGTGGGGCCGCCATGCGGTCGAAGCCGCACTCAAGAATCCGGCGCGCCAGCACCGCAAGCTGTGGGCGACTCGCGAAGGGATCGATTCGCTCGACGGCGAACTGCCTGCCGACTTCCCGGTCGAATATGCCGATGCGGCCGACCTCGGCCGGCTGGTGGCGCGCGATGCGCCGCACCAGGGGCTGGTGCTCGAATGTGCGGCGCTCGAGGATGTATTCCTCGATGAAGTGATGGACGGGGACGCGGCGCGCCCGCTCATCGTCCTCGACCAGGTAACCGATCCGCACAATGTCGGCGCGATCCTGCGTTCGGCCGCCGCTTTCGGCGCAGCAGCGATCGTGACGCAAGACCGGCACGCTCCGCCCGAATCGGGCGTGGTCGCAAAGTCAGCGTCCGGCGCACTCGAGGTCGTGCCGTGGGTGCGCGTGGTGAACCTTTCGCGCGCGCTCGAAGAGATGGCGGAAGCCGGATATTGGCGCATCGGGCTGACCGGCTATGCCGAAGCGACACTCGCCGAAGCCCTGCCGACCGGCCCGGTTGCGCTGGTGCTGGGCGCAGAGGGCGCAGGGATGCGCCTGAATATCGAGGCGCATTGCGATGCCTTGGCCAAATTGCCCATTACCCGCGCAGTCGAAAGCCTCAATGTCAGCAATGCCGCTGCCATTGCGCTTTACGCCGTGGCAACCCGCCCGATTTGATCCAGATGGAGAGGACAGAACCATGACTGCTCCCACCCGCATTCGCGCCGCAGCAACGGCAACGCTCGCCGCACTTTCACTGCTCCTGACCGGATGCTTCGTGAGCCCGGGCAAATTCACCTCCGAGCTGGTGCTGGACCGTGATGGCAGTTTCCAGTTCACCTATGAGGGTGAAATCTTTTTCCTTGGCCTAAGCAAGCTGGCGCAGATGGGCATGACCGACGGGGAGTTCGAAGCGTCAACCTGCTATGACGACGAATATAGCGAACGGGAATGCACCGCAGAAGAAATCGCCGAGCAGCGCGCCGAATGGGAAGCGGGAGCGGCTGAGCGGGCCGAATCGGCAAAGAAAGAGGCCCAGAAGATGGCCAAGCTGATGGGCGGCATCGATCCGACCGATCCAGCTGCGGTCGAGGAAATGCGCAAGCTGCTGCTTCGGCACAAGGGATGGGAACGGGTGGAACACAAGGGTGACGGGCTGTTCGACGTCTCCTATTCGTCCAGCGGCCACCTCAGCCACGATTTCATGTTCCCCGTGATCGAGGATTTTCCCGCGGCCAATGTCTTCGTGCAAGTGATCCTGCGCGACGACGATGTCGTTCGCGTGAATGCACCGGGCTTCGCCGCCCAGGATGACTCCAACCCGATGGCCGCCATGGGTGGCGGGATGGCCGGACTCGCTGCCATGGGCGCCATGAAGGAGAATGGCGGCGAAGCAGGCGACATGGCGGATATCCCGATGATGGACGGCACCTTCGCCATCGTTACCAACGGGCGAATCCTGGCCAACAACACCGATGAAGGCCCGGCAGAAACTTCGGGCCGGTCGCGGCTCGAATGGAAGATCGACCAGCGCACCAAGAGCGCACCCACCGCGCTGATCAAGCTCGGAAGCTGAACCGGCGCCCCCTGCCAAGGGCAAAGGAAAACCCCGCCAGCTAGCTGCCGGCGGGGTTTCTTTTTGTGAGCCCGCGCAAAGGCGCCAGGGCTCGCCAATCGGTTTAGTTGACCGAATCCTTCAGGCCCTTGCCCGCCTTGAACTTGGGCTGGTTCGATGCCTTGATCGTCATCGGCTCGCCGGTGCGGGGGTTGCGCCCCGTCGAAGCCTTGCGCTTGGCAACAGAGAAAGTACCGAAACCGACCAGCCGCACTTCGTCGCCATTCGACAGTGCCTTGGTGATGGAATCGAACACGCCCTCAACCGCGCTCGAAGCATCGCTCTTTGACAGGCCGCTGGCGTCAGCGACCGCGCTGATCAGATCGTTTTTATTCATTATGGAAAACCCCTGTAACTCGACGGTGGATTTTTTGTTTGGCGGGACCCCGCCACGAAGCGCGCAAATTGAGACGTTTTTGACGGGGCTGTCAAAGGCAAATCGGCCCAAAAAGCGCCGTTTTCGGGGAATCCCGGACCGATTCCGCTGAAGCGTCAGGAACGGCTTGCGAACGTTCGGGGGTTAACCATGCCGTAGCGGCAGCGCCGGGGTGCAACGCAGCTCCGAGTCGCTGCGCTGCACCATTGCCGTGGTCGCCTCAGTGCGCGGTGGGCACGCCCTCGCCGCCCGGACCGGCCACGCTCGGCTGGCTCGCCAGATCGTCGGCCTCGCTCCACTCGATCGGCTCGAGCCGTTCGGTCAGGGCACGTTCGAGCACTTCGTCGACATGGCTCACCGGGATGATCTCCAGCCCTTCCTTCACATTATCGGGAATTTCGGCCAGGTCCTTCACGTTCTCTTCCGGGATCAGCACCGTCTTGATGCCGCCCCGCAGCGCCGCGAGCAGCTTTTCCTTCAATCCGCCGATCGCCAGCACGCGACCGCGCAAAGTGACCTCGCCGGTCATCGCGATGTCGGGGCGCACTGCGATCCCGGTGAGCGCCGACACGATCGAAGTGACCATGCCGATGCCCGCGCTCGGCCCGTCCTTGGGCACGGCGCCTTCAGGCAAGTGGATATGGATGTTGCGCCGCTGGAACAGCGAGGGCTTGATGCCATAGGCGGGTGCCCGCGCCTTCACGAAGCTGAATGCCGCAGCAATGCTTTCGCTCATCACGTCGCCCAGCTTGCCGGTCGACTTGATCTCGCCCTTGCCCGGCGTCGTCACGCTTTCGATGGTCAGCAACTCGCCGCCGACCGAAGTCCAGGCCAGGCCGGTGACTGCACCGACCTGCGGTTCGACCTCCGACACGCCGTGCTTGAACTTGCGTACCCCGGCGAAGTCCCCGAGGTTTTCCGGGGTGATGACCACGCCCTGCGCCTTGCCCTCGAGAATCTGGCGCAGGCTCTTGCGGCACAGCTTTGCGACTTCACGCTCCAGCGTACGTACGCCCGCTTCGCGGGTGTAGTACCGGATCAGGTCGCGCAAACCGTCGTCGGTCAGCTCGAATTCGCCCTTCTTCAGCCCGTGCGCCTTGACCTGCTTGGGCACCAGATGGCGCTTTGCGATCTCGACCTTCTCATCCTCGGTGTAGCCTTCGAGCCGGATGATCTCCATCCGGTCGAGCAGCGGCTGCGGCAGGTTGAGGCTGTTCGCAGTGGTCACGAACATGACGTCCGACAGGTCGAGGTCGAGCTCCAGATAGTGGTCCTGGAATTTGCTGTTCTGTTCGGGGTCGAGCACTTCCAGCAGCGCCGAAGCAGGGTCACCGCGGAAATCCTGGCCCAGCTTGTCGATCTCGTCGAGCAGGAACAGCGGGTTCGATGCCCCGGCCTTGCGAAGGTTGGTCACGATCTTGCCCGGCAGCGAGCCGATATAGGTGCGGCGGTGGCCACGAATTTCGGCTTCGTCGCGCACGCCGCCAAGGCTCTGGCGGACGAACTGGCGCCCGGTCGCCTTGGCGATCGACTTGCCGAGCGAGGTCTTGCCTACACCCGGAGGGCCGACAAGGCACAGGATCGGGCCCTTGAGCTTGTTCGTGCGCGCCTGCACAGCCAGATACTCGATGATCCGGTCCTTTACCTTCTCCAGGCCATAGTGATCGGCGTCGAGGATTTCCTGCGCCAGGCCGATGTCCTTCTTGAGACGGCTCTTCTTGCCCCAGGGCAGGCCCAGCAGCACATCGAGATAGTTGCGGATGACGGTCGCCTCAGCGCTCATCGGCTGCATGCTCTTGAGCTTCTTGAGTTCGGCCTGTGCCTTCGCACGGGCTTCCTTCGACAGCTTGGTCTTCTCGATCTTCTCGGTCAGCTCGGCGATCTCGTCGCCTTCCTCGCCGTCGCCACCGCCCAGCTCGCTCTGGATCGCCTTGAGCTGTTCGTTGAGGTAATATTCGCGCTGGGTCTTCTCCATCTGGCGCTTCACACGGCCGCGGATCTTGCGCTCGACCTGCAGCACCGACAGCTCGCCTTCCATGAAGGACATAACCATTTCGAGCCGCTTCAGCGGGTTGGGTTCGGTCAGCAAGGCCTGCTTGTCGGCAACCTTGGCGCTGATCCCCGCCGCAATCGTGTCCGCCAGTTCGCCGGCATCGTCGACATCGCTTACGTCGGTCGCCGCATCGTCGCCCAGCTTCTTGTTGAGCTTGGCATATTCGCCGAACTGTTCGACCACCTGCCGCATCAGCGCGGTCACTTCGCTGCCCGAAACGGTCTCGCCTTCGATCAGTTGGACCTCGGCCATGACATGGTTCGCTTCGACATTGAGGCCGGTCAGCCGCGCGCGCGATTTGCCTTCCACCAGCACGCGAACCGTGCCGTCAGGCAGCTTCAGCAGTTGGAGCACCTGCGCCACGACGCCGATGTCGTAGAGATCGTCGCGCCCTGGATCGTCGCAGCCCGGTTCGAGCTGCGCGAGGAGGAAAATGTCCTTGCTCGCTTCCATCGCAACTTCGAGCGCCGCGACCGATTTGTCGCGCCCGACGAAGAGCGGAACCACCATGCCGGGGAAAACCACGATGTCGCGCAAGGGAAGAAGGGGAAATTGTTGAGTCATAATAATCCGCGGCCGCCATTGGGGCTGGGCCTTTCACGGAATATGGGAAGCGCGCGGGCAGCCCGCAATGGGGTCCCTTCCTTCAGCTGTGGATGCCGCCCGCTCGCTTGCGGAAAAGCGCCCGGTCAGCCCGCTTGCGTGCTTCGGCCTCCGTATTGCTGTAGCAGCGCCAGTGCCTGCTTGCGCTCGACCCCGGCAATGCGTGTATCGACCGAAAGCAGCAGCTTGCCACGCTTGATCTGGCGATCGTAATATTCGGCAGAAACCCCGTCGACGTCATGGTCGGTCAGCATCTTCGCGATCGCGCCGCCGGTCGCGCCGATCACGCCGCTAACCGAAGCGACCGAAGCCAGTGCCGATGTGGCGATCGCACCTGCCGCCGCGACTGGCCCAACACCGGGCACCAGCAGGACAGCAAGGCCGAACAGTGCGCCGGCCACGCCGCTCCCCGCCACGATCCCGGAAACGCTGAGCGCGCTATGGCCTTCGGGCCATTCGGAATTGGGATCGCTGAAGTGGTTCGCCCGGCCCAGCAGCGACATCGCATCGGGTTCCACTCCGGCCTCCCGCAGCCCTTCGATTGCCGCTTCTGCCTGCTCGAAATTTTCGAACAAGGCAGTGACTACGTGCTCGCGCACGGATTGTTCGCTGGCGCGCGCTTCCTCGAAAGCCGCCGCAAATGCTTCTCGCTCGGATTCGCGGCGGAAGATCACCCTCAGCCCCGACGTCTCATGCAGCTTGGCGATACTGGGCGTCTCGACCGGCTGGAACAAGGTCCGCAGCAGCATGTCGCGCGTCGTGGGGCGCAATTGCTGGTCGGTGCCGCGATTGATCCATTCGACCGCCGCAGGACGCGGGTGATCGTCTCGCAAATAGTTCACCGCCGCCAGCTCTTCGGCCTTGATCACGTAAGCGGGTCTTGAATCGTCCGACTTTGCCATCGATCCTCGATGTTGGAGTTGGTCGTCCAGTGTGCAAGCGCCCCGAAGGGCGCCGCAGCGAACTCAATTGCGGAAGCTGGGATCGATCCGGTCGAGCTTGCGCAGCAGGGCCGGCCAGGCAAGGCCATTGGCGATCATCCCCATCCCCGCAGGCGGTGTTTGCGCCTTGACCTTCTCCGGCGTGCCCTGGGGTGGGTTGTAGAGATAGTCGCGCCCCGCAGAGAGCATTTTCACCTGCGCATCGCAGGCGCGCTCAACGAAATAGAGCCGCAGGAAGCATTCGCCGATAGTCTTCCCAATTGCCAGCGTGCCGTGGTTGCGCAGGATCATGACATGCTTGTCGCCCATGTCCTCGACCAGCCGCTCACGTTCATCCAGGTCGGTCGCGATGCCTTCATATTCATGATAGGCGACATCCGAGCTGGCGATCATCCCGGTCTGGGTATGCGGGAGCAAGCCTTCCTTCATCGCGCTGACGGCCTGACCTGCGGGCGTGTGCAAATGCATCACCGCATGCGCATCCTCGCAATTCATGTGCAGCGCCGAATGGATGGTGAAACCGGCCGGGTTGACCGGATGCGAGGTGGGGATCACCGGCTGGCCTTCGACGTCGATCTTGACCAGGCTCGAAGCGGTAATCTCTTCGAACATCATGTCATACGGGTTGATCAGGAAATGATGCTCGGGCCCGGGAACGCGCGCCGAAAGATGCGTGAAGATCAGATCGTCCCAGCCATAGAGCGCGACCAGCCTGTATGCCGCTGCAAGATCGACGCGGACTTTCCATTCCTCATCGCTCACCTGCGCCCGCACATTCGCATCCGAACCGGCGCCATTGTCGTTCATCAGAGTGGCCATCGCTATCTCTCCATTCGGTTTCCTGCGGGCTTATAGCACAAGCGCGCTCAACCCATGCCTGGCAAATTGAATCCCGGCGGCAAACCCATGCTGCCCTGGATCTTGCGCATCTCCTCGCTCGATACCCGATCCGCCTTGTCGCGCGCATCGTTGAAGGCGGCAGTGACGAGATCCTCGACCATCTGCTTCTCCTCGGGCTTCATAAGGCTCTCGTCGATTTCGACCCGCAGGATCCGGCCCTTCGCGCTGGCGCGCACCTTCACCAGTCCGCCGCCCGCCTGCCCTTCGACTTCGATCGCGTCGAGCTTGGCCTGCATGTCGTTCATCTGGGTCTGGATCGTCTCGGCGGCCTTCTGGGCTGCCTGGATCATCTCTTCCATCGATTTCACTTTACCGACTCCATTTTCCGCCGCCCTGGGCAGCAATGCCGGACTCGCTCAGAAGTTCCGCCTCGGGAAAGGCCTCGAACGTGGCCTTGACTAGCGGATGCTCGCGGATCGCGGCTTCGCGGCTTTCCTTGGCCGCCTGCTCCTGCTCGCGCAAGGTCGGAGCTGCCTCGCCCTGCCCTTGCTCGACCGTCCAGCGGCTCCCGGTGAGGCGGAACAGGCAATCACGCAATTCCGCCCCGGGATCGTCGGAAAGCCCTTCGGCGACCTGATAGACCAGCCGACCCGGCGTGAGTTCGACCACACGCACCCAATCGCGCATCAACTGCGCCAGCCGCAATTGCCCGCTGTCTTCGACCCGTTGCACCAGCCCGGCCCAGTCCGCCCCGGCGGAAAGCGCCGCGTCGCTCGGCTGCGAAGCGTCTCCGCCAGCGGGAGCCGCAGCGGCGGCGACTGTCACGCCATGCTCCGCCAGTTCCTCGATCTTCTTTGCCAGCTTGCCCGGATCGGGCATGTCGGCGGCATGCATCACCCGCAGCAGCGCCATCTGCGCCGAAACCAGCGGATCGGGTGCCTGGCGCACTTCCTCATGCCCCTTGAGCAGCAATTGCCACAGGCGGTGGAGCTGCGCTGCCGACAGGCGTTGCGCGAAGTCGGCCAGCGCCGCGCGTTCCTCGGCAGTGGGCGCATCGGGTTCCGCGCCCGAAACCTGCGCCACGGTGATCTTGTGCGTCAAATCCATCAGCCCGCGCATCAGCGCCAGCGGCTCGACCCCCAGCGCATATTGATCGCCCACAGCGGCGAGCAGCGCCTTTGCGTCTCCTTCGAGCACATGCGCGAGCAGGCGGCGCTGCGCGCTTTTGTCGGCCAGGCCCAGCATGTCGCGCACCCGCGCAGCCGTGACTTTTCCTTCGGCGTCCAGATCGGCATGCGCGATCGCCTGGTCCAGGATCGAGAGCCCGTCGCGCACCGATCCTTCGGCGGCATTGGCGATGATATGCAGCGCTTCGGCTTCTGCCTCGACGCCTTCCTTGGCGCAGATATTGGCAAAATGTTCCTGCAGCAGTTCGGCCGGGATGCGGCGCAGGTCGAAGCGCTGGGTGCGGCTGAGCACCGTCACCGGAAGTTTCTCGACTTCAGTCGTGGCGAACAGGAACTTCACATGCGCAGGCGGTTCTTCCAGCGTCTTGAGCAACGCGTTGAAGGCATTGCGTGTGAGCATGTGAACTTCGTCGATAATGTAGATCTTGTAGCGCGCCGAAACGGCGGCATAGCGCACCGCTTCGATGATCTCGCGCACATCGTCGACGCCAGTGTGGCTGGCGGCGTCCATCTCGATCACGTCGATATGGCGGCCCTCGGCGATGGCGACGCATGGCTCGCACTTGCCGCACGGATCGATCGTCGGCCCGCCCTGCCCGTCCGGCCCGATGCAATTGAGCGCCTTGGCGATCAGCCGCGCGGTCGAAGTCTTCCCGACCCCGCGAATGCCGGTCATCAGGAAGGCATGCGCCAATCTGTCGCGCTTGATCGCATTGGCGAGGGTCTTGACCATCGCGTCCTGCCCGATCAGCTCGGCAAAGGTCTGCGACCGGTATTTGCGGGCAAGCACGCGATAGGGCTGGTTGGCAGCCGGAGCGGCAGGCTTGGCCGCCACAGGCGCAACTGTCGGCTCAGGCACCGCAGCAGGCGCGGGATCGCCGAACATGGCCGATTGGCCCGCAGCCTCGAGCTCGGCGGCGCTCGGCTTGGCTTCCTCCTGCTCCTGTTCCCAGGGCGGGGTATCCGCATTTTCCGGTGAATCACCCATAAGCAGTTAGGTAGGCGCTGCGATCGAATTTGTCGAAGCCCCCTTTGCAGCCTATCCTCGCAAATTGCAGCATGCAGGGAGAGGCACATGCCAGTGAATGCCGAGCGGTACTCCGCCAACTATCAGGGCCCGGTCGTCGTCTTCGTGATCGGAATGCGAATCAACCACTTCCTCAAGTTCGGCAAATGGGTGCCGGTCGCCCGTTCGATGCGTCCGATGATCGAGGAACTGGCCGCCGATCCAGGCAGCGGCTTCCTGGGCGCCGAAACTCTGCGCCAAGGGCTGCGCACCGTGCTGCTGATCCAGTATTGGCGCGATTTCGAGAGCCTCGAAAGTTACGCGCGCGACCGCGACCAGAAGCACTGGCCCGCCTGGACCGCCTTTAACAAGGCGATCGGCAGCGACGGCACGGTCGGCATTTTCCACGAGACCTACAGCGTTCCCGCAGGCGGGTTCGAGACGATCTATGGCAATATGCCCGACTGGGGCCTTGGGAAAGTGGCTGGCCTTGTTCCTGCGACGGGATCGCGCAACGAAGCGCGCGACCGCATGCGTGCAAGCGCGGGGAACTGAACCGGCAAAGTAGTGAAAAAGGAGCCGGCCGACCCGTCGCAATCCACCTGGGCTGCTTCCTTCCGGACCTGACCCGGTGAGCGAACGCAAACGTCCGACCGACTCCCGGGCGCGCATATGGCGGCGAAGATGCGGTCTGGCAAGGCACTTGCCGGATAGCGCGTTTAGTCGAGCGCGATTCCCAATCGTTTCGTTTCGGCTTCCAGCGCCGCATTTAGCACGGCCAGCCGGTCCGCGCGACGCTTGCTGACCTGCCAGTCATAAAGATAGATATCTCGCACTGCCTCGCACATGGCCATACCGTTCCGCGTATCTTCTGCCTCGCCGAGCCGGTTACCGATTTCCGCTTGCCGTGTGAAATCCGCAACTTGCTCGGCCCTAGAGATGCCGGGATCGGCTTCGAGGAGGCTTTCGATTTGCTCATTGATCAGCCCACCCTTGTTGCGAAGTTGGTCGAGAAGCCATGCCTTAAGCATCTCGCCATATATGGCATCCGCCCGCAGATCGGGTACTTCAGCAACATGTTCGCTCAGTACGTCCTCAAGCCCCTTGAGGTTCTCCAGCGCGAGCAGATCTTCTCGAAAATCCGGTTTCGCGCAGTCGAAATTGGACAGGAAATTATCGACCTTCCGCAGCCACACAGCACCGGGATGGACCGGCTTCAGGTTCTTGGCCCCCGCCTGTTGGTAAGCCGGTTCGGCGGCACCCGCCTTCGTTTCAAGCGCGAGGTTGCCAGCTTGCGTCGGAGCACACGCCGCAACCAGGGACGCAATCAGAAGGACGCGAAGCATGGATTTCCCCGACAAGAACGGCAACTACGTGGCGAACCGCCTATCGATCCGCGATCGAAAGCGGACTCACAAGAATTCAAATGTAGCGGTGCATCGGCAGGCATCGCCGTGCCAAATTGCAGATCTAGCGGAAGTTGTCGGCGTAGGCCTGCAGTTTGAGCGCCTTTGGCGGGGTCGCATGAACGCGCGCGGCGATGCCATAGCGATCGGCATAGTCCTGCGCCGCTTCCTTGCACTTGAAGGTCAGCACCACCTGCGCCTGCGTATCGCCGCTGCCGGTCCAGCCCATCAGGGGATCGGGCCGACGCGCTTCGGACTGCTCGAATTCAAGCACCCATTCCTGCGTGCGGGCCTTGCCCGACTGCATGGCGTTCTTCGGTCGCTGGTAAATACGTGCGCTCATGGGAGGCCCTCTAATTCACGAATCGTCGCGTGAAAAGGCGTTCTTGGTCTTCAGGCTGGGCTTTTCCGCCCAGGGCTCGTCCGGCCAGCGGTGCTTGGGATAGCGCCCCTTCATGTCCTTTTTCACATCGGCCCAGCTGCCGCGCCAGAAACCGGGCAGGTCGCGGGTCGACTGGATCGGGCGGCCAGCCGGGCTGGTGAGCTTGAGCAGCAAGGGCGTGCGGCCGATCATCGGATGGCTGTCCAGCCCAAACAGCGCCTGCACCCGCACTTCCGCACTCGGCGCGTCGTCTCCCGCATAGTCGATCGCATGATGCGTGCCCGCAGGCGAAGCGAATTCGCGCGGTGCCTCCCGATCGAGCCTTTGCCGGCTGTCCCAATCGAGCTGCCCCAGCAGGGCATCGGTGAGCTTGCCTTTCGCAAGGTCGAGATCGCGCCGCCCGGCCAGCAGCGGCGCAAGCCATTCCGCCGCGCTCTCCCTCAGCGCTTCGATCCCCAGCGCCTCGATCCCGACGAATTGCGCGCGCGCCCGCAGCTCCGGAGGCAGGATTTCCCCCAGCCTGTCCACCGCCTTTTCCACCAGCTTATCCACAAGCGCCGCCGGATCGGGATCGGGGTCGGGGCCGCTCGCAAGCGTGATCGCGCCAAGCCGCCTTTCGAGCCTGGCCTCGACCCGCTTAGCTTCATTATTCCAGTGTATTACGGAACGTTTCTTGATCAGAGGCTGAAGATGGGTTTCGACCTCTTGCGCGGTCAATTCGGCCGCCGCGGTGATCCGCGCGCCCTTGGCCTGCCCCTGCGCATCGCCAATCACCAGCCACTCCGCCCGCGCGAGCGGCGATGCGGGATCGAGCTGGAAGCCCCTGCCCCCGGCCGAAAGCCATTGCTCGCCCGATTTGTCGCGGCGCTTCGCAATGAAGTCCGGTCGCGCAAAGGCAAGGTAGAGTGCGGGGTTGAGCGACTTCGCGGGGCCTGAAGGAACCAGCCGCTCGGCCGCCTTGGCCCAGCGCTGCGCCAGCTTGCGCGACGCATCTGCGCGCGCTCCGCGTTCGCCGTCCCAGCGTGAGAGCCGCTGCAGCAGGTCCTCCCCGCGGCCGCCCAGCCCGCGCTCCTGCAACAGCAGGACCAGCCTCGCCGCCTGTTCCGCCTGCCCCGCCTCGGCACCGAACAGCACTGCGGCGGTGCCGGTGGGATCGAGTGGAAGCGCAGCGATCTGCTGGCCGCGTTCGGTAATCCGTCCATCCGGACCGAGCGCGCCGAGGCGCTCAAGCTGGCTCCGCGCGGCTGCCACCGCCGGTGCAGGCGGCGCGTCGAGCCACATCAGCGATGCCGGGTCTGCCGTGCCCCATTTCGCCAGTGCCAGCACCAGCGGCGCAAGATCGGCAGTGACGATCTCCGGCGGATCGAATTCAGGACGCCCGGCGTGGCCGTGCTCTTCCCACAGGCGATAGGCGACACCCGGCCCCTGCCGCGCTGCGCGCCCTGCCCTTTGCGCCGCAGCCGCCTGGCTTGCCCGCCGCGTGACGAGATGCGTGGTCCCCGCGGCCTTGTCGAATTCGGCATGGCGCGCGAGGCCACTATCGACCACAACCGAAACGCCATCGAGCGTGAGCGAGGTTTCCGCGATGGCCGTTGCCAGCACGATCCGCCGACGCCCTTGCGGATCGCGGCGGATCGCGGCGCGCTGCCCCGCAGGCTCGACCTGCCCATGCAGCGGCAGCACCGGAACATCGGGCAGCCGCGCCTCGAGACGTTCGCGGGTGCGCTCGATCTCGCCTACGCCGGGCAGGAAAGCGAGAATGTCCCCTTCCTGCTCGCGCCAGGCCTGCATCACCGCATCGGCCATCGCATCTTCGATCCGCGCATCGGGCCGCGCACCGAGCCAGCGAATATCCAGCGGGTAAGCCCGTCCTTCGCTCTCGATCACGGGCGTACCCCCGCCCATCAAGCGGGAGAAGCGTGCACCGTCGATCGTGGCGCTCATCACCAGCACGCGCAGGTCTTCGCGCAGCACGGCGCGGCTTTCCAGAGCGAGCGCAAGGCCAAGATCGCTGTCGAGATGCCGTTCATGCGCTTCGTCGAACAGCACGGCGGAAACGCCCGCCAGTTCCGGGTCTTCAAGGATGCGATTGACGAAGATCGCTTCGGTCATGACGATCACGCGCGTCTTCGCAGACGTCTTGCTATCGAGGCGGGTGAGGTAGCCGATCGTCTCGCCCGGCCTCTCTCCCAGCAGTTCGGCCATGCGCTCCGCCGCCGCCCTCGCCGCGACCCGGCGAGGCGAGGTGAGGATCACCTGGCCGCTGCACCATTCCTCTCCCAGCAATGCAGGCGCGACCGCTGTGGTCTTGCCCGCACCGGGAGGTGCAACCAACACCGCCGCGCCGCTGGCATCAAGCGCGCGCAGCAGCTCGGGCAAGACAGCGTGGATGGGAAGCGAGGCGCTCAATACCCTCGCGCGACCGCGAATTGCGCGGCTTCGGCCATCGCCTGGCGCGCCTTGCTATCGGGGAAGATCGAGATAGCGTCGATCGCGCGTTGCGCGAAATGGCGGGCGCGCTCGCGCGTATCATGCACCGCGTTGTGCCGCGCCATCAGTTCGATCGCATGGGCAAGGTCCGCATCCGAAGTGCGGTGGCCCATGATCGCGTCTTTCCAGAACTTGCGCTCGTCCTCGCTCCCGCGCGCATAGGCGAGGATCACCGGCAGGGTCATCTTGCCTTCGCGGAAGTCGTCACCCGGGTCCTTGCCCATTTCAGCAGCGTCGGAATCGTAATCGATGGCGTCATCGACCAGCTGGAAGGCGACACCAAGGTTGCGCCCATAATCTTCCAGCGCGCGCTCCTGCTCTTCGCCGCATTCGGCCACGACGGCGCTAATCTGGCTGGCGGCGGCGAATAGGGCGGCGGTCTTGGCGCCGATAATGTGGAGATAGCGTTCTTCGCTGGTCTCGATCTGGCGCTGCGCAGTCAGCTGCGACACTTCGCCTTCGGCAATGACCGCGCTGGCATTGCTGAGGATGCGCAGCACCTTGAGGCTGCCGTCTTCGGTCATCAGCTCGAATGCGCGGCTGAACAGGAAATCGCCGACGAGCACAGTGGCGGGATTGCCGAAGATGATGTTGGCTGCCGCCTTGCCGCGGCGCAATTCGCTGCCGTCGACCACGTCATCGTGCAGCAGCGTGGCTGTGTGGATGAACTCGACCGCCGCGGCGAGCTTGTAATGACGGGTGCCCTCATATCCGACCAGAGCCGCGCCTGCGAGCGTCAGCATCGGGCGCAGCCGCTTGCCTCCGCCCGAAATGAGATAGCCGGCGAGGCGCGGGATCAGCGGGATTTCGCTCTGCATCCGCTCCAGGATGACCGCGTTCACCGCATTCATGCCGTTCGCCGTCAGCGACAGCATCGGTTCGAGCGAAGGCGGCTGCTTGCGCGGCAGGGGTACGATATCGGCGCTCATGCCTTGGGCCAATGGGGCGAGGATCGCGGCTTGGCAAGCGCAGATTTGCTGCTAGCTTCGCGCGCCTATGTCGAACAATCCGCCTCGCGCAACCAAGGCCAAGCCAGCCCCCGATCCGGTTCTCGCCGGCTTCCGCAAGAGCATCGACAATATCGATGCGGCACTGATCCATATGCTGGCCGAGCGGTTTCGCATTACGCAGGCGGTGGGTGAATACAAGGCGAAGACCGCCCTGCCTCCCGCCGATCCGGAGCGGGAAGAGCGGCAGATCGCAAGGCTGCGCAAGCTCTCGGTTGAAGCCGATCTCGATCCCGAGTTCAGCGAGAAGTTCCTCCGCTTCATTATCGACGAAGTGATCCGCCACCACGAGCGGGCACGAAGCTGACCTGCCCCGAAAGGGCGGGTCAGTCTTTCCCTTCGACCTCCACCGGAATTGCGCGCGGCAGTGACAGCCGCACAAGCAAGCCGCCCAGATCCTCGCTCTCGTCGAGCGCCACGCTGCCGCCGTAAATCTCGGCGACGTCGCGCACGATTGCCAGCCCCAGCCCTGTGCCGGGCTTGCCGGTGTCGAGCCGCGCCCCACGGTCGAAAATCTCGATGCGCTTGTCCACCGGGATGCCCTTGCCGTCATCCTCGACCCAGATCGTGCACATTTGCGCTTCGGGCTCGGCATCGACCGTCACGAATACGCTGCCGCCGCCGTATTTGGCGGCGTTCTCGATCAGATTGCCGAGAATCTCGTCGAGATCCTGCCGCTCGATTGCCACTGCAGCCGAGCGATTCCCGGCTATGTCGAAGCGGACTTGCGGATAGAGCCGCTCGACCGCCCGCCGAACTGCCTCCGCGCTCTCGCAAACGGGCGTGCGTGCCCTGCCAACCGCCCGGCGGCCCACGGCGCGGGCCCGCGCCAAATGGTGGTCGACATGGCGGCGCATAGTCCGCGCCTCGCGGATCACCGTTTCGGCAAGATCGGGCGCATGCGCGGTCGCCGCATTGTTGACGACGGTAAGCGGCGTCTTGAGCGCATGGGCGAGATTGCCCGCATGGGTGCGCGCCTCTTCCGCCTGCCGCTCGGAATGTTCGAGCAGTTCGTTCAATTCCTGCACCAGCGGCTGCACTTCCTCGGGCAGCGGCTCGGCAATGCGGTTCGCGCCGGTGTTGCGCAGTTTCTGAATCGCCGCGCGCACCCGCCGCAGCGGCGAGAGGCCATAGCGAATCTGGAACAGCGCCATCAGGAATAGCCCGAGCCCCAGTGCCGCAAAGCTCCATGCGAGGATCGAACGAATTTCGGCGATCTGCGCGTCGAGGTCCTTCGTTGCGCTGGCAACGGCGAAGGTCCAGCGGGTGTCGCTGCCCGGCAGGATCACCGACCGTTCGGCCATGCGCAGCGGCTCGCCGGCGAACTGGTCGGAATTGTAGAAATGCGCGTCATTGTCGAAATGGTCGCCGCGCAGGGTCAGCGTGCGGTCCCACAGGCTGCGCGACGGGTAAGGCTCGTATCCCTCCCCGTCGATCTGCCAGTAAAGCCCGCTGTTGGGCTCTAGGAAGCGCTGGTCGCCCAGCGTACGATAGAAATAGACTTCGCCGCCCGCTTCGATCTCGGCCGACGCGATCATCGCGGTGAGCATATATTCGAGTTGCTCATCGAAATTGCGCGAGACGAGGCTGGTGAGCGTACGGTCGAGCGCCAATCCGCCGCCCAGCAACAGCACGGCGATCCAACCGGCGGCAATAACCGCCATGCGCCGCGCAAGGCTGCCTTGCCCGGCCTTGCGCTTCACGCGTAGCGGAGCGACCGCAGAGGCCTGCGCCTGTTCCGGTGCAAGCGGTTGGGCGAGCTCTTCGCGCTCTTCCGCCGCGTCGGGCTCAGGCCCGCGGTTTGTCAGCGGGGTCGTCGAGGCTGTATCCGAGGCCACGTATCGTCGTTATCACTTCTGCGCCAAGCTTCTTGCGGATGCGCGTGACGAACACTTCGATCGTGTTCGAATCGCGGTCGAAATCCTGATCGTAAATATGCTCGATCAGTTCGGTGCGGCTCACCACCTTGCCCTTGTGATGCATCAGATAGCTGAGCAACTTGTATTCTTGCGCGGTGAGCTTGACCGGCTCGCCCTTCAGCGTGACCCGACCCGAACGCGTGTCCAGCCGCACGTCGCCCGCGGTCAGTTCGGCCGAAGTATTGCCCGAAGCGCGGCGGATCAGCGCGCGCAGGCGGGCGATCAGCTCTTCGGTCTGGAACGGCTTGGCGAGATAGTCGTCCGCACCCGCGTCGAGCCCGGCCACCTTGTCGGACCAGCTGTCGCGCGCGGTCAGAACCAGCACCGGAAAGGTCCGCCCTTCGCGGCGCCACATGCCGAGCACGGTAAGGCCGTCGATCTCGGGCAGGCCCAGATCGAGGATCACGGCATCGTAATCCTCGGTCGAGCCCATGAAATGCCCGTCTTCGCCATCGGTCGACAAATCGACCGCATAGCCGGTTTGCTCAAGCGTCGACTTGAGCTGCTTTCCCAAGGTCGGTTCGTCTTCGACGATGAGGATACGCATATGTACCTGCTGGTCCTGTTTTCGTTACGCCGGTGTGTTGGGCTTTTGCACCAAGGGCGTCAAGCAAATGGGAAATTTGTCCACCCTGCGGGCGCAGACGGGTCAGTTTGAACGATTGATGATGCGGCCGGTGCGCGCGTCGACATCGACATAGGTGACCCGACCGTCCTTGATGAACTTCAGGCGATAGGCACGTGCCGTCGCGTCATAGGCCGGGCCAAGGTACTCGCTGCCACGCATCTGCGGCAGGACGCGGCGCTCGATCTCGCGCAGCGAGAGCACGTTGCCGGCCTGCATTTCCTTGCGCGCTTCACCCTGGTCGGTGCGCGACTGGGCTTCTAGCGAAGCCATCGCCGCAGTGCTGGTAAACGCCAGCGCAAAGGGGGCAAGGAGGAAAGCGAACCGCTTCATGATGGCCTTGTGCCTAAGCGTACAGCTTTGAACAAGGTGTGAATGGTTCGCATCCCCGCCGTTCAGCCAGCCGCCGTCAGGCGCCGCCCTTCACCATCTGGTACTTGACGCTGATCGACACGCCGGTGCTGATCATTCCCGGCTGGACCGGCGGCGCCGCGGCGATGGCATCGGCGGCCTTGCCGCTCATTTCCATCACTGGCATCGGCCCACCCGCGATCACGGATTCGCTGATCGACAAGAGGCGGATATCGCCATAGCCGGCCAGCGCCGCATAGCGCAGCGCCCGCTCGCGCGCGCGCTGCATCGCGCGTGTCCTCGCCGCTTCACGCGCATCGCTGTCATCGTCCTTCGAGAATGCCGGGCCGCCGATGTCGGTCGCGCCTGCCGCCACCAGCGCATCGAGAACTTCGCCGGTGCGCTCGATCTTGCGCAGCTTCACCGCAACGCGGTTTGACGCCTGGTAGCCGCGGAACACCGGCCGCTGGCTGGCGCTGTCATAGTCGTAACGCGGGCTAAGGTTGATGCCGGTGGTCTGGATATCCTTGGCATCCACCCCCAGCGCCTTGATCCGCTCGACCACACGCTGCATCTCCACCGAATTGGCGCGCAGGGCCTCCACCGCAGTCGCCGCATCGGTGGTCACTCCGGCGCTGACAGTGGCCGTGTCAGGCTCAAGCTCGATCGTTTCATAGATATCGAGTTCGACCACCGGGCCATTGGCAGCCAGTTGCACCTCTGCGGCGTGCACCACAGGAGCAGAAGCAAGCGACATAGCGGCGAACGCAATAGCAACAGGACGGAACATGGAATTCTCCTTTCCCGCGCCAACTGCATGGGGATGGCTTTCGAGCCGGTGAACGGAGCTGTTTGCAAGCGTAAATCTCCGCGCTAGGGCTTGGCGGAAGGGGAGATCGCCGGATGATGAAAAGACTGCTTTTGGCTTGTGCTGCTGCGGCCTGCGCTGCGAGCGCGCAGCCGCTCTGGGCGCAGGCCCGCCCGCAGATGGAACGGGTGCCCGATCGCCCGGCAGGCGAAGGTGAAGGCCCCTTCACGACCCTGCTGATCCGCGGTGCGACGCTGATCGACGGCACCGGCGCCCCGCCGGAAGGGCCGGTCGACATCGTGGTAGAGGGCAATCGCATCGCGCGGATCGTGCGCGGCGGAAATGCACGCGTCGCAGCCGACCGGGTGATCGATGCCACCGGCATGTATGTCCTCCCCGGTTTCGTCGACGTTCACGGCCATAATGGCGATCCGGACAAGGCGCCGCAGCCCTCCTATGGCTTCAAGCTGTGGTTGGCGCATGGCGTGACCACCGTGCGCGGAGTCGGCTTCGGCTGGGGCCCCAACGACCCCTCGATCGACCAGAAGCGCCGCAGCGCCGCCAATACCATCACCGCACCGCGCCTGTTCGCCTATGCGGTGCCGGGTGACGTCTGGCCCGAAGGCGCGGTCGACACGCCCGAAAAGGGCCGCGCCTGGGTGCGCTGGATCGCCGCGCGCGGATATGACGGGGTCAAGTTCTTCAACAGCGAGCCGCCGCACATCCTTGCCGCCATACTCGACGAAGCGGAGAAGCAGAAGCTGGGCACGGTAGCGCATCTGGGCCAGCGCGGCGTGGCCGAAGTCAATGCACGCAAGGCGGTCGAACTGGGGCTGGACGGCGTCACCCACTTCTATGGCCACTTCGAGAGCCTGCTCGATGGCAGCGCGATCCCGCAATATCCGGCGGACTTCAACTATTTGGACGAGCAATCGCGCTTCGCCTGGGTTGCGCGGCTGGCCGACCAGGTCGGCGAACCGGGCAGCAAGGCCTGGAACGACTACATCGACTTCCTGATCGATCACAAAGTGACGCTCAGCCCCACGTTCAACATCTATTCCGCCAGCCGCGACGTGATGCGTGCGCGCAACCTCGAATGGCACGAGAAATACACGCTGCCGCAGCTGATGCAGTTCTATTCGCCCAGCCTGACCAATCACGGCAGCTATTACCATGACTGGACCAGCGAGGATGAAACCGCCTGGCGCAATTTCTATCGCAAGTGGTTCGACCTGACGCGCGAGTTCAAGAACCGCGGCGGTCGCGTCACCGCCGGTTCGGACCCTGGCTATATCTACCAAACCTGGGGCTTCGCCTATATCGGCGAGCTTGAGATGCTGCGCGAAGCGGGCCTGACCCCGCTCGAAGTGATCCGCGCGGCAACGATCGACGGCGCGCGCGAGTTGCAGGATCCCAAGGGCGGCGAACCGGCATTCGGTTCGATTGCCGAAGGGAAGCTGGCCGATCTCGTGATCGTGCCCGAAAATCCGCTGGCGAACCTCAAGGTGCTCTACGGCACCGGGCACAGGCGCCTCAATCGCGAGAGCAACCAGCTCGAAACGGTTGGCGGGGTACGCTGGACGATCAAGGACGGGGTCGTGTTCGATGCCCCCGCCCTGCTCGAAAGCGTGGCGCAAATGGTCGAAGCGGAGAAGCGAAAGCAGGGCGCAATCGCCGCACAATAGAAACCGCATCTTGCCGCAGGCCGCGTGCTCGCCTAACGCGCGCGGCCTATGGCGCAACCACCGATCCTCTCCTGGGAAGGCCTTGGCCTGCAACAAGGCGGCCGCTGGCTGCTTGGCGGCCCCGAGCGTGCGCCGATAGACCTGCATATCGGCCCGCGCGACCGACTAGCGCTGATCGGGCGCAATGGTGCAGGCAAGACCACCCTCTTCCGCCTGATCGACAATCGCATCGAGGCCGATCTCGGCACGCGCAAGATCAAGCCGGGCACGCGCATTGTGTTCCTAGAGCAGGAGCCGGATTTCACCGGCTATGCCACGCTGATGGACTTTGCCCTGGGCGGCGAGCATCCGCCTGCAACGCATGAGGTGGAAGCCATCGCGGGCCAGCTTGGCATCGATATGGCGACCCCTGCCGCCACCGCTAGTGGAGGCGAGAAGCGCCGCGCCGCAATCGCCCGCGCGCTGGCTCAGGATCCCGATCTTCTGCTGATGGACGAGCCAACCAACCATCTCGACCTGAGCGCAATCGACTGGCTGGAGGATTGGCTGACCCGCTACCGCGGCGCATTCGTGGTGATCAGCCATGACCGCACCTTCCTGAAGCGGCTGACCAGCGCTACTTTGTGGCTCGATCGAGGGACCATTCGCCGCAAGGAAGTGGGCTTCGGCGGCTATGAGGCGTGGGAAGAGCAAGTCTATGCCGAAGAGGCGCGCAATGCAGAAAGGCTCGACGCCAAGCTCAAGATCGAAGCGCATTGGCTCGAGCGCGGAGTAACCGCACGCCGCAAACGCAACCAGGGGCGGCTCGAAAAACTGTGGCAGATGCGCGCCGCGCGCGCAGCGATGATCTCGTCAAGCGGCACCGCCAAGCTCAAGCTCGCGAGCGACGAGGAATTCAAGTCCAAGTCCGTGATCGTGGCCGAGAAGGTCGGCAAGAGCTTCGACGGGCGCGCGGTGATCAAGGACTTCAGCCTGCGCATCCAGCGCGGCGACCGGATCGGCATCGTCGGCGCCAATGGCGCGGGCAAGACGACGCTGCTCAAGCTGCTCACCGGCGAAATGGCGCCCGACACGGGCAGCGTCACGATCGCCAAGACGCTTTCAGGCGTAATGATCGACCAGCAGCGCAGCCTGATGGAACCCGATCGCACGGTGCGGCAAGTGCTGGCCGAGGGCGGCGACTGGATCGACGTGCGCGGTGTGCGCAAGCACGTGCAGGGTTACCTCAAGGATTTCCTGTTCGATCCCAAGATCGTCGACACCAAGGTCGGGGCACTTTCCGGTGGTGAGCGCAGCCGCCTGCTGCTGGCACGCGAATTCGCGCGCACCGCAAACCTTCTGGTGCTCGACGAGCCGACCAATGACCTCGATCTCGAAACGCTCGACCTGCTGCAGGAAGTGATCGCCGATTTCGATGGAACGGTGCTGATCGTCAGCCACGACCGCGACTTCCTCGACCGCACCGTCACCATCACGCTTGGCCTTGATGGTTCGGGCAAGGTCGATGTCGTCGCTGGCGGATACGAGGATTGGGAGAAGAAGCGGCGCGAGCCGAGCGCGGCAAAGCCCAAGACAGTCTCGACCGCGAGCAAATCAGCCGCACCGCCACCTCCACCGCCGCCGCGCGCCGACAAGCTCTCCTACAAGGACCAGCGCGACTACGAATTGTTGCCTGCGCGGATCGAGGAACTCGAAGCGGCGATCGCCAAAGGCGAAGCGATCCTATCGGACCCCGATCTCTACACTTCGGACCCGCAGAAGTTCGCGACCATCAGCAAGGGCATCGAAAACGCACGTGCCGAAAAGGATGCAGCCGAAGAACGCTGGCTTGAACTGGCCGAACGCGTCGAAGGCTGACCTGCCGGGTCACCCGATCATGTAGAAGCAAGCAACCCGTTCCAGTGCCAGCCTGAGCACCAGCTTGCCGCTGCGTGCCGGCCAGCCCAGCTGCTTTTCAGCTTCAGGAATGCCTTCGCCAGCGCAGACCACGCGCCACAGGATGTCCTGCAGCCCATTGCCCGCCTCGCGCATTGCGCCATCGAAGCGCGCCTTAGCTGTAATCTGGCGCTCGGTTGGCGAAAGGCCGACGTCCCCACTCCCTTTCACCCGCACCGGTTCCCAGCGCATGGTGACGTTTGGCCCCAGTTGCGCGCGTTCATAGTCGCTGCGCAGTCGTTCGCCTGCATCGAACAGCCGGTCGTCCAAATGCCCACGCGCATGGAGCCAGCTCAATGGGGATTCGGCCAGGTTCACCGTGACTGTTCGCCGCTTCCCACGCGCACCCTCGCCGCGCAGCGGCCCCTCGAGCGTCAGTTCGCGTTCCACCAGCATGCGCCGCATTGCCTGTCTCCTGTTGATGATTCCGATCGCGGGCTTGCATCGCGAAGGTTCGTGTAGGAAAGGAAATTCACCAATCAGGTTATTTTTGAAGCGGGAGGCTGCCGATGATCAATCGCATCCGCGACATTCGCAAGAGCAAGGGCATTACGCTCGCCGAACTGGCGGAAGCGTGCAGCCCGCCCACCACGCCGCAAACCATCGGTCGGCTCGAGACGGGCATGCGCAGCCTGTCGCTCAAATGGATGGAGCGGATCGCCGCCGCGCTCGAAGTCGAGCCCGAAATGCTGGTTCGATCGGAGGAGGCTCCGGCGCCGATGGTGGTTGCCAGCTTGCGCGCCGGAGGGCCCGAAGCGCTGTCAAAGCCCCGCGAGGCGATCCTGCCAAGCGAACTAGGCAGCGAAGGCGCATTGACGGTGCTCAGTGTCGAGGAAAGCGTCGGAGAATTTCGCCCGGGTGACCTGATCTGGTTGCGCCAGCTTGCGCCCGATGCCGCAGGGCAAGCGATCAACCGCGACGTGCTGGTGCCGCGCGCAGGCGGGCGCTTTGCTTTCGGGCGGCTGATCGATCGACAGGGAACGCTGATCGGCGTGCTTCCGCCCGGCAGCGGGCAGAAGCAGCAAGTAGTCGACAATCCGCCGTGGATCGCCGTGGCGGAAATGCTGGTGCGGAAGCTCTAGCGAGTCAGAGCTCGCCGCGCGCAATCCGCTCCTGCTTGTCGATGTCGCTTTCCTGCGGCACGAAACTGTCCGAAGTCACGCCCATCCACACCAGCAACGGCGCCGCCATGTAGATCGAGCTGTAAGTGCCGACGAAGATGCCCAGCGTGATTGCCGCGACCAGGCCGAACAGGCTGGCGGGACCGAACAGCAGCAGCGGCACCAGCGCAACCAGCAGCGTAAGGCTGGTCATCACGGTGCGAGCCAGCGTCTCGTTCACCGACAGGTCGAGCAATTCGGCCACATCCATCTTGCGGTACTTCTTCAAGTTCTCGCGAATGCGGTCGTAGACGACGATCGTATCGTTGAGCGAGTAACCGATGATCGCCAGGATCGCCGCGATGATCTGCAGGCTGAATTCGAGCTGGAACAGCGCGAACATGCCGAGCGTCAGCGACACGTCGTGGAAGAGCGCGAACAGGCCGCCCACGCCGAACTGCCATTCGAAGCGGATCCAGATGTAGATCGCCACTGCCAGCATGGCGGCGAGCAGTGCCAGCACTGCATCGTTGCGGAATTCGCCCGAGACCTTGCCCGAAACGGAGTCGACCCCGTCGATCCGCAAGTCCGCATGCCCCTGTTTCAGGGCGTCGGTGATCCGGGTGGTCATCTGGTTGGCATAGTCCGGATTGCCTTCGGCTTCGGGTGGAAGCTTGACGCGGATCGACACCTCATTGGGCGCGCCGAAGCGCTGGATAACCGGATCGCCAATGCCTTCCAGCGAACCGACCGTCTGCCTCAGTTCGGCCACAGGGGCCTCGGCAGTTTCCGTGAAGGTCACGCGGATTTCCTGGCCACCGGCAAAATCGACACCGAAGTTCAGGCCCTTGGTCATCACCAGCGCCCAGCTTGCGGCGATCAGCAGCAGGCTGACCACGAAGAAGGGCACGCGCCACTTGAGGAACTTGATGTTCGTATCGTCGGGGACGAGTTTCAACAGTCTCATCGTCCTGCCCCCCTTAAAGACTAATGTCGCTCGGCCGCGCTTTGCGCAGCCAACCGGCGACCCACATGCGGGTCAAGGTTACGGCGGTGAAGACGCTGGTGAACAGGCCGATCACCAGCACCACGGCGAAGCCGCGCACCGGGCCAGAGCCGAACAGGAACAGCAACACGCCTGCGATAAAGTTGGTGACGTTCGCGTCATAGATCGCACGGCTGGCTTCCTTATAGCCATTTTCCACCGCGGCCACCACGCGCCGCCCGCGTTTCCGCTCTTCGCGTATGCGTTCGTTGATCAGCACGTTGGCGTCCACCGCCGCGCCGATGGTGAGCACGAAGCCGGCGATGCCGGGCAGCGTAAGCGTGGTGTTGAGCCCGGCCATTATGCCCAGGATGATCAGCACGTTGAACACCAGCGCAATCGTCGCATAGACTCCGAACCGACCGTAGCTCGCGATCATCAGCACGATCACCGCGACCGAGCCGATCATCATCGCAAGCAGGCCGCGCTTGATCGAGTCCGCGCCGAGGTCAGGCCCGACCGTACGTTCCTCAATCACGCTCAGGTCGACCGGCAACGCACCCGAACGGAGCGAGATCGCCAGGTTATTGGCGGTCTCGACCGTGAAGCCGCCGGAGATCTGCGCACTGCCGCCCAGGATCGGCTCACGGAAGCTCGGCGTCGAAAGCACTTTGCCGTCGAGGATGATGGCGAAGGCGCGGCCCACGTTTTCCGTGCTCAACGTGGCAAAGCGTGCGCCGCCCTGCTGGTCGAACTGGATGTTGACCACTGCTTCATTGGTCTGCTGGTCGAAACCCTGCTGAGCGTTGACCAGGCTGTCGCCGCGAATGCCGCCAAGCCGCTTTACAGCAACCGCCTGGCCGGCAAAGTCCGAGGTCTCGGCATAGGGAAAAATCTCGGAGCCGAGAGGCGCAATGCCCTGCGCGACATCGCTCGGCAGTGCGGTCGGATCGACCAGCTTGAATTCGAGCTTTGCGGTCTGGCCAAGCAGTTTCTTGAGCTGGTCGGGATCCTGCAGGCCGGGCACCTGCACCACGATGCGCGTATCGCCCTGGCGGATGATGGTCGGCTCGCGCGTTCCGAGCGCATCGATACGCTTGCGGACCACTTCGGTCGCGCTGTCCATCGCCTGCGCCACAGCGGTTTCGATCCCGTCTTGCGTGGGCGTAAGGATCATGCGCTGGCCATCGACAACCGACAAATCCCACTCGCGCACAAGGCCGTTGCCATTGATCACCGGCAACAGCCGCTCGCGTGCACGATCGAGATCGGCCGGATCGTCGAGCATGAAGCTAAGCCTGCCTTCGGCAGTCGAAACGTCGCCAATGCGGATGCGCGGTTCGGCATTGCGCATCGCCGAACGGGCCGATTCTTCCATGTTCTCGAGCCGCTGCGCCTGAACCTGGCTGGCATCGGCCTCAAGCAGGATGTGGCTACCACCGGCAAGGTCGAGACCGAGGTTCACTTGCGGGTCGGGCAGGAAATCGGGCCATTTGACGCTGGTGGCCGAAAGCAGCGACGGCAGCGCCGCCGCTGCCGCGATCAGCGTCAGCCCCCACAGCCAAACCTTTTTCCAGGTCGGAAAATCGAGCATCGGGTTAGGATCCGTCCGTTCGTTGGAATGAGTTCAAAGCGTCAGTCGTTGGCGGGGTTGCCGCCGGGCGGAATGATATCGCCAATGGTGCTCTTCACCGCCTTGACGCGGACACCCTGCGCGAGGTCGATCTCGGCATAGACGTCATCAACTTTGGCCACCTTGCCCACGAGGCCGCCGGCGGTGATCACCTGATCGCCCTTCTTGAGAGCGGAAATCTTCTGCTGGTGTTCCTTCTGCCGCTTCATCTGCGGACGAATGATAAGGAACCAGAAGATCGCGATCATGCCTACGATCGGCAGCCACTGGATCCAGGCGGGCGGTGCTTCGGCACTGGCCGCTGCGGCAAGGAATTCAAGCATGGAGTGAGTCCTGTCAGACTGGAATTGCAACCATGGCGGGGCTGCAAGTGGCGGCGGCCATGCCGTTCGCCCGATGTCTCCCCGCTTCGATAAGTGGGCGCGGTTAGCAGCATTGCAAGCGTGTCGCAATTATTCTGGGTAATTGCGATGCCGCAACTCGCGGCGCCAAACGCAAAGGCCCGATCGTGGCTTGCAAGCCGAATGGCGCCGCCCTATAGGGCCGCCCTCCACTGGTCTCGGGACGTAGCGCAGCCTGGTAGCGCATCACACTGGGGGTGTGGGGGTCGGAGGTTCGAATCCTCTCGTCCCGACCAGTGGCAAACCCCCTTTAAACTTGCTGTTGCACCGCTTGCCCGCGCGCCCTAACCCGCGCTGCGAGGAGTTACCTGCATGAGCGAGCCCGCCGCCACCCCTTCCCGCCAGATGCCGCCGCGGATGCGCAGCTGGCTGTTTGCGCCCGGCGACAGCGAACGCAAGATGGCGAAGGCCAGCGAAAGCGGCGCCGACATCGTGCTATTCGACCTGGAGGATTCGGTCACTCCCGAAAGCAAACCTGGTGCGCGCGAAGCCGTAGCCGCATTTCTGGCCACCCGCGCTGATCGACAGCGGATCTGGGTGCGGGTAAACCCGCTCTCGGGAGGCGAGACGGCGGCGGACCTGGATGCGATTATGGCTGCGGCGCCGGGCGGCGTATTCCTGCCCAAGGCCGAAGGGCGCGAAGATGTCTCCACGCTCGACGCCATGCTGGCTGAGCGCGAAGCACAGCACGGGCTCGCCCCTGGTTCAACCCGCGTAGCGGCGCTCGTCACCGAAACGCCCAAAGCGATGTTCCATTGCGGCGACTATGCCGGCGACTATCCGGGCTCGCAGCGTCTCGTTGCGATGAGCTGGGGCGCGGAAGACCTGTCATCGGCGCTCGGCGCGCTTGTGCAGCACCGGCCCGACGGTTCCTATATGCCGACCTATGAACTGGCCCGCAGCCTGTGCCTGCTTGGCGCTGTGGCGGCGGGGGTTGCCCCGATCGAAACCGTGATGCCGGAATTCCGCGACCTCAATGCCTTGCGCGACCGTGCGCTGATGGTCCGCAGCCAGGGCTATCGCGGCATGCTGGCGATCCATCCGGCGCAGGTCGATGTGATCAATGACGCCTTTACCCCCAGCGCCGATGAGATCGCCCACGCCCGCGCGGTGGTGCAGGCCTTTGCCGACAATCCCGGCGCGGGGACGGTAGGGCTGGACGGGCAAATGCTCGACCGCCCGCATCTGGCCCTGGCTGAAAGACTGCTGGCTGAAGCAGGCGAAAGCGCCTGATTTTCCTACACGAACCTATTTGGTTACTGCCTCTGCGAATCATCTCGCAGGAGCAAGCAACATGGCGCTACTCGACTCGCTGATCGGCCCGATCGCTTCGATCATCGACAAGATCATTCCCGACAAGGAGGCGCGTGCGCGCGCCAAGCTTGAGCTGCTCAAGCTCGAAGGCACGCAGGAAATGCAGCTGATCGAGGCGCGGCTACAAGCGATCGTGGCAGAGGCGAATTCCGCCGATCCCTGGACCAGCCGCGCACGTCCGAGCTTCCTCTATATAATGTATGCCATGATCCTATGGGCGCTGCCGATGGGCGTGCTCGCTGCCTTCAACCCGGCCGCCGCGCGGGAGATTGCCGCTGGCATGAACGCCTACCTCAACGGCTTACCAGAGCCGCTCTACGCCCTCTTCGGCACAGGTTACCTCGGCTATACGGCCGCCCGCCAATGGGGAAAGGTCAAAGGCGTCGACAGGTGAGCCCGGCGCACGCTATGCGGAACGCATGAGCACCACGTCCAACACGATCTATGTCCTCAACGGGCCCAATCTGAACCTGCTCGGCCTACGCGAACCGGAAATCTACGGTACCACGACGCTCGACGACATTGCGGGCATGCTGGAGGATCGCGGTCGCGAGCTCGAGCTCGAAATCGACATGCGCCAGACCAACCATGAAGGCATGCTGGTCGACTGGTTGCATGAAGCGCAGGCAGAAGGTGCGCGCGCCGTGCTGCTCAACGCAGCCGCCTATACCCACACTTCGATCGCCCTGCTCGACGCTATCAAGGCAATCCGCACGCCGGTGATCGAAGTG
Source organism: Altererythrobacter sp. Z27 (assembly GCF_052683155.1). NCBI lineage: Bacteria > Pseudomonadati > Pseudomonadota > Alphaproteobacteria > Sphingomonadales > Erythrobacteraceae > Altererythrobacter > Altererythrobacter sp. Z27. The sequence continues at coordinate 300,328 of NZ_JBQYMC010000001.1, read as the reverse complement.
CACCTGTCCGATCCCTCCAAGCGCGAGGGATTCCGCCACCTTTCCTACGTCGGCATGGCGGCAGCCAAATGCGTCCAGGGGCATGGCGCACAGAGCTATATCATCGCGCTCGAGGCGGTTGCGTCGGGCGAAATCTGAGCTTCGCCTCTTGCCAGCCACAATTCACGCGAATAGTCACGCGCGCAGCTGAAGTTTGAGGGGCGATAATGGCCGAACGAAAGACCAATGACGGGCGCAACACGTCTGGCATGAATGTCGATACCAAGCTGGTACGCGAGCTCGCGGAACTGCTCAACGAAACCGGACTCACCGAAATCGAAGTCGAGGACAACGACCGCAAGATCCGCGTCGCACGCGGTGGCACGGTTGCCATAGCGGCGCCGATGGCGGCTCCCGTCGCTGCTCCTGCGGCAGCTCCGGCGGCTGCCGCTCCAGCAGCGGAACCCGCTGCCGAAGTCCATGCCGATGCACTCAAGTCGCCGATGGTGGGCACTGCCTATCTTGCGCCTGAGCCTGGCGCCGCCAATTTCATCAAGGTGGGCGACAGCGTGAAGCAAGGCGACACGCTGCTGATCGTCGAGGCGATGAAGGTGATGAACCCGATCACCGCCAACAAGGCCGGCACGATCAAGTCGATCCTGATTGAAAACGGGCAACCGGTCGAATTTGACCAGCCGCTCGTCGTCATCGGATAAGCAATGGCGATCAAACGTATCCTGATCGCCAACCGCGGCGAAATCGCGCTGCGCATCCATCGCGCGGCACACGAAATGGGGATTGAGACAGTGGCGGTGCATTCCACCGCCGATGCCGATGCGATGCATGTCCGGCTGGCCGACCAGGCGGTGTGCATCGGCCCTCCGCCTGCCAGCGACAGCTATCTCAACGTAGCCGCCATCATCTCTGCCGCAGAGGTAACGCACGCCGATGCGATCCACCCCGGCTATGGCTTCCTTTCGGAGAACGCCAAGTTCGCAGAGATCGTTGAAGCGCACGACATCGCGTGGATCGGGCCCAAGCCCGAACATATCCGCACGATGGGCGACAAGGTCGAGGCCAAGCGCACTGCGGGCGCTCTTGGCCTTCCGCTGGTGCCCGGCTCTGACGGCGCGGTTTCGGACTTTGACGAAGCGCGCAAGATCGCCAAGGAAATCGGCTATCCCGTGATCATCAAGGCCGCTTCAGGCGGCGGCGGGCGCGGGATGAAGGTCTGCCAAAGCGAGGACCAGCTCGAAACGCTGATGCAGCAGGCCGGAAGCGAGGCCAAGGCCGCCTTCGGCGACGCGACCGTCTATATCGAGAAATATCTCGGCAATCCGCGCCACATCGAATTCCAGGTGTTCGGCGACGGCAATGGCAATGCGATCCATCTGGGCGAGCGCGACTGCTCGCTCCAGCGCCGCCACCAGAAAGTGCTCGAAGAAGCGCCCTCGCCCGTCATCTCGGCCGAGGAACGCCACCGCATGGGCGAAATCTGCGCGCAGGCGATGCGCGACATGGGTTATCGCGGTGCAGGAACGATCGAGTTCCTGTGGGAGAATGGCGAGTTCTACTTCATCGAGATGAACACTCGCCTGCAGGTCGAGCATCCGGTGACCGAAGCGATCACCGGCGTCGACCTGGTGCGCGAGCAGATCCGCATTGCCGAAGGCAAGCCGCTGTCGGTGGCGCAGGAAGATCTCGAATTCCACGGCCATGCGATCGAATGTCGCATCAACGCCGAAGACCCGTTCACATTCGCGCCCTCGCCGGGCGCCGTGAATTACTATCACGCGGCAGGCGGCATGCATGTTCGGGTCGATTCGGGGCTCTATGCCGGCTATCGGATCCCGCCCTATTACGACAGCATGATCGCCAAGCTCATCGTCTATGGGCGCACCCGCGAAGGCTGCATCATGCGCCTGCGCCGCGCGCTCGAGGAAATGGTGGTGGAAGGGGTGAAGACCAACATCCCGCTGCACCAGGAACTGCTGCGGCAGGACGACATTCTCAATGGCGATTACAGCATCAAATGGCTGGAGGAATGGCTGGCGAAGCGCGCGGGGTAACCCTCGCGCACTGCCGTCAGCCAAGATCGAAACCTGCTTCCTTCGCTTCGGCAATCGTTTCCGCACCGCTTAGCCGGGGATGATCCCCGGCGAGCTTGCACCAGGCCGCGGCTTCGTCAGCGAATATCTCGCGTTCGATTGGATATTGGTCCGCGTCAGCAAACAGCCCCGCAAGGAAGCTGCGATTGCCGGTCGGCAGGAATTTGTACCAGAGATTGCTGCCGCATTGCTTGCAGAAGGCCCGTTCCGCCCATTCGCTTGAGCGATACACGCTGACGCTGTCTTCGCCGGCAATCGAAAAGCTCTCGCCACTCAGCGCAGAATAGAACGCCCCGCCCCAACGCCTGCACATGGCGCATTGGCAGATTTCGACATGCTTCTTCGGCTGGTTGAGCGTGATCTTCACCGCCTTGCACAGGCAGTGCCCGTCGATAACGCAGTCGGCAATGTCGGAAGCGGCCATCGCCTACTCCAAAGGAACGCCCGGCTCGTGCTTCGCGGTGCGGATCGTCAGCGAGGTCTTGACGCTTTCCACATTGGGGGCGGGCGTGAGCTTGCTGGTCAGGAACTCCTGGAAGCTCTGCAGATCCTTGCTGACAACCTTCAGGATGAAGTCGATCTCGCCATTGAGCATATGGCACTCGCGCACTTCGGGCAGCGCCTTCATATGCTCTTCAAACTCTCGCAACGCGCTCTCGGCCTGGCTCTTGAGGCTGACCATGGCGAAGACGGTGATGGCGAAGCCGAGCTTCGACGCATCGAGCTCTGCATGATAGCCCTTGATCACCCCGTCTTCTTCCAGCCCGCGCACACGCCGCAGGCACGGCGGCGCGGTAAGACCCACGCGCTGAGCCAATTCGACGTTGGTGACACGACCTTCGCGCTGCAATTCGGCAAGCAGCCGGCGATCGATCTCGTCTAGACTGGCCATAAATTGCGCCTTTCACTGGAAATCCGGCCCGCTTCGAACCGGAAAGTAACACAAACCGCCTTCATGGGGCGTCAAAGCTAATATTATTATCCCTGCCAGCAATTGTCCCGCTTTGCAACGCATCGAGAAACGCTCTCCGCAAGCCGAGCCGCTTGCTGTTAGGACAGGCTTGGCGTGATCCGTGCGAACGCCGCCCTGCGCGATTCGCGCTTGCCTGGAGACGTGATGTTTTTCGACGACCGCCTTGCCACTGTGTTGCGCCACCGCGCCACCAGCGAGCGAGGCGCGCGCACGCAATTCAGGCAGCTGCTCGACCTCCTCGGAAACCGCAAATACGGACGTGACGACAGCCTGGTGGCTGCCGCATGGCTGCGGCTCGGCGCATTGGGCGAACAGATCCCGGCATCCGAGCGGGCACGGATGATTCGCGAGCCGGGCTGGCGCTTCCGCAATCCGCAGCTCGCGGTCCATTTGGCGGAGGACGAGCCCGAAGTGGCGGCCGCTGCATTGTCACGCGCCGATCTTGCCGAAGAAGACTGGGTTGCCCTGATCCCGCGCCTGCCGATCCGCGCGCGCGGCTTCCTGCGGCTGCGGAGGGGACTGCCGCCTGGTGCCGAGGCGCTGCTCGAGCGATTGGGCATCCATGACCGCGGCCTGCCGCATCCCGACGCCGAAGCGGGGATCGACACGCAAACGCTCGAGCTGACGGAAGACGAAACGCTCATCGACGATTTCGAGGCGCCGCCGATCCCCGAGGCCGAGCTGGAGCCCGAGGAGGTTCGCGCGGCCACGCCGCCACGCCGCCCGCGCCCCGCGCCACCCGCGCCCGGCACTCAAGACGAAAAGAGCGAAATCGCGGCGCTGGTCGAGCGGATTGCGCAATTCCGGCGCGACCGCAGCGCAGAGCCGCTGGCCAGCGACCTGTCGCCGCGCCTGCCTCTGGGCGAGCAAGCCGCCCTGCCTGAGCACGCGATTGCCGGTTTTGCCTTCGCCAGCGACGTCGACGGGCGGATCGAATGGGCCGATCCCGAAGTAGCGCCGATGGTGATCGGCCAGCGCCTGTTCGACCGTCGCAGCGCCGAAGGCAGCGGCACAGCAGGCGAAATTGCCAGCGCCTTTGCGCAGCAGCAACCGATCGAAGGCCTTCTCCGGACGCTTGAAGGTGCAGGCACGATCCGCGGCCAATGGGTGGTGGACGCGCACCCGCGCTTCTCGCGCACCGGCGGGCGCTTCTTCGGCTATGTCGGGCGCTTTCGCCGCCCCTTCGATCCCGGCAAGCACGCTGCTGGTACGCCCACCGAAGCGGACCGGATTCGCCAGCTGCTCCACGAGCTGCGCACTCCGGTGAACGCGGTTCAGGGCTTTGCCGAACTGATCCACCAGCAGCTCTATGGCCCGGTGCCCAATGCCTATCGCGCATTGGCCGCCACAATCGCCAGCGACGCCGCCAGCATCCTTGCCGGCTTCGACGAGCTTGAGCGGCTGGCCAAGCTCGAAAGCGGTGCGATGTCGCTTGCTGGCGGCAAGACAGACCTGCTCGAACTCACCCATCGCATGACCGAGCAGATCGCACTGGTCCTTGCCCCGCGCATGGCGGGCATCGACCTGGCACAGGGGCCGGAACGCAGCCTGTGGGTCGAGATCGATCGCGACGAGGCCGAAGCGCTGGCGTGGCGCATGCTCGCCACACTCGCGGGCGCAGTCACAGCGGGCGAAGTGCTCGCCGCGGAGATCGAGGTCGATCAGGACCAGGCGCGGCTGTGGTGCCAGATTCCCGCGCAGCTGATCGCCGAGGATGACGTTTTCACTGCCGAGATCAAACCGGGCGCCACTGGCCTCAGCGCCGGGCTGTTCGGCGCAGGTTTCAGCCTGCGCTTGGCGCGTGCAGAGGCGCGCGGCACTGGCGGCGATTTGCAGCAAGTGGAGGATCGCGTCTGCCTTTCGCTCCCGCTCACGGCGGTGTCGCTGGGCAGCGGCCCGAGCGATGCCAGCGAGGCCGGAGATGCGCGCGGCAGCGAAGCCGTCTGAAAGCTCGCGATGCGCGCTTGTTTCGCGCGAAGTTGCAATGTAGGGCGCAAGCCGCATTACGCACCGCTGCTCGGGCCTGTAGCTCAGCGGTTAGAGCTGGCCGCTCATAACGGCTAGGTCGCGGGTTCGAATCCTGCCGGGCCCACCAGCGGCGGCGGGTCTTGCCCGGTAATGCACGAAATCGGTCGGGGAGTGGCGCAGCCTGGTAGCGCACCTGTTTTGGGTACAGGGGGTCGCAGGTTCGAATCCTGTCTCCCCGACCAGCATTTCGAGACCCGACACCATCCGGGGGATGGTGTCGGCCGAAATGCTCCCAAGCGAAGCGCGGGAGGTGCCACGATGAAGCCAGCCTCCCTCGAAACCCGCGCGATCTGGGCCATCGCGATCCCTGCCATGCTGACCAATGTCGCCACCGCACTGATCGGTATCGGCGACATGTGGATTGTCGGTCGGTTGGAAGATGCCGCAACGCAAGGCGCAGTGGATGTGGGCGCGCGCCTGTTCGCGATGCTGTTCACCGTGATGAATTTCCTCAAGATAGGCACCACCGGCCTTGTGGCGCAGGAAGGGACGCGCAGCGGCCCCCACGCCCAGGCCGCGATGCTGGCGCGCGGGATAGCAGTCGGGCTTGCCATCGCCGCGCTGCTTCTGCTGTTTAAGCCACTGCTGATGCCTGCGCTGCTGGATGCCTTGGGTGCCAGGGGAGAAGTGCTGGGCGCCGCGCATGTCTATGCCGAGATCCGATACTGGACCGCGCCCGGCGTGATGCTCAACCTCGCGCTGATCGGCTTCCTGGTCGGGCGCAGGCAGATGGGCGAGGTGCTGGCGATCGAAGTGATCTACAATGTAGTCAATGTCGCGCTCGGACTGCTTCTGGCCTTGCAGCTCGAATGGGGCATTGCCGGGATCGGCTGGTCGAGCTTCATCGCCGAATACGCCAAGCTTGCGATCCTTGGCGCGCTGGTGTTGCGAGGCAATGCAGGTGGCGCATTGCTGGCTGCACTGTTCGATCGCGCATTGCTCAGCTGGCAGGCCCTGCGGCCATTTCTCGGCGTTAATCGCGACCTGTTCCTGCGCACGCTTGTGCTGATGATCGCCCTCGCCGCGATCACTCGCCTTTCCGCCGAACGCGGTCCTGAAGTGCTGGCAGCCAACGGAATCATCTACCAGCTGTTCGTGTTCACCGCGCTGCTGCTCGACGGGTTCGAGAACGCGGCGCAAGTGCTCAATGGCGAGCGGCTGGGTGCCCATGACCGCGCAGGCTTCGCCGCCTATGTCCGCGCGATATTGTGCCGGGGCCTGGCCGCTGCGGCTGTGGTGGCATTTGTCTTCACCCTGTTGGCAGACCCGATCCTCGCCAGCTTCGCCGCTACGCCCGAAGTCGCGCAGATCGCCCAGGCACAGGCGATCTGGCTTGTCGCGATCCCCTTTGCAGGGGTCTCCAGCTTCGTGTTCGACGGCGTGTTCGTGGGCGCCAGCTGGACCCGCGCGATGCTGATCTCGATGGCAGGCGCAGCCGCGGTCTTCGCAGTCGCACTCTGGCTCAGCTGGCCGCTCGGCAATGGCGCGCTGTGGGGCAGCTTCGTGCTGTTCCTGCTGGTGCGCGCAGGGCTGCAGGCGGTCCAGATGCCGCGCCTGATGCAGCGGAGCTTTGGCGGGTCGAAACCCGAATAGAAAAGGGCCGCGCGCCCGAAAGCACGCGGCCCCTTTAGCTTCGTATCAGGCCGGGATCAGAAGGTGATGCCGGCTTCCACACCCCAGATGCGCGGTTCGTTGACCATCGCGGTGAGGTTGTTGAAGTCGATGCCCGACACTGCCGAGACATCATTGGTGATGTTGCGGCCGAACAGCGCGAAGTCATAGCGATCGGTGCGATAGCCGATGCGGAGGCCACCTTCGAGCATCGAGTCGTCGCTGAACTCGACCGACTGGTACAGGAAGAACTGCACCTTCGAGCGATAGGCCCAGTCGGTGAAGAGATAGAATTCGCCAGCCGTGCCGGGGATCTTCTCGCTCAGGCCGAGCGACCAGTTGGCGGTCCACTTCGGTGCCTGCGGCAAGCGGTTGCCGTCGATCGAGTAGATGCCGCTGCCGACCGTACGCTCGGGATCGAGCACGGTGCACGGCGCTGCGCAACCAGCGACATAGGCGTTCGGGTCGTTGATCTGCGTGTCATTATACGACAGGCCCGCAGCGAATTCGACACCGGCCATCGGGCGTGCCTGCAGTTCGGCTTCGAAGCCATAGCCTTCGACCTGGTCCGCATTGAGCAGTGTAGTGAAGTTGTTGGCGCCGCCCACAGCGGTCAGCTGCAGGTCTTCGGTGGTGAAGTAGAAGCCGCCGAGGTTGAAGCGAACCTTGCCGTCGGCGAGGATCGTCTTGACGCCCGCTTCATAGCTCATCGTGGTTTCGCTATCGGCGACCGAGATGTCGCGGCCAAAGGCCAGGCGGCCCTGGATCGACGGAGCGCGGTAGCCGCGAGCGACACGAGCGTAGAAGTTGACGTCTTCCGAAGTCGGAACGGTCGCAGCCAGATCCCAGGTCAGGACGCTGTCGCTGACCGACGTCGAGATCGGTGCCACCGGGCCGCCGAAGCCGAGGAAGCCAGGACGGGTGTCAACCGGGCGCGAGGCCGTGAAATCGCGGCTGTCGTCATTGTAACGCGCGCCCGCCTGAATGCGGATGCCGTTGTCGAATTCGTAGAACAGCGAGCCGAACACGCCCCATGCGTCGCTGACCTGGCGCTGCAGCGCGATCGCGTCGGGCGAGGTGTCGTCAGGCGTGCCGAAGTCGAAGCTCTCAATGTCCAGCTTCTCGTTGAAGTAGAACACGCCGGCCTGGTAACCGAGCGGGCCGCCATCGTTCGAGGCAATCCGCACTTCCTGTGTGAACTGGTCGAGGCTGGGGATGTTATCCTGCGACTGGGCCGAGAACGGGATCACGCCCGGGCCCATTTCCGGGGCGAAGGCGTTGCCGTATCCGCCGTCGATGTCGCCGCGCGAATAGAGGTTCCCGTTCCAGTAGCTGGTCACCGACGTCAGGGTGACGGCACCGAAATCATATTCGAGCACCGCGCCGAGGTTATAGGTTTCGAGGTTCTGGAAATTGATCCCGTCAGCGCGCACTTCGCCGCGCTTGAACTTGGTCGAAGGTCCGCCCAGGCCGATCAGGTCGTTGCTGCCGGTGGCAAAGGCATTGGCGCGGAATACGCGCGCGGTGCCATCGAGATCGCGATACTGGCCGATCAGGCGCAGCGAGAGATCCTCGGTCGGATCAAGCTGGAGCTGCAGGCGCAGCGCCACTTCATCATAACCCTCAAGGTCATCGCCCGGACCATTGTCGATATTGTCGACCCAGTCGCTGCGGCCCTGGTAGAGGCCCGAAGCACGAACCGCGACAGTGTCGCTCAGCTGGCCACCCACCGCACCTTCGACATTGATCGAGTCAAAGCGACCGTAACTGCCGCGGATATAATTGTCGCCCTTGCCCGGCTTCACCGTATCGAACTTGACGATACCGGCCGGGGTGTTGCGGCCGAACAGCGTGCCCTGCGGGCCGCGCAGCACTTCGACGCGGTCGAGGTCGAAGATCGGGAAGCCCTTCAGGATCGGGTTTTCCAGCACGACGTCGTCATAGACGAGGCTGACCGGCTGCGACGCGTTGAGGTCGAAGTCGGTGTTGCCGAGGCCGCGAATGTAGAAGCGCGGGAAGGTGCGGCCGAACGAGCTTTCGATGTTCAGGCTGGGCACGCGGCCCGAAAGCGCGCGGATATCGGCACCTGTGCTGGTCACGACTTGCAGCGCTTCGCCGCCGAGCGTGCCGACCGAGACCGGGATTTCCTGCAGGTTCTCTTCGCGGCGCTGCGCGGTCACGATGATGACGCCGACGCCGTCCTGGCTTTCGGCAGTGGCACCGGTATCCTGCGCAAGGGCGGGTGCGGCGCTGAAAAGAGTGGTGGCGATGGCGGCGCTGGCCGCAGTGGCGAGAAGACGCGTGTTACGCATGGTCGATGTACCCCTGTTGGCGGGATCGAGCTGCAAAATGGAGAGAGTCAGCGTCGATCCGGGCGATTGGACCCATTGGTAGTCTGAAACTGGCACGCGCTCTGTCCGCAAAACTGCGCGAGGTCAATTTGCAGCGGGAGAAACGCTGTCTCTATTCTGTCACGCGTTGCGAAATGGCCACGAATCCGCGCTGCAAGACCTGAATTAGCGAGCGATTACTGGCCCATGATCGCCGGAGCGTCGGGCTTGACCGGCGTCGGCTTGATCGGTTCAGCCTCATTGGCGAGGATTCCGACCACCTGGGTCCACACCGCCACATTCTGCCGCAGCTGCACCGGATCGATCTTGTCGAGCGTATCGTCCGGCGTGTGGTGCAGGTCGAAATAGCGAGTGCCGTCCTGCTTGAGATCGATGATCGCAGTGTTCTGCTCGCGCGCAATGTTGATATCCGCTCCGCCATTCGCGACATTGTTCGATGTCGCTACGCCGAAACGCGCCACGGCCTGCGCGATCCGCCGATGCAATCCGGCATTGGCGGTGCTGAAATTGCTATCGAAGCGCCAGATCCGGTCTGCCCCGAAGTCGCTCTCCAGCCCTACTCCGATCGGTTCGTCCCGATGCGCCGCGGCATAGGCCTTGCTGCCCCACAGGCCGGTCTCTTCAGCCCCGGCAAAGAGCACGCGCACAGTCCGCAGCGGCTGTCCGCTACGCTGGACATGAAGCGCCGCCGCTGCAACGATCCCGCATCCAGCACCGTCGTCGATCGCGCCTGTGCCCAGATCCCAGCTGTCGAGATGGCACGCAACCAGCACCGGAGGCAGCGAAGGATCGCGCCCCAGAATCTCGCCAACAACATTGCCGCTCTTGGTGGTTCCGAGGAGTTGCGGCGTCAGCACCAGCTTCATGCGGACCGGCCTGCCATCAGCGCGGGCGAAAATCCGCTCCAGATTGTCGGCATCGGGATTGCTGATCGCGCCTGCCGGAATCGGATCGACGCCTTCGGCAAAATTGGTTCCGCCGGTATGCGGCGTGCGGTGGTTCTCGGTCCCGATCGAGCGGATCACCGTTGCAATCGCGCCCTTGGTCGCGGCGAGGCTCGGCCCGGTCCAGCGCGCGGGGCCGGCAAAGCCATAGCTCGATCCGTCCTGCGTGGGCCGCATGTCATGGCTGATGAAGGCGATCTTGCCCGCAAGACTGCCTGCCGGTGCTGCGGCGAGATCGGCATAGCTCGGGAAATAGACGACTTCAGCCTCAATCCCTTCGGCTCCGGTCGAAGCCGAATTGCCGAGCGCGGTGATGTGCATCGGCTGGGAGAAAGGCGCAATGACCCAAGCCCGTTCCTCGCCGCGCACCCAGGTCGGCATGTCATAGGGTTCGTCGGCGACATTGGCGAATCCATGCCCCTTCAGCCAACGCATGGCCCATGCCCGTCCGCGCGCTTCGGCCTCGGTACCCGCCTGTCGCGGCCCCACTTCCGTGGTGATGCCTTCGACGAAGTCCCACGCCCAGCCATCACCCGCGAGCGCATGGTCGGCCTGCTCTTCAAGAGAAGGCGTCGGCTTGGTGGCATGGGCAGCGGTGGCGAGCGAAAGCGCGGCAAGCGCGAGGAGCGGAGTTTTCATATGCGGTGCTGCTAATCCCGCGCGTTCCCCAAGTCCAGCTTGCCCTTGCCCTGCGCAGTCCCTATCTGCGCAGCCAAATTCCGTTCACGCGAAATTCCCTTAAAGGACGACCCCAAGGAACCCCAATGGCCGCCCAGTACGCATACGTCATGAAGAACATGACGAAGACCTTCCCCGGTGCGCAGAAACCGGTGCTGAACAACATCAACCTGCAGTTCTACCAGGGCGCCAAGATCGGCATCGTGGGCCCGAACGGCGCGGGTAAGTCCACCCTGATCAAGATCATGGCGGGGATCGACAAGGACTTCACGGGCGAAGCATGGCCGGGCGAGAACATCACCGTCGGTTATCTCGAACAGGAGCCCGAGCTAGATCCGACCAAGACCGTGCTCGAAAACGTGCGCGAAGGCGCAAGGGAGACCGCCGACCTGGTCGCGCGCTTCAACGAAATCAGCGCGCTGATGTGCGAGCCGGACGCCGATTTCGACGCGCTTGGCGCGGAAATGGGCGAACTTCAGGACAAGATCGACGCGGTCGACGGGTGGACGCTCGACAACCAGCTCGAAGTGGCGATGGAGGCCCTGCGCTGCCCGCCGGGTGACATGGGCGTCGAAACCCTTTCGGGCGGTGAAAAGCGCCGCGTCGCGCTGACCCGCCTGCTGATCCAGAAGCCTTCGATCCTGCTGCTCGACGAACCGACCAACCACCTCGACGCCGAAAGCGTCCAGTGGCTGGAAAACCACCTCAAGGAATATGCCGGCGCGGTGCTGATGATCACCCACGACCGCTATTTCCTCGACAATGTGGTGGGCTGGATCCTCGAACTCGACCGTGGCTCCTACTATCCCTACGAAGGCAATTACTCGACCTATCTCGAGAAGAAGGCCAAGCGCCTGGAGCAGGAAAGCCGCGAGGAATCGGGCAAGCAGAAGGCGCTGCAGCGCGAACTCGAATGGATCCGGCAGACGCCCGCCGCGCGCCAGACGAAGAGCAAGGCGCGTATCCGCAAGTTCGAGGAACTGCAGAACGCGCAAGACAATCGCGCGGTCGGCAAGGCCCAGATCGTCATCCAGGTTCCCGAGCGCCTCGGCGGCAAGGTGATCGAAGCCAAGAACATTTCAAAGGCCTATGGCGACAAGCTGCTGTTCGAGAACCTCAGCTTCACCCTGCCCCCGGGCGGCATCGTGGGTGTGATCGGGCCGAACGGCGCGGGTAAATCCACCCTGTTCAAGATCATTACCGGCAAGGAACAGCCCGACAGCGGCACGATCGAGATCGGTTCGACCGTACGGCTGGGTTATGTCGACCAGAGCCGCGACCACCTCGATCCCAAGCACAATGTGTGGGAGGAAATCTCCGACGGGCTCGATTACATGAAGGTCAATGGGCAGGACATGAGCACGCGCGCCTATGTCGGCGCGTTCAACTTCAAGGGCGCAGACCAGCAGAAGAATGTCGGCAAGCTGTCGGGCGGTGAACGCAACCGCGTGCACATGGCCAAGATGCTGAAGGCAGGCGGCAATGTGCTGCTGCTGGACGAACCGACCAACGACCTCGACGTCGAAACGCTCGCCGCGCTCGAAGACGCGATCGAGAATTTCGCCGGCTGTGCCGTGGTCATCTCGCACGACCGCTTCTTCCTCGACCGCTTGGCGACGCATATCCTCGCCTTCGAAGGCAACAGCCATGTCGAATGGTTCGAAGGCAATTTCGAAGCCTATGAGGAAGACAAGCGCCGTCGCCTCGGCGATGCTGCGGATCGCCCGACGAGGCTGGCCTACAAGAAACTGACGCGGTGATCTGGCGCTAGGGGACGCTGGCGGCCTGTGAGCGCCAGGCCGGGTCAGCCTCCTCCGGCTGGCAGGTCGCTGTTGATTATGTCCGCAGCGGCCTTCCACTCGCCATCGACCTTCCGCCAAACGACGACGTACTTGCCGATTTCGATCTGTTCCGTGCCGTCGGGTGCAACCGAAAGGCGATAGGTTCCGCGATCGAGCGCCATGTCGCCTGACGCTGACACGATGATCTGTTCCGGAGCGAAGGTGAGGTCGAAGCCGGGCGTGCTCATCATCGCCGCCCAGTTCTCCTGAATAGCCGCCCGTCCTTTGCCGATCGGAGCATTGGCGGGCATGAAGGCGCCGTCTTCGGTATACATCTGGGCAATTGCGGCGGCGTCCTTGGACTTGATAAGCTCGAGCCAACGAGCGACCTGGCCGCGAATGGCATCCTCGTCGGCAGCGCTCGCAGTGGTTGCGGCGGCGTCGTTAGACGCGGCGTTCGTGTTCTCTTTTCCGGCATCGCATGACGAGATGAGCAAGGCGCTCGCGGTAAGCAGCAGCAGGCGGATTTTCATGGCATCCCTCCCCAAGAGCATGATGGCTCGAAATTACCACGGAATCCGCCGCAGCGGTAGAATGCAATGCTCGCCATGTTTGGCCGTCACATCGGTGACCCATGCGACACATGCGACATAGTCCTGAAAGAGAAAAAACTCCTCCCGCATCTGGCCGCTACTGCTTGGACTGTGGGGATATAACGATGGCAAAGAGCGCTACGCTCTTGCCAGATCGCGGAGCTGTAGGAAAACCGGAATGGCATCATCTTACGGTGCAGCTTTCGCCCCTTTGACGCACTGCTACACCGCTGCGCGTGTCTGAAAGCTGCACCACCGCCTAGCCTCGCCCACGATACATTGCGGAAGTGCCAATTAATGCTCGAATTCCTCGCCCCGATCGCGCTGGCAGCCAATGCTACCCCCGATGGCACGCGGCTGAAAGAAGGCGACGCTTGCTATGCCTTTTCCGCGGGCGATCAGCCACTCGGCTTTACCTGGCAAAGCGTGCGCGCGGCGGAGGACGGCGATATTCCAGTGTGGGAAATTACCGTACGGCAAATTATGACCTATAAGTCATTCGACATGCGTGACGTATTCATACTGCGCCGATCCGACTTGCGCCCAATCCGCATGACCAGCTTCAGATCGGGCGAAGAACAGGTACGAGTGCTTTATGGCGCGGAGCAGGTCGAAACGATCAGGCCCGGCACCGCATCGATGGTAGAGCCATTACCAGGCCCGGTGTGGGACGGAAATTTATGGGGCCTGACCTTTGCCGCGCTGCCGCTGGCCGACAGCGCCCATTTCGAGCTTCCATATTTCCACTATGACAAGGGCTTCGGCCACTTCACGCTGGACGTTGTGGGAAGCGAGGATGTGGCCGGGCGCGCGGCATGGGTCGTCGAGGCCGATCCCGGCAGCGGGCGCAAGGCGCGCTATTTGATCGCCAAGGACGCTGCCGAAGAGCTGGGCTATTCCGGCGGGGCGATCGTGCAGAGCCCCGGCGGCGATTGCAGCGCACTGGCCGGCGAATAGACGTTCAGTCAAATCACCCCAAATATTAACGGGAGGCTACGCGTCCGGTTCAGTTTGATGACAGCGATCGAGTCGTAACCAGAGGCATCGAACGGTGCCGCAGGTGGTGGAGCGGCAGCAACAGGAGCCGATCCATGACTATAGCCAGACTGATGAAGGGTAGCGCCTTTGCCGCCATTGCGGCTGCACTTTCCTTCTCCGCAATCCCCACCGCCGCTTCCGCGCAAGAACGCCAGGCCGAAAGCAAATCAGAGCGCCAGCAAGCCCGGCAGAACTCGGGCCAGCGCCGCGAATTCCGGCAGGAAAATCGCAGCGAGCGCCGCGAAGCTCGCCCCCAGAGCTCGCAGCGCCAGAATTACGAAGGCGAGCGCCGCGTCCAGCAAGTCGACAGACAGCAGGCTCGCGAGCAGCGGGCCGCTTCGTACCAGCAGCAGCGCGAAAATCGCAGCACGCGGGAAGCTTACCGTCCGGCCGAGAATCAGCCGGGCAGCGAGCGGCGCATTGCTCGCGAGGAATATCGCACCGAACGCCGCGAGCAGCAGTCGAATGATGGTCGGCGCAACCAATCATATTCAGACGGGAGCCGCAACCGCGACTATCGCGATAATCGGCGCGATGCCCAGAGCGATGACCGGCAGGCCGAACGGCGTTCAGACTGGCGCGACGATAGGGTGCGCGATGCTCGGCGGGACGCCTATCGCGACGGTCGCCGCGACGAGCGCAACCGCGACCGCTATGAAGACCGGCGCGACTATCGCGACGGCTATCGTGACGGGCAGCGTCATGTCTATCGCGACCGGCGCTATTACGACCGCGGCCACTACTCGGGCCGGTACGACCGCTGGGACCGTAAGCGGTGGCGCAACAACAACCGGTACAACTGGTATAACTATCGCCATTCGCACCGGAGCGTCTTCCGCCTGGGCCATTATTATGCCCCCTATCGCAGCCACTATTACAGCCGGATCAGCATAGGTTTCTACCTCGACGGCCTGTTCTTCGGATCGCGCTACTGGATCAACGATCCGTGGCAATATCGCTTGCCAGCAGTCTACGGACCCTATCGCTGGGTGCGCTATTACGACGATGTCCTGCTGGTCGATATCTACACCGGCGAAGTGGTGGACGTGATTTACGACTTCTTCTGGTAATCGCTTCAGCGAGCGGCCGGTTGCGCATTCCGGCCACGAGGAACCCCCGCCAGCCCAGGCCAGCGGGGGTTCTTGCGTTTCGGTCAGGCTTTGGGCTCGCCGAAAGGAAGCATCCGGAAGATATTGCCGTCTTTGTCGATGAAGGTGTGCTTCAGCGTGCCGAGGATGTGAACTGCCACCAGCACGAGCAGCACCGTGCCCGCAGCCGCGTGGGATTCGAAGATCGCTTTGGCTCCATCCGGGTCGGGAGCGACCGGCAGCGGCGGCAGTTCGAACAGGCCGAACACGCTGATCGGTGCGCCATATTTCGACATCGCGAACCAGCCGGCAATCGGCATGACGGTCAGCAGCACGTAGAACGCGATGTGCGTTCCCTTCGCCAGCATCCGTTCCCATCCCGCAAGGCCGCTCGAAAGCGGGGGGGGCTTGCGGATGAAACGCCAGACAAAGCGGAGCAGGATCAGCGCCAGTATTATCACGCCGATCGAGAAGTGATTGCTCATTATCTCGCTCTTCGCTTCCTGGGTGGCGGCATGCTCGCCCGCTTCGGCAATCCGCCAGTTGGCGATCACCGCGATGGCGACCAGCCAGTGGAGCAACATTGCAACACCACTATAACGCCTTGAACTTCCTTCCGTCATGACGCGTATCTCCCCGTCAGTTTGCAGCGCCATAGTAACGGTTCGATCCACGCGAGCAAGCCGATCGGCCTGTACCGCGCGGGCTTGCACCTTGAGGCGGCTTTGCTAAGCCCGCGCCATGACGCCCAAGCAGGACATCATTCCCGACCAAGACGCGATGAAAAGCGCGGGCGAAGCAGTGCGCACGCGGCTCGCTGCCGATCCGGGAGCCTATACGGTGGATACGGACCTGGCCGAGATCTTCGCATTCGGCGATTTCCTGACCGCCGCCGAATGTGTGCGACTGTGCATGATGATCGACGACACGGCCAAGCCGTCGACCCTGCACGAACAGGATTATTCGAGCGGCTTTCGTACCTCCTATTCGGGCGATCTCGATCCCTACGATCCCTTCGTGATGGGAATTTCGCGGCGGATCGACGACTTGCTTGGCCTGAACCCGGAATGGGGGGAGGCGATACAGGGGCAACGCTACCTCCCCGGTCAGCAGTTCAAGCCGCATAACGACTGGTTCTATACGACCGAGAAATATTGGGAGCTTGAGCGCAAGCGCGGCGGCCAGCGGTGCTGGACCGCCATGGCTTTCCTCAACGATGTCGAGGAAGGCGGGGAAACCCACTTCACCAATGTCGGGATCAAGATCCAGCCCCGGCCCGGTGTGCTGATGGTGTGGAACAACGCCCTGCCCGATGGCACGCCCAATGAAGACACAATCCATGCAGGCACGCCCGTAGTGAAGGGCAGCAAATATGTGATCACCAAATGGTATCGCACCCGCAAGTGGCGCTGAAGCGGCGCACTACCCTAGGTCAGGATTCGCGCTCCGAATGCGTGGCCCCAAGGCCCGCGTGATCCAGTTTGTGAACCAGCTTGTCCACCTTGCGTGACAGCCGCAAGATTTCCAGCTGGGTGCGCAAATTGACTTCATAGTCGTGGCGCGCGGTGATCCGGTCTTTCGCGGCCTGCCGGTTCTGGCTCATCAGGATGATCGGCGCCTGCACCGCAGCCAGCATCGACAGCATCAGGTTCAGGAAGATGTAGGGGTATTGGTCGAAGGGATGGAAGCCGAGGCGCTCGAGCGTCCGGCTGTTGATCAGCATCCACACGAACAGCACCACGGCAAAGGCAGAGATGAAGCCCCAGCTGCCGCCGATCGCCGCCACCCGATCGGCCAGCCGGTCGCCGACGGTCTCATGTGCATGGGCCAGTTCGTCGGCATCGCGCCCGGTGAAGGTTTCCGCCGCGACACGCTTCAGTACGCGCTGTTCATCGGCTTCGAGATCGTCGTAATCGCGACCGAGCAACTCGCGCGCCAGCTTGTGCGGATCGGCTTCGCGAGTCATGCGCCACTCCCTATCTCTCGAGCGCCTCGGCAATCAGCTTGCGGCTGTTTTCAACGCCATAGAGAGCGATGAAACTGCCCATCCGGGGCCCCTGCTCGCTGCCGAGCAAGGTTTCGTATAGGCATTTGAACCAGTCGCGCAAATTTTCGAAGCCGAATTCCTCGCGCTTTCCGATCTCGTAGACGATCGTCTGGATATCCTCGCCGGGCGTCTCCGGGTTCATGATGGAAAGCGCGCAGTCGAGCGCCCGCAATGCTTCGCGCTCGTTTTCCTTCGGCGCGCGCTTGTTCAGCGTGGGCGCCACGAAATCGCGGTTATAGGCGAGCGCAGTCGTCACCAGCACGTCAAGCTCGGGGTGCTTCGCCGGATCGGCATCCGCGACATAATTGCCGAGATAGGACCAGACCGAATCCCGGTCGGCCTCGGCGCCGAGCACGCCAACGAGGTTGAGCAGCAGGCCATAGGTCACCGGCAGGGTGTCGCCTGCCCCGGGTGCTTCCTCTGCCTGCCAGCCGCCATTGGCGCGCAGCAGGTGCCAAACGGGATTGCCGAGCTGCTTGTCGAGGTCCTGCTCGGCCAGCCGCTCGCGGAACTGCCAGTAGTCGTCGACCGCGCGCGGGATCACGCCGACATGCAGCTGCTTGGCGCTCTTGGGATTGGGGAAGATGTAGAAACCCAGGCTCTCTTCGGAGCCATAGGTTAGCCATTCCTCGATCGTCAGGCCATTGCCCTTGGACTTGGATATCTTCTCGCCATTGGCATCGAGGAACAGCTCGTAGATCAGGCCCTCTGGCTTGCGGCCGCCCAGCACTTCGACGATCTTGCCCGACTGCACGCCGCTGTCGGTCAGATCCTTGCCGTACATCTCGTAGTCGACGCCCAGCGCATACCAGCGCATCGCCCAGTCGACCTTCCACTGCAGCTTGGCCATGCCGCCCAGCACCGATTGCTCGATGGTTGAGCCATCCTCGTCCTCGAAGCGGATCAGCCCCGTATCGGCATCGACCACTTCGACCGGAACCTGCAACACCCGGCCCGTGCTGGGCGAGATCGGCAGGATCGGCGAATAGGTGCGGCGACGCTCTTCGCGCAGCGTCGGCAGCATGATGTCGAGAATGTCCTGATTGTGCCGCAGCACCTGCTTCAGCGCCGGATCGAAGCGGCCTGAATTGTACATGTCGTTCGAGGCGACGAATTCGTAATCGAAGCCGAACCGGTCGAGGAAGGCGCGCAGCATGGCATTATTGTGCGCGGCAAAGCTTTCATGCCCCTTTTCGAAGGGATCGGGGATGCGCGACAGCGGCATGCCGAGATGCTGCGTCAGCAGCGCCTGGTTTGGCACATTGTCGGGCACCTTGCGCAGCCCGTCCATATCGTCGCTGAAGGCAACCAGCCGCGTCTTGCCGTCTTCCGGGCGCGCGCCGATCAGCGCTTCATATGCGCGCCGCACCAGCGTGGTGCGCAGCACTTCCTGGAACGTGCCGATATGCGGCAGGCCCGACGGGCCATAGCCGGTTTCGAACAGCACGGGCGAGCCATCGGGCTTCGTGCCTTCGGGATAGCGTTTGAGCAGCCGCTGGGCCTCCTGGAATGGCCAGGCCTTGTTGACGCGCGCGGCGGCGATAAGATCGTTCATGCTCATGCGGCTCGCCCTATGCGCAAGGCGGCGCATGTTGCAAGCGCGAACAGAGCCAGCGCAAATGATCGCTGCACAATGGCCCGCCGGCGCTTGCGCTCCGTTCCGCATCCGTTCTAACGCTGGTCGGGTGAGTTCGCCGTTTCCCCTTCCCGCACTCCATGCCAGCCATTCGGGCACGTGGCTGAGGCCCGCCAATGGCGTGACGAGCACGGTATCGAAAGGCGACGCGATCATGGCGGCGGCGGACACGCCGGTGCTGCTCCTCAATGCGCCGTTGGTCGCAAGCAGGCTGGGCTATCCCGACCTCTCGGGGCTCGACCTGCTCGAATTGTTCGCATTCGTGCATCCGGCCCGTTTCTGCGTGCCGACGCCGCGTGGCCTGGCCGAGGCGCTGGGGCTGGAGGAACCGCAGGGCGACGAGAACGTCCCGGCTTTCCTGCAAGCGGCTGCGGGGGCGTTGATGGCGATTTGCGAAAGTGCCGAATGGACCGAGCGCGAAGGCGCATGGAGCGCGCTGCAGAACCTCGTCCGGCTGCGCTGGCCGTGGGCGCAAGTGCTTGGCCCATTTCTCGCGCGACCGGCGAAGGCCGAACGCTGGCTGTTCTCGAAGCTGCCCGAATGGGAGGAAGCGCCCGAGCGCCCCGCCCCGCGCCAGACGGAGCTTTCCCCCGCAGCGGTGCTGGCCCGGCTCGATCAATTGACTGGCGCGGGCGCCGAACAGCGCGAGGGGCAGCGCGCCTATGCGCGCGACGCTGCGCAGGTGTTTTCCCCGCGCGACAAGCGCGGCGAACCGCACTTGCTACTGGCGCAGGCGGGCACCGGGATCGGCAAGACGCTGGGCTATCTCGCCCCCGCCTCGCTCTGGGCGGAAGAATCGGGCGGCACCGTGTGGGTATCGACCTATACCAAGAATCTGCAGCGCCAATTGCGGCAGGAAAGCCGCCGGGCGTGGCCCGCCGAGCGGCCCGACGGCTCACCGCCGGTGGTGGTGCGCAAGGGGCGCGAGAACTATTTGTGCCTGCTCAACCTCGAAGATGCGCTGCAAGGCGGCTTTGCAGGGCGCGCCGCCATATTGGCGCAGCTTGTGGCGCGCTGGGCGGCCTATTCGCAAGACGGCGACATGATCGGCGGCGACTTGCCCGGCTGGCTCGGCACGCTGTTCCGCAAGCGCGGTGTCGCGGCGCTGACCGACCAGCGCGGCGAATGCGTCTATGCCGGTTGCCCGCATTACCGGAAGTGCTTCATCGAACGGGCCGCGCGCTCCTCCGCGCAGGCCGATCTGGTCATCGCCAACCACGCGCTGGTGATGGTCAATTCCGCGCGCGGGCGCGACACCGGCCAGCGCCCGACGCGGATCATCTTCGACGAAGGCCATCACGTGTTCGAAGCGGCGGACTCGACCTTTGCCGCAGCGCTCACCGGGCAGGAAGCGATCGAGCTGCGGCGCTGGATCATCGGGCCCGAGCGTAACAGCCGCGGGCGGCGGCGCGGGCTCGCTGCGCGCCTTGCGGATGTCTCTAGCTATGACGAGGCGGGCGGTGACGCAGTGGAGGCCGCACTCGAAGCCGCGCATGCCTTGCCTTCGGACGGCTGGCTGCAGCGCATCCATGAAGGCGCGCCATCGGGCCCGGTCGAGGCCCTGCTGGCGCAAGTGCGCACCGCCACCTATGCGCGCGATGAATCGGGCGGGCAGGAGGCCGGATACGGGATCGAGACCGAAGCCGCAGGGCTACCGGGCGAGCTGATCGAGGCCGCAGGCGATGCGGAAGAAGCGCTTGCTGCAATCCGTGCCCCGCTGATGAAGCTCGGCACACGGCTCGAAGCGATATTGGCGGATGCGCCCGACTGGCTCGACGCGCAGGGCCGCGCACGGATCGAAGGCGCGCGCCATTCGCTCGCATGGCGGATCGACACTCTCGCGGCGTGGGAAGCCCTGCTGGAGCGGCTCGGCGGGCCGACCGACCCCGAATTCGTCGACTGGCTTGCGGTAGATCGAAGCGAAGCGCGCGAATTCGACGTCGGCATCCATCGCCACTGGCTCGACCCGATGAAGCCATTCGCCAAGGTGGTGCTTGAGCCCGCGCATGGGGTGATGCTGACCAGCGCCACGCTGACCGACCGCAGCGAAGCCGGGCCGGAATGGGGCAGCGCCGTTGCGCGATCCGGCGCGGCATGGCTTGAAGTACCTCCCCGGCTCACCGCCGCCGACAGCCCCTTCGACTATGCCAGCCGCGCCGAAGTGCTGATCGTCACCGATATCCGCAAGGGGGACTTGCCCGCGCTGGCCGGGGCCTATGCCCGGCTGATCGAGGCATCGGGCGGCGGCGTGCTGGGCCTGTTCACCGCAATCCGGCGGCTTCGCGCGGTGCATGGCCGCATTGCAGACCGGCTCGCACGCGAAGGCCTGCCGCTCTACGCCCAGCATGTCGACCCGATCGACACCGGCACGCTGGTCGACATCTTCCGCGACGATCCGCGCGCTTCGCTGCTTGGCACCGATGCGCTGCGCGACGGGGTGGACGTGCCCGGCCATTCGCTGCGCTGCGTGGTGATGGAGCAAGTGCCCTGGCCGCGCCCCGACATATTGCACAAGGCGCGGCGGCTGGCGGGCGGCGGCAATGCCTATGACGACCGGATCATCCGTGCGCGGCTGGCGCAGGCGTTCGGTCGTTTGATCCGCAGCAAGGAGGATGCCGGGCATTTCGTGGTGCTCTCACCCGCCTTCCCCACTCGCTTGCTGACCGCCTTCCCGCCCGGCACCCCTGTCCTCAGGCTGACACTTGAGGAGGCTTTACAACGCATCGCCAGTGGTGTTTTCGGTGCGGGCAATCCCGCCACTGGCGTGAACGAATCCGTCGGAGAGGAACCTGCCTGAGGTGAAACCGCAGACATGAAGATTCTGGGCCTCTTCCGACATGCCAAGTCCGATTGGGACGATCTGGCGAAGCGCGATTTCGACCGCGGGCTGAACGATCGCGGGCGCAGGGGCGCAGTGCTGATGGGAGAGCACATTCGCGATCACGGCATCAAGTGGGACGTGCTGGTCGCCAGTCCTGCCGAAAGGGTCAAGCAGACGCTCGAAGCGGCGTTGCCCGAGATCGAGCCCGTTTATGACCAGCGGATCTATCTCGCGAGTGCGGATACCATCCTGGAAACAGTGATGGACAAGGCGGGCGATGCAAAGGCCGTGCTCGTCGCAGGCCACAATCCCGGCCTGCAGGAGGTGCTGTTCGAGCTTGTGCCGCATGCCAAGGAGAACGCGCTGTTCTTCGAAGCCGCGCGCAAGTTCCCGACCGCGGCCTATGCCGTGCTCGAACTCGATATCGACGACTGGTCGGAACTGGCGAGTGGCTGCGGGACGCTGGTCTATCTCGCCCGCCCGCGCGATCTCGATCCCGAACTCGGCCCGGAAGACTAGCCCAACAGCTTTCGCGGACCGGGCCCTTCGGCGGCGAGCTCGTCATCCGGATTGTAGAGCTTGCAGTGCTTGAGGCTCAGGCAGCCGCAGCCGATGCACCCGTCAAGCTTGTCGCGCGTCCGCTCGAGCTGCGTGATTTTGGCGTCGAGCTGCCCCCTGATCGACTGGCTGATGGCCTGCCAGTCGCCCGCCGTAGGCGTGCGGCCATGAGGAAGCTTGGCCAGTTCGGTCTCGATTTCCGACAGCGCGAGGCCAAGTTGCTGCGCGATCAGGATGAAGCTGAGCCGCCGTATGTCGCTCCGCAGGAAGCGGCGCTGGTTCCCGCTCGTGCGGATCGGTTCGACCAGCCCCTTATCCTCGTAGAAACGGATTGCCGAGACCGACAGGCCCGTGCGGCGTGCGAGATCGCCGATCGGCAAGAGGTCGGTGGTGCGCAAACGGCGTTGCATGAAGTTCTCCAAACGGGGTCAATTTATTCCTTGACCTCAAGTTAGCTTAAGATTGCACGATGGGCAAGCAAGGTGATTCGGCCCGCCTCTTCATTCGCCGGCTCGCCATCGATCAAAAGGAGATTTGAAATGCCCAAGGGCCAACTCGAACACGCCAATCTGACCGTTACCGATCCCGATCGCAGCGCGGAGCTGCTCAAGAAATTGTGCGGCTGGCACGAACGCTGGCGCGGGCCTTCGCAGCTCGGCGGCTGGACCATACATGTCGGCGACGAGACGACCTATCTGGCGGTCTACACCAATGAGAAGGCCAAGGGCGGCTATGCAAAGGGCGCCCCGCTCAATCACGTGGGCCTGCTGGTCGACGATCTGGACGCTGCCGAGCAGGTAGTGATCGAAGCCGGGCTCGAACCCTTCAACCATGCCGATTACGAACCGGGAAGGCGGTTCTATTTCTTCGATTGGGACGGGATCGAATTCGAGATCGTAAGCTATGAAGGAGAAGGCCAGTGAACGAGCCGCTTCTCCGCGAACCGATGTTCGCGCGTCACAGCAGGCGCGATTGCGATGCTCCGCCTGCCCAGGGCTCATCGGTGCGGTCGAGCGAGATCTCGCCTCCCCACGGCCGGCAAAGCGCGCGTGCGGCGTCGATCCCGCCACCGGCCCAAATGGCGTAGTCTTCGCGCGCCACGATCACCGGCATGCGGGTGTGGGTTTCACGCGCCGCACCCGCTGCGTCGGTCATCACCATTGAATAGCAATCGCCCCATTCGTCGCTGCGCCGCCAGATGCCCGCGCAGGCGAACAGCTCGCTGTCGGGCAAGCAGAGCCATGTGCGCGTCATCCGGCCCTTCGGCCCTTCGGCCTCGGCCCATGCTGTGATCGGGATGAGGCACCGGCGCTCCTCGAAACTGTGTCGCCAGAAGAAGCTGTCGAGCTTGTCGGTGCGGGTATTGTTGACCGGCTTGGGCTTGAGCATTTGGCCGCTCTTGCCCTTCATCTGCAAGGGGAAGCCCCAGTTCATCCGCCTCAGCGCGCCATTCGCAACGACCAACCCGGGATAGCCGGGATAGACCTCGGCGCCAAAGTTCGCGCCGCCAAGCGCGTCCACCGCATCGAACCAGTGCGCCACTTCGCTTGGCACCTTGGTCATGCGGTAGAGATTGCACATCAGGCCCAGTCCTCAGGCATTGCCAACCACGTAGCATGCCGCCGCCATCAACGCCCCGGCCAGCCTGTTCGAACGGAACCGGTCGAGCGCATTGCCGCCATCGCCTGCCTCAAGCGTCGCCACCTGCCACAGCAGGTGCAGGCCGACCGGAAGCAAGGTGAGCAAAGCGATCCAGTCGGGCCGGTAAAGCCAGAAACCCAGCCCCCACAGTGCCATGGCGCCAAGATAGAACATCGCCACGCCGGGCTTCACCGCCTTGCCCAGCCGCAAGGCGGAAGATCGGATGCCGACTAGCGCATCATCCTCGCGATCCTGCAAGGCGTAGATCGTGTCGTAACCGATCACCCACAGCACGGTGCCCGCATAGGCCGCCATGAGCGCATCCCAATTGTCGCTGCGAAGCGCGATCCATCCGACCGGCAAGCCCCAGCTGAACACCAGTCCGAGCCAGGCCTGCGGCCACCAGGTGATCCGCTTCATGAAGGGATAGGCGGCGACCAGCGCGAGGCTGGCGAGCGCGAACAGCTGCGCCTCAAGCCGCAATTGCAGCAGCACCACCAGCCCGACCATGCACAAGAGGAGCAACCAGCCCCACGCGGCCTTGCGGCTCACCCTGCCGCTTGCCACCGGTCGCAGCGCGGTGCGTGCCACTTGCCGGTCGAGATCGGCATCGACGATATCGTTATAGACGCAGCCCGCACCGCGCATCGCCACGCTGCCGAGCAGCAGCCATGCTGCCAGTGCCCACTGTGCTCCCGCGCCCGCCAGCCACACGCCCCACAGGCACGGCCAGAACAGCAGCCACCAGCCGATCGGCCGGTCGAACCGCGCAAGCTGCGCAAGGTCGCGCGGCAGCTGCGGCAGGCGTGCGACGAGGCCCCGATGCTCGCTGTCGGGGACAACCTGCTCGTTCACACGCGCAGCTCCTCGGCCCGCATCGCACGCCAGCCGTGGATGGCAAGGCCGAACATCACGATGTTTCCGACGAGATCGAGCATCCCGAGCGAATTGAGCACCGGTACCTTTACATGGAAATACCAGTCGAACGCGAAGAAGGGCAGCAGGGCGAGCGCGAAAACCAGGAACGCCCGGCTCGTATAGCGCACAAACAGCGTCATCAACCCGAACAGGCATGCCTGCGCCCCGAAGCACCCCATGGTAAAACTCGTCAGGAATGTGCTGTCCCGATATTCGGGAGTGATCGCCAGGTCGATCACGCTCTGCGGGGCGAACAGCGCCCACCCGCCCAGCAGCAGGAACACGGCGGCGATAAGTCGTTGTGAAGCAAGTGCGCTCATGCCGATCACTCTAGCGACCCGCCGCGCGCTCGTCTAACGCCTATGGCATGGCAGCAACACCATCCTGGCCCCCGCGCAGTGCCCCACGCCTGTTCGTTTCGCAGGAACTCGCACAGGGCATTTCGGTCCCAATCGAGGGAAACCAGGCGAACTACCTTGGCCGGGTGATGCGGGTTGCCCCGGGTGATGCCGTGATCCTGTGCGACAATGTGACCGGCGAATGGGCCGCTCGCGTAAGCGAAACCTCCAAGCGCAGCGTCATGCTGGAGGCGATCGAGCGGCTGAGACCGCGCGAGGAAGTGCCCGATTTCTGGCTTTGCGCGGCATTGCTCAAGAAGGACCGCTTCGACCTGGTTCTGGAAAAGGCAACCGAGCTGGGCGTGGCGCGGATCCAGCCGGTGCTCACGCGCCGCTGCGTCGCCGACAAGCTGAATCTCGATCGCGCCCGAAGCATCATGACCGAAGCCGCCGAGCAATGCGCGCGGACCGCCCTGCCCGAAATTGCCGAGCCGGTGAAACTCGATGCACTGCTGAGAGAGTGGCCGGAGGATCGGGTGCTGTTCTTCGCCGACGAGATGGGCGGGGAACCGGCCGCCGCGCGCTTCGCCGCGCACCTGCCGCCAGCGGCGCTGCTGGTTGGCCCCGAAGGCGGCTTCGACGATGCCGAACGCGACGCGATTCGTGCAAAGATCGAAGCCAAACCGATCACGCTCGGCCCGCGAATCCTGCGCGGCGAAACCGCTGCGATTGCGGGAACGGCGCTGTGGATGGGCGCCATGGGGGACTGGGGCGCCAGCTAACAATTCGCTGGCGCGACCTGATTGGGTTGCGTAGAGCAACTGGCATGAGCACGCGTGAAGCTTCAGGGGCGGAAGACCCCATAATCGAGTCGCGCGACCAGCTGGTCGCGCCGATGCAAAAGGGTGAGAAGCCAGAGGCAGCTTGGCGCATCGGCACCGAGCATGAGAAGCTCGTCTACAAGCGGGGCGACTTCCATGCCCCCTCTTACGACGAGCCCTGCGGTATCCGCGACATGCTGCTGAATTTGCAGCGTTTCGGCTGGGAGCCGATCGAGGAAAACGGCAAGGTCATCGCGATGAGAGGCGATGACGGCACGGTCAGCCTCGAGCCTGCCGGCCAGCTCGAACTGTCGGGCGCGCCGCTCGAAAACCTGCACCAGACCTGCGCCGAAACCGGCCGCCATCTGAAGCAGGTGAAGGAAATTGGCGAAGCCTGCGGGGTCGGCTTCCTCGGCCTCGGCATGTGGCCTGATAAGACCCGCGCCGAGCTGCCGATCATGCCCAAGGGGCGCTACGAAATCATGATGCGGCATATGCCGCGGGTCGGCACTCTCGGCCTCGACATGATGCTGCGCACCTGCACCATCCAGGTCAACCTCGACTATTCGAGCGAAGCCGACATGGTGAAGAAGTTCCGCGTGGGATTGGCGCTGCAGCCGCTCGCAACCGCGCTCTTCGCCAATTCGCCGTTCACCGAAGGCAAACCCAACGGCTTCCTCTCCTATCGCAGCCACATCTGGTCGGACACCGACCCGCATCGCACCGGCATGCTGCCCTTCGTATTCGAGGACGGTTTCGGATACGAACGCTACGTCGACTACATGCTCGATGTGCCGATGTACTTCGTTTACCGCGACGGGAAGTATATCGACGCGGCGGGCCTCAGCTTCCGCGATTTCCTGAAGGGCGAACTCTCGGTGCTGCCTGGCGAAAAGCCCACGCAGAGCGACTGGTGGGACCATCTTTCCACGGCGTTTCCGGAAGTCCGCCTCAAGAGCTTCCTCGAAATGCGCGGTGCCGATGGCGGGCCATGGAACCGCATCTGTGCCCTCCCCGCCTTCTGGGTCGGCCTGCTCTATGACCAGGCGGCGCTGGATGCAGCGTGGGACCTGGTCAAGGACTGGTCGATGGACCAGCGCGAAGCCTTGCGCAGCAGCGTTCCGCGGCTCGCGCTCGATGCGGAAATTCCCGGTGGCGGCAAGCTGCTCGATCTCGCCCGCGATGTGCTCGCGATCTCGCGGCAAGGGCTGGCTTCACGGGCGCGCCTCAACTCATCGGGCGACAATGAGACCGGATTCCTCGAACCGCTCGACGAGATCGCCGAAAGCGGCAAGGTGCCTGCGCAGCGCCTGCTGGACCTCTACAATGGCGAATGGGGCGGCGACATCACTCGCGTCTACGAACAAAGCTTCTGAATGGGAGAAAGCGCATGATCCAGATCAACGGCACCATCCGGCTGGCACAAGGCACGATCGCCAATGCCGGGGACACGCTTGAAGCGATCAGGACCATGGTGGCCGCCAGCCGCGCGGAAGACGGTTGCCTTGACTACACCTTTGCGCAGGACCTCAGCGATCCCGATGTGCTGATCATTTACGAGCGCTGGCGCGACCGCGACGCGCTGGCTGCCCATGGCAGCTCGCCCCACATGGCGGCTTTCCGCAAGGTGCTGGCAGCAAACCCGCCGGTGAGCAGCAATTTGCGCATCTACGAAACCGATGAAGGCCAGCCGCTCGGCTGACCTTCCAAACCGGCATCAGCGGTAGGCGGTGATCCGCCCGCTGTCGTCGAGAATGTAGAGCATGTTGTCGGCCACGACCGGCGCCAGGCTGATCGGCTGGTCCAGATCGGCGAACAATTGCGCCGAACCTTCGCCAGTGCTCACCTTGTAGAGCAGCCCGGTCGAGCTCGCGACCCACAGCTGGTTGCTCGCCAGCACCGGCCCGGTCCAGAAAATCGCCCCTTCGCGGTCTTCCTCGTCGCGCCAGCGCGGCAGCTGGGTCAGCCAGCGCACACGGCCAGTCGAACGGGCGATCGCCAGCAGCCGGGCATCGTCGGTGAGCGTGAAGATCCACTCGCCCGCGATTGCCGGGGTGGAAATGCCCGCCAGATTGAGTTCCCAGATGCGCTGGCCGGTCAGCAGTTCATACGCCGCCATGCGGCCGCCCTGCCCCAATGCATAGACGCGACCGGCATCGATGATCGGATCGGCGTCGATATCGCTCAGCGAGCCGACTTCGGTCGAGATCGAGGTACGCGCGAGCGCATCTGCCCACAGCGTACGCCCGTTCTCATAGCGATAGGCGCTCAATTCGCCCGAGGAATAGCCCGCGATTACAGTGCCCTGCCCGGCGGCAGGTGCTGCCACGCCGAACACGCCCGCCTGCGTTGCCGATCCGCCTTCCTGCCAGACCAGGCTGCCATCGGTCGCGTCGAGCGAGAAGATCTGGTTGTCCTGCGTCATCACGTAGATCTGGCCGAAGGCGATGGTCGGCGAGCCGCGCAGCGGCCCTGCCGGATGCACCTTCCAGATTTCCGCACCGGTGTCCGCATTGAGCGCAACGACTTGGCCCACGCCATTGGTGGCATAGACCCGGCCGCCATCGATGCTGGCACCGCCGCCGAAAGCAGCCGCCGCAAGGTTGCTGGCCAGTTCCATGCGATAGCGCCACAAGGGCGCGCCGGTCTTGGCGTCGAAGGCATTGATAACCCCGTCAGTGTCCACGGCAACCAGCTTGCCGCCGCCGATCACGGGGGCTGCGGCGAGCCGCCGCCGGTCGCTCGCCCCGGCGATGTTCGTCGTCCAGACCCGCGTGGGGTTCTCTGCCAGCGCAAGGTGGCCGTATGACTTGCTGGCGGAGCCGCCGGCCTGCGCCCATGCCGCATTGGCCTGTGCGGGCGGCAGCACGACACTGACGCCAGCCAGCGAAGGATCGACCTTGGCGCCGCTTTCGATGCGCGACAGCACCGGAATTCGTTCGCCCAATGTCGGAGTGGTCTTCTTGTCCCCGCCTGCACAGCCCGTCACAACCGTGCCGAGCAGCGTCACTGCGATAAGCGAGCGAGAGAGTTTACGTTTCATCATTTATCGGATCCCGGTCGATTTTGTGGCGGCTATTGCGCAGCCTGTGCCCCGTCGCCAGCGGGAGTCCGCTGGTCATTGATGAAGGCGTCTGCATCCTCGATTGCGTCAACGCCCAGAAGCCCCGCCATCTGCCGGGCGCGCGAGCGCAGCGTATCGGGCACGTCTTCGGAGCGGGCGATTTCGCCGAAAAGTGTTCCGGCGCGCTTGGTGTCGCCCTTTTCGCTATAGGCCATCGCAACCAGCTCGCCGGCGCTGCCGAACCACGGATTGCCGGGCACCGCGAGCGGTTCGAGCCGGGCGATCACCTCAGCGGGGTCGCGGGTGTCGAAACTTGCCGACATTTCGCGGATCGAGGCGAGATCGCGCAGGGCCGGCGGCGTATCCTCGTCGGCGGCGACCTGGGCGTAGATTTTCACGGCGTCGGCGGTGCGCCCCTGGTCCATCGCAATGCCCGCCTGCATCAGCAGTGCGGCAGCCTTGGCCCCGCCTTCGGTTTCCCCGGCGAGCGCTTCGATGGTGGAATTGGCGCTATCGAGATTGCCTGCCTCGGCCTGGTCGAGCGCGGCAACCAGCCGCTCTGAATCGGCTTCCATCGCGGTTTCCTGGCGCGAGTCCCAAAACAGGTAGCCGCCGAACAGCAGCAGGCCGCCAATCACTGCGCCCAACAGCGGCTTGCCGAACTTCTGCGCGAATTCGCGATACTGGTCTTCGCGCACGGCGTCGTCGATTTCGCGCAGCAAGACATCGTCCTGCGCCGCTTTCTTTTCTTCGGAGTTCTTTCCGCTACCCGGTATTAGCGCCACTGGCTGGCTCTTTCCTCATCTGAATGCGCGTGTCGGCGCGCTTTTAGGGGCGTGATGCGCCAACCGCAATGCCGCAGCGACAGTGTCCCCGAAAGGTTGAACCCGAGGTGAAGCGAAGCACCCGGGCATCGATCAGAATTCGCGGCCAAGTACAGCCGCAACCAGCGCGCGATAGCACTCGATCATTTGCGACCGCTCGAAGTTCGTGCGGGCGCGTTCCCGGTTGGCGTCGCCCAGCTTGCGCCGAAGTTCGCCATCTTCTGCAAGCTGCATCAAGCCATTGGCACCCGCGAGCAATTCGCGATTGGCGTCGCAAGGCAGATCTGCCAGCGCGGCAGGCAGGTGCCCGGCCAGGGGCAAGCCAGCCGCCATGGCTTCGAGCACGCCGAGCGTCTGGCCCGTACCTCCGGGTGGCAGAAGGTACATGTCGAACAGCGCCAATGCTTCGGCCCGGTCGCGCACGGTGCCGGGAAGGTGCACGCGGTGGCTTATCTCGAATTTGGCTGCTGCCGAAAGGATCGCATCGCGCGCAGAGCCTTCACCGACAATCACCAGATGCCATTGCTCGGGCAGCGCATTGAAGCCTTCGATCACTCCGATCCAGTCGATGCTGCGATCGAGGGGCGCAATCATGCCGATCCAGTGCTCGCCGTCGCGCTTGCGGACGCGCAGGGCGTCCGGACGCGCCGGGCAATTGACTGCAGCCGTATCGATTCCAGTCGGAATGCAATGGATGCGCGCGCGCGGCTGCTGCCATTCTTCGCTGGCGACGGATGCCAGCGCCGTCGTCGCCACGACGATCCCGTCGATCTTGCCGAACGCGAGCCTGCGATACCATTTCCGCCGTACACGGGATTCACGCCGCGCATCCCAGCCTTCGCCATCCTCGTGATGGAATAGCGGCGGCAGAGCCATGCTGTCGCGAAACAGCGTGTGCGCCATGGCAAGGTCGATCGCAGGCCAGCCATAGGAGAACACCAGGCCATAAGGCTGCATCGCCCTCGCAAGGCGGGCGAAGCGACGCGGCCCGAAGCCGCCTTGCACCTTGGGAAATCCACGCGCGGGGCGAAGTCCTTGCGGGGAAAGCGCGTCGAGCAGCTTTTCCGAATCGCCTCCGTCCGCCAAGACGAATTCGTGGCGCAACCCAGCCCCCAGCCCTGCAATCACCTCGCGTATCCGGTGCAGGGTTACATCCCCGGCTCCGGCTGGAAGGCAATGGAGGATACGCGGCGCTTGCTGGCTCGCTTCGCTCATTCGATCCCGGCCAGAAGCGCATCAATCGCAGCAAGCGATTCGGGCTCGTCGAGCATCGGGGCGTGGCCGACCCGCGGCACAGTGACTGCATTCATTCCCGGATGGCGCGCGCGCATCGCTTTGACCGTCGCGTCGGAGAGAACGTCGGACAGTTCCCCGCGCAGCACCAGCAGCGGCACATTTGCGAGCGCATCGAAGGTTGGCCAGAGGTCCGCCGGAGCCGCGCCGCCGGGCTGGTTGAACGGTTCGGCAATCGCCATGTCATAGTCGAACACGATCCGCCCGTTCTGGCCGAGCACCATCGTGCGCTTCGCCATTTCCAGCCAGGTTTCGATCGCGAAATCGGGGAACCATTTGCCATGTTCTTCCTGCAAGGCGCGCGCCGCGTGCATCCATGTGGGGAAGCTGCGCCCTTGCCCGACGTAATCGCCGATCCGCTCGATCCCGGCCGGATCGACCTCTGGGCCGATATCGTTGAGAACGACCGCAGCGAGCCGGGCCGAATTGATCATTGCAAGCAGCATCGTCATCAACCCGCCCATCGACGTGCCGATCGACACGAAGCGGGTTATGCCAAGTTCCGCCAGCAGCGCTTCGACATCGGCGACATAGGTGATGGGCGAATAGGTATTGGAGTCCTTGGCGTATTCGCTCATCCCGCGGCCGCGCATTTCAGGCACGATCACGCGCCAATCGCCGGCAAGGTGCTCGGCCAGCCCTGCGAAGTCGCGCGCATTGCGAGTCAGCCCGTGCAGGCACAGCACCGGAGGCCGGTCATCCGGCCCCGCATAGTCGCGGTAATGCAGTTTGAGCCCGTCGGGGCTCATCCAGTACTGGTCAGTGTAAGTCGCGCTCATGATGTTGCAGGCCTTGGGCAAATCGCACCGGAAATCAAGTCGCGATGCGGCACAGTGCCCTTGCGGTCGTTACACCAAGCCCCCACTAAGGCTGCATGCCGAGCGATCCACCTGCCGCGCCCTATCGCCCCGATCCGGCTATCGGGGCAATCTCGGGCTGGCTCGGCTCGCCCGTCGATCCCGCCGATTTTCCGCGCTGCCAGACCCGCTTCCGCAATGACCGCTGGGCCGCTGCGGTCGGCCTCAATGGCTTGGACGATTCAGAATGGATCGAGCATTTCGGCCGGTTCCAGCCGCTGCCTGGAAACCTCCCCCAGCCGCTCGCGCTCAAATACCATGGCCACCAGTTCCGCGTGTACAATCCCGAGATCGGCGACGGGCGCGGCTTCCTGTTCGCGCAATTGCGCGACGGGGCTGGCCGCCTGCTCGACCTGGGGACAAAGGGATCCGGCCAGACGCCCTACAGCCGCAGCGGCGACGGAAGGCTGACGTTGAAAGGCGCGGTGCGCGAAATTCTCGCCACCGAAATGCTCGAAGCGCTGGGCGTTGACACATCCAAGACCTTCTCCGTGGTCGAGACAGGCGAGGAGCTTTGGCGCAATGACGAGCCTTCGCCCACGCGATCGGCGGTGATGGTGCGGCTCAGCCATGGCCACATCCGGATCGGCACTTTCCAGCGCCTGATGGCATTGGAGGAGCATGACCGGCTGGAACAGCTCGTCGAATATTGCCTCGCGCAATTCCCCGGCCCGCTTCCGCCGGAAGACGCGCCTGGACGTGACGAACCGGCGGTGATCCTGCTGCACCAAGTGGTCGAGCGGTTGGCCGATCTTGCCGCAAGCTGGATGGTCGCGGGTTTCGTCCACGGCGTGCTCAACACCGACAATATGAACATCTCGGGCGAAAGCTTCGACTATGGCCCGTGGCGCTGGCTGCCTGCATGGGAACCGGGCTTCACCGCAGCCTATTTCGACCAGGGCGGGCTTTACGCATTCGGTCGCCAGCCGGAAGCATTGCACTGGAACTGCAGCCAGCTGGCGGTGGCGCTGCGCCCCTTGGCGGAGAGCGCACCGCTGATCGCGGCGCTCAATCGTTTCGGCCCGCTCTATATGGAAGCGGTGGCGCGGCGGTGGTGCTGGCGCATGGGCCTTGTGCAACGCGGCGGCGAAAGCGACGCTATGCTGGTGGCCGCATGCGAAAAGGCGCTGCGCGAAACGAAGGCACAGCCGGATGCCTTTTTCCACGCGCACCGCGGCGGTCGCGGCGGCGAAGGTGAACTCGGCGAAATTCTCGGCGCTTATCGGTCGATCGAGAGCGAGCATGACTATTGGAGCGACAGCGCGCCGCAAAGCATGCTGATCGACGAGGTCGAAACCATTTGGTCGGCGATCGACGAGCGTGACGATTGGCAGCCGCTGCACGAAAAGGTCGCCGCGATCCGCCGGATGGGCGAAGCGCATGGCCCGGCGCCCGAACCGGCAGGCCATGCCTCCTGTGGCGCGCACAGATGAATTGGGCGACTACTGCACTGTGCAGCATGCTGCGCTGCCCCTTCCCATTTGCGGCTTACCCGACTAAC
The DNA here is from genome assembly GCF_052683155.1 of Altererythrobacter sp. Z27. Classification (NCBI taxonomy): domain Bacteria; kingdom Pseudomonadati; phylum Pseudomonadota; class Alphaproteobacteria; order Sphingomonadales; family Erythrobacteraceae; genus Altererythrobacter; species Altererythrobacter sp. Z27. The sequence goes on along the minus strand of NZ_JBQYMC010000001.1, from coordinate 266,837 downwards.
CGCGTGGGCACAGGGGGCCGGTAGTACTGCCGTGAGCGAACAGACCTTCATTTCCTACGAGCCCGCAACCGGCGCCGAATTGTGGCGCGGTGAAGCGAGCGACATCGACGCCTGCGTGCAGGCCGCGCGCCATGCCTGGCCCGAATGGGCATCCAAACCGATCGCCAACCGGGTCGAATTGTTGCGCCGTTTCGCCAATGAAGTGCGTGCGGCCAGCGACGAACTGGCGAGCCTGATCGCGCGAGAAACGGGCAAACCGCTTTGGGAAGCGCGCACCGAAGTCGATTCGGTGATCAACAAGGTCGACATATCGGTCAACGCCTATGCCGAACGCACAGGCAAGAAGAAGCTCGACAGCGCGCTGCAAGGCGCCGCTGCGGTGCGGCACAAGCCGCATGGCGTGCTGGTGGTGCTGGGCCCCTACAATTTCCCCGCTCACCTGCCGAATGGCCATATCGTTCCTGCGCTGATCGCGGGCAACACGGTCGTGTTCAAACCCAGCGAGAAAACGCCCGCGGTCGGCGAGCTGCTGGTCAAATGTTTCCACCGGGCCGGGATCCCCGAAGGCGTGGTCCAGCTGGCGATCGGCGGCATTGACGAAGGCAAGGCGCTGGTCGGCCACAAGGGCATCGACGGGGTGCTGTTCACCGGCTCTGTCCAGGGCGGGATTGCGATCAACCGCATGCTCGCGACCAATCCGGCCAAGATCGTGGCCCTCGAGATGGGCGGCAACAACCCGATCGTGGTGATCGACACGCCGCTGCTTTCGGATGCAGCGGTGCTGATCGTGCAGTCAGCCTTCACCTCTGCGGGGCAACGCTGCACCGCCGCGCGCCGCCTGGTGGTGCTCGAACATCTGTACGAACCGCTGATGCAGGAGTTGCTCAAGCTCACCCGGCGGTTGATCATCGGCGAGCCCTTCGCCGAACCCGCGCCCTATATGGGGCCGGTGATCGACAACCCCACGGCTGAGGCGCTAATGGGGAGCTTCGTGCACCTGATCAGCCATGGCGCAAAGCCGCTCCTGCATATGCGAAGGATCAAGGAAGACCTTCCCTTCCTGACGCCCGGGATCATCGACACGACAGACATGCCCGAACGGCCGGACGTCGAACTGTTCGGCCCGCTGCTGCAAGTGATCCGGGTGAAGGATTTCGATTCTGCGATTGCCGAAGCGAACAACACGCGCTTCGGCCTTTCGGCATCGCTGATCGGAGGCAACCCGCAGGATTACGACCGCTTCTGGGCCAATGTGCGCGCCGGGGTGATCAACTGGAACCGCCCGACCAATGGCGCTTCGTCGGCCGCCCCCTTCGGCGGGATCGGGCTTTCGGGCAATCATCGCCCCTCGGCCTATTATGCGGCCGATTATTGCGCCTATCCGGTCGCGAGCACGGAGATGAAGCAGCCGCGCGCGTCCATCGGGGTTGGCCTGTCCGATAGCTGAAAGCGCCCCTGCACCATGTGATGCAAGAGCGCTTTCCACGGCCTGGTGGAAGCCGTGCCGGGGCCGCCGATAAGAACGGCCCAAGCGAGTAAGCGGGTTGGTAGGTAGCCCGCGAATCGCTGTTTGTTCATATTTATGGATTTCAACATGAACAAAACGCTACGCGCTTTGCGGCCCTCCATTCATCCATAGTTCCGGGATTCCAGCCGCAAGGAATGCTTTCTTGCCGCAAGCCACCCTGCGCACTAGGGGCGCTGGAGCATGCAGACCTCCGATCAGCCGGGCCAGCCATCGGGCCTTTACGCCGCGCTGGGCGCCTATGTGATCTGGGGCTTCCTGCCGCTCTATCTCTTGCTCGTGAAGAGCGTGCCGCCGTTCGAATTCGTCGGTTGGCGCATCATCTGGACGCTGCCGATCTGTATCGTGATCGTGCTGTTTCGCGTCCAGATCCCCGATGTGAAGGCAGCGCTCGCCAATCGCCGCGCCATGCTGGTGCTCGCCGCAAGCGCGATGCTGATCGCGGTGAATTGGTTCGTCTATGTCTGGGCGATCCAGTCGGGCGAAGTCTATGCCGCCAGCCTCGGCTATTACATCAACCCGCTCGTCAATGTGCTGCTCGGCACTTTGCTGCTCAAGGAGCGGTTGTCGCGGCTGCAATGGGCCGCGGTGGCATTGGCCGGAGCGGGCGTTGCCGTGCTGCTGGCAGGCGCACTCACCACCTTGTGGATCAGTGTGACGCTGGCGCTCAGTTTCGGCACCTATGGCCTGCTGCGCAAGCAGGTGCCGGTGGGCTCGCTGCCGGGCCTGACGATCGAAAGCGCGATCCTGCTGCCGCTCGCGGGCGGAATTGCCTGGTGGTATGCGGCCAGCCCGGCTGGCTCGTCATTCGGGCATGACCTGGGCCTGAGCCTGGCGATCGTGCTGGGCGGCGTCGTTACCGCAGTGCCGCTGCTGCTGTTTGCTCTCGCCGCGCGCCGGATGGACTATTCCACGATCGGCTTCTTCCAGTACATCGCCCCTTCGATCGTCTTCATCCTGGGGCTGACCGTATTCGAGCGCCCGCTGCTGCCCGCGCAGATCGCCAGCTTCGCGCTGATCTGGGCGGCTATCGGGCTTTTCGTATGGGATCTGGTGCGGCGGCGGCGCGGCAAGCCTGCTGCGGCCTAACCCGCGATCCGCCAGCCGAGCACTCGCCCGGCGTGGAACGGCACCACTTCGCTGCCGCCCGCCGGAACCGCATCGGGCACCTGCACTTCCGCCCGCTCAAGCGTGATGCTCTCCTGATTCACAGGAAGGCCATAGAATGCCGGACCGTGCAGCGAGGCGAACCCTTCGAACTTGTCCAGCGCACCCTCCTCGTCGAACACGGCGAGATAGCTCTCGATCGCAAAGGGCGCATTGAAAATGCCCGCACAACCGCAGGCCGATTCCTTGGTGTGGCGTTCATGCGGGGCGCTGTCGGTGCCAAGGAAGAATTTGGCATTGCCGCTGGTCGCCGCCTTGCGCAGCGCTAGCCGGTGCGTTTCGCGCTTGGCCACCGGCAGGCAGTAATTATGCGGCTGGATACCGCCCACCAGCATCGCATTGCGATTGATGTGCAGGTGCTGCGGCGTGATAGTCGCGCCGACATTGTTCCCCGCCGCGAGCACGAAATCGACCGCATCGCTGGTGGTGATGTGTTCGAACACGACCTTCAGCCCGGGAAAGTCTCGCGTGATGCGCTTGAGGTGGCGTTCGATAAATTCGGCCTCGCGGTCGAACACATCGATGTCATGGTCGGTGACCTCGCCGTGGACGCACAGTACGATGCCTTCGGCTTCCATTCGCGCCAGCACCGGATCGAGCCGCGCCATATCTGTGACGCCATTGGCCGAATTCGTCGTGGCCCCGGCGGGATAGAGCTTGGCGGCGGTGAACACGCCTTGCGCGGCGCCGCGCGCCAGATCGTCCGCATCGGTATTGTCGGTGAGGTAGCAGGTCATCAGCGGCGTGAACCGCACGCCCTCCGGCACCGCACCCAGTATCCGCTCGCGATAGGCGGAGGCGCTCGTCGCATCGGTCACAGGCGGGATAAGATTGGGCATCACGATCGCGCGGGCAAACTGGCGCGCGGTGTAAGGCACCACGTCACGCATCATTGCGCCATCGCGGAAATGCAGGTGCCAGTCGTCAGGGCGGCGGATCGTGAGCGTATCGGTCATCACGGGTGGCTCTAGTCCTGCAATCGGCCTCTTTCCAGTGCCGATCGCAAGCCCTAGATGCGGCGCGATGAAAATCGGTTTCCTGACTTGCCCCGGCACCATGCCCGGCTCGCCCGTGCGGCGCGACGACGCCTTCGAACACGATCTGCAGGTCGATGCGATCCGCCCTGCACTCGCGGCACGCGGCGGCACGCTGGCCGAGATCGACTGGCGCGCCCCGCTCGAAGCCTTCGCTGGCTGCCAGCTGGTGTTGGTGGGCACGCCGTGGGACTATTGGGATTTCGAGCAGGAATTCCTCGACAAGCTTGATGCGCTCGAAGGCGCCGGGATCGCGGTGTGCAACCCGCCAGCACTGGTGCGCTGGAATTCGCGCAAGACCTACCTGCGCGACCTGGCCGAACGCGGCGCGGCGACCATCCCCACGCTCTGGGTCGAGCAGCCCACTGCGGCCGATATCGAAAACGCTTTCGATCAATTCGGCTGCGATAGGGTCGTCGCCAAGCGGCAGGTGGGCGCGGGCGCGGAAGGCCAGTCGATCCATCGCAAGGGCAAAGTTCCCGCCGGTTGGACGATGCAGCACCCGGCGATGATCCAGCCCTACCTCCCCCAGATCGCCAGCGAGGGCGAATATTCCTTCCTGTTCATCGACGGCGAGTTCTCGCATGCGCTGATCAAGCGACCGGCTGCTGGCGATTACCGCGTGCAGTCGCTCTACGGCGGAACTGAAGAGGCAATCACTCCCGATGCAGGCGACCTCGCTGCGGCAAAGGCGATCGTCAACACGCTGCCGCACGGAACGCCGCTCTATGCGCGGATCGACATGGTGCGCAGTGAGGACGGCCTTTTGCTGATGGAAGCCGAGCTGATCGAACCCTATCTCTATCCCCTGCAGGGGCCGGAACTCGGCCCGCGGCTCGCCGAAGCCATTGCCGGGAGGATTGGAAACTGATGGCTGCCACCCGCCTGTTTACCCGCGCGATCGTTCGCCTTTCGCCGCTGGATGAAGGCGAGGATGTCGCCGCATTCCTGCAAGGGCTCGTCACCAATGATGTGACGGGCAAGCTGCCAGCCTATGCCGCGCTGCTTTCCGCGCAGGGCAAGGCGATGTTCGATTTCCTCGTCTGGCGCGATGGCATCGACCTGCTGCTCGATTGCGAGGCCGAGACCGCCAGCGAACTGGTCAAGCGCCTTTCGCTCTATCGCCTGCGCCGCAAGATCGCGATTGCCGTCGATGACGCACTGGCAGTCCATTGGAGCTCGCAGGAGCAAGACGGAGCAGCGCTGGACCCTCGCCTGCCGCAACTCGGCTGGCGCTGGATTTCCCCGGCACATGCGGGCGATGAGGCAAACGACGAAGCATGGCTGGCGCATCGCCTTGCACTGGGGGTGCCGGAAGGCCGGGCCGAACTGGGCGACATCCTGTGGCTCGAAACCAATGCGGTCGAGCTCAATGGCGTGAGCTTCACCAAGGGCTGCTATGTCGGGCAGGAGAACACCGCCCGTATGAACTGGCGCCAGAAGGTCAACCGGCGGCTACTGGTGTTGCCATTGGCCCATTCAGACGAAAAGCGGCGCAAGTCCGCCTATCCGGACCTGGGCCTGGCAGTCGATCATGTCCGGGTCGAGAATATCGAACCCGCGCTGGCGCCCCAATGGATGAGGCCCGCGCTCAGCCCTGCTGATTGATCAGTTCGAGCGACCCTTCGAGCATCCGTTGTGCGCGGTCGCGCGCGGCAGTCTCGGGCAAGCCAAGCGAGCGCGCCAGCGCGGACCCGATCAGCGCGTCGCCCATCGCCATCAGCACCAGTGCCAGCGTTTCTTCATGGAGCCGCATGACCTTGCCGTGATCCTCGGCCTCTTCCGGCGCAATATCGTCAACCAGCTGGTGGATCGTTTCGACGATCGGGCTCAGCGCATCTTCATTGCCGGTCAGGATCATCCAGCTCGCCAACGCACCCGCGCCTTCCTTGTCGAATGCGTCGAAGGCAAGGTCGACCACTTCGCGCGGGGTCCCCAGCCCCGCCCGGCTGGCGCGCACGGCATCCTTGATCGTCTCGCAAACGGTCTCCGCAAGGTGGCGCGCAAGTTCCTTTTGCAGCCCCAACGCAGAACCGAAATGGTGAAGCAAATTGGCATGGGTGCGCCCAATCCGGGCGGCAACGGCCTTGAGGGTGACCGACTGCGGGCCCGTTTCAATAAGTAATGCGCGCGCCGCCTCCAGTGCGGAATTTCTGGATTCTTCGGGGGTTAGACGCTTGCGACTTGTCATTATTTGTTAAGCCTAATAGATTCCTGATCGATGACCGAGCAGACCTCACTTGACCTAGAACGCTCCACAGCGAGCGGCAAGAGCGACGATGGCGGTATCACCGCTCGTGCCAGCGCAACCCCGGCGGAACACGAGCTGATCGTGCGCGATCGCCGATTCGACCGCAAGGCGATGGTCCCGCGCTGGTGGCATTCGAACGATCCGGTGGCCACCGCTTGGTACAATTCGGTCTCGGCCAGCCTGCCGCGCGGCGAAGCCTTCTTCATCGATACATTGCGCGATTTCCGCGAAGGCTTGCCGCCCAAGCTGGCGAAAGAGATCAAGGCTTTCACGGCGCAGGAAATCAACCACACGCGCGAACACGTCGCGTTCAACAGGCTGGTGTCCGACCACGGATACAATGTCGAAAGCATCGATCAGGGCATCCAGGCCATGCTGGATCTGGCGGCGGGACGGCCCAAGGAATTCAACCTCGCGATCACTATCGCGCTGGAGCATTTCGCCGCGATCATCAGCCGCCAATTGCTCACCGATCCGCGCTATCTCGAAGGTGCAGACCCGGTTGCGGCGGATGTTTGGCGCTGGCATGCGACCGAGGAGATCGAGCACAAGGGGCTGGTCTACGATATCTGGCTGCACGCCACGCGCGACTGGTCGGCCTGGAAACGCTACAAGACGCGCGCGCTCGTCGCCGCGCTGATCACCAGGAAATATTTCGGCAATCGCATCCGCGATGCGATCGGCCTGCTTGAACAGGACGGTTTTTCGCGCCGACAGGCCAAGTGGAAGCTCTATGCTTTCCTGTGGTGGAAGCCGGGCATGATGCGGCGGATGTTCTTCGAATGGGCGACCATCCTCACTCCGGGTTTCCACCCGTGGAAGCATGACGATCGCGCGCTGATCCAGAAGAGCGAAAGCCCCTATGCCGACGCGGTGATGCCCGCCGAGTGATGGCTTTCGCTGGCTGCTCCACACTTACTATTGACACTAATGTAAGTAAGGGATACTTACAGGCCTGTCAGTAACCCCGAATTCCGGAGCATTCAGCGTGAACGCCCCTTCGAAAATCGATCTCGATACAAATCGCCGGTCCGATCCGACCCCGTCCGACCTGACGATCACTGTCCGCGACGAGCGCTTCAACCGCGACCGCACCCCGCGGCGCTGGTGGGCGGGCGAACCCTTCGGCACCGCCTGGCACAATGCCCTGTCGGCCACCTTCCCTCGCGGCGAAGCCTTCTTCATCGAAGCGGTGAAGGCGCATCGCGAAGGCGCATCGCCCAAGCTCGAGGCGGAAATCCGCGCCTTTGTCCGTCAGGAAATCAATCACACCCGTGAACACATCGCTTTCAACAAGCTGGCGGAAGATCACGGCTATGACATCAAGAAGATCGACACCCGCGTTGCGGAAATGCTCGCGCTGACCAAGGATCGCCCGGCAATCCTCAACCTCGCGGTGACGATGGCGCTGGAACACTACACCGCCATGATGGCGCATGAGTTCCTCGCGAACCCCAAGCATTTCGCAAAGGCCGACCCGGAAGTCCGCCAGATGTGGCAGTGGCACGCGATCGAGGAAATCGAGCACAAGGGCGTCGCCTATGACACGTGGATCCACGCGACCAAGGACTGGACGCCGTGGATGCGCTGGAAAGTGCGCAGCCTGATCATGATCTCGGTCACCGGCCGCTTCTTCACCAACCGCTGGAAGGATTCGATCAACCTGCTCGCGCAGGATGGCATCACCGGCTGGAAGGCGCGCTGGGGCCAGTTCAAATACCTCGCATGGTCGCCCGGCGTCGTGCGGCGGATTTTCCCGGCATGGCTGGCCTATTTCAAGCCCGGTTTCCATCCGTGGGACCATGACGATCGCGCGCTGATCAACCTTTACGAAGGCGAATTCTCCGACGCGCTGATGCAGCCGGCCGAATAAGCGCCCTGCCTCACCCAAAATGACGAAACCCCGGCTCCGCAAGGTGCCGGGGTTTCTCTTTGGCTAAGGCTAACTCGCGGATCAGGCGGCGTGTTGCCAGCTGTCCGATCGCATTGCCAGATCGAGCGCATATTCCGCGGCTGGCGCATCCTCGCCACGGCCACAGCTGTGCCGCCGGGTCACGCGGCCAGTCGGAGTGAAGCCGAGCTTGGCCAGCACGCGGCCCGAAGCGGGGTTGTCGAGGAAATGGCTCGCCACCACTTGCGAATGGCCCAGCGTCGCCGCGATCTCGAGCACGCCGCGCCCAGCCTCGCTGGCATAGCCTTGCCCCCAATGCTGGCGAGCGATCCAGTATCCCAGCTCGACATCGGCCTCGTGCGGATCGATGCCAATGCAACCGACCAGCGCCGCGTCACGCGCGCGCGTGATAAGGAACCGCGGGAAGCGCGGATCGACCGGAAGATCGACAAACCGGCGCGCGTCATCGGGTTGGTACGGCCATGGCGCGCGAGCGAGATTGCGCACCACGCCTTCATCGGCGATCCCGGCATGGACCGCCTGCCAGTCCTCCGGCCAGGCCGGCCGCAGCAGCAGCCGCTCGGTGCAATGGAACATGTTCCTTCTCCTCATCGCCCCGCAGCGCCCACTAGGCATGCTGCGTGACACTAGCATTGCGGCGAAAGCTGTTTTCGCCAGGCTGTGAGGGAGAAACGACAAGAGGGAGACGGGTTGGTCCCATCTCCCTCTTTGGCTGCCGGCTTGACCCGGCTGGGACCGTCCCGCTTGGACGATCCCGTTATCGAACCGTCCGGTTATTCGGCTGCTTGCGCAATCATGTCTACCGACACGTATTTGCGGCCAAGCTTGCCCTTGTGGAATCGCACGACGCCGTTTTCGAGCGCGAACAGGGTGTGATCCTTGCCCATGCCGACATTGGTGCCCGGATAGACGCGGGTGCCGCGCTGACGCACGATGATGTTGCCGCCGACCACTTCCTGGCCGCCGAACTTCTTCACACCAAGGCGACGGCCGGCTGAGTCGCGACCGTTACGCGATGAACCGCCTGCTTTCTTATGTGCCATCGTCCGTAATCCTTACTTCTTGGCTTCGGTCTTCTTGGCGGCGGCCTTCTTGGCCGGAGCCTTCTTCGGGGCCGCAACCTTGTCCGCAGCCTTGGCAGTCGCGCCGGTCTTGGCCGGAGCTTCAGCCTTCGCCTTCGTGCTCTTGGTCACTTCGGCGCCCTTGGCGGGTTCCGATGCTTCCTTCTTCGGAGCAGCCTTCTTGGCGGCGCCTTCGCCAACAGCCACGATGCGCAGCAGGGTCATCTGCTGGCGGTGGCCGTTCTTGCGGCGATAGTTGTGGCGGCGACGCTTCTTGAAGACGACGACCTTCTCGCTCTTCGCCTGAGCGATGATTTCCGCCGAAACGGAAACCTTCGAGGCGTCGGCCAGATTGTCGCCTTCACCCGCGAGCAGGACATCGCCCAGCGTCACGGTTTCGCCGGCTTCGCCAGCGAGCTTTTCGACTGCAATTTTGTCTCCGGCGGCAACCCGGTATTGCTTGCCGCCCGTGCGCACTACTGCGAACATGGTGGTTATACTCTCATTCTAAAGCTGTGCCCCAACACTCAGCGAAAGGGCGCACCCGTCGCTCCACCGAATTAGCGGAGCCGGAAAGATGGGTGCCGTTAGGGGAAAGGTGCTGCCAAGTCAACGCCGGATCGCGGCTTTTTGCATCGATTGGGCGAAGCGCGAAGTGCTGGCATCGCTACGCCGCCATGCTATGCGCGGGAGACCGATGAAACGCAAACCTTCCCTCGCCGTATTGCCGTTGCTCGCTTCTGTCGGCTTGCTGGGCGCCTGCGCGGGCGGCTCGGATCGCTATCCGTCGCTTTCCCTGCGCGATTTCGAGCGTGTGCAAGGCAGCTATGCCGCACCCGATTCGGCCGCAGCGGTGCTGCGCCCTGCCCCGCTGGGCGTGACGCAGGTGGCGGAGATCGGCACGGCGCTGGAAGCGGCAGGCGCGCGGCATGCCCGCTTCACGGCCCACGCGGAAACGGCGCGCCCGATCGTGGCCGATGCAGCCGGAACTGGCCCTGAGGACAAGCGCTGGGGGCTCGCACAAGTGGAGATCGCAGAGCTCGATTCGCGCCGCGCGGGCACAGCGGCGCTGCTGGCCGATCTCGACCGGCTCTATGCGGATGCGACGCTTTCTTTCACTGAGCGCGAGCAAGTCGCCCAGGCAAACGCGCAGCTTGAGGGAATCGTCGCGTCGGAAGACCGCGTGATCGGAGAACTGATCGACCTGCTGGCCGGGCCTTCGCGCTAAGCAAAAGGAAAGCGCGGGGTCGACCGTTGGCCAACCCCGCGCTCTGCCGATTCCGGTCCGGGAAGGTAGGGAACTAGATAGTTGCGGCTATCGTCACCACCGCAAGTCCCCATAGGAAAACCAGAACGGGCAGAACCAGTACCTGAGTGGCCGCATCGCGCGGTTTGAGGCGGCCGGTATGCGTCATGATCCCGCGATTGGCGAACTGGCCGGTGCCCATCGCGGGCTTCGCGCCGGTGCCCTGCATGGTTGCCCAGATTGCAGGCACGCCAAATCCGGCGACAATGATGAAAGCGAAGATCACCATCGGGATGATCAGCGCAGGCGCGCCGAACGCCGCGGCCATCAATGCGATAAAGCCGAGGTAGCAGGCCACCGTGGTGCCATAGAGCGCGGTGGGCAGTTCGAATGTGCGATCGACCGTGGTCGGCACATGGGGGGCATCAACGATGGTCGCCTTTTCGGCGATCAGTTCGGGGGCAATCAATTTCGACATGACGATGTCTCCTTCCGTTGAGACGGTTCATGCCGAAGGGGCGATTCGCTTGCCTTGACCTAAGTCAAATCTCTTCGATTAGTCGTTCCAGCGAGCGAGATCCGAATGGTCCGCGGCGCGCGGCTCGATCCAGTGCCAGCCGTCGCCCCGCTTCTCACGCTTCCAGAACCACGCGGCGCTCTTGAGGTGGTCCATGCAGAAATCAACCGCATCGATCGCATCCCTGCGATGTTTCGCCGCCGCCGAAACGCAAACGATCGGTTCGCCCGGACGGAGCTGGCCGATCCGGTGCACCATCAGCAGCCCCAGCAGGTCGAACCGTCCAAATGCCCGGTCGGCCAGTTCGTGCATCCCCGGCAGCGTCAGGGGCTCGTAATGGGTGAGCTCAAGCGCCTCGACGCCTTCGTCGCTGCGGACTTCACCAACAAAGGTGCAGACGCCGCCCAGCCCGGGGTTCGCCTGCACGAATGGCCCGATCAGCATGCCCGGATTGAACGGCTGGCCCAGCAGGCGGATGTCGCGCATCGGCCCGTCCCTAGCCGCCGCTCACTGGCGGGAGCAGCGCAATTTCGTCGCCATCCTGTGCGTCGAGCGCGGTCTTGTCGGCCAAGACCTTTCCGCGGCAAGCGACATTGACGCGCGCCTCCTGCAATTGCCCGGCGATCTCTTCGCCGACAACGGCCAGCAATCCTTGCCAGTCGAGCGGCCCGGGAACCTCGCGGGCAGCCTCGCCAGCCATATCGCGCAGGGGGCCAAGGAAGAGGATGGTCACCGCCATGTCAGCCCCCCGTCACCGACATATGGCGCGGCTGTGCAGGTTCGGCACCGCGCTGGGAAATATCGAAATGGTGCCGCTCGGGCTTGATTCGCATCGCTTCGTCGAGGGCATGTTGCAGGCTCGCATCCGGCTCCTCAGAACGCAGCGCCGCCCGCAAGTCGACCCGCTCGGCCCCGCCGAGGCAGGGATAAAGTTGCCCCGTCGCCGTCACGCGCAATCGGTTGCAGCCCGCGCAGAAATTGTTCGAGAGCGGCGTGATCATGCCGAGCCGCCCGCCCGTCTCCTCAACCCGGCAATAGCGCGCCGGCCCGCCCGTGCTGTCGCTCAGCGGAGTGAGCGTCCATCGCCGCGCCAGTTCATCGTGCACATGGGTGAGCGGCAGGAAGTGATCGACCCGGTCATGCCCGACATCGCCCAGCGGCATCACTTCGATCAAGGTCAGGTCGAAGCCTTCGCCATGCGCCCAGGCGACCAGATCCGCTATCTCGTCCTGATTCACGCCCTTGAGCGCGACGGTGTTGATCTTGACCTTCAGTCCCGCCGACTTTGCAGCGGCAATGCCCTCCAGCACCTGTGGCAACACGTCGCGCCGCGACAGCTCTGCAAAACGGCGTCGGTCGCGCGTGTCGAGCGAGATATTGACCCGTCGCACGCCCGCCGCGGCCAGATCGTCGGCGTGGTCGGCAATCTGCGTCGCATTGGTGGTGAGGGTCAGTTCCTCCAGGCCCTTTCCCAGTTCGCGGCCCAGCGCCCGGAACAGGTCGATGATGTCCCTGCGCACCAACGGCTCGCCGCCGGTCACGCGAATCTTGGAAACCCCACGCGCGATGAAGCCCAGCGCGAGCCGATGGAGCTCTTCCAGCGACAACACCTCGCTGCGCGGCAGGAACCGCATCCGCTCGGGCATGCAATAGGAACAGCGCAGATCGCAGCGATCGGTGACCGAAAGCCGGAGGTAGCTGACCCGGCGGCCGAAACCGTCGAACATCGGGCGCGCATCGGCCCGTGGAAGCAAGACGTCCCTAATCCTGCTCATGCAGCGGAAGATATTGCCCGGTTATCCCGGGCGCATCCATCAGATATTCAAGCATGGCCGCAAGCGCCTCGGGGGGCGATCCGCCACCGACAACATTGACCCGCTGCGGCGCATGGGCCCGCGCAAGGTCGCGAGCCAGCGCACGGCGCCAGTCGTCATGGTCGGTCGGTGCGTGTGGGAGCACGATCGCCAGCGCAGCTGCCCCGGTAGAGAGCCTCTCTCGCGCGCGCTCCAGATGTGTGCAGTGAAATGCGGCGGAGGCATCGATCGGCGCCTCGGGCAAGGCATCGATCCGCAGTTCCGCCTGCGCCATGCTATCTGCGCTCGCGGTGAAGCGTGATGCCGATCTTCTCATTCGCTTCGGCGATTGCGAGCTTCACGATCTTCACCGTCACCGCCTCGACCCGCGCATCCTGCGCAAACAAGGTCGCGCAAATATGGTCGGCGACGGCTTCGATCAGCTTGAAATGCACCCCTTCGGGCAAGGCATCCGAAGCCGCGAACTTCAAATCCATGTAGTTCTTGCTGGCATCGAGCGGAGTGTCGGGCGCGTAGCGGTCAGCCACCTTGAGCCGCGCCTGGATCGTGATCCTGAGCGGCTGGGGCTTGCCCGTCTCTTCCGAATAGATGCCGGTAAGGACATCGTGTTCGAAATCGGCGACTTCGAGAATGAGCGAATCGGTCATGTCGCCCGCGCCTTAGCCTGAATTGCTCCAGCGCGCGAAAATCGCGGTCGGGAGCAGGCGGCTTCCCTCGCCGGTTTCCTCCACCGCCAGATCGCCATGGTCGACAACGCCGGGAAGGTCGCGGAACAATTCCTCCATCAGGCCCGCCAATGCGAGGCTGCTCATCCGCACCGCATAGACCGTGAGGAACAGGAAGCGGCTGTCCTGATCCAGCAGCTTGCGGCAATCGGCCAGCAGGCCCGGCAAATTCTCCTCGAGCCGCCAGGTTTCGCCGTTCGGGCCGCGCCCGAACTTGGGAGGATCGAAGATGATACCGTCATAGCGCTTCTCGCGCCGCACTTCGCGCGCGGCGAACTTGGCCGCATCGTCGACCAGCCAGCGGATCGGGCGATCCTCCATTCCCGAGATCGCGGCATTCTCGCGTGCCTGCGCCACCGACTTTTTCGAGGCATCGACATGGGTCACGCGGCCATGGCGGCTGAGCGCGAGCGAACCCACGCCGGTGTAACCGAACAAATTGAGCGTTTCGGCATCCTCGCGCCCGGCCAATTGCGCACGCATCCATTCCCACACTGGCGCCATGTCCGGAAAGAACTGCAGGTGGCGGAAAGGCGTAGGCTGGGCGGTGAAACTGACTTCGTTCCAATTGACCGGCCAGCCCTCGCCCGGCAGCGACGGGTCAAGCTGCCAGCGCCCGCCGCCATCTTCGTCCGAACCGGGAATGAATTCACCCATCGCAGGCCAATCGGCCTGCCGCGGGGTCCACATCGCCTGCGGTTCGGGCCGGATGAAGCTATAGGGGCCGAAGCTTTCGAGCTTACGCCCGTGCCCGCTGTCGAGCAGGCGATAGCCGCCTTCCCAGCCCTCGCCCACCATCAAGATCGGATCGCGCTTGAGCTCAGCCATCAGGCCGCCGGGCTTGCATGCTGGCTGACGAAATCGCGCACGGCCTCATAATCACCGGGCAGTTCGGTATAGGCTTCCTCGCGTGCGAACAGGTCGCCCACGCGAGAAGGCAGCGCCGGGCGGATACCGGTGGCGCGCTCGACCGCTTCGGGGAACTTCGCAGGATGCGCGGTCGCCAGCGTCACCACAGGGATCGCACGATCGATCTCGCTGGCCCGCGCGGCATGGAGCCCCACCGCCGTGTGCGGGTCGATCGTCTCCCCGGCGTGGTCATAGGCCCAGCGTAGCGCCTGCAGCACTTCTTCTCCGTCGGCGCGCGCGCTGGTGAACAGTGCTGCCGCGCCTTCGCGCTGCGCATTGGTGAGCTGCATCGCCTTGCTTGCCTCGAACCCGCGCATCTGCTCTGCCAGTGCCTTGCCGTCGCGCCCACCGGCATCGAACAGCAGGCGCTCGAAATTCGAGGAGATTTGGATGTCCATCGAAGGCGTGGCGGTGGGCGTCACAATGCCGGTCGAATAGTCGCCTTGCGACAGCGCGCGGTGAAGGATGTCGTTGACATTGGTCGCCACGATCAGCTGCGCCACAGGCAGCCCCATCTGCGCGGAGACATAGCCTGCAAAGACGTCTCCGAAATTGCCCGTAGGCACGCTGAAGGCCACCTGCCGGTGCGGTGCACCGAGCTGCAGCGCGGCCGCAAAGTAATAGACCACTTGCGCCATCAGACGCGCCCAGTTGATCGAGTTGACCGCGCCGATGTTGAAGCGGCTGGTCATGCCCTGATCGCCAAACATGCGCTTCACCATCGCCTGCGCATCGTCGAAGCTGCCTTCGATCGCGATGTTGTGAACGTTGGGAGCGCGCACCGTCGTCATCTGGCGGCGCTGGACCTCGCTCACCCGCCCCTTGGGGTGGAGCATGAAGATATCGACCCCTTCGCGCCCTGCGACGGCATCGATCGCGGCCGAGCCGGTGTCGCCGCTGGTCGCACCGATGATGGTAAGGTTCGATTTGCGACGGCTGAGGAAGGTCTCGAACAGCAGGCCGAGCAATTGCAGCGCCACGTCCTTGAAGGCCAGCGTGGGGCCATGAAACAGTTCGAGCAGCCATTGCTGCTCGTCGAGTTGGACCAGCGGAGTCACCGCATCGTGCGAGAAGCGGCCATAGGCCTGTCGGCAGAGAGCGCGCAGTTCCTCTTCGGAAAGGCTGCCTTCCACGAAGGGCAGCATCACCCGCGTCGCGAGTTCGGCATAGGGCAAGCCCGCCATCGCCGCGATCTCGCCTTCCGAGAAGCGCGGCCACTCGCGCGGCAGGTACAGCCCCCCGTCGCTGGCAAGCCCCGCCAGCGTGGCTCCTTCGAAATCGAGCGCAGGCGCGCTTCCCCGGGTCGAAATATAGTCCATCAATGGCGCGGTTAGACCGTGCCCGCGCGCAGGGCAAGCAAGCTGAACTTGGCCCGGCTCAAGCCTGCTGTTTGATCCGCTTGCGGATCGCGATCCAGTAGATCACCAGCGCGGTGAGCGCGAAGAAGAACCACTGCCCGGCATAGGCAAGGTGGTTGTTGGGCAAATCGCGCGGATCGGGCGCGGCGAGCGGCTGCAAGCCGGCTTGCGGCGGCATCGCCACCAGCCTTGGCCCGGGGGCGATGATCCCTTCGACTTCGCCGCCCTGCCAGTCACCCTCGACCGGTTCGCGCGTGAAGCCGAGCGCGATCTCGACCTCGGCGCCATTGGCCAAGCGACAGGTCGCAACCTGTGCCAGCCCCTTCTGCCCTTCGGACGAAGTCGCCGCCGTGGTTCGCCGCGAGAGCACTTCGACGCAGTCAACAAAGGCAAGGCGATAGAGGTTCTCGCTGGCTTCGGCTTCGTCGCGCGGCCAGTCGACGCGCGAGCCATCGGCCGACACCGCTTCGTAATGCGCGATCAGCGCAGCCTTCTCGTCCGCGCGGCCCAATTGCCAGACGCCCAGCGCAACCATGGTTGCAACGGCAGCCAGGACGATGATCGTCGGGAGGATCGGCAAGCGGCGCAGCATCACAATTCCCGGCCTTCCGTGCCGTGCCCTGCGCTTTCGCCACTTGAGCCCGTGACCGCTTCGCCAGCCTTGTTCCTGTATTCCGCCGCCAGCAGCGCGGCCTTCGAAACACGCAAGCCACCGAGCACTGCCGCAATTGTCAGCGGGATCCAGATCAGCGCATGCACCCACAGCGGCGGGCTTGCCGCCACGTCAAGCCAGATCGCCAGCGCCACCATGATTGCGCCGATCACCAGCGTCAGAAAGCCTGCCGGCCCATCACCCACGTTGAAGCGCGACAGGTCAAGCCCGCACACCCGGCAGCGATCGGCGAACTTCACCGTGCCGCTGAACAGCGTTCGGCTGCCGCAACGCGGGCACAAACCGAAAAGGGCAGCCTGGCGGATGCCGGGCTGCCCCTTCGTTGTGTCTGGACCGTGGTCCGCCGACATCAGTGGACCGGTGCGCCCCAGCCACCCCAGATGTAGACGACGACGAACAGGAACAGCCACACCACATCAACGAAGTGCCAGTACCATGCCGCAGCTTCGAAGCCGAAGTGCTGGCGGGGCGTGAAGTGGCCAATATAGGCGCGGCGGAGGCAGACGATCAGGAAGATCGTGCCGACCAGCACGTGGAAGCCGTGGAAGCCGGTCGCCATGTAGAAGGCCGAGCTGTAATTGTTCTCGCCGAAGGCAAAAGGCGCGATGCCATATTCATAGGCCTGGATGCTGGTGAACAGCAGGCCCAGGATGATGGTGGCCCACAGGCCCTTCTTCAGGCCTTCGCGGTCGCCATGGATCAGCGCGTGGTGCGCCCAGGTGACGGTGGTGCCCGAGCACAGCAGGATCAGCGTGTTGAGCAGCGGAAGCTCGAAAGCGTTGAGCACTTCGAGGCCCTTGGGCGGGAACTGCGCGATCAGCGCGGCGCCTTCCTGCCCGAACAGATTGGTCGTTACCCCTTCGATCACTTCGATCTGCTTGGGGAACAGGGCGAAATCGAAGAACGCCCAGAACCAGCCGACGAAGAACATCACTTCCGAAGCGATGAACAGGATCATGCCATAGCGCAGGTGAAGCTGCACCACCGGGGTGTGATCGCCCTGCTGCGCTTCCTTCACCACATTGCTGAACCAGCTGAAGAAGGTGGCGATGAGCCCGGCAATGCCGAGGCCCAGCACGATCGGCCAGCCCTTGAGGTCGTGCATGAACAGCACCATGCCGCTGGTGAAGGTCAACGCTGCGAAAGCGCCGATCAGCGGCCAGATATCGGGTTCGAGAATGTGATAATCGTGGGTCTTCGTACCGGCCATGACAATCGCGTCCTGTTGCTCTTTCTTGGGCCCTTACCGGCCCCCGCCAGCGGGGTCCAGAGGGTTGGTTTGACTTATCAGCTTGCGGGCTCGATCGCCCGGTGGAAAGTGTAGCTAAGGGTGATCTGTTCGACCCCCTTCATATTCTCGTCTTCCAGCGCGGCCGGATCGACGAAATAGAGCACAGGCATGTGCACTTCCTCGCCCGGCTGCAGCGTTTGCTCGGTGAAGCAGAAGCACTGGATCTTGTTGAAATAGCGACCCGCCTGCTCCGGCTCCACATTGAATGTGGCGGTGCCGGTGATCGGGACGTTCGAATTGTTCTTCGCAACATAGGTCGCCATGTCGCGCACGCCGATCTGCACCGTGTCGGTGCTTTGCGACGGGCGGAAGGTCCACGGCACGTCGCGCGCGACCGAGGCATCGAAGCGGATCGAAATGGTCTTGCCCGCGGCCATGCCAAGCTGCTCGGCACGCTGGGCTTCGGCTTCGCTGGCGACCTGCGTGGTGCCGCCAAAGCCAGTCACACGGCAGAACAGGTCGTAAAGCGGGACCGCGGCATAGCCCAGGCCAAGCATCGCCAGCGCCCCCAGCATCGCATAGATGCCGGTGCGCAGATTGCGTTGTTCAAGACTGGCGACAGTCACGGTTTCAGTCTCCCATCCGCACGATGGTGATGGCGTAGAACAGCACGACGAAGAACAGCAGAAGCCCGCCCAGAACCAGGTTGCGGGCCTTCTGGCGGCGACGATATTCGGCTTCTTCTTCAGGCGTCATGCGAACCATCCTTGCTGGCGAGCCAGCGCATCGACCACCAATGCCGCGAACAACGCGAAGAGGTAGAGGATGCTGTATGCGAACAGGCGCTTTTCGGGCTTCATCGTGTCACCCTCGCCCGCTTCGCGGAAGGCGACCGGCAAGGAAAGCGCGAGGAAGGCCAGCGAAAGCGCCAGAGCGGTCACGCCGTATAGTGCGCCGGTGCCACCGATCAGCCAGGGTGCGGCGGCGATGGGCACGAGGACGATCGAATAGGCGAGGATCTGGCGGCGCGTTGCGCGCTCGCCCGCCACCACCGGCATCATCGGGATGCCGACCTTGGCGTAATCGGACTTCACGAACAGCGCGAGCGCCCAGAAATGCGGCGGCGTCCAGAAGAAGATGATCGCGAACAGCAGCAGCGGCATGGCGGTGATGTCGCCCGTCACCGCGACCCAGCCAATCATCGGCGGGAACGCGCCCGATCCGCCGCCGATCACGATGTTCTGCGGCGTGCGCGGTTTGAGCCACATGGTGTAGATCACCGCGTAATAGACGATGGCGAGCGCAAGGATGCTCGCGGCGAGCCAGCCCACCGCCACGCCCATCAGCGCAACCGAAGCGACCGACAGCGCAATGCCGAAATCGCGCGCGTCGACCGGGTGCATCCGCCCTGCCGGCAGCGGCCGGTTGGCGGTGCGCTTCATCCCGGCGTCGATTTCGGCTTCCCACCACTGGTTGAGCACGGCCGATCCGCCCGCGCCCAGCGCGATGCACAGGATCGCCGTGAAACCGATAACCGGGTGGATATGGCCCGGCGCCGCGAGCAATCCGCACAGGCCGGTGAAGATCACCAGTCGCATCACGCCCGGCTTGGTCAGCGCGAAGAAATCGCGCCAATCGGCCGGCATGCGGGTTGCGGTGGTGGCAGTCATCGCTTGCGTGTCTCGTTCAATCCGAGCGCTGGGCTCTTAAATGGGAGGGCGCACCTTGCGGCACGCCCCCCGTTTCCTGTGCGTGCCCCCGAAGGGGAAACCGCTCCGTCAGGCCTGGGCCGGACGGTGATCGTGGTAATCGTGATGGTCTTCGATCACCGGCAGCGTTTCGAACTGGTGGAACGGCGGCGGGCTCGAAAGCGTCCACTCGAGCGTCGTAGCGCCCTCGCCCCACGGATTGTCCGCAGCCTTCTTGCCAGCCAGGAAGGCGTAGGCAAGGTTGATGAAGAAGAGCACCATCGAAGCGGCCATGATGTAATAGCCGATCGAGCTGATGTGGTTCCAATAGGCGTAGGCTTCGGTGAAGTCCGGATAGCGGCGTGGCATGCCCTGCATCCCGAGGAAGTGCTGCGGGAAGAAGATCACGTTCACGCCGATGAAGAAGCCCCAGAAGTGCAGGTGTGCCAGCAGTTCCGAATGCATCCGGCCGCTCATCTTCGGGAACCAGTAGTAGAACCCGGCGAAGAGCGAGAACACCGCACCCATCGACAGCACGTAGTGGAAGTGCGCCACCACGTAATAGGTGTCGTGGAGGTTGTCGTCGATGCCGCCATTGGCGAGCACGACGCCGGTCACGCCGCCAACGGTGAACAGGAAGATGAAGCCCAGCGCCCAGACCATGGGCGACTTGAATTCGAGGCTGCCGCCCCACATCGTCGCCACCCAGCTGAAGATCTTCACGCCGGTCGGGACCGCGATCACCATGGTGGCTGCGGTGAAGTACATCTTCGTGTTCACGTCGAGGCCGACGGTATACATGTGGTGGGCCCACACGATGAAGCCGACGACGCCGATCGCGACCATGGCGTAGGCCATGCCGAGATAGCCGAACACGGGCTTGCGGCTGAAGGTCGCCACGATCTGGCTGACCATGCCGAAGCCCGGCAGGATCATAATGTAGACTTCGGGGTGGCCGAAGAACCAGAACAGGTGCTGGTACAGGATCGGGTCACCGCCACCGGCAGGATCGAAGAAGGTCGTGCCGAAGTTGCGGTCGGTCAGCAGCATGGTGATCGCAGCGGCGAGCACCGGCAGCGCCAGCAGCAGCAGGAAGGCAGTGACCAGCACCGACCACACGAACAGCGGCATCTTGTGCAGGGTCATGCCCGGCGCGCGCATGTTGAAGATGGTGGTGATGAAATTGGTCGCACCCAGGATCGAGCCTGCGCCCGCAAGGTGCAACGAGAAGATCGCGAAGTCGACCGCAGGTCCTTGCGAGCCTGTGGTCGAGAGCGGCGCGTAGACCGTCCAGCCCACGCCTGCGCCAAGGCCCGTGCCGCCGGGCACGAACATCGAGAACAACAGGCTGAGGAAGCCCACGACAGTAAGCCAGAACGAAATGTTGTTCATGCGCGGGAAGGCCATGTCCGGCGCGCCGATCATGAGCGGGACGAACCAGTTGCCGAAGCCGCCGATCATCGCGGGCATGACCATGAAGAACACCATGATCAGGCCGTGCGCAGTGATGAACACGTTCCACATGTGGTAGTTCGCGTCCATCGACGAGCCGTCGCCGCCGAGGAGGTTGACCCACCAGCCAAGGTACTGGATCCCGTGCTCGGCCAGTTCGAGGCGCATGATGCCCGAAATGCCGCCACCAATGATCCCCGCGACGATCGCGAAGATCAGGTAGAGCGTGCCGATATCCTTGTGGTTGGTCGACATGAACCAGCGGGCGAAGAAGCCCGGCTTGTGATCGTGTGCATGATCACCATGGTGCCCATGGGCCGGGCTGTCGAAACCTTCTGCGGTAGTGGCCATCGTTCAGATACTCTCTGGCTTAATCAGTTCAATCAGGCAGCGGGTGCTTCAGCGGCGGCTTCTTCAGCCGGAGCTTCCGCAGCCGCTTCGTCACCGGCGACAGTGCCGCCCTGCTCGCGCACCCAGGCTTCCCACTGGTCGCGCGGCAGCGCTTCGACCGCGATCGGCATGAAGCCGTGGCGGGCGCCGCACAGTTCGGAGCACTGGCCGTAATAGACGCCCGGCTCCTTGATGATCAGCATCTTCTCGTTCAGGCGGCCCGGCACAGCATCAAGCTTGTACCAGAGGCTCGGCACGGCGAACGAGTGGATCACGTCGGCCGCGGTGGTCTGGATGCGCAGCGGGGTATTCGCCGGCACGACCATGCGGTTGTCCACGCCCAGCTGGTAGGGCTCGCCGCGCGCGACAGCCTCTTCCGGCGTCAACATGTTCGAGATCACTTCGAAGTCGCCATTGTCGGGATAGGTATAGCCCCAGTACCACTGGTAGCCGGTGACCTTCACCGTAACCGCATCTTCCGGCGGCGATTCGTACTGGCGCGCCAGCAGCTTGATCGAAGGCACTGCAATCACCAGCAGGATGATCACCGGCACAACGGTCCAGATCACTTCGATCAGCGTGTTGTGCGTCGTCTTCGAAGGCGTGGGATTGGACTTGCGGTTGTAGCGCACGACCACCCACAGCAGCAGCGCGAGCACCAGCAGGCTGATGATGGTGATGATCGGCAGCAGGATCGCATCATGCATCCACAGGGCATAGTCGCCATTTGGCGAATACTGGTCCTGGAAGGTCAGGTGGCCGTCGACCGGCATGCCCTTGCCCGGAGTCGGCGCCATCGGCGTGTAGCCGGGTGCAGCCTCGGTGGCGGTTGCTTCGGCCGCAGCCGCATCGTCCTGCGCCAGCGCGACGCGCGGCGCGAGCGCCAGCAGCACTGCAATCGCAAGCATGGAAATCAAGAGATAGGCGCGGCGGCCCGTTTGACGCAAAATCATCTGTCTGACGCTTTCCGCTTCGTACGTGTCCTGTAACCCCCACGGTTTAGAGCGATAAACCGCGACAGCCAACCCAATCGCCCCGGCATTCTGTGCCGGGATTGCACGGCCCTATAGGCGCGCTTGCCCACTGCCTCAAGCGCTTCTAGGGAGAAAATTATGCAAGGCCGGATGATCCCGGTGCAATCAGCGAAAGATAGTGGATAACTCACGCATGACCGAAGACGAAGTGCTGTCCGAATTTCGCGCCTGCGGCGCGCTGCTTGAGGGGCATTTCAAGCTCTCTTCGGGCCGGCACAGCGCGCATTACCTGCAATGCGCCCGCGTGCTGATGAACCCGGAGCGCGCCGGTCGGCTGGCCTTGGCGCTGGCGCAGAAACTGCCGCGCGAGATTCGCAGCAAGATCGATGTCGTCGTGTCACCGGCGATGGGCGGCCTTATTATCGGCCACGAAATGGGCCGTGCACTGGGCAAGGACGCGATGTTCCTCGAGCGGCCCGACGGCGTGTTCCACCTCCGTCGCGGATTCGCGCTGGCACCCGGCGCCAAGGTGCTGATGGTGGAAGACGTGGTCACCACGGGCCTTTCCAGCCGCGAAGCGATCGATGCGGTCGGTGCCGAAGGCGGCGAAGTGATCGCCGAAGTCTCGCTGGTCGACCGTTCGGGCGGCGAGGCAGACCTGGGCGTACCTTTCTTCCCGCTCGTGGCGCTCAATTTCCCGACCTATGCCGAAGGTGAAGTGCCCGCCGAGCTGGCTGCGGCCCCCGTCACCAAGCCGGGCAGCCGGAGCTGACGTGACCAGCGTCCTCAAGCCAGCGAAGCTGCGGCTCGGCGTGAACATCGATCACGTCGCCACGATCCGCAACGCGCGTGGCGGGGACCACCCCGATCCGGTGCGCGCGGCGGAAATCGTGGCAGCAGTGGGCGGAGACGGGATCACGGCGCATCTGCGCGAAGATCGCCGCCATATCCGCGACGAGGATCTGGCGCGAATCCAGGCCGCGACCGACCTGCCGCTCAACCTCGAAATGGCCGCGACCGATGAAATGCTGGGCATTGCCTTGCGCCACAAGCCGCATGCCGCCTGCATCGTTCCCGAAAAGCGCGAGGAACGCACGACCGAAGGCGGGCTCGACGCGGCCGGGCTGCACAACCAGCTGGTGCCGATCGTCGACCGGCTCAAGGATGCGGGCATTCGTGTCAGCCTGTTCATCGAAGCGAGCGAGCGCCAGCTCGACGCCGCGCTGCGCCTCGGCGCGCCGGCGGTCGAATTCCACACCGGCGAATATGCCCATGCCCATCTCGACGGCGATAGTGAAAAGACCGCGCGCGAATTGAAGCGCATAGCCGACATGGCCGCGCTCGCCGCCAAGAACGGGATCGAGCCGCATGCCGGACACGGCCTCACATATGAGAATGTCCAGCCGATCGCGGCGATCCCGCAGCTCGCCGAACTCAACATCGGACATTACCTCATCGGCGAAGCGGTGTTCGTCGGCCTCGAGAATGCCGTGCGCCGGATGCGCGAACTGATGGACGCAGCGCGATGAACGGCACCGCCGCGCCCAGCCGCGCACAGAATCTCTGGGCGCTGGCGGCAGTCATACCTTTCCTGCTCAGCATCGCCTTGCTCGGGTATGCCTTCAGCAAGCAGGTGCTGGTGATGTTCGCCGCTGGCTGGCTCCTGCTCCAGATGTTCTGCTATTCCGCCACACTCAAGATGGCGAAGGGCGACACAGCGCATTATCTGGTCAAGGCACAGGTACTGCTGAACTGGACGGTCCTGGCGCTGTTCGTGGCGATGCTGGCGGGGATTGCATGATAATCGGCCTCGGATCGGACCTCTGCAATATCGAACGGATCGCCAATTCGCTCGAGCGTTTCGGCGACAGGTTCGAACAGCGCGTGTTCACCGAGATCGAGATTGCCAAGGCGCGCCGCCGCCCCTTCACCATCGCCGGCACCTATGCCAAGCGTTTCGCCGCCAAGGAGGCCTTCAGCAAGGCGGTGGGCACCGGCTTTCGCCGCGGCGTGTTCATGAAGGACATCGGCGTGGTCAATGCCCCCTCGGGCGCGCCCACTCTGGCGCTGAGCGGAGGCGCGGCAATTCGGCTTGCGGAATTGACGCCGCATGGCCATGAGGCGCTCATTCATCTTACCCTCACTGACGATCATCCATGGGCGCAGGCCTACGTCATCATCGAAGCACGCCCCCTATGACCTCGCAGACCAGCCCAGAAACAGCGAAACCAGCCACAGTGAACACGATCGACAAGGACAAGGCCGTAAAGGCCGACAAGGACCATAAGGAAAAGGTCAACTGGATCGCCGAGATCCGCGGCCTTGCACTGATGCTGCTGGCCGTGCTGGCGTTCCACAGCCTTGTGGCCAAGCCGTTCTACATTCCCTCCACCTCGATGATGCCGACGCTATATGTCGGCGACCGTTTGGTGGTGAGCAAATATCCCTATGGCTGGAGCTGGGCCTCGGCCAGCTTCCACCTGCTGCCGCGCGGCAGCTGGCGCATCTTTGGCAGCACCCCTGAGTATGGCGATATCGTGATCCCCGTGCACCCGGTGCGCGACGAGGACTATATCAAGCGCGTCGTCGCCTTGCCGGGAGACCGGATTGCGGTGCGCGACGGGCGCATCATCCTCAACGGCGTGCCGGTGAAACGCGAAGTCGTTCCCCCGCTGCATATCCCGTTCGAACCCGAACTGCTGTGTGAGGGCGCGCCCTGCCTCAGCGCCTTCACCAATTATTTGGTGCGCGACGCCAATGGTAAGCAGTATTTCGAAGTCCCCGCCTATCGCGAAACGCTGCCCAATGGCGCGACCTATCTCGTGATCGACCATCTCGAAGACCAGCCGCTCGACAATTTCGACGAAATCACCGTGCCGCAGGACCATGTCTTCGTGATGGGCGACAATCGCGACCATTCGGCCGATAGTCGCGAACTCTACAGCCCGCGCGGGCTGATGGGGCCGGTGCCGCTCGAGAATATTGGCGGCCGTGCGGAATTCATCACTTTCTCGCTCGACGGCTCGACCACCTGGAACCCGATCAGCTGGTACGAAAGCCTGCGCGGCGACCGTGCCTGGACCACGCTGCGCCCTGCCAAGGCAGAGCAAGGCACGGCAAGCGAGTAAGCCAGCGATGGCGAAGAAGTTCCTCTACGTCGTCGCAGCGGTCATCGTGCTGGTGATCGCAGTGCTGGTGGTGCTGCGCATCTGGGCGCAAGAACTGACCGCGCTGGCGCTGGTCCCTTCGGCCGAGTTTGCCGAGCAGGCTCCGCTCGCTGAAAACGCCTATGCCGATCCGGCGATGTGGTATTCGCATCCGGGCATGGCGACGAACAAGGATCCGGCGCGCTGGCAGCCGGCCTATGCGGGCGAACGCACAGGCCTGCCTACCCCCGCCGATACCGCCCCGCCCCGTTTCGCGGTCTTCTTCATCCATCCGACGAGCTATCTCGACCGTTCGCACTGGAACGCGCCCTTGGGCAATAAGGACGCCGAGGATCTCGTGCGCGTCTACCTGCGCGGGATGGCCAGCCCGTTCAACCATGCAAGCGCGATCTGGGCGCCGCGCTATCGCCAAGCGACGATGGGCGCCTTCCTCACCGACGGGCCGGAAGGGCAGCAAGCGCTCGACGCCGCCTATCGCGATGTCGAACAGGCTTTCGCGGCCTTCCTCGCCGCCACCGATGCCGAGACGCCGATCGTGCTGGCCGGGCACAGCCAGGGCGCGCTTCACCTGATGCGGCTGCTGCGCGAACAGGTTGCGGGCAAGCCGCTCGCGGCGCGGGTTGCAGCAGCCTACGCCGTGGGCTGGCCGGTTTCCGTGACGCATGACTTGCCCGCGATGGGCCTGCCCGCCTGCGCTGCCAGCGACCAGCCGGGCTGCGTGATGAGCTGGTCGAGCTTTGCCGAGCCCGCCGATCCGGCCCCGGTGCTCGAATCCTATGCGAAATCGACCGGCTTCGACGGGGTGAAGCGCGGCGACAGCCCGATTCTCTGCACCAACCCGCTCACCGGTGGTGCGGAAGCCGCCGCTCCGGCAAGCCTCAACCTTGGCACGCTCAAGCCCGATGGCGAACTGAGCAGGGGCGAACTGGTAGTGGGCGCTGTACCTGCCCGCTGCGACACGCGCGGGCTGCTGCTGATCGGCGATCCGCCCGAGATGGGCCGCTATGTCCTGCCGGGCAACAATTACCACGTCTATGACATCCCGCTGTTCTGGGCGAATTTGCAGGCCGATGTCTCGCATCGAGTGAACGCGTGGGCGGCGGCTCGCTGATCACCGACAGCGCGCTCGACATGCGCGAGGCGCTGTCCGGCGGCGGCGCGCTGCTGGGGCTCGACCTCGGCACCAAGACCATCGGGATCGCCACCTGCGATGCAGGGTGGCGTTTCGCCACCGCAGGCAAGACCCTGCCGCGCGGCAAGTTCGGGCGCGACCGCGAAGCGCTGGCCGCGCTCATCAAGGAGCGTGGCATCGGCGGGATCGTGATCGGCCTGCCGCGCAACATGGACGGCAGCGAAGGCCCGCGCGCGCAGGCAAGCCGCGCCTATGCCCGCAACCTTTCGGAAGCCTTCGCCCTGCCGGTGCTGCTATGGGACGAGCGCTGGTCCACCCAAAGCGCCGAAGCCGCGATGATCGGGCAGGACATGAGCCGCGCCAAGCGGGCCGAGCGGATTGACAGCCATGCCGCCGCCGTGATCCTGCAGGGCGCGATCGACGCGCTGGCAGGCAACGCCTTCTAGCCCTGTGCAAACGATACGGGGACCGGCTAACGTCAGTTGGGTCGGTTCAGCTAGGCAAGCTGTCATATAGATAGACCATGATCGCCACGATCGTATCGTCATAGTTTACTTGCGGGCGGGCGCCAGCAATGAGTTCGCCCGCAGCGAACTCTGGGCCAGGGATGGCTCCCAGCTCAGTTTCCGGAGAATCCATTTTCGGCTCCGCTTGAGCGCACCAGGCGTCATTGCCGCGACTTGGCTGTAGTGTGTCGCTCGCAGGCGGCGCGCCGAAATTAAATCATTGTAATCCAGCAACCGGGGCCGCACAGGATCGGACGATGACTCCGCCCCTCCCTCCGTTCGATCCCGAAAAGGCAGCGCCTTTCTTCTTCCGGCACGGCCATCCGGGCTGGCTGGGCCTGCGCTATTGCGACCACGGTGACGACTGGGTCGAACTGGAGCTGCCTTGGCGCGAGGACTTGCTGGGCGAAGAGGATCGCCACGTGCTCGCCTCGGGCCCGATCATCAGCCTGCTCGACATGGCATCGGGGATGAGCATCTGGACCGCGCGCAAGGTATTCACACCCGTCGCGACGCTCGACCTGCGGGTCGATTACCAGCGCCCCGCGCGCGAGCGCAGCGCCGTGAAGGGCCGTGTCGAATGCTATCGCGTCACCCGATCGGCGGCCTTCGTTCGCGGCATCGCGCATGACGGCGATGCGAGCGACCCGGTCGCGACCATGGCCGGCGTATTCATGACAATCGCAAGGGATCCGCGCAGTGACCGACCGGCCTGAGAGCGAGCGGCACCTCACCGCCTATGCCCGCTCGCTGGGCATCCATGTCGATGGCGAAGAGGACGGCACACCCGTGTTGGCGGTCGATTTCAGCAGCGTGATCGAAGGGCGCCCCGGCGCTTTCCACGGCGGAGCGACGAGCGGGTTGCTTGAAACCGCAGGCTATGCCGCGCTGCGGGCCCGGCTGGAGCAGGAGGGGCGCGATCCGCAGCTCAAGCCGATCAACATCACCGTCCAGTTCCTGAGCGCGGGCAAGCAGAAGCGCACCTATGCGATGGGCCGCATCACAAGGCTCGGGCGGCGCAACGCCAATGTTTCGGTCGAAGCATGGCAGGACGATCGCAACCGGCCGATCGCAACCGCGATCATGAATATCTTGATGGCGGACCGGAAAACCTAGCGCTGGGGCTGGTCGACGCGAAGCCCGTCTTCGCCCAGCCGGAATTCGACCGGTACGCCGTCGATCTCGGTCGAAACCGTAACGCCGCCTTGCTCGATCGACAGCGTCGATCCGTTCGCGTCGAGCGGGATTTCGTCGATATTCTCGATGTCGAGCGGACGGATCGGGCCTTCCGGATCGGGCCGCTCGACCGGTTCGGCGGCAGCGGTTCCGGCGAGCGCTGAACGCATGAAATCGCGCCAGATGCGCGCCGGCAGGCCGCCACCGGAGATGCCGTTGAGCGGCGAATTGTCGTCCTTGCCGATCCACACGCCCACCACCAGATCGCCCGCATAGCCGACGAACAGCGCATCGCGGTGGTCCTGCGTCGTCCCGGTCTTGCCGAAATTGGGGCCGGACAGCATCGCCGCCTTGCCGGTGCCGCGATTGATAGCGGAGCGGAGTAGGCGTTCCATCCCTTCATGCGTCCGGTCGGAGAAATGCGACTGGCCGTCGAACAGCCAATCGAACCAGCCCTGCTCCTCGCGCGGGAAAGCATGCGGCTCGACCGGATAGGCATCGGCAGCAATCGCGGCGTATGCGCTGGTCAGTTCGAGCAGGGTCATGGTCGAAGTGCCCAAAGCAAGGCTGGGGTCGCCCGCGGGCAGGTCCGATGTCACCCCCAGGTCGCGCGCGGTCGCGATGACCCTTCGGCTCCCGACCTTGTTGAACAGCCGCACAGCGGCAACATTGCTCGAGGTCGCGAAAGCTTCCTCGAGCGTGAGCGAAGGCGAGTATCGCTCGCGGGCATTCTTCGGCCGGTACGATCCGCTTTCGATGGCGGTATTGTCGATCCGGTCGCTCGGCTTCATGCCCGATTGCAGGGCAGCGAGATAGACGAACAGCTTGAAGGTGGAGCCCGGCTGGCGGCGAGCCTGCGTGGCGCGGTTGAAGGGCGAGTTGCGATAGTCCTTGCCGCCCACCATCGCCACCACTTCGCCGCTGGGGCGCATCGCCACCAGCGCGACCTGCGCATCGCCCAGCGGCGCGCGCGACACTACGCGGCTGGCGATCCCCTGAAGCCGCGCGTCGAGCGTGGTGGTCAGCGTCTGCTTGGCATAGCCGCTTTCGCTGTCCTGCCGGGCCAACGGCAGCGCCCAGTCGGCGAAATAGGTGCCAGTCGGCAAGGTATTGCGATTGCGCACGTCGAGCCGCGGCGGGCGCAGCGAGGCGGCACGCTGGGGCGTGATGTAACCTTCCTCGGCCATCGCACCCAGCACCAGCTTCATTCGCGCTGCGGCAAGGTCGTAATTGCGCGTGGGCGCGAGCCGCGACGGCGCCTTGAGCAGGCCCGCCAGCATCGCCGCCTGTTCGGGGCGCAGGTTTTCCGGCTGGCGATAGAAGTAATGCAGGCTGGCAGCGCGCAGCCCGTACTGGTTGTCGCCGAAATAGGCGTTGGAAAGATAGCGCGAGAGTATCTCATCCTTGGTCAGCCAGGACTCGAGCCAGAAGGCGATCAAGGCTTCGCGCGCCTTGCGGGTCAGGGTCTGTTCCGGAGTCAGGAAAGTGAACTTGGCGAGCTGCTGGGTGATGGTGCTGCCCCCGCCCACTCCGGTCCATGCGGCACGGGCGATGCCGCGCGGATCGACGCCCCAATGGCTGTAGAACCGCCGGTCCTCGATCGCGAGAAACGCCCCGACGACATGATCGGGCAGCTTCCTCACCTCGACCGGCGCATCGACCGAGGCCCCGCTGCGCGCGATCGGCGTGCCGTCCGATGCCAGCAGTGTGATCTGCGGCGGCGCAACCGGTTCGAGCGACTTGCTCAGCGGCGCTGTCACCGCCAGCCATGCGACAAGCGCAATGAACAGCGCGAGCAGTCCCGCGACGATCCGCACTGCCCACCAGCGTTTGCGGCGCCCGCGCCAATGGGCGGGCTGCCACCAGCCGACCTGCGGCCGATCTTCCCCGAAATTGCGAAGCGCATCATCCCGCTTGCGCCGCCACGGTCGCCAACGCCGCTTCGTTTTGGGCTTGGGCTTGCGGCGCGGCTCGTCATCCGGATCCCAGTCGAACCTCTCGTCGAAATCGTCGAGCGCGCTGCCGTAAGGGTCTTGGAGCGCGTAGAAGCCCGCTTCGGGGCGGTCATCCTCGTAGCGTGAGCGAAGGGTCTTGGTTCGACGAGGGGATCGAAGCCAGGCGAACATCAGACTGTGTTATAGTTTTAATACAGCGAAGGCGAGCGGAATCTTCGCCCGCACCCCGCCGATCAGACCTTCTTCGCCGCGCTTTCGGGCAGGTCTTCGTTGAACACGCGCTGGTAATATTCGCTCACCAGCGTGCGCTCCGCCTCGTCGCACTTGTTGAGGAAGCTCAGGCGGAAAGCGAAACCGATCGATTTGAAGATCTCGGCGTTCTGGGCCCAGGTCATCACCGTACGCGGGCTCATCACGGTCGAGATATCGCCGTTCATGAAGCCCTGGCGCGTGAGATCGGCCACCTTCACCATGTTGGCGATGGTCTTGTCATCGGTGTCGGGGCTCTTGGTCTTGACGATCGCCTGCTCGGTTTCGGCGGGCAGGTAATTGAGCGCAACCACGATGTTCCAGCGGTCCATCTGCGCCTGGTTGATCGCCTGCGTGCCGTGATAGAGGCCGCTGGTGTCGCCAAGGCCCACCGTGTTGGTGGTGGCGAACAGGCGGAAGAACTTGTTGGGCGTGATCACCTTGTTCTGGTCGAGCAAGGTAAGCCGACCTTCGGTTTCGAGCACGCGCTGGATCACGAACATCACGTCCGGGCGGCCGGCGTCATATTCGTCAAAGGTCAGTGCCACGGCGTGCTGCAGCGCCCATGGCAGGATGCCTTCCTTGAATTCGGTGACCTGCAAGCCGTCGCGCAGCACGATCGCGTCGCGGCCGACGAGGTCGATGCGGCTGATATGCGCATCGAGGTTGACGCGCACGCTCGGCCATTTGAGGCGAGCGGCGACTTGCTCGATATGGGTCGACTTGCCGGTGCCGTGATAGCCCTGCACCATCACGCGGCGGTTGTAGGCAAAGCCCGCCAGGATCGCGAGCGTGGTGTCCGGATCGAACACGTAGTTCTTGTCGAGATCGGGGACGCGCTCGTCGGCCAGGCTGAAGGCCGGAACCTGCCAGTCGATATCGATACCGAACGTGTCGCGCACGTCGATCGTGGTGTCGGGCTCGGGGAAGAGAGTCTTGCCCGTGCCGTCGTATTCGGTTTCCATCAAGCTTGCCATGGTGACCGCACGCCTAGACCGGCACACGCAAGGCTGCAAGCACCCAGCCGCCAACATTTTCATTAGGGCTGTGTACGCTATATTGTCGCATCATGGCTTCGCCCGATCCGATCGAGAAACTTCGCCTCAGGCTGGTCGAGCGGGTGCGCGGCGTGTTCAACGACACTGCCGGCGGGCAGCAACCGGTGCCGATATCGGACGAGGCGCTGTTCGAACGCGATTCGCCGATCCGCATGGTCCATGCCGATATCGTGGGCATGATGGTGGGCGGCATTCGCGCTTTGCTGCTGCAAATGCTCCACCCAGAGGCGCTGCAAGGCGTGCTCGACCATTCGAATTTCCGCGAGGACATGCACGGGCGCTTGCGCCGCACCGCGCGCTTCATTGCGGTGACGAGCTTCGGCCACCGCGACGATGCGCAAAGGGCGATCGAGCGGGTCAACCGCATCCATGCGAAAGTCACCGGCAACTTGCCCGATGGCACGCACTATTCCGCCACCAATCCGCGCACGCTGGCATGGGTCCATGTCACCGAAGCGAGCAGCTTCCTTGCCGGATACAAGCGCCATGTGCACCCGGAAATGCCCGGCCATCAGCAGGACGAATACTACCGCCAGTTCGCGCTCATTGCGCGCGCGCTCGGCGCCGATCCGGTGCCTGAGAGCCGCAACGAGGCCGAGGAGCTGTTCCGCGAGATGCGCGCCGATTTGCGCACTTCCGCCGAAGCGCGCGAAGTGGCGCAACTGGTGCTGACCCAGCGCGCGCCGGGCACTCCGCCGGGCCTGCAGGCCTTGCTGGGCGCCGACGCGGTCGAAATGCTGCCACCCTTTGCGCGCACCATGTTGGGCCTGACCCGCCCCGGCATGGCCGCCCTGCCCGCTCGCGCGGCGACCTGGGGCATGGGCAAGACCTTGCGCTGGGCATTCCGGCAGAACTGAGTTACTTCATCCATCAGAGGAGATCGGCCATGTACATTCAAGGTTTTGTGTTGCCGGTGCTGCCCGGCAAGGAAGATGCCTACAAGAAGATGGCGCAACAAGCCGGCGAGATGTTCCAGCGATATGGTGCGATCGAAATCGTCGAGGCGATCGAGGACGACATACCCACCGGCGTGCATACTGACTTTCGCAAGGCGGTGCAGGCCGAAGAGGGCGAAAAAATCGTGTTTTCCTGGGTGGTGTGGCCCGACAAGGCAATTTGCGAGGAAGCGGCCAAGCGGATGCAGGAAGACGAGGAAATGGAACCTCCGGAGGAGATACCGTTTGCCGGCAAGCGGCTGATCTTCGGCGGCTTTACGCCGATCTACACCTTGGGGCGCGACTGAAGGGGCAATCATGGCCGAATTCACATTCTACACTGTCGCGATGAGCCGCGGACAGATCGCACGCTGGGCGCTGCACGAGGCCGGGGCGGATTACGAACAGCAGGTTTTCACCTGGGAAACGCGCCCGGCCACTTTCAGCGACATCAACCCGATGAACAAGGTGCCTGCACTGGTGCACCACCATGGCGGGCATGACCATGTCGTGACCGAATGCGCGGCGATCTGCCACTATCTCGCCGAGACCCATCCCGATGCCGGGCTGCTGCCTGCCGCGCATGAGAAGGCGGCCTATTTCCGCTGGTTGTTCTTTGCGGCGGGGCCGCTCGAGCAGGCGGTGGTGGCGCGGGCAATGGGCTGGGAAGTGCCCGAAGGGCGAAGCGGCATGGCCGGGTTCGGATCATTCGAGCTGACGCTCGATGCAGTGGACGGCTGGCTCTCCGCAAACGATTATGCCGCGGGGCGCCGCTTCACCATGGCCGACGTCTATCTGGGCAGCCAGTTCATCTGGGGCCTGCGCTTTGGCTCGATCCCCGAACGGCCCAGCTTCCGCGCCTATGTCGATCGGCTCGTACAGCGCCCCAAATATCTCGAAGGACTGGCAATCGATCAGGCGCTGATCGAAGAAGCCGCCGAAGGAGCCTGAACCATGCCGCGTACGATCAAAGGCGCCGTATTCGTTTCCCTCGACGGGGTAATACAGGCGCCGGGGGGACCAGCCGAAGACACCACTGGCGGCTTTGACCAGGGCGGCTGGGTGTTCAAGGTTGGCGACGAGGGAATAGGTGCGACGCTAGGCCCCCTGTTTTCCGGCGATTTCAGCCTGCTGCTCGGCCGGCGGACCTATGACATCTTCGCCGCATACTGGCCCTATGTCGGCGACGCGGATGGCGGCATGGGCGAACTGTTCACGAGGATCGACAAGTTCGTCCTGACGAGAGGTGACCAGCCGCTCGAATGGGAGAACAGCCACCGGCTGGGCGGGGTCGATGATGTCGCGAAGCTGAAAGAGACTGATGGTCCCGACCTGCTGATCCAGGGATCGAGTACGCTCTATCCTGCACTTCTCGCTCAAGGCCTAATCGATGAGCTGACCGTGATGACTTTTCCTTTGGTCCTGGGATCGGGCAAGCGCCTGTTCGGCGACGGTACGCCAGCAGCCATGCTCGCGGTCACCGACCACCGCGTAACCGACAAGGGTACGATTATCACTACCTATCGCCCTGATGGGCCTTTGCCGCCCTACCCCGCAGATGCGCCGGGTCAGAGTTCGAGCAAGCGTGAGGCAGACCGTCAACGGAGAATGGCAGAAGGAAGCTGGTAGGGCCGAGAACTCACCCGATCGCGTTCGACTTGCGCAGTAGCTGATAGGCTTCGACCACGCTGTTGAGGCGGCTTTCGAACTTGCGATCACCGCCGTTCCGATCCGGGTGATAGCGCCTGACCAGTTCCGAATAGCGCTGGCGCAGCCGCTTGCGGTCGGTGTCGAGCCCCAGCCCCATGGTGTCGAGCGCGCGCGCTTCCTCGCGGCTGAAGCGTCCGTCCATGGCCATTTGGGCCTCGCGCTGGGTGCGGCTCTTGATCCCGTTGGCCCGCGCGCTGATCGCATCGAGCGGATCGTCATAATCGGCCCAGCGCGGCATGCCGTCGACCCCTGCAGCCAGGCGGAAGCTGGGGCTTTCGGTGCGCCAACCGCTGGCAGGCGATTGCGCATCGAGGATTTCTTCCGCGCTCATCCCATCGAACCAGTCGTAATCCGAATTGAATTCGCGCACATGCTCAAGGCAGAACCAGCGATATTCGCCCGGCCCGTCGAAACCGCTCGGGCGATAGCCGGGCGCGCGGAACTCGCCCGCTTCCCTGCAGGCCGGATGTTCGCACACCCGCCCGCTGTCGTCATACCGCCCATGAAACCTTGATTGCGTCACTCGCATTAGGATGGGCATGGACAGATCGAAAAGGAACCCCCAAATTCACCCGATGAGCATACCGGTAGCACAGGAAATCGAAACCTTGCTGCGCGCGGCCTTTGCGCCCACGCAGCTTGACGTAATCAACGACAGCGCAAAGCATCATGGCCATTCGGGCGATGACGGCAGCGGCGAATCCCACTTCACCGTGGTGATCGAAAGCGCGGCCTTCGCGGGCGTGTCGCGGCTGCAGCGCCAGCGGATGGTCAATGCCGCATTGGGCGACATTCCCGGCCAGCGCGTACATGCCATGGCGATAAGGGCTTCCGCACCCGGAGAGTGACATGATCGAGCAAATCATCACGCCAACCACGCATGACCTTGGGCAATTCGAGGTCCGGCGCGTTTTGCCGAAGCGTGAGCGGACGATGGTTGGCCCCTTCATCTTCGTCGACGAATTCGGCCCCGGCCAGCTCGATATCGGCAAGGGCATGGACGTGCGACCGCACCCGCATATCAACCTTGCGACGGTCACCTGGCTGTTTGAAGGCGCGATCGACCATCGCGACAGTGTAGGCAGCTTCTCCACCATTCGCCCCGGCCAGGTGAATTTGATGACCGCGGGCCGCGGCATCGTCCATTCGGAACGCAGCCCTGCAGAGGAACGCGCGACGGGGCCGAAGCTCTACGGCATGCAGACCTGGCTGGCCCTGCCCGACGGGCGCGAGGAGATCGATCCCGCGTTCGAAGCGGTGAAGGACCTGCCCATCGTCGAAGACCAATGCGCAAGGGCTGTGGTCATCATGGGCGAGCTGTGGGGCAAGCGCGCCGCGACCACCACCTATGCCGACACGATCTATGCCGAGATCGTGCTCGCGCCGTCAGGCTCGTTGCCGATCGAGATCAGCGCCGACGAACGCGCAGTGATGCTGGTGGGCGGCGAAGCCTCGGTCGACGGGCAGGCGCTCGGGCTCTACGAGCTGAGTGTGCTCGCCCCCGGCCGCAACATGACGCTTTCGAGCGAACGCGGCGGGCGCATCATGCTGCTTGGCGGAGAGGCTTTCACCACTCCGCGCCATGCATGGTGGAACTTCGTAAGCTCCAGCCGCGCTCGCATAAGGCAGGCCCGCGAGGACTGGGATGCCGGGCGATTCCCAAAAGTGCCGGGTGACGAGGATGAGTGGATCCGGATACCTGAGCAACCATTGACGCGCAGCGACTGAACTTTCGCGAGCAGGGAGAGCGACCAGCATGGATTTCAACGGCAAGGTAGTGTGGATCACCGGCGCATCCTCGGGAATCGGCGCGGCGCTGGCGCGCGAATGGGCGAAGCGCGGCGCGCATCTGGTGCTGTCGGGCCGCGACGAAGAGCGCCTTGCCGAAGTGGCGAAGGATTGCGGCGAAACGCTCGTCCTCCCCTTCGATGTTCGCGACGAAGCGGCGCTGGCCGAGGCGACCGAAAAGGCGCTGGCATGGAAAGGCCATGTCGATATCGCCGTCGCCAATGCCGGCGTCTCGCAGCGCAGCCCCGCGCTCAAGACCGCCATGAGCGTCTATCGCGAGATCATCGACATCGACCTGACCGCGCAGATCGCCTTCACGCAGGGGCTGATCGCCCACATGGCCGGGCGCGGATCGGGCGCGCTGCTGTTCATTTCCTCGATCGCAGGCAAGGTCGGCGTTCCGATGCGCACCGCCTATTGCGCGGCCAAGTTCGGCCTTGCTGGCTATGCCGACGCCTTGCGCGCGGAACTGAGCCAGAAGGGGGTGAGCGTGCATGTGATTTTCCCCGGCTCGATCGCAACCGATGTCAGCCGCAACGCGCTGACTGCCGATGGCACCAGGCGCGGGCGCAGCGACAAGGCGATTGAGGAAGGCATTCGGCCGGCGGATGCTGCCAATACGATGATCGACGCGGTCGCTTCGGGACAGCGCGAAATCATCGTCGCCGAAGGCATGGAACAGGCGATGGGCGAGATGCGCCGCACTCCCGACCAGCTGTTCGACCAGATCGCCGCCATGGTCGCCGCGGGCTATATCGAGAAGATGGAAGCCGAGGGGTGAAATTGCAGCAAAAGCGGGTCACGCTCGCCAATGGGATCGAGCTTGACGTGGTCGATGATGGGCCCCGCAATGCACCCGCGCTGATCTTCCTTCACGGCTTCCCGGAAAGCCACCGCACATGGCGCCACCAGATCGCCCATTTCTCGGGCATCTATCGCTGCATCGCGCCCGACCAGCGCGGCTATCGCGGGTCGTCCAAGCCGCAAGGGGTGGAATCCTATTCGCCCGACAAGCTGATCGGCGACATCTTCCTGCTGGCCGACGCGCTGGGCGTCGGGAAGTTCACCATCGTGGGGCACGATTGGGGTGGAGCGATCGCCTGGGGCGTAGCGATTGGCGGGCAGCATAGCCGCGTGACCCGCGCCGTGATCGCCAATGCGCCGCATCCGGCGGTGTTCCAGCACCTGCTCTACACCAACCGCACCCAGCGCTTGGCGAGCCAGTATATCCGCGAATTCCGCGACCCGGCCAATGACGCGATGCTGCGCGAACAGGGGCTGACAGGCCTGCTGCTCAAGACCATGGAACTCGACCGGCCTTCCTCGATGGAACCGGAAGAGCGCGCCGCGCTGCTCGACGACTGGAAGAATGCAGAGGCCGCCATCGGCATGCTCAATTACTACCGGGCCAGCCCCATGGTCGTTCCGGCGATGGACGAGCCCTTCGAACTGCCCGAAGGCTGGGCTCCGCCTGCGCTGCCGAAACTCACCATTCCTACGCTGGTGATCTGGGCGCTGGACGATTTTGCCCTGCCGCCTGAAAACATCGAAGGCATCGAAGAAATGATCGATCCGCTGACCTTGGTCAAAGTGCCTGGCTGCGGGCATTTCGTGCCGTGGGAAGCGCCCGACAGGGTCAACGCCGCGATGGAAGAATTCCTCGCCGCGACCAGCTAACCCGCCTTCCATTCGATATCCGCGCCATGCGCATGCGCGCGGGCGAGCAGCACTTCCTCCTCGCCGCCGGGCCAATAGCGCACCCGCAATTCGTGGCGGTGGAGCGTGCGGTTCGCCTCCAGCGCCACCCATGCCAGCGGCGCATCGGGCGTGGCGCGCGCGCCAGCGGCCTCCATCGCGGCAATTACCCGCGCCTGCTGGTCCCCGGGCACATATTGCCACACGATCGAATGCATCAGTACCCGCGTGGTGCCGGGGGCCTGCGGCTTGGCCAGCTCGGCCTCGACGAAATCTGCCGCATTCATGTTCACGAGATCGGGCGCGCGCTGCTTCGCCGCCGCAATCGCCGCTTCCATTCTCTCGAAGCGGATTGTGTGCTCGGGCCAGATATAGGCCTTGAGCCGCAGCGCCTGCGCCGGATCGGTCAGATCCACCGGCGCGACGTCGCAGCCTTTGAGCGAAGCGAAGGCAAACGCATGGTCTGGCGGCGGCGGCCCCTTCCATTCGGGAGCGAAGCGCATCGCGGCCTCGTTCGGCCCGACGAGGACCCCGCCCAGATCGTAGCGATAGCGGTCGATCATCAAATTGATTCCGGCGCTCGAACCGATCTCCAGGCATTCGAAACACGCAGGCAGGCCCCGATCCGCCAGCCACAGCATCGCTGCTATGAAATTGCTCGATCGCCCCGCTTCGTTGGTCTGCGGCGGCCCGTCGAGCCACGGCATCAGCCGCGCCTCATGGGTGCGGATCACCTCGGCGACGATCGCTGCATCGTTGGCAGGCGCTCCGCTATAGATCGGGCCAAGCTCGGGCGCTTCACCCGCCAGCTGCAGCGCGTGGATCCCGCCTGCCAACCGCAGCGGCAGCGCATCGGCCAGCGGCGCGCCCTGCCAGCACCGTACGCGTTCGAGCAGTGCGCCCTGCTGGTCGCTCTCGACCGCAGCCATGATCGCCGCGCAAACCCGCGCTGTGACCGGCGCGCCATTGGCTTCGCAATAGGCGATTTGGTTGGCGAAGGCGGTGCGCACCGCGTCTTCCCCAGTCACGCCCATGTCGACGAGCTCATACTTTGGCTTCTTGCCCGCATCGTCCATTTGCATTGCCCTTTCCGCGGCTAATCCTTAAGTGCCGCGGCGCAATGACAGACACCGTGGCCTCTCAGCTGACCTTCGCCATTCCGAAGGGGCGCATTCTCGACGAAGCGCTGCCGGTGATGGCGCTTGCCGGAGTGGTGCCGGAAGACGCGTTCCACGACAAGGGGAACCGCGCGCTGAGCTTTGCCACCAGCCGCCCCGACATGCGGCTGATCCGCGTGCGCGCCTTCGACGTCGCCACCTTCGTGGCGCATGGCGCTGCGCAGGTCGGCATCGTCGGGTCGGACGTGATCGAGGAATTCGACTACGCCGACCTTTACGCACCGGTCGATCTCGACATCGGCCACTGCCGCCTGTCGGTGGCGGTGCCGGTCGGCAGCGAGGGCCCTGCCCGCAGCGCCAGCCACCTGCGCGTGGCGACCAAATATCCGAACCTGACCCGCCGCCATTTCGAAGCGAAGGGTGTGCAGGCCGAATGCGTCAAGCTCAACGGCGCGATGGAGCTTGCCCCGTCGCTGGGCCTGGCGCGGCAGATCGTCGACCTCGTATCGACCGGGCGCACGCTTAAGGACAACGGGCTGGTCGAAACCGACCGCATCCTCGACATTTCGGCGCGGCTGATCGTCAACCGCGCTGCGCTCAAGACCGATCCGCGCGTCGCCGAACTGGTCGCAGCTTTCCGCCGCGTGACCGAGGAAGGGGCAAGCGCCTGATGTTGCAGCTCGCCACCTCCGACGCAGATTTCGCCGCACGGTTCGACGCGCTGGTCGATGCGCGCCGCGAAAGCGACAGCGACGTTTCTGGGCAGGTCGCAGCGATCCTCGCCGATGTGAAGACGCGCGGCGATGCGGCGCTGGCAGAATATTCGCAGCGCTTCGACAGCTTTGCGCTGGCCGAGGAAGCCGACTGGAGTATTTCGGCGGAAGCCTGCCGTGCCGCCTATGAAGCGCTCGACAGCAACCTTCGCGACGCGCTCGAACTCGCAGCGGAACGCATCCGCGCCTATCACCGCGACCAATTGCCCGCGAACCGCGACTTCACCGATGCTGCGGGCGTGCGGCAGGGCGCGATCTGGCGACCGGTCGATGCTGCCGGGCTCTATGTGCCGGGCGGCAGGGCGGCCTATCCCTCCTCGCTGCTGATGAATGCGATCCCGGCCAAGGTGGCGGGCGTCGAGCGGCTGGTGGTCGTGACCCCCACCCCGCGCGGCAAGACCAACCCGCTCGTGCTTGCCGCGGCGCATATTGCGGGCGTCGACGAGATCTGGCGAGTCGGCGGCGCGCAGGCAGTTGCCGCGCTCGCCTATGGCACTGACCGCATCCGACCGGTCGACGTGATCACCGGCCCCGGCAATGCCTGGGTCGCAGAAGCCAAGCGCCAGCTCTATGGCGTGGTCGGCATCGACATGGTCGCCGGGCCCAGCGAAGTACTGGTGATCGCCGATGGCGACAACCGCGCCGACTGGATCGCCGCCGACCTGTTGAGCCAGGCCGAGCACGACCCCACGTCGCAATCGATCCTGATCACCGACAATGCCGGTTTTGCCGACGAGGTGGCCGCCGAGGTGGAAGCGCAGCTGGCCCAGCTCGCGACAACCGAAACCGCCACTGCCAGCTGGCAGGACAATGGCGCGATCATCGTGGTCGAAACGCTGGCCGAAGCTGCGCCGCTCGCGAACCGGCTGGCGGCGGAGCATGTCGAACTGGCAGTGACCGAACCCGAGCCTCTGCTCGGCGCGATCCGCCATGCCGGCAGCGTGTTCCTGGGCCGGATGACCCCCGAGGCCATCGGCGACTATGTCGCTGGCCCCAACCATGTCTTGCCGACAGGCCGCCGCGCGCGTTTCGCCAGCGGGCTTTCGGTGCTCGACTTCATGAAGCGCACCAGCTTCATCGCGCTCGACGAGGCTTCGCTCGGACGGGTCGGCCCGGCCGCGGTCGCGCTCGCCCATGCTGAAGGCCTGCCCGCGCATGCGAAATCCGTTGAATTGAGGCTCAAATGAATATCCCCCGTTCGCAAGCACGCTCCACCGCGCGGCTTTCCGCCGTGCAGGCACTCTACCAGCAGCAGATGGAAGGCACTCCGCTGGCGCGGCTGCTCAACGAGTTCCACCAGCACCGGCTGGGCATGGAAATCGACGACGAGCAATATGCCGAAGCCGAAGTCGATTTCTTCGACGACCTTGTGGCGGGCGTCGACGCGCGCCGCGAGGAAATTGACGGGCTACTCGCGGGCAAGCTGGCCGAAGGCTGGACGCTGGCGCGGCTCGACAAGACCATGCTGCAGATCCTGCGCAGCGGGGCCTATGAACTCGTCGCCCGCGCCGATGTGCCCACCGCGACTGCGATCGACGAATATGTCGATGTGGCGAAGGCCTTCTTCGATGACCGTGAAGCCAAATTCGTCAACGGCATTCTCGATGCGGTGGCGAAGGAAGTCAGGAACTGATTTTCTCTCACATCCGTCACCCTGAACTTGTTTCAGGGTCCATCTCTCCAATTGCGAAGATCGGTTTGGATGGCACAATGGATGCTGAGACGAGTTCAGCATGACGAGTGAAGCCAAATTTATCGAGGCGCTCAGGAAGCTCTTGCTCCACCCCGCAGCACGCGGGCTGGAAGACGATTGCGCAGTGCTTTCCATAGGCGGCGAAACGCTGGTCCTCACGCATGACATGATGGCGGAGGGGACGCATTTCCCGGTTGGCGCAGACATGGCCGACGTGGCGTGGAAGCTGGTCGCAGTGAACCTGTCCGACCTCGCCGCGAAAGGCGCAGAACCCATCGGCGTGCTGCTGGGCCACATGCTGGGCGAAGGCGACGAGCGCTTCCTCGAAGGGCTGGGAGAAGTCCTGCGCACCTATGCCGTGCCGTTGCTCGGCGGTGACACGATCCGGGGCACGGGCCGCAGCGAAGGCGCACGTGCTTTCGGGTTGACCGCAATCGGGCGCGCAACCCATGTTCCCGTGCCCGACCGGCGCGGAGCTCGGCCCGGCGATTCAGTCTATGTCACGGGAACGCTTGGCCGCGCCATGCTCGGCTTCGAGCAAGGGCAAGGCACTGGCGCATATGGCGAAGCCTATACCCGCCCGCGCCCCTTGCTTGGCGAAGGCCGCGCCCTCGCCCCGCAAGTGACCGCGATGATGGATATCTCCGACGGGTTGCTGCTCGACGCCTGGCGACTGGGCGAAGCCAGCAGAGTGACGCTGGCGCTGGATAGTGCACACTTTCCGGTGGCCGACCCTGCCCGGCGAG
This sequence comes from Altererythrobacter sp. Z27, assembly GCF_052683155.1. Classification (NCBI taxonomy): domain Bacteria; kingdom Pseudomonadati; phylum Pseudomonadota; class Alphaproteobacteria; order Sphingomonadales; family Erythrobacteraceae; genus Altererythrobacter; species Altererythrobacter sp. Z27. The sequence goes on along the minus strand of NZ_JBQYMC010000001.1, from coordinate 225,209 downwards.
ACGATTGCGTGCGCTGGGGCGACGATTACGAATTGCTCTTCGCCGCGCCTGCCGGGACCGCATTGCCGGTCGAGGCGACCCGGATCGGCACTGTCGCTGCCAGAGGGGCGAGCGCTCTGCTGGTCGATGGCAATCCGATGAGCCCGCAGGACGGGCTCGGCTACCGGCACTGAGCGCCCCTCTGCAAATTGGTGACAGCGATGGCCTAGGCCGATTCGCCCCTTGTCACTCGTGGTGAAGGCCCTATAGCCTCCGCCACAAACAGGTCCTGCGTCCGCAGGGCTGCAATTCCACGCATAAAAGAGGGGACTTTTCGTGGACCTAGTTCAGATTGCAATCGTGCTGGGACTTTTGGCCGTGCTCTACGGCTTCGTCACCAGCCGCCAGGTTCTCGGCGCTTCCGCCGGGAACGAGAAGATGCAGGAAATCGCTGCGGCGATCCAGGAGGGTGCGCAGGCTTACCTGAAGCGCCAGTACACCACCATCGCCTTCGTCGGCGTGGCGGTTGCCGTGCTGGTCGCCTATTTCCTCGGCACCGTTTCGGCCACCGGCTTCGTGATCGGCGCGATCCTGTCGGGCGTCGCGGGCTTCATCGGGATGAACATCTCGGTGCGCTCGAACGTCCGCACCGCGCAGGCCGCAAGCGAAGGGCTGCAGCAGGGCCTGACGCTCGCCTTCCGCGCCGGCGCAATCACCGGCCTGCTCGTGGCCGGCCTCGCGCTGCTCGCGATCGCAGTGTTCTACTGGTACCTCACCGGCCCAGGCGGCTACTCGGTCGGCGGTGAAGACCGCACCGTGGTCGATGGCCTCGTCGCTCTCGCTTTCGGCGCCTCGCTGATCTCGATCTTCGCACGCCTTGGCGGCGGCATCTTCACCAAGGCTGCCGACGTCGGCGCCGACCTCGTCGGCAAGGTCGAAGCGGGCATCCCCGAAGACGATCCGCGCAACCCCGCTGTGATCGCCGACAACGTGGGCGACAATGTGGGCGACTGCGCCGGCATGGCCGCCGACCTGTTCGAAACCTATGTCGTCACCGTCGGCGCCACCATGGTGCTGACCGCGCTGCTGCTGAAGGGCGCAGGCGACCTGCTGCCGAACCTGATGGCGCTTCCGCTGCTGATCGGCGGCGTGTGCATCGTCACTTCGATCATCGGTACCTATTTCGTCCGCCTCGGTGGCGGCAAGAACGTCATGGGCGCGATGTACAAGGGCTTCCTCGTCAGCGCAGTGCTGGCGATCCCGGCCATCTGGTTCTCGACCGACGTTGCCCTGGGCGGCCTCGCCACCAGCATCACCGTGGGCGAAACCGGCACCACCTTCACCGGCATGGACCTGTTCTGGTGCGCGCTGCTGGGCCTCGTCATCACCGGCCTGATCATCTGGATCACCGAGTATTACACCGGCACGGGCTTCCGTCCGGTGCGCTCGATCGCCAAGGCTTCGGAAACGGGCCACGGCACCAACGTGATCCAGGGCCTCGCCATTTCGCTTGAATCGACCGCACTGCCCACGATCGTGATCGTGGCGGGCATCGTCGTGGCTTACCAGCTCGCCGGCCTGATCGGCATTGCCTATGCTGCCACTGCCATGCTGGCGCTGGCGGGCATGGTCGTGGCGCTGGATGCATATGGTCCTGTCACCGACAATGCCGGCGGCATTGCCGAAATGGCTGGCCTAGATGACGCTGTGCGCGAAAAGACCGACCTGCTCGACGCTGTGGGCAACACCACCAAGGCCGTGACCAAGGGTTACGCAATCGGTTCGGCCGGCCTCGCCGCGCTGGTGTTGTTCGCTGCCTACACCACCGACCTTCGCGAGTTCTTCCCGAACCTGACGGTCGATTTCAGCCTTGAAAATCCCTACGTCATCGTCGGCCTGCTGCTCGGCGCCCTGCTCCCGTACCTGTTCGGTGCGATGGGCATGACCGCCGTGGGCCGCGCTGCGGGTGACGTGGTGATCGACGTGCGCGACCAGTTCAAGAGCAACCCCGGCATCATGACCTATGAGTCGAAGCCGGATTATGCCCGCACCGTCGACCTGGTGACCAAGGCCGCGATCAAGGAAATGATCATCCCGTCGCTGCTTCCGGTGCTTGCGCCGATCGTGGTGTATTTCGTGATCGCCGCGATCGCGGGTGAAGCCAACGGCTTCGCGGCGCTCGGCGCACTGCTGCTCGGCGTGATCGTCGGCGGCCTGTTCGTCGCGCTGTCGATGACGGCCGGCGGCGGTGCCTGGGACAACGCCAAGAAGTATATCGAAGACGGCAATCACGGCGGCAAGGGCTCTGAAGCCCACAAGGCAGCCGTGACCGGCGACACCGTGGGTGACCCGTACAAGGACACCGCGGGCCCGGCCGTGAACCCGATGATCAAGATCACCAACATTGTCGCGCTGCTGCTGCTCGCGGCTCTGGCTGGCGGTCACGCGATGTAATCGCTTACCCGCATTGACGGGACTGGAGAGCCCCGCTCGGCACTGCGCCGGGCGGGGCTTTCTTTTTGTGTGATCCTATAGCGAACCGACAGGTCGGGAATCACATCCCTCTCAAATTTGCCGCGTTGACCTTCGCTCACGCGCGCCGCAAGGGATGCGCCATGGCAGACGCACCTTCCGATCCCCCCACCCCCGAACGGCTCGTCGCCGGGCTGGTCAGGCTCCTCACGGTAGAGCCCGGCGCTCCGATGCATTTCACCGGCAAGCCGCAGAAGGGCGGTGTTGGCCGCGTGTTCGGCGGGCAGGTGATCGCCCAGGCGCTGCAGGCGGCGCAAGCGACCGTCGGGGACGGGAAGGAAGCGCATTCGCTCCACGCCTATTTCCTGCGCGGAGGCAAGGAAGGCCCGCCGATCAGCTACGAAGTCGCCGCCGATTTCGACGGGCGCAGCTTCGCCAACCGCCGTGTCGTCGCCAGCCAGATGGAGGAAGACGGCACCAGCCGCCCGATCCTCAACCTCACGGCCAGCTTCCAGCTGCCCGAGCCGGGGCTTGAACATGACGACTACATGATGCCCGACGTGCCAGGGCCGGAAGATTTGCGCAGCGACATGGAGCTGCGCCACGAATATGCCGAGAAGGCGGGGATCAGCGGCACGGCACGCGCGATGATGCTGCGCCCGCGCCCGATCGAGATGCGCACGACGGACAAGCTGCACTGGATGAATTCAGAGCCGCGCAAGCCCTGCGCGCACAGCTGGTTCAAGGCCGCCGCACCGCTGCCCGACGATCTGGCGCTACACCGCGCCATCATCGCCTATGCGAGCGATTTCACCCTGCTCGGCACCAGCGCGCTACCGCATGGCCTCAGCTGGATGCGCGGCGAACTGGTCGGCGCCAGCCTCGACCATGCGATCTGGTTCCACCGCCCTGCCCGCGCTGACGAATGGCTGCTCTACGCCACCGACGCTCCATGGAGCGGCGGCGGGCGCGGCTTCAACCGCGGGCGGATCTTCAACCGCGCTGGCGAGCTGGTCGCCAGCGTGGCTCAGGAAGGCATGATGCGGAAAAGGGTCAGGAAGGACTGACCTGACGTAAGCCCCGCGTTCGGGCCGAAGGCCCGCAAGCCCAAGCAGGCGCCCGCAGCGACGCGACCTTCAGGTAGCGTGAGCGAGGATAGCCGAGCGAGCGGACGCGAGCGCTGGCGCTTGAAGCCAAATCGTCAATGCGCGAGCAGGATCGGTAGCTTCGGATCCGTCAGCGCATTGCGCGTGACCCCGCCGACGAGGAATTCCGCCAGCCGCGAGTGGCCATAGGCGCCCATCACCATATAGCTGCAGTGGCGGATCGAAGCGGCGTCGACCAGCGTCTCGGCGACAGACTCGTCGCCTTGCGGGATTTCGACGAGTTCGGCCTGGATGCCATGGCGGCTGAGGTATTCGGCGCCTTCCACCGGCGGCAGATCATGCCGTTCACGCGGCTTCTTTTCCGCCACCGATGCGAGGTAGACCTTGCTCGCCTTGGCCAGCAGCGGCACCGCCGCGCGCAGCGCGACGCAAGCTTCGGTCGAGCCGTTCCATGCGACGAAGGCCGGCCCGCTCCAGTCGACCCGCTTCTGGTCCTTCGGCACCACCAGCACGGGCGTGCGCGAATGCAGCAGCAGGTCACCCACCATGCGCGAGGGACGCGGGCCTTCATCGCCAATGTCGTTGGGGCCAAGCACAACGACATCGTTGATCGCAGACTTTTCCAGCAGGCGGCTTTCAGCCATGCCGAACTGGAAGATATATTCCCACGGAACGTCTTCGTTCGAGAGGTCCGCTTCGACTTCCTTGCGCAAAGCCTCGGCATTCTCGCGGATCACCGGCATCGCGGCCGCCATGGCCGAACCGTAGAAATCGCCCGGCGCGAATATCTCGTAAGTCACCGACTGCAGGCAGGTGATATGCCCGCCGAATGCGCGCGCAAGGTCGAGCGCAGCCTGTGTGCGGGCCTCTAGCCCCGAATCGTCGTTGATGTGCAGCAAGATCGATTTCATGGCGCGTCTCTCCTTTCGCTTCGGCGAACCACTTCCCTATGACATGCAACCTACGCTTTCGGCGCATTGTTACATTGATCACGATCAATTTCGACCCGCGCCGCAGGTTAATCCCGCTGATTCAGGAATTCTACGCCCGTTCTGCCGTCCCGTTCCACTAAATATGTGATTGCCTGAGGTTTTGCCGCAGCCCGACAGGAAAGCATTGAGCTGTGGCCGCGTGGAAAGCCCTGCCGCACAAGATCAGCAGCGGGGTCCATGCGACCTGGGTGAAACGGGGATCTGGGGCGATGCGCCTGAACGTCTGCAATTGGGTGGAAAGCGGACGCTAGAAAACAAAATTGATAGCTACCGTTGTTTCAGGAATATCCCGTTCCGCACTGACCAATGGCTGAGTTTCATTTCGGCGATGCCCGCAGATCTCTTCCAGTCTTTCCATGGAGGCAAGAGGAAGTAACCGCCTGAGAAAGCTTGAAACGCCATCGCTCGCCATCTGAGCTGCTAATCCTAGTTCTTTGATACGCTCATATCCGACTTTGCTATCCCCGATTGCCAGCCAAAGCTCACTGTATGCGTAGACGAATTGTTCATCTTCGTCGCGGAGTCGGCTCGACAGTTCTAGGCTTTCAGAGAATGCTTTCCTGGCGTCGTCTAGTCTATCCTCATTGACCTTATGCAGCCCGTCGGCGGCGAGAACCCATGAATAAAGATCTGAACCAGTTTTGAGTGCTAATGCCTTATCAAGCCAAAATCTGGTCCGCACAGGCCTTTTCTTGCGATTGAGCAATGCTCGCGAGAGGTAGAAAATGTGACGAAACTCATGAAGGATTTTCACATCAGACATCAGTCGAATGTGATGCTAAATTGGCGTTAGTTCAACTCATTCATGAGCAATCGTGTTCGTCTGCAATTGGGTCGTAAGCGGACATTCCGAGTTTCCTACATGGCCGCGTTCTGGCAAAAGCGCGACGCTCGCTCTTTGCCATCGTTGTATCGCCCCAAAACCAACCCTCGCGTCCAAATGCGGGAGAAGTTTTTCTTCTTCAGGACTATGTCGCATGTGTCGCATCGGTCGGGAAAGCTGTGCTCAGGCAAGCCCACACCTTGGCCAACCGAAGCGCGCCATCGCACCCCGAACTTCCCCCGACGAGCGTTCTGCGATAACCAGTTCACGGGTCGCTGCATAAGGGGGGAATATGCGCGCGATTCTATCACTTTCTTTGGCCAGTGCCGGGCTGGCGCTCGCGCCTGCCGCTAACGCCGATGTCGTCACCGACTGGGCCGAATTCGGCAATTCGATCGATTCCAAGGACGAGAGCCCGTGGTCGCCCGAGCTCTACTTCGCCCAGACCCAGCTTGCGCTGGCAATGTTCGAAGCGGCCAATGCGATCGACCACAAATATGAAAGCCACCTCGGGCTCGAAACCGGCGAGCCCGACGCATCGGTGGATGCCGCCGTCATCACAGCCGCGCGCGACGTGCTGGTCGCGCGCTACCCCGCGCGCAAGCAGGACATCGAATACAGCTACGAGCTCGCGCTTTCGATGATCACCGACAAGTCGGCCCGCGAAAAGGGCATTGCGGTCGGCAAGCGCGCCGCCGAAGCCGCGCTCGCTACCGCCAAGGCCGATCCCGACAAGAAGGCCCCGCCTTACCGCCCGCTCACCGCGCCGGGCGTATGGGTGCCGGTCCAGCTTCCATCGCTGCGCGACGAATACCGGATCCTGCCGCTTTGGGCGATCGACAGTGTGGAAGCCTATATGCCGCCCCCGCCGCCATCGATGAAGAGCGAGATCTGGACCCGCGATTTCAACGAAGTGAAGCGGCTGGGCGGGCGCAGCAGCACCGAACGAACCTCGGTCCAGAGCCGCATCGCGCGTTACCGCATCACTCCAGTGATCTTCCCGACGCTCAGCGCCATCGCCGACATGCCGGGCCGCAGCACGGTTCAGAACGCGCGCATGCTGGCGCTGTTCAACATGGCAGGAGACGATACCGGGATCGTCACTTCGAACGCCAAGCTGGATTACAATTTCTGGCGCCCGCTCACCGCCATTCGAAACGCCGACCAGGACGGAAACCCGGATACGGAGATCGACCCTGACTGGGTGCCTTTTATCGGCACTCCCAACTTCCCCGAATATCCCTGCGCCCATTGCAGCTGGTCAGCGACTGTCGCGGAAGTGCTCAAGGCCGAAGTGGGCAATGCGCCGCCGGGCGGGGTTCAGGTGGGATCGCGTTCGCTCGAATTCTCCGCCACGCAGGTGGTGCCCACATTCGACCAGTGGGTGAGCGAAGTGTCGTTCTCGCGTACGTTGGGCGGCCTCCACTACCGCTTCTCGAACGAGGCAGGCGAAGCGGTCGGCCGCAATGTCGCAAAGGAAACGCTCAAGCTGATGCCGCCAATCAGGAAATAGGGGCGCGTCAGTAACGAATGCGCGGCGCGACAGGAGCAAATCCCGGCCGCGCCGCGCTATTGCCGGTTCGCGTTTATTCCGCGCCCGCCGTATCGACCGAGTAATAGCCCATCTGCGGCTCTGCCACGAGCAGGCTCTTGATATGCGCCCAGTCGCCGGACTGGTTGATCCGGTCATAATGTTCGAGGTGGAGTTCCTTTGTGGTCCAGACTTCCTCGAGCACGAAGATGTTGGGCTCGTCGATATTGCGATAGACCTTGGCCGAAACGAAACCCGCTTCGCTCGTCATCGCGTCGGAAACGCCGTCAAGAATGCCCTTGAGCTCTGCCAGCCCTTCATCGCTCGCTTCGAACCGGATGATCAGAGTGACGCCATCTTCCGAAGCCGCCGGTGTTGTAGCGGTTTCATTCGCTGGCGCGTTGCAGGCCGCAAGCCCCGCCGCGAGCAGCGCAAGCACTGCAAAAGTCTTGCCGAATTTCATTTTGCTTTCCTTGTGAAAGCCCCCGCGGCGCACCTAGCGACTTGATGCGGAAAGGGCAACTGCCCGGCTCAACCGACGGTTGGCGGGCCAGATGCCCTCACCCGCCCGCGTGGTAGAAATCGTAGATCTTGCGGGCCACGGCATCGCTGACACCGGGCGCGCGTTGCAGGTCTTCCAGCGCCGCCGCACGCACCTTGCTCGCCGTGCCGAAATGCAGCAGCAGCGCGCGCTTGCGAGCCGGGCCGATGCCGGGGATCTCGTCTAGCGGTGAAGCGGAAATCGCGCGGCTGCGCTTCGCCCTGTGCGCGCCGATGACATAACGGTGCACCTCGTCGCGCAGGTTCTGGAGATAAAACAGCAGCGGCGAATTGACCGGCAGCGTCTTCTCGCGCCCGTCGGGGAAGTGGAACACTTCCCTCCCCTCGCGCCCGTGGTGCGGCCCTTTGGCGATGGCGATCAGCGGCACGTCCTCGATCCCCAGTTCCTCCAGCGTATCGCGCACCGAAGACATCTGGCCCTTGCCGCCATCGATCAGGACGAGGTCAGGCCAGGTTCCGCCTTCCCGCTCCGGGTCCTCCTCCATCGCGCGGCTGAAGCGCCGCCGCATCACTTCGCGCATCATGCCGAAATCGTCATTGGTCTGCGCTTCGCGGATATTGAACTTGCGATACTGGTTCTTGAGGAAGCCATCCGGCCCCGCGACAACCATCGCGCCGACCGCCTTTGCGCCCTGGATATGGCTGTTGTCGTACACTTCGATCCGCTGGGGCACCCCGTCGAGCTCGAAGAATTCGGCCAGGTCGCGCAGCACCTTGGCCTTGGTGCCGCTTTCCGCCAGCCGCCGGTCGAGCGCCTCACCCGCATTGCGTTCCGCCTGCTGCATGAGCTTGCGCCGCTCGCCGCGCTGCGGGACCGAGAGGGCGACCTTGCGTCCTGCTAGCTCGCCAAATGCCTGCTCGATCAGCTCGGCTTCGGGAAGCTCGCGGTCGACCAGTACCGTCGGCGGCGGCGGCACTTCCTCGTAAAACTGCAGGATCACATCGGCGAGCACCTGCTCTTCCTCTACATCCTTCGTGTGGGTCGGGAAGAAAGCGCGATGGCCCCAGTTCTGCCCCCCGCGGATGAAGAAAGCCTGGATGCCGACATGGCCGCCCTTGGCCGCCAGCGCGAAAACGTCGGCATCGCCCAGCCCTTGCGCGTGGATCGCCTGCGAACCCTGGATGAAGGTCGCGGCGCGCAGCCGGTCGCGAAGGATCGCGGCGGTCTCGAAATCGAGCGCTTCGGCTGCCTCGGCCATCTGGCGCTCAAGATCGGCCTGCACGGCGGAGGACTTGCCCGACAGGAAGTCCTTCGCCTGGTCGACCAGCGCGGCGTAGTCCGCCTCGCCGATCCGTCCGACGCAGGGCGCGCTGCAGCGCTTGATCTGGTAGAGCAGGCAGGGTCGGTCGCGGCGGCTGAAGAAACTGTCGGTGCAGCTCCTCAACAGGAACAGTTTCTGCAGCGCGTTAATGGTTGTGTTGACATTGCCCGCGCTGGCGAAGGGGCCGTAGTAATTGCCTTTCGCCTTGCGCGCGCCACGATGCTTCATGATGCGCGGGAAGTCGTGCTCGGCGCGCAGCAGGATGAAGGGAAAGCTCTTGTCGTCGCGCAAATGGACATTGAACGGTGGGCGGAAGCGCTTGACCAGTTGCGCTTCGAGCAGCAGCGCCTCCGCCTCCGAATTGGTGGTCACGATCTCCATGCCGCGGGTCTGGCTGACCATGCGGAGCAGCCGGTTGGTCAGCCCCTGCACCTGCGTGTAATTGGCGACGCGGTTCTTCAGCGCGCGCGCCTTGCCGACATAGAGCACGTCGCCGCGCACATCGAGCATGCGATAGACGCCGGGAACCGGCTTGAGCGTCTTCACCGTCTCGCGGATCGCCGCGATCCCGGCTTCCAGATCCGGCTGCGCGCTGGCGACGGTATAGGTCGCCCGCTCCTCATGGAAGCGTTCGACACCTCTGGGGTTGTGCGGTGATCCGGCCTTGCTGCGAGACATGGTGGCAGAGATAGGCGGAGGCACGAACAATCTCAATTGCTTGCGCTTGTTCCGCTTTACGGGCAGCGTAGCGGCTCATTTGGGGGAATTGATGGACAAGACGATAGCACCGCCGCGCACGGTCGGTTTCTGGGGCAGTTCGCTGTTCCAGATCAACGGGATGATCGGCGCAGGAATCTTTGCCTTGCCCGCAATGCTTGTGGCTGCAGTGGGCAGCTTCGCCCCTGCGATGATCGTGATCGGCGCAATCCTGATCCTGCCGACCTGCTTCGTTTTCGCGTGGCTCGCGACCCGCTTCGAAGAGACAGGCGGGCCAGTGCTCTACGGCAAAGCGGCATTCGGCAGCTTCGCAGGGTTCCATGCTGGCTGGGGCCGCTATGCGTCAGGGATCGTCGCAATGGGCGCCAACACCCATGTGATGGTGAGCTATCTCGCGGCCCTGTTTCCTGTCCTGGAGACACCGTGGATCGCATCGGTGGCAGCTTTCATGATCCTCGTGCTTTCGACACTCTACATAGTTCTGGGGATGCGCAGTTCCGTCAATGCTCTGGGCTTGCTGACTGTGCTCAAGCTTGCACCGCTGGCCATCCTTGTACTTGCGGCAGTGTTCGGAAACTACAATGCGCCCGCAATCGTCCTGCCCGAATTTACCCGGGCAGAGACAGTCATCTTGCTCACCTTCTATGCATTCATCGGCTTCGAAGGTGTGGTTGTACCTGCGGGAGAACTGAACAATCCCAAGCGGGACCTGCCGCGAGTGATCCTGATCACCCTGGCCGGTGTTACGCTGGCTTATGTGGCCGTCATCTGGGCCTATATGGCAATTGTTTCCGAACCGACTGGAGATACAAACGCGCTGGCAGGGGCGGCCAACATCGCTTTTGGCGAGGTCGGGGCAATCATGATCGTCTTCGCCGCAAGCTTTTCCATCATGGCGAACAATTTTGCCGGCATGGTGGTGGTCCCCAGGCTCTCCTATGGCATGGCCGAACAAGGCATGCTGCCTGCATGGTTCGACAAGATCCACCCGCAGTTCCTAACCCCCGCCAACTCGATCATGTTCTATGGCTTTGCCGGTGCGCTGTTCAGTCTGACTGGCGGTTTCGCCGCGCTTGCATCAGCGAGTACGCTGACCCGCCTGCTGACCTACGCGATCAGCGCTGGAGCGTTGCCGAAAATCGAAAGTCGGGAAGGCAGGATCAACTGGTTGCACCTGGCCTTGGCCCTCCTCTCGCTGGCGTCCTGTGTCTGGATTGCATCCCAAGCCACCACGCAATCCTGGCTGACCTTTGGTGGGCTATTTATCTTCGGGACAATCCTGTTCCTGTTCGCAAGGCGCAATTCGGCAATCGGGACCGAAGCTGCGTGATCCATGGCTGAGAGTTACGATGCAATTGTGCTGGGCGCTGGCGCGGCCGGGTTGATGTGCGCCGCGCGCGCGGGGCAGCGCGGCAGGCGCGTGCTTGTGCTCGAAAAAGCAGACAGGCCCGGCAAGAAGATACTCATCTCGGGCGGCGGGCGCTGCAATTTCACCAATATCGGCGCAGGCCCAGCCAATTACCTCTCAGCCAACCCGCATTTCGCGAAAAGCGCGCTGGCCCGCTACACTCCGCGCGACTTTATCGAATTGGTCGATAGTTACGGCATCGCTTGGCACGAGAAGACACTGGGACAGCTGTTCTGCGACGGTTCGGCGCAGCAGATCGTCGATTTGCTGCTGGCCGAATGCGCGAAAGGCTCTGTGGAAGTACGCTGCAATGCCGAGGTGACAGCTGTCGAACACGATACAGGGCGGTTTGCCGTCATGGCCAACGGGCAGATCGCGACTGCCGCCAGCCTTGTGATCGCGACCGGAGGCCCTTCGATCCCCAAGATGGGCGCGACCGGATATGCCTATGACCTCGCCCGCCAGTTCGGGCTGAAAGTGGTCGAGCCGCGCCCTGCCCTCGTACCGCTGACGCTGGGCGGCGAGGAAGTGTTGTTCCGCGAGATCTCTGGTGTGTCGGCGCCGGTCGTGGCGACCGCCAACAAGACCAGCTTTGCCGAAGCCGCGCTGTTCACCCATCGCGGCCTGTCCGGTCCGGCGATCCTGCAGGTCAGCTCCTATTGGCGTCCGGGTGACGAGGTGAGCATCGATTTCCTTCCGGGCCGCCCGGCCGACTGGCTGGTGGAGCGCAAGCGCGAAAACCCCCGCGCAACGCTCAAATCGCTGCTGCGCGAGGCGCTGCCTGACCGTTTGGCGGATATTCTTGCGGAGAAAATCGGCATCCATACAGAACTTGGAAACACGCCCGACAAGGCCTTGCAAGCAGCTGCAGCGCGCCTTGCCCGATGGAGCTTCCACCCCAATGGCAGCGAAGGCTTTGCCAAGGCTGAAGTGACGGTGGGCGGCATTTCGACCGCAGAACTTTCTTCCAAGACGATGGAATCGAAGCGGATTCCGGGGCTCTATGCGATCGGCGAGGCGGTCGATGTGACCGGCTGGCTGGGCGGCTACAATTTCCAATGGGCCTGGGCCAGCGCGGTAGCCGCGGGCGAGGCACTCTAGAGCCCCCTTTCCCGCAGCTTGCCGCAGGGGAAGCGCTTGACGAGGGCGGCAAGTTGACCGGAAGCGCCCTTCTGTTAGCGTCTGCAACCAAGACCGCACAACAGCGGCTGCAGCAGGAGAGACACTTGCGCCAATTGCAGGGCATGGATGCCTCGTTCGTCGCGATGGAATCGCGCAATTCGCCGATGCATATCGGTTCGATCCTGATCTACAATCCGGCGACCGCGCCCGGGGGGTTCGTCCGTTTCAAGGATATCCTGTCTTTCTTCGAAAGCCGCATGCAGCTGAGCCGGACCGTCCGCCAGCGCCTGGTCCGGGTGCCGTTCGATCTCGATTATCCCTATTGGATCGAAGACCCCGACTTCGATCTGGAATACCATGTCCGTCACGTCGCGCTCCCCAAACCGGGTGACTGGCGCCAGCTGTGCATCCAGGCCGCGCGCATCTTCGCGCGCCCGCTCGACCTTGATCGTCCGCCATGGGAATTCACCGTGGTCGAAGGGCTCGACAATGTGCCCGGCGTAGCCAAGGGCAGTTTCGCCATGGTCACCAAGGTGCATCATGCCGCGATCGACGGGATGAGTGGCATCGACCTGATGGAAGCGATGCACACGCTGCGCGCGGACGAGCCGCCGCCCGACAAGCCCGACAATTGGAAGCCCGAGAAGGTGCCCAGCCCGGTCGAACTGCTCGGCAAGAGCTACCTTCACGCGGTCACCAACCCGTGGAAACAGATCGAAGTCGCGGCCAAAGCCGCGCCCGGCCTGGCCAAGGCGATCAAGGGGCTGGCGGTCAAGGATTTCGCAGTCAGTTCGGACCTCGTCGCTCCCAAGACGCGGTTCAATCGCGTGATCTCGCCGCATCGCGTTGTCGAAGGGCGCAGCTTCAAGCTGGACGACATCAAGACGATCCGCGCGCTCGCGCCCGGAGCGAAGGTCAATGACGTGTTCCTGGCGATCGTCGGCGGCGCATTGCGCAAATACCTGCTTTCCAAGCAGGACCTGCCCAAGAAAACGCTTACCGCGATGGCGCCGATCTCGGTCCGGGCGGCAGGCGAAAAGGGCGACATGGGCAACCAGGTCGCGGCGATGATCGCGCCGCTCGGCACTCATATTGCGGACCCGGCCGAACGGCTTCAATTCGTCCATTCACAGACCACCAACAGCAAGGCGATGACCGAAGCGCTGGGCGCGCGCAACATGACCGAGATCAGCAAGGTCAGCCCGGCACTGTTCATGGCATTGGGCGCGCAGCTCTACACGCGGCTCGGCCTTGCCAATCGCACCATGGCCCCGCCCTTCAGCACTGTCGTTACCAACGTTCCGGGGCCGCCGGTGCCGATCTATTCGAGCGGAGCGCGGCTCGAGAGCATGATGGGCCTGCTCTGCCTGACCGACGGTATGGGCGTAGGGCATGTGGTGCAGAGCTATTGCGATGAGGCGACAGTCAGCTTCACCGCCTGCCGCGAGTTGATGCCCGATCCTGAATTCTATGTGCAGTGCATTGAAGACAGCTTTGCCGAACTGCTCGCAGCGGCAAAGGCGCTCGACGCAAAACCCGCAGCCAAAGCTGCAGCGAAGCCCGCTGCAGCCAAGCCGAAAAGCAAAACGCCTGCGAAGCGCAAGACTGCCTCGCGCAAGGCCAAGAAGCCCTGATGGGCCGGGACCACAACAAGACAAGGGAAGCAAAGATGGCCACATTGGCAATGGTTGAAGAGGAACTGGACCGCGCAGCGCGCCCGCCCAGCACGTTCTGGACCCTCGCGGAAGGTCGTGCGCTGTTCGAACTCGGCGCCTTCTACATGATGCGCCCATGGCTGGCGCAATTGCCGCGCGGCGACGGGCATGCGGTGAAGGTGCTGCCCGGCTTCATGGCCACCAACAATTCGACCGGGCCGATGCGCAATTTGCTGCGCGACCTTGGCTATGACGCACATGGCTGGGCCAGCGGACGCAATGTGCGGGTCGACAATGCCCTGATCCAGCGGTTGGAAGACCAGCTCAAGCGGCTCAACGACAATAGCGGCGGCAAGGTCTCGCTGGTGGGATGGAGCCTTGGCGGCGTGCTCGCACGCGAACTAGCCAAGCTTCATCCGGAGCGCGTGCGGCAGGTCATCTCGCTCGGCAGCCCGATCTCGGACGACCGCGGGCACACCAATGCGCGCCGGCTGTTCGAACTGCTCAACGGCAAGGAGCCTGAGCCGATGCGCGGCGGCAGGTTCCAGGGGCTAGACGAAGCGCCGCCGGTGCCGACCACTTCGATCCTGACCAAGACCGACGGTGTGGTCCACTGGCGCGGATCGGTGCAGAAGCCGAGCCGGACTCCCAGCGAAAACATCGAGGTCTATGCCAGCCACATCGGCCTGGGCGTCAATCCCAGCGTGATGATTGCCCTGGCCGACCGGCTGGCGCAGCCCGAAGGCGAGTGGACGCCGTTCGAGCCGACGCTGGCCCAGCAATGGATGTTCCCGAATACCGGGTTCAACTGATCCCGGCCGGGGCGGCACCCCGGCTCAGAACATCTTGCGCAGGTCGACGCCCAGATATCGGCCCGTCGGATCGAGCAGGAACGGCTGGTAACGCAGCGGCGTATTGCCGTCCGCATCGCGCACGCGCCGCCGGGCGTCGAACAGGTTGTCCGCCCGCATCGAAATGGTGAACCCTTTCAGGAAGCCCGATTCAGTTCCGGTCAACCGCCCGATATCGGCAAATACGCGCATGTCGATCCGCACCAGATCGTCGAAATAGAGCGGGCTGGTGCCGGTGACCGAATTGCCGTCGATCCGCGCGCTACCCGTATAGGTACCCGAAAGCCGCAGCCCCTTGCCATTGAGGAACAGCCCCGCTTCGACGCGGGTCGAGTGCTTGGCTTGGCCGAAATCGCCCTGTGCATCGCCATCGAGCAGGTCCAGCACCGGACCGCCCTCTGCAATCACGATCTGGTTGTCGAGTTCGATCGTATGGGTGAGGTTGAAGAAGTATCGCCCTTGGCCCGAACCGCCGCCGAAGCCGCCCGGCCCGCCGCGACCGCCCATCATCGGGCCGCCCTGAGGCCTGCCAGCGGGAGCAGCGCCGGGCGCTCCGCCAGCAGGGGCGGCGCCCGGTCCACCCGATCCGCCGCGCATCTGCGAGGGGTCCATGCTGCAAATCCGCTCGCGGAATTCGCTCAGCCGAGCACGGTCGATCGTGCCGTCGTCGCCCTTGAAGCGCTGCAGCATGCCCTGCGCTCGGGTAAGGTCGAAATCAGGGAACAATGCCGTGAGGTCTTCGCCGCGTTCGATCGCACCTGCGACCTGGTCAAGGAAAGCCATCCCGTCATCGGCGCAAAGCCGCTCGCGGAACTGCATGAAGCGCGCGCGCTGTTCTTCGGTCGGCGGGCCGCCCGCAAAGCCGCCCGGAGGTCCACCACGGCGCATTTCGCCGCCCGGGGCACTCGGCGGGCTTCCAGCCCCTGTCGGCGCGCCGCCGCGCGCTTCGCCATTACCGCGCGGAGCCGGCGTGCCAATCGAACCGCGGGTCGTGAGGCCAAACACCAGCCGCTCGCCGCGAGTGCGCGCGTAAGTGACCGGCCGCCGGTCAAGCGACAAGAGCCTGCCGTCGATGTCCCGCGTCACGCGGTCCGGAAATGCCGCTTCGACCGCAGCCGAAAGCGCCGGCAAGTCGCCAGTCACGTCGCGCGAGCGGTTGCGGATATATTCCGCCGAGAACTGTGTGTCCTTGATGAAAGGCAGTTCCCACGAAGCGTTGAAGCGCCAGTCACGCTGGGTTTCGGCCAGGAGATCGGGATTGCCCCCCGAAATCACCGTGGCCAGCACCGTTTCGCCATTGGCGAGGTCGAACACCGGAACGTTGAAGGTTTCGACGCGCGGATTGCCGAGGTTGCCGAGCGAAGGCGCGACTTCGCGCCACACATGCGTCGCCTGCAGGTTGAGATTGTCCCACGGCGACCAATTGATCCCTGTGCTCCAGTCCGCCAGCGTACCGAAGTCCGACAAATGGTTGATACCGGCCTGCGCGTTGAGCGTGATCGTGCCCAGCGCGTCCCACACCATGTCGCGGCGGCTGGTGATCGGGATCACGACGTTTACGCCCGCTTCCAGATCGCCGCGCGTCAGGCGCGTGTCGAAGGCAGTGCGCGTATCGCTGCTTTCGATCCGGTCCCACTCATAGCCAAGATCGAAAGTCGTGCTCAACTCGCCGGCAGGCAAGTAAAGCGGCGCACCGCGCGCAGTAAACTTGCCGCGCCCGGCCCAGGTCTTGGTTTCGGCAGTGTCGAATCCATTGTCCGCGACATCGGGCAGCGGCGCGTCGAGCGCGAGCGTGCCTGCGGCGGCCGCATCGATCAGGTCTTGCGTATCGAACCGGCGATCGATCTCGACTGTGCTGAGCGCGTGGCTGGCGTCGATCGTCGCGGTGAGCTGGAAACCGCCGACCGGGCGGGTCCATGTCGCGGCGGTCGAGAACGTATCGCTGGAACTGCGGCGCTGCAGCGGATCGCGCTCGCCGAATGTGCGCAGCGCCGAGCTGTCGTCAGGCGCGACAAGCAGCACGTTGTTGAGGCCCGACAGGCTGAGGCTTTCGCTGCGTTCATAAGTGCCGTTGAAGCTGAGCGAGGAGCCGCTTTCGATGAAGGCCTTGGCCCAGTTCGCCGTTGCCTCGAAGCTGCGGCTGTCGGCCACAAGGCTGCGATACTTCGCCGGATCGGGATCGCCAGTGACATCCGGCTGCGATCCTTCCGTCTGGATCACTCCCCTTTCCGCCTCGGTCAGCATCGAGACGTCGCCGGCTTCGAGATTGACGTTGAGCCGCCCGCCATCCTTGATCCGCAGCATGGTGAACTGCTGCTCGTTGCGGAAATATCCGCCACGGTCGGGCCCTTCGAACTCAAGCTCGAGCTCACGGCTGGAGTAACTATCCTTCAGGATCATGTTGACCACCCGCCGGTCCGGCGGGAAGCCAAAGCGCTGCGCCACTTCCTCAGGCAGGACTTCGATCTTGGCGATCGACTCGGGCGGATAGCTGCGCATTTCGCGGAAGCTGCCAATGCGGATGCCGTTGACGAGGAACACCGGTGGGCCGCCACCGCGCCCGCGCGACGAGCCCGTCTGCGGGCCGATTGCAGCGATCAATTCCTCGACCGAGTTCGCACCGACTGCAAGGATGTCTTCCTCGTTGAGTTCGAGAACCGGCGCCTGCTCGACATCGAGCTGGCCACGCATGCGCTGCGCGCTCACCACGATCCCCGTTTCGGCGGCGATCTCGGCTTCTTCGACCAGAGTATCCTGCCCCTGCGCAGCGGCGGCAGCGGCGATCGGGGCCTGCGCCTGGGCAACGCCGGAAAGCGTCCAGGCAAGGCAAGTCCCCAGTAAAAGGGTATGTTTCGGGCTCATGGCGAGCGCCCTTCTCCTAATTCCAAGACAAGCACAATCGGCTGAAATGTATTGATTTGCATCAATCGACACGAACCGTGGCGCAATCGGGTTACGCCGTGGATCGGCCCTGCAACGCACGAGGCTTCCATTTTGCTCCCGGCGCGGCTAAAGCGCGCGCCAATTCGCCTCCATAAACTGAACTAAGGATTTACATGGCCAAGGAAGAACTCCTCGAAATGCGCGGCAAGGTGGTCGAACTGCTGCCAAACGCGATGTTCCGGGTGGAGCTCGAAAACGGTCACGAAGTCCTGGGCCACACCGCCGGCAAGATGCGCAAGAACCGCATCCGCGTGCTGGTGGGCGACGAAGTGCTGTGCGAGCTGACGCCCTATGACCTCACAAAGGCGCGCATCACTTACCGCTTCATGCCAGGTCGCGGCGGTCCTGGCCCGCAGTAATCCGGCGTGGGTTCGCCCAAGCTCATCCTAGCATCGGCCAGTCCCCGGCGGCGCGAGCTGATCGCGCGGCTCGGCATCGCGCCCGATGCAATTGCCCCCGCCGAAATCGACGAGAGCCCCCTTAAGGGCGAGCTCCCCCGCGACTATGCAGTGCGCATGGCGCGCGAGAAAGCCATGGCGGTCAAGGACGAGGGGCACATTCTCGCCGGAGACACAGTGGTCGCTGTCGGGCGCCGCATCCTGCCCAAGGCCGAGGATGAAGCGACCGCGCGGCATTGCCTCGAACTGCTGTCTGGCCGCAGGCACCGCGTTCTCTCTGCCATCGCGCTGAAATCGCCCGACGGCGCACTGCGCGAAAAGCTGAGCGAGACCACCGTTCGCTTCAAGCGACTGAGCGAAGAGGAAATCGCATCCTACCTCGCCAGCGGCGAATGGCACGGCAAGGCGGGCGGCTATGCCATCCAGGGTGCAGCCGAGGGCCTGATCGCATGGATCGAAGGCAGCCATTCGGGCGTGGTCGGCTTGCCGCTCTACGAGACCCGCGCGCTGCTGAAGGCGGCGGGGTTCGACATTGGCTGAGGCCTGGCTCGTCGAGGAGGGGATCGGCGAGGAGCGCGCGATCCGGTTCGAACAAGGGCGCATCGTCGCCGCGCGACTGCGCTGGCCCGGGCGGCTCGTGCAGGGCGCCGTTGCCGAGGCGATTGTGGTGGAGCGGTTCCCGCTTTCGCCCAACGCTATTGTCCGCTTCGCCACAGGAGAGGAAGCGATCGGGCGGCGCCTGCCCAAAGCGGACAGCGAAGGATCGACGGTGCGTATGCTGGTCGAGCGCGAGGCGATTGCCGAACGCGGGCGGTTGAAGCGTGCGCAGGCGGTCAAGACCGAGCAGCCGCTCAACCCCGCACCTTCGCTTGCCGAAAGCCTGCGCGAAGAAGGCCATGAAGTCCGGGTCGTTCGTCGTTTCCCGGATGACGCCGATTGGGAAGAGCTGTTTTCCGAAGCATGGACCGGCGAGGTTGCTTTCCACGGGGGCTCGCTGCTTTTTTCGGACACGCCCGCGATGACGCTGGTCGATGTCGACGGCTATCCGGTCGAGGCGATCTGCTCCAATGCAGTCCCTGCGCTGGCAAGCGCGCTGCACCGGTTCGACATAGGCGGCAACATCGGCATCGATTTTCCTACGCTGTCCGACAAGGGCGACCGGCGCGCGGTCGATGCAAAACTCGACGAGCAATTGGCGGGCTGGCCGCATGAGCGCACTGCGATGAACGGTTTCGGCTTCGTCCAGATCGTCGCGCGGCTGGCGCGCGCTTCGGTGTTGCGCCTGATCTCGCTCGATCGCAGCGGAGCCGCTGCTCGCCTATTGCTGCGCCGGGCCGAAGCGGTGACCGATCCCGGCGCAATCCTGCTCAGCTGCCACCCGGCGGTCGCCGCGCGCCTCACTCCCGAATGGCTCGCCGAACTTGCCCGCAGGACCGGCCGCGAAGTGCGTGTGGCACCCGATCCCGGCCTTGCGCCGGAGGCCGGATTCGCCCAGGCAGTGCCGCTATGACCAGCAAGACCAAGACCTGCCCCATCTGCAAGAAACCACGGCAAGCGCAATTCGCCCCCTTCTGTTCGAGCCGCTGCCGGGACCGCGACCTCGCGCAATGGTTTGGGGATGGCTATGCCGTGCCCGGCCGACCGGCCATGCCCGAAGAAATCGCCGGGGAAATCATCCGCGACGACCGCGACTAGCCGAATTTCGGGCAATTGGCGCTTGCCAAGGGCGCACAGCTTCGCCATAGGCGCGCTCTCATTCGCTCGCCGGTGTTTTGCACCGTCGCTGCAGCGATGCCTCGGTAGCTCAGTTGGTAGAGCATACGACTGAAAATCGTAGTGTCGGTGGTTCGATCCCGCCCCGAGGCACCATTTTCTATCTAAATATCTGATTACATTGATATTTTCCGAGTTGGACAGCTCTGAATGGCTCAAGGTTGGCCATAATCCGCGCAAATGCGCGACTTGTCGGTCAGGCTCGTACGATCGTATCGCTCGCCGGCCTCAAGCCATCGGCAGTTCCCCACGCTACCGAATCTAACCTCGGCATGACCCATTGCAGAACCGCCCATGCATTCGACCGACATCGGATTGCTGGGCTGAGAAGGCCTAGCCCGCGCAGACAAAATGCGCACGCGCCCGCCTGTGCATAATTTACCAGCAAAGGTTAAACGAACCTTGACAAATTTACCTCTCGAGGTGAATTTATGTCCACCCGCAACGAGGAGGCTATCATGACAAGTGCGACGAAAGGGGGCAGGCAACAGGGGCCGACAAAGCTCACACCTTTCGGTCAAAAGTGCAGGGAGATCAGAAAAGAAAAAGGGTTGCTACTGCTGGATATGGCCGAAGCTGCCGAGGTGACACCAGGATTCCTTAGTATGGTCGAAACCGGGCGCAAACCCATTCCCGATGGACTCGTATCGAAACTGGTGAACGGCCTCGACCTTCACCAGCGCAGGGCGAAAGAGCTCCAGAATGCTGCTGCGCTTTCAGCGAGAGAGTACCGGCTCACTATCAGCGATCATCCTGATCCCTGGGAGCGCACGCTGGCGTTCAAGCTGCAAGACCAGTTCGCAAGGATGACCCCCATTAAGAGGCAGAAGATCATCGAAGTGCTGGAAGACGAGGAGTAGTGAGTTGGACATAAGGTTCAGGGCGGTCAAAAAAATGACCGAAAACGAAATCGAGGGACTAGCCGGCGCCATGAAGCGCACCCTTGGGCTCGACCAGACCAAGCGGGTGGCCATGATCCAAATGCTTGAGCTGATGGAAGAGTGGCTGCCCGATTACATCTTTACAGTACAAGAAGACGACGCGATGCCAGGCATGGACGGCTATACCGGCCTGGAACACTACGAGATTTGCCTCTCCAACAGCACTTACCTTGCGCTCCACGAAGGCAATCCTGAGGCGAGGCATACGGCGGCCCACGAACTGGGCCACCTACTTCTCCATTCGCAGGCGCCTACTGCGTACGCGCGTCGTTCAGAATACGACCGCCACGTGGATCCCGAGTGGCAGGCAGATTACTTCGCGGATGCATTTCTAATGCCGCGAGCCGGTGTGCGAACTTGCGTTACAGCTGAGGAAGTCGCCGAGCGGTACTCAGTTCCGCTTGAACGTGCGGAACAACGCTTCGACGAAGTTACGAAAATTCAAGGGGAGCTCTTCTGATGAAAAGCTCCCCCTGATCTCTCGCACAGAACGTGGCCCCTGTGTCGGGTGCGCGATCCGCAACGAGGTTGTGCAATTCGTGTATTACACGGAAATCTCGCGGGCGCAAAGATTGTCGGGCCACCCTCGAATTGAGGTGTACTATGTCGGAATTTGCCATCCCTCCGGGGAAGCGCGTGACCTGGCGTCCATACATCACGAAAGAAGGGAAGCGCATCTACGCGAAGAACTACGGTATTCGCGCCTTCCCGATCTACGTGAACGAATAGCCTGATCCCCCCGGATCGCTGTTTGCCCAGCGGTCCGGGGACCTTCCCCCGACTGCAAGTACTGCATGGTCAATCTTTGGAAAGGAAAGCACGATGTCGAAGACAAAGGTACCAACCCAAGTCTCTCACCGCAGCTCGCGGACTGGACGCTTCGTAACCGAACGTTACGCAAACTCGCATCCCGCGACGACTGAGCGTGAACGCATCAAGCACCCCGAGCGCCGATAGGCTTCGGCGCCGATAGCATAATACCCAAGGGACGGTCGGGTCGAACAGCCCGGCCGTCTTCTCGTATTTGAGCCAGAGAACTTGGCTTTGGCTGGAAGCGACAAGCCGCTACGCGCTGGCGAACTGATCATCACCGGATAAGCGAAGGAGCGGGCGCCATAGGCGTCCGCCCCTCTTTTTCCGGTCGTTCGGCCTTTTGGCCGGTCAGGCGAATTCAACCTTTTCGACCTTCTCGATTTCGGTCTTCTTGCTCTCGGCAGTGACCGCCAGGTCATAAGCCTGCTGCATGTTCAGCCACATCTTCGCGCTGGTTCCCAGCAGCCTGGCCAGCTTCAGCGCCATCAGCGTCGAAACCGCGCTCTTGCCGCTCAGGACATTGTGCAGCGCCTCGCGCGACATCCCCAGCTGGGTAGCGAAAGCGGTCTTCGTCATCCCGCTGCCAGGGATCACATCTTCGCGCAGCACTTCGCCAGGGTGAACCGGCGGCAGTCCTTTCATCAGTCCGTTCATCATGGCGTTGTCTCCTCCTTGCCACAAAAGGTTTCAGTTAGTGGTAATCCTCCAGATCGACATCCACAGCGTCCGCTTCTTCCCATCCATAGGTCAGCCGGAAGTTCGCGGTGACGCTGACCGAATAACGCTTCGGCGCGCCTTGCAGCCCGTGGAAACGCCAGCCCGGCAGGTTCATGTCATCGGGTTGGACCGCGGCGTCCAGCACCTGCATTTGGCGGGTCAGCTTGGCGATCGACGCATTGCCCTGAACGGGCAGCTTCGACGAATCGCCGGTTGAAGCGAATTGCTTAAGCGGCTTGCTGCGGATGCTCTTGATCATGTGATCTTGATAAGTAACACTTCACACTTTGTCAAGTCATACTTCACATTATCTTGACGAAATGCAACGATGTCGAAGACATCCCCTTCCGAGATCCTGCAGCTGCCGCAAGGGCATGGGTCGGGAAGGGGTTTAGCAATGCTACCCAAGCAAAGCTGATCGTGCAAAGGGTTGGACATCGGTGCGCCGGACGCCGCAGGTTTCCATTGGTTGTCAGGCAAGGTTGGACAACAGCAAGCTATTATTCTTACAGGGAATCGATGCTCCGCCCCGAGGCACCACTGCGCCTGCGCGCGATGCGCGACGAGACACACCAGAGCGCGTTTGCCAATTTCAACCGTTGCGAGTAAGGCTTCTCGCCTCGCCCCGGCCACCGCGTTGCGCTGCCGCATCGCCTGCCGGGGCGGCGTTTTTTTGCAGCAGGATGATCCCACCATGTCGCGTCGCCGCCAGATTTACGAAGGCAAGGCCAAGATCCTTTACGAGGGCCCAGAGCCGGGCACGCTGATCCAGTATTTCAAGGACGATGCGACCGCCTTCAACGCCCAGAAGAAGGGCACGATCAACGGCAAGGGCGTGATCAACAACCGCATTTCGGAATATGTTTTCACGCGGCTGGCGCATATCGGCATTCCGACGCACTTCATCCGCCGTCTCAACATGCGCGAGCAGCTGATCCGCCAGGTCGAAATCATTCCGATCGAAGTGGTGGTGCGCAATGTCGCGGCGGGCTCGATCTCGCAGCGCCTCGGCATCCCCGAAGGCGAGCCGCTGCCTCACACGCTGATCGAATATTACTACAAGGACGATTCGCTGGGCGACCCGCTGATCGCCGAAGAACACATCGCCTGTTTCAATTGGGCCGGCCCCGAAGAGATGCAGGACATCGCCGCGATGGCGATCCGCATCAACGACTTCATGTGCGGCATGTTCGCCGCGATCGACATTCGCCTGATCGACTTCAAGCTGGAGTTCGGCCGCATCTATGACGGCGATTTCAGCCGCGTGATCCTGGCCGACGAGATCAGCCCCGACGGCTGCCGACTGTGGGACATGAAGACCGGCGAAAAGCTGGACAAGGATCGCTTCCGGCGCGACCTGGGCGGCGAAAGCGAAGCCTATCAGGAAGTCGCACGCCGTCTCGGCCTGCTGCAGGGCGACGACAGCACCCCAGGTGAAGTGTTCGACCTTTCGGCCCATCGCGGCCGGCTGCGCGGCGCACCGCCAAAGGCGAAGAAGTAAGCGCGCCAACAGGATAGAATTTGCGGTCCCTTGCCAGCCTGCGTTTAGCAGGTAAGCAGGTGCCATGCGTTTTCCCGTGATGCTTGCGGCGCTTGCCGCATTCGCCCTTCAGCCAACCCCTGCCTTCGCCGAGCAGACTGCACCGCCAGTTGCCGCAACGGCGGCTGAACCGCTCTGGGCCTTCGAGGCAAGCGATATCCCGGTCGACCCGGCCTATCGCTTCGGCGTGCTCGACAATGGCATGCGCTACATCCTGCGCCAGAATGCCACGCCCGAAGGCACGGCAATGGTGCGGCTGCACATCGGTTCGGGATCGCTCGACGAGAACGAAGATGAGCGGGGGCTCGCGCATTTCCTCGAACACATGGCCTTCAACGGATCGAAGCGCGTTCCCGAAGGCGAGATGATCAAGCTGCTCGAGCGCGAAGGACTGGCCTTCGGCGCCGACACCAATGCCTCGACCGGGCTGGAACAGACGGTCTATCGGCTCGACCTGCCGCGCAATGACGAAAGCCTGCTCGAAACCGTGCTGATGCTGATGCGCGAGACTGCGAGCGAACTGCTGATCGAAGAAGATGCCGTGGCGCGCGAGCGCGGCATCATCCTGGCCGAACGGCGTGACCGAACCAATTTCGCCTATAAATCGCTGATCGACCAGCTCGAGTTCACGGCTCCCGGTGCGCGTTTCGCCGATCGCCTGCCGATCGGTGCGCTGGAAGTGCTCGAGAACGCCCCCGCAGCCACTTTGCACGGCTTCTATCGCCGCACCTATGTCCCCGCCAACACGACGCTGGTGATAGTCGGCGATTTCCCGATCGACCTGATGGAAGCGCGCGTGCGGCACTGGTTTGCCGACTGGACCGCCGCCCCCGATCCGGTCGAGCCGGTCACCGGCCCGTTCGATATCGCGCGGAGCGGTGAGACCGACATCTATGTCGATCCCGCGCTTCCCGAAAGCGTCAGCCTCTCGCGCAATGCCGCGTGGGAAGATCGGCCCGACACGATCGCCAATCGGCAGCAAGGCCTGCTGCGGCAGGTCGGATACGGCATCGTCAACCGGCGGTTGCAAGCGCTGGCGCGTGGCGCGGATGCGCCGTTCCGCGGCGCGAGCTTCGGCACTGGCGATTTGTTCGAAGATGCACGCTCGACCACGCTCACGGTGAGCACGCCCGATGGGGAATGGCGCAAAGGGCTAAACGCCGCCGGTATCGCGGTGAGGACCGCGCTTTCCTATGGCTTCAGCCAGGCCGAGGTAAACGAGCAGCTTGCCGCAATCCGCACCTCGCTCGAGAATGCAGCCAGCAGTTCCGATACTCGCACTCATGCCGCGCTCGCAGCCATGGCGCTCTCGCTGGTCGACGATGAGCGCATTCCCTCGACACCGCAAAGCGCGCTTGACCGGTTCGAGGAATTCGCGGGCCAGATTACCCCCGATGCTGCCCTGGCCGCCATATTGGCGGAAGCAGCCGCGCTCGATAACCCGCTGATCCGGTACCAGGGCCGCAGCATGCCCGAAGGGGGAGCCGCTGCGCTGCGCGCGGCATGGAACGAAGTTGCCTCAGCTGAAATCGCCGCGCCCGAATGGGCCGAACAGGCGGAGTTTGCATATCAGGACTTCGGCACGCCCGGCACAATCGTGTCCGACACGCGCGACGAGCGGCTGGGGATCCGGCTGATCCGCTTCGCCAATGGCGTGCGGCTCAATCTGAAGCAGACCGATATCCGCAAGGACCAGGTAAGCTATCGCCTTACACTCGATGGCGGCGAACTGCTCAACACCGCCGACGACCCGCTCAAGACTGCACTCGTTGCAATGCTTCCTGCGGGCGGCCTCGGCAAGCACAGCCAAGATGAGCTGGCGACCATCCTTGCCGGGCGCAGTGTTGGCATCTCGATCGGCGCGAACGGCGATTCATTCCAGATGGGCGGCACCACCACTCCGCGCGACCTTGCGCTGCAGCTGCAATTGCTGACCGCGGCATTGGTCGATCCCGGCTATCGCAGCGAAGGCGTCGAGCGCTACCGGCGCGGTATCGCACAATTCTTTGCCAGCCTCGACGCAACCCCCGGACAAGCGCTAAACAACAAGATCGGGGGCATCCTCTCCGACGACGACCCGCGTTTCACCCTGCAATCGCGCGAAGCCTATGAAGCGCGCACCTTCGAACAGCTCGCGGCCGATATCGGTGACCGGCTGGCCAAGGGCACAATCGAACTGGCGCTGGTCGGCGATTTCGACGAGCAGACCGCGATCGATGCCGTGGCAAAGACGCTGGGAGCACTTGGACCGCGCGAAGCCGAGTTCAACCCGCGTGAGGAGGCCCGCCAGCGGCCGTTCACTGCAGAACGCGGCACACGCACGATAACCCATACCGGCGAGGCCGATCAGGCACTCATTCGGATGGTCTGGCCGACCACTGACGACAGCGACCTGCGTGAAGCGCTGCGGCTTGAACTGCTGGGCCTGGTAGTGCGCGTGCGCTTGCAGGAAGAGCTGCGCGAAGCGCTGGGGCAGGCCTATTCGCCTTCCGCCGGAAGCTCCCCGTCGCGCGTGTGGCGCGGCTATGGCACGTTCAGCCTGAATGTTGCGGTGGATCGCGCCCAGCTCGATCCGGCCCGCTCAGCGATCGGAGCGATGCTGGGCGGCCTGCGGGACGGCAAGCTCGACGACGATACCGTCAACCGCGCGCGCCAGCCGCTGCTCGAAAACTATGACAACCTGCTCAAGTCGCTGGGTGGTTGGATGTCGCTGACCGACCGTGCGCAAAGCGAAGCGGATCGGCTCGATCGCTATTTCGCCGCGCCCGACATTCTGAAGAGCTTCACCGCACAGGATATCGTGTCAGCGGCGCAGCAATATCTCGCCTCCGACGCTGCAGTCGAATTGCTGGTAGTGCCGGAGCCTGCAAAGGACGAGTGATCCCTCGCCACGGTGGGCAATGTCCTGCATGCCGATTGCGCTTGGCGAGGAGCACGCTATAGGCTCCGCGACAGGCGCCCACGCGCCGTCCGATCCAGCATAGCGAGGAGCACCCCATGAAAGTTCGTGTCCTGGTCCGGCTCAAGCCCGGCGTGCTCGATCCGCAGGGACGCGCGGTGCACCATGCGCTCGAAGGCCTCGGTTTCGCCGGAGTTGAAGATGTACGGATGGGCCGGGTGATCGAAATGGACCTTGCAGACGGCACAAGCGACGAAGCGATCGACGAGATGTGCCGCAAGCTGCTCGCCAATATGGTGATCGAAGACTACGCGGTCGAAAAGCTCAGCCAGGCGGAGCACGCCTGATGGCATTCCGCTCAGCTGTCATCACCTTTCCCGGTTCGAATTGCGACCGCGATATGGCGGTGGCCCTGGAGAAAGTCTCGGGTGTGCAGGCGATCCGCGTCTGGCACGGTGATGCCGAACTTCCCGAAGGGCTCGATTTCATCGCCCTGCCCGGAGGGTTCTCCTATGGCGACTATCTCCGCTCGGGCGCAATGGCAGCACGAAGCCCGATCATGCAGGCTGTCGTGAAAGCCGCAGAACGCGGCGTGCCGGTCCTGGGCGTGTGCAACGGCTTCCAGGTGCTCACCGAAGCAGGCCTGCTGCCCGGCGCGCTGATGCGCAATGCCAGCCAGAACTTCATCTGCCGCACTGTTCCGCTGACGGTCGAGAACAACCAGTCGCTTTTCACCAGCGCCTACGAAGCGGGCGAAGTGGTTCGCATCCCGGTGGCGCATCATGATGGCAATTTCTTTGCCGACGACGCAACGCTCGACCGGCTTGAAGGCGAAGGCCGCGTGGCGTTCCGCTATGCTGAACCGTGCAATGGCTCGCGCCGCGACATCGCCGGAATCCTCAATGCACAGGGCAATGTGCTGGGCATGATGCCTCACCCTGAGCGCGCGATCGAGGATGTGCTCGGCAGCAGCGACGGCCGCGCCCTGTTCGAAAGCGTCGTCGGAAGCCTCGTAGCCGCCTGACGCCTCAACAGCGGCGGCTCAGGCGATCTGCCGATCGACCCGACTGAACAGCTTCAGTGCATCCGAGGCCGACATCGGCCTTCCGAAGTAATAGCCCTGGATCTTGTCGCAACCGAGCGCGCGGATCAGTTCGGCCTCTTCGATCGTTTCAACACCTTCCGCCGTGGTGGTCATATCGAGGCTCTGCGCCATTGCCACCACTGCACGGATGATCGCGAGGCTTTCGGCGCTCTGTTGCTCGGCGCCCTTCACGAAAGTGCGATCGACCTTGATCGTCGAGAAGCGCAGCTTGCGGATGTAGCCGAGCGAGGAATAGCCGGTCCCGAAATCGTCGAGCGCGACCCCGCAGCCGAGCGCCATGACCTGTTCCAAGGCGCTTCTCGCGACGCTGGCGTCGCGCAGGAAGATGCTCTCGGTCACTTCGATCTCGAGCCGCTGTGGGTGTAGGCCGGTTTCGGACAACGACCGCACGACGTCATCGGTAAAGTCCGGATCAAGCAGCTGCTCGGGCGATACGTTGACGTTGACTTTGATGTGCTCCGGCCAGGCAAGCGCCTCTTCGCAAGCCTTGCGTAGCACCCAGCGCCCGATCGGCACAATCAGCCTCGTATCCTCTGCCACCGGGATGAACTTCGCCGGGCTTACGAAGCCATGCTCAGGGCTGTGCCAGCGCACCAGCGCCTCGAAGCTGACGATCTCTTCGCTCTTGGCGTCGACGACAGGCTGGAACTGGAGCTCCAACTCGTCACGCTCGAGTGCCCCTCGCAGCGAGAGCTCGAGCTTGCGGCGTTCTTCCGCCGAGGCATGCAGGATCGGCTCGAACTGGCAATGCCGCCCGCCGCCGCCGTCTTTTGCGCGATAGAGCGCAAGGTCGGCATTGCGCATCAGCTCTTCCACGGTCTTCCCGTCGCGCGGGCCGATTGCCGAGCCAACGCTGGCGCCGACATAGAGCGTATGATTGTCGACCACATAGGGTTCGGAGAGGCTTTCGATCACCATCTGCGCAACCTTGTCGATCACCCGGTGATCGGTCGCGTCGCGGATAACCACGGCGAACTCGTCGCCGCCAAGGCGCCCACACAGCTGGTTCTCGCCGATCAACGCCTTGAGGCGGGCAGAAACCTGCGCCAGCAGCCGGTCGCCGATCTGGTGTCCGAGCGAGTCATTGACCGACTTGAAGCGGTCGAGATCGATCATCAGGAAGGCGCAATGCGTGCGCCATTGGTTCGCATATTGCAGTGCCGTTCCCGCCGCCTCGGTCAATTGCAGCCGGTTTGGCAGGGACGTGAGCGTGTCGAAGCGCGCGAGATAGGCGATTTTTTCCGACGATTCGCGCTGCGCTGTGACATCCGATCCGACGCCGCGGAAACCCAGGAACTTTCCGCGCTCATCGAGCATCGGCGTACCCGACAGCTCCCACCAGCGACGCTGCCCCTTGATCGAAACCTCGACCATGAGGTTGGAGAAATTCTGCCGGTTCTGCAGCTTGTCGGCAAGTTCATGGAGGCTCGGAGAGAGCCTTGATCCGTCCCAGCCCTTGCCTGCGATCACTTCAAGGAAGGGCTTGCCCTCAACATCAGCCTTCCTGCTGGACAAGGCATAGGCAAAGCGCGGCGAGGCCCCGCGGATACGGCGTGTCGGGCCGACTTCCCACAGCCAGTCGGCCTCGTTTTCTTCGAATTCGCGAAGCAGCAGTGAAACGACTGCTTCCTTCTCGGCCATGCTGATTTCCGAGATCCGGGCCTTCAGGAATGCCCGGCTTCCCTTGATCGTGCCCGCCAATGCCACGCCGAGGAAAACCACTACAGCCAGAGCTAGTGCCCATTGCTCATGGACCGCGAGCGCAACCAGCACAGTGAGACCGACGATGGAAACGAAACTCAATACGCCCACCGGCACCGCGCAATAGAAGAGCACCGATCCGATCGCGAGGATCGCCACGATGGTCCCTACCACAGCGGCCTGAGCTGCCGACGTGCCGGGCAAGAAGGCCACCAGCGGAACCGACCACAGCAGACCTGATAGTGCCGGTGTAAGCGTGTGACGCAGCATATCTTTCTTGCTGATCCGGCGACGATCCGCATCGGCAAGGCTGCGATCGACCGACACGCCCCGCACTTGCACCGCAACATGCGCCAAACCCCACAGGCCAAGCCAGACCGGGGAAACGCTCCCGAACAGGATCGCAATCGCGAATGCGGCCATAACCAGATGCCCTGCCATGCGCCGGTAGCTGAGCTGCGCCACAGCCGAATATTGCAGGCCGCGCAGTCGTGACCAGTCGCCACTGACCGGTACGGTCAGGCCGAGAATCGCACCGACCGACATGCGCGTCGGAGTGCTGGGCAAGGCGGCTTCATGTTCGCTCACCCACTCGCGATTAACCTTGAAAGGTTATGCGCCAGTAAAGCTAAACCGGGAAACGTGGTTAATTTGGCCCTAAAATGCTGAGCTGGCGGATAAAATCGTGGAAACGGCCAGGGCGAAAAGCGCGGCGTTCATTTTATAAGTGCAAGCCGAAACCAAATGCAGGCGGACACCAAACCGTCACCCTCCTCCCTCGGCTAGGTCGCGCATCTCCAGTTCCACGGGGCGCGGCGACTGTAAGGGCGTCAGAGGGCCCGGTTGTGGCATTTGAGCGAGCGCAGCGCGCGCAAATTCGGCAGCCTCGGCCTTGCGCCCCGCCGCATGCCGGTAACGCGCAAAGCTTACCTCATCGCTCATTGCCAGAGATAGCCATGCCGGAGCGTCAGCCAGTTGTGGCGGCTTAGCGGCTTCGCAAAAGTCCGCCATTTGCTGCAATCCGGGCAAGAGCTCTGCGCGAAGGTAGCCTGCTGCTGCATGCAGGACCGTTCGCGTAACTGCCTCGTCCAGCCCGTGTTTCCACCAGCACAGTCCGTCGGGAAAATTTATGTCGCCACGGAACATGGAGGCTGTCGCCGGCCATTCGCCATGCGCTGCGGGATTCCACATGGCGGCGGGTTGAAGGCCCAGATCGATCCGGAAAGCACGGTTATCCTTGCTTCGCATGATCTCGATCGAAGCGATGAAGGCATCAAATTCTTTGCAATAGCCGATGCCCTGGCGGTGAAAGCCAAGTTCGAACAAGGCGGGTTCAAGGATAGATTTGCGCAGACTCGCGAAATTCAGCTTGGGTGGGACGATCCCTTTCCCAAGATCTTCGAGATCCTGCAGGATATCGTTTTCGGACACTGGCTGATCCGCCAGTGGGAGGTCACTCCAGTCTGTCGAAGCTGCTGTCATTCCAGCGTGCTAACTGCGACCTACACAGCGAGCAATCGCACCGGGCGAACCGCTACATCGCCGCCATAAGGCAACTATTCTACCGTCACCGATTTCGCCAGATTGCGCGGCTGGTCGACATCGGTGCCCTTCACTACAGCCACGTGATAGGCCAGCAGTTGGACCGGCACAGCGTATACCAGCGGCGCGATCAGCGGGTGAACCATCGGCATCTCGATCGTCGCAATGCACCCTTCGCTCGCCTGCTCAAGGCCCTTGGCATCGGATATCAGCACCACCTGCCCGCCGCGCGCGCGCACCTCTTCCATATTGGAAACGGTCTTGTCGAACAGCGGCCCCGATGGAGCGATCACGATAACCGGGACCTGCTCGTCGATCAGCGCGATCGGCCCGTGCTTCATTTCACCCGAAGCGTAACCTTCGGCGTGGATATAGCTGATTTCCTTGAGCTTCAGTGCACCCTCGAGGGCAAGCGGATAATCCTGTCCGCGCCCGAGGTAAAGCACGTCGCGCGCCGGGGCGATGAGATGCGCCATCGCCGCGATATCGTCATCGTGATCGAGCGCAGAGTTGAGCGCAGCAGGCACTTCGAGCAGGTGGCGAACCACGTCCTGCTCTTCTTCGCGGCTCATTCGCCCCTTGGCCACGGCCATATGCGCTGCCAGGGCGGCCAGCACGGCCAATTGGCAAGTGAAGGCCTTGGTCGATGCAACCCCGATCTCCGGGCCGGCGTGGGTGGGCAGCAACAAGTCCGCTTCGCGCGCCATGGTGCTGGTCGGGACATTGACGACGACCGCGATCTTCTGCCCTTCCTTGCGGCAATGGCGCAGCGCTGCGAGCGTGTCTGCAGTCTCGCCGCTTTGCGAGATGAACAGCGCCAGCCCGCCTTCTTCGAGCACTGGATCGCGATACCGGAATTCGCTCGCAACATCGATGTCGACCGGCAGCCGCGCAAAATGTTCGAACCAGTATTTCGCGACCATCCCGGCGTAATAGGATGTGCCACAAGCGACGATGGTGAGCCGCCTGATCGCTGACATATCCACATCGAACTGCGGCAGGGCGACCGAATTGTCCGAGCGGCGCAGATAGGAAGAGAGCGTCTGCGCCACCACGGTGGGCTGCTCGAAAATCTCCTTCTGCATGAAGTGGCGATAATTGCCCTTCTCGACCGCAGCAGCCGAAGCGCCGGAGTGCTGCTTCGCGCGCGTCACCGGATTGTGTTCCGCATCGTAAACCTGCGCGTCGTCGCGCGTGATGACGACCCAATCGCCCTCTTCGAGATAGGCGATCTGCTGCGTCAGCGGGGCCAATGCGAGCGCGTCTGAACCGAGATACATCTCGCCTTCGCCATAGCCGACCACGAGCGGCGAGCCGAGCCGCGCGCCTACCAGCAAGTCGGGGTAGTCGCGGAAGGCGATCGCCAGGCCAAATGCGCCTTGCAGCCGCGGCAGGACATCGCGCATCGCCGCTTCAGGCGTGTCCCCAGCCTCGATCCGTCGCGAGATCAGGTGCGCCACCACTTCGCTGTCGGTTTCGCTTTCGAACTGCCGGCCATTGGCCTTAAGTTCGTCACGCAACTCCTTGAAATTCTCGATAATCCCGTTGTGGACTATAGCCACACGGTCGGTCGCGTGCGGATGCGCGTTGATCGAAGTGGGCGCTCCATGCGTGGCCCAGCGCGTATGCGCGATGCCCACATTGCCCCCCGCAGGTTGGTCTGCCAGCACGGCGACAAGGTTCGCGAGCTTGCCTTCGGCGCGGCGCCTTACCAACGCGCCATGCTGGATCGTGCAAAGCCCGGAGCTGTCATAGCCGCGATACTCCATCCGCTTCAGGCCATCGACCAGCCGGTCCGCCACCGGGCTTGTGCCCACTATGCCAATGATGCCGCACATAAAAATCTCGCTGAAGTGAACAGGCCAGGTTTAGCGCCGCTATAGCGCCCCGGCTGAATGGAAGCTTGCCTCTAGCGTACGGGGCAAGCACTTCAAATGCCTTCTTGTCGCCACTAGCGACGCAGGCTGGCGCGCCATAGAAACAGCCCCGCACCGATGATCACCGATGCACCTGCCAGCGTCAGAAAGTCTGGCGCATCACCGAACCACCACCAGCCGAGCACTGTCGCGACTAGCATCTGGACGTAGGATGCTGGTGCTACCTGCGATGCGCCCGCACGGGATGTGCCGAGAAAGACCATCCAGTGGGCGCATGTTGCGGTGAAGGCAACGAAAGCGCAGCGCAGCACCACGTCCCAATCCGGCCAGCCGAAATCGAGACCACCGATGCCGGTAACCTTGGCGCCAAGCGCCGCGACAACGAGCAACGGCGCGGCAACGATTGCCATATATGCCTGCATCGCCAGTGCACTGCCCTGCCCGGCGGAGGCGCGGTGGGCGATCATCATCAGGGAGAAGAACACCGCGGCCACGAGCGGCAGGAGCGCAGGCCAGCCAAGCTCGGCCAGATTGGGGCGCAGGATCAACGCCACGCCGACCAGCGCAAACAGCGATGCCACCCACACCGCGGGGCGTACTCTCTCGCCAAGAAGCGGACCGCTCAGGATCGCGGTGAGCACCGGAGAAAGAAAGGTTATCGCCATGGTCTCCGCCAGCGGCATCACGTAGATCGCGGAGAAGAAAGCCAGGGTCGAAAGCGCCAGGCAAGTGCCACGAGCAAGCTGGAGCCATGGGTTGCTCGGCCTGAAGCCGGCACCCCCTTCCTTCACCACAAGGATCGCTGAAAGCCCCGCCGCACCAATGCTGAAGCGCAGGGCGGCAACCGCGACGACCGGCCACGCACCAGCCATGCTCTTGATCACGGCATCGCCCACGGAAAGCGTGGCGAATCCGGCAATGGCGAACAGCAAGCCTATGCGTTCGTTTTGCTGCACGCGGGTTCCTCCGGAGTTGCGTCGTCGGCGCCGTCCCTTTCGACGTTTTAACTACAAAGCAAGCGCTTGGCAGCATTACCCACAAAACCATGCGGCGCATGGACAGCTGCAACGATTGGGCCGTGAGAATTCCCTTGCTCCAATCATTGCCGCCTTAGGAAAAAAACAACCTTTCCGAATTATTCACCAATCTTCGAGAGAGCATCTTCGCCTAGCGCGACGATGGCTCGTGGAAACGCAATTAACCGCTTGGGGGCCTCGGAATGAGCGCATTCGGAAGGAAGAATGGACCTGCAGGGATGAATCCCGGAGGCCGTCCGTCCTTTGGCGTAGCCCGCCCGATGAAGTCGGGCGGAGCAGCGCCAGCTTCGTCGAATCCGGCTGGCGGCGGAGAACAGTTCCCGCCGCTGCCTAACGAACCTGCACCAAAGCCTGCCCAGCAGGCCTCCGCGCCCAACGCCGGGCGCGGCGCCGACGATGCGATGGCCCGGCTCGACGACCGGATGAACTCCGACCACTCGGGCGATTCCGAGGTTGGTGGCTTCGAAGCCAGCATTCACAAGATCAAGGAACAGGTGCTGCCACGCCTGCTTGAACGCGTCGACCCTGAAGCGGCGGCTACCCTGTCCAAGGAAGAGCTGTCGGAAGAATTCCGCCCGATCATCATGGAAGTGCTGGCCGAGCTCAAGGTCACGCTCAACCGCCGCGAACAGTTCGCGCTCGAAAAGGTGCTGATCGACGAGTTGCTCGGCTTTGGCCCGCTCGAAGAGCTGCTGAACGATCCGGATGTGTCGGACATCATGGTCAATGGCCCGAAGCAGACCTACATCGAAAAGAAGGGCAAGCTGGTCATCGCGCCGATCCAGTTCCGCGACGAACAGCACTTGTTCCAGATCGCCCAGCGCATCGTGAACCAGGTCGGCCGCCGCGTCGACCAGACCACGCCGCTGGCCGACGCCCGCCTCAAGGACGGCAGCCGCGTCAACGTGATCGTGCCGCCGCTTTCGCTGCGCGGCACCGCGATCTCGATTCGTAAATTCTCCGAGAAGCCGATCACCATCGACATGCTCAAAGAGTTCGGCTCGATGAGCGAAAAGATGGCTACGGCGCTCAAGATTGCCGGCGCTTGCCGCATGAACGTGGTCATCTCGGGCGGTACGGGCTCGGGTAAGACGACCATGCTCAACGCCCTGTCGAAGATGATCGACCCCGGCGAGCGCGTGCTGACCATCGAAGACGCGGCCGAACTTCGCCTGCAACAGCCACACTGGCTGCCGCTTGAAACGCGTCCGCCGAACCTCGAAGGCCAGGGCGCCATCACCATTGGCGACCTCGTGAAGAACGCACTGCGTATGCGCCCAGACCGCATCATCCTGGGCGAAATTCGTGGCGCGGAATGTTTCGACCTCCTCGCCGCTATGAACACCGGCCACGACGGTTCGATGTGTACGCTGCACGCCAACAGTCCGCGCGAATGCCTGGGCCGTATGGAAAACATGATCCTGATGGGCGACATCAAGATCCCGAAGGAAGCCATCAGCCGCCAGATCGCCGAATCGGTCGACCTGATCGTGCAGGTGAAGCGCCTTCGCGACGGTTCTCGCCGCACCACCAACATTACCGAAGTGATCGGGATGGAAGGCGACGTGATCGTGACGCAGGAACTGTTCAAGTTCGAATATCTCGACGAAACCGACGACGGGAAGATCCTCGGCGAGTTCCGGTCGAGCGGCTTGCGTCCCTACACGCTCGAAAAGGCGCGCCAGTTCGGCTTCGACCAGGCTTATCTGGAGGCGTGCCTCTGATACGCCGCGGCGCGCCGTTCGCGGCGCGCTGCACTAACCGCCAAACAACGCCTGCGGCAGCGACATCGCCAGCAACCCGCCGCCGATGATCGCGCAGGCGACGAAGACGCCCGTCCAGGGAACCCAGCCGACCCGATCGAGCCGTTCCACCCGTTCGCGCTGGTTGCGCATGCGATCACCCAACAGGGCAAGCAACGCCAGGATCAGGAAGCCCCCTCCAGCGAGGGCAACCAGGTCCGCTTCGCTGGCAAACAGCAGGAATTCGGGTTCGTGGAACATCGAAGGGCACATGGGGGGGCTTGCAGCACCATGCAATCCCCTGCGCGCTTGCACCTTTCTTCGCAGGCCCTAGACCGGCAAAGGTGAGCCCTCCATCCCGCCAACGTCCCTTGCTTGCCCTGCTGATCCGGCTGGCGGCCGCTGCAACGCTTTCGCTGATGATGGCGCTGGTCAAGCTCGCGAGCGAAAGCGGCTTGGCACTCCCCGAGATCCTGTTCTGGCGGCAATTGCCGACTATTCCGCTGATCCTGCTGTTTTTCTGGGCGACGGGCGGATTGGGCAAGTTGCGCACCACGCGCATGCCGCAACACGGCATGCGTGCAATGATCGGCCTCGCCGCGATGCTGCTCAATTTCGGCTCGGTAACCTTGCTGCCGCTTGCCGAAGCGACGACCTTCAATTTCACTTCGGCGATCTGGGCGGTGATCCTCTCATCGCTGATCCTGCACGAAAGGATCGGGATCTGGCGCTGGAGCGCGGTGGCATTGGGTTTTGCGGGGGTGCTGGTGATTGCCCAGCCCGGCGACGGCCACATCCCGCTGGCCGGTGCAGCGGTGGCGCTGGGGGCTGCCTTCATGATTGCCGTGATCTCGATCTACATCCGCGACCTTGCGCAGACCGAAGACCCGCTCACCATCGTGTTCTATTTCTCGTTGCTCTCAGTGCCCCTATTGCTGCTTGCCCTGCCCTTCTTCTGGCACGCGAAAAATGCCGAGCAGTGGGCGCTGCTGATCACACTGGGAGTGGCTGGCCTGCTTGGCCAGTACCTGCTCACCACGGCACTGCGCTATGGCACGGTCG
Source organism: Altererythrobacter sp. Z27 (assembly GCF_052683155.1). Lineage (NCBI taxonomy): Bacteria > Pseudomonadati > Pseudomonadota > Alphaproteobacteria > Sphingomonadales > Erythrobacteraceae > Altererythrobacter > Altererythrobacter sp. Z27. The sequence goes on along the minus strand of NZ_JBQYMC010000001.1, from coordinate 188,640 downwards.
CAAGCGTCATCGTGATGGATTACTCGGCGCTGATCTGGGCGACGCTGTTTGGCTGGTGGCTGTTCGAGCGGCTGCCTCCCGCGGCAACCTGGTTCGGAGCACCGCTGGTGATCGGCGCAGGATTGCTGATCGCATGGCGCGAGCATCGGCTCGCCCGTCCGCGCGAACAATCCACCGCTACGTTATAGCTTTGGCGGCCCAAACGTCGCCATTTACGGCAAAACCGGCTATGAAAGCCCGGCAATAAGAAGGATTCGATTCATGCTACGCAAGACGCTGATTGTTGCTGCCCTTGCCGCGATGACCCTCACCGCCTCCGCATGCAATACCGTGCGCGGGATCGGTGACGACCTCAAATCGGCGGCCGACGCGGTTGACGAAGAGACCTGATTTTACAGGTCCGTTGCATCCGACCTTCGACGTCGCAGTAAGAAACGGATACCTCGCACCCGCCAAGCAATTGGCGGGTGCTTTGTATTTTAGGTCCGGCGCTCAGACCCGGCGATAAACCAGTGTAAGATTGTTCGCAGGCATCGCATAACGCGCGGTGCGCACAAATCCGCTTTCCTCGGCCAGCACATCGATATCCGCCAGCTTGCGCAGCCCCCAACGCGAATTCCGCTCCTTCAGGCTTGCATCGAAGGCCAGGTTCGATGGTGCCGTTTCGACCCCGTCCTCAAAATACGGGCCATAGAGGACCAACGGAGCGCCTTGCTTGAGCAGCCTTGCGGCCCCACCAAACAGGCCCATGGTCGCCTCCCATGGGCTGATGTGCACCATGTTGACGCAGAGGATCGCATCTGCCTGCGCGATCGGCCAGTTATTTGACGCTGCATCCAGTTCAAGCGGCGCCCGCAGGTTCGGGCCTTCGTAATCGGCTCGCCATGCCGCGATAGACGCGCGCGCATCGGCATCCGGATCGCTAGGTTGCCAATCGAGCGTCGGGAAGCGCCCGGCGAAGTGGAACGCATGCTCGCCGGTCCCGCTTGCGACCTCCAGCACCAGCCCGCTTTCGGGCAGCTCGCGCACCAACACTTCGGCCAGTGGATCGCGATTGCGCTCAGTTGCGGGGGCGCGTCTCTTCAATGTCCTACCCGTCGAGCGTCAATTGACCTGGCGCTCGCGCCCTTCCCAATAGGGTTTGCGCAATTCGCGCCGCAGGATCTTGCCGCTAGGATTGCGCGGCATGACCGGGATCACATCGACGCTTTTGGGCGCCTTGAACGCAGCGACCCGCTCGCGAGCCCAGGCGATGACGTCATTCGCGTCCACTTCCATCCCCGGCTTGGCGACGACACAGGCCTTGACCTCCTCGCCCCATTTGTCGCTCGGCACGCCGATCACCGCCACTTCCGCAACAGCCGGGTGGCCATAGATCGCGCTTTCGACTTCAGCCGGATAGACGTTCTCGCCACCCGAGATGATCATGTCCTTGATGCGATCCTGGATGTAGATGTAGCCATCCTCGTCCATCACGGCCGCATCGCCCGTATGCATCCACCCGCCGCGCAGCGCCTCTGCTGTGGCTTCGGGCAAGTGCCAGTAACCGACCATGTTCGATGGCGATTTGATCGCGACTTCGCCGATCTCGCCGCGCGGCACTTCATTGCCCTGCGGATCGACCACGCGAATCTCGACCCCCGGCACTGCCTTGCCCGCCGATCGCATGCGTTTGTTGCCTTCGAGCGAATGATCCTCCGGCGGCAGCATCGAGACGGTGCCCGTGGTCTCCGTCATCCCATAGGCCTGCAGGAAGCGGGCGTTGGGCATGGTCCCCACCGCTTCCTTGAGCAATTCGAGCGGCATCGGCGCGGCGCCATACATCAGATATTTGAGATTGCTGAAGTCGGTCTCGCGGGCGCGCGGATGCTGCACTACCATCTGTAGGGCGGCAGGCACGATGAACATCTGGCTCGCGCCGCTTTCAATCGCCTCGAGCACGCCCAGCGGAGTGAATTCCGCCTGCACCAGCGCGCGGATTCCACTAACGGCGGCGATGTTGATCAGCCCGGTGCCCCCGATATGCGCGCAGGGCATGGCCACCAGCATGCAATCGTTCGGCTCGTAATAGGTCCACGGCAACTCCGCATCCAACGCATCATTGCGCAGTGCAAAGAGGTTGGCGTTTGAAAGCACCGCACCTTTGGGGTTGCCCGTGGTGCCTGAAGTATAGAGCTGGAGCACCGGGTCGTTTGCACCCGCCGGCTCATAGTCCGCAGCGGCAAAACGCGGGATCGCAAGTCGCATTTCGCTCTCGGAGAAAACCTGTGGAGCCGCCGGAAGGTTCGGCGCGATTTCGCGGCCGACTTCGGCAAATTCGTCGCCGGTGAACAGCAGCTTCGCACCAGTATCCTCGAGGATATAGCTTACTTCAGGCGGAGCAAGCCGCCAGCCGATCGGCACCATCACCACGCCGCATCGCGCGGCAGCCATATAGAGCAGGCAATAAAGGTCCGAATTCTTGCCGAGCCAGGCAATCCGGTCGCCCGCCTTCAGCCCCTTGTCCCAATAGAAGCCGATGATCTGGCGCGTCAGCCGATCGGTCTCGGCAAAGCTGGTGATGCGGCCATCCTGCTCGATGGCGGGGCCTTCCGGGCGTTCCTTGGCCCAGAAGTTCAGGATCTCATCATAGGTGATGTAGGTGTGGTATCCGTTCATGTCCCCTCCCCAGGGCTTTGGCTCAGTTTGCGCCTACCAAGGCCTCCCCGCGCTTTCCAAGCCTACAAAGTGCCAGTGCGCCAACGGTTCCCGGCCCGGCCACATCAGTTCCAGCGACCGCTTGCCCGCGCGCGCGGCTCACGCAGCAACATCCAGAGGAACAGCCCGAGCGGTCCGGCCATGAAGGTCGCGACGAGAATAGGAGCCTGGATGAAGCGCGAAAAGCCCTTGGCGTCGGCGTCGCGCGCTATCCAGATTCCGACGAACAGGTCGAAGGCAAGGTAATGCACCCAGCCCATCGTGAGCCCGCCCTTCGCTGAGAACAGCGTCTGCACGCCTTCGATCGAGCTGAAATTGCCGCCCGCCATGCTGCCGCCCGGATCGGCCAGGCCAGTGACCAAGCCGACCAGTATCCCTGCGTAGAGCAGGCTGAGCAGGCCGACCACGAGATAGAGCAATGCGCTGAGCAAGGCCGGCCAGCGCGGCAACAGGATCAGCGCCGCCCAGCTGATCATGGCAAGCATGTTCGCCGCCCCGAAAATAGCATCCCAGCTCATTCACTCTCTCCTTGGTTCTTGCGCCGCCACCACGCCGCCAGCAGGCTGCCGATGACCACGTGATAGACTGCGGAAACCGCGCTCGGCACCGGTGCCAGCGCAGCCTGCATCGGCGAGGCAAATTGCGACGCGAAACTGGGGGCGGAAGCGAGCGTCGAGCCGAGGCCGCTGTTTTGCATCCCCACTTCGATCGCACAGGTGCGCCGCTCCGCCTCGCCCAGCCCCAGCAAGCCGCTGAGCGCATAGCCTAGCGCAAAACCGGTCGCGTGAAGCGCCAGCAGCGCAAGCAGCAGCACGCCCGCATATTCCACGATCAGCGGCTTCGACTGGGCGATGATCCCGCCGACGATCAGCACCACACCGATCACCGAGGCGAGCGGCGAAACCGTGGCAATCCGCGCTGTAACGGCGGGAAACAGGCGATTGAGCGCAACGCCCGCCACCACTGGCAGCAGCACGACGGTGATCATCCCCTGGAACAGCGCCCATCGGTCGATCTCGACATAGACGCCCGCCAGCCAGCCGGTCAGCAGCGGCGTCGCCACCACTGCGATCATCGTGGAAGCGAGCGTGAGGGTAACCGACAGCGCCAGATTGGCGCGCGCGAGATAGGTGACCACGTTCGAGGCAGTGCCTCCGGGGCAGCAGGCGACCAGGATCAGCCCGACCGCCAGCCCGGTTTCTAGCCCGAACAATGTCGCAAAGGCGATCCCCGCCAGCGGCATCACCGTGAACTGCAACGCCACGCCGCTCGCAACAGCACGCGGCAGCTTCAGGACACGCGCGAAATCCTGCGGCGAAAGAGTAAGCCCCATGCCGAGCATGATCACGCCCAGCAGCACACTCACCAGCGATTGGCCGAAAGGCCTGAAGCTGCCGTCAACCACCCACAGGAAATGCTCGGGAATGACCCACGCCCAGGCGGTGCCGAGCACTGTCCAGACCGCAAACAGATTGGTCGCCCAGCGGATCATCGCGGCGCACTCTCCCCCTCATTTCCTGCGGGCTTAGCGCGCGCAGACGCGGGTGGCTAGCCGCCCTGCTTGGCCCATTCTCGAGCGGCACGACGGATACTGTCATTGTCGTGGGTGAAGCGCCCGCCCGCGCGGCGCGTTGCAAGACCGATTGCTCCCATGGCCACTTCGCTTGCCTCGATCGAACGGTACTTGCGCAATTTTCCGTTGAGGAACGGGTCGACCAGCGGGCTGGCGATGATAGCCAGCCGTTCGCCGAGGCGCCGGTCATTCTCGCGCGCGCCCTTCAGCAATCCGGGGCGCAGCAGGTCGAGCCGCTTCAATCCGACCTTCGAGAGTTCGCCTTCGACCTCGCCTTTGACCCGCAGATACAGGTTCTTCGAACGAGGATCGGCCCCAACCGAACTGATCGATACCAATCGCTGGATACCGGCCGCATGCGCCGCCCGCGCCGTCGCCAGCACCAGTTGCTGGTCGACCGCGCGAAAGGCCTCCTCATCCTCGCCGGACTTCTTCCACGTTGTGCCGAGCGCGGAAATCAGCGCGGTGGGCTGCAAGGCTTCGAACACTTCGCCCCACTTGTCCGGCTCTGCCACGAACAGTTCCATGCGTGCGCCGCGCGGCAGCTTCATCTCGCGTCGCGCGATCGCGACGAGGCGCACGTCGCTGCGGCCGATGCACGCATCGATCACCGCGCGGCCGATCAGCCCGGTCGCGCCCACCAGTGCCAGGCGAAGCGGCTCAGACATTGGTCAGCCCCCTTGGCCGCTCGCCATAGATCGCAGCGCAGCGTTCGATTGCGAAGCGGTCGCTCATCCCGGCGATGAAATCGGCGATGACCCGCGAACGGTGCGGATCGTTTGCAGGCAGGCGATCCTGCCATTCCTGCGGCATCAAGCTGGCATCCTGCGAATAGGCGGCGAACAGCCGCGCAACCACGTCACGCGCGCGCTGGGCCGCTGCAACCTGGTCAGAGTGGAAGTAGAGTCGTTCGTACATGAAGCGCTTCAGCCCGCGTTCGGCCTGCGCCATGGCGGGCGAGAAGCCGCCGAGCTGGCGCCCGGCGTCGCGAACTTCGTCAACCGAACCGAGCCCATGCGCCTGTTCTCGCGTGTGCGTGATTACATCGTTCACCATCAGCCCGATCTGGTCGCGGACAAGCTCGCGCAGCAGCCGGTCGCGCGATTCGCGCGGATGGCGGCGCTCGACTTCGCGCCACTGGTCGGCGAGGAAATCGAGTTCAAGCAGATCTTCGAGCGTCAGGAATCCTGCGCGCAAGCCATCGTCGATATCGTGATTGTCATAGGCGATGTCATCCGCCACCGCCGCTACCTGCGCTTCGAGCGAAGGCCATTGGCCAAGGTCGAGCGGGAAGGCCTCGTCCAGCTCGGCCAGCGCCCAGTTCGGCGCGGCAATCGGTCCATTGTGCTTCGCCAGCCCTTCGAGCAGGTCCCATGTCAGGTTGAGCCCCTCATGCCCCGGATAGGGGCTTTCCAGCCGCATGACCGTGCGCAGCGCCTGGGCATTGTGGTCGAACCCGCCATGCCGCTGCATCGCTTCCTCAAGCGCATCCTCCCCCGCATGGCCGAACGGCGGGTGGCCCAGATCATGCGCGAGGCAGAGCGCTTCGGTCAGGTCTTCATCGAGGCCCAGCGCACGCGCGATCACCCGCCCGATCTGCGCCACTTCAAGGCTGTGCGTCATCCTTGTACGGTAATGGTCGCCTTCGGGAGAGATGAACACCTGCGTCTTGGAGCGCAGCCGCCGGAAGCTCATCGAATGGATGATGCGGTCGCGGTCGCGCTGGAATTCGCTGCGCGGGCCGCGTGTGCCCGCGTGCTCCAGCGGGAATTCGCGGCCACGGCTGGCACTTGGATCGGCGGCGTAGGGAGCTCGGTTCATCGGTGGCTGCGACTTAGGTGAGGCGCCGCGAGGCGACAAGCGAAACAATCGCGCGACACCGGCCAAACCGGTGCTTGACCGGCTTTGCCCGTTAGCCCTCCGGAGCCAGCGGGAACAGCTGCTCCAGCCAGGCACGCAGATCGTCGACGCTTTGTTCGGGCGCTTCATCCTGCGGCAAGTGACCGATGCCGGGATATTCGACAAGCGTGCTTGCGGGCAGCACACGGTCGTACCAGCGTCCCGCCTCGACCGGGATCAACGCGTCCTCTACGCCCCACATAACCAGAGCGGGCATGTCGAGCGCAGCAACCTGCTCTTCAGTGAACGGCGTCCGCGGAAGCGAGAAGCGCGCCACGGTGGCCGCGCGGTTCCCCGGATAACGCAGCATTTCCCAATAACGATCGACCGCTTGCGGGGTCACGACCTCCTCGTTGCTGACGCTTTGCCTGAGCGACTTCTCGACCATCGATCGCGGAGTCACATGCTCCATCAGCTTGTTGATCACCGGCGTGCGGGCAATGGTGAAACCGATATTCCCGCCGCCTTCGCGCTGGATCGGCGCGCCGCCCGCATCGACCAGCACCATGCCATAGAGCCGGTCCGGATGTTCGATCGCATAGGCAACGGTAAGCCCGCCACCCATCGAGTTTCCACCGAGCACGAATTGCTCAAGCCCGAGATTATCGGCCACCGCCTGGATATCGCCGACGAAGCTTGCCGGGGAATAGTCATCATCGGGCGCTGGCCCGGTAAGGCCATGGCCGCGCTGATCGAAGCGGATCACGCGGTAATCCGCCTTGAGCGCCTCTACCCACGGCTGCCAGGTAGAAAGGTCTGCGTTGGAGCCGTGCAGCAGGATGATGACGGGCGCATCGCGCGGCCCCTCGTCACGCAGATGGACAGTCAAACCATTGCCGAGCTCGACGAATTGGGAAGGCGCGCCCGCATATTTGGCCCGCATCTCGGCGGGATCGGTATCCGGTGTGCGCAGCAGCAGGAATGCCACCAGCAGAAGTGCGAACAGAATGCCGACTATGCGCAGAACCCATTTCATCGCTCGCTCTCCATTCCCGCGATCCATTTCGTGACAGCAGCCACGCCTTCGGCATCCACCGTGCCCTTGCCCAGTTCGGGCATTGCCACACCTGGCTCGATCGATCGCATACGGTACAGCAGGATCGAATCTTCGGGCTGGCCGGGGACGATGCTGAATTCATGCCCGCCCGCCCCGCGTCCGGCAGCCACCGGGCGCTTGAAAAAACCGATCGAATGCGGATCGGTTTGCTCCCAGCGCAGGTCGAGGCCCGAATTCGAAGCGGTTGCGCCCGGCTGATGGCAATGCGCGCAATTGACGTCGAGATATGCGCGCGCGGCCGCCGCAGGTTCCGCCCGGTCGCGCGCCTCCCACAAGGGAAGTACATCGGCGCCCGCAGGCAAGGCGTCGAGATGCTTGGCTGCGACCATCTGCTCGAGCCATGCCCCCGAAAGGTTGCGCGCCTTGGGCCCGATTGGCGTCACTTCGCCATTCAGACCGTGGCATTCCTTGCACTGGTTTTTGTTGGGGATGCGGTAGTTCAGTTCTTCACCTGAAGGTGTGGTGACCGGCAAACGGGCACCTGCCAGCGCCAACCGCGCCTCGGTCTGCTCGGCGTTCCAGCGATAGGGCAAAGCCACCCAGCCATCGGCGCGGTGGAGCAGCACCCGTGTTTCGATCAGGCGGCGGCCACTTCCCTCGCCGAACGCGAATGTCTTGATCAGCGCACTGCCGACCGGGAATTTCAGCAGGCCTTCGCCGTCAGCTACCGCCCGCTTTCCCTTCGGTACATAGGCAAAGCGCAGCTTCTCGGCACCATCCGAATAGAGCGGAACATTGAGGCGATAGGGCACTACACCGGCAGCTGGAACCTGCCGGGGGCCGTCCGCGAAAAAGCCGAACTCCCCAAGCGTCTGGGGCAGCGCATCCTCGAGGATCGCAGTGTCGGAAACTTCAGTTGTCCCAAGCGCCGCCTGTGCCACCGCCGTAGCGAAGGCCAGCGTACCGGCAGCCAGAAAAATCAGGCCCTGCTTCACATCAAACGCGCTTCAAGCTCTGCGGGCGCACCGGTGACTTGCGACAGCGAAGCTACGTCGCTGACCGGCGCCTCAAGCGGGCCAGGAGTGGCTTCGGCAAGGTCGGCACCCTGCCGCGGCAGGTTGAGCGACCAGCCTGCCGTTCCCTCCGCAACGCTCAAGGCTATCGCATCGCCATCCTGCAATCCGTCCCAAAGGACCGGGGGCAGCGCCCCTCCAAACGCCTCGAGCAAGGCCTCGGCCCCGTCGAGATCCGGCGCGCTTCCGCCATCCTCATAGATATTGGCGGCAACCACCACATTGCGCGGATAGGGATTGTAGCGCTCGTCATCGAACGGAAGCGTGTAGGAAACCACCATCACTTGCGCCGTATCGTTCTTCGTCAGGACGTTCTCGGCCAAAAGCACATTGTCATTGGCCATCACCAATATGCCGGTGCCGCGCTTTACCCCGCCGACGATGTTTCCGGGAGGCGCGAAATTGTCGACGTCGTTTTCCGTGACGAGATTCCGACGGACCACCACATCGCCGCCGCCCATTACCGGCAGGCCGGGAAGGTCGAACACCAGGATGCCGCCAGTGTTATGTGTCGCGAGGTTTTCCTCGACCACGGCGTTGCGGCTGTTCTCGATCTCGATTCCAGCCACATTGAACTGCACCAGCGAGTGGCGCACGGTGATGTCGCGGCTCTGGCCGACATAGATGCCTGCGTCGGACGCGCCCGATACTTCGCAGCCCACGACCAGCACCCCGGTGCTTTCGACCGGATAGATGCCATAAGCGCCATTGGAGCTCAGCGGTCCGCCGGTCCAGGTGACGCGAATGCCCTGATAGACGATTCCGTCCGCGCCTTTGGATTTGATGCCGTCACCCTTGGGATTTTCGACTGCGAAATCGCGCAGCGTGACATTGTCGGAAGTGACAAGCAGCCCCTCGCCCGAATCGCTCTGGCCGGTGAAGTCGAGGATCGAATCCTTCGAACCGGCGCCGCGCAGGGTGACTCCGTCAACGTCGAGGCTAAGGCCATCCGTAAGCATGAAACGACCCGCCTCAAGCACGATTTCATCGCCCGGCTCGGCCAGGATCAGGGCTTCCTGCAGGCGCTCTTGCGCACCCTCGCCCGGAGCAATTGTGTGGGTTCCGGCGACCGCCGGAGCAGCGCTCGCCAACAGCAGCGCCGTGATTGAAAGTCTGAACATTGCTATCTCTCCCGTCGGCACCATTCTGCCCGACGGTCGAGCGATTGCAAGGGTACTAGTCCAACGCTTTCACGATTTCCTCGACCATCTTCTTGGCATCAGCCAGCAGCATCACGGTCTGGTTCATGTAGAACACGTCATTGTCGACACCGGCATAGCCAACACCGCCCATGCTGCGCTTGATGAAGAACACCTGCTTGGCCTTGTCGACGTCGAACACCGGCATGCCATAGATCGGGCTGGTCTTGTCCGTCTTCGCGGCCGGGTTCACGACATCGTTTGCGCCGATGATAAAGGCGACGTCGCACTGGGCGAATTCGCTGTTGATGTCGTCCAGCTCGAAAACTTCATCATAGGGCACGTTGGCTTCCGCCAGCAGCACGTTCATGTGGCCCGGCATGCGGCCCGCGACGGGGTGGATCGCATATTTGACCTCCACGCCCTTTTCCTTGAGCAGGTCCGCCATTTCACGCAGAGCGTGCTGCGCTTGCGCCACGGCCATGCCATAACCGGGGATGATGATGACCTTTTCGGCCTGTTCGAGCATGAAGGCCGCGTCTTCCGCGCTACCCTGCTTGTAGGGGCGTTGCTCGCCTCCACCTGCCGCCGCAGTCGCTCCGGATTCGGCGCCGAAACCGCCCGCGATCACCGAGATGAAGCTGCGGTTCATCGCGCGACACATGATGTAGCTCAGGATAGCGCCCGACGAGCCTACCAGCGCGCCGGTAATGATCATCGCCGTATTGCCTAGCGTGAAGCCCATCGCCGCTGCGGCCCAGCCCGAATAGGAATTGAGCATCGACACAACCACCGGCATGTCCGCGCCGCCGATAGGGATGATCAGCAGGAAGCCGATGGCGAAGGACAGGACGGTCAGCGCCACGATCAGCGTCATAGTTTCGGTGGGTGCCGCAGCCGCAAACAGGCCGGTCAGCACTATGATTGCCGCCAGCGTGCCGAGATTGATGAAATGCCGTGCGGGAAGCAGGATCGGCGCGCCGCTCATCTTGCCTGACAATTTGGCAAAGGCGATGACCGAGCCTGAGAATGTGATTGCACCGATCGCGATGCCGAGCCCCATCTCGATCTTGCTGACAGGCGCGATGCCGCCATCAGCCAGCAGCAGCCCGAACGCGCCCGGACTGAGATAGGCCGCCCAGCCGACCAGCACCGCGGCGAGGCCGACCAGCGAGTGGAACGCCGCGACCAGTTCGGGCATCTGCGTCATCGCGATGCGCCGCGCTATGGTGAAGCCGAGGATACCGCCCAGGAAGATCGCAATTCCGATCTCGGGCAGGTTCGCGATGTCATGCGTGACGAGCGTGGTCGCCACTGCGATGAGCATGCCGGCCATGCCGAAGCGGTTGCCCGTCCGGCTCGTCGCGGGCGAGGACAGGCCGCGCAGCGCGAGGATGAAGAGCACGCCGGAGATGAGGTAGGCGACTGCGACCCAGGGGTTCACTGTTCCGTGAGATGCGACCGTTTCACCGGCCTGCATTGCCATCTGGTCGTAGGTCAGCGGAATAGTGGGGCTGCAATCATCTCGTAAGCACTCGGCAACGGCGCCGCTGGAGAGGAAGGAGGGCATCACTTCTTCTCCTTCTTCTTGTACATCGCCAGCATGCGCTCAGTGACGGCGAAGCCGCCGAAAATGTTGACGCTCGCCAGCACCACGCCCGCAAGCCCCAGCCATTTGGCGATGTCACTGCTAGCTTCGGCCGCGGAAATCAGCGCACCGACGATAATCACTGAAGAAATCGCATTGGTCACCGCCATCAGCGGCGTGTGCAGCGCCGGGGTCACCGACCACACAACATAGTAACCGACGAAGCACGCCAGCACGAAGATCGAGAGGATTGAAATGAAGTCCATCTGGCTTACCCCTTCAGCCTCTCGTCAACGATTTCACCGCCCTGCGTCAGGCGCACGGCATTGCCGATCTTTTCGTCCAGCACCGGCTTTCCCTGCTCTTTGTCCCAGAAGGCGGAAAGGAAATTGTAGAGGTTGCGCGCGAACAGTGCGGAGGAGTCCGCCGCGAGGTGGCTGGGCGTGTTCGAATAGCCCATGATCGTGACGCCGTGGCGCACCACCAGCTCATCTGGCTTCGATCCTTCGACATTGCCGCCCTGGGCCACCGCGAGGTCGAAGATCACGCTGCCCGGCTTCATCGTGGCGATTTGCTCGTCCGAAATGAGCCGGGGAGCAGCGCGCCCCGGAATCAAGGCAGTGGTTATCACGATATCCTGCTTGGCGATATGGCCGGATACCAGCTCGGCCTGCGCCTTCTGGTATTCTTCCGACATTTCCGTGGCATAGCCGCCACTGCCTTCGCCCTCGATCCCTGCGACGCTTTCGACGAAGATCGCCTTCGCGCCGAGTGACTGGATCTGTTCCCTGGTTGCGGAACGAACGTCAGTGGCGGAAACCTGCGCACCCAGCCGCTTCGCGGTCGCAATCGCCTGCAAGCCTGCCACGCCCACGCCCATGATGAAGACGCGCGCCGCCTGAACCGTGCCTGCAGCGGTCATCATCATCGGAAATGCACGGCCATACTGGTCGGCCGCGGCGATCACCGCCTTGTAGCCCGACAGGTTCGACTGGCTGGAAAGCACGTCCATGCTCTGCGCGCGGGTGATGCGCGGCATGAACTCCATTGAAAGGGCCTCAAGCCCCGCCTTGGCATAGGCCGCCACGCGGTCCTTGCGCCCGAACGGATCGAAGGTCGCTGCAACCCAGGCACCCGGCTTTGCGCCGGCCAACAGCTCGACATCGGGTGCCTGCACACCCAGCACGATGTCAGCGCCCTTCACCGTTTCAGCGGCAGGACCCACGGCAGCGCCCGCTTCCGCGTAATCGCCATCGGCGATCGCAGCGTGTTCGCCCGCGCTTGCCTCTACTGCGATTTCAGCGCCCAGAGCGGCGAACTTGCGCACCGTTTCGGGAGTGATTGCCACGCGCCGCTCGCCGGCGGCGCGTTCCTTCAGAACCGCAATGCGCAAAACGACGCGCCTAGTTTGAGATCATTGCAATGACGATCAGGGCGATCACCGCGATCACCGGAACCGACCATTTCAGCATGCTGATGAAGCCGCCATAGGTCTTTTCGGCCGATTTCATGTCATGCGAAGCCATTTACGCGTCCCCTACTGGATTGAAGTGTCGCACCGCTCTATCGCGCAAAACTCCCTATCACAAGGCCATCGGGGGCAATCTCATCCCATCGGATCAGCCTTAATAGGGTCTTTACCCGCACGCGCTAATCAGGGGTCCTGTTTCATGACGGGACGGTTTGTGGCGATGACGACGGGCGAACAGCGCGTGCTGATGCTGATTGATGACGAACCGGCGCAATGCCGGTTGATCAGTGCGCTCGCCGCGCGCGAAGGCTGGCGCACGATCATCGCGGGCGATCCCGACACCGCGGTCGCCATGCTGGGCACGCGCGACGGCATGCAGCTTTCGGCCATCATCCTCGATCAGTGGGTTCCAGGCGACGATGCCTGCCAGCTGATCGAAGAATTGAAGCGCCGCCGCCCCGCCCTGCCGATCCTGATGCTCACCACCAGCGCATCGCCGCTGCTCGCCGTGGAAGCGATGCGCGCTGGCGCTGCAGACTACCTTATCAAGCCGGTCGCTCCGGATCGCTTGCTCGAAGCGCTGCGTGCTGCGACCGAGCGCGAGCGCCCCCAGGACGAGCTTCAGCCGCTCACCGAAAAAATGCCGGCCAAGCTCGATTTCGACGCCATGGTGGGCAACGAGCCCAAGTTCCGCACTGCACTGGCGCAAGCGGCCAAGGCTGCGCGCGGCCACGGCCATGTGCTGATCGAAGGCGAGAGCGGCACCGGCAAGGAAATGCTGATGCGCGCGATGCACGCGGCCAGCCCGCGTTCGAAGGCGCCCTTCCGCATCATCAACCTTGCGGGCGTTCCCGCGAACTCGATCGAATCGGTGCTGTTCGGACACGAGCCCGGCGCATTTGCCGGGGCCTTCGACCGCCAGATCGGCGCGCTGCAGCAATGCGATGGCGGCACGCTGGTGCTCGACGAGGTCGACCGGCTGAGCGAGCGGCTTCAGGGCAAGCTGCTCGAAATGCTCGAAACCGGCATCGTCCGCCCGCTCGGCGCGAGCCACGGGTTCCGCATCGACGTACGCTTGCTGAGTGCGGGAAATTTGCCGCTGGGGGAACTGGCGAAGGCCGGAAAATTCGATCCGGTGCTGCTCGACAAGCTCGCGCACACTGCAATCAAGCTTCCGTCGCTGCGCGAACGCGCTGGCGACATTCCCGCGCTCACGCGGCATTTCCTCGGGCGCATTGGCGACCAGCCGGGGCTCAGGCACCTCTCGATCGCTGATTCGGCGCTGGCGCTGCTCAAGGCCTATGACTGGCCCGGCAATGTCCGCCAGTTGCAGGCGGTGCTGTTCCGCGCAGCCGTGTTCTGCGACAATGAAGCACTGACTGCCGAAAGCTTCCCGCAACTGAGCGAACTGCTGGGCGAACAGCCGCAGGACATCGACGGCTCGTTCCATGATGGCGCCGGTGTGATGCTCTACACGGAGGACGGAAACCTCCGGCCGCTCGAAGATATCGAAGCCGATGTCATCCGCCTCGCCATCGGCCATTATCGCGGCCGCATGACCGAGGTGGCGCGTCGGCTCGGCATCGGCCGTTCGACGCTTTACCGCAAGCTGGCGGACCTGGGTATCGACAACGCCGCCTGAGCGGTTTAATGCGCGCCTCAAGAAAAGGAGTTCCTCAATTGGTCCAGTGACACCGCCCAGGCGGATGAAATGCACTCAACACAGCGCCGCGGATGGCGCGACATGACCAATTGTAAAACAGGAATTTCATATGCCCCGTCTCAAGGGAAAAATTTGTATTGTAACCGGCGGTGCCCGCGGCATCGGTCGCGGTGTTTGCAAAGCTTTCAAGCGCGAAGGCGCGACGGTTGTCCTGACCGATATCGAGGAAGCCGCAGGTAGGAAAGCCGCACAAGAGATTGGCTGCGAGTTCTTTGAACTCGACGTGCGCGATGAAGCACAATGGAACCGGCTGGCGAAAGCACATCCGGCGATCGACGTGCTCGTCAACAACGCCGGGATCACCGGCTTCGAATCCTCGCCCGGCCCGCACGATCCGGAACATGCCTCGCTAGCCGAATGGCACGCTGTGCACGCGGTCAACACCGACGGAACCTTCCTCGGCTGCCGCTACGCATTGAAGGCGATGAAGGCCAAGGGCACCGGCTCGATCATCAACATGTCATCGCGTTCGGGCGTCGTCGGGATTCCCGCCGCAGCGGCCTATGCCGCCTCGAAGGCAGCGATCCGCAACCACTCCAAATCCGTTGCGCTCTATGCGGCGGGCCAAGGATGGGCGATCCGCTGCAATTCGGTGCAACCGGCAGCAATCCTGACCCCGATGTGGGAAGCGCTGCTGGGCGACGAGCCCGGGCGCGAGGAACGGATGAAGGCGATGGTGGCCGATACCCCGCTAAAGCGTTTCGGCACGGTCGAGGAAGTAGCAGCGTTGTGCGTCTATCTCGCCAGCGACGAAAGCGCCTATATGACCGGCAGCGAGTTGACGCTCGATGGCGGCTTGCTGGCAGGTTCGGCGGCCTCCCCCGGCCAATCAGACGGGTAAATTCGAAAAGTCCGTCAACGCGGCATCGCGCAGGCCCCGCCATACATTGCGGGCCTGCACGGTGTCGGCGACATCGTGCACCCGCAGCAGCTGGACCCCGGCGTTCATCCCGGCGATCGCCAGCGCGATGCTCCCGCCCAGCCGCTGGTGGGCCGGAGCTTCGTTCGACAGCGCCCCGATCATCCGCTTGCGGCTGGCACCCAGCAGCAGCGGCTGGCCCAGCGCGTGGAACAGGGGCAGCGCACCCACCAGCGCAAGGTTGTCAGCCAGCGACTTGCCGAAACCGATGCCCGGATCGAGGATGATGTTCGCACGCGAAATCCCCGCGGCAATCGCCGCATCGCGCCGTTCCTTCAGCCAGTCGAACACGTCGAACACCACACTGCTGTAAGTGGCGTTGGAATGCAGGTCTTCCCCGTCACCCGGCGCATGCATCAGGATGACCGGGCAGCCGCTGTTCGCCGCGAGCGTGAAGCTGCGCGGATCGTGCCGCATCGCGGACACGTCATTCGCGATATGCGCACCCGCCGCCAGCGCCGCTTCGAGCACGCCCGCGCGGCGCGTGTCGACGCTGATCGCAGCCCCCATGGCGGCGCAATATTCGACTGCCGGGAGCACGCGCTCCTTCTCGTCGCCTTCCCAGGTCGCAGCTGCGCCCGGCCGCGTGCTTTCGCCGCCAATATCGATGATCGCCGCGCCCGCTTCGAGCATGGCTGCGGCATGTTCGCGCCCCGCTTCGGGCCGGTCGAGGAACTCGCCGCCGTCGGAGAAACTGTCGGGCGTCACATTGAGGATGCCCATCACTTGCGGCTGGTCGAGCCGGATGGTGCGCGCCCCGCATTCGAGCGCCGGATGCACCAAAGCGAGATGGCACCATTGCGCCTGCGCTTCGTCGGCTACGCTGGCGGGCAAGCCCTCCAGCACTTCAGCCATCTCTGCCGGGCTGGCGAGCCAACGTTCGGCAGTCTTGCCATCGCGCCGCAGGATCACGGCAAAGCGATGCGCATAGATCATACCACCCGCAAGGCGGATCGTATTGCCCTCTTCATGCTGGGGGCCGGGGGCAAAGCCGATCGGACGAATGTAGATGCTGTCGGTCATCGGGCCTCGGTGAATTCGGATCGGGCGGACCGATGCGACACATGCGACATAGTCCTGAACAAGAAAATCCGCCTTGCGATCAACCGCACGTCAGGCTCCAGAGAAAAGGTGCGCTTGCACGGCATTTGCCCAGTCTAACAAGCAATCTGCGTGTAGGACAGCGCCTCAATCCTCGGTCGCGAGCAGGTACAATTGGCGCGCGGCATCGATCGGCTTGACCTCGCCGCCATCTTCA
This sequence comes from Altererythrobacter sp. Z27, assembly GCF_052683155.1. Classification (NCBI taxonomy): domain Bacteria; kingdom Pseudomonadati; phylum Pseudomonadota; class Alphaproteobacteria; order Sphingomonadales; family Erythrobacteraceae; genus Altererythrobacter; species Altererythrobacter sp. Z27. The sequence goes on along the minus strand of NZ_JBQYMC010000001.1, from coordinate 172,303 downwards.
TAGTGCCAGAAGGTCCAGCCGTTGCAGCTCGGCGCGCCTTGCAAATCCTTGCCCAAGCTGTGGATGCTGCCGGTCTGCTTGCCGCCCGAACCATTGAGCGTGAGCGAGCCGTCCGCACGGACGCTGGCGATCCAGCGACGCTTCTTGTCGAACACTTCAGTGCCGGGCTTGAGATATCCGCTTTCGACCAGTGATCCGAAGGCCACGCGCGGCGCGGTCTTGGCGCTTTGCATCGTCATCAGCGAGCTTTCGTCGAGCGGCAGTTCCTTCTCGATCCGCTTCAGTGCGGCGTCGCGATAGTTATTCTCGCGCTCGCAGCCGATCCATTCGCGGCCAAGCCGCTTGGCGACCGCACCGGTGGTGCCGGTGCCGAAGAACGGGTCGAGCACGACGTCGCCCTTTTCGGTGGTGGCGAGCAGCACGCGATAGAGCAGCGCCTCGGGCTTCTGCGTCGGGTGGACCTTGTGCCCGCCCTCTTTCAGCCGCTCGGGGCCCGAACAGATCGGCAGCAGCCAGTCGCTGCGCATTTGCAGCTCGTCATTGAGCGTTTTCATCGCGCGATAGTTGAAGTGGTATTTGGCCTTTTCGCCCATGCTCGCCCACAGCAGCGTTTCATGCGCATTGGTGAAGCGGGTGCCCTTGAAATTGGGCATGGGGTTCGACTTGCGCCACACGATGTCGTTGAGGATCCAGAAGCCGAGGTCCTGCAGGATCGCGCCGACGCGGTAGATATTGTGATAGCTGCCGATCACCCACAGCGAACCGTCGGGCTTGAGCACGCGGCGCGCTTCGGTCAGCCAGTCGCGCGTGAATTCGTCGTACGCGCGGAAGCTTTCGAACTGGTCCCAGTGATCGGTAACGGCATCGACCTGGCTGCCGTCGGGGCGATTGAGGTCGCCGCCCAGCTGCAGATTATACGGCGGATCGGCAAAGACGCAGTCGACCGATGCGCTCGGCAGGCTGCGCATTGCTTCGATGCAATCGCCCGAAAGGATCTGCCCAAGAGGCAGCTCCACCGGTGCGGCAACAGCAGTTCGGGCGCGCATTTCGCGCGCTTTTGCGGTCTCGAGGACCCCCATGATGCATTCCCCTCAGATCAGTTATCCACAGGGTGAGTCCTGACGGACTCCGGGTCAAGCACCAAATGATCGTCGATTATGGTTAACAGGCCGTTAGCTAAGGGAGAACGAAAAGAGTCCCACACAAGATATTGAGTCTGATGCGATTCCTCAGACTCGACATGCTGCGGTGTTGCCCAGAGGACTCAATCGGATTGCGAAGTGCCTGGGCGAAGTGTCAGGCGAACATCATCGCGGTGTTGGCGGCAAAGGCGACCAGCAGCAGCGCGCCGATCATGCGGCTGATTTCCCTGGCACGCCATACCAGCAGCAGGAATGCGACCGCGCTGAGCGCCAGCAGCACCATTTCATAGGCCAGCATTTCGACCGGCACTGCGAAGGGGGCGATCGTCATCGTCACGCCGCCAATCAGCAATATGTTGTAGATGTTCGAGCCGACGACATTTCCGATCGCAAGGCCGGGCTTGCCGCGGATCGCAGCCGCAACCGACGCCGCCAGCTCGGGAAGCGAAGTGCCGATGGCCACCACCGTAAGTCCGATCACCGTTTCGGAAATGCCGCTGAGCCGCGCAAGATCGATCGCACCGGTCACCAGCGCCTGCCCGCCAGCGACCAGCAGGCCCAGCCCGATCGCGAACAACAGCAGCGCCGCCGGAAGGCGCACCTGCGCCTCGGGCTCGTCCTCTTCATCGCCCGCATCGCTATGCGGATGGTTGTAGCGCCAATAGACATAGGCGACGATCCCCGCGAGCAGCGCCGCGCCGAGCCACACCGAACCGATCTGCATGGCGGTGATGCCCCACAGCAGCAGCGTCGCGGCCAGTGCCACGACCGCATCGCGCCGCCCCGAACCGCTGAGTGCGATCGGCATCACCAGCGCGGTCGCGCCCAGGATCAGCAGCGTATTGGCAATGTTCGATCCGACGATATTGCCCCATGCGATACCCGGCGAACCCGCCATTGCCGCTTCCACGCTCGCCACCATTTCGGGCATGGAAGTTGCGGCCCCCACGATCACCAGCCCGGTCACGAGGTTGGACACGCCAAGCCGCTGGGCGATGCCGACCGCGCCGCGCACCAGCAGTTCGCCACCGATGGCAAGGCCGGCAAGGCCTGCCAGGCTGTATAGAATCGCTTCGATCATGCCGCGGCGGTTAGACGAATTGCGGGATTAGAGAAGCGCCAATTGCGCAACCGGGGCAAAGCTTTGCCGATGCAGGGGGGTTGGTCCATGCTCGCGCAACGCTTCAAGGTGCTCGGGCGTTCCATAGCCCTTGTTGCGTTCCCATCCGTAATGCGGATGCGCCTCTGCCGCTTCGCACATCAGCCGGTCGCGCCATTCCTTCGCGACGATCGACGCGGCCGAAATCGCAGGCTCGCTGGCATCGCCGCCGATGATCGCTCGTGCCTGATGCCAGCGCCATTCGGCGCAGCGCCCGTGCGGAGTGAAATTGCCGTCGATCAGGATGACGTCGGGCTCGGCGCCGAGGCGCTCGACCAGCTGGGCGACCGCACGCGTCATCGCATGCATGGTCGCGACCAATATGTTGAGCCGGTCGATCTCTTGCGGTTCCACCACGCCAAGGCCCCAGGCGCAATCGGCCCGGATGCGCGTGTCGAGTGTTTCGCGGCGCTTGGCGGAAAGCTGCTTGGAATCGGCAAGCCCGTTCGGAACGGGCTGGCAAAGCACAACCGCCGCGGCTACCACCGGCCCCGCCAAGGGCCCGCGCCCCGCCTCGTCCACTCCGACGATCAGCGGCCGGGCACCGAAATCCATTTCGTGAGTTGCAGAAGCCATGACCATGATCTCGAAACTGTCACCCGCCATATTCCCTGCCTCGATCCTGCTCGCAAGCTGCGGCGCCACCGCAAATGTGGACACTGGGCCTGCTGCCGCCGACGTGGCGGTCGAGGAAGTAGCGACATTTGAACGCCCCTGGGCCGCCGCTTTCGTGCCCGGCACCGAAGTGCTGGTGATCACGCTCAAGGCCGGCGAGCTGCGCGGCATCGATACTTCGACCGGCCGCCAGTTCGCCATAGCCGGCGCGCCGCAGGTCGATTTCGGCGGCCAGGGCGGCTTGGGCGATGTGGCCTTCCTCCCCAGCGAAGCGGCGCAAACCGTTGGCAGCCGCACCATCTACCTCAGCTGGGCCGAAGCGGGCGAAGGCGACACGCGCGGCGCAGTGGTGGGCCGCGGCACGCTGAACTGCGTGGCTGGCGGCGACTGCGCCGTCGAGGGGCTCGAGGTGATCTGGCGCCAGTCACCCAAGGTGACCGGGCGCGGCCACTATTCGCACCGCATCCGCTTCTCGCCCGACGAGCGTTACATGTTCGTCGCCAGCGGTGACCGTCAGAAGATGCAGCCCGCGCAGGACACGACCAATACGCTCGGCTCGATCGTGCGGCTCAACCTCGATGGAACGCCCGCAGAAGGCAATCCGCTCGCCGGCGAAGGCGGGGTGACCGCGCAGATCTGGTCGTGGGGCCACCGCAATATCCTGGGCATGGACTGGGATGCCGAAGGCCGCTTGTGGGAAGTGGAGCACGGCCCGGCCGGTGGCGACGAACTCAACCTCGTCAAGCCGGGCGCGAACTATGGCTGGCCCGAGCGCTCGTTCGGCGAGCATTACAATGGCGATCCGATCCCCGATCACACAGCGGATGACGGCTTCGCCCAGCCCGCGGCGCATTGGACCCCGGTGATCGCACCGGGCGACATGATCTTCTATCGCGGCGACATGTTCGGCGGCTGGAAGGGCGATGCGCTGATCACCGGGCTCGGCAGCGAAGCGCTGGTGCGCGTCGAGATCGACGGCGAAACCGCGCATGAAGCGGCTCGTTTCCAGCTTGGCGGGCGTTTGCGTTCGATCGACGAAGGGCCGGACGGCGCGCTGTGGGTGCTCGAAGACGGCGAAGGCGCGCGGCTGCTCAAGGTCACGCCCAAGTAAGCCCCGCCCGATACCGCACGATTTACATCGACAGGGGGCATCGCGCCGCTTAAGCGCGCCCGCGCAATGGCGAGTCTGATCCCCCTGAGCAATGTCGATGCCGATCTGATCGAGCAATTGCTCGACCGTGCCTTCGGTCCTGACCGGCACGCGCGCACCGCCTATCGTATCCGCGAAGGGACCGACTGGCTCGAAGCGCTGAGCTTCGCCGCGCTCGACGATGAAGACATGCTGGTGGGCACGATCCAGATCTGGCCGGTCGCGCTGACCGACCCGACGGGCAGGCCGCACCCGATGCTGATGGTCGGCCCGGTCGCGGTGCTACCCGAGCACCAGGGCGAAGGCTACGGCAAGGCATTGATGCTGGCCTCGCTCGAAGCGATCGCCCAGACTTCGCCTGCTGGCGGCGCGCTGCCGCAGGTGCTGATCGGCGACGAGGATTATTATGGCCGCTTCTTCGGCTTTTCCGCGCAGCATACCGGCAAATGGTACTGCCCCGGCCCGTTCGAACGCGGGCGGTTGCTGGCCCGCTGCGACAACCCCGCCGTGCTCCCCGAAGAGGGCATGCTCGGCCCCTGGCTGACCGAAGCGGCTGCGCGGGACTTGGCGGATTGAGCGCGATCTGGCATCGCTCGCCCCGCAATGCCTTATGAACCGCCGCCTTACCTTGCCGAACTGACGCTGGCGCAGATCGCCGAGCAGGTGGCCGCGCGCAAGCTGCCTCCGGTCGAGAGCTGGCAGCCCGAAAAGGTGAGCGACAGCCACATGCGGATCGCCGCAGACGGCACATGGTTCCACCAGGGCGAAAAGATCAGGCGCGAGGCGATGGTGCGTGCCTTTGCCGGGCTGCTGCTGCGCGACGATGCCGGAAATCACTGGCTGGTCACTCCGTTCGAGAAGGCCGCAATCGAAGTGGAGGATGCCGCCTTCATCGCGGTCGACGTCGCGCGGCGCGATGGAGGCCTCGCCTTCCGCCTCAACACTGACGAGCTGGTTATCGCAGGGCCGGAGCACCGCCTGCGCGCTACCGGCAATCCTGAGACCCCGGCGCTTTACCTGCAAGTGCGGCGCGGATGCGAGGCACGGCTCAACCGCAGCACCTACCAGCAGCTGGCCGAGATCGCGCTGGCCGAAAGCGGCGACTGGAGCGTCACCAGCATGGGCGAAACCTTCTCGCTGGTGCCGCAATGAGCGCGCTCTACGATCACCTGTCGCAGCTGTTTGAGCGCGGCCATGAAAGAGATATTCCCGACCTGCTGAGCGATGCGCGCTTTGCACAGGCGGGGCGGACCGCCGACGCCGCAGTGCTGATCGCCGTTACCGACAAACCCGAGCCGGGCGTGATCCTGACCCAGCGCCCGCGCGACATGCGCGACCATCCGGGGCAAGTCGCCTTTCCCGGCGGCAAAATCGACCCGGGCGAAGACGCGATTGCTGCCGCGCTGCGCGAGGCGGAAGAAGAGCTCTCCTTGCCCAGCAGCCATGTCCGCGTGATCGGCCAGACCGACCGCTACCTGACCGGCACCGGCTTCAATGTCACTCCCGTGCTGGGCGTGGTGCCGCCCGACCTCGACCTCAGCCCGAACCCCACCGAGGTCGAGGCATGGTTCGAGGCACCGCTCAAGCTGCTGCTCGAGCGCGAGCATTGGTCCACGCAGGAAGTGTTCTGGCGCGGCGAAACGCGGCGCTACCTCGAGCTGCATTACGAGGGCTTTCGCATCTGGGGCGTGACTGCGGCGATCATCGCCAATCTTGCGCGGCGGATCGCGCCCGAGGAGCTGGCCGATGTTCGCTGACCTCGCCGATGCCGCATGGACACGGCGCGAAGGGCTGAAGGCGCTCACCGATGCGCTGGGAGCGGAGAATATCCGCTGGGTAGGCGGCGCGATACGCGACAGCCTGCTCGGCGCGGATGTGAGCGATGTCGATTGCGCGACCGTGTTGCTGCCCGATGACGTCATGGAGCGTTGCCGCCATGCCGGCATCCGCACCGTGCCCACCGGGATCGAGCACGGAACGGTCACCGCCATCCTCAAGGGCGGGCCGGTCGAAATCACGACACTGCGGCGCGATGTCGCGACCGACGGACGGCGCGCCACTGTGGCCTTTGCGGAAAAGTGGGAAGAGGACGCGGCAAGGCGCGATTTCACCATCAACGCGCTCTATGCGCATCCGGAAACGCTTGAGATTTCGGATTATTTCGGCGGGATGGACGATCTGGCCGCGCGGCGCGTACGCTTCATCGGTGACGCGCGCGAGCGGATTCGCGAGGACCATTTGCGCATCCTGCGCTATTTCCGGTTCCAGGCGCGGTTCGGGGCCGAACTCGACCGCGAAGCCGAAGAAGCCTGCGCCGAGCTTGCCCCGACGCTCAAGGGACTGAGCCGCGAGCGTATTGCCGCCGAACTCGCGGCCTTGCTTTCATTGCCCGATCCCTATGCGACAGTCGCGCGGATGCGACAGCTGGGCGTGCTGCAGGTCGTGCTGCCCGAAGCTTCTCCGCAACAGGTCGAACTGCTCGGCCAAGTGGTCGCAGCCGAGCGCCAACAGGGATTCGCACCCGAACCGATGCGGCGAATGGCAGCGCTTTTGCCGCCGATGGTCGAAGTGGCAGAAACCGTTTCGGCGCGCCTGCGCCTGTCGCGCGCGCAGCGCGGGCACCTCGTCGCAATTGCCGCCCGGGAGCCCGGAGATTGCGACAATCCGCAAGCACTCGCCTATAGCGAAGGCAGCGCAGTGGCGATCGACCGGCTGCTGCTGCAGGGGGCGGACGCAAGCCCGTTAAGGCATTGGGATATCCCGCAATTCCCGCTCAAGGGTGGTGAAATCGTTGCCCGGGGAGTGTTGGCTGGCCCGCAGGTCGCGCGGACGCTGCGCAAGGTCGAGCAGTGCTGGATCGACGAAGGTTTCCCTTCGCGCACCCGCGTGCTGGAACTGCTCGATCGCGAGCTTTCCGGCCAAGGCGATCCCGCTTAAGCGCAGCTTCAGGCCCGGTCGGTAAAAGGGCGGCGTGGTTGCCTCGCCATGTTTTGTCTGGCTATAGGGTGAAACCAATGCGGCCCCATGCGCGGCTGCATTGAGGGATTCTGGCCTTTTTCAGTGTTCCGCCACAATTGAAACTGAAGTCCGGCGCGGCGCGAATTTCCGGATCGCGGCGCCGTTGGAATCGATTTGAACGGAGATAATGAATGAAATTTGCAAAGCTCGCCCTTCTGGCAACCGCGCTCGCCACAACTTCGATCGCAGCGCACGCGCAGGACGTTGGCTCCACCGTCTATGGCAATGATGGCCAGCCCATCGGCACGATCGAGAGCAATGACGGCACCAATGCCGTGATCAACACCGGCAAATATAGCGCCGCGCTGCCGCTGAGCGCGTTTGGACAGGGCGAAAGCGGCCCGACGCTGAACATTACCAAGGCTGCCATCGAAGAACAGCTTGCCGCAGCCCAGGCCGCCCAGGAACAGGCCATGGCCGAAGCCAAGGCCAAGGCCGAAGCCGAAGCCAAAGCCGCGCTGGTTGCGGCGCTGGTCGTGGGCGCTCCGGTCATCACCGCCGACGCGCAGTCGCTTGGCATGGTTGACGAGATTGCCGGACAGAACGTCGTCATCAAGGGCGAAGACGAATTGCTCGTCACCCTGCCGATCAGCCTGCTTGCCGCGCACCCCGAGGGCGGTGTGATGGCGCTGGCCAATTACGATGACATCATGGCCGCGCTGGAAGCCGTAGGCGGCTAAGCCATCTCGCCGGATTGAACGAAGGGCCGCCGGCATTGCCTGCGGCCCTTTTTCGTTTCCGGCTCAGTCTTCTTTCGAAGGCGGCGGGCTGAAGCAATTGTCCTTGGGGAAGCCCTGTGGCGGAAGGCGCCCGGCCGCACCGCGCGCAACCTTCCACTGCCAGATATCGCTTTCGGTCCGGGTGCGATCGCCCTTCCCGCCCATCTGCCAGCTTAGCCCCTCGCTGAGTACGAAGGTTGTCGCGTCCGAAAGGCCGCCGTCGCGATAGCGCTGCAGCGTCACGCCCTGCCCGCGCGCCAGCACCGGCACTTCCTCCAGGTTGAAGACGACCAGCTTGCGATTGTCGCCCACGCAGGCGACGTGGTCATGCCCCTCTCCGATCGGGTGGACGACATTCAGCTTCGCGCCGTCCTTGAGGTTCACCACCTGGCGGCCCTTGCGGGTTTCGGCCAGCAACTCGCTCTCTTCCGCGACGAAGCCCTTGCCCGGGGTCGAAGCGAGCAACAGGCGGGCGCCGGGCCGGTGCACCACCATGCCTGCGATCCCCGCCTCGGCCTCGAGATCGACCATCGATTGCACCGGCTCGCCAAAGCCGCGCGCGCCGGGCAGCTTGTCAGCCCCCAGCGTGTAGAAACGCCCGTTCTCTGCCGCGATCAGGATCTTGTCGGTGGTCTGCGCATGGGCGATGAAAGCGAGACCGTCGCCTTCCTTATACTTGAATTCCTGGTCGAGCGGGACATGCCCGCTCGCCGCGCGGATCCAGCCCTTGCGAGACAGGATCACCGTGACCGGCGCCTTCTCGATCATCGCATCCATGCTGAATTCGACCGCAGGCGCAGCTTCCTCGATCCGCGTGCGGCGCGCGCCCAGCGCGGTATCCTCGGCATATTCCTTGCGCAGATTGCCAAGATCGCGCTTCAGCCGCGTGCGCTGGCGCGCCGGGCTTTCGAGCAGCTTCTCGAGCTCGTCCTGCTCTTTCAGCAGGTCGTCCTTCTCCTGCCGCAGCTCCATTTCCTCGAGCCTGCGCAAGCTGCGCAGCCGCATATTGAGGATCGCTTCGACCTGCCGGTCGGTGAGGTTGAATTCCGCCATCATCACCGGCTTGGGCTCATCCTCGGTACGGATGATCTCGATCACCCGGTCGAGGTTGAGGAAAGCGATGATATAGCCTTCGACCAGTTCCAGCCGCCGCGCGATCTGGTCCAGCCGGTGCTGGGCGCGACGCTGGAGAATGTCGATCTGGCTCGCCACCCAGTTCTGCAGCAGTTCCTTCAGCCCCATTACCATGGGTGTGCGGTTCGCATCGAGCACGTTGAGGTTGAGCCCGAAGCGGGTTTCGAGATCGGTCAGCTTGAAGACCGATTCCTTGAGCAGGTCCGGATCGACATTGCGGCTGCGCGGCACCAGCACGATGCGGATCGCTTCGTCGCTCTCATCGCGCACATCCTCGAGGATCGGCAGCTTCTTGTCTGCAATCGCCGCCGCGATCTGCTCGATCAGCTTGCCCTTCTGCACCTGGTAGGGGATCTGGGAGATCACCAGCTGCCATTGGCCGCCGCCCAGCCGCTCGATGCCGGCATCACGGTCGGCCGCATCCTTCGCCTCGGCGGCATGGAACACCCCGCGCACACGGAACGATCCGCGCCCGGTTTCATAGGCATCCGCGATCACCTGCTTGCTGTCGATGATCTGCCCGCCGGTGGGGAAATCGGGGCCCTGGAACAGCTCCATCAGCCGCGCATGCTCGACATGCGGGTTGTCGATCAGCTCAAGCGTGGCATCGATGATCTCTGCGACGTTGTGGCTCGGGATATTGGTGGCCATCCCCACCGCGATCCCGCTCGAGCCATTGGCGAGGAGATTGGGGAACAGGCCGGGGAATATCTCCGGCTCCTGCTCTTCGCCATTGTAGGTCGGGATGAAATCGACCGTGCCTTCGTCGAGCCCGGCCATCAATTGCAGCGCGGTCTTGGTCAGCCGCGCTTCGGTGTAGCGATAGGCGGCGGCATTATCGCCGTCGATATTGCCGAAATTGCCCTGTCCTTCGACCAGCGGGTAACGCAGCGCGAAATCCTGCGCGAGGCGGACCATCGCGTCATAGACCGAGGCATCGCCATGCGGATGGTATTTGCCGATCACGTCGCCCACGACGCGAGCCGATTTCTTGAACGCCGAATTGGGATCGAGCTTGAGCTGGCGCATCGCCCACAGCAGGCGGCGGTGGACCGGCTTCAGCCCGTCGCGCAGGTCGGGCAGCGAACGCGCGGTGATGGTCGACAGCGCATAGACGAGATAGCGCTCTTCCAGCGCGGAATCGAACGGCGCGTCGACGATTGCATCAAAGGGATCGGGTTCGGTCATATCGATTACGTCAGGCATTGCTCACGCGCTTAGCAATGCGCGCGGGCGAGCGGGAGAGGCGTTTCCACAGGAACGCTGATCGGCGGCGGAAATATGCGGCCTTTTGCCCCCTTCAACCCGTTCATCGAAGCAGAGCGGCCATTGGCAGAGCGGCAATGGCGCCAATCGACGCTTGCCTGCCCTTGATAGACCGTCGCTCGTTTCCGCTGCCCGGCTGATCGAAAGCGGTGCGCCTCTCAAATCACAAGGACTTGCAAATGACCCGTACCTTCGCCGCTATCGTCGCGCTGGCGACAAGCCAGCCGGCTTTGGCCCAATTGACGAACGAACAGCTCGAACGGGAAGCTGCCGCCGCTTTCGAACAGATGGCGCCGGTGGGAATGGCTGTGGCGGTGGTGCGCGAAGGCGAACCCGTTTGGCTACAGGGATATGGATCGCTGGAGCTTGGCGACAACGAGCCGGTGAATGCGGATACGGCATTCCCCATTCACTCGATGACCAAAAGCTTCACTTCGGCCGCGCTCGCGCTGCTGGTGGACGAAGGCAAGATCGCCTGGTCCGACCCGGTGCGCAAGCACATCCCCGAATTCGAAATGAGCGATCCCTATGTGACCGAGCACATGACCGTGCGCGACCTGCTGGTGCACAATTCGGGCCTCGCGCTGGGTGCAGGCGATTTGCTGCACTGGCCCGACCAGGCATCGACCACCGGGGAATTCATCTCCGCACTCAAATATCTGCCACTGGAAACGAGTTTTCGTGAAGGCTTCGCCTATGACAACATCCTCTACATGGTCGCCGGAGAGGTCGTAGCCCGGGCGTCAGGCATGACATGGGGCGAATTCGTGCAGGCGCGCCTGTTCGCGCCGCTGGGAATGACCAGCTGTTCGACCTCATCGGCCGGCACTCGCGCTGCATCCACGGCGGTCCAGCATTCGCGCGAACCCGGTGGCGAGCCCGCCGCCCGCGCCGACATCCGCATGCTCGAAGAACCCTCGGGAAGCATAAGCTGCTCGGTGCGCGACGTCGCCAAATGGACGCAGCTCCAGCTCAGCGGCGGCAAGCTGGCGGATGGCACGCAGCTGCTCTCGCCCGATCGAATCAGGGAAATGCACGCGCCGGTTGTCACGCTCGGCCTGCCGAACTTCATGCGCCGCCTCGGGAATGCTCATTTCAACAATGTCGCGCTCGGCTGGTTCACTTCCGACTTTGCCGGGACGCTGCTGGTGGAACACGGCGGCACCGGTCCCGGCGGACTGACCAACATGGTCCTGCTTCCCGAAAAGGACGCGGCGGTGGTGGTGCTGGTGAACGATATGGTTCCCGCGACTTTCCTGACATACCGCTTTGCCGATCTGGTCGTGCGCGGCGACGAGGCTTCGGACTGGATCGAATATGTGATCGGGGCCGACAAAAGGCGCGCGGCGCGGTTCATCGAGGCCCGGCAGCAGCAGGGCTCCGCGCCCGCCAATGCAGCGGCGCCTTCGCTGCCGCTCGATGCCTATGCTGGCAGCTATCGTGACCCGTGGTACGGCGAGATCGTCGTGGGCCGGAACGAAAGCGGCCTGACGCTGCATTTTCCTCGCTCGAAGCTGCTCAACGGACCCCTGGTCCAATGGGATGGCGACACGTTCCTTGCCCGCTGGCCCGATCGCAGCCTCGATGCCGATGCGCTGGTTACTTTCGTCAAGGATGCCGACGGCAAAATCGCGTCGATGAAGCTGCGCGCATTGTCGGACAGCACCGACTTTTCATACGATTACCAGCACCTTGCACCCGTCAGGATCGGAGAATAATCTCCGGCAGGGCGGGATAGCGCCTTACATCCGCCGCATGTCGTGCGCTTCGATGGGCACCGTTACCAACAGCCCGTCGAGCTCCGGCGTGAGGTCGATCTGGCAGGAGAGGCGGCTCGTCCGGCGCACGCCAGCGGCGAAATCGAGCATGTCTTCCTCTTCCTCGCTCGCGGGCGGCAGCTTATCGAACCATTCCGGGTCGACCACCACGTGGCAGGTGGAACACGCCATCTGGCCTTCGCAGGTGCCCTCTAGCGGGACGCCGAGCGCCTGCCCCAATTCGAGCAGCGACTGGCCCGGTTCGCCCACGCCTTCGGTCACATCGCCCTTGGAATCGGTGAAACGCACCCGGATCGTCAAAGCCCTTGCTCCTTCGCTGCTGCGTTAATCTGCTGCGCGGCCCGTTCGATCTCGTCAAGCGTGGTGTAGCGCCCGAAGCCGAGCCGGATCGAGCTTTTCGCTTCGCGGTCGGACAGGCCGATTGCTTTCAGCACATGGCTGGGGCGGCCCGAACCGCTGGCGCAGGCGCTTCCGGCGCTGAACATCACGTCGCGACAGTCGCTCATCAATCGCGCGACATCGAGCCCATCTCTACGGATATTGAGATTGCCGTGCCAGCGGGCGGTGCCGCTGCCGTTGAGCGTCCAGCCGTCAAACAGTTCACGCACCCGCGCCCACAGCGTCTCGACATGGGCGGCGTCCATCTCCATCGATTCCCGCGCAAGCGCCGCGGCTGCGCCGAAACCGGCGATCAATGCCGGGCTGAGCGTCCCGGAACGAAGCCCGCCTTCCTGCCCGCCGCCGGTCTGCTGCTCGGCAAGTTCGACCCCGTCGCGGACCCATAGCGCGCCCACGCCCTTGGGCCCGTGGAGCTTGTGCGCGGAAACCGCGATTATGTCGGCATCGGCAATGGCGAGCTTGCCATAGGCCTGCACCGCGTCGCACAGGTAAAGCGCGCCCGCTTCCTTCGCCTTCGCGCGCCATTCGTCGGTCGGCTGGATCGTCCCGATCTCATTATTGACCTGCATCACGCAGGCAAGCCGCGTTCCGGCAGGCAGGCCTTGTGCGGGATCGCACAAGCCTTCGCTATCGACACCCAGAAGGTGCGCCCGCCCAAGGGCCTGCGCGGTATCCAGCACGGCGGCATGTTCGATCGCGGAGACGGCAATCGGGCCGTCGCCACCCGATCCCCGGATCGCGAGGTTGATCGCTTCGGTCGCTCCGCTGGTGAAGATCACCCGCCCGCCCCGGGGGAACAGGGCTGCGATCTTCTCGCGGGCGACTTCGATAGCGGCAGCGGCCATGCGCCCCATGCGATGCGGCGAGTGTGGGTTGCCAAAACTGTCGCTGTCCGGCCCGCCGAGCCAGCGCAGCATGGCCTCGCGCGCTTCGGGCGCAAGCGGGGTCGTGGCCTGGTAGTCGAGGTAGATCATGTGAGCGACCTCCAGGCATCCGCGAACCGTTCCAGATCCCCGGGCGTGGTGTTCCATCCGATACTGACGCGGATCGTGCGCGCCGCGACATCGTCCGACACGCCGAAAGCATCTAGCACGCGGCTTTTCTTGAGCGTGCCGGAGGAACAGGCGCTCCCCGCTGAAACCGCGAAACCCATCGCGTCGAGCCGGATCAGCAGCGCCTGCGCGCTCAGCATCGGGTGCGCCAGCGCCAGAATGTAATCGGCTTGCTCGCCTAGCGTGATCCGGTCTGCGGAAAGCCGGTCTGCGAAGGCCGCCCGGTCATCCGGCGAAGTCTGCCAAGGTACGGATTCGAGCGCCGCAGCCATTCCCATCGCTCCCGGCAAATTCTCGGTGCCTTGGCGGTATCCGCGCTCGTGCCCGCCGACAGGCTCAAGCAGGTTGAAATCGCGCACCAGCAGCGCGCCGATCCCGATCGGCCCGCCGAACTTGTGTGCGGAAATCACCAGCATGTCGGCATCTGGAAGATCGAGCTTGCCGGCCGATTGGGCGCAATCCGATAGCAGCAGCGCGCCGGTGGAACGGATCGTTTCCGCCATCTGCGACACCGGATTGATCACGCCGGTCTCCGAATTGACGTGCTGGATCGCGCAGAGCGAGCCCGCGCCAATCGATATCTCGTCCGAGAACAGCTCAGCATCTGGCGCAGCGCGAAACACTGCGTCATGCTCGACCGCGCTAACAATGCGGCGATCGACCTTGGCACGGTTTAGCGCGATCCACAGCGCCTCGCTCGCGCCGCTTGTGAAGATCAGTTCGCCGTCCCACCCCAAGCTTGCCTTGATCCGCTCGCGCGCATCCTCCAATGCCGCCTTGGCCTTGCGCCCCTCGGCATGCGGGCTCGACGGGTTCGCCCAGATCGCAAAACCCTCGTCCATCGCGCGCTTCGCTTCGGGGCGCAGCGGCGATGTTGCGGCATGATCGAGATAGATGCGTTCTGGAATGGGTCGCCCCTGTGGCCGAATGCGCGAAATGATTGCGATTTTTACATCGCTCCCTATATAGCCAGCGACTTCGCGGGCGCCAGCAGGCCGCGCGCGTTTTGGCCCAATTCTGCAAGGTTTCCGATGCCCTCAGTCATCTTTCCCGGCCCCGAAGGCCGTCTTGAAGGTCGTTTCTCTCCGCCGCCGCGCCCGCGCGCGCCTGTGGCGATGATCCTGCATCCGCATCCCGAAGGCGGCGGCACTATGAACGACCGGATCGTGCAGCGCATGTACAAGACCTTTGCCGATCGCGGCTTTGCGACTCTGCGCTTCAATTTCCGCGGCGTGGGCCGCAGCCAGGGCAGCTTCGACAATGGCATTGGCGAACTGAGCGACGCGGCATCCGCGCTCGACTGGGTGCAGTCGATCCACCCCGAAGCGCAGACGACCTGGGTCGCCGGCTACAGCTTCGGTGCACTGATCGGCATGCAATTGCTGATGCGCCGCCCCGAAGTGCGCGGATTCATCTCCGTGGCTCCGCCCGCGAACATGTATGACTTCAGCTTCCTCGCCCCCTGCCCCGCATCGGGGATCTTTATCCAGGGCGCGGCGGACACTGTGGTGCAGCCCAATGCCGTGCAGAAGCTGGTCGACAAGCTGCGCACGCAGAAGCACATCACTATCCATCACGAGGAAATCCCGCGCGCCAACCACTTCTTCGAGAACGAACTCGAAGATTTGATGGGCTCGGTCGACAATTACCTCGATTTCCGCCTGAACCCCGACTGCCCCATAAAATAGTTCGGCCTCAAGCGCCGGCGCTCGCGTCCGCTCGCTTGGCTATCCTCGCTCATGCGACCTAAAGGTCGCGTCGCTGCGGGCGGGCTTGCAGGTGTGCTTTGCACGTCTGCGCCTTCGGCTTCGACTCCGCGCTTGCGGCTGCTTTGCAGCCGATTCCGGAAATTCCTGAAACTAGCGCGCGCGAAAGGTCCTGATCTGCAACGCGAAACTTCTTGCTCGATGCATGTAATGTTGTAACATTATGTTTGCGGAGTCGCCTTCGCAACAGAGCACAAATGCCATTTGGCGGCCCGCAGGAAGAGAGGAGCCGCATATGGCATTCGCAGACCAGACAAGCATCAGGCAGCGCAGCGCGGGGCTCGCGGGCGCATTAATCATCCCCGGCGCCTTGGGCGCGCTGCTCATCACCGGGCTGGCCGTCACCCAGATCGTGACCAAACCCAAACCGCCGCCGCTGGTCGGCACGACTATCCCGCTGCCACCCCCGCCTCCGCCCGAGCCCGATCAGGCAAGAAAGGCAGCGAAGACCACTTCCACGAAAGTGGTCACGCCGATCCCGCCTAAGGGTCCGCTGATAACCAATGTCGAGCTGGATGGCACCACCCTGCTCCCTCCGCTTGGCGGCGAGGTTGAAACCGTGACCCTGCCCTTCCTGGATGGCCTTGCAAGCTCGACCGGCCCGACATTCAACGCGGGCCGCGCCGCGCCGCGCAACGATCCGGGCAGCTGGGTCACAACCGGCGACTACAGGACCAGCTGGATCAACCGCGAGTTGACCGGGACTGCGAAGTTCAACCTTGCGATTGCACCCAGCGGGCGGGTCACTTCTTGCCGCATCACGCAGTCGACCGGGCATGACGTGCTCGATCAGGCCACTTGCAGGCTGATCGCGCAGCGGGCGCGCTTCGATCCGGCAACCGACAGCGCCGGCAAATCCGTCGCCGGAACCTATTCGAGCTCGATCCGCTGGATCCTGCCCGATTGATACGGGGCGGGAGCTAGTCTCCCGCTTCCTTCTGCACCCGGTCGAGCGGCGCTTCGCCGCTCGCATCGGGCAGTGTCCAGATCAGCACATTCACGATAGCGATCGCTGCCAGCAGCAACATCAGCAGCGGCTGCTTGGCCGGCACGCCGCGACGCCACAACACGAAGGCGCCAAGGATCAGCGCACCCGCCGCCAGCATCACGATCGAAAGTACCATATTCATATTCGGCGCTTGCTCCCTTGCCGCGCGCGTTAGGCGATTTCGATGCTCCGCGAAACCGGCAATCCATGCACAGGGATGGCCGATTGACACAGCAATTGCTCCCGATAACAGGAGCAAATGACTCAGCCCACATTCTCGCTCACACGCCGCGATGCCCTGAAGGGGATCGGCGGTGCATCGCTCATCGCCCTGCTTCCGGCCTGCCGCATGGCGCCCGCTCCCGAGCTTGCGCCCGACGCCATGCTCGACCAGATCGCCTACAATTTGCTTGGCCATGAGCCCGAGCGGGCGACCAACCTTGGCGTCGACACAGGTGATTTCGCAGCGCTACGCGCCAAGCTGAGCGACAAGACGCCGGAAGGGCTTGCACGCTACGCCGCCGCGCTCGAAACCGATCTGGAGGCGGTGCGCGCCTACCCACGCGAAGGGATGACGGCGGACCAGCTGACCGGCTTCGACGTGGTCGAAAGCGCCTATTCCACCGCAGTCGAAGGCTTCGCCCTGCCCTATGGCGATGTCGCCGTGGGCAGCTGGCGCAACGCGCCCTACGTCGTGATCCAGAACGTCGGCGCCTATATCGACATGCCGCGCTTCATGGATTCGACCCAGCCGGTCCGCGATGCGAGCGATGCCGAAGCCTATGTCGCGCGGATCGAAGCCTTTCCGGCGCAACTCGACGGCGAACTGGTGCGCATGCAGCAGGCCCGCGCGATGGGCCTCGTTCCGCCCGACTTCCTTCTCGACAAGGCGATCTCCCAGATGGAGCAGAGCGTCGCCAGTGCCGAGGCGATCTATCGCGCGCCCCTGGAACGCAGCGAAATTGCCGCCGCCAAAGCAGCCGCCGAACAGACCGGAGCGATCGTGCGTGACAGCGTGGTTCCCGCACTCGAGCGCCAGCTCGCCGAACTCAAGTCGCTGCGCGGCGAAGCGAAGGGCGATGCCGGGATGTGGGCGCAGCCGCGCGGGGACGAATGGTATGCCTGGGCCATCAAGGCATCGACCACCACCAGCATGTCGCCCGACGAAATCCACGAACAGGGACTTGCCGAACTCGAAGAACTCCATGGCCGGATGGACCCGATCCTGAAGGAAATCGGATACACCACCGGCACCGTCGGAGAGCGGATGCAGGCGCTGAGCGAAGACCCGCGCTACAAATTTGCCGAGGGCGATCCGGGCCGCAAGCAGATCTTCGAATTCATCGACGAGCGGCTGGCGTGGATCAAGGCGCAGATGCCGCGTGCGTTCAACACGCTGGTCGATCCGAATATGGAGGTCCGCCGTATCCCCGTGATCGAGGAAGCCGGCGCGCCGGGCGCCTATGGCGGCTCGGGCAGCAAGGACGGCACGATCCCCGGGCGCTTCTGGATCAATTTGCGCAGCACCGACCTCCATCGCAAATATGACCTGGCCGATCTTACCTATCACGAGGCAATCCCCGGCCATGTCTGGGAAGGCGAATATTCGAACCGCCTGCCGCCGATCCGCTCGATCCTCGCCTTCGGCGCGTTCAGCGAAGGCTGGGCGCTCTATGGCGAGCAGCTCGCGGACGAACTCGGCGCCTATGACGACTTCAAGGTCGGGCGGCTGGGCTATCTGCAATCGCTCGCCTTCCGTGCCTGCCGCCTGGTGGTCGACACCGGCCTGCACCACAAGCGCTGGACGCGCGAGGAAGCGCGGCGCTTCTTCGTCGAGCGCAATGGTTCGAAGGAAGAGGAAGTCGCCAGCGAGGTCGATCGTTACTGCAGCTGGCCGGGCCAGGCGTGCAGCTACAAGATCGGGCATAGCGAGATCGTGCGCCAACGCAGCCGGGCGCAGCAGGAACTGGGCGCGGCCTATGACCTCAAGGCATTCGACGATGCGGTGATCCTGGGCGGGAATTCCCCGCTCGATGTGCTCGCCAAGAATGTCGATCGCTATATTGCGGGGACAAAGGCCTAGGAGCCAAGCCGCCCTTCAACCGCCTAGGGGTTGTCCCCAACCGCGTTCGCAAATTCCATCAGCGAGCCTTCGCCTCCGATCTGCTTGACGATTTCGGACAGCACATCTGTATCGAGCCCGGTATTGGCCGATGCAAGTTCGACCGTATCGCCCTGCATCTGGTGCGCATGCGCGAGCGCCGCGATGGCCTTTTCCGCCATGTCCGCATCTATCCCGACTTGCGCCGCAAGATTCCTCACGTCGTCGGGCGCCCCCAGGATGGCCTTAAGTATCCCGTCAAACAGGCTCATGTCTTAACCTCCTCCGGTTCCACAATCCGGGCAGGATGACAGCAGCTTATGTCATAAAAAAGGCCCCGTTCCCGATCGGGAACGAGGCCTCTCCTCTCCACTCGCCAAAATGGATCAGGCGGCAACCACTCCATGCGGAGCCGCTTCGCGCACGCCCTGGTCGACATGCGCTTCGAACTGGGCGAAATTATCGATGAACAGGCGCACCAGCTTTTCGGCGGTGCGATCGTATTCGTCCTTGTCTTCCCAAGTCGAACGCGGATCGAGGATCGCGCTGTCGACGCCGGGCACGCTGACGGGAACATCGAAGCCGAAATTCGGGTCCTTGCGGAATTCCGCATTGTTGAGGCTGCCATCGAGCGCGGCATTGAGAAGCGCGCGCGTCGCCTTGATCGGCATGCGGCTGCCCACGCCATACTTGCCGCCGGTCCAGCCGGTGTTGACCAGCCAGCAGGCAACCCCGCCTTTGGCGATGCGTTCCTTGAGCAGGTTTCCGTAGACGCTGGGGTGGCGCGGCATGAAGGGCGCGCCGAAACAGGTGCTGAAGGTCGCTTCGGGCTCGGTCACGCCGATTTCAGTGCCCGCAACCTTGGCGGTGTAACCCGACAGGAAGTGGTACATCGCCTGGTCGGGCGTGAGCCGCGCGATCGGAGGCAGGACGCCGAAAGCATCTGCGGTGAGCATGATGACATTGCTCGGCACCGGCCCCAGGTTTTCAGCCGAAGCGTTGGGGATGAAGTCGATTGGGTAAGCGCCGCGGGTATTCTCCGCGAGCGAATTGTCGTCGAGATCGAGTTCGCGCGTTTCCGGGTCCATCACCACGTTTTCGAGCACAGTGCCGAAACGGCGGGTGGTGGCATAGATTTCAGGTTCGGCTTCTTCCGAAAGGCGGATCATCTTGGCGTAGCAGCCGCCTTCGAAGTTGAAGACCGCCGTATCCGACCAGCCATGCTCGTCATCGCCAATCAGCGTGCGGCTGGCATCGGCCGACAGCGTCGTCTTGCCGGTGCCCGACAGGCCGAAGAACACCGCCGTCTTGCCGTCGGCTCCGATATTGGCCGAACAGTGCATCGGCATCACGCCCTTGGTCGGCAGCAAATAGTTGAGGATGCCGAACACGCTCTTCTTCATTTCGCCGGCGTATTTGGTGCCGCCGATCAGGATCAGCTTTTCGCTGAAATTGACCGCGATCACCGTTTCGCTGCGGCAACCGTGACGCTCAGGGTCAGCGCGGAAGCTGGGCAGGTCGATGATGGTGTATTCGGGCGCAAAATCGGCCAGCTGGTCAGCCGTTGGGCGCACCAGCAACGTGCGGATGAACAGATTGTGCCAGGCCAGCTCGTTAATCACGCGCACATTGACACGATGCTCCGGCTGCGAACCGCCAAACAGGTCGGCGACGTAGAGCGTCTGCTTGTCCTTCAGCGCAGCGAGGAAGTCGGCCTTGAGCGCGGCGAAATGTTCAGGCGACATCTCGACATTGACCTTGCCCCACCACACGCTGTTCTCGGTCTCGCCGTTGCGGACAATGTACTTGTCCTTGGCGCTGCGGCCGGTGTGCGATCCGGTCTTAACCACCAGCGCGCCGTAGCGCGACAGCTCGCCTTCACCATTGCCGAGCGCATGCTCGACCAGCTGCGGCGTGCCAAGATTGGCGTGAATTGTTGCGGCGGTTTCAATACCCTGGCTGGAAAGAGGAAGGGCAAGCGAAATGGACACGCGTATCTCCTGGATTTTACCGGTTGGCCCACATGGGGCACATCCCTCAGCGCTCGTTCCGACGCATCGCGGTTACATCTGTGCATACGAATGCGTGGATTCGGATTCGCCCTCTAAACTCCGCCGCCCCGCCCGTCAAACGACGAGGCGGAAACTACCTATTTAGCGGTATGGAACTGCGGCGACTCGTTGTTTCGCGGCGCGCAAACCGCTAGTCGATGATACGCAATGACGATGAAGGGACCGGCAATGGTCGAGCCGACAGGCGATCCGGCGGATAAAAGCGGAGATACTGTGATCGCGCTGGTCGATGATGATCGCAATATCCTCACCACCGTTTCGATCGCGCTGCAATCCGAAGGCTTTGTCACGCGCGTCTATTCTGACGGGGAAACCGCCCTCAAGGCCTTGCTCGACAACCCGCCCGACCTTGCGGTGTTCGACATCAAGATGCCCAAGATGGACGGGATGGAACTGCTGCGCAAAGTGCGCGCGCATTCCGAGCTTCCGGTGATTTTCCTGACCAGCAAGGACGATGAGGCCGATGAAGAGGCCGGGCTGGAGCTCGGCGCGGATGACTATATCGCCAAACCCTTCAGCCTTCGGCTGCTGACAGCCCGGATTCGTGCGATCTTGCGGCGGGCCGATGCCGGGCTTCCGCCGGGGTCGAGCGAAGCCGGGGAATCCCAGCCGGCGGCTACTTCGATCACGCGCGGCCAATTGTTCATGGACCCGGCGCGGCACCAGGTCACATGGGGCGGGCAGCCCGTGTCCCTGACAGTGACCGAGTTCCTGATTCTCGAGGCTCTCGCCGCACGCCCCGGCGTGATCAAGAGCCGGAACCAGCTGATGGACGCGGCCTATCCCGACGATGTGTTCGTCGACGATCGCACGGTCGACAGCCACATCAAGCGGATGCGCCGCAAGTTCCGGCAGGTCGACCCAGACTTCTCGGCGATCGATACGCTCTATGGCGCGGGATACAGCTTCACCGATGGCTGACAGCGACGGCAAATCACTGACAGAAGGCACGATCGGCCCGCTGGGCTGGAGCGCACGGCTGCCGCTCACTTCGCGCATCCTGGTGGTGAACATCCTGCCGCTGGCGCTGCTGGGCGGCGGGATCTTCTATCTCGACTCCTATCGCACGCAGCTCCTCAACGAACGCTACAAGCTTGCCCGCATCGAAGCGCAGATCACCGCCGAAGCGCTCGCTGGTGCGTCGCGCACGCGGCAGGAAGCGCTGCTCGTGCAAATCGGCAAGGAACAGCGGATGCGGCTGCGCATGTTCGATGCCGAAGGACGCCTCTGGGCCGACAGCTTCGCCCTCGACCAGCCCGCCTTTGTGCTCGATGTGCCGGGCGACGAGACCTTTGCGGAAGATTTCGCCCGCGCGCTCGACCGCGGCGTGGACACGATCGTGGGTGCAGACCCGATCCCCGACTATTTCGAGCCGGAGGATTCGTCGGCCGACGCATGGCCCGAACTGCGCCGCGCGCGCGAACAAGGCGTCACCCAGATCCAGCTACGCGACGCGCCCGATGGCAGCCCGGTGATCAATGCTGCGGCTCCTGTGGGGCTCAACGGAGCGACCCTGCTCACCACCCGCAACGCAGTCGACATCACCATGGCCGTGCGTGCGGCACGCACGACATTGGGGATCGCAGTGTTGCTGGCGCTCGCCGCTTCGATCCTGCTTTCGCTGTTCCTCGCGCGCACGATCGTCTCTCCACTGCGGCTGCTCGCCAATGCGGCGGTGAAGGTTCGCCAGGGCCGGGGGCGCGACGTCGAAGTTCCCCGCCTGCCCGAGCGGCGCGACGAGATCGGCAGGCTCGCGCGCGCCGTATCGGACATGACCGGCGCGCTGCGTCAAAGGATCGACGCGGTTGACAGTTTCGCAGCCGACGTCGCGCACGAGATCAAGAACCCGCTTGCATCGCTGCGCAGCGCGATCGAATCTTTGCCGCGCGTCGAGGATCCCGAATTGCGCGGCAAGCTGTTCGACATCGCCACGCATGACGTCCGGCGGATCGACCGGCTGGTCACGGAAATTTCGGATGCCAGCCGCATCGACGCCGAAATGTCGCGCGCCACGCGCGAACGGATCGACCTGGCCAAGCTGGTGGCGGCGATCATCGGCTCGCGCGAGGACCGCGCGGAAAATGCCGATCACCGGATCGTGCTGGCAACCAACGGACGCGCCGCCGTGGTGACCGGGGTGGTGCCGCGGTTGGAACGCGTGATCGAAAACCTGTTCGACAATGCGGTGTCCTTCTCGCCCGCAGATGCACCGATCGAAGTGGGGGTCGCCAGCGACGGCCAGCGCGTGACTCTCACGGTGTGCGACGCGGGTCCCGGCATCCCCGAGGACTCGCGCGAGAAAGTGTTCGAACGCTTCCATTCGGTGCGGCCAGAGGCAGAGGATTTCGGCAACCACTCAGGCCTGGGTCTCGCCATCGCCCGCGCCATTGCAGAGGCGCATGATGGCACGCTTTCAGCGGACGCACGCCCTGACGGGAAGCCCGGAGCCTGCCTCAGGCTCGAACTTCCGGCCGCGCCATGAGCGGTAACGAGTTTCTCGTCCAGGCCACAGCGGTCGCAATCGGCGGCCGGGCGCTGCTCATTGAGGGGCCGCCGGGCAGCGGCAAATCGAGCCTAGCACTGGCCTTGATCGATCGCGGCGCGCAACTAATCGGGGACGACGGGGTCCGGCTTATTCGCGAAGGCGATTCAGTCATCGCCTCGCCACCGCCCAACATCGCCAACAAGCTCGAAATCCGCGGTGTCGGGATCGTCGACCTGCCAGCGACCAGCGCTCCACTCGCGCTGATCCTGACGCTCGAGGCCGAAGCGCCGCGCTTCCCCGATCCGGTTCAAACGCGGGAAGTTCTTGGGCTGGCCCTCCCGCTCCTGCGGTTCCGCCCCGGCGATGCGATACAAGCCCTGCGCGCCGAATGGGCCTTGCATGTGCATGGCCTGCGACCGTTGGAGGACTGATCGAGTGCGGCTGCGCTTTGCCCCTTCCCATGGCGCGCGGCTCGCGCGACAATGCGCCGCATGAGCGACCCGCAAAGCACTGCCTCGCCGCCGACTGGCGCACCTGCCCGCCAGCGGATCCTGCTGGTCACCGGAATGCTCGGCGCGGGCAAGTCGACCGCGCTGCATGTGCTCGAAGATCTCGGCTGGGAAACCGTCGACAATTTGCCGGTACGCCTGCTCGAACCGATGATCACCGCGCCGGATGCGCGGCCGGGGCGGCTGGCGATCGGCTTCGACTCGCGCACGCGCGGTTTCGTGCCGCAGGATGTCATCGAGCTGGTTGCCCGGCTTGGCGAGCGCGAGGACATTTCGATCTCGACCATGTTCATGGATTGCTCGACCCAGGAACTCGAGCGCCGCTATAACGAAACCCGCCGCAGACACCCGATGGCGGAAGGCCGCCCGCTGCCCGAAGGCATCAGGGCCGAACGCGACCTGCTCGACCCGCTGCGCCGCTGGGCGGACGTGGTGATCGACACCAGCGATTTTGCGTTAAACGATTTGCAGCAGCACATTCGCGACCTCTTCGCCGAAGGGCCGGGCGGGCCGATGACGGTCACGGTGTCGAGTTTCGGCTTCGCACGCGGCACCCCGCCACTTGCCGACCTCGTGTTCGACATGCGGTTTCTCGACAATCCGCATTGGGTCGACGAACTGCGCCCGCTGACCGGGCTCGACGAGCCGGTTGCCGCGCATATCCGCAAGGATCCCGGCTTCGGCGAAAGCTTTGAGCGCATCCTGGGACTGCTCACAACCCTGCTCCCGCGCTATCGCGCCCAAGGCAAGGGCTATGTTCACATCGCCTTCGGCTGCACCGGAGGCAAGCACCGCTCGGTATTCACCGCCGAACAGATTGCCCAAGGCTTGCGCGATGCGGGATTTTCGCCCACTGTCCGCCACCGCAATCTGGGATCGCGCACGACCGACGAAATCGAAGGAATGAAGCGTTGAATACCTGGAACGAACAACACGGCGTCGCGCCGCAGGAATGAACGGACCTGGCACTTTCTCATGATCGGTATGATCCTGGTCACGCATGGCCAATTGGCAGAACACTTCGTCGATGCGATGGAGCACGTAGTCGGTCCGCAACAGGCGATCGCGACGATTTGCATTGGCCCCAATGACGACATGGAGCGGCGGCGCAAGGACATTGCGGACGCCATCGCGCGCGTCGACGAGGGCCAGGGCGTGATCGTGTTGACCGATTTGTTCGGCGGCACCCCGTCGAACCTCGCCATCTCGCTGCTCGACCGCGGGCATGTCGAAGTGATCGCGGGGATCAATCTGCCCATGCTGATCCGGCTGGCCGGCGCGCGCAAATCGATGAACGTGGTCGATGCCGTAGCCGCGGCCAAGCAGGCCGGGCGCAATTACATCACGGTTGCGAGCGAGTTCCTGGGCGAAAGCCCCGCACCGGAGAAGGCGAAGGCGTGAGCGAACTCCGGCGGTCCCTCACCATCGTCAACAAGCGCGGGCTGCATGCGCGCGCCAGCGCCAAATTCGTCGGCGCTGTGGCCACTCTTCCCGGAAATACGCAGGTGCGCGTGGCGAAAGACGGGCACGAGGCTGCGGGCGGATCGATCCTGGGCCTGATGATGCTGGGCGCGGCCAAGGGCGACGAGGTCGAGCTGATCGTGGCGGGTGACAATGCCGAGACGGTTTTTGCCGATCTCTGCGCGATGATCGAAGACGGATTCGGCGAAGAGTGAGCCCGCAGCCCGAACGCCGCCAGATCACCGGCTTTTCCAATCCCACGGTAAAATATTTGCGCTCATTGCGCGAAAAGAAGCACCGCAAGGCTTCGGGCAAGTTCCTTGCCGAAGGGCTGCGGCTGCTGACCGACGCGCGCGAATGCGGGCATTTGCCTGAAATGCTGGTGATGGCGAGCGGACGCGATCCACATCCCCTGCTCGACGCGCTCGAACGCGAGGTTCTGGCGGCGGGTGGCGATGTGATCGAGACTTCGCCCGACATCCTTTCGAAGATCACCGGAAAGGCCAACCCGCAGGCGGTGGCGGGCGTTTTCGCCGAATTCGACACGTCGCTCGCCGCGCTAAACCGCGGCAAGGCGAAAATCTGGCTGGTGGCGCAGGCGCTGCGCGATCCCGGCAATCTTGGAACAATGCTGCGCACCGGCGATGCCGTTGGCGCTGGCGGGCTGATCCTGATCGACGATTGCGCCGATCCCTTCAGCGTCGAGGCGGTGCGCGCCAGCATGGGCGCGATCTTCACCCAGCAGGTCGCGCAGGCGCGGTGGGAGGACTTCCTGCCGTGGTTGCGCGCTGGCGAAGGGCAATTGGTGGCCGCTTCGCTGCGCGATGCAGTGCCCTATCGCAGCGCGCCCTATCGGGCGCCTTGCTTCATCCTTGTCGGAAACGAGTCGCAAGGCTTGCCCGAGGAATACGAGACGGCGAGCGATTTGCGCGTGACCATGCCGATGAAGGGCCGTGCGGATTCGCTCAACGCGGCGGTTGCCGGCGCGGTGCTGGCCTACGAGGTGTTAGCGGCGCTAGACAACTGAAGCTGGCAAGCGCGCCGCGCGATCACCTGCCCTTTGGCTTCGCATGCTTCGGCTTGCGGGTCGGCTTGCGCGCCTGATCCTGCGCCGCGCCCGCATTCCGGTGCCTGCCCTTGTCGCCACCCTTGTGGAATGGCTTGGCCTTGACGTGCGGCTTGCCTGCCCCCTCATGCCTTGAAGGCTGGCCCTTGCGATGGCTGCGCGCAGCCTCGCGCGGGCCGCCGTCCGACCTTTCGATCAGGATGCTTTCCTCGTCACCGTCAGCGCCCGCCGTACGCATGGCCGCCGCGCCGAACTTCTCTGCAATCGCTTGCGGGATCTGGAAATAGGTTTCCATCGGGCCGATGCGGATCGCGCCGATCTCGTTGCGGGTGATATGCCCACGGCGGCACAGCAGCGGCAGGATCCAGCGCGGATCGGCATTCTGGCGCCGGCCGATGTCCATGCGGAACCAGACCACGTCTTCGAAGCCGGGCCGATGCCGTTCCTGCTGCGCGGCGCGGCGCGCTTCGGGCGTGTTGGCGGCAATGTCTTCAGGCTCGGGCATTTTCGAACGGTGCGCCTGCACCAGCATGGCTGCGATTTCCTGCGGCGACTTCTCAGCCAGCAGGCGTTCGGCCAGTTCGCTATCGCCCTCGTCCACTTCGACCGGGCGCAACAGCACGTCGAGCAGCCGCTCGCGATCCTTCGCCTTGATCGCCTCGCGATCGGGCACGTCGGTCCATTGCGCTTCGATCCGCGCGCGCCGCAGCATTTCCTCGACGCGCCTGCGCCGCGAAAACGGCACGATCAGCACAGCCGTGCCTTTTTTGCCCGCGCGCCCGGTGCGGCCCGAACGGTGCTGCAGGGTTTCGGCATCGCGCGGAATCTCGACATGGACGACAAGGCTCAGCGTCGGCAGGTCGATCCCTCGCGCGGCAACGTCAGTGGCGACGCATACCCGCGCGCGCCGGTCGCGCAGCGCCTGCAAGGCGTGGTTGCGCTCGGACTGCGAATGTTCTCCCGACAGCGCCACAACCGCAAAGCCGCGCTCCTGCAGGGTGGCGTGCAAGTGCCGCACATTGTCGCGCGTGGCGCAGAACAGGATCGCCGTTTCAGCCTCGTGGAAACGCAGCAGATTGACCACCGCGTTCTCGATCTCCGGGGGAGAGACCGTGACCGCCTGATAGGCGATGTCGCCATGGCCGCGCTGGTCGCTGATCGTGGCGATGCGCAATGCGTCATGCTGGTAACGGCGTGCAAGCGCTTCGATCGGGCGCGGCATGGTTGCCGAGAACAGCAGCGTGCGGCGCGTTTCGGGGGTCGCGTCGAGAATTTCCTCGAGCTCTTCGCGAAAACCCATGTCGAGCATTTCGTCAGCTTCGTCGAGCACGACGGCGGCGAGCGCCGAGAGGTCGAGCGCGCCGCGTTCGAGATGGTCGCGCAACCGCCCCGGTGTACCGACGACGATCGTGGCGCCGGCGCGCAGAACCTTGCGTTCCTGCGACGGGTTCATGCCGCCGACGCAAGTCGCGATCCGCGCCCCGGCACCACGATAGAGCCACGCCAGCTCGCGGCTGACCTGCAGCGCCAGTTCGCGGGTTGGCGCGATCACCAGTGCCAGCGGCGAAGGCGCGCTGCGCACCGCGCCCGAGGCGTCGAGCAATTCGCCCGCCATGGCGAGGCCGAAGGCGACGGTCTTGCCCGATCCGGTCTGGGCGGACACGACGAGGTCGCGGCCAAGCGCTTCCGGCTGGAGAACTGCAGCCTGCACAGGCGTGGCGGATTCGTAATTCCGTTCGGCCAGCGCGGCTTTCAGGCTCGAAGGAAGGTCATCGAAGGTCATGGCGTAAACTCATAAGGAAGATGCGCGCTGGAGCGCGGCGAGCGACAAGATCGGGCCGGTCAGATTTCGAAAGTGGGCAGGCGGGACGCAACCGGTCCCGCGTATGTTGCGCTGCCCCATACGCGCACGAATCGGTTTTGGCTTGCGAAAAATGGCCGGCGCGCGTGGCGGCGGCTTCGCGAGGGTGCGCTTACTCCGCGGCTTCCTGCGATCCGTCGGCCAGCAAATCGTCGCTGGTATAGCGTGGCGCGGCTTCGACCAGCGGCACTTCCTCGATTTCGGCCTTGCCGATTTCGATGCCCTTTTCCGCCAGCCTTTTGCCCGACGAAAGCACATTGCGTTCGAAGCTGCCGACGAACTTGTTGTAATTGTTGACTGCGGTTTCGAGCCCCCCGCCCACGCGCTTGAGGTGGTCCGCCGCAACGCGAAGCCGGTCGTAAAGCTCCGCGCCCATCTTGCCGATTTCCTGCGCTTCGCGTGCCAGCCCGTCCTGCCGCCACACCTGCGCCACCGTTCGCGCGATCGCGACGAGATTGGTCGGCGTCGCCAGCAGCACGCGCTTGTCGAAGGCGAAGTTCCACAAATCGGGATCGTGTTCGAGTGCGGCGGCGACGAAATGCTCGCCCGGCACGAACATCACGACATAGTCGGGCGCTTCCTCGAACTGGCTCTGGTAGCTCTTTGCGCCAAGCGTCTGCACGTGATTGCGCATCGAGCGGACATGATCGGCCAGCGCGGCATCGCGCGCCGTATCATTGTCGGCCTCGAAAGCTTCCTGATAGGCGTTGAGCGAAACCTTGGAATCGATCACCAGCACCTTGCCGCCGGGAATGCGAACGATCGCGTCGGGGCGCAGCCGCCCGTCCTCGGTATCGATCGAATGCTCCATCATGAAATCGGTGTGTTCGGCGAGGCCACACTGTTCCAGCAGGTTCTGCAGCGCTCGCTCACCCCAGCGACCGCGCGCCTTGGGCGCATTGGTGAGCGAATTGCCCAGCCGCTGCGCTTCGCGGCGGACCTGCTCCTGCCCTTCGCGCATCGACTGGATCAGCCCCGTGAGCTGGCCGAAGGCGTCGACACGCTGCTTCTCCAGCGTTTCGACCTGCTGCTCATATTGCCGCAGCCGCTCGCCAACTGGGTTGAGCAAGGCCTTGATCTTGGCTTCGCCCGCATCCTCGGACTGCTTGAAGCGTTCCTCGGCGCGCTTGAGGAATTCCTCCTGGCTGCGCGACAGGACTTCGCTGCCCAGCGCCTTGAACTGCGTAAGCATTTCCTCGCGCGCTTCGCGCATCTGCGCCATCTGCTTGTCGAAATTGGAGGCATTGGCCCTGAGCGTCGCCAGCTCGATCTGCGCTTCGCCCAGTTCCGCCACCGCGCGCTTGAACTCGCTCTCGCGCTCTTCCGCGCGCGCCTTCAGCTCGGCAACCGGACGAGCACCGATGAACCAGCCGATACCCGCCCCGATAGCGAGGCCGAGGACAAGCGCGATAATGGCAAGAAGCGTTGGATCCATCGCACAACTCTATGCGGAACGGACAGGGAACGCTAGTGCCGAAGCGAGTTTTCCAAAGAAAGCTCGAACCCAGCTCGAAGGCCGGGGTGACGGAAGGCGCGAGAGAACGGCCCGAAGGGTCGCAAGGGCGACCGCCCGTCCGCAGCGATGCGATCTTTGATCGCAATGAGCGAGGAAATCGCACGCCGGATGGCGTGCGCAATCATTACGCCGCCGCGCGGAGCTTCTGCAGCTTCTTCAGCGCCATGCTGCGCTTGAGTCGGCTGAGATGGTCGATGAAGAGGATGCCCTCAAGGTGGTCCATCTCGTGCTGGATGCAGGTGGCCATCAACCCCTCCATCTGCTCTTCGTGATGGTTGCCGTCGAGGTCCTGATAGCGGACCGTGCAGGTCGCCGGGCGATCGACATCGGCATAGATTTCAGGGACCGAAAGGCAGCCTTCCTGGTAGGTCGCCAGCTCTTCCGCCGGATCGACGATCACCGGGTTCACGAACACCCGCGGCTCCTTCCTGGTCGCCGGATGGGTGTGCTTGTGGCCGCCGTGATCGCATTCGACCGGCGGCGCGTCGGGATCGTCGGGCTGGAGGTCGATCACCAGCAGGCGCAACGGCACGCCCACCTGGATCGCCGCAAGGCCGATGCCGGGCGCGTCATACATCGTCTCGAACATGTCGGCGACGAGGGTTTTGAGCTCATCATCGAACACCGTCACGGGTTCGGACACGACCTTGAGCCGGGGGTCCGGCACTTCCAGGATTTCACGAATAGCCATGGCGCTCATTTAGTGCCCGCCAGCCGCTATCGCAAGCGAGCGTTTCCGATGATTGTAATCGGCTAGCCGACCGGCCTGCGCGCGCGCAGTGCCTGCGCCAGCGTGCCTTCGTCGAGATAGTCGAGCTCGCCGCCCACCGGCAGGCCATGAGCAAGCTGGGTGATCCGCAGCGGGAAGGTCTCGAGCCGCTCGGCAAGGTAATGCGCGGTGGTCTGCCCCTCCAGCGTGGCGTTCATGGCGAGCACCACCTCGTCGATCCCGCCCTGCTCGACCCGCGCAAGCAGCGCGGCGATGTTGAGATCCTCGGGCCGCACCCCGTCGAGCGCCGAAAGCCGCCCGCCCAGAACGTGATAGCGCCCGGTGAACAGCCGCGCGCGATCGAGCGCCCAGAGGTCCGCGACGTCTTCCACCACGCAAAGCGCCTTCGCGTCGCGGCGCGGATCGGCGCAAATGCCGCAAGGGTTCTTGGTGTCGACATTGCCGCAGGTGTCGCATTCGACCAGCGTTTCGCGCACTGCGGACAATGCGCCGAGCAACGCGGGCAGTGCCTGTTCGCGGTTCTTCACCAGCCACAGCACCGCGCGCCGCGCGCTGCGCGGGCCCAGCCCGGGCAGCCGCGCCAGCGCATTCGCCAATGTCTCGATCTCTTGCGATGCCATGGGCTTCCACTAACCGTTCGGGCTGGGCTTGTCGAAGCCCTGCACTTTCTTTTTCCCTCGCTCAAAGTAAGGACGACCCTTCGAAAGGCTCACGGTGAACGGTTTTTTGTTTCGATGCGCATAATCTTCATGGGAACGCCTGATTTCGCCGTCCCGGCGCTGGAAGCGCTGCACGGCGCCGGGCACGAGATCGTGTGCGCCTATACCCAGCCGCCGCGCCCGGCGGGCCGGGGCAAGAAGCTGCAACCCTCGCCCGTGCAAGCGGCAGCCGAAAGTTTGGGAATCGAGGTGCGCCATCCCACCTCGCTGAAGAGCGTCGAAGAGCAGGAGCGCTTCGCGGCCTTGCAGGCCGACGTTGCGGTAGTGGCCGCTTACGGCCTGATCCTGCCGCAAGCGATACTCGACGCACCGAAGCACGGCTGCCTCAATATCCATGCCTCGATCCTTCCGCGCTGGCGCGGTGCCGCGCCGATCCATCGTGCGGTGATGGCGGGGGACGAAGTGACCGGCATCACCATCATGCAGATGGAAGCGGGGCTCGACACCGGCCCCATGCTGGCCAAGGCGACCACGCCGGTCGACCGGAAGACCTCCGGCGAACTGACCGCGGAATTGGCGGAACTTGGCGCCCAATTGATGCTCGAAACGCTCGGCAAGCTCGATCGCCTCAGCGCTGAGCCACAGGATGATGCGCAGGCGAGCTATGCCCCCAAGATCGACAAGGCCGAGGCGCGGATCGACTGGGCGCAGCCTGCCGAAGCGATCGAACGACTGGCGCGCGGACTCGCGCCATTCCCCGGCGCGTGGTTCGAGCTTGAAGGCTCCAATGGGCTGGAACGCGTAAAATTGCTGCGCGCCGAGCTGGCGGCGGGCTCGGGCGCGCCAGGCGAAGTGCTCGATGAGGATTTCGCCATCGCTTGCGGTTCAGGCGCGATCCGCCCCCTACGGCTGCAGCGCGCGGGCAAGCCAGCGATGGACCGGGCAGAATTCCTGCGCGGGCGGCCAGTGGCGAAGGGCACGATCCTGCCGTGACCCGTTTCGCGCTCACCCTCGAATTCGACGGCACGCCGTTCCAGGGCCTGCAGCGGCAGGCGCACGGGCCCAGCGTGCAACAAACGGTCGAGGAAGCGGCGCAGGCGGTGACCGGCGAAAAGGTGACGCTGCACAGCGCGGGCCGCACCGACACCGGGGTCCACGCGCTGGCCATGCGCAGCCATTTCGACATGGGGAAGGAGATTGCTCCCTTTCGGCTGATGGAAGCGCTCAACGCGCATTTGCGGCCAAATCCCATTGCAGTGACCCATTGCGAGATCGTGCCCGACGATTGGCACGCGCGCTTTTCCTGCTTGGGGCGCGCTTACGTCTATCGCATCGCCAACCGCCGTGCGCCCTTGACGCTCGATCTCAACCGAGCCTGGCAAGTACCGCAGGAACTCGACGAAAAGGCGATGCACCGCGCCGCACAGGCACTGGTCGGGCTGCACGATTTCACCACCTTCCGCTCGGCGCATTGCCAGGCCGAAAGCCCACTCAAGACGCTCGACCGGCTCGATGTCGAACGAATTGGCGAGGAAGTTCGCATCCACGCCGCAGCACGCAGTTTCCTGCACCACCAGGTGCGCAGCATGGTAGGCTGCCTTGCCCTTGTCGGCATGGGCCGCTGGCGCGAGGAACAGCTTGCCGAAGCGCTGGAAGCGCGCGACCGACAGGAATTGGGCTTGAATGCACCGCCCCACGGCCTCTACTTCGTGAGGGCAATCTATCCAGGAGAGGACACTACGACATGAGCACCACCGGAAAGCAGCTTTTCACCACGCTCGAAAGCGATGGCACGCTCACAGTCGCGATCGAGGAAGTGACCTTCCCCGACCCCACGGGCAACCAGGTGCTCGTGAAGATGGAAGCGGCGCCCATCAACCCCTCGGACCTCGCAATCCTGACCGGCGCAGCCGATCTCGAAAACGCCGAATATTCGCACGGCAAATATGTCGCGAACATGCCCGAACCCTTCAACACCGGGTCCAAGGCGCGCCACGGCGCAAAGCTGCCCGCCGGCAATGAAGGCGCGGGCACGGTGGTCGCCACGGGTGACAGCGACATGGCGAAGGCGCTGATGGGCCAGCGCGTCGCTTGCGTGCCCGGCAATGCCTACAGCCAGTATTGCATCGCCGATGCGGCGATGTGCCTGCCGCTGGGCGATCATTCCTCGGAGGACGGCGCGAGCGCCTTCGTCAACCCGATGACGGCGCTCGGCTTCGTCGAGAATGCCAGGATGGATGGCGCGAAAGCGATCGTCCACACCGCCGCCGCATCGAACCTTGGCCAAATGCTGATCAAGATCTGCCAGGAAGACGGGATCGAGCTGGTCAACATCGTGCGCAAGGCAGAACATGTCGACATGCTCAAGGGCCTCGGCGCCAAATACGTGGTCAACTCGTCCGATGGCAACTTCATGGCGCAATTGCGCGATGCGATCGATGCGACCGACGCCTTCTATGGCTTCGACCCGATCGGCGGCGGGCAGGCGGTCGACAATGTGTTCAAGGCGATGGAGCAGGTCGCGGTCAGCAAGATGACCGAATACAGCCGCTATGGATCGAACCAGCAGAAGCGCATGTTCATATACGGCAGGCTGGACCTCGGCCCGACCATCCTGACGCCCAGCTACGGCTTCGGCTGGACGCTGTCGGGCTGGCTGCTCACGCCGTTCCTGCAGATGGCGGGGATGGAAACGATGATGCGGATGCGCAAGCGCGTGCTCGACAAC
The DNA here is from genome assembly GCF_052683155.1 of Altererythrobacter sp. Z27. Lineage (NCBI taxonomy): Bacteria > Pseudomonadati > Pseudomonadota > Alphaproteobacteria > Sphingomonadales > Erythrobacteraceae > Altererythrobacter > Altererythrobacter sp. Z27. The sequence goes on along the minus strand of NZ_JBQYMC010000001.1, from coordinate 138,929 downwards.
CTCACCACCACTTTCGCCAGCAGCTACAAGCGCCGGGTCAACCTTGAAGAGATGCTGACCAAGGACGCCGTGACCGATTATCGCGCGATGAAGACGGGCGAGAAATACCTCGTCACGCCTTGGAGCTAAATTTTAGCGATTGTCGAACGCAGCCTGGATCGCGGCGGGATCGGTGATCCCGTTCGCGACCAGCAGCATCAGCAGGATTCGCGCCTTAGCCGGGCCGAGCGCGCGAGCGGCGACAAAGCCGTTCTCATCGTCCTCCGGCTCGCGGTCGACAAGGCTTTCGTCGGTGCGGCTGGCGCGCACGACAACCAGCCCCTTTCGTGCAAGGCGGACAAGCTCTTGCCGCACCGGCTCGGGCATGTTGCCTTCGCCCACGCCAGCCACCACGATTCCACGCGTCGAATCGCCAATCATGCAGGCCAGCGCATCCGGCCGCATCCCGGCATAGACATAAAGTATCGGCACGTCGGGCAGATCGTCATGCCATTCGAGCCGCGCCTCCACATCGCTTCGCCACGGCGCGCCGAACCAGTCGAGCGAGGCAGGCGTCACCAGCCCAACCGATTCGCGCGGGAAGCCGCGGAAGGCATCGACCTCGCGCGTGCGCACCTTGCGCACATCGCGTGCGGCGAACACGCGGTCCCCCATCACCACCAGCACGCCGCGCCCGGCCGCTTCGGAATCGCATGCTACGCGCACAGCATTGGCGAAGTTCCTCAGGCCGTCATACCCAACGGCATCGGCCGGACGCATCGCGCCCACGACCACCACCGGCTTGGTGGCGGGTAGAGTCAAATCGAGCAGGAAAGCGGTTTCTTCGAGCGTGTCGGTGCCATGCGTCACGATCACGCCGTCGCAATTACCGTCCGCGAGTGCGCCCATGATCGCCGGATGAAGGTCGCTCCAAACCGCCGGGCCCATGTCTGCCGAATCGATATTGGCGATCTGGCGGCCGGACAGTTCCGCCTCCAGCCCCAGCCCGCCTGCCTGTTCGAGATAATCCTCGATCCGGATCTGGCCCGCGCGATAATCCCTTGCGATCGCGGACCCCGCAATCCCGGCGATGGTGCCGCCCGTGGCAAATACTGAAACCCGTTTGATCATTATGGCGCCCGCCTAAACCGACCGGCAAGCAATGGGCAATTGATTTTGCGCGAAGCCACGCTAGATAGCGCGCTTCTCCGCAGCGAGGCAGGGGGGGCGGTTAGCTCAGTTGGTAGAGCATCTCGTTTACACCGAGAGGGTCGGCGGTTCGAGCCCGTCACCGCCCACCATGCCTTGATCGACGGCCAGGGCGCTATCGGGCCGGAGCGTCCTTGCAATAGACAATATGCGGGCGCAGCAAATGCCCCTCCTCGATCCACGGGTGGTCGAAATCGAGTTCGGGTGTCCTGGTCATGCCGAGCTTTTGCATCAGCCGCCACGAAGGCTCGTTGCCGATCACAGTCATCGCCACGATCCGGTCGAGGTCCAGATTGCCGAAGCCGAACTCCATCGCCGCCGATGCAGCTTCGAAGGCATAGCCCTTGCCCCAGGCGTGCCTCGCCAGCCGCCAGCCGATCTCGACCTCCCCCTCGATCGGGCAAGCGAAGCCGACATGCGCGATGCCCACAAAGCCGAGGAACGCCTGGTCTTCGATTCGCTCGACCGCCCAAAACCCGAAGCCGTGCCGCTCCAGATGCACTTCGATCCGGTCCCGGATCATCACTTCGCATTCCTCGCGGCTGAGGAATTTGGGGAAATGCCGCATCACTTCAGGGTCCTGCCCCATTTCGCTGAACGGATCGAGGTCGCTGGCTTTCCAGCGGCGCAGCAACAATCTTTCGGTCTCGATCATCTGGCTTCCTTCATGCGGCGGGCTCGCCCTGCCCGAATTTCAAAGTATCGGTTCATCAAATCGCGACGTGCAGCGCTTCCCCTTGGCCCGATTTGCGACTAGTTGCTTGCGCCTTACGCTGGCCGCGCACCAATCTTCATTGTAAATCGCTCAACCACGGCAAATCGTCGCTCAAATTCCGGAACCTTCGGCGCACCCCATACCATGACACAGACACCGCAAGCCGATGGACTTGCTCGCGCCTTTGTCGAGCATCGCGAGCGGTTGCTGCGCTTCCTGCTGGCGCGCGGGGCGGGCGATGCTGCGGAAGATTTGCTGCACGAAGTGTGGGTCAGGATCAACACCGCGGCGACAGGCCCGATTTCCGCACCCCTGCCCTATCTTTTCCGCGTCGCCGACCTGCTGATGATCGACCGCTATCGTTCCGAGCGCCAGGCCGCGCTGCGCAATCGCAATTGGAGCGAAGCGACTGGCGGAGACGATCCCGGCGTTTCGGACGCGCCCTCGGCCGAACGGAAACTGATCGCCGAACAATATTTGCGCGAAGTGAGGCAGGTTCTCGACTCGCTCGGGGAAAGGACTTCGGCCATTTTCCGGCGTCATCGCATCGACGGGATCCCGCAACGCGCGGTGGCCGAGGAAATGGGAGTGAGCCTGAGCACGGTCGAAAGCGATTTGCGGCGTGCCTATAGTGCGCTGGCGGAACTGAAGGAGCGCATCGATGAGGCATGAACCGATCGTCTCCGTCTTGCAGTCAGGAGTACAAGATCGTGACGCATGACAATCAGATCCTTGAGCAAGCTGCCGCTTGGGCAGTGCGCACCGGCGAGCCCGATTTCGCCGATTGGGACAGCTTTATCGAATGGCTCGAAGCCGATCCTGCTCATGCGGAAGCCTATGATCGGGTCAAGGCCGGCGTGGAGGATGCGGCCGAGGCGCTTGGCGATGCCGCCGCTCCGGTAAACGACAACGAAACGGCGGGGCCCATGGTCAACCGCCGCTGGTTTGCGCTGGCGGCGAGCATGGCTGCGGCGATCACGGCCGTGTTCGGCGCGTGGCTGCTCAACGACCCGACCTATTCGATCGAGACGCAGCCGGGTGCCTCGCGCCTCGTCCAGCTGGAGGCGGGCGGCGAAGTGTACCTGGCCGGAGGCTCCAAGATGACCTTCGACCGCGACGACCCGAGCGTAGTAGTGCTCGACCGCGGGCAGGCACTGTTCACGCTGGCGCATGACGCGGATCACCCCTTCCGGGTCGAAGTGGGTGACAATACGCTGGTCGACATCGGCACGGTTTTCGACGTCAAATTTTCCGGCACGAAGATCGCGGTCGCTGTTTCCGATGGCGCCGTGCTGCTCAATCCCGATGATGAAAACGTCGAAGTCGCGAAGGGACAGCTGCTGACGCTCGACGAAAGTCGCGCTTCGTATGAACTCGGCGCGGTTTCGCTGTCGCAAGTCGGCGAATGGCGTGAGGGCAGGCTCACTTTCCGTGACGAATTGCTGGTCGACCTCGTCGCCGACCTTTCGCGCTCGACCGGCATCGACTTCGAAGTTGCGCCCGGTGCTTCCGACATGCGCGTATCGGGCAGCCTGTTGTTCGCTCCGGTCCGTGACGACCCGGCATCGCTCGGCGCGCTGCTCGGCGTCAGCGTGCGCAAATCGGGCGAGAAGTGGGTGATCTCAGCCAGCTGAAATGCGCCTGCTGCCCGCCTTTATCGCGCCTCTGGCGGCACTGCTGGCCGTTTCGGCCAATGCACGGGACGTCGAGATCGCCGTTCCTGCCGGCAAGGCGGGTGACGCGGCGGTGATGATCGCACAACAGACTGGCTCCAGCGTGGTCATCACCGATCGCGCGCTCGCCAAGCGGCGCGTGCCAGCGATCCGCGGAACGCTTTCCGCAGAAGAAGCGATCCAGCAACTCGCAAGCGCGGCCAACGCCACTGCGGTGCGCATCGGGCAAAGCAGCTGGCGGCTTGTGCCGGTAAAGGCAAGCACCCGGCGCGCCGCCCAGCCGCCGCGCAAGATCGCCGCTATAGTGACTACCGCAGCACCGCTGGAAGAGGCAGCACCCGAACCAATCGTCGTCATCGGCAGCAAGCGCGACACGCGGATCGAGGACTATCCCGGCCATCTCACGATGGTCGATGGCGAGGAGCTTACGATCGGCGGAGTCGGCGGGACCGAGAAGCTCGCACGGCGCATGTCGTCGCTCACCTCGACCCATCTCGGCAGCGGGCGCAACAAGCTTTTCATTCGCGGGATCGCGGATTCGAGCTTCACTGGCCCCACCCAGTCGACGGTGGGCCAGTATTTCGGCGATTTGCGGCTCAGCTACAATGCGCCGGATCCTGACCTGCGCCTGTCCGATCTTGAGCGCGTCGAAGTGCTTGAGGGACCGCAAGGCGCGCTCTACGGTGCGGGTTCGCTCGGCGGCATCATCCGCCTCGTCCCCAATCTGCCCGAGCCCGGCTTTGCGAGCGGATCGGCCGCCATCGGCGGCAGCGCCACACAGCATGGGGCATTGGGCGCGGATGCAAGCGCCGTGATCAACCTGCCTGTGGCAGGCGATGTCGCGGCATTGCGGCTCAACATCGATGCCGACAGTCAGGGCGGCTATATCGACAAGCCGCTGCTTGGCAGGCGCGACGTCAACCGAACCGACACGATCAGCGGCCGCGCGGCATTGCGGGTCGATGCAGGCGGCGGCTGGTTCGTCGACATGATCGCGATCGGCAAGACCACCGACGGCGATGACAGCCAATATGCCGACCGTGATGGTCCACCCCTGTCGCGCGCGGCAAGCGTGACCGAGGGCTTTGCGGCGGATTATGTGCAGGGCCAGCTGGTCGTGTCGGGAGAGCTGGCCGACGATATCCTCATCCGCAGTTCGACCGGCCTTAGCTGGCAATCGGTCAAGGAGAATTATGACGCGACCGCGCCGGACGGACCCGAGCGCATATTCGTGCAAGCCAATGACACGGACATGATCGCCAATGAAACGCGCGTCTGGAAGCCGCTCGAGGGCGACTGGGGCTGGCTGGTCGGCGCGAGCTACGTTCACAACCGTTCGACGCTCAACCGCTCGTTCGGTGCCCCCGATGACCCGCTCCCTTCGGCCGGCGTGCGCAACGCCATCGACGAGCTCACGCTCTATGGCGAAGCCAGCAAGCGGCTCGGCGATATTCTGGTCGCCAGCTTCGGTGGACGCTTCACCGCCTCATGGCTGGGCGGGTCAGGCACGAACATCCGGTTCTTCGCGCTTACTCCGGAAAGCGTGCGCTTGCTGGAGGCGAATACATCTAGCCGACGCGAGACTGCATTCCTCCCGGCTTTTTCAATTGTCGCCACCCCGCTGGATAAGACCTCGCTCTATTTCCGCTACCAGGAAGGGTTCCGGCCCGGCGGGCTGGCGGTGACCGGCGACTATGTCAGCCGTTTCCTTAACGACCACGTATCGACGATTGAGATCGGCGGACGTTACGGGAGGCAGGGGCGAGGCGACTTCAACTTCGCGGCCAATGTCTCGTTCACCAGGTGGAAGGATATCCAGGCCGACTTCATCGACCCGGTCGGCCTGCCGAGTACCGCCAACATCGGCGACGGGCGCATTCTTGCAGCGACAATTTCGGCCGGGTTCCAAATCACCGACGCGCTGCGGCTCGATAGCGGCTTCACGGTCAACGACAGCGATGTCGACAAGCCCGTTCCCGAGATTCTGGCCGGGCCGGTCACCCAGATACCCAATATCGCTGCGTTCACCGGGCGCTTCGCCTTCGAATACGTACGGCCCGTTGGGCGCGACCTCGAATTCACCGCCAATGGCTGGGCGCAATTCATCGGCCGATCTCGCCTTGGTGTCGGCCCCGAACTGGGCGAAAGCCAGGGCAATTATTTCGATTCCGGTGTGGACCTGCGCCTTGGCAACGATCGCTTCGGCCTGTCGCTGGGGGTCTCGAACCTGACCGACGAGACCGGCAACCGGTTTGCGCTGGGTACCCCGTTCACGACCGGGCGGGCGCAAATCACGCCGCTGCGGCCGCGCACGCTGCGGCTGGGAATCGACGCTTCCTTCTAAAAAAATATGGCTGCGGCCAAGGCTGCGGCCAAGGCTGCGGAGTTTTGTCTCCGTCTCCTGAGCAAAACCGTTCAGGAGTTACTTGCAGATGTACCGCAGCCTTATGGCCTCCACGGCCATTATTGCCATTACCCCCGCGCTTTCGGCCGCGCCGATTTCGACACCGGTCACTGCGCCGGTGCAGACCTCGACCGCCAACGCTGGCGCGCCCGGAGAAGTGTCGATTACCAAGGACGGCTCGGTGACCATCACCGGCGGCGGAACCGCTGTAAGGATGGACACCAATCACAACGTCTCCAATGCGGGCAACATCACCGTCAACAATGCCAATGGGGCGCATGGCATCGTTGCCATTGCCGACACCACGGGCAACATCGTGAACACGGGCAATATCGAAGTTGCCGAAAGCTATACTCCGACCGACACCGACAATGACGGCGATCTCGATGGCCCCTTTGCAATCGGGAACGGCCGATACGGGATCCGTACGCTGGGCGCGCACACCGGCAATGTCGTGAATGACGGCAAAATCACTGTCGAAGGCAATTATTCCGCCGGTATCTGGCTGGGCGGCACGCTCACCGGCAATTTCACGCACAATGGCACGACGACCGTGGTGGGGGAAGGCAGCACCGCAATTCGCGCAGAAGCCATCAACGGCAACGTCCGCCTCGCCGGCACGGTCTCAGCGACCGGTGCGGGAGCGGTCGCCGCACAGTTCACGGGCGACGTTAACGGCACGATGGAAGTCCAGGGCAACATCAAGTCGACCGGCTATCGCTACACGACTTCGCCGACCGACCCCTCGAAGCTCGATGCAGACGACCTGCTTCAGGGCGGATCCGCGCTGATGGTGGAAGGGAATGTTACAGGTGGCATTCGCTTCGCCATCGCCCCAAAGGATACGAACGCCGCCAACAAGGACGAAGATGGCGACGGCATCGACGATGACAAGGAAGGCAATGCCAGCATCCTGACCTATGGCGCCGCGCCTGCGGTCGTCATCGGCTCAGCCAGTCGCGACATCACCATCGGTGAGATCGCCAACAGCGCCTCGAAATTCGGCATTCTGGTCGATGGCAAGATCGCCGGACACGGCGTATACGCCGGGGTTGACGGAAACGGCATGCTTATCGGCGGGCGCGGCGGCAGTGTCACCATAGCCAACGGTATCGGGGTTGCCGGCGAAATCGCCGCGACGTCGAGGGATTCGGACGCCACGGCACTGCGCTTCGGTTCGGGAGCGAGCACGCCGCAGCTCCAGAATTCGGGCACAATCAGTAGCGTCACGGGCAACACCACCGGGGCCATCAGCACGGCGATCCGGGTCGACGCGGGCGCCAACCTGCCCACGATCCGCAATAGCGGCACCATCAAGGCGACTGCCGGCGAAAAGGCGACCGCAATCGCGATCGTCGATGCCAGCGGCACCGTGACGCTGGTCGAAAACAGCGGTGCAATTGTCGCCACTGGGGCAAAGGCCGATTCCGGGCGGAACATTGCGATCGACCTGTCGGCCAATACCACCGGCGTGACCTTGCGACAGACGCAAGTCGGTGCGGGGGTTGCTGCTCCCTCAATCGAAGGCAACATCCGCCTCGGCAGCGGCAACGATCTTTTCAGCGTCGCCGACGGCAAGGTCGTGGGCGACGTGACCTTTGGCGGGGGCAACGACACGTTCAACCTCTCGGGCGATGCGGTCGTTTCGGGTAAAGCCACCTTCGGTGCAGGCAATGATGTGATGAGCCTGCTGGGGACCTCCATCTTCTCTGGTACCGTCGATTTCGGCGGTGGCAGCGACACGCTCACACTCGGCGGGACGTCGCGCTTCAGCGGCTCTGTGCTGAACGCGGGCGGCCTTGCGGTTACCGTCAACGGCGGCGTGCTCGACATTCGCCAGCCTGCCACGCTGGGCTCGCTCAACCTGGGCAAGGACGGCGTCCTGCTCGTCACGCTCAACCCGGCATCGGGCGATGGAACCGCCCTGACCGTCACCGGAAACGCGGTGATCGAAAAGGATGCCACGCTCGGCATCATCCTCGCCGATGTGCATGATGCGGAAGGCCGTTATGTCGTGTTGTCGGCGGGCACGCTGACCGGCGCCTCGGGCCTCAAGGTGAATGACGATTTCGTACCTTTCATGTTCAAGGCAACCGTGGCGAACAATGCGGGGCCTAACCAATTGGCGATCGACGTTGCTCGCCGGACTACGACCGAGCTGGGCCTCAACCTGGCACAATCTGCGGCATATGATGCTGTTGTTGAAGCCCTGGCGAATGACGAAGACCTTGAAGAAGTCTTCCTCGCTATCACTGATGCCGACTATTTCCGCTATACGGTCGGCCAGATGCTGCCCGACCATGCAGGTGGCGCCTTCCTGGGCGTAAGCCAGGGCATACGCGCCTTTTCGCGCCAGCTGAACGATCCGATCGGACCGGTGTATCAGACCGGCGATTTCAACCTCACGCTGAACGCAGCCGGCTGGGGTGCGGACAAGGACGAAGGCGAATCTGCAGCGATCGACCTAAACGGGCTCGGCCTGTCGGCAACGGGCGCGATCGAAACCGACCTGGGCGCGTTCGGCGTATCGGCCACCTGGCTCTGGAACGAGTATTCCACCGGCAACAACAAGTATAACAATGTCCTGTCCAATACTTATGAACTGGCTGCACATTGGCTTGGCAAATGGGGTGGATTCAGCGCCTTCGGCCGCGGTTCGATTGGCAAGGCCGATTTCGAAGGAAAGCGTATCTTTGCCGGCAAAGTCGGCGACACGCCGATTGAGAAGAAGATTCTGCGCGATTGGGGCGGCACGGTCACCAGCTTCACCGCGGGTGCGTCGATGGAGGGTGGCTGGCGCTACTTCTTCTTCCGTCCGCAAGCATCAGTCGACTACATCAAACTGAGCGAAGATGGCTATACCGAGGATGGTGGTGACGAAGGCCTGCCGCTGACGGTGGAAAGCCGCAGCAGCGACGAGCTCGCGGTCAATGGCGGAGTTGTCCTTGGCATCGATTTCGTCGGCATGGGGCAATACGAAAAGAACTGGTTCCGTGTCGAAGGCGAAGGCGGCTGGCGCGAAGTCGTCGCGGGCAAACTTGGCTCGACCACGGCCCATTTCGAAGACGGCGAAAGCTTCACGCTCGATCCGGAGCAGAGCACGGGCGGCTGGTACGCCTCGCTCAAGGCGATGGGCGGCAATTCAGTATTCACTTTGCTTGGCGAGCTCGGTCTTGAGGACCGGCTTGGCGGAACGGCGTACACGGTTCGGGGATCATTGCGCTTCGGCTTCTGATCCCCGCCTTATGGACGCGTCGGGCTGAATTACCCCACCGCCACACCCGCCCGGCGCGTCCACCCACTCTTTGGAGTGGCCTCGTAAACTTGCCGCTCGGCCTCCTTGGCCGGGCGGCATTTTTGTTGGTAGTCGAAAATTTTCCTGGAACCTGGTCAATCCCGCCGCACTGCATCGCCACCGGTCCGGTTGATCACATTTGCGTAAGCGTGTGTCCTATCGGGGGACTTTAGGTTTTGAATTGATATGCGGCATTGCAATAAAAACAGAATTACCGCATCTTTAACCAGTGCAACTAGGGGCCATGGCGTTGCCTGAAACGGATATTTTCATCTCCTATAGCCGGGAGGATCGCGCGAAGGCGCGCGTCGTGGCAACCTGCCTCGAACGCGAAGGCTTTGTCGTGTGGTGGGATGCAGCGATCCATTCGGGCGAAAGTTTCGACATGGTGATCGAGCGGCAATTGGCCGAAGCCAAGGCTGTCATCGTGCTGTGGTCCCCCAAATCGGTCAACTCGCGCTGGGTTCGCGCCGAAGCATCTTCGGCGGATCGCTCCGGCAAGCTGGTACCCGTCGTAATCGAACCTTGCACCCGGCCGATCATTTTCGAATTGCTGCACACGATTGAACTGATCCATTGGAACGGCGACGTCGCCGACCCCGCGTGGGAACAGTTCCTGCTCGACCTGCATCGTACCATCCGCAGCAAGCGCCAGCAGGCCGGCGCTGTGGAAGCGGCCCCTTCCCCCGCGGCTAATCCTGTAATCTCGCCTGCAGCGTCACCGTCGGCCTTCCCGTCATTCGCGGCGACTGATGATGACGATGAGGACGAAGCCTATGAGGCGACGCAGTTCTCTGCATTCGAGCCTGCGCCGCAGGGGCCCGAACATTTCCTCCATCTGGTCGTGAACGGACGAGCCGAGAAGCAGTTTCCGATCGGCGCCGGACTGCACATCGGCCGGACCGCACCTGCAGAGGTGATCCTGGCAGACCCGCATGTGTCGCGTCGGCACTGCAGGGTGGAATTGGATGGCGACGATCTGATCGTGCACGATTTGGGATCGACCAATGGCACCTTTGTCGATGACGAGAAGGTTGTCGGGCAAGCAATCCTGCCGGTTGGCTCGGTGCTCAAGATCGGGCAGTGCGAACTCGTTCACGAGCTCAGGACTTCGGCACTCGCTTGACTTCATCGCACTTGACCAGCCTCCACCCGCCTCGCCCCAAGCTGACGCTCAACGTCGGTATCACCGGCCACAGGGCGCATGTGCTGAGCGATGCGATCGTGGCCAAGCTCGAGACGAGGATCGACCGCTGTTTCGAGCGGTTGATGGCGGCCGCTCAAGCAATTAGCTCTGATCCGCACAGCGTGTTCGCCGATGCACCACCACTTCTGCGCTTGCACACAGCGCTGGCGACAGGCGCTGACCAGCTTGCCGCCACTGCCGCCAAGAAGCGCAACTACCAGGTTCGCGCACTGCTGCCCTTCCCGGTCGACGAGTATCGCCGCGACTTCTCCGACAGCAGCGAGCATCGCGAGTTCTGCGAGCACCTTGAGGCGGCCGACAGCTATTTCGCCTTGCCGGGAACACGCGAGGCGGAGAACCACGCCTATGTCATGGTCGGCAAGGCGGTAATTGCCGCTGCGGACGTGCTCATCGCCGTGTGGGACGGCAAGGAAGGCAATGGCCCCGGTGGGACGGCCCATGTCGTCGACCTGGCACTGCGCGGCGGAGTGCCGGTGCTGCATGTGCCGGTGGACCGCGAAAACGAAACGCTCGGCAAGACCCGGCTGTTGACTGGCGGAGATATTGTCGATCCGGAGATCGCACCGCTCGAAACCGATGACGACCTTGAAGCCATCGTCCGCGACGTCCTGACCCCTGCCGTCGAAATGGGATTAGGCGACCTTGAGACATTCTTTGCCGAAGAGGAAGTGACCTTCAATCCACGGATCGAATACCCGCTCTTGCTGGCGATGCTGGGTGTAAAGAAATTGCCCTCGGCGCCGTGGCACCAGATGCCGCTGGCCGATGCGCTCGAGAGCTACAAAGCCAAATTTGGATCGGGATACGAGCGGCAAGCGCTCGCCTATGAATGGTCCAATTTCCTGGCCATTCGCTATGCGCAGCTATTCCGTGGCGGCCACATCACAAACTACATGCTAGCGGCACTTGCTGTCCTGACGGCGCTCGCCGGCCTGCTGCTTCCGGACATCAAGGCGTGGCTGGTGGTCGGCGAACTCACGCTGATCGGAATGCTGCTGTTCAACACCAAGGTCGGCAGTGAAGGCGGCTGGCATCGCAAATGGCTGCAATATCGCCATCTGGCCGAATGCCTGCGACCACTACCATATCTCAAGCGCACCGGCCTCGTCGGACCGCCCTTCCGCAACGAACATGTCTCCGCGAGCCGCGGCCGGGGCGCAGTGGGTGACTGGACCCGCTGGTATTCCGCAGCGATCTGGCGCGAAATGCCCAGCCCTGACGGAACCATGGATGCACAGGCCATTCGCGATCTGGCCGACGAGGTTGTGCAAAACGACGTCGAAGACCAGGTCGCCTATCACCGCATTAACGCTAAACGCATGCACGAGCTCGACCACCGCCTGCATCTGGTCGGCGAAGTGGTGATGGCCAGCGTCATCGCGGCATGCGGGATCTACCTAATCTTGAACGTGGCGGCCCCACAACTGCTCAAGGACCTCAAATACGGCTTTGTTTTCGTGACGGCCGGCTTCCCTGCGCTTGGCGCAGCCGTGTTCGGCATGCGTGGTCATGGCGAGCATTTGCTCGCGGCCAGCCGCTCGGCGAATACCGCCAATTCGCTTGCGACCAATGCCCAGAAGCTTGCGCAAGTGCGCGATATCGAGGCGCTGGCCGGTGAGCTCGAGCGGACGGCGGAAATCATGCTGTCCGACCTCAACGAATGGACGGTGGCCTATAGCGAAAGGTCGCTACAGGTTCCCGCTTAGGCGGGCCCGACTATCGCAGGGTCAGCTGCGACCGCTTGAGCAGATCGGACAGGTAAGCGCGCGTCTGGTTAGCCTTGGCGATCGACTGAACGGCATCTGCATCGGTGATGTTTCCGCGCATCGAAGCCTCAAGCCCATCGAGATATTTGTCATAATCCCGAGCCGCGGTCGCCGCTGCCTGCCGCACCCTGTAATCCTGCTTTTCCTGCTCGGTGGCGTTGGAACCCGGGCGGTTGCGATCCTCCAAACGGATAACTTGCCGCGCGATCGATCGGGCTCCGCTCAGCGCGCTCGCAAAATCGCGACGGCTACGATCCGAAACCGGTGCGCCACCGCCCGCACTGGCGGTAGGAGTATCGCTGGGTTGCGGAAGGATAGCGGCGGGTTGCGAACTCGCCAAACTCGCCACTTCGTTCGGCTGCGCGTCCGGATTGTCCGATTTAGCGGCGAGCCGCGCGGAAGCCACGAGGCCGCTCAATTGGCTGAACGAGCCGATCAGTTCTCGGGTCGAAGCGACCGCTGCTTCGGGCTGCTCGCTGGCCTTGATTGCTGCAGCGCTTTTCTCGAGCGCAGCCACGCCGTCCCTCATCCGCTGCGCATTGCGCTGGCCGGGCTGCTGGACCGAGGACACCAGCGATCTCGCCTTGGCCACGGCTGCGAGGCCGAAACCGGCGAGCGTCGTGATCGTGGTCTTGGGAACGCCTGAACGTCCACCAGCTTCCGCCGCGCCCGAAGCGGGATCAAGCATCGCCACGAGATCGCGTGGCATACCAGCGGTCCGCGCTTCTTCAGCCAGCCTGGCAGCTGTCGCGGCATCGATCTCGGTCGTCGCCACGCCCGCAAGATCTTCCGTGAGCGCAATCGAGTCCGCCGGAGTGCTGGGACTCTCGGTGTCGGATCCGGTGAGCGACCAGCCGACGATAGCGATCAGCGTCACCGCCGCCACGCCGCCTGCAATTGCCTTCGTCGGAAGGCCGCCCTTGCTTTCAGGCTTCGCCCCGGCTGGCTTGGGCTTCTGGTCGGATTTGCCTGCCTTGTCCTTGGCGGGCTCCGCCTTGGCTTTGTCTGCCGACTTCTCTGCAGCGGGCGGAACAAGCTGCGGCTCGGCCACGAAGCCTTCGACTTCGGTCGACTGCGGTGGAGGCGTTTCTGCCAAGGGCTCTTCCTTGGCTTTCGCCTTGTCCTTGGCCTTCGTGGACGGTTTCGAAGCGGCCTCATCGCTCGCTATTGGCGCAGGCTTCGCTTCATCCGCGCGCTTGCTGAATTCGGCCTTGCTGGGCGTGTCGGGTACGCCTGTCTCGATCTTTCGATCGGAACCGGCAAATCCTTCCTTGGCCGGCGCTACCGGCACTATGCTCGGCGTCGTCGTGTCCCAGGTGCCGATGCGAGTTGCCGCTTCCTCTTCGTCGTCCTCTTCCTCGATGGCGGCCCCGTCGAGCATCGCGATCCACTCGGAAATCGATTGCGGACGATCTGTCGGCCTGACTGCCATTGCACGATCGACCGCACTCAGGAATCCGCGGCTGAACCCCGGCCAATTCCCTTCAACCAGCGGCGTTCCGGCGTCCCCATGCATCCGCTCAAGTACTTCCGCGGGCTTTTCGCCGGTGATGCACTCGTAGAGCACTACGCCGAGCGCGTAGATGTCGGTCCAGGGCCCTTGCGGGAAAGTGCGGACATATTGCTCGATCGCCGCATAGGGCGGCGTGTGGAAGGTGACCTTGGTGCTTGTCGCTTCACCGGATTCGAAGCGAGCCGAGCCGAAGTCGATCAGCACCGATCGGCCGTCGTCATTGATGATGATGTTGGGTGGCTTGATGTCGCGATGCAGCACGCCAACGCGGTGCGCGCGTTCGAGCCCTTCTGCGATCGGCAGGATCATTGAGCGCAGGCTGGCTTCGTTGAATTTCTGGCCTTTTTTCAGCATGCGAGACAGCGAAGTGCCGTCTTCGAAGTCCATCACCATGTAGGCGGTGCCGTGAATCTCGAACAAGCTGCGCACGCTCACGATGTTCGGGTGGCGCGTTGGCGTGGAGAGATTCCACAGCAGTTTGGCTTCCTCGACGAACTTCTTCAGCCCGAGCGCATGGACCTCCTCAGCATCGGAATCGATCGGAACGACCGTGTCATCCTCTCCCCGTTCGCTGATGGAGGAAGGGAAATATTCTTTGATTGCAACAAGTTCGTTGAAATATATCCCGCGGCCCTTGTAGACGATCCCGAAGCCTCCGACGCCAAGGACCTCTTCGAGGCGCCATTCGCGCAGCACCGTTCCGGCTGGCAATGCACGATTGCTATACGCCTTGCTCATTGGGCTATTTTCCCCCTGCCACTAGAGAATCCGTTTGCCATGTTAGATGGGATATCCTCTATTCCAAGCGGGATTTTCGGCAGGTGGGGCGTGAGTGTGAGATACTTCAGTGCTTCGACGACGAATGTCGGTTTGAAACGCAAGGTCAACGAAGACAATTACCTCGACCGCACTGAAATCTCGGTGTGGGCGGTGGCCGATGGAATGGGTGGCCACGAAGCGGGCGAAGTCGCTTCAGGAAAGCTGGTCGAGGCCCTTTCGAAGCTGCCGCCGGACGGTTCTTCGAGCGAAATTGCCGAGCAGGCGGAGGCGCTGGTCCAGCAGGTCAATCTCGAGCTGCTGAAACTGGCCCAGGGATCGCCGATCCCGCGCACCATCGGATCGACAGTGGTCGTCCTGGCCATTCGCGATGGCGAATATCGCTGCCTGTGGGCGGGCGACAGCCGATGCTATTTGATCCGCGGGCGCGAAGCGACCCAGATCACTCACGATCACAGCCTGGTCGACGAACTGGTCCGCTCAGGCATGTTGTCGCCGGAGGAAGCGGCCCACCATCCCGATGCCAATGTGATCACCCGTGCAGTCGGCGCAAGGCGCGAACTCGAAGTCGATTGCGTTGCGGGCAAAGCGCTTCCGGGCGATCTTTTCCTGCTGGCAAGCGACGGCGTAACCAGGGTCATGGCCGACGCCGAAATCGGCGAACTGGTCGCCTCGCGTAATCCGGTCCAAGCCGTCGAAGAGATCGAGTCCATCGTGTTGAGCCGCGGCGCGCCGGACAATCTCACCTGCATCATCGTTCGCGTGCTCTAAATGCTCGCGCGGAACGCTATTCCTTGAGTGCTTCCTCTATCGCCGCCAGCGCCTCTTCGCTGTCCCAGTGATAGCCGCCCGCCACGCGAAACACTTCCTCGCCCGAAGCATTGTAGAGCACTGTCAGCGGCATGACACCGCCGCCGTCATAGCTCGCGCCAAGGTCGTTCTGCGGGTCAAGCCATGGTTCGAGATGGGCGAACTGCCGCGCTTCGAAGAAAGGCACCACCACATCGGCCCCGCGCATGTCCTGGCTCACGGTGATCACCCGCAATTCGCCCTGCTTGGTGGCGGCAAGCTGGTCCAGCATCGGCATCTCGACCACGCAGGGCGCGCACCAGGTCGCCCACAGGTTGAGCAGCACTGGCTGGCCTTGCAGCGCACCCAGGTTAAGCTGCTTGCCCGTCGGGTCAGTGACCGTCACGGCAGGCATCAGTTCGCCCGCAAAGCTGCGATCGATCTCGCCCGCCAATTCCTGCTTGGCCTCGCCCAATTGCTCCTGCTGTTGCGCCGCGTCGCCTGCGCCACTATCGCAGGCGGCAAGAAACAGCGCCGAGGCGAGAATAGTGAACGATAGCCGTAAGGACATGTCGGGCTCCAATCAGATGTGGGGCGGCAGATTTGCCGAAGGCCCTAGCGCGATCATGCGCGAAATCAACGCCTCGATCCCGTTCGACAAGGCGCTGTGGCGGCAGGATATCGCCGCATCCAAAGCGCATGTCGCCATGCTCGGCGCGCAGGGCATCGTAGGTGCAGAGGATGCAGCGACGATTACGGACGGCCTCGACCAGGTCGCGGCCGAATATGAACGCGACGGCGTGCCCGAGAACTGGGATCTTGAAGACATCCACATGACCACCGAGGCACGGCTGGCCGAACTGGTGGGCCCTGTGGCGGGGCGACTCCATACCGCGCGCAGCCGAAATGACCAGGTCGCGACCGATTTCCGCCTCTGGGTGCGCGATGCGATGGACCAGGCCGACGAAGGGCTCGCCGCGTTGCAGCGCGCGTTGGTGACCCGCGCCGGGGAGCATTCCGCCAGCACCATGCCCGGCTTCACGCATCTCCAGACCGCGCAGCCGGTGACGCTCGGCCATCATTTGATGGCCTATTACGAGATGCTGCGGCGTGACCGCAGCCGTTTCGCCGATGCGCGCAGCCGCCTCAATGAATGCCCGCTCGGCAGCGCGGCGCTGGCCGGGACCGGCTTCCCGATCGATCGCGCGACGACGGCGCAGGCGCTCGGTTTCGAACGGCCCACCGCCAACAGCCTTGACGCCGTGTCCGATCGCGACTTCGCGCTCGACTACCTGATGGCGGCCAGCCAGTGCGCGCTCCACCTGTCGCGGCTTGCGGAAGAGTTCATCATCTGGGCGAGCCAGCCGTTCGGCTTCGTGCGCTTGCCCGACAGTCTTTCGACCGGCAGCTCGATCATGCCGCAGAAGAAGAACCCCGATGCAGCCGAGCTGGTGCGCGGCCATGCCGGGCGGGTGATCGGCTGCGCCACCGCGCTGATGGTGACGATGAAGGGGCTGCCGCTGGCCTATTCGAAGGACATGCAGGATGACAAGCCGCCGGTTTTCGAAGCGGCGGGCCTGCTCGCCCTCAGCATAGCCGCGATGACCGGCATGGTGGCCGAGAGCGAATTCCGCACCGACCGCATGCGGCAGGCGGCCGAGCTTGGCTATGCCACAGCGACCGACCTTGCCGACTGGCTGGTGCGCGAGGCGGACATTCCGTTCCGCGAAGCGCACCACATCACCGGAGCGGCAGTCAAACGCGCAGAGGCAGACGGCGTCGCGCTAGACCAGTTGCCGCTCGACGTGCTGCAGGCGATCGACAGCCGCATCGACGATCGCGTCTACAAGGCGCTGTCGGTCGATGCTTCGGTCGCATCGCGCGCTTCCTATGGCGGGACTGCGCCGAAGGAGGTAGAACGGCGCGTGGCCGAAGCGCGGCAGGCATTGGGGATGACCGGCAGATGAAGAAAAAACTGATCCTTGCCGCCAGCCTGCTGCTTGCCGCCTGCGGGCAAAAAACCGATCTTGAGCCGCTCGCCAACCAGGATTTGCCGCCTGCGCCATACGGTGCAACCGAGCAGCCCAAGGCCGAAGAACTGCTCGAAATCGAGACGCTAGCTGCACCTCAGCGCAGCGTCGAGCTGAGGCGCCGCTCGGAAGAGCGCGCCGACGATCCTTTCGATCTCCCGCCGGAATAGGCCACAACGGGACACACATGGACCATTTCGCTCTGAAGAATGGCGTGCTGCACGCTGAAGACGTGCCCTTGCCGCGCATCGCCGAAGAAGTCGGCACGCCGGTCTATGTCTATTCGCGCGCCACGCTGGAACGGCATGCCCGGGTGTTCCGCGAAGGCCTTGAAGGCGTGCCGCAGAAGCTGATCGCCTTTGCGGTAAAGGCCAATCCCAACCTCGCAGTGCTGAAAGTGCTGCAGCAACAGGGCTTCGGCGCCGACGTCGTGTCGGGTGGCGAGCTCATCCGCGCCCTGGCTGCGGGCATGGCGCCAGAAATGATCGTATTCTCGGGCGTCGGCAAGACCCGGGCCGAACTCGAACTTGGGCTCGACAAGGGCATCGGGCAATTCAACATCGAATCGCGCGAGGAAGGGCGAGAGTTGGCCGAACTGGCCGCCGCACGTGGCGAACGGGCACCTGCCTGCCTGCGCATCAACCCCGATGTCGACGCCAAAACGCATGAGAAGATCTCGACCGGCAAGGCGGAGAACAAGTTCGGCATCCCGCTGGTCCATGCGCGCGAGGCCTATGATGAACTGGCCTCTCTCCAAGGGTTGAACCTGCGCGGAGTGGCGGTCCACATCGGCAGCCAGTTGCTCGATCTTGAGCCGCTCGAAACTGCTTTCGCGAAGGTTGGCAAGCTGATCGAAGACCTGCGCGCCGCAGGGCACACGATCAGTCATGTCGACCTCGGCGGTGGGCTTGGCGTTCCCTACAGGGCTGGCGAGAACCCACCTTCACCTGCAGAATATGGCGCGATGGTGGCGCGGGTGACCAAGGATTGGGGCGTTCACCTCACCTTCGAGCCAGGTCGCGTGATTGCGGGCAATGCCGGAGTCCTCCTGACGCAGGTCGTGCGTGTAAAGCGCGGCGGCAATGGCCCACCGTTCGTGATCGTCGATTCGGCGATGAACGATCTCGCGCGCCCGGCGCTCTATGGCGCGTGGCACGATTTCATAGCAGTGGAGCCCAGTGGCGAACGGATGACTGCGAATATCGTCGGCCCGATCTGCGAGACCGGCGATACTTTTGCGCGCGATCGTGAATGTGACGCGCTGGTCGCGGGTGATCTGGCAGTGTTTTGTACCGGCGGAGCCTATGGCGCGTCCATGGCCAGCTCGTACAATTCACGCGGTTTTGTGCCTGAAGTGCTGGTGGACGGCGATCGCTACGCTGTGGTGGCTGACCGAATTCCGGCTGCAGCGATTATGGACGCCGAGCGCGTTCCCGACTGGCTCTGATCCGGATCGGCCGGCATGATCAATTCGCTGCCGCTGTTCCACCGGATCAATGGCCATAAGGTTCTGGTTCTGGGCGATGGTGCCGCCGCCGAACCGAAGCGACGCCTTGTCGAACGCGCCGGAGGGATCGTCGAAGCCGATATGCAGCGTGCGCTAGACGAAGGCGTGCGATTGGCGTTTGTCGCCTATGAGGATTCGTGGGCCTGCGAGAATGCGGCGATCAATTTGCGCTGCGCCGGAATGCTGGTGAATGTGGTCGACATGCCGGAATTATGCGACTTCACCACTCCCAGCATTCTCGATCGAGACCCGGTGCTCGTGGCGGTCGGAACGGGTGGAGCGTCTGCGGGGCTGGCCAAGCATTTGCGGCTGCGGCTCGAAGCGATCCTGCCGCAATCGCTGGGTCGGCTGGCGAAGGCCCTCCAGAATGCGCGCGAGCGGTTGCATGCGCGCTTTCCCGAAGCCGGCGAACGACGGCGAGCGCTTGACGAGGCATTGAGCGCGGGCGGCGCGCTTGATCCGTTCGACCCATCAGCGCCCGAACGGGTCGAAAGCTGGCTGGATGGCGCGCATCGACCCGCTGCCTCTCAGTCCGAGACGGTCGAGCTCTGGAGCGATGATCCGGAAGATTTGACCCTTCGGCATGCGCGCCTGCTGGGCGAAGCAGACACGCTGCTGCTCGATGGCGCCATACCCGAAGCGATCCTGAACCGCTCCCGTGCGGACGCCAGTCGGCTGCCTTTCAGCGAAGAAGAGCGCGACAGGGAACGCGAAGGGCTTACGGTAGTCCTGCGTTACGAGCCTCGGTAGGCTCAGGCTGCGTAAGCCAAGGCAGGCTGGCCGATCTCCGCGAAATAGCATGCCATGGCATCGCGCGCCGTGTCGCTGAGCGAGATGAACGCGCGGCGCTTGTCTGCCGCATCCTCCACCCGTTCAAAGAGGCCCGCTTCGGTCATTTGCCGCACCCAGCGCAGTGCCGTCGTCGGCGGCACCCCTGAAGCGATGCAAAGCGAGGTGACCGATACCTGAAGTTTTTCGGCATGCGCGGCAGTGAGATCGAGCAGCATGTCCCATGCAGGATCGGCAAACAGTGCCGCATCGAAGAACTTCGCGCGCGCCTGGCGATGGCGAATGATCTCGCGAACAAGCCGCGCCTCGGGCAGGCCCGGCTTGGCCAATTTTTCGACCCGCGAGCTATCCGCAAAGCCACGAAATGCGCTGCGCCGAGCGCCAAGGTGCTTCGGCTCACCCTCATCGTCGCCAAGCCGCGATCGAAGGCCTTCAAGCTGGCGCGCGATCGCATCGACCTGCTGCGTCAGCTGCAGCAGGGCCGCACGGTCCTCGCGAGAGAGCTCTCGCACTCGCCTGCCTGCCAGATGGCCGAGGATGCGCCCCACCGCCACCACCCGCTCCGCACGGCCCGGATCGACCAATATCTGCGGCTGCGACTGGTCGAAACAGGCGAATACGTCATCCAGCGCCTCAAGCGAGGTAGAGACGATCAACTGGGCTCCGGATCGCGCCACCCTCATGTCGAGCCGCGCCAGTGCCGCCATCCTGCCCGCATCGACCACCGGACAATCGAGCAGCACTACGTCGCCCAGCGCGGCAAGCTCGCCATCGAGGAGCGCAGCTACTTCGCCTGCCTTGACCAGGCGGAACCCGGCATCGGCCAGGTCTTCCGCCATCTGGTCGCGCAATGCCGGACGATCCGCGAAGACCGAGACGCTCGCAGCCAATCCGGCTCCGTCGCTTGCCGGCCAATGCCGGAATTCGTCCGATCCGCTCATACAAACACGTTCCCGATTCACGAAAATCGCGAACAGGGTAGGAACAAAGATAGATCAGGTCAAGAATTCAGACGAATTCTCACAGCCTGCGATCAGTCCATGAAGGGATCGCGCACCAGGATCGTGTCATCGCGCTCGGGGCTGGTCGAAACCAGCGCCACGGGCGTTTCGATCAGCTCCTGCACCCGCTGGATATATTTGATCGCATTGGCCGGGAGGTCGGCCCAGCTGCGCGCGCCGGCGGTGGTTTCGTGCCAGCCGTCCATTTCCTCATAGATCGGCTCGACCGCTGCCTGATCGCCTGCATGGCTGGGGAAATAGTCCATGATCTTGCCGTTCAGGCGATAGCCGGTGCAGATCTTCACCTTGTCGAAGCCGTCGAGCACGTCGAGCTTGGTCAGCGCTATCCCGGTGACGCCCGAGATAGCGCAGCTCTGGCGCACCAGAACGGCATCGAACCAGCCGCAGCGGCGCTTGCGCCCGGTGACGGTGCCGAATTCGTGCCCGCGCTCGCCCAGCCGCTGGCCGACATCATCGTCGAGCTCGGTCGGGAACGGGCCGCTGCCGACGCGCGTGGTGTAAGCCTTGACGATCCCCAGCACGAAGCCGGTCGAATTGGGGCCGAGGCCCGAACCCGCCGCCGCAGTGCCGCTGACCGTGTTCGAACTGGTGACGAAGGGATAGGTGCCATGGTCGATGTCGAGCAGGACGCCTTGCGCACCTTCGAACAGGATACGCGCACCGGCCTTGCGCACCTTCTTCAGCCGCTTCCACACCGGCTGGGCAAAACGCAGCACGAAAGGCGCAATCTTAGCGAGGTCGGCGAGCAGGCGCTCGCGATCGACCGGCGGCTGGTCGAAGCCGGCGCGCAGCGCATCGTGGTGCGCGCAGAGCCGGTCGAGCTGCGGTTCAAGGCTGTCGAGATGCGCCAAATCGCACACGCGGATCGCACGGCGGCCGACCTTGTCTTCATAGGCCGGGCCGATACCGCGCCCAGTTGTGCCGATCTTTCCGCTGCCCGCTGCTGTCTCGCGCAGGGCGTCGAGATCGCGGTGGATCGGCAGGATCAGCGGGCAATTGTCGGCAATCGCGAAATTGTCGTCCGTGATGGTGACGCCCTGCCCCTCGAGCTTTTCGATCTCAGCCTTGAGCGCCCACGGGTCGAGCACCACGCCATTGCCGATGATCGAAAGCGTTCCGGTGACGATGCCCGAGGGCAGCAAGCTGAGCTTGTAGGTGGTGTTGCCCACTACCAGCGTGTGGCCGGCATTGTGGCCGCCCTGGAAGCGGACGACGGCATCGGCGCGGCTGGCCAGCCAGTCGACGATCTTGCCCTTGCCCTCATCGCCCCATTGGGCCCCGATCACGGTTACGTTGGCCATGCTTACACCTTACCCCCTGCCAGGGGGATCCTCATGGTCCTTCGACAGGACTCGACCAAGGGACGGAAATAGAGGGAGCCTTGCGGCCCCGGATGCGCCGCGCGGGTTAGAGCGTGGGGCATAGGCAAGTCAAGCGGCGCGGCGTGTATGGTGCGGGCGGTTGCGACAGCTTGCGACAAATCGCGACTGGCATTCGCGGACGCGCGGCCTAGCCTTGGCGCGTTTACAGGGAGATAGACGATGCGCACAACTCGCATGATCATCGCCGGGCTTGCCGTATGTGGCGCAGTCACCGCCATGGCCCAAGAGCGCGCACGCCTCCCTGCGGAATGTCGACAGGAGATCGTGCGACTTTGCGGTACCGACCGCGGCCAGTTGCGCAACTGCATGGCCGAGAAGCGCGACGAGCTGAGCGCATCTTGCCGCCAGAGCCTGCGCGAACGCGTCCAGGCGAATCGCGGCGACGCGCAGAGAGAAGCGCGCCAGTCGCTCCGCCAAGGGGCGCAAGAGATTGCCTATGGCAGCGACCCGCTGCAGAAGCTCGATTTCCATCCGGTATCGACCGAACGCCCTGCCCCGCTGGTCCTTTTCGTCCACGGCGGCGGGTGGCAGCGCGGCGACAAGCGCAATGCCACGGGTGAGTTCAAGGCCCCGCATTACAACGGGCAAGGCTATCACTTCGCGTCGATCAACTACCGGCTGGTGCCCGACGCTACGGTCGAACAGCAGGCAGCCGACGTTGCCGCCGCGCTCGCCAAGCTGTTGGCGGAAGCGGACCGGCTGAAGATCGATCGCAGCCGCGTGGTCCTGATGGGCCATAGCGCGGGCGCGCATCTGGTCGCACTGGTCGGCACCGACCCACAATATCTGCGCGGCGCCGGCCTTTCCTATCGCGATGTCAAAGGCGTGATCCCGCTTGATGGCGCAGCCTATGACGTACCCGCGCAGATGGACGAGAACGCGCGGCTGATGGGCGATACCTACAAGCAGGCGTTCGGCACCGGTCCGGCGCGGCAGAAGGCGCTGTCACCAACGCATCACGCCGCCGCGCCCAATGCCCCCGCCTTCCTGATCCTGCACGTCCAGCGCAGGGACGGGACCGCGCAAAGCAAGGGACTAGGCGAAGCGCTGCGCAAGGGCGGCACGGATGCGACAGTGCAAGGCTTTGAAGGGCGGGGATTGCAAGGCCATGCGGAGATCAACCGCAGGCTGGGCGATCCCGACTATCCGGCGACGCCCGTGGTCGATGCCTGGCTCAAGAAACTGTTTGGCGGCTAGCAGAACAATCTGCCCACTGCAGCCTCCGCCTAGATCTCGACGGGTTTCCCACTCTCAAGCACGTGGGTGCAGCCCAGCGCACGGGGGTCTTCACCGTCGCCGATCTGCGCTATCGTCCGCCATCCATCGGCGCGCAGCTGCGCCGCAGCCGCTGCATCGTGGCCCGACGGCAGGTAAAGCGTGTTGCACGGCGCGGCATCGCCCACCGCCTGCGCCAGCTGGTCGACATAGAGCGAGAAGCCGGTCGCGGCTTCTTCGCTGCCCTTGATCAGATAGGTGCCACCCCGGCCCAGCGTGCCGCGCAGCCCCTCGGCGAACAGGGTGAAGCCGAACCAGCTCTGGTATTCGAAGCCGTGGCGTTCGGTCGGGTCGAGCGTGATGCGCGCACGGTCGCCAATTCTGGATGCGATCGCCTTGAGCCCGGCAATCCTGCTCGCAAGTGCCCCGCCCGCATCGATCGCTTGCAGCTTGGCCACCGCTTCGTCGAATGCGCCGGTGGCATAGAGCAGCGGCAAATAAGCCTCACCGCCCGCTTCCTTGAGTCCGCCTGCATCCTTCATGTCGAGCTCGCGGCGCACCGCATCGACCTGCTCCGGCGCCAGCGGCATGGCCTCGACCGCCAGCGTGTCGACAAGGTCCGGCAGGGTGAAATCGACCGAAATGCCGGTCAGCCCTGCAGCCGCCAAAGCCTCGACCGCGATCGCCACGACTTCGCCCGCCGCGACGACCGTATCCGCTCCGATCAGCTCGGCACCCAGCTGCAACCGCTCGCGCGCAGGTTCGAGCTGGTCCGCCTTGATCACAGTTGTCTCGCCGCAATAGGCAAGGCGCAGCGGACGCGGCGCAGCTGCAAGGCTGGTCGCCGAAATTCGCCCGATCTGCGGCGTGATATCGCTACGCAGTGCAAGCGTGCGCAGGCTGGACGGATCGACGAAGCGGAACATGCGGCGTGGCTGCACCCCGTCCATCCGGCCTGCGAGCGACCTTTCGAATTCGACCAGCGGCGGGCGGACCCGCGCATAGCCATGGCTCGCCAGCACATCCAGGCAGGCGCGCATGGCACGCGTGATCCGCTCCGCCTCTTGCGGTAGCCGGTCTTCGAGCCCTTCGGGCAGCAGGTCGTCAGCTTCGGTCATGACATCCGGGCGCTTGCCCGATTGGCGCTCAAAATTCCAGCGCCTTGACCATTTTGACGCCTTCGACCTTGGCCGCCTGCTGGATGATATCGTCACCGATCGGCTGGTCGACGCTCAGCAACAGCACCGCTTCGCCACCGGCCTGACGGCGGCCAAGGTGGAAGGTGCCGATGTTGATGCCAGACTGGCCCAGCAGCGTCCCGATGCGCCCGATGAAGCCCGGCGCGTCTTCATTGACGATATAGAGCATGTGCCCGGCAAGGTCCGCTTCGATCCCGATGCCGAAGATCTCGACCAGGCGCGGCGCGGCATCGCCGAACAGCGTACCCGCAACCGAGCGCGGGCCCTGGCTGGTTTCGACCGTCACGCGCACCAGCGTGTGGTACACGCCTTCGCGGTCGTGCCGGACCTCGCGCACGTCGAGCCCGCGCTCCCGGGCGAGATAGGGCGCATTGACCATGTTCACGCTGTCCGAAAAGCGGCGCATGAAGCCGGCCAGCACCGCGCCGGTGATCGGCTTGCCGTTGAGGCTGGCCGCAGCGCCTTCGCGCTCGATGCTGATCTTCTCGAGATTGCCGTGCGACAGCTGGCCCACCAGGCTGCCGAGCTTTTCGGCGAGCGCCATGTAGGGCTTGAGTTTGGGCGCTTCCTCCGCGCTGAGCGAAGGCATGTTGAGCGCATTGGTGACACCGCCATTGACGAGGAAATCGCTGATCTGCTCGGCAACCTGCAACGCGACATTGACCTGCGCTTCAGTGGTCGAAGCGCCAAGGTGCGGGGTGCAGATGAAGCCGGGCGTGCCAAACAGCGGGTGATCGGGGGCAGGCGGCTCCTTCTCGAACACGTCGAGCGCGGCTCCGGCAACCTGCCCGCTCAGCAGCAGGTCCTTCAGCGCGACTTCGTCGATCAACCCGCCGCGCGCGCAATTGACGATGCGGATGCCCGGCTTGGCATTCTCGAGCCGCTCGCGGCTGAGGATGTTGCGCGTCTGATCGGTCAGCGGAGTATGGAGGCTGACGAAATCGGCGCGGCTCAGCAGCGTGTCGAGATCGACCTTTTCGACGCCCATTTCGATCGCGCGATCTTCGGTCAAAAAGGGATCGTATGCGATCACCTTCATCTTGAGACCCTGCGCGCGGCTGGCCACGATCGAACCGATATTGCCCGCACCGATAAGGCCCAGCGTCTTGCCGGTCACTTCGATGCCCATGAAATCGTTCTTGGGCCATTCGCCTGCCTGCGTGCGGCGGTCAGCCGCTGGGATCTGGCGGGCAAGCGCCATGATCATCGCAATCGCATGTTCGGCGGTCGTGATCGAATTGCCGAACGGCGTGTTCATCACCACGACGCCCTTCGAACTGGCGTAAGGTATGTCGACATTGTCGACCCCGATGCCGGCGCGACCGATCACCTTGAGGTTCGGCGCGGCGTCGAGGATTTCCTTGGTCACCTTCGTCGCCGAACGGATCGCCAGGCCGTCATACTGGCCGATGATCGCCTTGAGCTCTTCGGGCGCTTTCCCGGTGATGACGTCAACGTCGCAGCCGCGCTCGGCAAAGATCTTGGCTGCATTGGGGTCCATCTTGTCGGAGATGAGGACTTTGGGTTTGGTCATAATCTGTCTCTTTTCGTCATGCTGAACTTTTTTCAGCATCCATCGAGCTTTTTCGTGCTCAGCCCGATGTGGAGAAATGGACCCTGAACCAGATTCAGGGTGACGGAATTCATTGGCTTTGGAGAGTCGCCCAGGCCCAGTCGAACCAGGGGCCCAGCGCTTCGATATCAGCGGTATCGACCGTCGCGCCGCACCAGATCCGCAGGCCGGGAGGTGCATCGCGATATCCGGCGATGTCATAGGCCGCGTGATGCTCCTCGAGCAGGCCCGCGAACTTCTTGATGAAGTCCGCATCGGCGCCATCGACGGTCAGGCAAACGCTGGTGTTCGAGCGACTGGCCGGGTCCGACGCGAGGTGGCCGAGCCAGTTGCGCTGCCGCACGATCGCATCGAGCGCAGCGGCGTTGGCGTTGGCGCGGGCCTTCATACCTTCGAGCCCGCCTACCGATTTCGCCCATTCAAGCGCGAAGATCGCGTCCTCGACCGCGAGCATGGACGGAGTGTTGATCGTCTCGCCCTTGAACAGGCCTTCGGCAAGCGCACCCTTGCTCATCAAACGGAACACCTTCGGCAGCGGCCATGCAGGAGTGTAGGTCTCCAGCCGCTCGACGGCGCGGGGACCAAGGATAAGCACACCGTGTGCGCCTTCGCCGCCCAACACCTTCTGCCAGCTGAAGGTCAGCACATCGACCTTGTCCCAGGCAATGTCCTGCGCGAACACGGCGCTGGTTGCGTCGGCAATGCACAGCCCTTCGCGGTCTGCAGCGATCCAGTCTCCGTTGGGCACACGCACACCCGATGTGGTGCCGTTCCAGGTGAAGATCACGTCATTCGACCAATCGACCTGCGAAAGGTCGGGCAGTTCGCCATAGTCGGCGCGGATGACGGTGGGATCGAGCTTGAGCTGCTTCGCGGCATCGGTCACCCAGCCTTCGCCGAAGCTCTCCCACGCCAGCGTGGTGAGCGGGCGAGCACCGAGCATCGTCCACATCGCCATTTCGACCGCGCCGGTGTCCGAACCTGGAACAATCCCAATGCGGTGCGTCGCCGGCACCTCGAGCACTTCGCGGATCAGGTCGATACAATAGCCAAGCCGCGCCTTGCCGATCTTCGCGCGATGCGAACGGCCGAGCGATTCGGTAGCCAGCTTGTCAGGGGACCAGCCCGGCGGCTTGGCGCAGGGACCGGAAGAAAAAAACGGACGCACAGGTTTGCGCGTCGGAAGCGTATTCTCAGTCATGTAGACTCTCCTTGCAGAGAGCACGCGCGGCGTTGGGACCGCGTGGCCCGTCGGCCGCATTAGTGGCGCGATGCAACTAGTCAAGCCGGATTCCACGCAGGCGTTTCGACGATTTGCGATCGATTTAAGATCGATTCGTCGCGCCCCAGCCTCGGCCTATCGGTTGACGCTACGTAAACCGAGCCTGTGGAAAAGACTGAGGATATTCATATTTACGTTTTATTATCAATATTTTGCTGCGCAGCATGGAAATTTGATAGTGCAGCATTGCAAAGGCTAAGATCGCAGCCCTCCATGATAAGAAACTTGGGGGGAGAGAAAATGCAAAAAATTGGTGGAATCGCTTCAACGCTGGCAATCCTGCTGGCGATTGTTGCCGGGGTGGTCAACATTCCGGGCCTGGATGTCGCATTGGTAATCCTTGTGCTTGCGATCATCGCAGGCATTTGGGCGGATCAGGATAATGCCGTCAGAATGTTCCTTGCGGTGCTGGTGCTGCCTGTAGTCGCAGCGGCGCTGGCAAGTATCCCTGCCGTGGGCGGATATCTGAGTGCGATATTCGGCAATGTTGCCATCGCTGCAGCAGGCGTCTCGGCCAGCCTGATCGCTCGTCGGATCTACGAGATGGTGATGGGCACTATAACCGGCCTTACGTCCGGCAATAGTTAAACAGGCCTCTGGCCTAGTTTGGGGGGCGGCGCGCCGGTGGCGCGCCGCTTTTCATTTGCGCGCCGCAAATAGCGTTACGGAACGGCAGCATAGCCAGAATTGCGTTCTCGCTCTCGCCAATCGCCGCGGGCTTCTTTATGGCGCTTGCACCATGCAGACGAGCGATCTTCGCATTGCCCTGTTCAGCGGCAACTACAACTACACGCGCGACGGCGCGAACCAGGCATTGAACCGGCTGGTGGAGTATCTCCTCCGGCAGGGCGCGGCTGTGCGCGTCTACGCTCCGAAAGTACCCAATCCCGATTTCGAGCCGACCGGCGACCTTGTGGGGCTTCCCAATGTCCGGATGCCCGTGAAAGGGCGCGGCGAGTATCGCCTTCCCACCGGGCTTGGCAGCGCAGTGAAGCGCGATCTTGAGCGGTTCCAGCCCAATATCGTCCATCTCTCCTCACCCGATCCGGCGGGGCACGCAGCGCTGCGTTGGGCGCAGGATTACGATATTCCCGTGCTCGCTTCGGTCCATACCCGCTTCGAAACCTATCCGCGCTATTACGGAATGGCCTTCCTCGAGCCGGTGATCGAATGGATCCTGCGGCGGCTCTACAATCGCTGCGACGCGCTCGTAGCCCCTTCGCAAAGCCTGGTCGACACTCTGATCGAACAAGACATGCATGACGATATCGTGATCTGGTCTCGCGGGGTCGATCGCACGATTTTCGATCCGGGCAAGCGCGATCCGGAATGGCGCCGCGCCCATGGGCTGGCAGACGAAGACGTCGCGATCGTGTTCCTGGGCCGACTGGTCATGGAAAAGGGGCTCGACGTCTTTACAGACACGATCGTGCAACTGCGCAAGCGCCAGATCCCGCACAAGGTGCTGGTGATCGGCGACGGGCCCGCGCGCGGCTGGTTCGAGGCAAACCTGCCCGGCGGGAGCTTCGCCGGCTTCAAGACCGGTGCAGCGCTGGGTGAGGCACTGGCGAGCGGAGACATATTCTTCAACCCGTCCGTCACCGAAGCTTTCGGCAATGTCACGCTTGAGGCCATGGCTAGCGGCCTGCCAGTCGTTGCCGCCGGAGCGACCGGCAGCGCAAGCATTGTGGTGGACGGAGTTACAGGCAAGCTTGTGCCATTGGCAGGCCAGTCTGCCGATGTGACCGGATGCGCAGACGCACTCGCCGAATATTGCACTGATCCAGTGCTACGCGCGGAACATGGGGCGGCAGGCGAGCGCAAGGCGCGTGAATACAGCTGGGATGCAATCAACCAGGTCGTCGCAGACACCTATATCAGGCTGGTCGAGCGGCGCCGGGCCGAACAGGAAGCCGACGCCGCCAAGCTCCAGGCCGCGCTCGATCTAGCGTAGGACGCCAGCCGCCTTCATCCGGTTCGCATAGTAAAGCAATGCGGCCGCGATTCCGATGATCACCAACGAGAACACCTTGGCTGCTGATGACTGCATCATCGCAGGCGGTTCGACGATGAACGGGTAGAGGTTGGACAATACCGCACCAGCCAAGGAAAGTGCGTAAGCGGTCACGGCAAAGCGGTTCCGCAGAAGTAGCAGGATCGATCCAGCCAGAGCACCCCAAACGCCGAATGCCCAGGCGATATCCGCCCAGATCGGGAAGTTATCGATGTAAGCCAAGGCTTCCTCGGTGAAGCCCATCCCTTCAAGGTACTCCATGTTGCGCATGCGGGTTTGCGTGTAATCATAGGCGCCAACCGAGTTCCACAGCAGGCTGACCAAACCTATCGCCCACAGGTGCCAGGGCGTCTTTGCGGCATCGTTCATAGCGATCCTCCCCCTCATTCCCCGCATAGCGCGGAGCCGATAAGGGGGAGATTATGCTGCACTGCGCGCGAGCGCAAACCGGTTAAGATTCAGAGCCGCTCGATACGCTTGGCAACCTCGTCGATGATGTCGACGATCTCGTCCATCGCGGCCTTGTCGAGCTTGCCCGCCCGGGCGCGGTTCTTGATCACGCTGGCAAGGTTGCCCATCGCGCGGAACAGGTCGGGCGAGCGGACTTTCGAGCGCCGTTCACCCATGCGGGCGAGGCGCCGCATCAGTTCCTCGACTTCGTCGGCACGTGCATCGAGTTCGGCAATGCCTTCGACCGTGGCCTCGAACGGCTTTTTCGCGCCGCTCGCTTCGGCTTCGGCGATCATGCCTTCATCCTCGAGCATCTGCAGCGTGGGGTAGACCGCGCCGGGGCTCGGCGCATATTCGCCGCCGGTCAGCTCCTCGATCGCTTTGATCAGCTCGTAGCCATGGCGCGGCTCGTCTCGCACCAGCGCCAGCAGCGCGAGCCGCAACTCGCCCTGGCCGAACATGCGACGGCGGCGGCGATGTCGCCCGCCTTCCCATTCGCCACCTTCTTCTTCGTCCCACCTGCTGCCGCCCCAGTTCGCGCTCCAATTGCCGCCATTGCCCGCCATCATGGCAAGAAAGGGCAAGGCGTCGGAACGGCTGAAGCGGCGGTTCTTGTTCCAGGTCATGGGGGTTCTCCTGATATGCTTTGATAGCTCTATGATATATCTTAGATGTAACTTTACAAGGAGGCTATGCAACTATCCGGCGAACGGCCTATTGGTTCCGACCAATGGCAGACTTGTTCGCAGACGATCCCCCGCCACCCGCCTCCGGGCGGGACGAACCGCGCGCCGACGCGCCGCTGGCCGATCGCCTGCGCCCGCGCGACCTGGGCGAAGTCATCGGGCAGGAACATCTGACCGGGCCCGAAGGCGCGATCGGGCGGATGGTCGCCGCAGGTCGGCTTTCCAGCATGATCCTTTGGGGGCCACCCGGCACCGGCAAGACCAGCATTGCGCGTCTCCTTGCCGATGCGGTAGGCATGCGCTTCGTCGCAGTGAGCGCGGTGTTCTCGGGCGTTGCGGATCTCAAGAAGGCCTTTGCCGAGGCCGATCGCGCCGCGCAGGCGGGACAGAAAACGCTGTTGTTCGTGGACGAGATCCACCGCTTCAACCGTGCGCAGCAGGACGGTTTTCTGCCCTTCGTCGAACGCGGCACGGTGACGCTCGTCGGCGCGACCACCGAGAACCCCAGTTTCGAGCTCAACGCGGCACTGCTCAGCCGCGCACAGGTACTGGTGCTCAACCGGCTTGGCGAAGACGCGCTCGGCAAGCTGCTCGACCGGGCCGAAGAACTCGAAGGCCCCTTGCCGCTCACACCCGAAGCACGCACCGCACTGGTCGCCACAGCAGATGGAGACGGACGCTTCCTGCTCAACCAGGCCGAAACGCTCTACAACGCCCGGATCGCCGAGCCGCTCGATCCTGGTGCGCTCGGCGCCTTCCTGCAGCGCCGGGTTGCGGTCTATGACAAGGATCGCGAGGGGCATTACAACCTCATCAGCGCATTGCATAAATCGCTGCGCGGTTCCGATCCGCAGGCAGCACTCTATTACCTCGCGCGGATGCTGGTGGCCGGCGAAGAGCCGCTCTACGTGTTGCGACGGCTGGTTCGGTTCGCCTCGGAGGATATCGGGCTCGCCGATCCGCAAGCGCTCGTCCAGTGCCTAGCAGCCAAGGACGCCTATGACTTCCTCGGCAGCCCCGAAGGCGAGCTCGCGGTGGTGCAGGCCTGCCTTTACTGCGCGACCGCACCCAAATCGAACGCCGCCTACAAGGCGCAAAAGGCAGCCTGGGCCAGCGCCCGTGAAACCGGCAGCCTCATGCCTCCGCAGAACATCCTCAATGCGCCCACCAGGCTGATGAAGGACATCGGCTATGGCGCGGGTTACCAATACGACCACGAAGCCGAGAGTGGTTTTTCGGGCGCGAACTATTGGCCCGAGGGAATGGAGCCGAAAACTTATTACACCCCGGTCGAGCGCGGTTTCGAACGCAAGGTGCGCGAACGCATCGCCTATTGGGAGCACCTTCGCGCGCAACGCCACAATGCGTGAATTCTCGCATTTCCTCGCGATCGACTGGTCCGGCGCGCGCGGAGAACGGCAAAAAGGGATCGCGCTCTCGCTGACGCATGGCGATGGCGGGCCGCCGGTTCTGGTCGATCCGGGCCGCGGGTGGAGTCGCGAAGATGTGCTGGCCCTGCTGCGCGAAGACTTGCCCGAGGGAACGCTGGTGGGCATGGACCTGGGCATTTCGCTGCCCTTTGCCGATGCCGGCGCGTTCTTCCCGGAATGGAACGAAAGCCCCGCCGATGCGCAGTCTCTATGGGCGCTGATCGACGACATCTGCGCAGCCGACCCGCATCTAGAGGCCGGAAGCTTCGTCAGCCACCATGAAGCTTCGCGCTATTTCCGGCATTCAAAGGAGCATGTCGGCGATCGCTTCCACCTGCCCGATGCGCCAACCCGCGAAGGCCGCTTCCGGCGCGCGGAACAGGCTCAGCGCGAGCAGGGCGTGCGCCCGGTGAGCAATTTCAACCTCGTCGGCGCGGCGCAGGTCGGCAAATCGAGCCTGACCGGCATGCGCATGCTCAACCGGCTACGCGGCCGCGTTTCGGTCTGGCCGATCGATCCCTTGCCCGAAAGCGGCCCGGTGGTGGTCGAAATGTACACCTCAATCGCGGCGCGCGGGGGTGGCGTTGGCAAGGGCAAGACCAAGCTGCGGACCTTTGAAGACCTCAACGCCGCACTGGCGAAGTTGAGTAGCCCGCCGGTTCGCGGCAGCGGGCCGATCGACGACCATTCGTCCGATGCGCTGGTCACCGCTGCATGGTTGCGCAAGATCTCGCATGAACCGACCTATTGGAGCCCGGCGGGCCTGACGCCCGACGTCGCACGAACAGAAGGCTGGACTTTCGGCGCGGTTTGAGTGTTTTTTCAGACCTATCGCTTCGCTACTTGAGGCTTTCTTGTCGGCCTGTCGCTTCGCTACTTGAGGCTTTCTTGTCGGCCTATCGCTTCGCTACTTGAGGCCAGGGGCGCTTTGCCCTAGTGGACCGCGTCTTCAAGAAGGCACGCCGGCTTAGCTCAGTTGGTAGAGCAGTTGATTTGTAATCATCAGGTCGCGGGTTCGATTCCTGCAGCCGGCACCATTCTTGTTTGGCCCAACCGCGTCAGCCGCGCCCGCGATAGCTGGCGACGCCCTGGTCGGGCACCCACAGCCCTTCCGGTGCAGGGCCGCTCTGCCAGAATACGTCGATCGGAATGCCTCCGCGCGGATACCAATAGCCGCCGATGCGGAGCCATTGCGGCTTCATTTCCGCGGTCAGCCGTTGGCCAATCCCAACGGTCACATCCTCATGGAATCCGGCGTGGTTGCGGAAGCTGCCGAGGAACAGCTTGAGGCTCTTCGATTCGACGATGGATTTTCCCGGGGCATAGTCGATCACGAGATGCGCAAAATCCGGCTGCCCAGTCACCGGGCACAGCGAAGTGAACTCCGGCGCGGCGAAGCGCACAAGGTAAAGCGTGTCGGGCCGCGGATTGGGCACATAGTCGAGCTGCGCCTGCTCGGGTGAGGCAGGCAAGGCGGTCTGCTTGCCCAGGAACTGCGGGTCAGGTGTGTCGCTCATGCCGCGCTGTTGCCGCGAAGTGACGCCGAGTGCAAGAGACTGGCTGGATCGCGCCGGGTTAAGTGCCTATTCAGCCCCGCTCCCGCTTGACCCTGAAGCGCAGCCATGATGACCCGTTTTACTCTGTCCTGTTCCCTGATCGCGCTGGCCATGGCGCAAGCCCCTCTCGCCGCGCAGCAGCGCCCGCAGGACTATACATTGCCGCCCAACCCGTCGCCCACACCCACGCCCGTAGTGGAGGGCCCGGCGGACGATAGCGGGCCGGTGCCCGTCGGTCCGCGCGCGATCCCCACGGCTACCCCGACACCCTCTCCCACACCCCTTGCGCAGCCCACAACACCCCCCGCGGCGCAGCCAGGAGGGGTACCCGCCGCCAACCCCTCGCAACCGGCGGCCAGCCCCTCGCAACGCCCGAGTTCGACGCCCACACCGCGCCCGTCAGGCACTGCAAGGCCCGCCGTCGATCCACTGACGCCACCACTCGTCGAACCGGGCTCGCCCGGCGCCACGATCGACCAGCCGACCGGCTTCATTCCGGAGCCGATCGTCCCGCCTGCTGCCACTTCCGAAGCGACGCTGGAATCTGCACCGGGATCGCCCTTGCCCGATTGGTGGGGCTGGGCTGCCGGGCTGCTGGGCGCGCTTTTTGCGGGCGGGCTAGGCGGCTGGCTGATCGCGCGCCGTCGCACTCCGCGCCAGCCGCCGCAAATCGAGCCGCCGATTATTGCCGATCGCTCCGCACCGCAGCCGGAAGAGATCGGTGCGCCCGATCTTCACATCGCGCTCGAAGTCGAACAGCTGATGCGCAGCCTGATGATGCTGACGGTCAACTATCGCGTCACGATCTCCAACCGCTCGAACCGCGCCCTGCGCGATATTGCGATTTCGGCCGATTTGATCACTTCGAGCCGCGCCTTGCCGATGGAGCAACAGCTCGCTTCGGCGACAAGCCAGCTCCCGTCTAGCGGCGCGCTCGACCGGATCGGCCCGCACCAGAGCGCGAGCGTTACCGGCAAGCTGCAGCTTCCGGTTTCCGAGATCGAAGTGTTCGCGCAAGGCCAGCTGCCGATCTGCATGCCGCTGGTCCGCCTGCGCGTGGAAGGCAGCGACTTCGGGCCGGAGCTGCGCACATTCCTGGTCGGGCCGGGATCGCCCAATGCCGGGGGACGGGTCCATCCGCTCCCGCTTTCGGGCCCGCCGGGCGGCTATGACAATATTCGTACCCGCGCGCTTGAAACTACGGGCTGACAGGCACCCCCTCGACGCGCGCGCGCTGCGCCGCTAGTCCAATGAAGATGGACAGCCTTGTTTCGACCGATTGGCTCGCAAGCAATCTGGGTGCAACCGATCTGGTGGTGCTCGACGCATCGCGCCATTTGCCCGCCGCCGAACGCGATGCACGAGCCGAATTCGCCGCTGCGCACATTCCCGGAGCGCGCTTTTTCGACCTTGCCGCGCTGGTCGATGACACATCCGACGTGCCGCAGTCGCTGCCGCGCCCCGAACAGCTGGCGATCGAGCTGGCGCGCTGCGGCGCGGGGCCGGCCAGCCGGATCGTATTCTATGACGATTCGGCGGTGAAGACCGCGGCGCGCGCCTGGTTCCTGTGCCGGGCGCATGGCCTGGCCAATGTCGCTATCCTCGATGGTGGCCTCGCCAAGTGGAAGGCGGAAGGTCGCGCGCTCGAAAGCGGCGAACCGCAGGTGCAACGCGCCCAGCCCTTCTCGCTGCCTGCACCCAAGCGGATCCGCTTCAAACGCGACATGATGGAGAACCTCGACAGCTGCGAGGAGCAGGTGCTCGATGCCCGCGACGCAGGTCGCTTCACCGGCACCACCGTCGACACGATCCACAACCAGCCGACCGGGCACATCCCCGGATCGTGCAACCTGCCGTTCGGGCAATTGTTTCGCGAAGACGGAACCTACAAATCGCCCGACGAGCTTCGCGAAGCGCTCGCCGATGCCGGGATCGATGCCGACCGCCCCATCATCACCACTTGCGGCAGCGGGGTGACCGCCTGTGTGCTGCTGTTCGCGCTGCACCTGACCGGCCGCGAGGATACCGCGCTCTATGACGGGAGCTGGCTCGACTGGGGCAGCGATCCCGCAACCCCGAAGGCCACGGTTTCGCTGTGACCAGCGAGCGCCCGCCCCGCAAGCCCGCGACGCGGCTGGTCGAGGCCGGGCGCAGGCCCGAATGGACCGGCCCGGTGGTCAATCCGCCCGTGTGGCGCGCCAGCACGCATCTTTACGCCAGCGAAGGCGAACGCAAGGCCGCGCTGGGCGGGAATGAAGACGGCACTTTCTATTACGGGCGGCGCGGTGCGCCCACGCAATGGGCGCTGGCCGAAGCGCTGACCGAGCTTGAGCCCGGCGCGCATGGCACGGTGCTTTATCCCAGCGGCGTGGCGGCGATCGCAGGCGCGCTGATGGCAGTGCTCCATCCCGGCGACGTGTTGCTGGTGAGCGACAATTCCTACGAGCCGAGCCGCAATATCGCGCGCGGCCTGCTCAAGCGCTGGGGGGTCGAACACCGTTTCTTCGACCCGCTCGACATCGACGCCTATCGCGCCGCTTTCTGCGAGCGGACCCGCGCGGTGTGGCTCGAAAGCCCGGGCAGCCTGACGATGGAAGTGTGCGACGTGCCCGCGCTGGCCGCGATCGCGCGCGAAAAGGGCGCCACGAGCCTGCTCGACAACACCTGGGCTACCGCGCTCGGCTTTGCCGCGCTCGATCATGGCTGCGACATCAGCGTGATGAGCCTGACCAAGCATGTCGGCGGCCATTCGGACCTGATGATGGGTTCCGCCAGTGCGGGCGAACGCTGGTACCGCGCCTTGCGGCTGACCGCGCAGCAACTGGGGCAAGTGGTTTCCCCCGACGATGCCTCGCTGGCGCTGCGGGGCCTCAGGACCATGGGCATACGGCTCGAAAAATCGACCGCCAGCGCGCTCGCAATCGCCGAATGGCTCGCCACAAGACCTGAAGTCGCGCATGTCCTGTGCCCGATGCTGCCCGGCAATCCGGGCCATGCGCTGTGGCAACGCGATTTCACCGGCGGCTGCGGGCTATTCAGCTTCGTGCTCAAGGGCGGTGACGATGCGGCGCGGGCGCGGCTGGTCGATTCGCTCGAACTGTTCGGGATCGGCTATAGCTGGGGCGGGTTCGAAAGCCTGGCCCTGCCTTTCGATCCTGCACCGAACCGCGATGCAAGCGCCTGGCCGCGCGCGGGATGGAATGAAAGCGATCGGTTGGGCATAAGGCTGTCGATCGGGCTGGAAGACCCGGCCGATTTGATCGCCGACCTTGAGCGCGGCTTTGCCGCAATGAAAGACCTATGACCGCAAGTGCCACGCCTTCGCCCACCGCAACGGAAACGCCGCCTCCGGGCCAGGCCTGGAGCCTGGCCGAACAGGCGCCGCCCGAAGCACAGGAAGCGGTTGTGGCCGCGCAAGGCGCCAAGGAAGCCATCGCTTCGAAGAGCGAGATCGCCGGCAGCATCGTGGAAACGCTCGACTCCTGGGCCGTGAACCTTGGGGACACGAGAGTGTCCGTCTGGGACGGTATCGTGGTGATTGGCGTGATCATGCTGGTGCTGGCCGCGGCATGGGCGCTTACGCGGGTGAGCGCTCTCCTGATCAAACGCGCAACCCGGCTCGACGACACCCAGCGGCTGCTGACGCAGAAGATTTCGACGATCCTGATCTGGGCTGTCGCCTTCATGTTCGGGATCGACATGCTGGGGATCGACCTGACGGCGCTGGCAGTCTTCTCGGGCGCTTTCGGCCTCGCCATCGGCTTCGGCCTGCAGAAGACCTTCGGCAACCTCATCGCCGGAATCATCCTGCTGATGGACAAGTCGATCAAGCCGGGTGACGTCATCGCGGTTACCGATGCGGCGGGCCGCGAATCCTTCGGCCAGATCCGCAAGATCGGCATTCGCGCGGTGTCGATCACCACCCGCGACCAGAAAGAATATCTGATCCCGAACGAGAACCTGATGATCAATCAGGTCGAAAACTGGTCCTATTCCAGCCGCAACGTTCGCATGCAGGTGCCCGTTGGCGTGAGCTACGATGCCGACATGAACAAGGCCGAGGAATTGATGCTGGAGGCGGCCCGTTCCTGCTCGCGCGTGCTGAAGAATCCGCCCCCCACAATCTGGATGTCCGAATATGGCGAAAGCTCGGTCAACTTCGTGATTCACTGCTGGATCACGGACCCGGAAGAAGGCGTCGGCAATATCCGATCCGAGGTTCTCAAGAACCTGTGGCGACTGTTCAAAGAGAACAATGTCGAGATCCCCTTCCCGCAGCGCGACATCAATTTGCGCGGCAATGCGCAGTTCGAGCGGCTCATCGAAGCGCTAGCGGCGCGCGAGGAAAATCGCTCCAAATCATAGGGTTCTCTGCCACCCACAGGCGCTGGCATAGCTTTGCTACGCGATTGGAAATCCATTCTCGCTGGCGGGTCCGCAGCCGATTGGCCATTTCGCCGGCATGGCAAAGACCGGCACCATCTATCTCGTTGGCGCAGGCCCGGGCGATCCGGACCTGCTGACCCTGCGCGCCGCGCGGCTGATCAACCGCGCGCAAATCATCGTCCATGATGGGCTGGTAGAACCCGCGATCCTGGCGCTCGCCGGGCGCGATACGCGCTTCATCTCGGTCGCCAAGCGCCGCTCGCAACACACGATGCAGCAGGACGACATTAACGCATTGCTGGTGCGCGAAGCGCGCGCCGGGCGCGATGTGGTGCGGCTCAAGGGCGGCGACCCGCTGATCTTCGGGCGCGGCGGCGAAGAAACCGAAGCCGCGCGTGCGGCTGGCGTGCCGGTCGAGATCGTTCCCGGCATCAGCGCCGCCAATGGTGCGGCGGCGGCGGCGCAGATCGCGCTGACCCACCGTGACGCCTCTTCCATGGTCACTTTCGTAGCCGGCCAGTGCAAGGGACTGACCGATCAGGATTGGTCGGGCCTCGCCGGAAAGGGCCGCACGCTGGTGATCTACATGGGCGTGAAGACCGCGCCGCAGATCGCCGAAAAGCTGATGGCGGAAGGGCTCGCGCCCGACATGCCGGTGGCCGTGATCGAGAATGCCGCGCGCCCGCATATGCGGGTGCTGCGCGGGCTGCTGGCCGGCCTGCCCGAACTGGTCACACGGCAAAGGGTCAAAAGCCCGGCGCTGATCGTGATCGGCGAAGTCACCGCGCGCGAAGACCAATCAGTGGCGCAACTCGCGGCGGAGGCAGTGCTGTGAAGATCCTCACAGGCAACGATTTGAAATCGGGCGCTGTGGTGTGGTGGGACGGCACCGGCTGGTCGGTCTATGTCAACGACGCCGTGGATGTGGGCGAACGCGCCGACGAAATCCTCGCCCGCGAGCAATCCGCCCGGCGCGTCAATGCCGCCAATGCAATCGAAGCGAGCCGCGATGCCAATGGCGTTCGCCCGGCGCATATCAAGGACCGCGTGCGCGCGCTCGGCCCCACCGTGCGCCCTGACCTCACGCTCAAGCCGGCCGACCCCGAAATCGGCAACTGGGTGATCTGATGTATCTTTATGACCAATACGACCAGGCGATGGTCGATGCCCGTGTCGAGGAATTCCGCGACCAGACCCGCCGCAGGCTCGAAGGCAGGCTGAGCGAAGACCAGTTCAAGCCGCTGCGGCTGATGAACGGGCTCTACCTGCAATTGCACGCCTATATGCTGCGCGTCGCGATCCCCTATGGCACGCTCAATTCGCGGCAGATGCACATGCTGGCCGACATCGCGGACAAGTATGACCGCGGATACGGCCATTTCACCACGCGCCAGAACATCCAGTACAACTGGATCAAGCTGGAGGAAGCGCCCGACCTGCTGGCCGACCTCGCCAGCGTGGAAATGCATGCGATCCAGACCAGCGGCAATTGCATCCGCAACATCAGTTCCGACCATTTCGCGGGCGCTGCGGCTGACGAGCTGGTCGATCCGCGCCCCTATGCCGAATTGCTGCGGCAGTGGTCGAGCTTCCATCCGGAATTCAACTTCCTGCCGCGCAAGTTCAAGATCGCGGTGATCGCCAGCGATACCGACCGCGCGGCGATGAAGCTGCACGACATCGGCATCCAGATCGTCGAGCGGGACGGCGCGCTTGGCGCGGCCTTCTATGTCGGCGGCGGCATGGGCCGCACCCCGATGGTGGCGCCCTGCATCCGCGAATTCGTGCCGCTCGACCAGCTGGTGACCTATGCCGAGGCGTGCCTGCGCGTTTACAATCGCTACGGACGGCGCGACAACAAATACAAGGCGCGGATCAAGATCCTCGTCCATGAACTCGGCAAGGAAGAATACGCCCGCCAGGTCGAGGAGGAATTCGCTCACCTCCTTTCGCTGGGCATTGAGCCTCCGCTCGCCGAATTGGAGCGGATCAGGGCCTATTTCGCGGACCCGGCGTTCGAAGCGGGCCTGCCGACCGGGATCGACCGTTCGGACCCCGATTTCGCGCTGTGGGTGGATCGCAACACGGTGCCGCACAAGGCGCCGGGCTATGCTTCGGCTGTGATCAGCCTCAAACCCGTCGGCGGCATTCCCGGCGATGCCTCGGCGGCACAGATGCACGAGATGGCCGAGCTGGCGAAACAGTACAGCTTCGACGAATGCCGCGTTACCCACACGCAAAACATCGTGCTGCCGCATGTGAGGATAGCGGACCTCCACGCGCTGTGGACCCGGCTCGACGCTGCGGGCCTTGCCAATCCCAATCTCGACACGATCGAGGACATCATCGCCTGCCCCGGGCTCGACTATTGCAGCCTCGCCAATGCGCGCTCGATCCCGGTCGCGCAGAAGATTTCGCAGCGTTTCGCCGCGAATGGCCGCACCGCCGATCTGGGCGAGCTCAAGCTCAAGATTTCGGGCTGCATCAATGCCTGCGGGCACCACCATGCGGGCCATATCGGCATCCTCGGCGTCGACAAGAAGGGCGTCGAGAACTACCAGCTGCTGCTCGGCGGCAGCGAGGCGCAGGACACTTCGCTCGCCCGCATCACCGGCCCCGGTTTCGATGAGGCAGGCATCGTCGATGCCGTCGAAACCGTCACTGAAGTCTACCTGCGCGAACGCGACGCGGGCGAACGCTTTCTCGATACCTATCGCCGGATCGGCATGGAGCCGTTCAAGGAGGCGCTTTATGGCTGACACCGGCATCAATGGAATCGGCGGCACCAGCCCCGACGAAGTGCAGTTCCGTTTCCGCGAGGACGAGCCGGTCGATCACGGCACGGTCACGGTCGACAGTTTCCTCGACCAGTCGAATGCCAGCGCGGTTCGGATCGAACCGGGCGACGACGCGCGCGCGCTGCTGCCGCATCTGGGCCGGCTGCGGCTGGTCGAAGTGAACTTCCCTGTCTTCGGCGACGGGCGCGGCTATTCGGCGGCGCGAGTGCTGCGCGAAGCGGGCTATGCGGGCGAATTGCGCGCGGTGGGCGATGTGCTGATCGACCAGCTCGCTCTCCTGCGGCGCTGCGGCTTCGACGCCTTCGCGCCCGACCAGCGGCTCGATGAAGCGGATGCAGCGGCGGCTTTCGCGCGCTGGGAGAACGTCTACCAGCACGCGGCTGACCGCCGCAGGCCGATCCCCGAGCTGCGTCATGGATAGGCCCGTGACCGGCATCCGCACAGTCGACCGGATCGACACCGGTCCGCGCTTCTGCGACCATGACGCGGTGCGGCTCAACCGCATGTTTCGCGGCTCTTCGACCGAAGAAATGCTCGAAGCGGTGATCCGTGACGGCCTGGCGGGCGATCTCGCCGTGGTTTCCAGCTTCGGCGCGGAGAGCGCCGTTTTGCTCCACCTGATCGCCAGCATCGATCCCGGCGTGCCTGTGCTGTTCCTTGAGACCGGCAAGCATTTCCCCGAAACGCTCGAATATCGCGACACGCTGATCGAGCGGCTCGGCCTGACCAACCTGATCAATATCACGCCCGACGCTGCCGAACTCGCCGCGCGCGACGAAACGGGGCTGCGCTGGTCCTACGACCCCGATGGCTGCTGCGAAATCCGCAAGGTCAAGCCGCTGGCCAAGGCTTTGGCGCAGTTCGACGCCAGCTTCACCGGGCGCAAATCCTTCCAGTCGTCGACCCGCGCCAATTTGCCACGTTTCGAGATCGACAAGTCGGATGCGCAAGGCCGTTTGAAGATCAATCCGCTGATCGACTGGGATGCGAGCCATATCGAAGGCCATTTCATCGCGCATGATTTGCCGCGCCATCCGCTGGTGGCGCGCGGTTTCCCCTCGATCGGCTGCAGCCCCTGTACGCACAAGGTCGAACCCGGCGAAGA
Organism: Altererythrobacter sp. Z27; assembly: GCF_052683155.1. Classification (NCBI taxonomy): domain Bacteria; kingdom Pseudomonadati; phylum Pseudomonadota; class Alphaproteobacteria; order Sphingomonadales; family Erythrobacteraceae; genus Altererythrobacter; species Altererythrobacter sp. Z27. The sequence goes on along the minus strand of NZ_JBQYMC010000001.1, from coordinate 97,178 downwards.
CCCGCGCTCGGGCCGCTGGAAAGGCTGGGACAAGACCGAATGCGGCATCCATACGCCGCTGACCGACGACGGCGAACTGCCCCCGGGCTACGAACCCTTCCTCTAACCGGAAAAGCGAAGGGCACCGGAACGCGCTGCGCCACCGGTGCCCCTCAAATCAAGCTGGAAAATCAGCTCTCGGCGCGCTCGACCGTCGAAACATCGCCCGTGTTGGGGTTCTTCGAAACGTAAACGCCGTTCTCGTCGATCTTTTCCTCGTAACAGACCTGCGTCGATCCTTCCGCGTCGGAAGTTTCGCAATATTGTTCTGGGGACTTCTGCTCCCACGTGCCTGAGTCGATCAAATTGCCGTCGGCATCGGTTGCAGCGAAGGTGCCATCCTCCTTCACATCGACCGTTATGACTGTGCCATCCGGCTGGGTGACCTTATAGACGCCCACCGTCGGGAGCCCGTCCGCCGCAATATTTGCGGGCGCAGCTGCTTCTTCAGTGGTCGCCTCTTCGGCTGGCGCTTCAGGCTGCGAACAGGCCGCGAGTGCCGCAAATGCGGCTACAACTATGATCTTTTTCATGATTTTCCCCTCATCGTAAATGAATCGAGCGGCAATCTGCCGCCACTTCGATGCGAGCCCTGCCCGATCCTATTCCGAAATCCCGATGCTGCCAATTCGAAAGCACGGCCAGCTGTTCCTGCGAACCGAATCGAAAGGGCACCGGAACGCGCTGCGCCGCCGGTGCCCCCACGATCATGTGCCGGAATATCAGCCTTCGACGCGTTCTACGGTAACCGTCTGGCCTTCGGGATCGACCGAGACCCACACGCCGTTCTCGTCGATCGACTCGGTGTGGCACCGCTCGACCGCGCCTTCCGCGTCCAGGGTCGTGCAATACTGGTTGCCCTTTTGCACCCAGGTGCCGGTTTCTACTTCACCCGATGCCGAGGTGGAAGTGAAGGTGCCGTCTTCACGCACTTCCTCGGTCTGGACCGTACCGTCGGCCAGAGTGACCTTGAAATTGCCATAGGGCACGCCGCCATCGGCTGCTGCGTCGAAGGTGGGTGCAGCTGCTTCTTCAGTCGTCGCCTCTTCAGCAGGCGCTTCGGGCTGCGAACAAGCGGCAACCGCCGCAAATGCGGCTACAAGTATGATCTTTCTCATGATTTCCCCTTATCGTGACTCGTTGAGGCGGCTGTTACCGCCATTGCGACTCGCGATCCCGGTTGCAGGATAGGCTGGCAACCGACTGCCCGGCAAAGGGAAAATCAGAGCCAGCCCTGCTTTCGATACCAATCCGCAGTGGCCTTGAGCCCGGCCTCGCCCGCGATCTGCGGCTGCCACACCACCTCGGGAACCTTGCGATCGGACCGCGCGACCCAATTGGGATGGCACATGTAGCCGACCCGATCCTGCGTCAGCTTTGCCCCGGCTCCGCGGAGCAAGCGATCGACGCCCGCCGCGCCTTGCAGCACAGCGCGCGGCAAATGCGGCGCGAACACACGCCGCCCCACCGCCTGCCCGATCGCTGCAGCCAGCTCCTTGTGGCTCCAGCCGCCTTCGCGCGCATCGTCGGGCTCGAAGGTGCGGTTGCGCACCAGCGCAGGCTGCGCATCGACCAGGTCGACCAGCAATCGCGCCAGATCATGTGCGTGGATGATCGAAGTCGCGCCGCCCGGCGGCAGCGGTACCAAGCCGAAGCTGGCGCTGCGGAACAGCTCGAACATGTCGCGGTCGCGCGGGCCATAGACCGCCGGGGGGCGAACGATGGTCCAGTCGAGCCCGCTGTCCTCGACCAGCTTCTCGGCCTTCGCCTTCGACGCGCCATAGGCCGAGAGTTGGGGCTCGCGCGCGGAGAGCGAAGAGACGAAGACGAAGCGCTTCGTGCCCGCCTGTTTCGCCGCCGCGATCAGTTGGGCAGTCCCTTCGACATTGGCGGCCTCGAATTCCGCGGGACTTGGCGCGTTGGTAAGCCCGGCGATGTGGATCACCCCGCGAACTCCAGCGACGAGATGGTCGAGCGCACGCTTTGTATGAAGGTCGCCCATCACCCAATCGACCCGGCTGTGTTCGTGTTCGGTCACACGCCGCACCAGCGCCTCAGCAGGTTCGTTGCGATCGGCCAGTACGTCGAGCACCGCCTGGCCGACAAATCCGGAGCCTCCGGTAAGCGCGAGCGGCACTTCGCCGGTCACAGCAGCACCATGTGGTCGCGGTGCACCACGGCCGCGCGCGGCGCATAGCCCAGCCGGTCTGCCTGGTCTTCCGCGCGCTTGCCCGCAATCGCCTGGATTTCATGGGCTTCGTATTCGGCGAGCCCCTGCGCCAGTTCCTCGCCGCGCATCGTCACGATCTTGACCAGGTCGCCGCGCCGGAATGCCCCCGAAATGCCGACGATTCCGGCTGCGAGCAGGCTTGCCCCGCCCTTCAGGGCATTGGCGCAGCCTTCATCGACACGCAGCGTACCCATCGGCGCCAGACGCCCGCCAAGCCACGCCTTGCGCGCGCCGTCGCTGCGCTGGGGCAGGAACAAGGTTCCGCGATTGGCGGACAGCGCAGTGGCTATGGGTGCCTCGTGCGTGCCGTTGACGATCGCCAGCGCGATCCCGGCGCGTTCGGCGATCTGCGCAGCCTGCAGCTTGGAAGTCATCCCGCCAGAGCCCATGCCGGAGGATGACGCCCCGCTCGCCATGGCGAGAACTTCGGGCGTGATCCCTTCGATCCGCTCGATCAGTTCTGCGCCATCTTCGCGCGGGTCGCGGTCATACAGCCCGTCGACATCGCTCAGCAGCAGCACCATGTCGGCCCCGGCGGCCTGCGCCACGCGCGCGGCAAGCCGGTCGTTATCGCCGAAGCGGATTTCCTCGGTCGCGACGCTGTCGTTCTCGTTCACGACCGGCACCGCGCCCGCCTCGAGCAGGCGTGCAAGCGTGGCCGAGGCATTGAGGTAGCGGCGGCGATCCTCGAGATCTTCGAGCGTCAGCAGCATCTGCGCCGCGGTGAGGCCGTGCTGGCCCAGCTTCTCCGCCCACAGTCCAGCCAGCGCGATCTGCCCGACCGACGCCGCCGCCTGCGCATCGGCCAGGCTGGCCCGCCCGCCCTTGGCAAGCCCGAGCTTGGCCGCGCCCAGCGCAATCGCGCCCGAGCTGACCACGATCAATTCGGGGCCCTGCGCCCTCAGCGCTGCAAGTTCCTGCGCGAGCGAGGCAAGCCACGCGCTGCGCGGTGCGCCAGCCTCGACCAGCAGCGAAGAGCCGACCTTGACGACGATGCGGCGGCAAGCGCGCAGATCGGCCAGTTCGGCGGGTCGGCTCATCGGGTTACAGCGGCGACCATTCGCCGCCCTCCTCCCCGTCCATGTCCTCTACCTCGACGCCCTTGGTCTCGGTCGCGGTGCGATCGGGCAGATAGCCGAGCACCGCATCGAGCAGTTCGGTCACACCTTCGCCGGTTGCGCCCGAAATCGGGAACACGTCGTCCGCCCCGGCTTCCTTGAGTTCGGCGGCGAATTCCTCTGCCAGTTCGCGATCGGCAAGATCGATCTTGTTGAGTGCCACCAGCCGCGGCTTGTCATCCAGCCCTTCGCCATAGGCGGCGAGTTCATCCTCGACCACCCGCATCGCTTCGACCGGGTCCTGGTCGCCCGTGCCCGAAATGTCGATCAGGTGGATCAGCACGCGGCAGCGCTCGATATGGCCCAGGAAACGGTCGCCGATCCCCGCACCGTCAGCCGCGCCTTCGATCAGGCCCGGAATATCCGCCAGCACGAATTCGCGCCCCTTGTGCCGGACCACGCCCAGCTTGGGCACGAGCGTGGTGAAGGCATAATCGCCCACCTTGGCCTTGGCGTTGGAAACCTGGTTGATGAAGGTCGACTTGCCGGCATTGGGCAGGCCCACCAGCCCGACATCGGCGAGCAGTTTCAGCCGCAGCCACAACCACATTTCCTCGCCCGGCAAGCCCGGCTGGTGCTGGCGCGGAGCGCGATTGGTCGCGGTCTTGTAGCTGGCGTTGCCGCGCCCGCCGAGCCCGCCTTCGAGCAGGGTAATACGCTGCCCGACTTCGGTGAAATCGGCCAGCACCGTCTCGCGGTCTTCGTCCGAGATGATCTGCGTGCCCACCGGCACCTTGATCACCAGCGGCTTGGCGCTGGCGCCGGTGCGATCCTTGCCCATGCCGTGGCCGCCGCGTGGGGCCTTGAAGTGCTGGGTGTAGCGGAAGTCGATCAGCGTATTGAGGCCCTGCACGGCCTCGAACACGATATCCCCGCCGCGCCCGCCGTCACCGCCGTCGGGGCCACCATACTCGATATACTTCTCGCGCCGGAAACTGACGGCGCCGGGGCCGCCGGCACCCGATTTCACATAGATCTTGGCTTGGTCGAGGAAATGCATGGGCTCCCCCTATGCATTTCCCGTCCAGATTGCGAGCGATTTGGCGAGGCTAGAGCGTGACGCGCAGCCCCGCAATTACCGAGCGGCCCGGCGAGATGAAGCTGAACACCTGCTCGTATGTCTCGTCCAGCAGGTTCTCGACCCGGCCGAACGCGCGAATGCGGCTCGTCAGCGTCGCCTCGGCCGCCAGATTGACCAGCGTATAGGCGTGGAGCCGCACCGTCACGGGCACGTAGCTGGGATCGGTGAAGGCAAGGTCGTCGGTGGCGCCATTGTGGCGCACGATCAGCGTGGCCGAACCCGCATCGCCCGGCGCGCGCCATGTGAGCGCAGCGGAGGCGATATTGCCGGGCCTGCGCACTTCTTCGATCCCGTCCTCCTCGGCATCGAGCCAGCTATAGGCAGCATCGAGCGTCACTTGGGGACCGATCTGTGCGCGGGCGCTCAGTTCGAGACCCTTCTGCTTCGACAGGGTTTCGCGATTGGCCGGGCTCGCCAGATAGTCGGGCGCGGGATAGTCGGTGAAGATCTCGTGTTCGAGTTCGCTGTCGAACCAGGTCGCGGAGATCCGCAACGCATCGCCGCCCAGCGACTGGTCGATCCCCGCTTCCCAGCCGGTCGACTTCTCCGGCTTCAGATCCGCATTGCCGATGAAGCGCCCGTCGACATAGCCGTAAAGCTCGTAGAAGCCCGGGTTCTTGGTCCCCGTGCTATAGGCAGCGCGGATGCGCGTGGCGGGCGCGGCCTGGATCGCTCCGGCGACGCGAAATGTCGTCGCATCGGCAAAGCGGTTGTTGAGATCGTGCCGGATCGCAGCCGAGAAATCGAACAGTTCGCTCGCGGCGCGATATTCGCCCACCAGCCCGACATTGCGCGCGCTGCGCCAGCCGGTGAAGGCAAAGCCGAAAGGATCGGTGTTGCGGAAGCTTTCGCGCTCGACATCGGCGGCGAATGTCAGGCTGTGCGCGAAGGCGGGCCCGCCAAGCTCATAGGAGGAAACGTAGGAGGCCTTGAGCCGCTGCCCCTCATGCCCGAAGCTGCGCCCGAACGGGCCGAAGCTGTCGCGCCTGATATCGGCCAGCTGGCCCGAGAAATCATGCGTCCAGCGCCCCTCCTGCGTTGCGACATTGAGCCCGGCCAGCGCATAGAATGCGTCCTGTTCGAACCGCGTATCCGGCGAGTCGATCACATGACCGAAGGTCGGGCTGGCCGGGTCGAAATCCTGGTCGTTGAACTGGCCTTCGCTCCGGACATAGCGCCCGGCGAAGCGCAGCTGCACCCCCGCCGCCGGATCGAACGACCCCTTGGCGGATAGCGCCAGCCCGTCGCGCCCGATATCGCGCGTACCGCCGCGTGCATTGGGCGTGCCGTCGGTCGAGACTAGCGTGGCACCCAGCGCGAACTCATGCGTATCGCCCGCGAATCCCGCGCGTGCCGCAGCGTTGACCGTGCTGAAGCTCCCTGCCTCCAATCGCGCCGCCCCACCCGGCGCTTCGCGACCTGAAGCGCTGCGATAGGCGACCACACCTCCGATCGCGTCGGAACCATACAGCGCGCTTTGCGGGCCGCGCAGCACTTCAAGGCTCGATCCGATCTCAGCCTGAAGCGCACCGATCTCGAATTCGCCCGCAAAAGGATCCGACACTTCGATCCCGTCGACCAGCACCAGCACATGATTGGCTTCGCTCCCGCGCAGCCGCAGCTGCGTCTGCCCGGCCACGCCGCTCACCGCCACGCCCGGCACGTCGCGCAGCACATCGGCCACATTGCGCACCTGCCGCAGATCGAATTCCTCGCTGGAGATGACGGAAACCGAACCGGGATAATCTTCGGTGGCCAGCGGTTCGCCCGAACGGCTGGCATTGACCAATATTGCGCCGATTCCGTCGTCGGAACCGTCCGACAGCGCCTGTACCGGCAGCGGCAGGCCGAGCGCGATCGCGCTTGCGGCTAGAAGATAACTTCGCATGAAAAATCAGATCCCTTTCGCGCCAGAGCGATTGTCCGGCCGGGATCTCCGCCTTGCGGCAGCCGGATCGGCAAATTGGGCCAGCGCGTGCCCCCCTTGCCGCTCCGATGCGGCCCCGGCCGCTACTCGTCGCTCAGACGAAAGGTTTCGCGCCGGGCCAATCCCTGGACCAGGCAAGAGCGACTGCGCAGCCGGTCGGTCTCCTGGCTTGCGGGTCATCGCCCCCGCTTCCCCTTCCCAGGCTCCAATCGGCCCAGTGGGTGCACCCGAAATTCGGGCGCATGAAACGGATGCTCGCCGCTTACAGTTGCAGGGACAGCCGCGGAATTGGGCGCAACACCGCCCGCACCGCGTTCCCGTTACCGGCACGCAAATCATGGAAAGGCACGGCTTTCGCCACATCCCTCCACGGGCGCGGCAATAGGCGCGGCGCAGGGCGCAATCAAGCCAAAGAGGTGTAGGAAATCAGGGGACACCTGGTGGAGCCGAGCGGGATCGAACCGCTGACCTCGTCATTGCGAACGACGCGCTCTCCCAACTGAGCTACGGCCCCGTTCAGGTGTGGCTGGCAGCCTTCCGGCCGCCGGGCGTGCGCATTAGCGAAACGGCGTGGCGCCTGCAAAGAAAAATTGCACCCGAATTGCCTCGCTTTACCGGCGACCCGCAGGCCGCCGGCGTAAAGGCGTGGCCTTCCCGAAGCGTCTATTCGGAAGTGAGGTTAGAGCTGGTCGCAACCTGGTTGTAGGTCGCTTCCATGGTCCGGCCACCACCGGCGCCATAGCGCGCATCCCACGCAGCGAGATCGACGCGATACTTCTCATACGCGCTGAAGAACTGCTCGTAGACCGCTTCGAGGCGCGGCAGCGCCTGTTCGGCGAAATTATGCAGTTGCCCCGGCTTTACCTGCGCCACCTCTTGGCTGACTTGCAGCGCGACATTGCAGAATTCGGGCAGAACGGGCGGCAGCGCGAAGTAGTTATAGACGCGCGTCATATAGGCGTCCTGATGATCGCGGAACGACTTGCCGTGCTTGTCGCGATATTGCTTGGTAAGCGCATTGTTGGTCGCGGCCAGCTGGCGCGAATGCTGCTTAAGCAAGGTACGGTAATTCTCGACCAGGCCGGCGTGCTCGGCGCGCAGGCAGTTGAGCGCGGCGACATTGAGACCCGAGCGCAGGTTCCACAGTTTCTGCTCGGACGAAATGCCGGTGTTGACCGTCTGGCGGACACCGTTGGCGGACATTTGCGGGATCGCCATGGTGGCGAAGGCACCTGCAGGCGGCGTGGGCCGCGGCGGAATTACGACCCGGGGCGGCGGAGGGGGCGGCGCATAAGCGACCGGTGCGGGAGGCGGAGGAGGAGCCGCACAAGCGGCGAGCGCCGCGATGCCTGCGGCAGTGATAGCAAGCTTGGTCTTCGCCAAAATACCTCGACCCATTTCGGTGCCCTCTCGTTACGACCCGTGGAAGCTATTCGCCCCATCCCTAACTTCGGCTGAACTCCGAAGGTTAATGCGCATTGGGTATACCCGATCCCGAACAAAGAAAATGCCCGAGATGCGCTGGGCACCTCGGGCATCGGTGAAACGAGTCGTGCGTGCGACCGGGCGCGTTGCGATTACTCGCGCTGGCCCATGAACTGCAGCAGGAACTGGAACATGTTGATGAAGTCCAGATACAGGCTCAGCGCGCCAAGGATGATCGCCTTGCCGGCGAACTCCGTGCCGCGGTAATAACTGTATTCGTGCTTCAGGCGCTGCGTGTCGTAAGCCGTTAGGCCTGCGAAGATCAGCACGCCGATGAAGCTCACCGCCCACATCAGCGCCGGCGACTGCAGCCACAGGTTCAGCAGCATGGCGACCAGCAGGCCAACAACGCCCATGATCAGGAAGCTGCCCCAGCCGCTGAGATCCTTCTTGGTGGTGTAGCCGAACAGGCTCAAACCGGCGAAGGCCGCCGCGGTGGCGAAGAAAGTCGCCGCGATCGAACCGCCGGTGAAGACCAGGAAGATCGTCGACATCGACAGGCCCATCAGCGTGGCGAAGGACCAGAACAGCACTTGTAGCGTGCCCTTGCTGAAGCGGTTGGCGCCGAAGCTCATCGCGAACACGATCGCCAGCGGCGAAAGCGCGACCAGCCACATCAGAGGACCAGAGGCGAACGCAAGCGTCAGGCCTGAGCGCGCAGCAAGCAGCGCGACGATGCCCGTAAGCAATACGCCCGAGGTCATGTAGTTGTAGATCGAGAGCATGTGCTTGCGCAGGCCCTCATCAAAGGTGATGCCACCGGCGAGTTCACCGCCAGTGCGCGGAACCGAGCCGAAGCCCTGCTGCGTGCGCTGGGTTTCGTTCCAATCAGCCATTGTAAACTCCTCTCCGGCGCCGAGCGACGACAAGCCGGTTCGCGCAATATCGCAATCCCGGCACTGATTTTCAAGGAAAACCGGCTTGCATTCGGCGCAACAGCTTAACCCTGTTCGCGCGCCTGCCGTGCGAGTTCGCCGCCCTTCTCCGCGGTCGCGCGCAGCGTCGCAATCAGCAGCGATTTGAGCGCATTATCATCGTCGAGCACATTCAGCCCTTCGCGCGTCATTCCGCCGGGGCTCGCAACCCGGTCCGCCAGTTCGGCAGGCGAAGCATCCGCTGCCGCCGCAAGGCTCGCCGCGCCTTCGACCATCGCCAACGAAAGCTGGTCTGCCAGCGCGCGATCGAGGCCCAGTTCGGTCCCGGCCGCCGCCAGTGCGTCGATGAAGCGATAGACGAAGCCCGGCCCCGAACCGGCCAATGCGGTGACAAGGTCGAACTGCGCTTCATCCTGCAGCCACAGCGCAGTACCCAGCGTGCCGAACATCGCCTGTGCGGCCTCGCGCTGCGGCGCAGTGAGGCCAGTCTCGGCGAGGATCACCGGCGATTTGCCGATCCGCGCGGCCAGATTGGGCATCACCCGCACATGCGCTGCCGCCGAAGGGAACGCGCCCGCCAGCATCGAAAGGTCGATCCCCGCAAGCAAGGAGAATACCGTCACCCCTTCGCTCGCGAGCCCTTGCAGCCCCGGCGCCAGCGCGGGCAATTGCTGCGGCTTGAAGCCCAGCAGCACGGCGTCGTGATCGGGGTTCGCCGGAGCCGAGCGGTGCAGCACCACGCCTGCAGGGGCCGATTCCAGCGCCGGGTCGAGCACTTCGAAGCGCGCCGGATCCTCGCCCGCCGCCAGCCAGCCGGCCAGCATCGCGCCGCCCATATTGCCGCAACCGACGATCAGCAGCTTTTCGAATTCGGCCATTCTCGCACCTCAGCCCTGGCTAGTTCGAGGCAGGCCTAGGCTTCCCCCGCCGCATCGACAAGCGCGCTTTCGAGCGCGCTGCGCGGGCTCTTGTCGCCCCACAACACGAATTGGAACGCGGGATAGAAGCGATCGCATTCGTCGATCGCGGTTTCGACCAGCGCCTGCGCCTGGTCGATGCTGAGCAGTCCTTCGTCGCCCAGCAGCGCGCCATGGCGATAGAGCAGCACGCTGCCGTTCGACCAGATGTCGAAATGGCCGAGCCACATCTGCTCATTGACCAGCGCGAGCAGCTCATAGGCCTGCTGCCGCTTGTCCTGCGTCACGCGGATATCGGGCAGGCACAGCAATTGGAGGACATTGTCTTCGCTGCGCCAGATCGCCTTGAGCTGGTATTTCGCCCAGCTGCCCTGCACTTCGCCGGCAAGCTCGTCTTCGGCGGTGATCTCGAACGCCCAGCCACGCGCCTCGAACAGCGCGGCCAGCATTTCCACCGGCGCGGCATCGTCCGATTCGCGATATTCGACTTCGCGCGGTCTCATACGAGGGGGATCTTCGATTGCATCGTTGCGCTGATTGCCTTGGCCGGGTGGGGAAAGGCAATGGCTGGCAAGCGAGCGGCTGGGGAGAACAAAATTCGCCTGTTCAAAGCCTGTGCAAAGAAACCGGCGAATTCAGGATTCATCATTTGAGTTCAACGATTTCCTCGCCAGCTGGGCTGGTATAGGTAAAGCTGTCGAAGCCCTGCTGGCGCAAGGCCCGCACCATCTCCCTTGCCGCATCCTGCGTCGGGAATGGCCCGGCCAGCAACCGGTTGGCCTGCCCCCAGCGCACGACATAGGGCGAACGCTTGCCGAGCAGGTCAGGCGCCTTGCGCGCCATGCGGCGCCAGTCGAAGCTCAATGCATCGCGGTCGCGCCCGGTGGCCAGCTGCACCCAATGGCGGCTGGGATATACCGGCGGAGCGGGCTTGGGCGGTTCGCGCGATTCGCGCGGGATATCGATCGCGGTGATATCGACCGCGCCCTCGCCCGGCTTGCGCGATGCGGAGACCGGCCCGGCAAACCCGGTAAAGGCCTCGGAGACGCTAGCCGGCTGCGCCGCCGCCTGCTCGCGGCTGACCTGGGCCAAGCGACTGCTCGCTTCAGGTTGCTGGGTTGCAGGGAGCGAGCGGGTTGTGGTCCGTTCGCCCAGCGGCGCGCCGCGCGGAGCAAGTCGATCGCCCGCCTTGGCCGCAGAACGGTCGGCAGAGCTGGCGACCCGCGCGATGTTCGGGTCGTCGCGCCCGATCTCGGCCGCGCGCGGAAAGATACCGAGATTGGCCGCCGCCGCCTGCTGCGCGCGCGTGAGGCGCGGCATATAGTCGAGATAGGGTGTCATGCGGCTGGCAAGATCGGGCGGCATCAATCGGCCGGTCAGCGCCGATGCTTCCTTGGCGTCGCCAAGGATCGCCAGCCCGAAAGCGCGCGCGCGATGGGCCGCGAGGTCCTGTCGCTGCAGCATCGGCAACAAGGCGGCTTCGAACCCGGCGCGGTCACCCGAAATGGCAAGGCTGATCGCCAGCCGACGGCGCGTTTCATCGTCGCCAGGCTTGGTGGCGAGCATGGTGCGGTAGCTTTGCTGTGCCTGCGCATTGTTGCCGACGAGGTCCTGCACCAGGCCCAGATCGCCAAGAAAGTCGTCGGTCGGTGCACCTGCGCGCTCGGCCTCGGCGAACATCTGGAGCGCATCGAGCGGCCGGCGCGAGCGCAAATAAACCGATGCGAGCCCGAGTTTGGCACGGGCGTGCTCGGGCGAAAGCTCCAGCGCGCGGCCGAAGAAGCCGAGCGAAGCCTCAAGGTCGCCGACCGCCAGCGAGGCGTCGCCTGCATCGACCAGCGCATCGACGCTTTCCGCTTCACTCGCCAGCCGCTGTAGCGCCGCGCGCAGTCGCTCGACTTCGGGTGTTGGCAAGGACTGCACGACTTCGCGCGAAGTAGCGCCGCCCGCAGTTTGCTGCGCGGAAAGCGGGCCAGCAAGGCTGGCGCTCATTATCGTCGTGGCAATCGCCACCGGCAGGGCAAAATTGCGTGCGGGCATCATCCGGCAGCCATAGCCATAGGGAACGCGCGTCGGCTAGCCCAAGCCAGCTGAACCAGCGACGAACGGCCGGTTTTACTGGTTGTTCTGACGGCCGAGGAAGCGCGGGATGCTCAGCGACGAACCGCCATCGTCGCCATTGTCTTCCTCGCCTTCCTCTTCGTCCTCGTCATCCGAGCGACCGACACCGCGCGACAAATTGGCCATGCGTTCGAACAGCGTGCTGCCGCCACCTGCTGCTGCGGGTGCACCGCCGCCACCCGAGCCACCGCCCTCGCCGGCACCGCCGCCTGCACCGCCACCTCCACCGAGGATCGAAGCACGGCGGCCTCCACCCTGCTGGGGTTCGCTGGCGCCGAAATCGCCCTGCGCGGGCGCCTCCGCAGTGAGGTCGAGCATATCGTCCCCGCCTTCATCATAGTCGCCACCCTGGCCGCCGCCCATCCGCAGGTCGTCGGCATAAGGATCGTTCTCTTCGTTACGCAGGCCGGCCAGCGGATCGACGATCTCGTTGACGTCATCGCCGTCCTCATCTTCGCCCATGTCATCGCCAACCTGCATTCCGCTCAGGTCGAAGGGCTCGGCCGCTTCCTCTTCCTCATAGTCGTATTCTGCCTCGGCGACCGGCTCGGGCGCAGCCTCCATCGCCAGTTCGAACGGCTCTTCCTCGATCGGTTCGGGTTCAGGTACAGGCGCCGTAACTTCAGGCTCGCTCGGCCAATCGAGCGCAGGGCGCTTGGGTGCACGCGCGGCCCCGAGCGTTACGGGATTGCTTTCCGGCAGGCGCTGGACGGCATGCTGGTCGATCCCGGTGGCGACAACCGACACGCGGATCTTGCCTTCCAGATCGGGGTTGAATGCCGAACCCCAGATGATGTTCGCGTCTTCATCCACCAGTTCGCGAATGTGGTTGGCCGCTTCGTCGACTTCGAGCAGCCGCATGTCTTCGCCGCCGATGATCGAGATGATCACGCCCTTGGCGCCTTGCATGCTGACCCCGTCGAGCAGCGGGTTGGCAATGGCGCGTTCAGCAGCTTCGAGCGCGCGGTTTTCGCCTTCACCCTCGCCGGTGCCCATCATGGCCTTGCCCATTTCGCTCATCACCGAGCGAACGTCGGCAAAGTCGAGGTTGATCAGGCCCGGCATCACCATCAGGTCGGTGATCGAACGAACACCCTGCTGCAGCACCTCGTCGGCCAGCATGAAGGCTTCCTTGAAGGTGGTTTCGGCCTTGGCGATCAGGAACAGGTTCTGGTTCGGGATGACGATCAGTGTGTCGACATGCTTCTGAAGCTCATCGATCCCGGATTCGGCGGAGCGCATGCGGCGCGTGCCTTCGAACAGGAACGGCTTGGTCACGACACCCACCGTCAGCACGCCCTTGCGCCGCGCCGCTTCGGCGATGACCGGGGCAGCTCCGGTGCCGGTGCCGCCGCCCATACCGGCTGCGATGAAGCACATGTTCACGCCTTCAAGCGCGTCTTCGATCTCCGCCACGGTTTCCTCGGCAGCTGCCTTGCCCACTTCTGGCCGTGCGCCCGCACCCAGCCCGCCAGTGATATCCGGACCCAGCTGGATCTTGGTGGCTGCCTTGGACATGGCCAGCGCCTGCGCATCGGTGTTGGCTGCGATGAAGTCGACGCCCTCGATCTGGGCCTCGATCATGTTGGCGATGGCATTGCCACCCGCGCCACCGATCCCGATCACGGTGATCCTGGGGCTCAGATCGTCGCTCGATGCAGGTCCGATATTGATACTCATGACGTTAGTCCTCCGGGCGCACCACGGCCCAATTAACCATTACCCCGTGTTTGACACAAAGGAGCTACACCGTTGATAGCCCAACAACCCTTATCCACAGTGGTTAAGGAACGGGGTTTCGCCCTTTTTCCACATCAGAATCCTTCTTTCAGCGCACGCCACATCCGGCTGAGGCCCAAGGCCCCGCCCAACCGCGTGATCGGCGCGCTCGATTCGCCGATCGAACGAATGTCGACCGGGTCGTCCGCCGCATAGAGGCACAGCCCCGCCAAAGTGGCGAAACCAGGCGTGGCGTGGGCTTCGGGTAGGCCGGTAAGCGCGGGCGGGCGCCCGATGCGCACAGGCATTCCCAGCGCGCCCTGCGCGAATTCGGCGAGCCCGGCGAGTTCGGCACCGCCGCCGGTCATCACGACCTGTCCGCCGCGCACGCCGCTGAACCCCATCGACTTGAGCGCACGGCCGATCTCGTCGGTCTGCCGCGAAAGGTGCTGCGTCACGATCGAGACGAGTTCGGCCCGCGCCACGCGGTTTTTGTCATCGGCTCCGCGCGCGACCGGCCCGGCCTGGTCGTCGCCCGGCCCGTTGACCGGAATCATCTCGCGGTGGTCGGTCGGGCTGGCGATGGCCGATCCCGAAACGCATTTGAGCCGCTCCGCCTGGAAACGGCGAATACCGAACGCCGAAGCGATCGCATCGGTGATGTCGCCCGAGCCATAGGGAAGCGCCCTCAGCCCCAGCAGCATGCCCGCCGCATAGACCGCGACATTGGTCACTTCCCCGCCGATCTCGACCAAAGCAACGCCCAGTTCACGCTCTTCCTCGCTGAGGCAGGCGTAACCTGCGGCAAGCGGGGCGGCCACCACCGCCTCGACATCGAGATGCGCGTTCTGCACCGCTTCGGTGAGATTGCGGACGGGCGCACCATCCGCCAGCATCACATGGATATCGACCCCCAGCCGCTCGGCATGGAGGCCCTTGGGATTGGCCACGCCATGCGCGCCATCAAGCGTGTAATGCGCCGGCTGCGCATGCAGCACCATCCGCCCGTCGGGCTGGATCGTGTCGCGCGCGGCGATCAGCAGGTGCTCGATATCCTCTTCCTCGATCCGGCGCCCGCCAATATCGATTTCGACTTTCGCGACCTGGCTGGCGAGCCCTGCCCCGGCGCAACCGACCCACACGCTCTGCACGCTGGTGCCCGCGTTCTTTTCCGCGCGCTCCACCGCGTCGCGAATGGCGTAGGTCGCCGCCGCCATGTCGGTGACATAGCCGCGCTTGATGCCGTTCGAAGCACGGTGGCCCGACCCGAGCACCTGCAACTCACCGCTTTCGGTCTGGCCCATGATCATGGCCGAGATCCGGAAAGAGCCGGTGTTTACCGCCCCGAAATAACGCGTGAATCGCGTCGCTGCCATCAGGGGGTCCCTTCCTTCTTGGCGTTCAGCACCTGGTCCGCACGACCGGGAATGCGCATGTAGATGCGCGGCGGCGCGCGCATGTCGAATGTCGAGACTTCGCCGCCCAGCAGGCGGTTCTGCCCGTCGAGCCGGGCGAAAGACACCAGCGCCGCGGCGGCTTCGTCATCGCCCTGCGGCAGCGCGAGCACCTGCCCGGTCTTGAATGTCAGGTTCCAGCGCCGGTTGCCGACCCATTCGGCCCCGCCAACCTGCGGCCTCAGCGCGGGCGCGGTTTCGAGCAGGCGGTCGAGCGAACCGACCTGGCGTGCCGCTCCGGGACCGGAAATCAGCAGGCGCTCGCCAATCGCATTGCGGCTCACCGGCTCCAGCTCATTGCCTTCGACATCGACCAGCACCAGCCGGTCGGCCTTTTGCAGCACCGCATGCGGTTGCCGCTCGACGATGTCGATCGCCAGCGTGCCGGGCAATTGCCGCGATACGCGCGCGTCCTTGACCCATGGCAGTTCGAGCAAGTCCGAACGGATCGTTTCGATGTCGACTTGCGGCATGGGCCGGTCGCGTTCGCTCAGCACGCGTTCGTAAACGCGGTCCTGGTTCATGCGTTCGACCCCGCTCACGCGCACATGGCGCACTTCGAAGCCGGCGTTGGACGCCACATGCGCAAGCTGCGCCTGCGCCATTGCCGGTACGCCGGCGAGCGTGGCGATGAACCACGCAAGCGCCACGGCGGCGGCGATGATAAGCACAAGGAAGATGCGATGGAGCTGCTCTTCGGTGAAGGGCAACAAGCCCATCAGCCAGTCGATGATGCCGCTGGTGGTCCTGCGGGCCCTGCGCGCCTTGTTCGCACGATCGTTTGCGCGCGCGACGCGCCGGACGCCCTTGGCCGATCGCCTAATCGTGGTCACCGGCGCCTCCCGCCAGTTTCCCGGGCGCCATCCGTTGCAGCGCTTCCTCGACGATGGCCTCGACCAGGTCGGCGTAGCTCATGCCCACATGGCGCGCCTGTTCGGGCACGAGGCTGAGCGGCGTCATCCCCGGTTGGGTGTTGGTCTCGAGCACGAACAGCCCGCTTTCGCCCTGCTCGTCGTCCCAGCGGAAATCGGTGCGGCTGGTGCCATGGCAGCCGAGCAGCTTGTGCGCGCGTACCGCATATTCGCAGCACAGCGCAGCAATCTCCGCCGGGATGTCGGCGGGGCAGACATGTTCGGTCAGCCCGTCGGTATATTTGGCGTCGAAATCGTAGAAGCCCGATTTGGGCCTCAACTCGGTAACGCCGAGGGCGCGCGGCCCGCCCGGCTCGTCCAGCACTGCGGTGGTAAGCTCTCGCCCGCGGATATAGGGTTCAGCCAGAAGCTCGTCGAACTTCTGCCACGGCCCCGGCACAGTGCGATCGATCGGGCTGCCGTAATTGCCTTCGGCAGTGACGATCGCCACCCCCACCGAAGAGCCTTCATTGACCGGCTTGAGCACATAGGGGCGCGCAAGCGGGTCCCTCTTGTAGAGATCGGCGCTCCTGACGATCCGCCCGCCCGGCATGGGGATGCCATGCGGCACCAGCGCCTGCTTGGTCAGCTGCTTGTCGATCGCGATCACCGAAGTGGCGAGCCCCGAATGGGTATAGGGGATGCCCATCAGGTCGAGCATGCCCTGCACGGTGCCGTCTTCGCCCGGCACACCGTGGAGCGCGTTGAAAACGACATCGGGCGCGGCCTCTGCCAGCCGCGCGGCGACCTGCCGGTCCATGTCGATCCTTGTGACGCGGTGCCCGCGCGATTCCAGCGCATCAGCGACGCCATTGCCGCTCATCAGCGAGACCTCGCGTTCGTTGGCCCAGCCACCCATCAAGACAACGACATGGAGTTTGGGGAGCGTCACTTGCGGCCTACTCGTTGGATTTCCCATTCGAGCTCGACGCCCGAGTTTTGCTTGACCCGGCGGCGCACCTCTTCGCCCAGCGCTTCGATATCGCTGCTGGTGGCCTCGCCCGTGTTGATCAGGAAGTTGGTGTGTTTTTCGGAAACCTGCGCCCCGCCCACCGTCAGGCCGCGGCAACCCGCCTCATCGACCAATTGCCATGCCTTGAGCCCATCGGGGTTCTTGAAGGTTGAGCCGCCGGTCTTGGTGCGCAGCGGCTGCGACGCTTCGCGCGCGGCGGCGATGCGGTCCATTTCGGCCTGGATCGCCTCCGGGCTGTCGATATGGCCGCGGAAGGTCGCGGAGATCACCACCGCGCCCTCGGGCAGTTCCGAATGGCGATAGGTGTAGGCGAGATCTTCGGGCGAAAGGAATTTGCGCTGGCCGCTGCGCAGCACCACTTCGCAAAACTTGAGGACGTCCTTGACCTCGCGGCCATAGGCCCCGCCATTCATCCTTACGAAGCCGCCAACCGTGCCCGGGATCGAGCGCAGGAATTCGAGCCCACCGATCCCTGCATCGCGCGCGGTCGAGGAAACCAGAATGCCGCTGGCCCCGCCGCCGCAGCGCAAGGTGGTGGAATCGATCCGTTCGACCCCGGCGAATGCCTTGCCCAGCCGGATCACCACGCCCGGCACCCCGCCATCGCGCACGATCATGTTGGAGCCGAAACCCAGCGCCATCACGGGAATTGCCGGATCGAGCGCGCGAAGAAATGCTGAGAGGTCATCTGCGTCGGCCGGCTCGAACAGCCAGTCGGCACAGCCGCCGGTCTTGAACCAGACCAGCTTGGCCAGCGGCGCATCGGGAGTGAGCTTTCCGCGCACCTCGGGCATCGCTTGCGGCAAGGCCTCGGCCGCCATCACGCGCCTCTCCGCGCTGCGATCGCATCGGCCAGCCCCGCCGCCCATTTGGTGATGTCGCCCGCGCCCAGGCACACTACGATGTCGCCCGCCTTGAGATCGCCTGCCAGCACCTGCGCCAATTCGGCCTGGTCGGCCACAGTCGCCGCAGAACGGTGCCCGCGCGACTTGAGCCCCGCCACCAGCGCTTCGGCGCTGACGCCTTCGATCGGCTCCTCACCGGCGGTGTAGACCGGCGTGACGAACACGCGGTCCGCCTCGTTGAAGCAGGTCTGGAACTCGTCCATCAAATCGCGCAGACGGGTGAAGCGGTGTGGCTGCGCCACAGCGATCACGCGCCCGCCGTTCGCGCCGCCAACCGCTTCGCGCGCGGCAGCAAGCACGGCCTGGATTTCGACCGGGTGATGAGCATAGTCGTCGATCACCGTAGTGCGCCCGCCCTCCAGCGAGACTTCACCCACCTTGGTGAAGCGCCGCCGCACCCCGCCGAATGCGCCGAAGCCTTCGCGGATCACATCGTCGCCGCAGCCCATTTCGATCGCCACTGCGATAGCGGCGAGCGCGTTCTGTACATTGTGGCGGCCCGGCATCGGCAAGCGTACGCCTTCGATGCGGCGGTCTTCCTCGCCGCGCTGGCGCACGATCACGTCGAACAAATTGCCGCCCGCGTCGGGCCGGACATTGATCCCGCAGATATCGGCCTGCAGCGAGAAACCGTAGGTCACCACCTTGCGGTCGCGCACCTGGCCGATCACCGCCTGCACTTCGGGATGGTCGATGCACAGCACTGCGGCGCCATAGAAAGGCACGTTGTGGATGAACTCCACGAAGGCGCGCTTCACGCCTTCGAAATCGCCGTAATGGTCGAGGTGCTCGGGATCGATATTGGTGACGACCGCGATCGTCCCGTCGAGCCGCAGGAAGCTGCCGTCGCTCTCGTCGGCTTCGACCACCATCCAGTCGGAAGCGCCAAGCCGCGCGTTCGAGCCATATTGCTCAATGATCCCGCCATTGATCACGGTGGGATCGATCCCGCCGCGATCGAGCAGCGCCGCGATCATGCTGGTGGTGGTGGTCTTGCCATGCGTGCCGGCCACCGCGACGGTCGATTTCAGCCGCATCAGTTCGGCCAGCATTTCCGCGCGGCGAACCACGGGAATGCGCGCTTCCAATGCCGCCGCAACTTCGGGGTTGGCACGGCGCACGGCGGTGGAAGTTACCACCACTGCGACGCCCTCTACATTCTCGCGCGCATGGCCGATCTTGACCTCGATACCGCGCGCGCGCAGCCGCTCGACACTCGCGCTTTCAGCGATGTCCGAACCCTGCACCTGGTAACCGAGATTGTGCATCACCTCGGCGATGCCCGACATGCCGATCCCGCCGATGCCAACGAAATGGATCACCCCGATATCGGTCCCGACGCCTTTCATAGCGCGCGATCCCGATTGGCCACGCCGGTAGCGGGCGCGCCCTCGCCATTGCGCTCAAGGCTTTCGCCGCCGACGCGGATCACGTCCATCAGGTCCACCCCGCCAAAACCTTCGACAAGGTCGGCAAGGTCGCGCGCGGCATGCGGCCGCCCGCAGTTCCACGCCGCATGCGCGGCATTGGCAAGCGTCTGCGGAGCCATCGCCATCGCCTGTATCTGGAGCGAAATATCCTTCGACAGCTTCTGGAACGCGTCGGACTGCGCCACCCGCTCGCGATTGTCCTTGTCGTCCCAGCCGGTGACTTCCTTCACCGTCACCGCGGGCTGGCGGATCATCCGCGCCCCGCCTGCCTTCACCATTTCGCGCGTATTGGCGGCCTGGTGGTCGTCGGTGGCGATCGGCAGCGGGATCAGGATCGCCGGGCGGCCCACCGCAGTCAATTCGGCAATGGTCGAAGCTCCCGCGCGGCCGATGAACAAATGGCATTCGGCCAGCCGCGCATCCATGTCTTCGAAATAGGTGCCGAGTTCTGCCGGGATGTCATGCGTGCGATAGCGTTCGCGCACCCGGTCGAGATCTTCGGCGCGGCATTGCTGCGTCACCTGCAACCGCTGGCGCAGCGCGGGCGGCAGCATGGCAAGCCCATCAGGCACAACTTCGGACAGCACTCGCGCGCCCTGGCTGCCGCCGGTGACGAGCACCTTGAGCAGGCCGTCTTCGGTAAAGGGCGGATAGTCCTCGTCGCGCAGCGCGAGCACTTCGGGGCGCACCGGATTGCCCACCACATGCACCTTGTCGATGAATTTGTGCTTGAGCCGCTCGACCTCGTCATAGGAGGTGGCGATCGCATCCACCCTGCCTGCCAGCAGGCGGTTGACCCGACCCAGCACTGCATTCTGTTCGTGGATCACTGTCGGGATACCCGCGCCCGTCGCCGCCAGCATCGCGGGAAAGGCCGGATAGCCGCCGAAGCCCACCACCGCGCTCGGCGCGAAAGTGTCGAACAGGCGATGCGCCATTGCGCGCCCTTCGAGCACGGCCTTGATCCCGCCCAGCCAGCGCAGCGGGTTCTTGCCGAAACGGCCTGCCGGAATCACATGCGCGGTTAGGAAATCGGGCTTTCCGGGGATCGCAGCGCCGCGCTCGTCAGTGATCAGCGCGACATGGTGCCCGCGCCGGTCCAGCTCTTTCGCCAGGGCGAAAGCCGGGATCAAATGCCCGCCAGTGCCGCCTGCGGCGAGAACATAGTGGCGGCTGGCGCCGGTACGAATATCGCCGCTCATGCCGCATCCTCCCGCCGTTCGAGCATCGCCTTGAGCCCCGGCGTCTCGCGCCGCAGGAACGGATTGCGGCGGGTTATCGCCAGCAGCAGCCCGACCGTGAGGCACATCGCGATGGTCGAGGAACCGCCATAGCTGACCAGCGGCAGCGTCATCCCCTTCGACGGGAACAGTTGCAGGTTCACGAGAATGTTGATGAAGGCCTGTCCGCCGATCGCCGCGACCAGCCCGGAGCCGGCGAGCACTGCAAAGAGGTTGTCCTCGTCGACCAGCCGCAACAGCACGCGCCACAACAGGGCGAGGTACAGAATCACCACCAGAGCGCAGGCAAGCAGGCCGAATTCCTCGCCGATCACCGAGAAAATATAGTCCGTATGTGCTTCAGGCAGGTTCATCTTGCGGATGCCCAACCATAGCCCGGTACCGGTCCAGCCGCCAGCCAGAAGCGTGCGTTCGGCCAGGTCGACCTGGTCAAACGCGGTGCCGCCGCCAAGGAAGGAATCGATCCGGTGGCGGGCATTGTCATAGAGGAAATAGGCGGCGGTCAGCCCGACAATGCCCACGCCGACCAATGCGCTCAGGCGCTGTACGCTGACGCCCGATAGCAGCACCAGCACGAACCAGATTCCGGCAAACAGCATGGTGTCGCCAAGGTTGGGCTGCATCATCAGCAGCATGGCGACAAGCACCAGAACGGCCGATGCGAATCCGAGCACCGGCAGATCCGGATCGCGCAGACGCAGGCTCAATATCCAGGCGAGCAGGATGGCGAATGCAGGCTTGAGGAATTCGGACGGCTGGAGCGAAAAGCCGAGGTTGATCCAGCGCTGTGCGCCGTTCACTTCGAAGCCGATCAGCGGAACCAGCGCCAGCAGCACCAGCATGGCCGATGCCAGCAGCACGCCCGCCTGCCGCGCCCGCTCGCGCGAGAGCATGGATGCGCCAAGCATCACCCCAATTCCCAGCGTCTGCCATACGATATGCTGCTTGAAGAAATAGAAATCGTCGAGCCGCACTTCGGAGGTTGAGAGCCGGCTCGCGCTGGCAGGCGAAGCTGCCGCGACCGCTCCCGTGCCGACCAACATCAGCAGCAGAACAAGAACCAGCGCCACCCGGTCGACTTCGCGCCACCAGATGCGCAGCTCGGCGCGCCAGTCGATCTGCAGCGGCGCGTTCGGGCCGGTCCTACGCGCGCGCTGGTGCGGGATGTAGGGCTTGACCGAGCTCATGCGGTTTCTCCCGTAGCGAGCGCTGCGAGGGCTTCCTCGTCCGAGCCGGTGAGCGCGGCCACAACCTGGCGGAAATGCGCGCCGCGCGCTTCATAGTCGCGGAACTGGTCGAAACTGGCGCAAGCGGGGGAAAGCAGGACGACCTCACCGGGGCGTGCGCGTGCAATCGCGCGCGTCACCGCCTCGCACATCATCTCGGCCCGTTCGACACGCACATGCGGGGCAAGCAGTTCGGCAAAACGCGGTCCCGCCTCGCCAATCGTGTAGGCCGCCGCGATATTGCCAAGATGCTGCGCGCAGGGGCCCAGCCCGTCTTCCTTGGGCAGGCCGCCGACGATCCAGTGGATGCGCGGTGCACCGCCATTGATCGAAGGATCGGGCGGATAGCCCGCCAGCGCAGGGGCCGCACTGTCCGGATTGGTGGCCTTGCTGTCATTGATGAACAGTACGCCGCCATGCACGCCGACCATCTCCATGCGGTGCGGCAGCCCCTGGAAACTCGCGAGAGCGGCCTGCCATTGCGCGCGGGCGACGCCCAGTTCCTCGACCATTGCCACGGCAAGCGCGGCGTTCTCGAGATTATGCGGGCCTGCAAGCCCCAGCCAGCCGGGCTGGAGCGGCGCCAGCGCACCCCGGTCCGCACAGGCAGCGCGCCCCGCTTCCCGCCGCGCAGCTTCGCGGGCGTGGATCGAAGAAGTAGGCTCGTCGGCACAGCCGAAGACGGCGAACTGTTCGGGCCGCTGCATGGAGAACAGCCGCGCCTTGGACGCAGCATAGGCTTCGAAGCCGTCATAGCGATCGAGGTGGTCGGGCGTGATATTGCTCAAGGCCGCAACGTCGCATTCGAGGCTGAAAGTCAGGTCGATCTGGTAGCTCGACAATTCCAACACATAGACCCCGCCTTCGGGCAAAGGCTCCTGCGCCATGATCGGCAGGCCGATATTGCCGCCCATCGCCTCCGGAATGCCTGCCTCTTCGAGGATATGATGAACCAACGCAGTGGTGGTCGATTTGCCATTGGTCCCGGTAATGCCCACCACCTTGTGCGGCGGCAGGTCTGCGCGCGCCTGAGCGAACATTTCGATATCGCCAATCACCGGCACGCCGAACCGATCCGCATGCGGCAGAATCGGATGCGTGTTGAGCGGCACGCCGGGCGACACCACTACGCCCGCGAAGCCGGTCAGGTCCGCTTCGATCGGATCGGCCAGTTCGCAGCGCCCCTCGAACGGCGCGCGCGCATTGTCCTGCCGGTCCCACGCCAGCACCTGCGCACCGCTCGCCAGCAAGGCTTCGACCGTCGCGGCGCCCGAACGCGCAAGTCCCAACACTGCGTATTTCTTTCCGTGGAAGGCGGAAGAGGTGATCACCTGCGCATCACCTCAGCTTCAGCGTTGCCAGGCCCGCCATCGCCAGCACGATCGCGACGATCCAGAATCGGATCACGACCTTGCTTTCGCTCCAGCCAAGCTGCTCGAAATGGTGATGGATCGGCGCCATGCGGAACACCCGCTTGCCGGTGCGCTTGAACCAGAACACCTGGATGATGACGCTGGCGGTTTCGACCACGAACAGCCCGCCCACGATCAGCAGCACGATTTCGTGATGGCTCGCCACCGCGATCGCGCCCAGAGCGCCGCCAAGCGCAAGGCTGCCGGTGTCGCCCATGAACACCGCCGCAGGCGGCGCGTTGAACCACAGGAAGGCCAGCCCCGCCCCCATGATCGCCGCGCAGAAGATCGCGAGTTCTCCCGCGCCCGGGACATGCGGGATGCCGAGATAGGCCGAGAAGTCGACGCGGCCGACGAGATAGGCGATGATCGCGAAAGTGCCCGCCGCGATGATCACCGGCATGATCGCCAGGCCGTCAAGCCCGTCGGTCAGGTTCACCGCATTGCCGAAACCGACGATGATCGTCGCCGCGAACACGAAATAGAACGGGCCGAGCGGGATCGATACGCCGCTGAGGAAAGGCACATAGAGATTGGTGCTGACCTGGCTCACGATGATCCACGAAGCGATGCCCGCAACCACGAATTCGAGCAGCAGACGCACGCGCCCGGGGACGCCGCGATGGCTCGATTTCGCAACCTTGTCGTAATCGTCGAGGAAGCCGATCGCCCCGAAGCCGATGGTGACCGCGAAGCAGGCCCACACCAGCGGATTGGAAAGATCCATCCACAGCAATAGCGAAAGCGTGAGCGAAACCAGTATCATCAGCCCGCCCATCGTCGGCGTGCCGCGCTTGGCGAGGTGCGATTGCGGCCCATCCTCGCGGATCGGCTGCCCCTTGCCCTGGCGCACGCGCAGCAGGTTGATGAAACGCGGGCCGATCAGCAGGCCAATGAAGAGCGCCGTGATCAACGTGGCCCCGACACGAAAGGTCTGGTAGCGTATGAGGTTGAAAACGCCTTCGAAACCCAGCCATTCGGCGATCAGGTATAGCATGCGATAATCCTAGGTCCCGGCTGCGGAAAGACCCGTGAAGTGTGACACCAGCGCGCCGAGTCCGACCGAGTTGGAGCCCTTTACCAAAATCGCATCACCTGCAGTGATGCCGAATTCCTTGAGCGCCGCGATCGCTTCGGCTGGGTTATCGCAATGCGCGAAGCCGACGGTTATGCCAAGCGATACTGCACCGCCTTTCCCCAATTCCCGCGCGAGAGCGCGCATCTCGTCGCCCACCAGGATCGCATAATCGACTTTCGCCTCCGCCAGAGGCTCCGTCAGCTGCGCATGGAACTTCTGCCCGAAGTCGCCCAATTCCTTCATGCTCCCGAGCACGGCGATCCGCCTTGTGGCCGGGGTCTGGCCCAATTGGCGCAAAGTAGCCCGCATCGAAGCGGGGTTGGCGTTATAGCTTTCGTCGATCAGCAGCGCCTTGCCGCCCGGCACCGCCAGCTGGTGGCGCGCGCCGCGACCCTTGAGCCCGCCCATTTCGGCCAGCGCAAGTCCCGCCGCGCCAAGGTCTCCGCCCGCTGCCTGGACTGCCGCCATGACGCCAAGCGAATTGGCGATCCAGTGTTCGCCCGGCTCAGCCACCGAATAGCACAGCCGTGTGTCGCCAAGGTCGGCGGTGACCAGCGATCCGCCATTGGCGCTGGGGATGGCATCGAGCAGGCGCACGTCGGCGTCGGGTGAACTGCCGAAGGTCACGACCTTCGCCGCATATTCCCTCGCCGCTTCGCGCAAATGCGCGGCCCATGGGCTGTCAGCCGGGATAACCGCAGTGCCGCCCGGCATCAGCGATTCAAAGATTTCGGCCTTGGCAGCGGCGATCGCCTCCATGCTGCCGAGGTTCTCGATATGCGCCGGGGCAATGGTAGTGATGAGCGCAACATGTGGGCGCACATGCGCAGTCAGCGCGCGGATCTCGCCCGCGTGGTTCATGCCCATTTCGAATACGCCGAAACGGCTGCGCGCAGGCATCCGCGCAAGCGTGAGCGGCACGCCGACATGGTTGTTATAGCTGCGCACGCTGCGATGCGCGGCGCCGCGGCTGGCGCGATCGAGCGCGAGGAAGATCGCTTCCTTGACTCCGGTCTTGCCGACCGATCCGGTTACGCCGATGCGCACCGCCTGAGCCCGGTCGCGGGCCGCGGCAGCAAGCGCATGGAGCGCGGCGGTTGTGTCTTTCACCAGCACATGCGGGTAGTCGACCGGGCGATCGACGATCGCGGCCACGGCGCCATTGGCGAAGGCCTGCGGCAGGAAGCGGTGGCCGTCCATCGCTTCGCCGCTGAGCGCCACGAACAAATCGCCGCGGCGTACGTCGCGCGAGTCCATCTCGACGCCCGAAGCCTGGAAATCATGGCTCGCCACGCCGCCGGTTGCCGCGGCAATCTCGTCCGAACTCCACAGCGCCAGTGGCAGCGCATCGCGCTGGTCGGCGGGCCAGCTACGCAATGCTCTCAAAGCATTCATTGCGCCACCTCCGCCCCGGCGCATTCGCGCGCCACCTGCACGTCGTCGAACGGCAAGATCCGCATAGACTCTCCTGACCCGATTATCTGTCCTTGTTCGTGGCCTTTGCCCGCCACCAGCACAATGTCCTGCGCGCCCGCAAGGCGGATCGCTTCGGCAATCGCCGCGCGCCGGTCACCGATCTCGATAGCATCTGGCGCGCCTTCAAGCACGGCTGCGCGAATTGTCGCCGCCTCTTCGCCGCGCGGATTGTCATCGGTCACGATCACCACATCGCTTCCGGCTGCGGCCGCTGCGCCCATCGGCGCGCGCTTGCCCCGGTCGCGGTCGCCGCCCGCGCCGAATACCGTAATCAGCCGGCCTTCGACATGCGGGCGCAGCGCCGCAATCGCCGCTTCGAGCGCGTCGGGAGTGTGCGCGTAATCGACATAGACCGGAGCGCCCATGACAGTAATCGCCGCGCGCTCCAGCCGCCCGCGCACCGGCTGCAGGCGGTTCGCCGTATCGATTACCTGGCCGGCCTGGCTACCGGTCGCGATCGCCAGCGCACAGGCGGTGAGCGCATTGGCGGCCTGGTATGCTCCGATCAGCGGCAAGTTGATGGTGCGGCGCGCGCCTTCGTATTCGATCTCCAGCGTCTGGCCGAGCTGGGTCGGCGTACGGGCGAGGAGGCGGATGAAGTCGCCCCGCTCGCCCACCGTGAGCACGCGCAGCAACCTGTTTTGCGCATGCTCGATGGCCTGGCGGGTCCACTCGCTATCGTCCTCGCCATGCCAGATCACTGCCGCCGATCCCGGCTGGAGCACTTCGTCGAACAGCCGCATCTTGGCCGCGAAGTAAGCTTCCATCGTGCCGTGGTAATCGAGGTGGTCGCGGCTGAAATTGGTGAAGGCGCCTGCCGCCACGGGCACGCCTTCGTTGCGGAACTGGTCGAGCCCGTGGCTCGAAGCCTCATAGGCGACATGGGTTACGCCTTCACGCGCCAAGCCGCTCATATTGCTGAGGAAGGTGACAATATCGGGTGTCGTCAAACCCGTCGAAACGCTTTCGTCGGAGGTCGTTACGCCCAGCGTGCCGATGCTGGCCGAGCGTTCGCCGCCCATGCGCCAGAGTTGGCGGGTCATCTCGACGATCGAGGTTTTACCGTTGGTGCCGGTGACCGCCACGATCACGCGCGGGACCGGCGTGAAGAAGGCGGCGGCAAGGCGTGCAAAGGCACGGCGGGGTTCAGCATCGGCAATATGGGCTGCGCCTTCAACTGCTGCCTCTGGCCTTGCAACCACGGTCACTGCGCCCGCTTCGACCGCAGCGGCAATGAAGTCCTCGCCATTGACCCGCGCGCCGCGGAAGGCGCCGAACACCGTTCCGGGCGCGACCTTGCGATGATCGATCGCGAAACCGGTCACTTCCGCATCATCGCCCGATCCGAGCTCGATTCGAGCCTTTTCCGCCAAACTCGCAAGCCGCATCATTCCTTCTCCGGTACGAGCGGCTGGAGATCGGTCAGATCGACATCGCGGCTGGTATCGGGGCGTACGCCCAGCAGCGGCCCAATCCGTGGCACGAGCTTGCCGACGATAGGCGCTGCGTTCCATGCCGCGGTGCGCTGATAGGAACTCGCCACGGTGCCGTGGGGTTCATCAAGCATGGCGATCACTACATAGCGCGGGCGATCCATCGGGAAGGCTGCGGCGAAGGTGGAAATGAGCGATGTGCGGCGATACCCCCCAACGCCAGGCTTTTCGGCGGAGCCGGTCTTGCCCCCTACGCGAAAGCCCGGCGCATCGGCTTTGCGACCGGTGCCGTAGAGCGTGGTCATGCGCAACATCTGGCGCATGCGGGCCGAAGTGGAGGCCTTGAACACCCGACGACCGCGCGGAACCTCATGCGCCGCCAGCTTGTGCATGGTTGTGGGGCGCCAGATCCCGCCATTTACCATGGCGGCATAGGCGCTGGCCAAGTGCAGCGGCGTAACCGAGATGCTGTGGCCAAAGCCGACAGTCATAGTGGTTAGACGGGGCCATTTCTTGCCCGGCCAAAGCGGGAAGCCGCGCGCGGGCAGTTCGATATAGGGCCGCTCGTTCATGCCCAAATCCATCATCGTGCGGCGCAGACGCTCGGGCCCGAGTTCGTCTGCAATACGCGCGGTGACAGTGTTTGACGAATGCATCAGTGCCTGTGGCACGTTAAGCGTAGCACCGAGCGGGTGGCTGTCCTTGATGGTAAAGCGCCCCACTGTAACCGGCTCCGCATTCCAAGGCTGGCTCAGGTCGCGCACAACGCCCGCGTCGATCGCGGCAGCAACGGTCAGTGGCTTGAAGGTCGAACCCAATTCATAAACCTGGTTGGTAACCCGGTTAAAGGCCCGCGGCGTTTCGCCGCGCTTGTGAGCCTCTTCGCTCAAGATCAAATCGTCGCTCCGCACGGCATTGGGGTCGAATTCCGGAAGCGAAGCCAGAGCAAGTACCTCGCCCGTGTCGACATCAAGCACGATTCCGGCTGCACCCATCGCATTGACCGCCAGCATGCCGCGACGCAGCTCGTCCTCCAGCGCGCCCTGCACGCGGATGTCGATCGAAAGCGGCGTGGGAGTGCTACGGGTCACGGGATCGGACAGCCGCTCGTTGAGCACCTGCTCCATGCCGATTTTGCCCTCGCCGTCGGGCGTGACATAGCCAAGGATATGCGCGGCCAGCATGCCCTGCGGATAGTGCCGGTCGTTCTCGCGCGGCATTTCCAGCGCCAGTTCGCCGATTGCCTGCACCTTGTTGGCGTCCTCGGGCAGGACGCGGCGGCGCAAATAGCCCGCCTTGCCCGATGCGAGCCGCTCGGCCACATTGATCTCGTCGAGCTCGGGGAATATCGCCACAAGGCGCGCGGCCACTTCCTTCGGCGGTTTGACCAGCGGCGAACCGTTTTCGCCCAGCGCTTTGGGGTTGTACCACAAGGCATAGGCGGGGAAGGCGCGCGCCAGCGGCACTCCGTTGCGATCGGTGATTTCCCCGCGAGGCGGCAGCAGCGCTTCCTCAAGCGAAGTGCGCGTCGTGCCATGATCGGCCAGCCCGAGATAGGCGATCCGCAGCAGCGCGGCTGCCGCGACCGCTGCAAAGACCAGCGCGATCCACAGCACCCGCCAGCGCGCCAGCGCGAGGGATTCACGCCGGAATGCTACCAGTTCTACTCTGCCCGTGGATATGGCCGCGCTGGCCGTGAGTGTGTTCATTCAGCCGCCTCGGCACTCAGCAAGGTGCGCGCTTGCGCGCTGCGCACGGGTGAGGCTTCAGCCAGCAGTTCGCCAAAGGCTTCCGCTACCGTGGCGGTGGCGCCGGGCATGGCCGCCGAGGCCATGGTCACCGGGCGGCCGGAGACCGGCGAGACCATCGGGTGAGAAGCAGCAGTGGCAACGCCATCGGTGGCGGTTTCGGCACGTGCGACCCGGATCGGGTTGGGTGCAGCCGGGCCCAGCGGCGCGCTGAGGCTCGCCAGCTGGAGTTCGCTTTCGAAGAACTGATCCGCGCGCGGCGCCTGGTATCCGAAGTCGACTTCGTTCCATTCGGCGAGCTGGCGCTGGTTGGCGCGCGCTTCGAATTCGGTTTCGAGCATCAGCGTCTCGCGCTCAAGCGCGATGATCTGGCGTTCCGCCAACAGCACTTCGCTCTTCACCGCATGGACGCGGAAACTAAGCGCGAGGAACAGGCTGCCGCAGATCGCGAGAACAGCCAGCCAGCCGATCTGGTGCAAACGGGATCCGGACATGATCACGCGGCCTCCTTTCTCGGCGGTGCGTCGCTGCGCACCGCGTGGCGCAAAGTTGAAGAACGGGCTCGGGGATTACGGGCAATTTCCGCGTCGGAGGGGCGGATGCCCTTCGAAACCTGCGTGAAGATCGCGGGCGCCGCATCGTTCTCCGGCAGATAGCGCGAACCGCCGCTGCGGCCCGCGGCTTCGCGCAGGAAGCGCTTGACGATGCGATCCTCAAGGCTGTGAAAGCTCACCACCGCCAGCCGCCCGCCAGCGCGGAGAACCTGCTCGGCGGCATTGAGCCCGATCCGAAGCTCGTCGAGTTCGCCGTTCACATGGATGCGGATCGCCTGGAAGCTGCGGGTGGCGGGATCTTTTTTGTCGCCCGGCTTGTGGCCGAGCGCCTTGCGCACCACGCGCGCCAGTTCGCCGGTGGTGTGAAGCGGGCGCGCCGCCACGATCGCGCGGGCAACGCGGCGCGACTGGCGCTCTTCGCCATATTCGTAAAGCACATCGGCGATGGTCGATTCCGCGGCGGTGTTGAGAAAATCCGCTGCGCTTTCGCCTTCCTGGCTCATCCGCATGTCGAGCGGACCATCGACCGAGAAGGCGAAGCCGCGCTCGGGCTGGTCGAGCTGCATCGACGAGACGCCGATATCCATCGCCACGCCATCGACCTGCGCAATGCCGGCCTCTGCCAGTGCCGCCACCATCTCCGAAAAGCGCCGCGGATGGAGCACAAGGCGCGGAGGGGTAGTACGCGCCTCGGCCCATCCGCGGCCTTGCGCGATCGCATCCGGATCGCGGTCGAAGGCATGGACGGTCGCGCCGCAGTCAAGCAGCGCGCGGGTATATCCACCCGCACCGAAAGTGGCATCCACGATGACATCGCCGGGCTGCGGGTCGAGCGCAGCGATTACTTCATCGAGGAGAACGGGGATGTGGGGGGCGTCGTTTGCTGGGGCGGCGGGGCTCATTTGCCGCCCCCCTTGCCCTTGGCTTGCGCTTCGGCGACGAGATTGGCGCAAGCGGCCTGCGCCGCTTCCCATTCCTCGCCCATGCGCGAGAGCTCCACAGGGTTCCAGATCGTGAAGAACCGGCCCGCACCCTGGAAATAGAGCCCGTCCTCCACGCGGCCGAGGCTGCGCAGGTGCTCGGGCATGATGAAGCGGCCGCTGTCATCGAACGGCACCTGGGCAAATCCGAACAGCTGGGTGGCGCGCAAATCGCGGTCGAAGTCGCGGCCAAGCCGCAGCGCGCGGTCTTCCTCGCGATCGAGCTGCGCTTCGAGCTCGTCATTGCGCGACAGGCCGAAGCCGACGAGGCAATTCCAGCGATCGTGCTTGTCGAGGCAGAGGATGCGGCCGTCAGACGATTCCTTGACCGCCTTGCGGAAGCTGGGAGGCAGGACAAAACGACCCTTGTCGCCCGAAGGCGAATAGGCCTGTCCACTATATCCTCCGAAAGACACTTGTCCCCCTCCGCCCTGTTCCCCGAGGCCCCTTTGCCCCACGGACACAGCTTCGCCGTCACCGCCTGCGCGCGAGTGCAGGCGGTGCGCACTCCAAGAGGGAGGCGCCGAACGAAACTCCATGTCCGATGGGCCTTGGTAATATCGCGGGAGGCATGGGGATGAAAGGGATTTTTACGGGAATCCGCGGGATAAAGTGGTAAACAATTGATTTATCATCAAATAATTTCAGGCAAATTTATGCCCGCCGCCCTCCAATCGCGACAAGTCCTACGTGCAATCCCCTGTTTTTCCGTCGATTTCGCGACTCGCGAGTCGCAAGCGCACTGCACTTCCCGCGATTTCCCCGATAGCTACGAGTCGCGCCCGGAATGCGGCGCAACCGCTTCTAATCGAGTGCGAATTCGGTCAGCGCGAGCAGTTGATCGGGTGCTTCGCCCGGCGGATCCGAGAATTCGAGCAATGCGGCGTCGGCGACGAGAGTCACCCGCCCCTTCCCCACATCGCATTGCGCAGCGATCCCGCTGCCCAGGATTCGGCAATCGCCGCGTGCCGCCAGTTCCTCGTCACTTGCCTCGGGATCGGGATCGGCCAGAAGCATTTCGCCCGCCAGCAGCACCGGGATCGTACCGTCACCATAGCTTTCGGAGCGAAATTCCAATGGCTGGGCTTCGTTGAACTGCATCCCCAGCCCCCAGCGCACCATGACCGGCGGGATGAGTCCCATCGCCACCGGATGGCTCGGATCGCCCAAAGGCACGGCGTACCGCCCGGTCAGCATCGGATCGAGAAGGAACAGCAGCCGTCCGCCGCCGCGCACCCATTGGTCGAGCGCGGCATTGTCTGCCGGGCTGAGCCCGCGCGGCTGGGCAACCAGCAGCCGGTCGAGCCCGGCAAGCGGGTCGATCTGCCCACCCTTCCCGTCAGGCGCGGCTGCCAGCGTATCGAGTGGCGACAGTTCGTAGCGTTCCTCTAGCGTGCTGCGGACCCAGGGCATTTGCCCTCCGCCCTCGATCACCATCGTCAGATCGGCCCCTTCGGGCCAATAGATCGGCAGGCTGCTCATCACGCCCAGCGGCTTGCGGTCGACCGGTTGGGAAAGCTGCTGCCATGCCCACAGCCCGGCAGCGATGCCGAGCGCCAGCAGCATGGCGGCAAGCGCCAGCCTAAGGCGTTGAGCGGCCTGAGCCATTGCCTTGCTCGGGAACAATCGCAGCGCTCTGGCTCGGCGAGGGCTCTGCGGGGAGATCGGGCACGACCCCGGCATCGGCCAGCGGATCGCTCAGCGGCGGAGGCGCAGCCGGCGCAATCGTAGACGCTGCTTCGGGAACAGCCATTTCGTCGGCCACGCGCGCACGATCCTGGATGATGTTGGCGAGCCCGACCAGCAGGATCATTGCCGCGAGGCCCGACAGTCCCACCTGCAGCCGCTGCACCGCTTGCGACCGTTTCCCTCCGGACGAGGCACCGCCGCCCGCGACGCCTTCATCGGGCATCTGCGGTTCGCTCGGTCCGCGCAGTCTGGGCAGTTTCACAACATCGCCTTTCGCTATCGCATGGTCAGGCTAAAGCCTGGTCGCCGCCAGTCAATCGCGCTCGAGCCATTTGAACACCGGCAAGCCCTTCGAACGCAGCCAATCGGCATTGTACAGCGTCGAAAGATAGCGGAAGCCCGTATCGCACAGGATCGTCGCGACCCGCACGTCTTTGCGCCCGTCCGCCACCAGCTGCTTGCCCAGTTCAATTGCGCCCGCGACGTTGATCCCAGAACTCAGGCCGAGGCACAGCCCCTCCTCGCGCAGCAGTCGCCCGACCCAATGCAGCCCTTCCTCGTCGGAAATGCGATATTGCGTGTCGATTGGCGCGCCTTCGAGATTGGCGGTGATCCGGCCCTGCCCGATCCCCTCCGCAACCGATGAACCTTCGGCCTTGAGTTCGCCATGCGCGAAGTAATTGTAGAGCGCGGCGCCATGCGGGTCGGTCAGCGCGATCCGCACATTTTCGTCAAAGGCCTTGAGGCCCATGCCTACGCCGGCGATCGTGCCGCCAGTGCCCGCTGCGCAAGTAAAACCATCGATCCGGCCTTCAAGCTGCTCCCACAGCTCGGGTGCGGTCCCTTCGATATGCGCCTTACGGTTGGCGATATTGTCGAACTGGTTGGCCCACACCGCCCCGGCGGTCTCCTCGGCCAATCGGCGCGAGGTATGCACGAAATGATTGGGGTCAGCGAATTTGGTCGGCGGCACGAGCACCAGCTCCGCGCCGAGCGCGCGCAGCGTGTCCATCTTTTCCTGCGACTGGTTGTCCGGCATCACAATCACGGTCTTGTAACCGCGTGCATTCGCGACCAGCGCGATGCCGATCCCGGTGTTGCCCGCAGTTCCTTCGACCACGGTGCCGCCGGGCTTGAGTTCGCCGCGCGCTTCGGCATCGCGGATGATGTAGAGTGCTGCGCGGTCCTTCACCGAGGAACCGGGGTTAGTGAATTCGCACTTGCCCCAGATCTCGCAACCCGCCGCTTCGCTGGGCCCCTTGAGCAGGACAAGCGGCGTATTGCCGATCAGGTCGAGCGTCGAGCCGAATGGCTTGGTAATGTTCATGCGGGAAGAATTAGGGCCTAGTACGGCCCGCCGCAATCAACTTCAATCTTCAGGGGCGATAGTTACCTTGAGCCCGTCGAGATCGGAAGTGAAGGCGATCTGGCAGGCAAGGCGCGACGTTTCGCCGCGATGGTCCGAGCTTTCGAGCAGATCGTCCTCGTCTTCGCTCATCTGCGGCAGCTTGCCCATGAAGCCCGGATCGACCAGGACATGGCAGGTCGCGCAGGAGCAGCACCCGCCGCACAGCGCCAGCAGCTCGTCGAAGCCATTGTCGCGGATCGCTTCCATCACGGTCAGGCCGTCTTCGACATCGATGGTCGATTCTTCCCCGGCACGGTTGACGACGGTCAGCTTGGGCATCGGTGCAAGTTCCTTCCTGATCGGCGCGCATGTGCTGCGGCCACTATCGAGTGCTCGGGCGGGCTGCTACGGTCTGCCGAGCCAATTTGCAAGCTAGGGGAATCATTAGTGGGACTGAGCGCCAAGGCAATCCGGTCAGGCCTCGACGCGCTGGCCGAACGCGACACGCGCATAGCGCGCGAACTGGAACGGGTCGGCTATCCCGAACCGCGCATCCGCGACCGCGGGTTCAAGACGCTGCTGCGTACGATCGTGGGGCAGCAGGTCTCGGTCGCGGCGGCAAGCAGCATGTGGAACAAGCTCGAGGCCGAGCTTGGCCTCGAATTCACCCCTGCATGCCTGCTCGAACGCGACTTCGACACGCTGCGCGCCTGCGGGTTGTCGCGCCAGAAACAGGGCTATGCCCGCAGCCTGTGCGAATTGTCGGCCGCAGGCGAGCTCGACTTCGACAAGCTGCCCGAAGATGACGAGACTGCCATCGCCGAGCTGACCCGGATCAAGGGCATCGGGCGCTGGTCGGCGGAAATCTACCTGCTGTTCGCAGAAGGCCGCACCGATATCTGGCCGGCGGGGGACCTGGCCGTGCAGGAGGGCGTCAAACGGCTGCTCGAACTGCCCGAACGCCCCACCGAAAAGCCGACCCGCGAGTTCGGCGAGGCCTGGCGACCGCATCGAGGCGCAATGGCGATTTTCACATGGCACTTCTACGCCAATCCCGCGTTATGAGTATCTATTGCCACGAACAATTCTGCGTGTATTAATATCACAACACACCGCAAGGTCGCAAAGCACCGTTCCAACTCGAGAGAGGAATACCGATGACCAAACGACCCCTGGCAACTCGCCTGCTTACTACCGCCCTCGCAGCCACTGCGCTTGCGCTGCCCGGCATGGCGCTTGCCGATCACCACGCCAATGATGGAACCACGATGCACCAGCACCACCAAGCCGCCCCGTTGATCCCGCGCGATGCGCTGTTCGGCAACCCGTCCCGCGCCGGCGGCCAGATCAGCCCCGACGGAAAATGGCTGAGCTGGCTCGCACCCAAGGACGGCGTGCTCAACGTATGGATGGCGCCGGTCGGAAATCCCGATGGCGGCAAGCCGATGACCGATGCCAAGGATCGCCCAATCCGGCAGTATTTCTGGTCGCCGGATTCGCAGAGCCTGCTCTACATCCAGGACAAGGGCGGCGATGAGAACTTCCTGCTCTATGGCGTCAACATCGCCAGCGGCAAGGAAACCACCCTTACGCCCTTCGAGAAGACCCGGGTGCTGCTGATCGGCGGTTCGGAATCGATCCGCGACAAGATCCTGGTCGGGCTCAACAACCGCAATCCCCAGTATCACGACGTGCACCTGCTCAACCTCAACACGGGCGAGCTCACCATGGTGCTGCAGAATGACAGCTACGCGGGTTTCATGGCCGACGACACGCTGACCGTGCGGATGGCCATGCGGCAGAATGCGGAAGGCGGCACGGACTATTTCCGCGTTGTCGACGGCAAGGTTGAAGCCGAGCCTTTCTCGGCCACCGCGATGGAGGATTCGCTCACCACGAACCCGGCCGGCTACACCAATGACGGCTCGATCCTCTACTGGCTCGACAGCCGGGGCCGCAACACCGCTGCGCTCTATGCCGAAACCGTGGCGACCGGCGAACGCACTCTGATCGCCGAGAACGACAAGGCCGATATCGGC
Source organism: Altererythrobacter sp. Z27 (assembly GCF_052683155.1). Classification (NCBI taxonomy): domain Bacteria; kingdom Pseudomonadati; phylum Pseudomonadota; class Alphaproteobacteria; order Sphingomonadales; family Erythrobacteraceae; genus Altererythrobacter; species Altererythrobacter sp. Z27. The sequence continues at coordinate 61,769 of NZ_JBQYMC010000001.1, read as the reverse complement.
GGCACGATCCGCGATCCAAAGACCGGCGTGGTCGAAGCCTATTCGGCGACCTATCTCAAGACCGAATGGACCGCGACCGACCCCGAAGTGAAGGCCGCGCTCGAATTCCTCGGCAGCAAGCTCGATGGCGAATTCGGCGTCCAGTCGCGCACCGATGATGACGGCAAGTGGATCGTGTGGAACGATCCGCTGATCGCGCCGAGCTCGACCTACATCTACGATCGCAAGGCCGGTACGCTCAACCATTTCTACACTTCGCGGCCGGAACTCGAAGGCGCGCCGCTGCAGCCGATGCATCCGGTCGAGATCGCCAGCCGCGACGGCTTGACCCTGCCTTCCTACCTCACCCTGCCGCCAGGCAGCGATGCGGATGGCGACGGCAAGCCCGATCACGCCGTGCCGATGGTGCTGTTCGTGCACGGTGGCCCCTGGGCGCGCGATGGCTACGGCTTCAACACCGTCCACCAGATGCTGGCCAACCGCGGATATGCCGTTCTGTCGGTCAACTTCCGTGGCTCGACCGGATTCGGCAAGGACTTCCTCAATGCAGGCAATTTGCAATGGGGCCTGAAGATGCATGACGACCTGATCGATGCGACCAACTGGGCCGTCGAACAAGGCATCACCGGCAAGGACAAGGTCGCGATCATGGGCGGCTCCTATGGCGGCTATGCCACGCTGGCGGGGCTGACCTTCACGCCCGAGGCTTTCGCATGCGGTGTCGATATCGTCGGCCCCTCGAACCTCGAAACCCTGCTTTCCACCATCCCGCCCTATTGGGCGCCGCTGGTGAAGGTGTTCCATGACCGGATGGGCGATCCCAATACCGAGGAAGGCCTAGCGCTGCTCAAGGCGGCAAGCCCGCTTTACAAGGCCGACCAGATCACCAAGCCGCTGCTGATTGCGCAGGGCGCCAACGATCCGCGCGTCAAGCAGGCCGAAAGCGACCAGATCGTGGGCGCAATGAAGAAGGCAGGGATTCCCGTCACCTATGTGCTCTATCCCGATGAAGGCCACGGCTTCGCCAAGCCGACCAACAATATCGCTTTCTTCGCGATCGCCGAAAACTTCCTCGCCGAATGCCTTGGCGGGCGCGCAGAGCCGCTTGGCGATGTGTTGAAGCCCTCGACCGCGCAAATCCTCGAAGGTGCCGAACACGTTCAGGGCCTGGAGGAGGCGCTGGGCAGCTGACATCAATGTAAATAGCTGACAAGCAAGCCGCGCGGAGATATCGATTGTCCTAGCGGTGCGGGTCCGGCCCTCAACCCCTCCCAACCACCCGATAGTTTATCGGAACAATATCGGGTGGTTGGGAGGGGGTGAGGGCTGGCACCGTATGAAATACAAGCACGCGGTTTGTTTTTTGGGAGAGATGAAATGGGCGAACGCAGGGCAATCTTCATTACGGGCGGCAGTTCGGGGATCGGGCGCGAAGTCGCCATCTATTTCGGCAAGCGCGGCTGGTTCGTGGGCATTGGCGACGTCAACGAACAGGGAATGGAAGAAACGCTCGCCCTGATCCCGGGCGGTTTCAAATATGCCCACAAGCTCGATGTGCGCGACCGCGCAGCGTGGGACGCGGCGCTCAACGCATTCTCGACCGCGGCCGGCGGGCGGATCGACGCCGTATTCAACAACGCAGGCATCGGCCATGGCGGTCCGATATCCGAGCAGCCGGTTGGCGAGATCGAGGCCTTGCTCGATGTCAACGTCAAGGGCGTCCTCTTCGGCGCACAGGCAGCCTATGCGCATCTCAAGAAGACCGCGCCCGGATCAGCACTCGTCAACACCGCCAGCCTTGCCGGGATCATCGGTGCCCCGAACATGAGCGTCTATTGCGCCACAAAATGGGCGGTGCGCGGCATGACGCGCAGTCTCGACGCCGAATGGGCGGCTGACGGGATCAAGGTTTCCGCACTCTGCCCCGGCTTCATCGACACCCCGCTGATCGAGCAGACCCGGCCGGAATCCAACCAGTCGGTGAAGGAAAGCCTGGTCGAGGCAGGAGTTGAAGTCTCACCCGTCAGCGACGTGTCCAAAGTGGTGTGGGACGCGGTGCATGGCGACAAGCTCGACTACACCGTCGGCAAGATGGCGAGCCGCCTGCTGTTCCTCTCGCGCTTCCTGCCCGGCAGCGTGCGCAAGCAGATGCGCGCGCAGGGGATCGGGATAGTGGAATAGCACGCGTATTCTAGGCGCCGCCTGCGCGCCTGCCACGCCAAACCGGCAGGTTAGCGCAGACGCGCCAGTTCGTTGCGCCCCTTGTCGGACAGGAACGGCTCTAACTTAGGCCATGGCACAGTGACCCATACCTCACACGCTGCCGCGACATGCGGCAACGAAGGGCTCGCGAGCAGGCCTTCTGCGGACAGGCCGAGCCGCCAGCTGTTTTCCTGCAGCGCTGTATAGGCGCACTCGCGATCTTCGTCCTTTGGCCATTGCGCCACTGCAGCATGTCGCAGACTGGTGCCCGTTTCCGGATCCTCCCAATCGACGGGCGGAAGAGCTGCCTCGTTGAGCCAGCTCGTCAACTCCACTTCCTGGCCGGTGGCACGGTCGAACACCCGGTGCCAAATACCAAAGTTGGGATAGCTCCCGCCGCAGTAGTCGCCCATGCGAACCTGCACGTCGATGAAGGAAGCATTGGCGAAATGGGGCTTGAGTTCCTCCTGGTAATCGCCGTCAAAGCCGCTTACCGCCGCCGCGCTTGCGAGGCACTGGATGTAATCATCCTCTACCCGGCCTTTCGGCAAGTGTTCCGCAAGCAGCCGGTTGATAGCACCATCGCCCGGCCGCGTAGGCGCAAAAGTAAAACCCGAAATCGTGACGGATTCCGCAAAGTGTTGCGGCGGGCGATAATTGAGTTGCGTATAGGCAAAACCGCCCAGCATATCAGGCACCCGATCGAACTCCGCAGGCTTGATACGCGGCCCGATGAAGGCTGGATCGTCACACAAACTCCAGCCTTTGGGATCTTGAAGCACCACTCGCGCAAGCCGGATCGGCAGGGCCTTGCCTTTATTGTTCCACGTTCCCGATAGGCCGACGGCATCGAACTTTGTTATCGACCAGAGTGGGCCCGTCTCTTCGTTCCACGAATCGCCCCTGTTGCGTTCGCGCCAGACTTTTGATGGAACTTTGCTGCTGAGCGCGATCAGCTTGAGGTGCCGGAGGTAATAATATGTGCCCCGCCCAGCGCTGTCGAAATTGTCCCGATCGAGGCATGCGACCACCTGGTGCCGCCCGATAGTTCCTTTGAAGACGCCACGCCAATCGGGGGCGGGCGTTTGCGCATGCAGCGGCAGGGCCAGAAGGCCGAGAGCAAGAACGGCAAGCCAGCGTGCAATCATGTGAGTAGCGCATCGATCGCTGCCGCCATCACCGCATCGCGTTCGGACAATCCGCCCGCATCATGTGTGGTCAGCGTAATCTCGACCCGGTTATAGACGTTGAACCATTCGGGGTGGTGGTCATGCGCTTCAGCCAGCAGCGCCACGCGGTTCATGAAGCCCCATGCCTCGCTGAAATTCTCGAATTTGAATATACGTTCGATTGCCCTGCCCTCGCGCGCGATCGACCATTCGGGATGTGCGGCCAGCAATGTGTCGCATTCGGCATCGGTCAGCTGGGGAACGGTCATGGCAGGCCTTTCTAGCAGGGGGCACGGCGAATGTGACGTGGCCATCGCGTACTAGGCCGGAATGGTCCAGCGCCTTCTGCCTTGCCTCATCCCGGTTGGCGTTCATGTGTGTCGATGCACCTCCGGTTGACAAGCGAAATCGGATACTTGGCGCTCGGCGACGGAACGCCTATCGCTTTACGCGATGGAGCCGCGCCTGACAGCCAGTAATCTCGCCTGCCGACGTGGCGACCGCGTGTTGTTCCGCGGGCTGTCGCTGTCGCTCGAGCCGGGCGACGTGCTGCATGTCACCGGCGCCAACGGCATCGGCAAGTCGAGCCTGCTGCGCATCCTGGCCGGGCTGCTCTCGCCCTATGCCGGAACGGTTGAACGCGATGGCGCGGTCGGCCTGCTCGACGAGAAGCCCGCGCTCGACCCTGACCAGCTGCTGAGCCACGCGCTTGCCTTCTGGCGCGCGATCGACGCGACGCCGGGCACGAACTATCCATGGGACATGGAGCATTTGCTCGATGTGCCGGTGCGCTATCTTTCGACCGGCCAGCGCAAGCGCGCTGCGCTTGCCCGGCTATCCGCGCAAACCGCGCCGATCTGGCTGCTCGACGAGCCATTGAACGGGCTCGACCATCGCGGTGTGAGCATGGTCGGCGCGATGGTGGAAAGCCACTCCCGCGCGCACGGGATCTGCGTGCTGGCCTCGCACCAGCCCTTCCCGCTCGACGGGATGCGCGTGCTCGAGCTGGCGGAGTTCGTGCCATGATCCGCGTGCTCACCGCGCTGATGTGGCGTGACCTGCGCAATTTGTTGTTCGGCAGCAGCCGCGGCGGTGCAGTGCTGCCGCTGCTGTTCTTCCTCGCGGTGGCGATGCTCTATCCCTTTGCGGTCGGCCCCGATGCGCCGCTGCTCGCAAGGACCGGCGGCGGAGTGCTGTGGATCGCGGCGCTGCTGGCGGCGATCCTGCCATTGGACCGGCTGGTGCAGGAGGATATCGCGCTGGGCATTTTCGACCAGCTCAACCTGCGCGGTGTGACCGAAGAGATCGTGATGGCGGTGCGCCTCGTCGCGCATTGGCTCAGCTTCGGGCCGCTGCTGATGCTGGCGTGCTTGCCTGCCGCCGCGCTGCTCAAGCTCGATGGCGAGACGTTGCACCTGCTGCTTCTGGGCCTGCTGGCGGGCACGCCGGGGCTGGCGGCGGTGGGCCTGATGATCGCGGCGCTGACCGCGGGGCTGCGCGCGGGCGCGGCGCTTTCCGGCCTGCTGCTCATCCCGCTGGCGCTGCCGATCCTGATCTTCGGCGCGGGCGCGCTCGAGCGCGGCGATCCGGCGACTTTGGGCTTTTCAGCCGCGATCAGCCTGCTGCTGGTGGCGATCACGCCCTTTGCGGCAGGCGCTGCGATCAGGGCGGGGAGAGAAACTTAGCGATGTCCGCAAACGTCACCGACTAGAAAACGGGGGTGGCGCAAAGGGGCATGTTTGGCTTTCCGTACACTCCCCGGCCTCAGCGACAAGGAAAGCCCCGGCTCGATTCCGGAACTGGACAGATACACCGCATTGGACAGGCCGCATCTGTTCGCCAGCGCGACCCAAGATCTACTAGTAAATCGAATTTATTGATTCACAATGTGTTTTAAAGTTTCGCACGCCCGAAGGAGCTGTGCCGGGATGAAGACACATTCAGACGAATACCAAAGTACGATGTCCCCAGAGTGGCATCTGGATGAGACCGCCGAGGTAGCAGAACCTTACAACTTCAGCAGCGTCAATCCGAGATCGGTGTTCGCCCTTGCGTTGCTCGCAGCCGTTGTGGCCGTGGCGGCCGTTCTCACCGCTTACCTGTTGATTCAGTTCGCCATGAATGCAGGTGCGATTCCTGCTCCGCCGGCACTTGGCCCATATGTTTCATAGTGGGCCTGCCAGCATCGGCAGAGGGCAACCATTTCCGATCGATCAGATTGCGGCGAACGCGAATGCGCCTTTGCCGACGAAGATTCCGATCACAATCGCGGCATCGATCAGACGATCTAGAATGCTGTCAGCCATGGCAGGGTCTCCTCACGCGGATTGCCTGACTGCCCGACAAACCTTGCCAACGGTTTGGCCGATATCCTTACCGCGCGATTCATCTTTGGATTTTACGAGAGCTCAATGCCATGGATGAGAGAGTGGCCGACCTGCGACCAGCAGTGTCGGATCCCACCTATGTCGGCCCCGATCGACGCGCCTTCGGCTTGCGCCGTGACCTTGCCTATTGGCGCAAGCGGGCGCAGCGCAGGAACCTGATCTTTGCGGCATCCCTGGCGTTCGCATCGCTTTGGATGCTGATCAGCGTCTGGCTTTCGCTGCCGTGGCTGAGTGATCTTGGAAACCTGTCGCATCCAGTTCTGGCGATGGTTGTTCTGACCTTCATCGCATACGTGCCGGGCTTCATGAACGCCTTCCTTTTGGGCAGTCTCGCCCTTCGCCCCAACTCGCTCAAGGAAGCGCCCGAAGGCTGGCCTGGCATCTCCGTGCTAGTGGCGGCTTACCAGGAAGAGGATCTGATTGCGGCCACGCTCCGCAATCTGAGCGAGCTGACATATCCCGGCCAATTGGAAGTCATTGTGATCGACGATGGCTCGAAGGACGCCACTTTTTCGGTTGCGAACGCATGCGTGGAAATGTTTGCGGCAACTGACAATTATTCGCTCAGGGTAGAGCGCATGGTTAAGAACAGCGGCAAGGCGCGCGCGCTCAACCACGGGCTCAATATCGCTTCGCACGAGCTGGTCATCACCATTGATGCTGACACGCTACTCGAGAAGGGCAGCATAACCGCTATGGTTGCGCATCTTTATGCTAGCCCGCCGCAGACGGCCGCCATCGCCGGTTCTGTGCTGGTTGCGAACACTATGGAAAGCTGGATCACCAAGGCCCAGCAGTGGGATTATTTCCACGGGATCGCGGCGGTAAAGCGCATGCAGGGCAACTATAACGGCACGCTGGTGGCCCAAGGCGCCTTCTCGCTCTATCGGCGCAGCGCGCTGGTCCAGGCCGGTGGATGGCCTGACACGGTGGGCGAAGACATCGTGCTGACGTGGTCGCTGCTGCGCCGCAATTATATCGTCCGCCACGCGGAAGATGCCATCGCATGGACCTACGCGCCGGCAACATTGAATGAACTCTCGAAGCAGCGCAAGCGCTGGGCTCGCGGGATGATCGAAGCGCTGGCCATCCACAAGCGGCTGTTGGGCAAGCGTCGGCTGTCGACAATGTTCATCTATTGGAACCTGATGTTCATCAGTATCGATCTTGCCTTTACGCTGGCCTTCATTCCGGGGCTGCTGCTGGCGTTGTTCGGAATTTTCTGGCTCGCCGGGCCGATCACATTGCTGGTCCTTCCGCTCGCGGCGCTCTGGAACATCGTGATCTACCGCATCCAGACACGCATGCTGCGGCGCGAAGGGATTGAAATGGAGAAGAGCTGGTGGGGCTTCATCCTCTATGCCTTCATCTACCCGTTCGTGATGCAGCCGGTTTCGGTTTGGGGTTATGCGGCCGAACTCTTTGGAGGGAAGAAGAATTGGGACTGAGCACCTATGCCAGGGGCGCAATCGCGCTTGGCGCCTTGGCCTTGCCGGGCGTACTTTCAGCGCAGGCGGAACAGGGCGTCGGGGCCAGCCAGGCGGCGGGCGTGGAGGTCTTCTATTCCTCCGATAGCGACGACACATCGGTGCTGCGCACAGCGCTCGACCTGGACTTCCGCAACGATGGCGCGGGTGATCGGATTGGCCTCCGGCTCGAGAAAGCCTGGTACGAACCATCCGGCCTTCTCACCGAAGAGCGCGAGCGCGCCTACCTCCGTTTCGCGACTAAGGGCAATGCCTGGACGTGGGAAACCCTGATCGGGACCGATGGTGATGATTTGATCGGTTCGGTGTCGATCCATGATGACTCGCGTTATCGCAAGGAATTCTTCGTCGAGCGAGACATTGTCGAAACGCCGATGGGCCTTGAGAGCGGCATCTATTCGACCTTTGCCGGCGCAGCGATCGATATTCCGCTGGATGAGCGCAATGTGATGACGGTGCTCACCGGCGCACAGCTATTCACCGGCGACAATGTCCGCCTCCACCTGAGAGGCAATTATGTTCATGTGCTGAAACCCGAATGGGGACTGAGCGTGCAAATGCGCGGCCGCTATTTCCGCAGCAGCGACCCGGGCGAGTTCGACTATTACTCGCCCCGTAGCTATGCGCAGCTGGTGCCTGTGGTCCAGCTCCGCAGGTTTGTGGACGGCTGGCAGCTGCTTGCTGCTGGCGGGATTGGCATACAGAAAGATTCGGCGACCGATTGGCAGCAAGCCAATTTCGCCCAGCTGCGTGTCATTAGCCCGGCCAGTGGCAGCCCCTGGTCGGTTTCAGGCGAACTGACCTATACGCAGACACCGGCCAATGGCGCAGTGCTCGGTGAAGGCTATGATTATGTGCAGTCTCGGCTTTCAGTGATGCGGCGGTTCTGATCGCGAATGGATCCACAGTCTCCAGCGGCTTTCGTATTGTAGCCGAGATTTAATGCCGCTTTCCCGGCCAATGCGACACATGCGACATAGTCCTGGAGAAGGAAAACCTTTTCCCGGATTTTGGCCGCGAAGGGTTGGGGCGATCCGACAATTACAAAGAGCGCCGTTCTCTTGCCAGAACGCGGCCATGTAGGAAAATCGGGAATGTCGGCTGACGGCCCAATTGCAGAAACCATCGGCACGCTCACGATCTCCGGACCTGCGTGGCCTCACAAGATCATATTCGGAGGAACAGATTTTTTACTGTCAGGACTTATTGGCTGAGCTTTACTAGAGGCTTGCCTGAAAATGTGGAACGACGACAACGCCATCTATGATGACGGCGAGTGGATTACTTGGACAGAGATCAACTCGTATCTTGATCGACTAGAGTTTGAAGCCCGCTACCCAAATCTAGATGTCGATCTAGTCCCAATATTCCAGAGCCTGCTCGAAGTAGCTCAAAGCTATCATGAACTTACTGGAAGCCACCTGCAAATCTATGGCGACCTTGGCGAGCTCTACGGGGCCATCACTCACGGCATCAAATTACATCGGAACTACGCGAAGGGGTCCGACGGCAAGCTTGGCAATCACTTTGTTGAGGTCAAGACGATCACTCCATTCAAGCGCAACAACACCATCGTGCTCAATCTCGAACGAAACTTTAGCAAGGTTTTGATCGTCAAGATTAGCGCGGGGTTCGAGGTCAGCAGCAAGCTGATCGACCGCAAAGCATTGCCCAAGGCAAAGGGCAAGAAGATGAGGCTCGACTGGAACAACTTTGAAGATAACGCTGAGAAGTACGTTCGGTCGAGCTAGGACTACCCCGTTCCTCACCCACTTCCCGCCGTCAGGCGTAGGGCGGCTTGTCCAGCCCCTTGGGGCTCTTGGTGAAGATCTCCACCCCGTTTTCGGTAATGCCGATTGAGTGTTCGAACTGCGCGCTGAGCGACTTGTCGCGGGTCACCGCCGTCCAGCCGTCATTGAGCACCTTGGCCCACGGCTTGCCCGCATTGATCATCGGTTCGATGGTGAAGAACATGCCGGGCTTGAGCTCCGGTCCGGTGCCCGCGCGGCCCGCATGGACCACTTCGGGCGCATCGTGGAACAGGCGGCCCAAGCCATGGCCGCAGAATTCGCGCACCACGCCATAGCGGAACTGGTGGGCATGCGCTTCGATCGCGGCGCCGATATCGCCCAGCCGCGCGCCCGGCTTCGATGCCGCCTCGATCCCCAGCATCAAACATTCATAGGTCACATCGACCAGTCGCGTCGCCTTTAGTGGCGGTTCGCCCGCGTAGAACATGCGGCTGGTATCGCCATGCCAGCCGTCGAGCAGCGGAGTGACGTCGATGTTAACGATGTCGCCATCCTTCAGCGCCTTGTCGCCCGGGATGCCGTGGCAGATCACATGGTTGATCGAGGTGCAGCAGCTGTGCGCGTAGCCGCGATAGCCCAGCGTGGCGGGCACCGCGCCCGCATCCAGCATCATGCCGCGCGCGAAATCGTCGATCTCGGCCGTGGTCACGCCCGGCTTCACGAAGGTCGTCAGCTCGTCGAGGATTTCCGCCGCAAGGCGGCCGGCCTTGCGCATGCCCTCGAACCCTTCAGGCCCGTGCAGCTTGATCGTGCCGTCGCGATAGACGGTCTCGCTTCCATCGATGACTTGGTACTGGTGCATGGCGCCCACATAGCGACGGACGCGCAAAATTGCGAGTGACAACGCGTTTGGCGTCACTAGATAGTTCGTCTGAATACGGTTCCGGCCCGCTCCCCCTCCCAACCACCCGATAAACTACCGGCACGCTATCGGGTGGCTGGGAGGGGGAGTGGGCTGGCACCGCAAAACAAGCTAAAGGCTTCCCATGAGCAAGAAAGACGCGCTGATCCAGCCCGACCGCGGGCAAGACGCCATCGCTATCCACCTTGTCACGAAGGACGGCCTCGAGGCCTGGCTGAAGCCGCTTTCGATCGGGCAGCGCGCGGCGCTAAAGGCGCAGAAGTTCGAAGCCAAGCCGTTCCAGGTCGGGATCGTGCCCGATGGGGATGGCTGGTTCGCTGCGGGCGGCGTGGCCGATCCCGCCAAGCTCACCAGCTGGTGCCTCGCCAAGCTGGCCGAGGACCTGCCGGGCGGCACCTATCGCCTCGCCGATGGTGAGCCGGGCGCGGCTCTGCACGGCTGGCAGACCGCGCAATACCGCTTCACCCGCTATCTCAAGCCCGACGATGCGCAGGCCGGCCCGCGCATCCTGCTTAACAAGCAGGCCAAGGGGCTCGACGAGGCGATTGCGGAGGCCGAGGCAGAGAACCTCGTGCGCGACCTCGTCAACACCCCCGCTGAAGACATGGGCCCCGCCGCGCTCGAGGCAGAATGCGAAAAGCTGGCCAAGGCGCATGATGCAAAACTGCAAGTGGTCAAGGGCGACGTACTCGAACGCGATTTCCCTATGGTCCATGCCGTGGGCCGGGCGGCGGCGCGCCACCATGCGCCACGGCTGATGCACCTGACCTGGGGCAAGGAAAAGCATCCGGTGCTGGCAGTGGTCGGCAAGGGCGTGTGCTTCGATTCCGGCGGGCTCGACATCAAGCCCGCGAGCGGCATGAAGCTGATGAAGAAGGACATGGGCGGCGCGGCACATGCGATCGCGCTGGCGCGGCTGATCATGACCCATCACCTGCCGGTGCGGCTGCATTTGCTGATCCCGGCGGTCGAGAACGCCATCGCGGGCAATGCCTTCCGCCCCGGCGATATCCTTTCGACCCGCAAGGGCCTGAGCGTCGAGATCGGCAATACCGATGCCGAAGGTCGGTTGATCCTGGGCGATGCGCTGACCCGCGCGAGCGAGGAAAAGCCCGACCTCATCGTCGATTTCGCCACGCTCACCGGCGCTGCGCGCGTGGCGCTGGGGCCGGACTACCCTGCGCTGATGACGCGGCGCGATGAAACCGCGCAGGCGCTGATCGATGCAGGCCGGGCCTGCGACGACGAACCGTGGCGCTTGCCGCTGCCCCCCGCCTATGCCGAATGGCTCAAGTCCGATGTGGCGGACATCAACAACGCCCATTCCAACGGCTTTGCCGGGGCGAGCGTGGCAGGGCTGTTCCTCGACAAATTCGTGGGTGAAGGGATCGAGTGGGCCCATTTCGACACCTTCGCCTGGCGCCCCTCGGCCAAGCCCGGCAGGCCCGCTGGCGGCGCCGCATATGGCTTGCGCGCCACTTTCCACATGTTGCGCGCGCGCTACGCTGGCAAATAAGTCGGCCACGGCTAACTTGCCGGAAAGGCCTTCGATGTATAAGCGCCCGCGCAGCCCGCGTGGAGCGGGGCTGTTAGACCAGGGGAACACGCGCCAGTGAGCGGTGAGGCGACATATCACGTACCCGAAGGTCCGCTGCGGCTGGCCGGCCCGGTTGCGCGCCCTGCGCCCGGCACTCTGCCGCTGCGCGGAGACCTGGCGCATATGGCGCTGGCGGGCAAATATCTCGCGGCGCATTACGTGATCCCGCAAGTGCGCAGCGTGGCAACCGAAGGCGCCCCGATGCATCTCGCCTCGCGCGCCGACAGCGACGTCGTGACCCGGCTCGAGAGCGGCACCAGCGTCGAAGTGCTCGACATCGCAGGCGATTGGGCCTGGGCCTGCCTGGGGCCGGACGGACCGAGCGGCTATGTGCCCGTGGCCAGCCTCCTCCCCGCCGCAGGCTAGGGCGCGCGATGGCGACCCGCATCTTCATTGACGGCGCCGCCGGGACGACCGGCATCGAAATCCGCGAACGGCTCGCCGGGCGCGCCGATTTCGAACTGCTGCTGCTCGACGACGCACAGCGCAAGAGCGAGGCTGCGCGCAAGGATGCACTCCATGCCGCCGACGTCGCGATCCTGTGCCTTCCGGACGAGGCCGCGAAGGAAGCGGTCGCGCTGGCGGAAGGATCGGGAACGCGCTTCATCGACGCCTCCAGCGCGCATCGCGTAGCCGACGGCTGGACCTATGGCTTTCCGGAACTGATCGGGCATGCTGCGGTCGCGGGCGCCGAACGCGTCAGCAATCCCGGCTGCTATCCCACCGGTTTCCTCGCGCTGGTCGCGCCGCTGGTGCGCGCCGGGCCGCTGCCCGCCAGCTGGCCCTACACGGTCAATGCCGTCTCCGGATATTCGGGCGGCGGAAAGGCGCTGATCGAGCGTTTCGAGGCCGAAGGCGACATCGCCTTCCGCGCCTATGGCCTTGCGATGGGTCACAAGCATTTGCCCGAGATGCAGCGGCATGCAGGGCTTGCCCATGCGCCGGTGTTCTCGCCCGGAGTGGTGCCTGGCTTCCGCGGAATGCTGGTCGATGTGCCGCTGCCGCTCGCCGCGATGGGCGCTTCCGCCGATATCGCGACGATCCACCTGGCGCTGGCAGACTTTTTCGCCGGTTCGCCGGTGGTGAAGGTCCACCCGCTCGAAGACGAACCTTCCGAACTGCTGCTGCACACTGGCGCGACGCCGTGGGACGGGCTCGAACTGTTCGCCTTCGCCAGCGCCGACGGTGCGCAGGTGCGGCTCGTCGCGCGGCTCGACAACCTTGGCAAGGGCGCCAGCGGCGCGGCGATCCAGAACCTCAACCTGATGTGCGGCCTGCCCGAAACCGAAGGGCTCGCGCTCTAAAACAGCCGCTCGGTGCCTATTTTTTAGGCAGTTCACGTCCTGCTTTTGGGCATTATCCGCGCACCAGCGCAGCCGAGTTCTCCCGCCGGGGAACAGCAGGCCCCGCATCCCACCATGCCTGCCCCTTTGTCGCGCGATTGGCACGATTCTTGTTTTGGATATGGCAGTAAATTGTCTGTCCGGCCGAAACGCTCCTGCATCAAAGCGGAAGCGGCCTCGCGCCGGACAATAGCGGCAGGGGCCAAGCTAACCGTGAAAAAGATCGAAGCGATCATCAAACCCTTCAAGCTCGACGAGGTGAAGGAAGCGCTGCACGAGATCGGCGTGTCAGGTATCACCGTGACCGAAGCCAAGGGCTTCGGGCGCCAGAAGGGCCATACCGAGCTCTATCGCGGCGCCGAATATGTCGTCGACTTCCTGCCCAAGGTGAAGCTTGAGGTGGTGGTGAGCGACGCCGTGGCCGAACGCGTCGTGGAGGCAATCGCCGCCGCCGCGCAGACCGGGCGCATCGGCGACGGCAAGATTTTCGTTTCGACCATCGAAAGCGCGCTGCGCATCCGCACCGGGGAGCGCGACGACGACGCAATCTGACGCGGGGCATTTCGGGCATCCGGCCCGACCTGACACCGCAACGAACAACCCGCCCGCAAGCAAGGCAACACCGGGCACCCACCAAGACCAGCTGGAGGCATACACAAATGAGCAAGGCGAAAGACGTCCTCAAGACGATCAAGGACAATGAGATCGAATGGGTCGACCTGCGCTTCACCGATCCCAAGGGCAAGTGGCAGCACCTCACCATGTGCGCCGGCGTCATGGGCGAAGACGAGCTTGAAGACGGGCTGATGTTCGACGGTTCGTCGATCGCCGGCTGGAAGGTCATCAACGAATCCGACATGATCCTGAAGCCGGACCTCGATAGCGTCTATATCGATCCGTTCAGCGCCACGCCGATGATGATCATCTTCTGCGACATCGTCGAGCCTTCGACCGGCGATCTCTACGCGCGCGATCCGCGCTCGACCGCGAAGCGCGCCGAAGCCTATCTCCAGACCACCGGCGCGGGCGACACCGTGTTCGTCGGCCCCGAAGCCGAATTCTTCATGTTCGACGACGTGCGTTTCGAAGACGGCTATGCCGGATCGGGCTTCGCGATCGACGACATCGAACTGCCGACCAACACCGGCAAGGAATATGAGGCGGGCAACCTTGCCCACCGTCCGCGCGCCAAGGGCGGCTATTTCCCCGTCGCCCCGGTCGACAGCTGCATGGATATCCGCGGCGAGATGGTCACGACCATGCTCGAAATGGGCCTGCCCTGCGACAAGCATCACCACGAAGTGGCCGCGGCACAGCACGAGCTGGGCCTGACCTACGGCACGCTGGTGCAAACCGCCGACCGCATGCAGATCTACAAATATGTCGTGCACATGGTCGCCCAGGCCTATGGCAAGACCGCAACCTTCATGCCCAAGCCGATCAAGGAAGATAACGGCAGCGGCATGCACACCCACATGTCGCTGTGGAAGGACGGCAAGCCGACCTTCGCAGGCAATGGCTATGCCGGCCTGTCGGAAAACTGCCTCTATTACATCGGCGGCGTGATCAAGCATGCCAAGGCGCTGAACGCCTTCACCAACCCGACCACCAACAGCTACAAGCGGCTGGTGCCGGGCTTCGAAGCTCCGGTGCTGCTCGCCTATTCGGCCCGCAACCGCTCGGCTTCGTGCCGCATCCCATACGGTGCGGGCGACAAGGCGAAGCGCGTCGAGTTCCGCTTCCCCGATGCGATGGCCAATCCCTATCTCGCCTATGCCGCGCTGCTGATGGCGGGCCTCGACGGGATCCAGAACAAGATCCATCCGGGCGAAGCGATGGACAAGAACCTCTACGACCTGCCGCCGGCCGAACTGGCCGAAGTGCCGACCGTTTGCGGTTCGCTGCGCGAAGCGCTCGAATCTCTGTCGGCCGACCACGACTTCCTGCTCAAGGGCGACGTGTTCTCGAAGGACCAGATCGAAGCCTATATCGAACTCAAGTGGGACGAAGTGAGCCGTTGGGAAACGACTCCGAGCCCGGTCGAGTACGACATGTATTACAGCGCCTGATCCGTCCTCCAGCGATCAAGCGATGCAGGGGGCGTCCGGAGCGATCCGGGCGCCCCTTTTGCTTGCGTTCGCTGCCCGGCAGGGCGCGCCCTTGCCTCGCCCATCAAACGGGCGCATCCTTTGGGCAGCTGCCGGGAGCCGTGAAATGGAAATGCTCAGCCTGAACAATCCGGTCTTTGCGACCTATGCCGTCTCCGTGTCGCTGATGATCCTGCTTGGGATCGCGACCGCGTGGCTCACGGTGATCCAGATGCTGCGGGTCAAAGGCGGATTCCGCGCTCCTGAAGACATGCGCAAAACGCCGATCAACCCCGCTCCCAATGCGGACCAGACCGCTCCGAACGAGCAGGTCGAGCGCTATCGCCGGATCATGCAGAACCACCTCGAGAACCTGCCGTTCTTCGGCATCATCGGGCTGCTGTTCGTGATGACCGACCCGTCGCTCGCGCTCGCGCAATGGCTGTTCTACGGCTATGTCATCTCACGCGTGCTGCATTTCCTGGCCTATGCCAGCGCACAGGTTCACGACATCCGCGCGACCTTCTGGACGATCGGCTCGGTCATCCTGATCGCCATGTGCGTGATGGTGCTGCAGGCTGGCTGGGCCGCCGCATAACGGACAGCGGCTTCCCAAGGCGCGAGCCCGCCAATTCGCGCGAAACCATTTTCCTACTCCCCGCGATTGTGCCTAATGCCTGCGCCTCCCATCCCCGAACCGAGGCATCAGGCATGACACGCAAACCCGTTTTCGACACCGTCCGCGACCTGTTGGGCCGCGGTTTCCGCCAGTCCGAAGTCGAACGGATCGACCGCGCGATCGACGCGGCCTGCGGCGCGCTTCAGCCAGCAGCAGCGCTCAATCCCGGTTCGCAAGCATTCGAATTGATCAAGCGTTTCGAAGGCTGCGCATCGCTGCGGCCTGACGGACTGGTCGAGGCCTATCCCGATCCCGGCACCGGCGGCGCGCCCTGGACGATCGGCTGGGGCGCGACCGGGCCGGACATCGGCCCCGGCACCGTCTGGACACAGGAACAATGCGATGCGCGTCTGATGCAGGACGTCAAACGCCACGCCGCCGATGTGGCGAAGGCTTTGGGCAATGCCGCGACTACGCAGGCGCAGTTCGATGCGCTCGTCAGTTTTCACTACAACACCGGCGCGATCGCCCGTGCGACGCTGACCGAGCGGCACTGTGCAGGCGACCATGTTGCAGCGGTGGAGGAATTTTCGCGCTGGAACCGCGCCGGGGGCCGCGTGCTCAAGGGGCTGGTGCGCCGCCGACAGGCCGAAGCGCGGGTCTATGCCCGCGGTTGATGAAGCGCCAGGTCAGTAGTCGCGGCTGACTTCCACCACCGCGCTATTGCGGCCCAGCGTCGAGACCGATCCGAGCAGCGACAGCCAAGAGGTCACGCGGAATTCGAGCTGGGTCGCGCTATAGCCGCGCCCGTCGGTGATCAGCTCGACATAGAAATCGCGCCCGAGGTTTTCGCCAAGCGCGACCCCGGTTTCGCGGCCCAGCACCGGATCGGCGCCAACGATGCGCAAGCGGTCGAGCCCGATCGCGCTGCGCAGCTTGTTGATCGGGTCCATGCCGCCGCCGCCGCGCAGGCTGGCCAGTGCAGCGCCGAGTTGCAGCGCGTCGGTCGGCGAAAGCGTAGTGATCGATCCGCCGAACAGCAGCCGCGCGAGGATTTCCTCTTCGGGCAGCGCAGGGTCCGAAGCGAAGGTGATCTCGGGCGTCAGCGCCTTGCCGCGCACGTTGACGGTGACGTTGAGCCCATCGCGTTCGGTTTCGGCGACAATGTCGAGCTGCGGGTCGATCGGTGCATCGACGTCGAAGTCGATCCGCCCGCGAGTAAGCTCGAAACTGGTGCCTGCGAAAGTGTAGGTCCCGCGCACCACCTGCGCCTCGCCCCCGATACGCGGATCGGCGGTCGTCCCGCGCAGGACGATGTCGCCGCGCCATTCGCTGTCGAGGCCCATGCCGTCGACCGCGATGCCGTTGCGCGCCCGCGCGTCGATCAGATAGCGCCACGGTGAAGCGGGCTTGGTGATCGGGGCGATCTCGGGAGACAGATTGATCTCGCGCGTGGCAATCTCGGGCAAGGCGACCGTTTCGTCGGCCTTGCCCAGCTGCCAGCCGGCCTGGTCGACTTCGAGCCGCCCGGCGATCGTGCCGCCATTGCCGGAAGAGACGATCCGCAGCGGGCCGGTCACAGTGGCGCGCAGGCCCCGCGCATCGACCAACCGCGCCTTGTCTGCCGCCGCACGCAAATCGAGCTTCGGCCCGCGCCCGGGCTCCATATCGGCGAGGTCGATCGTCCCGCTGCCGGTGATCGTGCCACCGCCGGCTGCTTTCCCGGCGAAGCGCCGCAGGAACAGCCGCGAGCCTTCGAAATCGCCCGACACGCTGGCATTGCGCAAATCGGTTCCGGAAAGCACGCTGCGCACGCGCAAATCGCTGCTCGTCACGGTGCCGCGCACCCTTGGCTCGGCCAGTGTCCCGCTCGCCCTCGCGCGGATCGCAACCGGACCCGAGAGGTCGATCGCATCGACCGCCGCCAGCCGCCAGATTGCCTCCGCCGGGCCGTCGAAGCGCATGTCTGCAGAGAGCGCGCCGCGTTGGAGCCGTTCGTAAAGCTCGCCTGACGGAGCCATGCCCGTGATGCGCGCCTGCATCCATCCCAGGCGCTCCTCGCGTACCGCGAACACCGCCTTCGCTTCGAGTTCGTTCTGGCCAAGGCTGCCCACCAGCGACAGGTCGACCGGGCGCGACGCGAGCAGCAGGCCCGACCGCGTCAGCCCTTCCACCTTGACCCGGACATCGGCGGTCAGCGCCCTGCCCGGCTGGTCCTCATAGGCGACGATGCCCGAAGCGGTTCCACCAAGGCCAAGGTCGCGCACGACCAAATCGCCAAGGCTGAGTGGGATCTTGGACAATTTCAGTTCAAGCGCGGTCCGCGCGCCGCCGAATTCGCCCGAAACGCCAGCCTGCCCCTCGCCCACGCGCAATTGCGCCGGGGCAAGCCGCCAGCCGGTATCGCCAATGCGCGTGAAGACCGCGCGGCGCGGCATCGAGATCGGAGTGCCGGCATAATTGCCGCGCGCGATCGCAGCGATCCGGCCGGGGGCTATGTCGCCATCTAGCTGCAGGCTGAAACGTTCGACTTGGCGGCCGATGATCGAAGCGCTGACCTTGCCCGCTCCATCGGCGAGTTCGGCATGGGCCGCGATCCTGCCGAGGAACAGCTGGCCATAACGCAGCCCCCTGCCGCTCAAATCGCCACGGATGCGGCTGGCACCCTTGCCGAAAGTGCCATCGAGCGAGAGCCGCGCCTGCCCGAGGTCGATCGGCGTCCCGCCGCCGAAAGTGGCGCGGTCTGCTGCTATCTCCGCGGAGATACCCTGTCCGCCCGAATTCGGGGCAAAGGCGACATTGCCCGAAAGGCCGCCACCATCCAGCTCCAGCCTGCCGCGCGCTCCGCCTTGCTCGAAGGCCAGCCTGCCTTCGACCAGCGTCTGCCAAATGCGCAACCGCTCGACATCGATGGTGGCGGGCCTGCGCTCGGGGATCGCCAGCCGCAGGATTCCGACGAATTCGCCCAGCAGCGAATTGCCCGAAGCATCGATGCGGTAATCGTCACCGGCCGGGGCAAGCGTCAGCCGCACATCTTCGAGCCCTGCCGCGGGCAAGGGACTGGCCAGCGCCAGCACCGCACGCGGCCCGCCCTCCTCGATCGCGGCGTCGAGCGTGAATTCGCCATAGGTCGTGTGCGCGCCGCGCGCATCAAAGGTGAAACCCGTTTCGCTCCATTGCGCCGCGCCCGCCATCTCCAGCTGGCCGGAAGCGAGCGTGAACTCGTCGAAGCGAACGGGTGCGCCCGCCTCCACCGCAAAGCCGGTCCTGATCGAGATCGGATCGCCCACAATGCCCGCAAGCGTCGAGTTGGACAGCGCCGAGAGCGTCCCGTCGATCTGGCCGCTCAGCGTCCATGGCTTGCCGCTGGCCAAAGCGAAGTCGAGCCGCGTGTCGGCCCGGGCTGTGCCGAGACTGTCAATCGTGGTCGGATTGAGACGTGCAGGCCCGGCAAGCCGCAGGCTGCCTGCAACAGGATCGGCATCGAGCGTGAGCTGCCCCGAGAGACGCGGGAATGCGACCTGCAAGGGATTGGCGCGTATCCGCCCGCCACCATAGGTCAACTCGCCGCCGATGCGCCCCGAGATGAGCTCCTTGTCCACGATCTCGCTGCCGGTCTCGATCTGGCCCAGCGCCAGCTTGAGCGGGATGCGCAGCGTTCCCTCGTCAAGCCGCCCGGTGCCTTCCTGCCGCAAGCCGATGGTGCGGATTTCGCCCAGCATCAGTTCCGAGGCGGTGATGTCATGTACGATGGTGAACTCGCGGAACCCGCCATCAAGGGTCGCGCGCATGCTCGCGCTGCTGAGCGCAACCCCTTCGCCGAACACTTCCGGATCAAGCAGCGCCGCTTCCAGGCCGAAATCATCGAAGCGGTTGTCGGCGAGGTCGATTCCGCCCTCGCCCTTGAGCGTCAATGCATCGCTGCCGAGCGAGAGTTTGCCATCGAATTCGCTGTCCTCGAACGTGCCCGAGATAATCACCCCGGTGCGGCTGCCGAGCGCGCGCTGCAGCAGGCCGCTCGTGACATCGGCGGCATAGGCTTCGCCGATCAGTCCGAAATCACCCGCACGATGCGTCAGCCGGAAGGCGGCAAGGCGCGCGTCGCCGCGCTTGACCAGCACATGCCCCAGCCAGTTGCGCCAGGTTCCGTCACCAAGGATGCGCGCGGTATAGCCCTCTTCTGCGCCGACCAGCCCCGCCACCACGCCGCCCGCAGGCGCGCGATAGTCGAGATCGAGATCGAAACGGTCGCCATCGGGCTCTGCGTAAAGCGCCAGCTCGAGCTTGTCGGTCTTGCCGAATGTCCCGTCGACTTCCAGCGCGACCAGCCCGTCACGGATATTCGCATGCGCGCTAAGGTCCACTCGCTGCGCATCGGGCGTGGCAAGGCCAGGCACCAGCGTGAGATTGTCGATCTCGAACCGATCGATGCGGATATCGAAATCGGGCAGGATCGGCTTGTCCGGATCGCCCGGCAGCAGTTCAGGCAGGCGCTCAAGCCGCCCGCGCCGTGCCACAAGATGGCGGATGTCGAGCCCGCGGGGGATCCAGCTTAGCGGGCGCCAGTCGAGTTCGACCACGGGGATGGTCAGGAATTTGCCCTTGGGATCGGACAGCACAACATCGTGCAGGATCGCCTCGCGATAGATGTCGCCCTGGATCCGGCCAATCTCGATCTTCAGGCCCGATGCGGGGGCATAGGAAGCGATCTGGTCCGCAATGAAGCGCTTGCCGATCGGCGAATTGAGCACGAGGAAAGCCAGCACCAGCGGCGCGAAAACTGCCGCGAGCGCCCAGCCAAGCCGTTTCGCCCAGCGCCGGCGCCGCGAAATCTCAGGCGTATCGGGTCCGTCATCGGGCAAGGCCTCCTCTGTCATCAGAAGGCCTGCCCCAGCGAAACATAGACCGCGAACGAGCTGTCGAACATCGGGTTACGGTTAAGCGGAATGCCCAGGTCTACACGGATCGGGCCGAAGCCGGTCTTGTACCGAACCCCGAGCCCGACGCCGTAATTGACGAAACGGAAGTCGGGCGTGGGGTCGATCGAGACCGAGCCCAGGTCGAAGAACGGGACCACTTGCACCGCACCGCCCATCAGGCCGGTGTCGATCCGCGCTTCAGCGGAGAACTCGACTTGCGAGCGCCCGCCGGTCGGTTCGCCGAAATCGTTGCGCGGGCCGACTGCCTGATAGGCATAGCCGCGAACCGACGAACCGCCGCCCGAATAGAGCCGCCGCGAAGGTGCGACCTGGTAGGTTTTAGCCCCCTGGATGGTCGCAAAACGCCCGCGCGCGGCGAGTGTCAGCCCCTTGCCCACCGGCTGGTAGACACTCGCATCGAGCTGGCTTCGCAAATAGGTCGTATCGTCGCCCAGCGTGCGCGAGATTTCGGGGGCGAGGAATGCGGTGACCCTGAAGCCATGGGTCGGATCGAGCAGCGAGTCGCTCTGGTCGATCGTTGCCCGACCGAAGAGCGAGCCGACGAGATATTCCTGCCGCGGGCGCTCGATCCCGCCGATCACCCGGTTGCGCTCGTCGGTGAAAATCGTTTCAACACCCACCTGCCAGCTGAACGGCTTCTGGAAGAGCAGGTTGGAATATCGCTCGAATGCGCCGCGCAGGCCCACTGTTCGCGCTTCGACCGCTTCGGTCCTGATGTCGCTGGTATAGGCGTCGAGCGTCAGCAGCTGGTCGCGGCCGCGGAAATTGTTCCGCCGAAATCCGATGCCGGCCAACATTTCACGAGTTCCCAATATGCCGCGGATCCGCAAGGCACCTTCGGGCGGGAACAGATTGCGATGCTCCCAGCTCGCCTCGACCTTGATCCCGTCTTCCGAGCCATAACCGATAGCTCCCGCGATGGTGCGCAGTTTGCCCTTCTCGACTGCGACATCCATCGCGAGCTCGCCCAGCTGGCCATCGACCGGCGGCGAAATTTCGCGCGGGGTGATCGTGACCGAAGAGACCACGCCGGTGGCCTGGATCGCCTGGCGCAGATCCTGTTCCAGGCTGCGCTGGTAAAGTTCGCCCGGCTCGAACCGGGCAATCCGCGCGAGATGCTTGCTCGAGAGGAAGTCAGGCTGGCTACTGGTCACTTCGCCGAATACATATTTGCCGCCCGGCTCGACTGTGAGCGTGAGGTCGCCCTCGCTGCGTTCATGGTCGATCAGCAATTGGGGTTCGCTCAGGCGCGAGAACGGATATCCGCTTTCGCCAAGCGCACTGGCCAAGGCATTGCGGCGTTCCACGATCCGGTCCGCCAGCAAGGGATCGCCGCTGGCGATGGCGAAGGTGGTGCGCAGTCCGGGGTAATCGGGCGCAGTATCAAGCTGCCCCAGGTCGATCGCGCCGAAGCTGTAACGCAGCCCCGGCAATATCGCGAAACGGACCACCGGGTTCTCGCCCGCCGCCTCTGCCGCAGCGGCCTGCTCGTCGAGATTGCGCGTGACCCGCGCATCGTAATAGCCATAGACCCGAAGCTGGCGTTCGAGCAGTTCGCGATCGGCCCTGATCCGCGCGGCACGGAGCGCAACATTGTCCGCGCCATTGCCGATCTGCTCTGCCTCGCGCAGCTCGCGGAAGCGCGAAATGAACGCATTGCGATCGGGAAAGGCATCGCGGTCGACCGGGAAGGCGAGCTCCAGTCCTGAATCGATCCGGACATTCTCGAGTTCTGGCGCGGGAGGCAGCTGCAATTCCGCGATCCCGGCAAAGGGAGGCGGCCCGTCCGCAGCTTCAACCACTCCAGTATCTGCCGAAGCGTCAAGATCGAGTTCCGGCGATCCCGGCGCGGGAATTTCGAGCTCAGCGAAGGGAGCTTCGGGCGCCTCGTCCGGCTCGCTCGTTTCAGCGGCAGAAGCCTCGGTCCCCTCGGTCGCCCATTGCTCGGGCTGCTCGACCGCAGTCTCAGGGATCAAATCTTCAAGCTGCGGCGATGCAGGCGGCTCCTGCGCGGCCAGCGCCAAGGGCTGCGCCAGCAGGCACAGTGCAAGAATGGGAACGGCTGGACGCGGAAGGATTGTGTCAGCTCGTGCCGATGCGGGGTTGCCGGCCATCCTTTCCGCTCGCAATGGGCACCGGATTCCGGCGCTTGGTGGCAGAGACGATCAACGCATCCTGCTCTTCGCGCGAAATTCGTTCCCATCCGTCACGGGTCAGCTTCTCGAGCGGGCGATAGCGCACCTTGTATTGCATCCGCGGCGATCCCTCGACCCAATAGCCGAGATAGACGTAGGGCAGGCCTTCGGCCGCCGCGCGGCGGATGTGATCGAGGATGATGTAATTGCCCAGCCCCGTGCGCATCGGATGGTGCGCATCGTAGAAGCTGTAGATCATCGACAGCCCGTCGCTCTGCCGGTCGGTCAGGCAAGCGCCGACAAGCCGACCCGGCTCTCCGGTCGAGGTAACTTCGCGATATTCGATCATGGTGCTGGAGACAGGCGTATGCTCGACCATGTCGGCAAAATCCATCTCGTCCATTGCCGCCATGCCGCCATCGGGATGGCGCTCACCCAGATACTGCCGCAACAGCGCGAATTGCTCGTCGGTCGCCCAGGGGCGGCATTCGATCGCGTTGAGGTCGCCATTGCGGCGCAGATTGCGGCGCTGCGTGTTCGAAGGTTCGAAGTCGAGCGCGGCCACGCGCACTGAAACGCAGGACTGGCAATCGAGGCAGCTGGGGCGATAGGCAACCGTCTGGCTGCGGCGGAATCCGATCCGCCCGAGCGCTTCGTTGAGCTGCTCCGCATGGGGGCCCTTCAGCTCCGTGAATACCTTCCGCTCGCTGCGCCCCGGCAGGTACGGGCACGGCGCCGCACTCGTCACGAAGAATCGGGGAAAGCGAATCGGCGCCGTCACGGGTCTACCAAAGTCCTTGTCCAACCAGCGGAATCGCGCTTCGAGCGCGTTAAGGCCTTGTTATGCCTGTTCAGGGCCGCCGGTAAAAGGGCTTTAACCATGCCGCATGGTTAATATCGCCATTTCAGGCGCCAAAATCGCCCAACAACGCGTTTTTTTGGGATCAGTTGAGCTCGACGAGGTCGACCGAATAGCCCTTCTTGCGCAGCGCCTTAACCAATGCATCGACCTGTTTGCGGTCGCGCGCCTCGCATTCGATGTCCGTGATCAGGCCCTTCGCCGGCAGCGAAGTGAAAATCCGCTGGTGGTAGATCTCGATGATATTGACGTTGTGTTCGTTGAACTCGCGCATCACCTTGAACAGCGCACCGGGGCGATCCTGCAGCGTGATCCGCAGGCGGGCGAGGCGCCCCTGGCGGGCCAAATCGCGCAGCAAAACATTGGCGAGCAGGCGCGTGTCGATATTGCCGCCGCACAGCACCAGCCCGACTTTCTTGCCCGCGAAACGCTCCGGATTCTCAAGCACCGCCGCAAGCCCGGCCGCACCCGCCCCTTCGACCACGGTTTTTTCGATCTGCAACAGCAGCGAGACGGCCGTTTCCAGCGCCTTCTCATCCACCAGCAGGATATCGTCGACCAGGCTGGCGATGATGCGCGAAGTGAATTCGCCCGGAGCCTTCACCGCAATGCCTTCGGCCAGAGTGTCGCCGCCGCAATCCATCTCCTTGCCCTTGATCCGGGCATACATCGACGGGAACAGCTCGGCCTGCACGCCGACCATCTCGATCGCGGGATTGATCGCATCGGCGACCGTGGCGATGCCGGAGATAAGGCCGCCGCCGCCGATCGGCACGACGATACAGTCGAGATCGGGCACGTCTTCGAGCATTTCGAGCCCGACGGTGCCTTGCCCCGCCGCGACCAGCGGATCGTCGAAGGGGTGGATGAAAGTGAGCCCGCGTTCCTTCTCGAGCTGGCGCGCATAGGCATAGGCGTCATCATAGGTTTCGCCCTCGAGCACGACATTGCCGCCCACGCTTTCGGTCTGCATCACTTTGACCGTGGGGGTCGTTCGCGGCATCACGATGGTGACGGGCACGCCCAGCCGCGTTCCGTGATAGCTCAGCCCCTGGCTGTGATTGCCCGCCGACGCAGCAATCACGCCGCGCTGCTTCTGCTCCTCGCTCAGGTGAAGCAACGCATTGAGCGCGCCGCGCTCCTTATAGGCGGCAGTGAACTGCAAATTCTCGAACTTGAGCCAGATCTCGCACCCGGCGATCTGCGACAGTGTGAGCGAACGCATCATCGGGGTGCGCACCACGGCACCCTTGATCCGCGCGGCGGCGGCGCGAACATCATCGATCGTCAGCGCATCGCGCGCTGCATCGTCACTGGCAAAGGCCGGCTTGGTCGTCATGGCGCGGGGCATAGGCAGTTGGGGTGGCAAGGGCAACGCCAATGAATCTTGATGCGCCGATAAAAGCGGTTGCACCCGGCCCAATTGGCATTACCCCGCCATTTTCATGAGCAGCCAATCCAAAATCGCCTTTATCGGCCTCGGCGTGATGGGCGCACCCATGGCCCGCCACCTCGCCGCCGCCGGTTATTCGGTGACTGCATACAACCGCACCCCGGCGCGCGCGGAGGCGTGGCGACAGGCCTGCGCCGATCTGGGGCTCGAAGTGGCGACCGCGCCCAGCCCGGCAGAGGCGGCGCGCGATGCGGACATCGTGTTCACTTGCGTCGGCAATGACGATGATCTGGCCGAGGTCCTGCTTGGCCCCGATGGCGCGATCGATGCGATGGCGCCGGGCTCGCTGCTGGTCGATCACACCACCGTTTCGGCCGACATGGCCCGCCGGATCGATGTCGAAGCCAACCGGCGCGGGATCGCCGCGATCGACGCCCCCGTCTCCGGCGGACAGGCCGGCGCCGAGAACGGTGCGCTGGCGATCATGTGCGGCGGCAGCGCGGAAGCGATGGCCTTCGCGACCCCGGTGATGGACTGTTATGCTGCAAGGATAGTGCATGTTGGTGCGGCTGGTGCCGGACAAACCGCGAAAATGGCGAACCAGATGTGCATCGCAGGGGTGCTGGGCGGACTCTCCGAAGCGATCCGGCTGGCTAGCGCCGCCGGGCTGGACATGGACAAGACTTTCGAAGCGATCTCCGGCGGTGCAGCGCGCAGCTGGCAGATGGAGAACCGCTGGCACACCATGGTGCAGGACAAGTTCGATTTCGGTTTTGCGATCGACTGGATGCGCAAGGACCTTAACTATGCGCTTGCGGAAGCGCGGCGACTGGGCCTGTCCTCGCCCATCACGGCGTTGGTCGATCAATTCTATGCAGAAGTGCAGGCGAATGGCGGCGGCAGGCTCGACACGAGCGCGCTGGTATCCCGCCTGCCCAAGGGAGATGACAAATGATCCGTAGCCTGGCTTCCATGGCCGCAGTCGCAACGGCCACGATGCTGGCCGTGCCCGCATCGGCGGACACGCTGGTCGACAATGTCCAGGGCGTCACGATCGATGAAGCGGGCAAACTCGCGCGGTTCGATGCGCTGGTTATCGCTGACGATGGCCGCGTCCGTGCGTTGCTCCAGCAAGGGGACGAGCGGCCCGAAGGCATCGATTATCGCGTCGACGGCAAGGGCCGCGTGATGCTGCCCGGCATGATCGATTCGCATGTGCATGTGATGGGAATCGGCTTCGGCCAGCTCACGCTCGATCTCTCGAACACCAATTCGCTGGAAGAGGCGCTGGCGGCGATCGCGCGCTTTGCCGAGGAAAATCCGGGACGCCCATGGATCCTAGGGCGCGGCTGGAACCAGGAGAAGTGGGGCCTGGTTCGCTTTCCCACCGCGGCCGAACTCGACGCCATTGTGTCGGACCGGCCGGTGTGGCTGAGCCGCGTCGACGGGCATGCCAGCTGGGCCAACAGCCTGGCGATGGAACGCGCCGGGATCACCGCGGCAACGCAGGACCCCAATGGCGGCCGCATCATCCGCAAACCCGGCTCGCGCGAACCGGCCGGCGTGTTCGTCGATGCTGCCGAAACGCTCGTCAACGCGGTGGTGCCTGCTCCGCGCCCGGCGGATCGCGATGTCGCCTTGCGCAAGGCGCAGAATTCGCTTCTGGCGAACGGAATCACCGCTGTCGCCGACATGGGCACCTCGATCGAGGACTGGCAGACTTTCCGCCGCGCCGGCGACAATGGCACGCTCAAGCTGCGGATCATGGCCTATGCCGACAGCGCGCAATCGATGGAAATCATCGGTGGGCCGGGACCAACCCCGTGGCTTTACGATGACCGCCTGCGGCTCAACGGGATCAAGCTCTATCTCGATGGCGCGCTCGGCTCGCGCGGCGCGACGCTGAAGGAACCCTATCACGACGAGCCGACCCATAAGGGCCTGCCGCTTCTTTCCCCCGCCCAGCTGCGCAATCTGATGAGCCGGGCATCGATGGATGGCTTCCAGATAGCAGTGCATGCGATCGGCGATGCCGCCAATGCGGAAGTGCTCAACGCGGTCGAGGAACTGAGTTCATCCTATTTGGGTGACCGTCGCTGGCGGATCGAACACGCACAGATCGTCGACCCGGCCGATATCGCGCTGTTCGGCCATCACGGCATCATCGCCTCGATGCAGCCGCTCCACCAGACAAGCGACCGGCTGATGGCGGAAGCCCGGCTGGGGCCCAAGCGCCTCGATGGCGCCTATGCATGGCACAGCATTGCCGAGGCTGGCGCGCCGCTGGCGTTCGGTTCGGACGCTCCGGTC
This sequence comes from Altererythrobacter sp. Z27, assembly GCF_052683155.1. Lineage (NCBI taxonomy): Bacteria > Pseudomonadati > Pseudomonadota > Alphaproteobacteria > Sphingomonadales > Erythrobacteraceae > Altererythrobacter > Altererythrobacter sp. Z27. The sequence continues at coordinate 34,568 of NZ_JBQYMC010000001.1, read as the reverse complement.
GAGCCCGCCGACGCCTTTGCCGGCTTCGCAGCGGCTATCAGCCGGACCGATGCGAATGGCGAACCCTTCGGCGGCTGGCTGCCGCAGGAAAGCGTCACGCGTGAGGCTGCGCTCGCCGCCTTTACTTCAGGCGGAGCCTATGCGGGATTTGCCGAAGGGCGCTTCGGTCGGTTGCTGCCGGGCGAGCGCGCCGACTTCATCCTGGTCGACCGCGATCCGTTCCTGTCGTCACCGCAAGACATTCGGACGACGGCGATTTTCGAGACTTGGGCCAATGGCGAGCGGCTTTATGTCGCTCAATGACTTCGATTTGGAACCTAACAGCTATGCAATATGTGCGCATTTACTTAGAATTAAGGTCTGACTCGACATTAAGCCGCGTGCATTCGGGTTAAGATTAGGCCGCCCGATAGAATGCGCGGCATTATTGCAACAGCATCGCACCAAATATGTAATTCAACGACGTTTTCGAACAGTTTGACGAAATATCGGGGGCTATTTTGAACTTGTCAAAATGACGAGACTCCCGTAGTTTCGCAGCTGATTGAGACAATGCCAACAGGAGACCCTCAATGAAGATCCGTACTCTCGCAGCAGCAGCTGCGGTCCTCTCTCTCGCCACCGCCCCGGCTATCGCTGAGGTTTCGTACGCTCGCACTTCGGCTCCTGTCGAAGGCGAAAACGAAATCGGTGGTATGTTGCTTGGTGCCGTCGCACTTGCAGCGATTATCGCCGGCATCGTGATCATCGCCGATGGCGACAACAAGCCTGTCAGCCCCTAATAGGGTTGCCAACCAAATAGAGAGAGCGGGGCCCTTTGGGCCCCGTTTTTTTTGGTGCTTACCAGGACAGTACTCACAAACGGCCGCGCAAGTTCGACCTGCTACGTAAGACTTTGGTCATCTGCTTGGGATTTCGGCTGCGATTGTGATGGTACGGTGGTTTCCGAATCGACAACCGTTGAAATTGCAGCGGTCTCTCCGGTTTCGTTTCCCTTCCTCTCTTGCAGACGCATGAGCAGCAGCGAACCTTCGAACAGCAACAGCAGCGGGATCGCCAGTATTACCTGCGATCCGGGATCGGGCGGAGTGACGACAGCGGCCAGCGCCACAATGCCGACGATCACATAGCGGCGCGCACCGGCCAGCTGCGCGCGGGTCACGATGCCGGCTCGGTTGAGCAGCAGCAGTAGCACGGGCAGCAGGAAGCTGATCCCGAACGCCAGGATAAATTGCATCACCAGGCCGAGATAATCACCCGCCGATGGCAGCGCTTCGATCTGCAATCCGCCAGCCTCTCCGCCAAAGCCGAGGAACCATTCGAAGGCGGTCGGCATCACCACGTAATAGGCCAATGCCGCGCCCGCGATGAACAGGATCGGCGTGGCAATCAGGAATGGCAGGAAGGCCTTCTTCTCTTTCGCGTAGAGTCCCGGTGCAACGAAGGCCCAAAGCTGGTTTGCGATCACCGGGAAGCTGACGAAAAAGCCCGCAAACAGCGCCACCTTCAGCTCGACGAAGAACACTTCGTAGAGCTTGGTGAAGATCAGCTGCCCTTCCCCTTCCGGGAAAGCGTCCTTCAGCGGCTGGACAAGGAAGCCAAGGATCGGATCGGCGTAATAGAGGCAAATCGCAAAGCCGACCGCCAAGGCCAAGACGCAGCGCACCAGGCGTGCGCGCAGTTCGATCAAATGATCGAGCAGCGGCGCTTCGGTCTCGTCAATATCGCGAATCTTGAGTGCCATCGCGCGATCTCAATCCCGCTTTTTTGGCGAATCGAGCGGCAATTGCGGCTCGGCGGCGGGAGCGGGCGGGTCGTCCTCGGTCGGGAATGTCGGTGTCGCCGCTTCGGCCGATGCTGCGGGCGGGCCGGTCATCTCATGCACCGGATCTGCATCGCCCTCGCCCGAACGCGCCATGATCGCTTCGTTCTGGGCCTTCCATTTCTTTTCCATTTCCTCGAGTTCGGCCTCGCGGATCATGGCGTCGATACCGGATCGGAAATGGGTCGAGACGCGGCGGATCTTGCCGATCCATCGGCCCGCCGTGCGCATCGCAAGCGGCATGTCTTTCGGGCCGATCACTAGGATCGCCACGATCAATATGACCAGCAGTTCGCTTGCGCCGATATCGAACATTGGTGTGCGGCGCCGCCTCTCGCGTCAGTCAGTTGGAGCCATCGCTCCGCTCGGCGGGCGCGCGATCCTGCTTGCTCTCGGCGGCGGGGCGCGCATCGCGTGCGGACGCTTCGATCTGCCCGGCAGGCTTTGAAGCGCTGTCGGCTTCGTCATTCATGCCCTGCTTAAAGCTTTTGATCCCCTTGCCGAAATCGCCCATCATTTCCGAGATGCGCCCGCGCCCGAACAGCACGAGAATGACGATCGCAATGATGATAAGTTGCCAGGGGCCAAGACTCATGGGTTGTCTCTCAAATTAGGAACTGCAGCCAATATAGGTTGCGCCGGCTGCCAGCGCCAGTCAGGCTGGCTCTTCGGCCGAAAAATCGTCGGTTTCCTCGTCGCCATCGGGCCCAGAAGCTTCGTCGCTCTCGTCTTCCTCGCCCTGGAATGCTTCGAACGCCTCGTCGACCGGATCGAGCAGACCGGCGGCGCGCAATTCGTCAATGCCCGGCAAGTCGCGCCGGCTCGACAGGCCGAAATGGTCGAGGAACTCGGGCGTGGTGGCGTAGATCACCGGTCGGCCCGGCACTTCGCGCCGCCCGGCGAGCTTGATCCAGCCCGCCTCCATTAACACGTCGAGCGTGCCCTTGGCGGTCTGCACCCCGCGGATCGATTCGATTTCCGCCCGGCTGACCGGTTCGTGATAGGCGATGATCGCGAGCACTTCGGTCGCCGCGCGGCTCAAGCGGCGGACCTGTTCGCGCTCCCGCCGCAAGAGATGCGCCAGATCGGGCGCGGTTTCGAAATGCCAGCGCTTGCCGCGTTCGACCAGCCGGATGCCGCGCCGGGAGTAATGGCCCTGAAGCTCATCGAGCGCCTGCCTCACCAGTGCGTTCTCCAGCCCGCCGAGATGCCCGGCCAGCGCTTCCACGCTCATCGGTTCCTCTGCAGCGAACAGGGTCGCTTCCAGCGCGCGCACGGTTTCGTCGGGTACTTCCCCCGTCACTGCACGATCCTCCGGATACGCATCGAGCCGAATATCTCCTCCTGCGCGATCTCGGCCTTGCCCAGCCGCGCCAGTTCAAGCGCAGCGACGAAGCTGGAAGCCAGCGCCGATTTGCGCAGCCGCGGCTCGGCATGCGGCGGCAGGAAGTCGCGCAAATCCATCCAGTCGAGCGTTACGCCCAGCATGGCCGAAACCCGGTCGAGCGCGCTGTCGAGCGTCATCACCGGGCGATCCATCACGTGATAGATGCGCGGCGCCGTGCGCGCCTTGACCTGCCCATAGGCCTGGATCAGCGCGAAGCTGTCGCATTTCCACTGGGTCTTGCGATCGATCCGCAGGCCTTCGGGCGCGCCGCGCAGGAAGATGTCGCGCCCCAGCCGATCGCGCGCCATCAGCCGCGCCGCCGCCTCGCGCATCGCGCCAAGCCGCTGCAGCCGCAATTGCAGGCGCAGCGCAAGTTCCTCGGGGCTAGGGTCTTCCTGCTCTTCCTTGGGCAGGAGCAGCGCCGATTTGAGATAGGCCAGCCACGCGGCCATCACCAAATAATCGGCCGCCAGTTCGAGCCGCAGGGCTTCGGCCCGTTCTATGTAGCCGAGATATTGGTCGACCAGAGCCAGGATCGAGATCTGCCGCAAATCGACCTTCTGCCGCCGCGCGAGGTCGAGCAGGAGGTCGAGCGGGCCTTCCCAGCCGTTGAGTTCGAGATAGAGTGCCGAATCGTCCTGTGCAGGCGCGGCTGCCGGGCTGTCCCACGCATCGGCGCTTCCATCGGCCACAGGGGCATCGAACAGCAGGCCGTCCTCGTTCATGCCGCCGCCCCCGCAATTTCGAGCAGCGCATCGCGTTTGGAGAGCAGTTCCGTCGCCTCGGCATACTCGTCGCGCAGCATGGTCGGCGCCAGCGCACGGTCGAGCCGTTCGGCGGTGACCGCGTCCATCGCGGGCAGGATTTCGGCGATCGCCGCCATATCGGGCAGCTTGGCCCAGCAGTTGAGCACGATATCGCAACCGGCGGCATGCGCCTGCGCCGCGCGCTCGGGAACGCTGCCCTCCAGCGCTTCCATGTCGATATCGTCGGTCAGCAACAGGCCGTCGAAGCCGATCCGGCCGCGAATGATCTCGCGAATGACGATGGGCGAAAGCGTCGCCGGGCGCTCGGCATCCCAAGCCGTGAAGCGGATATGCGCGGTCATCCCGATCGGGGCATGGTTGAGCGCACGGAAAGGCGCGATGTCCACCTCGAGCTCGTCTTCGCTCGCTTCGATAACCGGCAGTTCGTGATGGCTGTCACAGGTCGCGCGCCCATGGCCCGGGATATGCTTGAGGCACCCCGTAACCCCGCCGCGCGCCAGCCCGTCCAGCACCGCGCGACCGAGCGCGGCCACCTGCATCGGATCGCTGCCCAACGCGCGATTGCCGATCACATTGTCGGTTTCGGGGCGGCGCACGTCGAGCGGAGCGCAGAAATCGACGCTGATGCCCATCGCCGCGAGTTCAAGCGCCATCGCATGGGAATTGGCTCGGGCAGCCTCGATCGCGCTGGCGGGGGCGATCCGGTAAAGCCGGTCGAAAGCCTCTCCAGCGGGATAGGCGGCCCAATGCGGCGGCTTGAGCCGCGCCACGCGCCCGCCTTCCTGATCGATCGAAACCAGCAGGCGCTCACGCCCATGGATTGACCGGAGATCGTCTGTAAGGCGACGCAGCTGCACGGGATCGGCGCAATTGCGCGCGAACAGGATATAGCCCGCCGGATCGGCCTCCTTGAAGAAGGCGCGCTCATCGGCGGTCAGCTCAGCCCCGGCAATCCCGAAAATGGCAGGCGTCATGGCAAAAAGAGTCGCAGCAAAGTCCAAAAACGGCAAGTTCGGACATGGTTAGCGCGGGGGAAAACGGCGCGTTTCCACGCCATTCCGGCGCATTTGCGGGTCTTGGCTTCAGCGTTTGACCTGGCAGGCCACGCCATCGGCCTTTAGCGCTTCGCAAAGCGTACGTGCGGTGGCGGGATCGGAAGCGACCGCCTGAAGGCGATAGACGGTGCCAATATCGGCCTGCCCCTTCACCACGCGGTGGCTCACGCCGGAAAGCACGTCGGTTTGCCTCAGTAGCGTTGCCCAGCCTGCTTCAGCCGCAGCGCGCGTGCCATAGGCGCCAACCTGCACGCCCACGCCCGCCTGCTCGACCGGAGTTTCCTCGCTGCTGCGCGTCGCGATTGAAGGGCGCGGCGCCCCTCCCGCGGTCGGCGTCGTGACGGGCACAGGCTGCGGCATGGGCCGCTCGGCCAGCTGGCCCTCGCGCATGATGCCTTCGCCAACGGCGGGCGCGACATTGCCCGTTCCGGCGAATTCCTTGCCGCCGGCATCCTCGGGCCGTTCCTTATAGGGGCCTGCCGGAGCCTTGATCGTACTGCCATCGGCCAGGATTTGCTCGCCCGAGGCATTGTTGGAATACCACCACACCCCGCCGATCGCGGCGGCCAGGATTACCAGCAATATGGCAGCGAAGCCGACGATCCGCGCCGTGTCGACTGCGCCTTCGTCAGGATCGTATTCGTCCGATTCGAGCCACGGCAGGCTGTCGTCGCCGCTCAGCGCCAGTTCGGCGTTCCCGCTACTGTCCCGATATCCCTCGCCCGGCGAGACCATGGTCACATCTCCTCGACGGCTTCGACCCCCAGGATCCGTAAGCCGTTGCGGACAACTTGCCCTAACTGTTCGGCGAGGAAAAGCCTCGCACCGGTCAGCGCCGCATTTTCCGCGACGATAAAGCGCTTGTCAGGCCGATCGTTGCCGAGATTCCAATAGGCATGGAAGGCCCCGGCGAGGTCATAAAGATAGAAGGCGATGCGGTGCGGCTCGCGCGCCTTGGCGGCCGCCTCCACTTCGCGCGGGAATTGCGCGGCCTGCTTGACCAGCTCGAGTTCTTCCGCACCCAGCAGGTCGATCGCATCGCCCGAAGGCGCGAAGCCCTCTGCTGCCGCCTTGCGCATGGTCGAACGGATCCGCGCATGGGCATATTGCACGTAGAACACCGGATTTTCCTTCGACGCTTCGACAACCTTGTCGAAATCGAAGTCCATCTGCGCTTCGGGCTTGCGGGTGAGCATGGTGAAACGCACCACATCCTTGCCCACCATGTCCACGACGTCCGCCAGCGTCACGAAATTGCCCGCGCGCTTCGACATTTTGAACGGCTGGCCGCCCTTCATCAGCTGGACCATCTGAACCAGCTTCACGTCGAAGGGGATCGGCTTGCCTTCGCCTTCGCTCAGCGCGGCAACCGCGGCCTTGATCCGCTTGACCGTACCGGCATGGTCGGCGCCCCAGATATCGATCAGCTCGTCCGCCGCCTTGGCCTTTTCCATGTGATAGGCGAGATCGGCGCCGAAATAGGTCCAGCTTCCGTCGGACTTCCTGATCGGGCGATCCTGGTCGTCGCCGAATTTGGTCGAGCGGAACAGCGGCAGCTCGACCGGCTCCCAATCCTCGGGCGTCTTGCCCTTGGGAGCTTCAAGGATGCCGTCATAGACAAGGTCATGCTCGCGCAGCCATGCTTCGGCGGCGTCGGGCTTGCCCGCGGCGTGCAGCGCAGCCTCTGATGAGAACAGGTCGTGATGGATGCCGAGCAGGCCCAGATCGCGCTTGATCAGCTCCATCATCTGCTCGACCGCTTCAGCGCGGAAGATCGGCAGCCATTCCGCTTCGGGAACGTCGCGGAACCGGTCACCCAGTTCGCCCGCGAGATATTCGCCAACTGGGATCAAATAGTCGCCGGGATAGAGCCCTTCGGGGATCTCGCCGATCTCTTCGCCCAGCGCTTCGCGGTAGCGCAAATGGGCCGAACGCGCGAGCACGTCGACCTGGCCGCCGGCATCGTTGATGTAATATTCGCGGGTGACTTGATTGCCGGCGAATTCGAGCAATGCGGCCAGCGCATCGCCCACCACCGCGCCGCGGCAATGGCCCATATGCATCGGGCCGGTTGGGTTGGCCGAGACATATTCGACATTGACCCGGCGGCCTGCGCCCGTCTGCGAACGGCCGAAATCGCGGCCCAAAGCGGCGATGGCGGAAAGCTCCGCCAGCCACACGGCGGGATCGAGCCGAAGATTGATGAAGCCGGGGCCGGCGATCTCGGCGCTTGCAACCGAAGGATCGGCGGCAAGCTTCGCGACGATGGCTTCGGCCAGCGCGCGCGGGTTGAGCCCGGCGGGCTTGGCCAGCACCATGGCCGCATTGGTGGCGAGGTCGCCATGGCTGGAATCGCGCGGCGGTTCGACCGCTACGTTCTGGCGCGATGCACCGGCGGGCAGCACGCCTTCGGCTTCGAGCGCGGACAGCGCCGCGTCGATCTTTGCGGCGAAAAGCTTATAGATGGTTGGGCTATCGGACATGGCTCGTGCGCCTAGCCGAATTGCGCAGAATCGCAAGCGTGGCGGGGCCTGCGGCCCCCTGCATCAGCGCGTGGCGTTATAGGCGAGCTGGTCCTGCGTCAGCTGGAAGCCGATCAGGAGTTCGAATGACGCACGCTGCACAGCTGCACGCACCTGCGGGTCAGCCAGCGGATCGAGCGCAGCGTCGGGATCGCCAGGGCGGCGGCGGCGAGTGATCCGCTCGCGCACTTCGGCCGGAAGCGTCGCTTCGGCGCGGTCGACGAAGGCACCCGCCTGCGCCGAAGCGCTTGCGCGTTCCTCGCCATCGGCAAAGGTCAGCGTGACAGTGCCGACACGCTTGGTCACCACTGCACTGCCGCCGCGCAGGACGGAAGAGAAGTAAGGCAGCTGCACCGTACGCGCGCCGCGCACATCGGTGCGGCGGGCAAGCACGTCGAAAGTGGCGTTGGTGTAAACCCGTTCGCCCGTTTCATCGCAAGTGTAGCGAAGGTTGGTGATCGCAGCGACCACATCGATATTGTCCGCAGTGTGCTCCCCCGCACCGCGGAACAGAGTCACATCGCCGGTATAGTCGGGGATTCCCACGGCGGGGCAGGAAGACAGCACGGCAGTGATGCCGACACCCTGTTCGACAACCAGTTCGCCTTCCTTGGCACAGCCAGCCAGGGCAATGGCAAGAGCGACGGTGGAAACGATACGGCTGCGACGGGTCATCAAATGGCAATCCTCACTGCGGCCCTTGCGGGCCATGGTCCTTTTCGCGGGGCCAAGCGACCCTCGCGGCAATTGCGTTGTCACGCCCTAGCGGCGCGCGTTGCAAAGCGCTAGAGGGCGAGACATGAACGCTCCCTTTCACGCATCGGAAACCGGGGACAAGCTTCCCGCGCTCAAATTGCTGGTTGCCGCACCGCGCGGTTTTTGCGCGGGGGTCGATCGTGCGATCGAGATCGTGGAGCGCGCGCTCGAACGCTATGGCGCGCCGGTCTATGTCCGGCACGAGATCGTCCACAATAAATACGTGGTCGATGCGCTGAAAGCCAAGGGTGCAATCTTCGTCGAGGAACTCGATGAAGTGCCGGGCGATGCCCTGGTCGTGTTCAGCGCGCATGGCGTACCCAAATCGGTTCCCGCCGAAGCTGAGCGTCGCAAATTGCTCTATCTCGACGCTACCTGCCCGCTGGTGAGCAAGGTCCATCGCCAGGCCGAACGCCAGATCGAGAAAGGCCGTCACATCATCTTCATCGGCCATGCCGGGCACCCCGAAGTGATCGGCACTATGGGCCAGGTCGAACCGGGCCAGATTACCCTTGTCGAAACGGTGGAGGATGTCGCGAAGCTGGACCTGCCGGGCGACTGTGAGCTTTCGTTCCTGACGCAGACTACGCTGTCGGTCGACGATACGGCTGAGGTCATCGCCGCCCTGGAAGCGCGCTTTCCGCATATCGTGGGACCCAAGGCGGAAGACATTTGCTACGCCACATCCAACCGGCAGGCGGCGGTCAAGCAGATCGCACCGGCGAGCGACCTTGTGCTGGTTATCGGCGCGCCCAACAGCTCGAACTCGCTGCGGCTGGTCGAAGTGGCCGAGCGGCTCGGCACAAGCGCCCACCTGATCCAGCGCGCCTCCGAGATAGACCCGGCGTGGCTCGAAGGGGTCGGCACTATCGGCCTCACCGCCGGTGCCTCCGCCCCGGAAACGCTGGTGCGTGAAGTGGTCGCCAGGCTTTCCGAATGGCGCTCCGTCGAGGAAGAAACCTTCACCGCGGTTGAAGAGAAGATGGTGTTCAAGCTGCCGCGCCAGCTGGTGGAATAGCGGCTGGGCACCGATGGCGGTCTATACGCATCTCGCCGCCGAGCGGCTGGCCGAACTGATCGAAGCCTATGATGTCGGCTCGCTAGTATCCGCCAAGGGCATTGCCGAAGGCGTGTCGAACAGCAACTGGCTGATTGAAACTACCGGCAACGACGGGCGCGGCGCGCGTTTCATCCTGACCATGTACGAACGGCGGATCGAGACTTCCGACCTGCCCTTCTTCCTCGGATTGCTCGATCACCTCGCGGCGCGCGGTTGCCCGGTCCCCCGCACGATCCACGATCGCGACGGCGCATTGTGGCGGACCATCGACGGGAAGGCGGTGGCCCTGATCGAATATCTGTCCGGGGTCTCGATCGATCATCCCACTCCGGCACAGGCGCGCTCGGTGGGTCGCGCGCTGGCACGCATCCACCAAGCCGTGGCGGATTTTCCGCAGTCGCGCACGCAAACGCTCGGGCTGGCAGGTTGGGACCGGACCATCAACGATTGCGGCGCAGAAGCATTGGCCACGATCGATCCAGCGCTGCCCGATCTCGCCTTTGGCGAGCTGTCATGGCTGGCGGGACATTGGCCGGGCGGGTTGCCGCATGGCGTGGTGCATTGCGACCTGTTCCCCGACAATGTGCTGATGCTGGGCGACGAGGTAAGCGGCCTGATCGACTTCTATTTCGCCGCGAGCGATTTCTTCGCTTACGATCTGGCGGTGACCCATGCGGCATGGTGCTTCGAGCGTGGCGGCGAAACCTTCCGCGAAGATGTCTCCAAGGCCCTCCTGCAAGGCTATCAGGCCGAGCGCCTCCTAAGCGAAGTCGAGCGTGACGCCCTGCCCGCACTGGCGCGCGGCGCTTGCATGCGCTTCATCTCGAGCCGCGCGGACGACTGGCTCAATACGCCAGCCGACGCGCTGGTCACGCGCAAGGACCCGATGGATTTCGCTCGCCGCCTGCAATTCTACGCCGCGCATGGCGAAGAACTGTTCGCGCAAGGCCTTTGAACGGCAGGCGCGTGAAATGAAGCAGGTCGAAATCTTCACCGACGGCGCTTGCAAGGGCAATCCCGGCCCCGGCGGCTGGGGCGCCTTGCTGCGGATGGGGCGCCACGAGAAGGAACTGTCCGGCGGCGAAGCGGTGACGACGAACAACCGCATGGAACTGACCGCTGTGATCAGGGCGCTGGGCACGCTGACCGAACCGTGCAGGATCGATCTCTACTCAGACAGCAAATATGTCGTCGATGGCATCACCAAATGGGTCCACGGCTGGCAGAAGCGCGGCTGGAAAACCGCAGCGAAGCAGCCGGTGCTCAACGAAGACCTCTGGCGCGAACTGATCGATGCCGCATCACGCCACAAGATCGCCTGGCATTGGGTCAAGGCCCACAACGGCCATATCGAGAACGAACGCGCCGACCGGCTCGCCAGCGACGAGGCCGACAAGCGCAACGGCAAGGGCGCCTAGCCCGCGCCCGCACCGCGCCCTGTTGAGGCGCCAATTCTGAAGAGTGAGGCTGGCTCAGCCGGTGGTAGTGTCGACGACTTCCGCGTTCGGCCCGTTCTTGAGTACCGATTCGATGGCGTTCTTCGCGCTCGCCTTTGAGCTGTAACCTTCGGTCCACCAGATCGTTTCCGAATTGTAGACGAAATAGGACACGAATTCGCCCTTCTTGTTCTTACGAATCTCGAAGCGGTGAGCCATGCAATTTCTCCTTCGACAGACTTTACGGATCGCCACAGACTAAAGAACCGAAAACAAAAAGCCAGTGCCTCGTGATTAATCTCTATCGAGCGGTGCAGGCTGCAATCGACCTATCGGAAGCGCGCGGGAGAGTATGCGTCGGCATCAAGGGCCTGCGTCATCGCGTCAGGCTCCCTCCCCAGCAATAGTTGCGCCCCCAGCCGCGCAGCCGCGGGAGCTGTCTGGATGCCGTAGCCGCCCTGCCCTGCAAACCAGAAGAATTCGCGGCAGGATGGATCGCGGCCATAGACGGGCAGGCGATCGGGCGCGAAGCTGCGCAGCCCCGCCCATTTGCGCTCAAGCCCGCGTACCTGCCAATTGGTGGTGTGTTCAAGCCGGTCGATCGCGATGGCGACATCCAGTTCTTCTGGCGCGGCATCGACGGCAGGTGACGGCGTTTCGTCATGCGGGCTCAGCCACAGCCGCCCGCTCTCGGGCTTGAAATAGAACTCCCCCGCAATATCGAGGCACAGCGGCAGATCGTCGGGCGGCGGCGGATCGACCCGCAATTGCACCACGGTGCGGCGATAGGGCGTGATCCCCAGCGGACGGACGCCCGCCATTTGCGCGATCTCGTCAGCCCAGGCGCCCGCCGCATTCACCAGCGTGGCAGAAGAGAACTCGCGGCCGTCGGCCAGCATAAGGTTCCACCCGCCCTGCCTGCGCGAGATTGCCGCCACCCGGGCACGGCATTGCGGAAGGATGCCAGCAGCCTTGGCCATTGCAAGGTAATGCGCATGGAGCCCGGCCACATCGATATCGGCGCAGCGCGGTTGCCAGATCGCGCGGTCCCATTCTTGCTTTAACCCCGGCACTATCCGGTCCAGCTCACTGCGTCCGATCCGCTCGAACAACGCGCCGCTGCTTGAAAAATCGGCGAAGAAGCCTTCGATCAGTGCCTCGTCCTTCTCGCGCGCGAGATAAAGCGCCCCGCGGTCGCTCAGAAAGCCGTGCTCGTGCAGGTAAGTCCCCGATGCAAGCGTGAGCGGAACGATCGCCGGCCCGCCATAGCATTCTTCCCAGAAAGCGGCGGAGCGTCCCGTGGCGTGATAACCGGGCATGTCCTCGGCTTCGAGCAAGAGCACGCTGGCAGCATCGCCAATTTCCGCGGCAATGCTGGCGCCCGCCATCCCTGCGCCGATGATCGCAATATCGAAGTGTTCGCTCACTGCGGCGGCGCCACCCGGTCGAGGAATTCCGCAATACCGGCCATCGCCCTGTCACGCACGGGATCGACTTCGCGCAGGATCTCGTGATCCGCCTCGTCGCCGAACCGCACCAGCGTCGCATTGGGCAGGCGCTGCGCCGCCGCCTCAATCGCTTTCATCGAAATGAGCTTGTCGTTCGACGTCCCCAGCAAGAGCACTGGCGTGGTCACGCTTTCCAGCTTGCCGGGCGCGAACAGGCCGCGCATCGAATCATAGGCCCGCTCGACCCAGCCCCAGCTGCCCGGCCCCATCACCAGTTCGGGCCTGTGCTCGCGCCACCATAATTCATCGGCATAGCGTTCGTCGTCATGCGTCAGCAGCGCCTGGCGCGAAGCGGGCACTTCGCCCGGCTTCTCGCTCCACTTCCATGCCGGGCGGCGGCGGTCGCCAATCGCGCACATCAGCCGCGCGGCAAGCTGCCCCAACGCTGGCGGGAGCGGCCCCACGAAACCTAGCATGGGGGCGGAGAGCACCAGCGCATCGGGATCGACCTTGCGCTCTGCCAGCGCACGCAGCGCCAGATGCCCGCCCATCGAATGGCCGGCGAGAATGTGCGGCCCCGGGGTCGAAGCCTTCCATTGCGGCCAGAAGGCGGCGAGGTCCGTCACCCAATCGCCGAAATCGCCAATATGTCCGGTAACCTGATCATTGCCCAAGCGGCCCGAGCCGGCCTGCCCGCGCCAGTCCGAGGCAGTGACTCGCCAGCCTGCGCGATGCCATTGCTCCAGCGTCTCGAGATATTTTTCGTAATGGTCGCCGCGCCCCGGGAAAAACAGGATAGAGCCGCGTACCGGTTGCCCTTCGCCACCGCCGGGCCAGTCGATCCGGCGTATCAGAAAGCCGTCAGACGCGGCCCATGTGCTCTCTGTTGCGTCGGCCGGAATTGCCCGCCGATCGATCGGTTTGGAGGCCGCTGTTTCCATGTGGCTAATATCATCCCCTCGGGCTTGGTTACTTTTTGGTAAGTGATACCCTTTAGCTCTGGCCTCCTAGGGGAACCACTGGGGGCTTCATGCTGGGCGAATATCTCCACTACGGATTGCTGGTTGGATTGGCAATTGCGCTGCTTTTCGCGGCCTTTACCGACCTGCGCCGCCGCCAGATCGACAATTGGCTCAATGCCGGCATCGCGCTGGCCGCGCCTTTGTTCTGGTGGGCCAGCGGCCTTTCTTTGTGGCCCGGCGTGGCGATGCAACTGGGGGTGGCGCTGGCTGCCTTTGCCGTGCTCGCCGGATTGTTCGCACTCAAGATGATGGGCGGCGGGGATGTGAAACTTCTCACCGCCCTGGCGCTGTGGATCGAGCCGAGCTGGTTCCTGAAACTTTTGATCGTGATGGCGCTGGCAGGCGGCATCCTGACCATCCTCGTCGGTGCCTGGCATGTCATGCGCCGCCAGCGTGATCGCATCGCCGTTCCTTATGGCGTCGCAATCGCTGCGGGCGGCCTGTGGGTGCTCGGCACGCAATATATTCCAAGGGCCGGCGAAGCGGCCGGATTGGGATGAACCTGATTTTAACCAGTCTGCGAATAGACGGATGAACCATTCCCGCCCGCAAGCGATCGGGCCGAACTAGGGGGCTAGAATAGCCATGGATAGGAAGAAGCTGGTTTTGCTGCTTGGAGCGCTGGTCATCGCGATCGGCACCGCATTGGCAGCACGGAGCATGTTTGCCGGCAGCGCGGCACCCGAAGTGGTGGCAGCACCGGTTCCTGAAGGACCCAAGGTTCTGGTGGCGCAGCGCGCGCTGCCGACCGGCACGATCATCACTGCGGATGCGATCAGCTTCCAGCAGTGGCCTGAAGAGCTGGTCAAGGACGCCTACTTCATCGACGGCGAAGCGGACATCAACCAGTTGCTCGGCACTGTCGTGCGCCACCCGATCACGGCTGGTGAGCCGGTGACCCAGGGTTCGCTGGTGAGCCCGGGCGACCGTGGCTTCCTGGCTGCGGCGCTTGGCCCCGGCATGCGCGCTGTGACCGTTCCGGTTTCGGCCAAGACGGGTGTGGCTGGCTTTGTCTTCCCGGGCGACCGGGTCGACCTCGTCCTGACCCAGACGGTCAAGGGTGACGAAGGGCAAGACCTCAAGGCTGCCGAAACGGTGATGCGCAACCTGCGCGTGCTCGCGACCGACCAGTCGACCGAGCAGACCACCGGTGAAGACGGCAAGACCATCGTCCGTGCTTTCCGCACCGTGACGCTCGAAGTGACGCCAAAGATCGCCGAGAAGGTTGCCGTGGCACAGACCATCGGCACGCTCAGCCTGGCGCTGCGCTCGATCGCGGACAACCAGATCGAACTCGAACGCGCAATCGCTTCGGGTGACGTCGTGATCCCCGACAATGCGACGCCTGAGCAGGAAGAAGAGCTGATCCGCACGGCAATGAGCCGTCCGAATGACCGCAGCTCGAGCTACAGCACCGGTGGTGACGTCTCGCGCTTCCAGCGCCGTTCGATGCCGCCGATGAACGGGGGAGCGCCCCGCTCGGCTTCGGGCGACGGCAGCTCGACTTCCTATGTCGCCACCAACGCCGGCCCGGTCGTCCGCGTGACCCGTGGCAAGCAGACCACCGCAGTGCCGGTGAGCGGCGGCTCGAACGCCCTGCTGAACCAGCAAGCGCGCGGCGTGAACGACGCCGGCCGCACCGTGCCGGTCGCCGGCTCGCTGCTGATCAACTGAGGGGACGGACGATGACGAGCACATTCGAAGCCATCAACGCCGTCCCGGCAAATCGCATTCAACCGAGGGGCAAGACCATGAAACGCCGCCTGACCGCAAAAATGCTGCTTGCAAGCCTGGCCATCGCGCCGCTGGCGAGCGTGCCGATGACCACTGCGACCGCGCAGTCGGTGTCCAGCCCTGCCAGCGACATCGTGATCTCGATCGGTCGCGGCGAACTGGTCACCATCCCCGGTGCCATGGCCGATGTGTTCATCGCCAATGACGCCGTGGCGGATGTGCAGGTGAAATCGCAGCGCCAGCTCTATGTGTTTGGCAAGGCCGGTGGCGAAACCACCATCTATGCCAGCAACTCGCGCGGCGACGTGATCTGGTCCGCCAATGTCCGCGTCGGCTCGAACATCGACAGCATCGACCAGATGCTGGCGCTGGCGATGCCCGAAGCGAAGATCGGCGTTGCGACCATGGGAACCAACACCATTCTGCTGACCGGCACTGTGGCGGCCCCGGAAGATGCTGCTGAAGCCGAACGCCTGGTCCAGGCCTTCGTCGGCGACGGCACCAATGTGATCAGCCGCCTCAAGATGGCGACGCCGCTGCAGGTCAACCTGCAGGTGCGCTTCGCGGAAGTCAGCCGCTCGCTGGTTCGCACCATCGGCGCCAATTTGCTCACGGTCGACCAGACCGGCGGCTTCAAGTTCGGCATCACAAACGGCCGGGCTTTCTCGCCGCAATATACGCCCGGCAGCCCTGGTGGCCTGGGCGTTGGCCTGACCAGTGGCCCGGCCGGCAGCTCGCTGGTTACCGGAGCATCTGGTTCAACCACGATCGGGGCATTCGGCAAGCTGCTCGGCCTCGATATTGGCGCTGCACTTGACCTCGCGGAACGCGACGGCCTGGTAACCACGCTATCGCAGCCGAACCTGACGGCTCTTTCGGGCGAAACCGCCGAATTCCTTGCCGGCGGCGAATTCCCGATCCCGATCAGCCAGGGTCTGGGCTCGACTTCGATCGAATATCGTAAATATGGGGTTAGCCTCGCCTATACACCAACCGTGCTGGCCAACGGCCGGATTTCGATCCGAGTCCGTCCGGAAGTTTCCGAACTTTCGAGCCAGGGCGCGGTCATGATCGACGAATTCCAGATCCCGGCTCTGACGACCCGGCGTGCGGAAACGACTGTTGAACTTGGTTCAGGCCAGAGCTTCATGATCGCCGGCCTGATGAGCAACAATGCTCAGACGACGATCGACAAGGCGCCGGGCGCGGGTGACATCCCGATCCTGGGCAATCTGTTCCGCTCGCGCTCGTTCCGTCGTGGCGAAACCGAACTGGTGATCGTGGTGACGCCGTATCTGGTGAAGCCGGTCAACGCCAGCGACATCAAGCTGCCGACCGACGGCTTCCGTACGTCGAGCGAGCTTGAGCAGCTTGTCGGTTATCGCGAGAACGATGGCCAGAGCGGCGCAATCCGCCCCGGAGCGACGGCGGTCGACAAGGAAGTGCCGCCGCCGAGCGTTGGCGGAGTTACCCCTGACGCACTCGCGCCGCGCCAGTCGAAAGACGAAGAACGCAACAAGGATCGCCGCGCTGAAGCCGCGACTCCTGGTTTCAGCCTCTAATCGGGAAAGGTGAGAACGATGCCCTTTGCAAATCACAGCAAGCTTGCGGGTGCCCTCGCCCTCTCGCTCGGCCTCGCGCTGGGTGCTTGTGGCGGCATGCCCACGAACAAGAGCCTCTACAGCGTCAAGCAGCCGGTGGTTGAACGCACCAGCTATACCTTTGACGTGAAGACCAGCGAAAGCGGGCTGACCATTTCGGAGCAGCAGCGCCTTGAAGGCTGGTTCGATGCGATGGAGCTTGGCTATGGCGACCGCATTTCGATCGACGATCCGCTCGCCAGCGAAGCGACCCGCGGAGCGGTGGCCGATCTTGCCGGACGCCGCGGCATCCTGGTCGAATCCGGTGCGCCGGTCACTTCGGGCTCCATGCTGCCGGGCTATGCCCGCGTCGTGCTGACCCGTTCGACCGCTTCGGTCCCTGGTTGCCCCGACTGGTCGGCCAAGTCGGACATGAACTACAACAATGGGACCAACCCGAACTATGGTTGTGCAACCAACAGCAACCTCGCTGCCATGGTCGCCAATCCGCAGGATCTGCTCGAAGGCCAGCGTGGCACGGGTGAAACCGTGATCATGAGTTCGTCGAAAGCGATCAATTCCTATCGCGAGCAGGCTCCAACCGGAACCCAAGGTCTCGCCAAAACCGAAAGCGGAGGTAACTAAGCCATGAACGCGCCCTGGAAATCCGGCATGGCCGGCAACCGCGATCCCTTCGCCGCCTATATCTGCGACGATGCCGCGCTGGACGTTCTGCGCCCGGTGGTGATCGAGCTGGGCTGGCAGCCGGAGAAGTGCAACAAGGGTGGCCTGCGCAATGCCGTGCAGTCGCTCAGTGTCAGCGCGAGCCCGAACATCCTGCTGGTCGACCTGTCGGAAAGCGGCGATCCGCTCAACGACATCAACGGCCTTGCCGAGGTTTGCGAGCCCGGCACAGTCGTGATCGCAATCGGCCAGGTCAATGACGTGCGTCTCTATCGCGACCTGCTCGCGAGCGGCATCCACGATTACCTGCTGAAGCCGCTCTCGGCCGGCCAGTTGCGTGATGCTCTGAACCAGGCCCAGGCCGTGTTCACTGCACCGCGCAACCAGGAGGGCGACGGGGTCAAGCATCACATTTCGACCGCGATTATCGGCACTCGTGGCGGTGTTGGCGCTTCGACGCTGGCGACCTCGCTTGCCTGGATGTTCAGCGAAGAGCACAAGTCGCCGACCGCGCTGCTCGATCTGGACGTGCATTTCGGCACCGGGGCGCTGACGCTCGACCTCGAGCCGGGCCGCGGCCTCACCGATGCGATCGACAATCCGAGCCGCATCGACGGCCTGTTCATCGAACGCGCCATGATCCGCGCCAATGACAATCTGTCGATCCTTTCGGCAGAGGCACCGATCAATTCGCCGCTGATGACCGACGGCGCCGCTTTCGTGCAGCTGGAGGAGGAATTCCGCCAGGCGTTCGAAATGACCGTGGTCGATCTTCCGCGCAACATGCTGATCAACTTCCCGCATGTCCTGTCGGACGTGAACCTGGTGGTGCTGATGGCGGAAATGACGCTCGCCTCGGCGCGCGACACCATCCGCATCCTTTCCTGGCTCAAGACCAACGCTGCGCATGCGCATTCGCTGGTCATCGCCAACAAGGTGCAATCGGGCATTGCCGAAATCAGCAAGGCCGATTTCGAAGCTTCGATCGAACGCCAGATCGATTTTTCGATCCCGTACGACGCCAAGGCGGCGGCGAATGCGGCCAAGCTGGGCCAGACCTTCGCTCAGGCCAACCGCTCGAGCAAGGCAAGCGCAGTGATCCGCCAGATCGGTGAACGCGTCATGGGCGCAAGCGCGGACGACTTCACTACGGGAGAAACCGGCAAGAAGTCGCTGCTGGGCAGCTTCGACCTGAAATCGCTGATGGCGAAGAAGGACAAGACGCAGCCAGCTCACGAGCCGGCCGAATAAAAGGGCATGGCGTGCCCATCCGGTAAATATGCAGACCGGACAGACACGCCGCCCCCTTCGCACGTTGAATTGAGAACGAAAGGCGGGACAATCGCATGGGCATGTTTCAGACCCTGTTGCTGAGCCTGGTAGTCATGGGATTGCTGTTTGGCGTCTATTCCCTGGCGACCGGCACCTCAGTGTCCAAAGCCAGCAGCCGCCGCTTGCAGGCGGTGCGTTACCGCCACTCGGAAAGCACCGACACCAAGGTCGAATCGCAACTCAAGAAGGCGATCGCCGCGCGCAAGCCCAAGGTGCACCGCGTGGCAGGCGCCGGCTCGCGGGCCGAAGCGCTCGAAATGCGCCTGAAGCGGACCGGCAAGAAGTGGACGCTTTCGCAATATCTCTATGCTTCACTCGGCATCGCCCTGGTCATTGCAGTGCTGATCTACCTGCGTTCGGGTGCTCTGCTGCTCTCGCTGGGGGTCGGCATGGTTGTGGGTGCCGGTTTGCCGCACATGGTAGTGAACTGGACCATCAACAAGCGCACCAACAATTTCGTCGCCAAATTTCCCGACGCGATCGAACTGCTCGTTCGCGGCCTGCGCTCGGGCCTACCGGTCACTGAAACGCTGGTGGTGGTGGCGCAGGAAGTTCCCGGCCCCGTAGGCGAGGAATTCAAGGCCATCGTCGAGCGCATCAAGATCGGCCGCACCATGGAGGAATCGCTCCAGGAAACCGGCGACCGGCTGGGCATTCCCGAATTCAACTTCTTCTGCATCACGCTCGCGATCCAGCGCGAAACCGGCGGCAACCTCGCCGAGACACTGTCGAACCTTTCGGATGTTCTCCGCAAGCGTTCACAGATGAAGCTCAAGATCCGTGCAATGAGCTCGGAATCGAAAGCTTCGGCCTATATCGTCGGCGCATTGCCATTTGTCGTCTTCGGCATGATTTGGTGGATCAACCCGGCCTATTTGAGTGGCTTCTTCAGCGATGACCGGCTCATCGTAACCGGATTGGGCGGCATGGTCTGGATGTCGATTGGCGGCTTCATCATGGCCAAGATGGTCAGCTTTGAAATTTAGGCGGGGAACAGGACATCATGTTTAGCACGAGCACTGGACCCAAGCTTCTCGGCTTCGACGTTATCGTCATCGGGACGATTCTGGCGGGTATCGCGGCGTTTGCGGTGATGATGGCGATCTACGCCGCGGTCACCGTGAAGGACCCGATGGCCAAGCGCGTCAAGTCGCTCAACGAGCGGCGCGAAGAACTCAAGGCAGGGATCGTCACTTCGAACGCGAAAAAGCGTACGAGCCTGGTTCGCAAGAGCCAGACGACCGACAAGATGAAGCAGCAGCTGGAAGGCATGAAGGTCCTCCAGCAGAGCCAGATCGAAGCGATCCAGCAGAAGCTGGCCCATGCCGGTTTCCGCAACAAGGAACTCGCCGTCCTGATCATCGGCTTGCGCATGGTCTTGCCGATCGTATTGGGCCTCACCGCTTTCGTCCTGCTCTATGTCGTCGAGATCTATCCCGACTGGCAGATGAAGAAGGTCATGGCGCTCTCCGCCGCCGTCTTCTTCGGCTACAAGGGCCCCGAAATCTATCTCAAGAACATCGCGACCAAGCGCACCAACGAGATCCGCAAGGGCCTGCCTGACGCGCTCGACCTGCTGGTGATCTGCGCCGAGGCCGGTCTTACGGTCGACGCTGCCTTCAACCGCGTCGCCAAGGAACTGGGCCGCGCCTATCCCGAACTGGGCGACGAGTTCGCGCTGACCGCGATCGAATTGTCCTTCCTCAACGAACGCAAGAAGGCCTTCGACAACCTGGCCTATCGCGTCGACCTGGAATCGGTGCGCGGCGTGGTCACCACCATGATCCAGACCGAGCGTTACGGTACTCCGCTCGCCTCGGCGCTGCGCGTGTTGTCCGCCGAATTCCGCAACGAGCGCATGATGCGCGCGGAAGAAAAGGCCGCCCGCCTGCCCGCGATCATGACCGTTCCGCTGATCCTGTTCATCCTGCCGGTGCTGTTCATCGTGATCCTTGGTCCGGCAGCCTGCTCGATCGCCGACGCTTTCGCCGGCGGCCCTCCCGGGGGCGGAGGCGGCAACTGACCCGCGCGGCGTAACCGCGCAAGGCATACCGCCGCTCGTCCCAAGGGGGTAACTAGGACGAGCCAGACGGAGCCGGCCCGTCACGCGTCAAGATCGCGTGGCGGGCCGCATCCTTTCCGCCTGGCGGAAAACCCGGCTCAGCAATTCGCGGAACTGCTCGCATTCGGCCTCACCCAATGTCGAGAAGATTTCCGCCTCGATTTCCCTTGCGAGCGGCATCACTTCGCCATGGATCGCGCGCCCCTCTGCCGTGAGTTCGAGCAGGTGCGAGCGCCCGTCATCGGTGTTCGGGCGGCGCGCGATGAGCCCGCGATCCTCAAGCACCTTGCAGGCGCGATTGACCGCCACCTTGTCCATCAGCGTGGCGTCCGTGAGTGCGCGCTGCGTCACCGTCCCCGCATCGCCCAGCACCGCCATCACCCGCCATTCCGGGATCTTGAGCCCGAAGCGCACGCGATAGCGCTCGGCGATCAGGCTGCTGACCGCGTTCGAAGTGACCGATAGCTGGTATGGCAGGAAATCTGCCAGCCGCCCGCCGGGTTTAACCTTTGCGTCCATTGATCCGGTTTCTAATGCAACCATCGGCGCTGGCAAGTGCGCCGCTCAGCGCTCAGCGATACTTGGCCTCGTCCCACCAGGGATAGAAATCGGGCATGTCCTGGCTGACCTTGCCGGGATAGGCCGGATTGCGCTTTTCGAGGAAGCTCGCAATCCCTTCCTTGGCATCCGCTCCGCGCGACAGGCGATAGATTGCCTTGCTGTCGATCCGGTGCGCGTCCATCGGATGGTCGCCCGACGGCAGGCGCCACATCATCGCGCGCGTCATCGCCACCGAAATTGCCGAAGTATTGTCCGCGATCTCGCGCGCAAGGCCGCGCGCCACGTCCATCAGCTCGGCTTGCGGATGCACCGAGCGCACCAGCCCGCCCGCCTTGGCTTCCGCGGCGTCGAACACGCGGCCGGTGTAGCACCATTCGAGCGCCTGGCTGATCCCCACGATCCGCGGCAGGAACCAGCTCGAGCAGGCTTCGGGCACGATCCCGCGCCGCGCGAAGACGAAGCCATAGCGCGCATTGTCCGAAGCGAGGCGGATATCCATCGCCAGCTGCATCGTGATGCCGACCCCCACGGCAACACCATTGCAGGCCGAAATCAATGGCTTGGTGCTGTCGAACAGGCGCAGCGTCAAGCGCCCTCCCCCGTCGCGCACGCGCTCGTCCGAAAGGTCGTCGACCGGCGTCGGATCGGAGAAGACATGGCCGCCGCCTTCGGGCGTAAGGTCGGCGCCGGCGCAGAATGCGCGATCGCCCTGGCCGGTGAAGATGACCGCGCGCACATCGTCATCCGCATCGATATCGTCCATCGCCGCGATGATCTCGTCCATCATGACGCGCGTGAACGCATTCATCTTCTCGGGGCGATTGAGCGTGATGGTGGCAATGCCATCGGCCTTGTCGACGAGGATCTGTGTGTAGTTCATCTCAATCTCACTCCCTGCCATGCCCGGCTATGCGACACATGCGACACTGTCCTGGAAAGGAAAATTCCGCCCGGATGCCTGCGCTTGCAAGCATGTGCACTTTGGCGCGAAATGGCGGGGCGTGTCATCGGCAAAACCGATAGGGCATGTGCGGGCGAGTAGGAAAGCGGCCAATCAGGGAACGACCCACAGCTCGTCATTCCCGCGAAAGCGGGAATCCACGGAGGGTCAGCGCCATTTGGCTTATGGATTCCCGCTTTCGCGGGAATGACGATGGGAGAGATGTTGCTCACAGATGTCCGCTAACGACCCAATTGTGGACCTTAGGAACCGGTTTTCTTGCCTTGCTTCGGTTTTACTCGCACCTTGGGCTGTGGGGGAAGTCGTATGGGTGTTTTTCGAAAGTTGTTCGCACTGCCCTTGGCGGCACAAATACTCGTAGGGCTTGCAATAGGGGCCGCAATTGGCCTCGCCCTGCCCTCGGCCGGAACGGTCGAACGCGTGGACGACATGGTCGCAGTTCTCTCCGTCGGTGGGCAGCTTTGGTTAAGGGCGCTCCAGATGACCATTCTCCCGTTGGTCTTTGCCCTTTTGTCGACGCTGTTCCTGCGAACCCAAGGGTTGTCTGGCGGCGGCAGGGCGACACGTCGAGCAATAACGGTCATTATCGGGCTTTACCTGCTGGGTATCCCACTCGGGATACTCTCCACATATGGCCTACTTTGGCTTTTCCCGATCAACGACGACATGGCCCAGGCGCTTCGGGCCATGGCAGGTGAAGGCATCCCGTCTGCCAGCGTGCCCTGGGCGGATGCGGTCCTATCCTTCGTGCCCAACAATATTGTTGCAGCAATGGGCAGTGGCAATTTGCTGCCAGTCCTGTTCTTTTCCCTTGTCTTCGGCGCGGCCCTGGCGAAGCTCGAAGATGGCAAAGGCAAGGAGACACTGGTGGCCGCGCTCACGGGGCTTGCCGATGTGATATTCATCATCGTGAATTGGGTTTTGCGCTTTGCTCCCTTGGGCGTCGCGCTGCTGATCCTCCCAACCACTCACAACCACGGGACGGATGTCTTCGCTGGGCTGGCCCACAACATCGGACTCTCAGTAGCGCAGATTCTTATGGCGATTGCGGTGATTTATCTGATCGCTGTTACCGTCGGCAGGATACCGCTAGATCGGTTTGCAAAGGCCATGCTGCCAACCCAGTCGGTTGCCATCGGAACGCAAAGCTCGACTGGTTGCATGCCGCTGACAATCAAGAGTTGCCGCGAAATGGGAATATCGGAGGCAGCTATCGATGCTACCGTGCCGATGGTAGCGGTGATCTTCCGATTTATTGCCCCCTGGGGTTTCCTCATTACCTCAATCTACGCCGCCCAGGTTTACGAACTGCCGCCGCTGAGTATCGGCACCCTCCTGATGATTGGCATTGTTGGAATCCTGATTGAAATGAGCAAGGTTGGTCTTCCAGCCGCCGCCACATTCCTTGCCTCTTGGGCACCCATGGCAGCACTCGTTGGCTTTCCAATCGAGTTCGTGGTTGTGCTGCTCGTTGTCGAAACAATTCCCGACATCTTCAAGACTGTCTTGAACGTGACCGCTCACGCGACGGCAGCTGTATTGGTCGACCGGCACCCTGAACTAACCAGCGCTACAGAAAGCGAGGAGGCAACACCGGCTTCACTTACTTGAGCCAGACACCCCGCTAGGCAAGTTTCGATCTCATGTCTCTAGCGCCCGCTTTCCACCCACTTTCGGACATTAGAGCACTGAAAATCGTGAATGTCTGCTAACGACCCAATTGCGGACGTTCAGCCTTCTGTTGGCGCACTCCAAATGCCAAAGTCCAGAATTAGATCGCGCAAAGCAATTTAGTGCCACACGGTTGGATCGTATTCGAGGTTGGCCTGCAAGGCCCCGGCATGGGAGCGCGCCGCAAAATTGGTGTCGGCCTGCCTCTGATACTCCAGAATCGAGCCAATTGATTGATCTGAAAGAAAAGGCAGAAGGCGTCGACATTTCTTCTCGGCCACCAATTTCATCGCCTCAGACTTCATAGCTCGTGCTTTCGCATCCTGCTCATAAAGGGCGAGAATGAAACGGCAAAACCTCTCGATATAGGCTGCATTTACGTCTTCAGAATCTAAAACTGATTCAATAACTTCTCTGAATCGATCCCTTGCTGCCTCGTGTCGACCTTCGAGCATCAACAGTCGCGCATCATATGCGTTCATGAGATCGGATTTGTTGGGCGTCATGCTCAGAGCAACGTCGAAGTGCTTGCGAGCCTGCCCGAGCCTGCCCGAGCCTGCCTCCGTTCACGTGGAATAGCGAGCTTCTCAAAAAAACGTACTTCAATAATTTTTCGATCATTCGTTGCCTTCAAGAGCTTCGTAATTAGCTATGCAACCGAAGCAAGATATCCTTCGATAAAAGCATTGGCACCACCTGCGCCCTTAGCTGCATTAAGTTGCTAGCATCTGGGTCGATTTGGACAATGTCCGCTTTCCACCCAATAACGGACCCTTGGTCGCTTCGTCTTAGAGCGCCCCCGAACGGACCGACGAACAAAAACCCCCGCCATCGCTGGCGGGGGTTCGTGTCACTTGAATTGTCCCGGCCCCATGGGCCGCAAGCGCGACCGCGCCGGGTCGCGTGCGCCAGACTTAGCGCGGGGCCATCCGGATCGCGCCGTCGAGGCGCACGTCCTCGCCGTTGAAATAGCCGGTCTCGATCATGCACAGCGCCAGCTTGGCATATTCGGTCGGGATGCCGAGGCGCTTGGGGAACGGCACCGAAGCTGCCAGCGCGTCGCGCACGTTTTGCGGCGCGGCAGCAAGCAGCGGGGTGTCGAAAATGCCCGGCAGGATGGTGTTGACGCGGATGCCTTCGTTCATCAGGTCGCGCGCGATCGGCAAGGTCATGCCGATAACGCCGGCCTTCGAAGCCGAATAGGCCGCCTGGCCGATCTGGCCGTCTTCACCCGCCACGCTGGCGGTGTTGACGATCGCGCCGCGCTCGCCGAATTCGTCCAGCGGATCGAGCGTGAGCATGCCCGCAGCCGACTTGGCGATGCAGCGGAACGTGCCGATCAGATTCACCTGGATCACGAAATCGAAAGCCGAGATCGGGAAGTGCTTGATGCTGCCGTCTTCCTTGCTGCGGCTGGCGGTCTTGATCGCATTGCCGATGCCCGCGCAATTGACCAGGATCCGCTCTTGCCCATGCGCTTCGCGCGCCTTGGCGAAACCGGCGTCTACGTCTTCGTCGCTGGTCACATTGACCTTGCAGAACACGCCGCCGAGTTCGGCGGCCATGGCGTTGCCCTTCTCTTCGTTCATGTCGAAGATCGCGACCTTGGCGCCCTTTGCGGCGAGCGCGCGGGCGGTTGCCGCACCCAGGCCCGAGGCCCCGCCGGTGACGACTGCAGGGGTATTGCTGCTGATTTCCATCAGTTATTTCCTCTCAGATTGGAAAGACTTAAAGCGCCTCGACGATGGTGACATTGGCGACGCCGCCGCCTTCACACATCGTCTGCAGGCCATATTTCTTGCCGCGGCTGTGCAGCGCATGGACCAGCGTGGCCATCAGCTTGGTGCCCGAAGCGCCGAGCGGGTGGCCGAGCGCGATCGCCCCGCCGTGGACATTAAGCCGGTCCGGGTCGGCGCCGGTGTGCTTGAGCCATGCGAGCGGAACCGAAGCGAAGGCCTCGTTCACTTCGAACAGGTCGATGTCGTCGATCTTCATACCTGCCCGCTGGAGTGCGCGGTCGGTCGCGAACAGCGGTTCTTCGAGCATGATCACCGGATCGCCCGCGGTCACGGTGAGGTTGTGGATGCGCGCGAGCGGCGTGAGGTTGTGGCGCTTGAGCGCTTCCTCGCTCACCACCAGCACGGCGGAGGAACCGTCGCAGATCTGGCTCGAGCTGGCAGCGGTGATAGCGCCTTCAGGGCTGAGCAGCTTGACGCCGACAATGCCCTCGAGCGAGGCATCGAAGCGGATGCCTTCGTCGACCGTGTGCATCTGCGTGCCTTCGGGCGTTTCGACTTCCACCGGAACCACTTCGCGTTCGAACGCCCCGCCCTGGGTCGCGGCGATCGCCTTCTGGTGGCTGGAATAGGCGAACCGGTCGAGGTCGTCCTTAGTGAAGCCATGCTTCCGCACGATCATCTCGGCGCCCATGAACTGGCTGAAGTTGATGCCCGGGAACTTCTCTTCGATCCCGGCGGCCTTGCTGTAGAGGCCTTCCTTCATGTGGAAGGTCACGTTCGAGCCCATCGGTACACGGGTCATGCTTTCGACGCCGCTGGCGATCACCACATCCTGCGTGCCGCTCATCACCGCCTGTGCAGCGAACTGGATCGCCTGCTGGCTGGAGCCGCACTGGCGGTCGATCGTCACCGCGGGGGTCGATTGCGGCAGCAGCTTCGACGCGAGCACGCCCATGCGCCCGACCTGCATCGCCTGCTCGCCGGCCTGGCTGACGCAGCCCGTCACCACATCGTCGATTGCCGTCGGGTCGATCCCGCTGCGCTCGACAATGGCATCAAGCGACTTGGCGAGCAGGTCGACCGGGTGCACCCCGGCCAGGCGTCCGCCGCGGCGCCCGCCTGCGGTTCTCACGGCTTCGACGATATAGGCGGTCGGCATTGGGAGACTCCTCACTCGCGTTTCAATTCGCCACTCGGTTAGGCACGGCTTACGTTTGCGTCAACTAATCAAGTTGGTGGCTCGCGCCCGGCGCTGCTGCCGGTGCAATCGGGCCGACGGCGGTTGCAATTGACGCTGGGCCAGTCGAAAATGGTCCAATGAGCAAGACCTCCCAAGGCGCTTGGAACGAATTCTGGGCTGCAAACAAGAGTGCCGGACAAGGCAGCGGATGCCTTCCCGCCGGTTACCGCTTGATCGATGCGGCGCAGCAGGCTGCCTGGCACTCTTTTTCCAAGAGCTTGCCCAAATCTGCGCAGGTTCTCGACCTTGCAACCGGCGATGGCAAGGTCATGCGCTGGCTGCTGGCGGCGAGACGCGATCTGAAACTGACGGGCACGGATTCGGCGGAACAGCTTCCTGAGCCTCCGCGCGGGACCAAGATCAGGCCCGGCATCAGGATGGAGTCGCTGCCTTTTCCTGATGGCCGCTTTCATGCCGTGACGAGCCAGTTCGGTTTCGAGTATGGAGATATCGAAATCGTTGCTGGCGAGGCTGCGCGGGTTCTGCGCCAAGGGGGCACGCTTGCCATTCTGACGCACCGCAAGGATGGCCCGATCCTGGCGCACAACCTCAAGCAGCGCGAGCAGCTTCGCTGGGCACTAGAAGAGCGGGACCTGCCAGCAATCGCCAAGCGCAGCCTGCAGCTCAGATCGGCCGGCGTCGCCTTGATTCCGCAGCAGATCGCCGACGCTCCTGCGGAAGGGGCGCGCACATATGGCCCCCAGTCCGTGGCTTGGAACATTGCCGAAGCTATCAAGCAATCGCTGGTGATGGGCGCTCGTGACCATCCAGCGAATGTCGCTCGCCTGATCGATTCAATCGTGTCGAAAGCGCAGAACGAATTGGGCCGCATCGCGTCTTTGGAGTCCGCTTGCGAGACAACGACAGACGCGAAGCGGTTCGATTCGGCAATGGCATCCGCCGAGTTTGAAGTAATCGCCCACGAACCGCTATTCGAAGATGGCAAGTCCCAGCCATTCGCCGATTTCCGGTCCTATCGCCGCAGCTGAAAACGGGCTCGTAGACGGCAAGTCCGAAATTGACGGCAATCGCCACCAAGGTTCACTTGCCAAGATCGGTGGCCGACGCCTATTCCCTCCGGCAATCATGGCGCGACAATTGTTCGAAATTAATCCGGATCTGGACCGTTCGGCCCTGGCGGAAGCCTTCGCGCGCGACACCCGTGTCCAAGTGCGCGATTTCCTGACGCGCGACACAGCCGAGGAAATCCGCGAGATCCTGGCTACCCGCACCCCTTGGGGCCTTGCGATGCAGGCAGAAGGGACCGCATTCACCGGCCCGCAACAGATCCTTCCGCATGAGATGAGAGCGCCACAAGGCCAGCAACGAGCGCAGGCGATTGGCGAGGCGACACAGGAAGCAGCGGCACGGGGCGATTACGCATTCCGTTTCGCGCAATACCCGATCCTCAAAGCAATGGAGCAAGGATGGGAGCCGGGCGGCCCGCACGAGATAATCCTAGAGCACGTCAATTCACCCGAATTCCTTGACCTCGCACGCGACATCACCGGCGAACACCTCGTGAAGGCCGATGGGCAGGCCACGCTGTTCGCAAAGCAGCAATTCCTCGGTCGGCATATCGACAGCCATGTGATGGATGGCTGGAGGGTCGCCTATGTGATGAACTTCACGATCGACGACTGGCACCCGGACTGGGGCGGTTACCTCAACTTCCTCGATGATGACGGCAATGTGGTGCAGGGTTTCCGCCCGCGCTTCAACTCGCTCAACCTGTTCCGCGTGCCGCAGCCGCATCAGGTTACCTTTGTACCCTCCTTCGCGCCGATCGGGCGCTACGCCATCACCGGATGGCTCCGCGACCGATAAGCCCGGCGTGAGCGACGCCCCGACACTGGCCCAGCAGGCCTCGCTACTCGCCCAAAGCGGCGACGACGCGGCGGCATCTTCGCTTTACGAACAGGGGCTTGAGCGTTTTCCGGGCGACGCGCGCTTTGCCAACAGCGCGGGCAATTTCCATGCGCGTGCCGGGCGCGATGCCCAGGCGCTCGAATTGTTCGAGCGGGCACTGGCGCTGGAACCGGAACTCGAGGAAGCGGCGATCAATGCCGCGATCGTACTGCTGAAGATGGATCAACCGGCACGTGCGGCGCAATTGCTCGCACAACATGAGGCTGGCAGCACGCGCTCTGCCCGTTATTGGACGATCCGCGCCAATGCCGAACGACAGGCTGCGCAATTTGAGTGGGCTAGCAACCACTATGCCCGAGCGCTGTCGCTCGATCCCGATAATGCCAAGGCACTCGCGGGCCAGGCGCGGCTGGCGCTAGAGCGCGGGCTGGACAGCGCGGTTGCGGATTACGAGCTCGCCTTGTCTCGCGCATCCGGCGATGCGCAGCTGTTCCATGATTATATCCAGGCGCTTTCAGCAGCCGGGCGGCATAGTGAAGCGCTCGAATGTTCAGATGCACTGGTGAGGCAATTGCCGATGTGGGTCCAGGGTCTCGCGCTCCATGCGGAAATGCGCTGGGGGGCAGGCGAAAGGGGCGATTTTACGAGCCATTTCGCGCAGGCTGCCAAGGAAGACATCACCCCCGATCTTTACCTCGCCTGGGCGGCGGCTCTGTCGGGCGTCGACCGTCAGAGTGAAGCTGCGGAAGTCCTGGCCCAGGCATCGTCACAATGGCCCGATAGCGAGCCGATCGCATTATCGCGGGCGATCGCTTTGGGAGAAGCGGGCCAAGGCGCCGAAGCCGAAGCAATCTTCGCCCAATTTGCGAAGGGCAGCCTGCCCGAATGGCCCGTTTCGCGTGCGCGCAATCTGCTGAGGATCGGGCGTATCCAAGAGGCAGAGCACCTGCTTGCGGCGATAGTCGATCCGAAGATGGTCGACATCTCCGCATGGGCCCTGATCGATGTCTGCTGGCGCCTGCTCGGAGATCCAAGGCATGAATGGCTGCATGGCCAACCGGGCCTTGTGCGGGAAGTGGCTCTGCCTGTGAGCGAAGGCGTATTCGCTTCAATTCGCGAGTGCTTGCTGGAACTCCACCGAAGTTCGTTCATGCCAATCGGCCAGTCGGTCAAGCAAGGCAGCCAGACCAAAGGAGCGCTGTTCGCGCGGATCGAACCCGAGCTTGCTCGTCTCAAACATGCGCTTGAAGACGTGCTCGCGGAGTACCGCACAGGCTTGCCCCCATTCGATCCGACGCACCCGCTGCTTGCCCATCGAGAGTATCCATGGGCGATCACCGGAAGCTGGTCGATCAGGCTGCAAGGCCAGGGTCGCCACGCGACCCACATCCACCCCAGAGGGCTTTTGTCGTCAGCCTGCTATTTCGAAGTTCCTGAGCAGGTCGATCTGGAATCACGCCCAGGCTGGCTCGAATTGGGCCGTCCTCCGCGCGAGCTGGTCGGTGGCCTTGAGCCGCTAAAGGCGATCCGTCCCAAGCCGGGCTTTTGCGCCCTGTTTCCGAGTACGCTGTTCCACGGAACGCGGCCGATAACCGAAGGCGATCGCATGACCGTCGCTTTCGACGTCACGGCCTCGACAGCACGCTAATTCCGCCGGGACCGATACCGGGCCAAGGCCCGCCGGCACTTCCTGTACAGCCCAAATGAAAAGGGCGGCGGATCCGAAGACCCGCCGCCCCTTCATTCAGTCAGACTTCGATCAGAGCTTCAGACGAGCCGAGACGAAGAAGTCGCGACCGAGCACGTCATAGAAGCTCGGCAGGGTGTTCGCCTGTTCTGCATCGCTACCGATGATCGGTGGCTTCTTGTCGAACAGGTTGTTCACGCCGACGTTGATCGAAAGACGCTCGTCAATGTCATAGCCGAAGGCCAGGTCGATGTAGTTGATCGAACCGACATATGGCTTCGAGATCAGAGCCGGATCGGTGCCAACACGGTCGGTGCCGCTGAACACGTTGTTGATGCGGCCAGACTGGGTGCCGTCTTCATAGCGCCAGCGCACCGAAGCCAGAGCCGGTCCTTCCGTGTAGGTCACGCGAACGTTGTGACGATACTTCGGCAGGCCATGCACGCCTTCGAGGATGTTCTCACGCTCGGGGATCGACTGGATCGGGATCGACCGGAACTTGTCCAGCCAGGTACCGAGGTAGAAGAAGCCCAGCTTGCCGTTGAACAGATCCACCGAGTAGTCGGCCTGAATGTCGATACCGCTGGTCTTCAGGATACCCACGTTATCCGAAAGGAACTGCGGGTTTTCGCCACCGGCCGTCTGGCCCAGAGCACCGGTGCTGCCACGCTTACCAGCGAAGACCGCGCAGATCGGATTGCTTGCGTCCTGAATGGTGTTGAAGCACAGGCCGAGGGCCGAGTTCATACCGCCAGCAAGAACGCCGATCGTGTCTTCAACCTTGATGTTGAAATAGTCGATCGTGACGTTCAGGCGCGGGACGAAGCTCGGCTGCAGCACCACACCGGCGGTGTAGGTATCCGAAGTTTCTTCCTGCACATCCGGGTTGCCGCCGAAGGAGCCCTGGATCTGCGTTGCCGGTTGGACCTGGCGGGTGAACACGTTCGCGGCGGGAACGCCCATCGCGATACAGAAGTCACGCAGCGCCGTCGTGCGCGAAGCCACCGAACCACGGTCTGAACAGGGATCGACTGAGTTCGGGAAGCCGGTCGACTGGCCGCCGAACAGATCTTCCACGTTCGGCGCACGCACCGCACGGGCATATTGTGCACGGAAGCGGATGTCCGGGATCGGAGCGAAGTCGATACCGCCGGTGTAGGTCCAGCTGCCGCCCACCGCGTCAAGCGAGTAGTCGGAGTAACGGGCCGCGCCGTTGATATCGAGGCGATGCACGATACCGTCTTCGATGATCGGAACGCGAAGTTCGGCGAACACTTCCTTCACGTCGTACGAGCCCGAAGTCGGCTGGCCGGCGTTGAAGCCGAGCACGTCGCCCGAAGCGAGGAATTCGTCCGGAATGTATTCCGAAGCCATCTTGCGATATTCGGCGCCGAACGCGAAGCCGACGTCTTCAGCACCCAGGCCGAGGTTGAACAACGTGCCCGAAATCGAGGCAACGGCGTTCTGCAGCGACGAGGTCTGGAGGTTGGTCGAGTCAACCGACACGAAGTTCACAGCAGCCTGGTCAGCCAAGCCGTCACCAAACACGTTGATCGGCACACAGCCAGCCGAACGTGCCGAGGCGTCGGCGCATTGGAGGGTGCCTCCGTTCAGCTCCCAGGTCAGCGCCTGGATGTAGCGGCTGCGCGAAATGTTGCCGCGCTGCAGCTGGCGGTTGCTGGTCTTCGAGTACGAATAGAACGCATCGAAATCGATGGTATCGGTGATGCTGCCACGGACGCCGCCGAGAACGCGGAAAGCGTCACGGTTCTGTTCCGAGTTACGTGCACCGGCCGAGAGGAAGCGATACTGGACCGTCGTCTGAGCATATCCGTCGCCGTCAGCGTCGTTCGCCTGAAGCAGGGTCTGCGTGGCTGCATTGAAGAACGGGCTGGCGATCAGCAATGGCGCCGAGACGCCGGTCGGAGTAGCAGCGAGTTCCTGCGCCACGCGGTTGTTGACGTAGCTCAGTTCCGAATAGACTTCCACGCCGTCCGAGATCTCATAGTGGCCGTAAGCGCCCGTGAGATAGCGTTCCTGCGGAAGCTGCAAGTAGTTCGCCGGAGCGAAGTTGTAGAGATCACCCGGGTCCTGGAAAGGACGAACAGCGCCGCCGGTGTCTTCGAACTTGTAGGTGCTACCACCAACAATAATCGAGGCAACAGGTCCAGTCGGCGACCCCCCCGCTACGAAGCCGAGTTCACCGCCGCGCGAGTCGCAGGTCGAAACGGTCGTGCCAGTCGGGAACGGCGTACCGATGCCGGTAGCGGAATCGGTGCTGCCCGGAACGATACAACCGTCAGCAGCCGCATTGCGCGAGAACGCGCGTGCGCCTTGGAAGATCGGCTTACGACGGGTGTAGTTCATGAACATGGTCACTGCGCCGCGACCATCGTCAAATGCCGAACCGATCGCGAGGTTGGCTGCGTAGCGCGAGCCGTCACCCTTGCCGGTGAGCGAGTAGCTGCCGCCAGCTTCGATGCCTTCGACATCCTTGAGGCGGAAGTTGACAACGCCGGAAACCGCGTCCGAACCGTAAACGGCCGAAGCGCCACCGGTCACAACGTCAACGCCAGCAAGCAGGAACTGCGGGATGGTGTTGAGGTCGACGACCTGGTTGGTATCGTAGAACATCCAGCGACGGCCGTTCACCAGCACCAGGGTGCGGGTCGAGCCGAGGTTGCGCAGGTTCAGCGTGACAGCGCCGTTACCCGGGTTGTTCGAGAAGCTGGTGACACCAGGCAGGACCTGCGGGAGGGTGTTGACGACCTGCTCGACGTTCACAGCGCCGGTCAGTTCGAATTCCTCGGCCGCGATCACCGCGACAGGGCTGGTCGAAGTCAGGTCGACGCGCTGAATACGCGAACCGGTGACGACGATGGCTTGCGACGGCGCAGCTTCTTCGTCAGCACCGCTGACGTCCTGCGCATATACCGGCGTGGCTGCCATGACCGACGCCATAACGGTGCCGGCAAGGAGCATAGCCTTGTTTGAACGGTTGGACATTCCAATCCCCTTGAAAAACGTGCGACCGAAGGACGCACACTACAAACCTTCGGACAATAGCGACCGAATTTGACGCCTCTAGGACAAGGTCGCGCAATATCGCAACGTCGCACGCGCAGTTTGATGCCTCTATTTTGCCACGTGTTGCCGTGCTGCTACAGTTGGCCAGAGCGGCAAAATGTGCGATCCGGCGGATAAAGCGTTCGATGGAGAGGGTTTGCATGCGTCGTGGATCGTTAATCGCACTGGCTATCGGTTTCCTGCTGCTGGCGAATCCAGCTTCGGCACAGGATAGTTCGGCGCAGGATCGCTATCTCGACGAACTCCGCGCGTGCCAGGCGATCGCCGACGACTCGGCGCGGCTCGCATGTTTCGATAAATCGGTCGGTGCGATCGTGGCCGCCACGCAATCGGGCGAAGTTCAGGTCGTCGAAAAGGAGCAGCTTGAAAAGACTCGCCGCGGCATGTTCGGCTTCACATTGCCCAAACTCGGCCTGTTCAGCGGCAAGGATGACCTTGAACTGCTGCAATCCACGATAACGCGGGTCAGGGGCATTCGCGATGGCTGGATCATAACCATCGAAGAAGGCAGCGTCTGGCAAATGAGCAACGTACCTTCGCGACTGAGCGCGCCGCAGGTCGGTGATTCCGTCGAATTCAAGAAGGCCTCACTCGGCTCCTACTTTATCCGGATCGATGGCCAGATGGGCGTGAAAGGCCGCCGGATAGAATAGCAACCTGCCTCGGCCCGGCGCTTGAGCCGCCAACGGCACATTTGCTGGCATGGAGCAAGTTGCCACATGTTGCATTTTGGTCACCAGTCTGGAACCAAACCGCACCTTCTCCGTTAATTTCCCCTCCTCTGCCTTGCTTCCCGTCGCTCAGTTTGCTTCTCTCGGGCCATCAACGCGGCAAAATCCGCACAGCTCAGGGGTGAGTTAATATGAAAAGCTTTGTAGCCGCGTCACGCGGTCGTTTCCCGCTTCTTGCGGGCGTTGCACTTGGGGCGGTCGCGCTTTCCGGCCCTGTCTTCGCACAAGATGCCGAAGTCGCCGAAGATGCCGATCAGGTTTCAACCGAGTCGGAAGCAATTCTGGTCACCGGCTCGCGCATCCAGAACGTAACGCCGTTCAACAGCCCTGACCCGATCGCCATCGTCAGCCCTGA